>NZ_WTKP01000002.1 GCF_009793355.1 Vreelandella zhuhanensis
GCGCTTCGTGGCGGTCTATGCCCGTGGTACGTCCAGCCAAGCGTTCGACGGGTCAGGGCCGGTGAAACGCGATAAGGGCGATTATAGTCAGTGTACGTTTAACACAGGCAAGCGCTACCACGCGGACCTTAATGCCGCTTATAACATCGCCGCCCGCGGGCATGTTGTTTACCAAGGGCGTGGCCGCAAGGCTACCGCCCGTGTGAGCTCGCAGACGCCGACTCGTACACCGCGAACCCCGGTCACGCTCTCCACGCTTTGGCAACAAAGCGCGTGAGAGTGATGGGAATCCGCGATTCTATTCTTTGAATGAATCGTCGGAGGGTTCAAACAGATCTCTAGCCGATTGAGTTAGTCTATTTCCTTGAATATTAACAGCATTACCAACACCACTAGCCTGTGGAGCAACTAACCCAGTTCGAGTAAGTCCGTTCAAAACAGCACTCGTAGTCAGTTCATTTACTTCATATTTCAAATGTTACGTTTCCCATTTCAACAGTCTCACATTCAGGATTTTTCAATGTTCCTTCAGCAATCACGGCGCCCTCTGAGTCGTAAATACAGACATTATCGAGAGATACTTTTCCATAGTGCTGCGCGCCTCGATGCCATACCACAGTCCTCGGCTTGCTTGCCCCTTCTGCACCCGTAGTGGTTGAGCCGTCCCCGATAATATCCACTTCCTGTCCTGCCATGGAATGGTTACCAATTCTGATCGTTGCGTTCGTGTAGGTAGTCATAGAGTCTCGCTCCTTTGTCATCCTGGAATACCCAAAACACTCCCATATAGATCGTCTCGCAAGTGGCTGCCCATGACGACCCTATTCATGTTACACCCAGCCCATTGTAGTCGCACAGCATGTACAAGGCTGCTTTACCGCCGAGCGCCGAATGAGCGAGCAGATCGGTGCTGCCGGGTCGCTCGACGACCTGGTAGCCTTCGACATCGAAGCGGAATTTACGGCAGCGCTGGAAGCGGTTAAAGCTATGTAGAGGTGTAGATAAATGCGCACCTGCACCAGATATGAGAAACTGCCGTCCTTTTTCCGGCGCTTGCGGATCGTTGCCATCACTGTCTCTCAGATGTACCCAATCAAAAGCGGCTCACGTAGCAAATATGTACAACGAACCAGGTAAAACGCCGCTCAACTACTAAATATGAACAGCCATGAATGATCACACAACCCCGCAAACCCGCATGAAGCCTGACATCGCACGCCCTGCGCTGGATAGAACATTCTCCGTGGCGCCGATGATGGACTGGACGACCCGCGACTATCGCGCCTTTGCCCGTACGCTGACGCGCCATGCACTGCTGTATACCGAGATGGTGACCACCGGTGCCATCTTGCATGGCACGCCGCGAGAGCGCTTTTTGGGCCATGAGGCCATCGAGCATCCACTCGCGCTTCAGCTGGGGGGAAGCAATGCCGGGGAGCTTGCCGAGTGCGCGGCGATTGCCCAGGCGTGGGGCTATGACGAGGTGAACCTCAACGTGGGTTGCCCCAGCGATCGGGTGCAGAACAATCTGATCGGCGCTTGTTTGATGGCGTACCCGGAAAAGGTCGCCGCCGCTGTGCGCGCCATGCAGGATGCCGTTTCGATCCCGGTGACGGTGAAATGCCGTATCGGTATCGATGACCAGGACGAAGATGCCGACCTGGAGCGATTCATCGCCACCGTCGCGGATGCCGGGTGCGAAGTTTTCATCGTGCACGCACGCAAGGCTTGGCTCCAGGGGCTTTCACCCAAGGCCAACCGTGATGTGCCACCGCTGAACTACCCGCGCGTGCATCGCTTGAAACAGAGCCGCTCCGAGCTGCATATCGGCATCAATGGGGGCATCAAGACGCTGGCCGAGTGCCGCGAGCATCTTGCGCATGTCGACAGCGTAATGATTGGCCGCGAAGCCTATCAGAACCCCTGGATGCTGGCCGGCGTCGACCAGGCGCTTTACGGCGAGCGCGGCCCGGCCTCTAGTCGAATGGCCGCCGCCCAGGCGTTTCGTCCTTATATCGCTCAGCGCCTGGAAGAAGGCGCCAAGCTCAACCACATCACCCGCCATTTGTTGGGGCTGTTCCAAGGCTGCCCCGGCGGGCGGCGGTTTCGTCGTCATCTGTCGGAACATGCGCACCTGGAAGGTGCCGGGTTGCGAATCTTCGACGATGCCTTGAGCCTGGTGCGTGAACCCGATACTCGCGAGATTGAATTGGCTCAGTAAAGCGAGTCGGGAGGCGGCGCCAGGCTTGAATTGAAGCTTTCCACCGCCGTTTCCGCCTCCTCGATCGCATCGAAGCGAGCGATATGGAACAACGCTTCTCCCTCGTTGGCCAATGGCAGGCGGCTCATGCCGATCACGATGCCATCGGCTATCGCTCGCACGGCACTTTCATCGTTGCCGAACGGATCGGCTATCTTGCCCAGCACCTCCCCCTTGGCCACGCGCGCGCCCAAACGTACTTGGGGTCTCAATATCCCGTCGATGGGCGCGCGAGCCCAGCTGGAACCATTGGCAAGTTCAGCCGCCGGCGGGGGGCGTCGACGCTGCTCGCCGGTAAGCATGCCCAGGCGACGCATGACGCGCAGCACCCCGCGCACGCCGGGTGAAATCGCCCACTCATCGAAACGCAGTGCCTCCCCGGCTTCGTAGGTCAGCACCGGAATTCCGCGATTCTGGGCATAGTGGCGCAAGCTGCCCTCGCGCAATTCTGCATTGAGCACCACCGGCGCACCGAATGCATCGGCCATACGCTCGGTTTCACTGCCGGGGCGAAGTTGCGCCCGGATCTGGGGCAAGTTGGTACGGTGAATCGCGCCGGTGTGAAGGTCGATCACATGCGTGGCCTGGTCGACGATCTGCTCACGAAACAAGGTGGCAATACGTCCGCCCAGGGAACCCGATTCACTGCCAGGAAAGCATCGATTGAGATCGCGCCTGTCCGGCAGATAGCGGGTCTGCTGCAAGAAACCGAAGACGTTGACCACAGGAACCGCTATCAGCGTTCCCTTCAGGTTATTGATGGCTTTGGAGCGCAGCACACGGCGCACGATTTCCACGCCGTTGATCTCGTCGCCATGAATGCCGCCGCATACCAACAAGACCGGCCCCTCCTTGCGCCCATGTACCACCTCGACGGGAATATGCAGCGGGGTATGGGTATATAGCCGAGCCACCGGCACATCGATTTGCAAGCGTTGGCCGGGATTCACTTTTTCTCCTGCCAATTCAAAAGCGGCACGCACCATATACTTCCCCCTGGAAACGAAAGTGTCTTTATAACGTCATAGGCAAGGCATGACGAGCCTTTCCATGACAGTTTGCCACTTTCAACATACAATCATGCATGTATCAATGCTTTTGCATGCCCTATCGGATAAAATCAATCCATTCCCACCAGCGGCAGCTTACGACAGGAGGAGCCCTATGGCTCGGCGCACAAAGGCAGAAGCGGCCGCCACACGTGAGGCGCTTCTCGATGCGGCAGAAGAGATGTTCATGGAGCACGGGGTGGCGCGCACCTCACTTGAGCAGATCGCTCGGCATGCAGGAATGACGCGAGGTGCAGTCTATTGGCACTTCAAGAACAAGAGCGATGTCTTTCACGCCATGCTCGAACGGGTTCGCATGCCGTTTCAAGACCTGGTGGATGAAATCGAGACGCTGGAACATGACGTCTCGTCGCTGGAAGCCATACGCATTGCCTGCCTGAGAGGTTTTTCCCGCCTCGAACAGCCGCGCTACCATCGTGTGCATTCGATTCTTATTCATCGTTGTGAATTTTTCAGTGATATCGACCCCATCGCCATGCAGACGGAAATCGCCGAAGAGTGTCACACCTCGCTTCAGGAACACTTCACGCTTGCCTCACAGAAAGGCGCTTTACGTTCCGATCTTTCCGCTTCGGTGGCCGCCGACCTCCTGCATGCCACCCTGGGTGGGCTGTTTCATGAATGGCTGCGCAACCCTGAACGCTTCTCTATCCGTGAACGCGGCGAAACGCTTATCAATCAATTGCTGCTGTTGATGAGTCCTCCTCCGTTCTCTGCGTCTGCGTAACTCTTCAAGACCAGACAGGTGACGTTAACCTTACTCGGACACACCACGAGAAAAGGGCGCCATCCAAATGAATGACGCCCCTCGAAAACGCTTAACGTTCGCGTGAAACTTAGCGCTCGCTTAAAGCTTTGCGTTCAACCGCCGGTTGCTGTTCACGATGGTCGCCTATTGCCATCTTGCGCTGCAGCCAATCCGAGATATGCGCAATCATCGCATAGAAACTGGGAACGAACAGACTCCCCAGGATCGCCACCGATACCATGCCTACCGCCACGGTAGTACCGATATGATGGCTGCTGACGTTGCTGGCCCCGGTGGCCAATGCCAACGGCAGGGTACCGAGAATGAATGCCAGTGAGGTCATCACGATCGGCCGGAAACGCAGTTCAGCGGCGGTAATGGCGGCCTCACGAATCGACTTGCCCTGCTCCTTGCGCTGCAGCTCGGCGAACTCGACGATCAGGATGGCGTTCTTTGCCGCCAGCCCCACCACCACCAGCATGCCGATCTCCACGTAGACACTGGTATCCAGCCCGCGCATTGCAATGCCGCCGATACCGCCAAGGAAAGCAAAGGGTGTGGCGGTGAGTACCGCCAGCGGCAGCGACCAGCTCTCGTATTGCGCCGCCAGAATCAAGAACACCATCAGCAAACCGAAGACGATGGCCAGGGTGGCGGCACCCCCCATCTGGCTTTCCTGGTAGGCGGTACCGGTCCAGCCCATGGCCCAGCCGGAGCCCAGGGTCTCCTCGACAATCTTTTCCATGGTGGTGACCGCCTGGCTGGAGCTGTAGCCCGGCGCCGGACCGCCTTGGAACTGAGCACCCAGGTAGACGCCGAAACGCGATACCACCGCAGGCTTGGCCTGACGCTCAAGGGTCACGAATTCAGACAGAGGAATACGCTCTCCGTTGCCACCCCTTACATGCACCCGGCTGATATCATCCGGCGTTCTGCGGAATTCATCCTCGTTTTGCAGATAGACCTGGAAGTTGCGGTTCTGATAGCTGAAGAAATTGACGAAGCCGCTGCCGAAGGTATTCGACAGGGTCGCATTCAGGTCCTCCAGCGCCACCCCATAGCTGAGCGCCTTCTGCCGGTCGATCTCGGCACGGTAACCCGGCACGTTGACATTGAAGGTGGTGAACACCTGTTGCAGGGCGGGATGCTGATTGGCCGCCTGCATGATCCGTACCGAGGCCTGGTACAGCTCTTGGGAAGAAGCCCCCTCCAAGGATTGTAGGTAACCGGTGAAGCCCCCGGTGGTGGAAAGTCCCATGATCGGCGGCATGTTGAAGCCCATGGCCGAGCCTCCCGGCACTTGGGCTCCCAACTGCATTACCCGCCCCACCAGCTCCTCGGCAGTCAGCTCACGCTCCGCCCAGGGCGCCATATTGATGAACATGACACCCCGCGCGGAGTTCACCGCGCTGGAGAGGATATCGTAACCGGCGACCGCCGCCACGTAGCTGACGCCTGGAATTTCCTCTATGCGCGAGCTCAGCTCATCCATGTAGTCCTGGGTGCGCGCCAAGGAGGCGGAGTCCGGCAGCTGCACACTGGCCAGCACGATGCCTTGGTCGGTCTCCGGCACCAGGGTCGAAGGAGTGATCTGATACAGCCACCAGGAACCAGCCCCCACCAGGGCGACCAGCAACAATGCCAGCCCCCAGAAACGTACCAGGGCTTTCACCAGCCATATATAAGCCGCAGTTATCGCCGCAAAAAGCCGGTCAAAAAGACGCAAGGGCGTATTGAGGACACGCCTGAACTTGGACTCGTCCTTCTCGTGCAGCTTGCGCTTGATGAAGATGGCCGAAAGTGCCGGGGTAAAGGTCAATGCCATCAACGCCGAGAAGGCCACCGAGATCGCCACCGTCAGCGCAAACTGCTGATATATCTGCCCGGTGAAGCCACCCAGAAAGGCAACAGGAACGAATACCGCCGCCATGATCAGCGAGGTGGCAATGACGGGGCCGCCCACCTCTCGCATGGCGCGAACGGTAGCCTGGATGACGGTAATTTCCTCATCCTCGCTGAGCACCCTCTCGACGTTTTCCACCACCAGGATGGCGTCATCGACCACGATGCCGATCGATAGCACCAGCGCAAACAGCGTCAACAGGTTGATGGAGAAGCCGAACATGAAGAAGCCGGCGAAGGTGGCCAGTACCGCTACCGGAACCACCGACATGGCGATCACCGTGAAGCGCCAGTTTTGCAGGAAGATAAACAGAATGACGCCCACGATCAGGAAGGCCTCGACAAAAACCGTGAGCACGGTATTCACCGAGGCATCGATGAACAGGGTGGTGTCGTAGGGCACCACGTATTCCAGGCCCGGCGGAAAACGCCCTTCCAGATCGGCCATGGTCGCCTTGACCGCCTCGGCGGTTTCCAGCGCATTGGCCCCCGGTTGTTGGTTGATGATGATCGGCGTCATGCTGGCGCCGTTGAGTTCGGCGTTGACACCATAGAAGGAGGCTCCCAGCTCTACACGTGCCACGTCCTGCAGCAGCAGGGAAGAACCATCCGGATTGGTGCGCAGGAAGATCTCACGGAAGTCGGCGACATCGTTGAGCCGCCCGCCCGCAGTGATGGTGTAAGTAAAGGCCCGGGGCTCAGACTGGGGCGGGGCCGCCAGGCTGCCCGCCGGCACCTCGGTGTTCTGGGCACGGATCGCCGCGGCCACCTCGGTGGGCGTCAAGTTGTACTGAGCCAGCTTGTCCGGATCCATCCAGATGCGCATGGCGAACTCGCCGCCTCCCAATACCTCGGCATTACCTACGCCAGGCACCTGACGCAATTCGTTGAGAATATTGAGTGTGGCGTAGTTCTGCATGAAGGTGCTGCTGTAGTCGCCCTCCGGCGAAATCAGCGCCACCAGCATCAAGATCGAGCTGGAGCTGAGCTCCACCTGCACACCCTGGGTCTGCACCGCCTCGGGCAACTGGGATAGCGCTCCCTGTACACGGTTGTTGACGTTGATGGTATTGATGTCGCCGTCGGTACCGATGTCGAAGGCGACGTTCAGACTCATCGAGCCGTTGTCGGCACTGGTCGAGCTCATGTAGAGCATGTTCTCGACCCCGTTGATCGCTTCGGCCAGCGGCGCCGCCACCGTCTGTGCCACCGTCTCGGCGTCGGCACCGGGGAAGCGAGCCTGCACAGAGACCGAAGGCGGCACCACGCTGGGGTACTGCTCGACGGGTAGCACGCGCATACTCATCACCCCAACCAAGGTCAGGATGATCGCCAGTACCGTGGCGAAGATCGGCCGCTTGATGAAGAAGTTGGAGAAATTCATGGGGTACTTTCCCCCTCCTCTTCATCCGCCGGGACAGTCGGTCCACCCGTGGCCTGCTCTTGGATTACTTCACGGATTTCGGCCTGTTCCTCAGCTTGTTCTTGCGCCTGCTCTTGCTCTACGTCCTCGACGAGTTCTTCAGCATCTTCTTCAAAGGGTTGTGGTTCGATCGGTGTGCCGGGCTCGATACCAGCCGGGTCGCCAACGATCACCCGTTCGCCGGGCTCGATACCGCCGCGCAGTATCTGCCAGGGACCGGCCACTTCGCCCAGATCCACGGTGCGGGCACGGGCCACGTTATCCTCATCCAGCACGAACACTTGAGGCCCCATCAGCCCCTGCGTCAGGGCAATCTCGGGCACTGCCAGGACATCGAAACGCTTCAAGCCTTCGATACGCACACGGGCGAACTGGCCCGGCAGCACGCGGCCGTCAGGATTGGCGAAGCTAGCGCTGGCTTGTACGGTGCTGGTGGCCTCGTCCACCCGCGAGCCGAGAAAGTCCAGATGGCCCTGCAGGCGCTCGCTATCTCCATTGCCTTGAGAGGAAACCTCCAGGCTGGCGCCGATCTCCTCGATGGACTGGCCTTCGAGCTGACGTCGCAACTCAAAAGCATCGCGCTGGGGCAACTGAAAGCGCACTTCCAGGGGGTCGAGCGGCGTGATGGTGGCAAGCTCAGTTCCGGCATTGACCAGATTGCCCACATTGATCTGGCTTAGACCGATCATGCCGGCGACGGGCGCCGAGACTTCGGTATAGCCCAGGTCGATTTCGGCACTTTCCAATGCCGCTTGTGCCTGTGCCACACGGGCCTGGGCCACGGCCAGTTCGGCACGCGCCTGATCGTATTCCTGGCGGCTGACCGAATTCTGGCTAAGCAACCGCTCGAAGCGTTCGGCATCGCGCTGAGCACGGGCCAGTTCGGCACGCGCGCTCTGCAAGTCCGCTTCACGCTGATTCACTGTGGCCTGGTAGAAATCAGGTTCGATGGAATACAGCTGCTGGCCTTTTTCCACCAACTGGCCCGGCTCGAAATGACGTTGTTCAAGAAAACCCGTCACCCGCGCCACCAGGGTGACTTCGTCATCACTACGCAGCAAGGAGGGATATGATTTATCCAAGGGCAAGTCCTGGAGAGCCGCTTCCATCACTGCCACCGGATGGGGAGGAGTCTCTTGTTGCTCGGCGGAGGCCTGCTGCTCCGGGGCCTCCTGGCCACAAGCCGCCAGCAACGTGCCCATGCCCACCGCCAGCAAGGCAAGGCGGACACCGCTAACCATCGTTCTCATACGTTTATATCCCGTTGCGTGCGTGAAAAGTTGACGTAGATTACATTCATACATGTATGAATGTAAATATCCGCCACCTATCACCTATCGTTCAGACGAGGTCTATCTCCGATGTTTGTGACACTGTCCGAGCGTTGTTCCGCATTATCTTCCGGCAATGTGAACGTAATGCTGTCGCCTCGCAGCCAGTCGTTGAGCTCGTTAATGACTTCGACATCCAGAATACCCGCCTGCTGGTGCAAGGCGAGCAGATTGATCACGTAGTCGTAACGGGCCTGGGCGTAATCGGAAAAGGCGTTGTACAAGTTCTGCTCGGCATTCAACACATCCACGATATTCCGCGTGCCGACTTCATAGCCCGCACGGGTTGCATCCAACGCGCTCCGGTTGGAAACGATCGCTTGTTGGCGCGCCTCGACGGTCGAGACGTCATTACTTACCTGGGTATATAAAGAACGTACCTGCTGTACCGTATCGCGGCGCTGGGCCTCGAAATCGAACTGGCTGGCTTCCAGTAGATAGGTACTCTGGCGAATGCTCGCCTGGGTACTGCCCCCGGTGTAAATAGGCCAGTTGAGCCCGACGCCCAACTGACCGGTAGCGTCGTTGCCTTGTACCCCGTCGATATCGTTGTCGGCATATTGGTAGCTGGCAAAGGCATCAACGATAGGCAGACGCAGCGCCTTGGCTATATTGACGCTACTTTTGGATACTTCGACCCCCGCCTGCTCGGCCAGAACCAAGGGGTTATTGACGATCGCCATCTCGACCCAGGGGTCACGCCCGGTAGGGGTAGGTAGATCGACGGGGAAAGCCTCATCGAGCGCCTCGATGCTGGAATAACGCTTTCCGGTCAGGCGCTCAAGCACTTCAAAGTTGACTTGAAGATCACTTTCGGCGGCGATGCGTATCGCGCGTGATTGATCGAACCTGGCTTGCGCCTCTTCCACTTCGGTGATGGCGATCAAACCCACTTCAAACTGCTCTCGAGCTTGCTCCAACTGGCGCCCGATAGCACGCTCCTGAGCCCGCCTTGCTTCAAGGATGTCATGCGCCCTTAGAATGTCGAAGTAGGCGCTGGACACATTGATCAATACTTGCTGTTCCGTGGCGGCCAGGACGTAAACCTGCTGATCGATTTCACGCTCTGAGCGCTCCACCTCACGCCGATTGATCGCATCGAATAACGCCTGGGAGGCTTCAAGCGTCAAGCTGACGCTATTGAAACGATCGGATCCCGTCGCCTGTGCAGCACCACCATCAATCTGACGTGTGCTTGACTGGCTATCGAACTGCCGGGTATGCGCCGCGCTACCCCCCAGATTCACCTGAGGCAGCAGGTCTCCTCGCTGAACATCCAGCCCCGCTTCGACACTCTGGCTCTGGGCACGAACGGAGCCCAATTCAGAATTGTTGTTCAATGCATCGCGGGCAATCGTCAATAAATCTGCGGCAAACGTAGGCGTTACCCACGTCATGGCGATAAGTGCCGGCAAGAGGCCACGCCGCAAGAAACGGCCGTTAGTGGCGGCACTCGCCGGTGATGAAATGAATCGCAACATAGCGTTTTCCTCATACTTGTCAGTCGGAATACATATACATACATTGTCGCATGTTTTAGAGTCGAAGCTAGACAGTGGTGCTGGTTTTGCACATTTTTTCATGTAGGGCACTTTCATCTCTACTATGCTGCACCGCAACACACCACGCAGAGGATGTCGCATGCATGCTCTGGAAATGATCAAGATACGCGAACTGGAGATAGCCGTGCGCATCTGGCATCCTGACGCCCCCAATACGCTCATCGCCTGGCACGGTCTGGCCCGCCATGGGGGTGATTTTGCCGCTTTGGCACGGGAGCTTGGGCCTCAGTGGCGCATTCTCGCCCCGGATACCCCCGGTCGCGGACTCTCCAGCTGGTCGTTGCATCCAGCGCATGATTATCTCTACTCTCACTATATGCGTGTGGCTCTGGCTGTGCTCGACCACTTCCAGTTGGAGCGTGTTCCCTGGATCGGTACGTCCATGGGAGGCTTGCTGGGAATGCTGCTGGCCTCCGAAGAACCGTCCGCCTCACGTATTCAGTGCCTGGTACTCAACGATGTTGGCCCCGAGCTGGATGCTCAGGCGTTGACCCGCATGGCCACCTACTTCAGCGTGGTAAAGCGCTTCAATGATTTCAGTGAACTGCTTGCCGAGCTCAAGGAACAGTACCGTGACTTCGGTATCGATACCGAAGCCGGGTGGCGGAGGATGGCGCTGGAAAGCGCTCGACGCTTGCCGGATGGCACCTGGAGTTACCATTACGACCCGCGTATTGGTGAGCAATTCATCCACGATACCCCGCGGGATATCTGGGCCGATTGGACACGCATACAGTGCCCTTTGATGCTGATTCGTGGCGCGCATTCGCCTCTACTTACCACTAAAAGTGTCGCCCGGATGCAAGAAATACAGCCTTCGCTCGTCACCCTGGAAGCCCCAGGCTGCGGCCATGCGCCGATGCTCGACCGTCCCGGCCAAGTCAAGCCTATCGCCACTTTCTTGCAGGCGCATGGTAATGCCCATTCATTACCTTGGTGGCAACGCCTGAAGCAGCGCTTCGTCTCTTGAACCGCCACCCGCGACGCCACCTTCAACGCCATGCTATCTTTTCTGGTAAGCCTGCCTTCACGAACCGGCTCTTCAAGCATCGCATCCCCATGGAGGAATGAATCATGTACAAAGTCGTATTTTTCGTACCTGAAGAAGACGCCGAAACCGTCAAGGAAGCCGTATTCGAAACCGGCGCCGGACGAATCGGCAATTATGAGGCCTGCTGCTTCCAGACGCCGGGAACCGGCCAGTTTCGTCCCTTGCCGGGTGCCGAGCCCCATATCGGTGAAATCGGGGAGCTCGAATACGTGAAAGAACTCAAGGTGGAATTAGTCTGTGAAGATACGCTGATTTACACCGCCGTGGCCGCGCTCAAACTGGCTCACCCTTACGAGGAGCCGGCGTTTGATGTCTGGCGCCTGGATGACACCTGACCCTACAATTCCACGGAGGATGCTGAAGCCGTTGTTAGGCTGAACCTGGCTAGGCTGAACCAAAGTAACGCTCACGGTCCTCAAGAGTGACTGCGCTGATATGCAGCGGAAACTCGCCATGGCGACGGTCGGCAAAGAAATGCTGCAAGGTGCGCTCGATGGTGGGAAAGGCGAGCTCGTCCCAAGGAACCTCGTGTTCCTCGAATAACGCAACTTCCAGGCTTTCCACGCCGGCATCGAAGCCACCCAGCAAGTCGGCACGAAACATCATGTACACCTGATTGATATGCGGTAGATCGATCAAAGTATAGAGGCCGCGCAACGTCACTTCGGCGCATGCTTCTTCACGCGTTTCGCGAGCGGCGGCTTGCTGGGTGGTTTCGGCGTTTTCCATATAACCTGCCGGTAGTGTCCAATAGCCTTTGCGTGGACTGATGGCGCGCCGACAGAGTAATACTCGGGAGCCGCTGACCGGCAGGGTGCCGGCCACGATACGCGGGTTCTGGTAATGGATCGTGCCGCATGATTCGCACAGATAGCGCGGTCGATCATCGCCCTCTGGAATGGCGAAGCACAGCGTATGGCCACAGTGGCTGCAAAAGTTCATCGTGTTTCCTCTGTTGAGCGCATTCCTGCTGCGGCTGATGGACAAGACAATCTTTTATCCTTGACGCTGATCACAGCCCAAGGATGAAGGTATCAAATTCGATGGATACGTCATGTTAGAGAAACTCAACGAACGGCTGCAACTGCTTCGCCCTCAACGGTTTACCCATCTGGCGCTTCCCGAGGCTGCCGTGTTGTTGCCGATCGTCGAACGAGCCGAGCCGACGTTACTGTTCACGCGGCGAGCACGCCACATGAGCACCCACAGCGGCCAAGTCGCCTTCCCCGGCGGCAAACGTGAACCCGACGATCCCGATTTATATAGTACCGCCCTGCGTGAAGCCGAGGAAGAGGTCGCCTTGGCACCGCAACATGTACGCTGCCTGGGCAGCTTATCCGATGTGCTCTCCCTGCATGGCATCTGCGTGACGCCCTGGGTGGGGATCATTCCGCCGGATTTGCCTCTGCACCCCGACCCCACCGAGCTCGACACCATCTTCGAGGTGCCGTTGCACTATTTTCTGGAAGACAATCGCACCCATACCGATGTGATCACGGTGGATGGCCGTGCCCATTACGTGCCCAGCTATCACGTTCAGGGGCATGTGATCTGGGGGCTCTCGGCGATGATGCTGGTCGAATTGCTCGCCGAGGGTTTCGGTATGCCGATCGATATCTACCAGCGCCCCCCGGGGGCTTTGCGTCATCATCCAGAACGCCCTATCCCGCGTACCAGGCGCCATTCCTCCCGGGGAGTCTTACGATGATGCAGGCCCCGCCTTTCGCCACGCTTTCTTCCACCGGCAACTCCGCCCCCGTATTGCGCTCCGATGCGCTACCGGCATTGGTCGATGCCTTGATCGAACGGGGTTGGTACCTGGGCACGAACGTCATCGATGCCGACCTGTGCCAGGCTCTCTATCAGGAATGCCTGAACATGGCCGAGCATGGCGTTCTCATGCCGGCGGGAATCGGTCGAGGAAAGCAGCACAACATACGCCGAGACGTACGCGGCGATGCCATCCACTGGCTGGACCGGGAAAGCCAGGCCCAGCGACGTTACCTCGAAGCCATGGCAACGCTTCAGCAAGAGCTTAACCAGACACTATTTCTGGGATTGTTCGAATACGAAGCGCATTTTGCCCATTACCCCGCCGGCGCCTTCTACCAGACGCACCTGGACAGTTTCCGCGGGCGCGCCAACCGGATGCTCTCGACCGTGGGTTACCTAAACGCGGGCTGGCCGGAAGATGGTGGAGGTGAAATGGTCATCTACGCCCCCGACGTTCCCCATCGCGAAGTCGCCAGAGTACGGCCACAAGCCGGCACCTTCGCCTGCTTTCTATCCGAGACCGTTCCCCACGAAGTGCTGCCGACCCGCTTGCCGCGCGCCAGCATTGCCGGCTGGTTTCGGCGCAATGCCTCCCTTGGCAGCGTTATCGACCCGGCACGTTAATCCCATGAGACCCGTGCAAAGCAATGACCGAACATAACCTTCAGGCGCTTCACGCCCGCATCGCCGCCCTCGAAGCGCGCAATGCCGAACTGGAAAACGACAAGCGCCATTATCGATGGCTGGCGGAAAGCACCACCGATCTGATTTCACGCCATGCCCGCGACGGCACCTTTCTGTATGCCTCGCAAGCCGCCCTCGAGCTGCTCGGCTATGAGCCCGAAGAGCTGATTGGCGTTTCCGCTTACGGCCTGTTTCACCCCACCGACCTCAATGACCTGCTCAACAAGTCACCGCGGGTGTACTACCACGCCGGTTTCTATCAGCAGACCTACCGCTTTCGCGCCAAGGCCGGGCATTACGTCTGGTTCGAAACCACCAGCCGCACTCGACGCGACCCGCAAACCGGCGAGTTGATCGACATTCTTTGCGTCTCTCGGGATGTGGGACGCCGCATCCATGCGGAGGCCAACCGTGAACGCCTCGCCCAGGTCGTCGAATCGACCACCGATTACGTGCTGTTCACCGGCAGCGACGAGGCTATTTTCAGCTCCAACGAAGCCGCCAGACGGCGCTTTTCGCTTCCCCGGGAAAACCCGCGGATGCACCTCAGCGAGGTCTATACCGCTGATTCGCTGCATGTATTGCGCGAGATCGTGTTTCCTGCGGTGGCGCGCTACGGCTCCTGGAGCGGCGAGCTGGAAATGGGTAATGGCAAACAGCCGGTGCCGGTCTTGAGCGTGGTTCTTGCTCATCGCGGGCTAGGGGCAGAACCCGGCCACCTTTCCCTGCTCAACCGTGATATCAGCCTGCGCAAGGCCACCGAAGCGCAGGCACGCCACCATCAAGCGCAAATTGCCCACGCCAACCGCCTGGCCACCATGGGCGAACTGGCCTCCAATATCGCCCATGAACTCAACCAGCCGCTGGGCGCCATGGCCAACTACGCCAGCGGCGCCTTGATGCAATTGCGCGCCGACCCCCGGCGCCCTGCCGCTGACCTGGAATTGCCGCTTACGCGTATCGACGATCAGATTCATCGCCTGGCTCAACGACTGCGACACATCCGCACCTTTGTCAGCAAAGGACGTACACAGATACGGCCGTTGGATTTCAACCCGGTGGCAGAGGCAGCTTGCCGGCTGTGCGAATGGCAGTACCAGCAAGCCGGGATCAGCTTGATGCACGAGCTGCCAGCGTCGCTGCCTCGTGTGCAAGCCGATCCGGTAGCCCTTGAACAAGTCCTGGTCAACCTGCTGCTGAATGCGCTGGAAGCTAGCCGACACCATCCCGGCGCCAGTGAAGTCAAGCTCAGCGCCTGGCGCAGCGGCCCGCGCCAGGCAAGCTTTCAGGTCAGCGATCAAGGTCCGGGCGTTGCCTCTCATCAAGTCGCGCATATTTTCACCGCCTTTCACTCCACCCGCCCCGAAGGGCTAGGCATGGGCCTGGCGATCAGCCGCTCCTTGATGGAAGCCATGGGGGGTCAACTCATGCTGGCGGAACAAGGCGAGTTCAGTGGCGCCACCTTTGCCGGTACACTGCGCACTGAATCCGATAGCGCCCTAGCATCCGGGAGATTCCTGTGAACGACACTCTTTCCCCGCCCCCTTTACCCTGCATTGCCGTCGTGGATGATGATCAAGCCTTGCGTGAATCGCTGGCTTGGCTGCTGGAATCCGTCGGGCTTGCCACCCAGGCCTATGCCGATGGGGAAACCTTCCTGGCTACCCGGACAGCCACTATCGATGCTGTTTTGCTGGATGTGCGCATGCCCGGCCTTAGTGGCTTACAGGTGCATCAACAACTGCGTGACGAGGGGCTTACCCTACCGGTCATCATCATGACCGGCCACGGCGATGTACCCATGGCGATAACCGCGCTCAAGGGGGGTGCCTTTGATTTCATCGAAAAGCCTTTCAATCCTCAACAACTTATCGATACCGTACAGCAAGCCCTTAACCTGCATCAGCGCGAGCGTTTGGCGCAACGACAACTTGCGGCACTACAGGCACGTTATCAGTCGCTTCGCCCCAAGGAGCGACAGATCATCATTCATGTTGCCGAGGGCATGACCAGCCGGGAAATTGCCGCGCATATCGGGGTCAGTGGCAAAACGGTCGAGGTATATCGACTGCGGGCAATGAAAACCATGGAGGCTGCCAATCTGGCGCAACTGGTGCGCCAAGCAGTCGTTCTAGAGCTTGTGACCTGCCTGCCGGACCCAGCATCGGGCTTGTCCGGGCGCTGACGCTAGCGCGGCCTCATTTCAATCAGGAAAGAGAGGATTGAAGCGCTCACTGACTTCTTCCACGGTCTCATCGAACAACGCCTCGTTCGCCGTGGGCGGTTCGGCACTCATCTCAGTCGGGCTTATCGGCAACGGCTCTACGGCTTGTCGAAGGGTTTCTTCCGAGCCAGGAAGCGGAGGGCTAGCCTCGGGGGGACTGAATTTCTCTACGGATCTGACGCCACGCTCTTCAGTGGCTTCGCTCAGGTCAATAGTGATTTCCACCCGGCGGTTCTGAGCACGTCCTTCCTGGGTGGCGTTTGAGGCTCGCGGTTGCGTATCGGCGAACCCCTGCACCACCAAGCGCTCAGGCGAGAGGTCGTCATTAAGCAGCAACACGTTGGCCACCAAGGCCGCACGCATGGCGGAAAGGTCCCAGTTGCTTTGAAAGCGTCGCGTACGGATGGGAATGTTATCGGTGTGTCCGTCAATGGCGATCGTACCCGGTAAGCCTTCGAAGACTTCCGACATATCCAATAGCAGAGTTTCGAATTCATTGGTCACATTGGCCGAACCGGAAACGAAGGTACCTTTCTCCTGGATACGGATCACCACTCTCTTGTGGTCCACCTCCACCTGCGTGACGCCTTCTTCAATGGAGTCTTTCAGAAGGTCTTCCACCTGTTGAGCCACGGCTCTGACTTGCTGCTGCAATCGTGCATCGAGGATGTTGCGCAAGCTTTCCAGCTGAGGGCGCTCCTCCATGGAACGTTGGCGGATTTGATCGAGCAGTGTTCGGTCCGGGGTCGCCGGGGAAAACTGATCGAATACGGCGCTGGTCCCCATAGGAATCTGTTCCGCTGGAATATCCCGCTGCACACCGAATGCCTTGGAAAGCTCTCCGGCGATTCGCCGAAATTTATTCGCATCGACCTCAGCGAATGAGAGTAGCAGCACGAAAAAGCACAGCAACAACGTCATCAAGTCAGCGTAGGTGACAATCCATGCCGGTATCTTGGAGTCTTTCTGGCTCATTCCATCAAGCCTGTTCGCTGGCCGGTTTGGCTGCACCTTCAGCGCCAGCCTCTTCTTCCTTACCACTGTGTTCCGGCGGCAGGTAGATGTTCAGCATTTGTTCCAGCACACGTGGGTTCTTGTCGCCTTTTATCGCCAGCACCGCATCGATCCACAGCTGCTGCATCTTGGCTTCCTGATTCATTCGTAACCACAGCTTTTCAGCAATCGGATTGGCGATCATGGTAGCGATCATCGCCCCGTAAAGCGTGGTCAACAAGGCCACGGCCATGGCCGGACCGATCATGGAAGGTTCATTCATGTTGGCCAGCATCTGTACCAGGCCCACCAAGGTTCCGATCATCCCCATGGAAGGCGCCACTTCTCCAAAGGCGGAAAATACCTGGCCCCCAGCTTCGTTACGCTCCAGCGTCAACAAGCGTTCCTTTCCCATCATTTCTTTGATCATTTCGGCGCTAAAGCCATCCGCCAGCATCTGCAAGCCTTTTTGCAAGAAAGGCGAACTAACCTCTTGGTCTTCCAGCGCCAGCAGGCCACGCTTACGTGAGATCTTGGAGAGTTCGACCAGCTCTTCAATACTTTCCTGCGTATTGGGCAATTGGAATTTAAAGGCCCGGGCCACCGCCTTGAAAGCGAAACGAAACTGCGTCAGGCTGAACTTCGCCAACACCACGAACAAGCTGCCACCCACCACAAGCAACAACCCGGTAGGATTCATGAAAACCTCAGGCGATGTGCCCAAGACAACGGCAGCGCTGACCAGCACCGCCGCTCCTACCAAACCGATTAGTGTCGCGAGATCCACGGCAACTCCAGAATTTAAAATGTAAGCGCTACGCAACATACGGAAGCAAACAATAAAGAGTCCGCCCAGATACGTCAACGCTACTAATAGAGCGAATAGATTAAACCTTAAGAATGAGAACTATACAGCTCTTAGTACCAGCGCCATGCAGGATACCACGCAAAAAAGCACAGCCATTGAAATGGCTGTGCTTGTGTCTGGTTATTCAAGTTTTCTTGATGCCCAACAACATCTACTCAGCTAAATATTTATTCATTGCCTTGGTTTGTCAGCCAACGTAGCCGTCGATTACACCAACTGCGCTTCCATGGTGATTTCCGCATTCAGCGCTTTGGATACCGGGCAGTTGACCTTGGCCGCTTCCGCTGCCTTCTTGAAATCATCTTCGCTGATTCCACTAATGGAGGCCTTGACCTTCAGATGAATCTTGGAAATTTCGAAGCCTTCATCGGTTTTTGACAGCATGACAGCCGCCTGGGTATCGATGGACGTCGGCTCATAGCCGTCTTCGCCCAGAATCATGGAAAGTGCCATGGAGAAACACCCCGCATGCGCAGCACCGATCAGCTCTTCCGGATTGGTGCCCTTTTCCTCTTCAAAGCGTGTGCCGAACGAATAGGGATTGGCATCCAGAACACCACTTTCGGTCGATACCGTGCCTTTACCCGCTTTCAGGCTACCTTCCCAATGTGCAGTGGCATGACGATCCATGCGTTTCTCCTCAATATTGTCAGCAGAAATGAATTGCCGACACTCACCGTAAAGTGCCGACACTGCCTTTATCAAGGTAGCTGATGTAATTCCTTTTGTATGTTTCTGTGTGAACACACTATGCAAGCCGGCAAAAAATCAGCACCAGCCTACTTCCCTAGCCTGTCTATCGAACGTAACCTTATCCATTAGCCAATTAACAAAGGAGGCGGCATGTCAGCTGCTGATACCTTGCGCCTGCTGCTGCTGTCTTCCTTGTGGGGCATGTCGTTCATTTTCATGCGGGTCGCGGTACCCGAGTTCGGCCCGGTACCGCTGATCATGGTGCGCATGGGCATCGGTGCCCTGCTGTTAATCCCTTTACTGTTCAGCCTGCGCTACTTCAAGCTGATGTGGGAACACAAAGGCTCTTTATTGTTGCTGGGTGTGATCAACCATGTGCTGCCGTTTACGCTGTTGGCTCTGGCGACCACACGCCTGGAAGCTGGGTTTACCTCCTTGATCAATGCCACCACACCAATCTTCACTGCCCTGCTGGGAGCGTTGTTCTTCACTACCCCGGTTCAGCGCCAACAATATCTGGGCTTGGCCATGGCCTTCTTCGGTGTCTATGTGCTTTCGGCCAATCGTCTGGATTTCGCCTTGGGCGGTGATGGCTGGTTCATCCTGGCGGTGCTCGGCGCCACCTTCTGCTACGGCATTGCCGGCAACTATTCCAAGACCTACCTTTCGCACCTGCCCATTCGCGTCCTGGCTGCGGGCAGCACCAGCATGTCCGCCCTGGTCCTGCTTGTTCCCGGCATTCTGCTGTGGCCCAGCGAACCGATCAGCCTTTTGGGTTGGAGCAACGCCGTAGCGCTCGCGGTACTCAGCACCACCCTGGCGTTCTTGCTCTACTTCGGCCTCATTGCCAGTGCCGGGGCCACTGCCACGTCCACCGTTACCTTCCTGGTACCGGTCAGCGCTTTGTTATGGGGCTACTTGCTACTGGACGAGACACTCAGTTTGCAGCTTATCGCCGGCATGGCGATCACCTTGCTCGGCACTGCCATCGCTACCAAATTGCTGCGCTTGCGTCGCAAGACACCGGTTACCCCCAAGTATCCCCCACTTTGATGACCTGCCCTTCGCCTTCCAGCAAGATGGCGTTGCGGCCAAAATAAGCGCCTTTGAGCGTCGGTTGATTGCCAATTTCGATCAGACTTTTCAAATACGATCGTGGAGATCACCACCGTCGCCACGATCAAGTGGCCTTCTTCGGGAAAACGTTCCGCTGCCAATAGTGCCATGCCCATCGCCGCACCGGCCTGGGCATCAGTGCCAACCAAGGTAATCACGCATAGAGATCCGGTCGTAAATTGAATTGTCAACCTGTCACGAGGGGATTTCCCCCGCCCTTTTCAATCGCCAACGCACAAATATCGGCCCCAACAGCTCAAAAATGATTGTGGAGCCAATCACAAGAGGCAGTATCTTGCTACCTACCTCCGGAAACCTTTCTTCCACCAACAATGCCAGCCCCAGTGCCACACCGGCCTGGGATAGAAGGCACCAGCCCACATTACGACGCACAACCGAGTCGGCGCCGGCTACCGAGGACGCCAAGGCACCGCCTCCGATAAGTCCGATAGTACGAGATACAATGTATACCGCCCCGATCATTCCCAGCGATGGCAGCATGCCGATATCCATCTTAAAACCTGCCAAGAGAAAGAACATCACCATAAAAGGCTCAATGGCTCCCTTGATATCACTGAATGGCCGCTTATAGTGCTTGGCACGATTCGCCACGGTGGCGCCCAGTGCCATGCAGGCCAGCAGATAGGAAATGTTCAGCCATAGGGCCAGGCCCCCGCAAAGCAGAACGAAGCCTGATGCTTCCAGCAAAGTCGGCTCACCTTTGCGCATGTGCCCGGTCATCAAGGCCATGGGGAAACCAAGGATTACGCCCAGGGCAATACCGCCGAAAACCTCCCAAATAGCGGAAAGCATCCAACCTAAGGGGGCCATGTCACTGTTCAAGGCTTGGGCCAGGACCAGTAAAATGCTGAAGAGAATGACGCCCCAAGCATCATCGATGGCAACTACGCCAAGCACGATGCCACTGAGCGGGCCGCTGGCACCTTCTTCATTTATAACATCGAGGGTTGCGGCCGGCGCCGAGGCGGGAGCCATGGCTGCCAGCAATAAGCCCATGACAGGATCAAGACCAATGAGCTGAGTTGCCAGAAAGACAGCGACGGCCGCTGACAGCACTTCACCGATAGATATTATCAGTACCTTACGCCCGGAACGCTTCAGTTCCCGGCCCATGAAACGCTCACCCAGCAGAAAGCCGACCATTGCCAGTGCAAGATGAGTCACTTGATCAAACCAGCTGGAGACTTGATCCGGAACAAGATCAAGCATATCAGGCCCAGCAATCACGCCAATGACCAGCAGTAGAGAAACCCGAGGAATGCCCGTTTTTTCCCCCGCGACATGAGCAAACCAGCCGGTCAGAAGCAGGACACCAAAAATAAGGGTAAGCGGGATATGCCCTGAAACATGCAATATCTCGTGTTGCATCAGGCCTCTCCGAAGCGAATCAAGCCATGCAAGCAATACCTCTCGTCACCGGAAGCTATCTTCCATACCGGCTGGCTGCTACGGAGATAGTCTGCACTTTTCATGAGTCGGAGAAGATGACACAAATCTTCCATAACGATATTTTTTTCACCCAGGTGGTTTCTAATTTATCGGCACAGCACCATCAAATGCCTGACATCATATGGTTTTTAACCGAAGTATCCTCTCTACAGACTGGATCAATTTTTTCGGGTGTCAACGGCAACCCGATCGGCAGATCACACCAATACCAGCACCAATAATGCAGAGGTACTGGAAGCCATATGACTCACCTGTTCTTCCAGATAGAGCTGGAACTTTTCCATCGAGACCATCCTTGTTCAGACCGTCCTTGTTCAAACCAAAAGCGACTCACGACGCCCGCCATAGGCGTCACACCAGTCCCTGTATTTTTTCGCGGGCAACGCCTTTGAGTAAAGAAAGCCCTGGGCCTGGTCACAGCCCAACTCTCGCAGTGCACGATGCTGCGCCAACGTCTCGACACCTTCTGCGGTGACCTCCAACTCTAGCGCATGGCCGACGTTGATCAGACAAGCGACAAGCTTGCGTGAGCGTTCACTTACCGCCAGATCATCTATGAAAGCTTTATCGATCTTGAGACCGGTTATGGGAAGGTACTGCAGATATTCGAAAGAGGAAAATCCGGTACCGAAATCATCAATGCTAACCCTAAAGCCAAAGCGTCGCAGTCGCTCCAACGCACGCTTGGTGGCCACCATATCGAGCATTAACGCACTTTCGGTAATTTCAATTTCCAGGCGTGAAGGTGCCAGGTCCAACTGCTTGACCAACGCTTCCAGTTCGTCGAGCAAGTCATCATCGAGCAAATTTCGCACCGAGAAATTGATGCTGATCACGCCCTCATTCTCAAGAGCGAATTGACACGCCTCACCGATCACAAAATGCGTGACCGGTGAGATCAGCGTAGTATTTTCCACCTTGGGCATGAACATTGCCGGTGCGAGAAATTCGCCGCTCTTATTGCGCCAGCGAATCAGCCCCTCATTGCCACACACATGACCATCGGCAAGGCGTACTTTGGGCTGAAAATGCAGCTCGAATTGCTTGAGCTCAAGGCCGGTGCGTACCTGTGAGATCAATGCAATGGTTTCCATGCTGCGCTGCGTTAAGGACGAGTCGTAATGGCAATGCGAACGCTGCTTTTCGGTCGCCGAAAACAAGGCGATGCGTGCCTGGCGAAGTAACTCACCGGGGTCCGAAAGGCTATCCTGTGGCGAAAGACTGCTCCCCATAACAAGTTGCACGCGTACCGGCACCCCGCGCACGATGATGTTTTCTTCACCAAGATCGATCAAGCGTTGAGCCATTCGCTCGATGCAAGCGCGATCGACGCCGCTCACCACCACGGCAAGCTCCGCACCGCTGAAACGGTAGATACCCACACTCTGAGAGCCGAATTGATCGAAACGTCGACCTATTTCGGCCACCAGCTCGTCAGAGGCATCCATACCCATTGCTTCGAGAACGTCGGTTATATCAACCAGCCGCACCAGCACTAAACCCACCTGCGCCTTGAGGGATGCCGTCTTCAATGCATGGCTGAGGTGCTTCTGGAGCGCGACTCGGTTAGGTAGACCCGACCCAGGGTCGGTACGCATCAATGTCTCTCGAGAAGCATAGGTGTGGCGCAACCTGCTGAAAAGAAAACCTGAAAACCCTCCGATCAAAAGATACATGGTTAAGCGTACCAACCAGCTGGCGGTATTTTGCGAAACGTTGCCGCTCACATCGAGCGGCATGATTGCCATCGACCACCCTGCCGCCAAGGCTACCAGGAGCGCGCCGTACATCCCATACCACGAAGCCCCCAGCAGCACCGGCAAGAGCATCAGATAAGAATAGGCGTAGCGTGTGCCACCCGTTGCATAAACAATCAGAGTGCCCAATGCTAGAAGAATCATCAGCACAACAATCCGCAAGGCCGTCCGGCAGAATTCCGGCCAATCCTGCCAGTGAAAAACATCGGTTAACGGATGGCTTGAAGCCTTGGGGAAGCTAACCATTTCACAACTCCTTTTGGTGTCACTTCGGCCAATGGAAAGGCAAGCAAGGCATAGTTTTTCGTTTAACCCTTACAGCCTAGTAAACTAAATCATATTTATCCTTGGGGAGGAAACTCCATGAGCGACGAGACCTACACGCCACTCCGCGTCTGGAAATGGGAACCGGGCAACGGCGGTAAATTTGCCAATATCAACCGCCCCGAAGCCGGAGTCACCCATGAAAAATCGCTCCCCCTAGGCAAACATCCGCTTCAACTTTATTCCCTGGCCACACCCAACGGGGTCAAGGTCACCATTTTGCTGGAGGAACTGCTGGCACTGGGTTTCGAAGGAGCCGAATACGATGCTCATCTCATCCAGATTACCGAAGGGGACCAGTTCAGCAGTGGCTTCGTGGAGGTCAACCCCAACTCCAAGATTCCCGCTCTGCTGGACCAGAGCATGACCCCGCCCCAGCGGGTATTCGAGTCCGGCGCCATTCTGCTTTATCTGGCGGAAAAGTTTGGCGCCTTCCTGCCCAAGGATATCGCCAAGCGCACCGAATGCCTCTCCTGGCTGTTCTGGCAAATGGGCAGCGCCCCGATGCTGGGCGGCGGTTTCGGTCATTTCTACGCCTATGCGCCGGAGAAATACCAGTATCCGATCGACCGCTACACCATGGAGGTGAAGCGTCAGCTCGACGTCCTGGATCGACAATTAGCCGATCAGCGGTTTATTGCGGGCGCGGACTATACGATCGCCGATATGGCGATTTGGCCCTGGTACGGCGCTCTAGTGACCAACCAGGTATACGAAGCCGCTGAATTTCTCGACGCCCATACCTACAAGAACGTGCTGCGCTGGACCGAGGAAATTGCCCAGCGCCCGGCGGTACAACGTGGCCGCATGGTCAACCGTACCTGGGGCGAACCCCATGAACAGCTGCATGAGCGCCACGCCGCCAGCGACTTCGAGCATAAGACCCAAGATAAGCTGCAGGAAAAAGTTAATGGATAGCATGCAAAACGGCCCGTCAGGGCCGTTTTTAGCTTTGTTGAATAAAAAACGGCAATGGGGTTATTCCCACTGCCGTTGATCGAGTTGTTTCTCAAGCTCAGAAGTTGGGCTTGCGCTTCTCAACAAAGGCGCCCATGCCTTCGCTTTGCTCTTCACCGGCAAAGCACAGCGCGAACAGGCTGGTCTCAAGTGCCAAGGCACTGCTGAGATCCTGGTCCATACCATCGTGAACGGCTTGCTTGGCGTTACGTACCGCCTGGGGGCCGTTGCCGGAAAGCTGTTTGGTCAACTCATCGGCATAGGCATCAAGCTCCGCCTGAGGCATCACCCGGTTGACCAGACCGATACGCAGGGCTTCCTCGGCATTGATCTTGCGGCCAGTGGTGACCAGGTCAATCGCCATGGCCGGGCCGACACGCCGCGGTAAGCGCTGGGTGCCGCCGAAACCGGGAATCACACCCAGCAAGACTTCCGGCTGGCCGAATACCGCGTTATCGCTGGCTACCGCCCAGTCGCAGGCCAACGCCAGTTCGCAGCCGCCGCCAAGGCAAAACCCGTTCACCAAGGCGACCACCGGCACCGGTAGCTCTTCCAGACGCTTGATGGTACGCAGGGCTTGAGAGGCGAACGCTCGTGCTTGCTCTGGGGTCTTGTCGCGCATTTCGGTGATATCGGCACCGGCAACAAAAGATTTCTCACCGGCACCGGTAATCAGCACGGCGCGCAGATCAGGGTGCGCTTCCAGCTCGACCAGATGCGCTTCCAGGGCGCTCAATACGTCGCTGTTGAGCGCATTCAGGGCCTTGGGGCGAGTGATGGTCAGGCGGACGACACCATCGTTATCGACTTTTTCGATCACAGCTTCGCTCATACAGGGGCTCCTTGCGTTGTTATTAAAAACACTGTTATTAAGAATGGCTACTAAAAAAGGTTCACCCACCAACCCTAGCGAACGCTTGGTTGGTAGGCAATCACTTCTTTGGTCGTCTCCCTTCAGGGCTTAGTCGTAACGGTGGAAGCCCCGGCCGGTTTTACGTCCCAGATAGCCCGCGTCCACCATGCGCTTGAGCAGTGGGCAAGGCCGATATTTAGGATCGCCGAAACCATCCTGCAATACATTCATGATCGCCAGGCAGACATCCAGACCAATCAAATCCGCTAACGCCAAGGGCCCCATGGGGTGAGCGGCGCCCAGCTTCATGGCGGCATCCACCGCCTCCGGCGTCGCGGCACCCTCTTGCACCAGGAAAGCGGCTTCGTTGATCATCGGCACCAGCAGGCGGTTGACCGCAAAGCCGGGAGAATCGCCCACCGGTACCGCGGTCTTGCCCAATGCCTCGGCCAGGCGTTCGATACGCTCCACCGTGGCGTCACTGGTCTGTTCGGCGCGAATCACTTCCACCAGCTTGAGTACCGGTACCGGGTTGAAGAAGTGCATGCCCACCACGCGTTCAGGGCGTTCGCACACCGCCGCCAGCCGCGTCAGCGAAAGCGATGAGGTGTTGGAGGCGAGAATCGCGTCGCTGCTCAGGTGGCTCAAGTCGCGGAACAGTTTTTCCTTCAAGGCGGGCTGTTCGGGCGCGGCTTCGATAATCACCTCGCAGTCGCTCAATGCATCCAGCGCGGTGGAGGTGGAAAGACGCGCCAGGGCGGCATTCTTGTCGGCCTCGCTGAGTTTGTCCTTGGCCACCAGCTTGCTCAAGCCTTTTTCAATGTTGCTGTGGGCTCGGCCCAGCTGTTCATCGGCCACATCGTAAAGCTGGGCATCGAAGCCACTTGAGATCAAGACTTGGGCAATCCCTTGGCCCATGGTGCCGGCGCCGACGACGCCAATCGCTTTATCACTCATCTTGCTCTCCCTGGATTACTGACTGCGCGCTTCTTCACGCAACACGAATTTCTGAATCTTGCCGGTGGAGGTCTTGGGCAAGTCGGTGAAAATGACGTTTTTCGGCACCTTGAAGCGCGCCAGACGCTCGCGGCAATGCTCGATGATATCGTCCTCGGTGACCTCGCCATATCCCACCTTGAGCTTGACGAAGGCACAAGGCGTCTCGCCCCATTTTTCATCCGGCTTGGCCACCACAGCGGCTTCTTCCACCGCCGGGTGATCATAGATGGCGTTTTCCACTTCGATGGTGGAGATATTCTCCCCACCGGAAATGATGATGTCCTTGGAGCGGTCCTTGATCTCGATGTAGCCGTCGGCGTGCCAGACGGCCAAGTCGCCGGTGTGATACCAGCCGCCTTCCAGTGCCTGCTCGGTGGCGGCGGGATTTTTCAGGTAACCCTTCATCACGTTGTTGCCGCGCATCAGGATTTCGCCGATGGTCTCGCCGTCCTTGGGCACCGGCTCCAGCGTATTGGGGTCGGCGACGCACAACGCTTCGAGCATGTGGTAGCGCACGCCCTGGCGGGCCTTGATCCTGGCACGCTCTTCCAGCGGCAATTCATTCCAGGCCTCGCGCCAGGCACAGACGGTCACCGGCCCGTACACTTCGGTCAAGCCGTAGACATGGGTGACTTCGATGCCGAGCTTTTCCACCCCGGCAATCACCGAGGCGGGCGGTGCGGCACCGGCCGTGGTGACTTTTACCGGATGGTCGAATTCATGTTTGTCTTCCGCCGGCAGATTGACCATGCCGTTGAGAATGATCGGGGCGCCGCTGAAATGGGTGACGTTTTCCGACGCGATCAGTTGCATGATCTTTTTCGGATCGACCTTGCGCAAGCAAATGCTGGTCCCGGCATTGGCGGCAATCGTCCAGGGGAAACACCAGCCGTTGCAGTGGAACATCGGCAACGTCCAGAGGTAGTTCGGATGGTGAGGCATGGCCCATTCCATGATATTGCTCACCGCGTTGAGATAAGCGCCGCGGTGGTGATACACCACGCCTTTAGGCTTGCCGGTGGTGCCGGAGGTATAGTTGAGCGAGATGGCGCTCCACTCGTCTTTCGGCAACTGATAGGCGTAGTCCGGGTCGCCCTCCTCAAGCAGCGCTTCGTATTCGATTTCACCGATGCCCTGGATTTCACCCAGAAATTCCACATCCGCGACATCGATCAGTAGCGGTTTGTGCGTAAGCTTTGACACCGCTTCCTTGATGGTATCGGCGAATTCCGGGTCGACCAGAACCGCCTTGGCCTCGCCATGCGCCAGCATGTAGCTGATCGCATCGGCATCCAGGCGGATATTCAAGGTATTAAGCACGCAACCGGCCAGCGGCACCCCGAAATGCGCTTCAAACATGGCAGGGATATTGGGCAGCATCACCGCCACGGTCTGGCCCGGCTGGATGCCGCGCTTTTCCAGTGCCGACGCCAGACGGCGGCAGCGCTCCCAGGTGGTGGCCCAGTCGCGGCGAATACTGCCGTGTACCACCGCCGGGTAATCCGGATAAATAGACGCCGTGCGCTCGATAAAGGTCAGCGGTGAAAGCGCCACGAAATTGGCCGTCGTCTTGGGCAGGCCTTGCTCGAAGATGTTCTGGGACATGAGGGCTAAGCTCCAGGTGTGAAGTGTTATGTCTGACGGTGCGGATAAGTCGGAAGATAGTGATCCGCCGATGACCGAAAAAGCCACCGGCGACATGAAATCCGTCAGACACTTACATCGAAGGCGCTCAGGCTCTGCATGCCCGCCTCGATCACCGCCCGCTGAGCACGGCCCACCGGCAACCACTGTTTGATAGCGTAGTCGGCGCTGAGCGTCTTGCTGCGATAGAAAGGATCATTGCTGCCGTTGTCCAACGCGGCCTGGGCCTTGAGTGCGGACTGACCCATCTGCCAGGCACACAGCACATGGCCGGCCAGGTTGAGAAACGGCGTTGCATACGCCTGGACGGCATCGGGGCCGTTATCCGGGTCTTTGCCTTGACCCAGCACGATGGCCATGGCGGCGCGCAGGTCATCGGCGCCCGCCGCCAAGCTCTGACCCAGGCCGGAAAGTGCTGCATTTTCGTCCAGCTCCCGGGCCGTGGTTTCCACGTCATCCAGCAGTCCCGAAAGCGCCGCGCCATCGTCACGTTGCAGCTTGCGCCCGGCCAGATCGAGTGCCTGAATACCGTTGGTGCCTTCGTAAATGGGCGCGATACGCGCATCGCGCAGCAGCTGAGCGGCTCCGGTTTCTTCCACGTAACCCATACCGCCATGCACCTGAATGCCCAGAGAGGCGATTTCCACAGCTTGATCGGTGGAGAAGCTCTTGACCACCGGGATCAGTACATCGGCTCGCGCCTGAGCGGTCTGGCGCTCGCCTTCATCGGCGCTGCGACGCGCGGTATCCAGCTCGGCGGCGCAGTACAGTGCCAGGGCACGCAGGGCGTCGGTGCGCGAGCGCATGGAAAGCAACATGCGGCGTACATCCAGGTGATCGCTGATGGTGCAGTCCTTGCCACCTCGGGATTTGGGCGTCTTGCCTTGCACGCGATCCTGGGCGTAGGCGAAGGCATGCTGGCAGGCGCGTTCGGCCACACCGATACCTTGAATGCCTACCTTATGACGCGCTTCGTTCATCATGGTGAACATATGGTTGAGCCCGCGACCTTCCTGCCCTACCAGATAGCCAATGGCGCCGTCTTTCTCGCCGAAACTCAGCGTGCAGGTGGGCGAGCCGTGAATGCCCAATTTATGCTCGATGGAGGCGCACACCACGTCGTTGCGCTCGCCCAGGGAGCCATCCGCGTTGACCAGAAACTTGGGAACCAGAAACAGCGAAATGCCCTTGTTGCCCTGCGGCGCATCGGGCTTGCGTGCCAGTACCAGATGGATGATGTTTTCGGCGCAGTCGTGCTCACCCCAGGTAATGTAGATTTTCTGACCGAAAACGCGATAGTGATCGCCTTCGGCCTCTTCACAAGGGATGGCGCGGGTACGCACCTGGGAAAGATCCGACCCCGCCTGGGATTCGGTGAGATTCATGGTGCCGGTCCAGGCACCTTCCACCAACTTGGATAGGTAAACGGACTTGAGTTCGTCGCTACCATGATGGGAAAGCGCCTCGATGGCACCCGCGGTGAGCATCGGGCACAGGCCGAGGGCCATGTTGGCGCCGTGAAGCATTTCTTGAACCGAACTTGCCACGACTTCTGGCAGGCCCTGCCCGCCCAGTTCCTCGGAGACCCCGATGCCGTTCCAGCCGCCTTCCGCGTACGCTTGATAAGCGTCCTTGAAACCCTTCGGCGTCATGACATCGCCGTTTTCCTGACGCTGACAGCCCTGATGGTCACCGCTGGCATTGAGCGGTCCCCAGACATCCCCGGCAAGCTTGGCAGCTTCCTCAAGTACCGCCTCGACCAAATCAGGGCTGGTTTCTTCGAAGCCCGGCAACGCCAGTGAGCGATGCTCGAGCAGCTCTTCGAGCACAAAGCGCAGGTCACGCACTGGCGCGGCATAATAATTCATGAAAAGACCTCGGATGGTGAAATTAGTGATTCTTCTACCCGGGATAGTAGATTCACTACTTTTCACACACCATTAGCCTAACGTCTTGGTTGCACCTCAGGACCCGTTTCAGAACCCGTGTTCGTGTTGGCGTCAGTTTCATTCTCGTCAGTTTCGTTCACGTCAAAGTACTGAACGTGTTCCTCATCGCGTGTCGGAGGGCCGGCCAAGGGTTCGGCCACTTCCACGTCCGCCACCGCATGGGAAAGATCTTCCATATGCTCGTGCTCCGTGGCGCCCTTGATCAGTTCCTCGGTCACCACCAGTTCCGCCCCGGCGGCGGACATCGGTGTGGTCGCGGTAAAGGGCGCCACGGGTATCGGGGCCGGACGTACACTGCGCCGCCAACTGAAGAAGGCAAGAAAGATAGCGCTCAAGCCCCCCAAGGCCCAGAACAAGCCAGCATCGCCCAAGGCAGTCATCAAGGGAGAAATCATCAAGGGGCTTATCGTGGAACCCAGGGCGTTGATCAACAGCAAGCCTTGGCTCATGCGCACCAGCGCCCCCGCCGGCGCCCGGTCGGCGGCGTGGCTGACCGCCACCGGATAAAGCGCAAATACCCCGCCGCCCAGCAAGAACAGCAAGCCTATCAACAAGGGCGTATTCATTGGCAGAACCAGCATGGCGACGGAAATCAGCACGCAAAAGATACTGATACCAATCAGTACCATCTGGCGATCATGACGATCCGACCAACGCCCGATGGGGTATTGCAATAGCATGGCGCCGAGAATCACCACCGCCATCATTTGCCCCACCTGGCTCACTCCCAGGCCGATACGCTGCAAGTAAAGCGGCAGCAATGAATAGGCTGCCGCCACCAGCATGCCCGAGCCGAAACTGCCCACCACACCGGTGGGGGTGAGCGTAATCAGGCGATGCGGAGGCAGCGGCTCGGCATGTTCGATCAACGGCGATACACGCGGAATCATCGCCATCGGCAATACCGAAAGCGAGGCCAGCAAGCCGATCACCATGAACGGTGCCGTGACACCCATGGCATCGGTCACGCCCAGCAGCAGCTGGCCGAGCACACCGGCGGCGTAAAGCGAGATCATATACAGCGCCAGCAGGCGACCGCGCACCTTCTGCTCTCCCGCGGTCAGAAGCCAGCTTTCGATGACCAGATAGACACCCACCGTGGCCCAGCCACCGATCAGGCGCAACACGAACCAGGCCCAGGGCTCGAAAAACAGGCCTTGAAGCAAGACGGTGACCGCCACCAGCGAGGCGAAGCTGCCATAGGCACGAATGTGACCGATACGCAGCAGCAGACGGTCGTTGACCATGGCCCCCAGCGCAAGACCGATAAAATAGGCCGAGGAGACCACACCGATCATCGTCGCTGACTCTCCCGCCGCGTCCATCCGCAACGTGATCAGGGTGGCCAGAAAGCCATTGCCGATACCCAGAATGAACAGCCCCAACAGGGGCGCCAGGGCCATGGCCAGTAGTTGCCGCGACATGAATAACCTCACCATCTTGAAACGGAATGTACCCACTCATCACCGGACATGGTGTGTCGCGAGCTGTGTTGCGGCGCGCAATTATTGCTTCAACGCCTATAAAGTCAATGATTTTTCCGGCGGTTATCCAGTGTTGGCATAATTAACGGTTTTGCATGCTGAAAGCTTTTGCATGATCACCACATCCGCATGCGGAAAGACCGCTACCAAGCCGTGCTGTTGCGCCCACCAGCGAAAGGTCTCTTCACTGAAAAAACACACATGCGTGGGGTCGAGAATGTAATGCCAACGGGCAAAGGCCTCCGGTCCCTGGACGCGCTTGGTCATTATTGCCAAAAAGCCACCTGGCTTGATCAAGGCTAGCAGCCGTGCAAGCTCGTCGCCTGGAGCGAACAGGTGTTCGACGACTTCGGTGGCGGTGATGAAATCGTAGTCACGCTCGAACACGCTTGTATTCGGCGCGTAGAAGGGGTCATAAAGCGTCATCGGATGGCCGACTTCCTCGAACATCACCGAGAGCGTTGGCCCCGGGCCTGCGCCAAAATCCAGCCCACAAGCGCCCGGTGCCAGGCGCTTTTGCAACGGATCGAACAAGCGGCCTAGAAAGCGTCGATAGCCCGGATCATCCGGAGAATTTTCGTGCTGATCGTAGACGGCTTTTTCCTGAGCGGGGTCAAGGCGCTGGGAAGGGGGAACAAATACCAACTCACACGTGGCACACTGGTGGTAATCGCGGCGTTTATCATGGTGATAAGCCACCGGATTGTCATTGGCACATAGCGGACAGGACAACATCGTCGTATTCTCTTTGGCTCACGATTATCTGTTAAGGAAGTAGGAATGCTCTCAGGTCTGGATCATCTTGTCGTTACTGTTACCGACATGGGACGCGCGGTGGACTTCTATTCCCGCGTATTGGGACTGGAAGTGCGCTATCGCGATACCCAGCGGGTCGACCTCTTGCTCGGCGATACCGCCCTGCGCTTGCACCAGACGGATACCGACATTGCTCCGATATCCGCCACCCCGACCCCCGGCAGTCTTGATCTATGCCTGCGCTGCCAGCTGCCTCTGGAAGAGTTTCAACAACACCTGGAAGCATTGAATATCGAGATTGAGCTCGGTCCGGTAGCCCGCCAAGGCGCGACAGGCCCGATCGAATCGATCTATCTGCGCGACCCGGACGGCAATCTCCTGGAAATCTGCCGCCCTGCACGTTGATGCCAAGCCAGGCCACTCGCGTTATCATGGCCGCTCTTTCAACAATTTTTTCAGCAGCACTTTTTCAACAACTCTTTTTCAACAACTGTTTCAGCCGCTACTCTCAGTCATTTTATCAGCCATTCTTTGCCACCGGGCTCGATTGCAGCGGCTCAACTCGTCTGTGACCAGGATTGTGTATGAATGACGATGCAACGCCGGACAACCTCGGCAATACCAATGATCATGCTATTGCCGAGCAGCGGCGTTCCCCCGACACCACCATTGCGATCGTGGGCTACGCCCTGCAGCTTGCCGGCATTGCCACCGGCGGGCTGACATCACTTCTCGGTGTGGTGATTGCCTATGTTTACCGCGGCGGCGGGCCCAGCTGGCTCGATGACCACTACCGTTACCAGATTCGAACGTTCTGGCTGTCGTTGCTCTATTTCTCGGTTTCTGCCTTATTGACCTTGATACTGATTGGCTTCGTCACCTGGTTGATTGCCGTGGTATGGCTGGTGATACGTTGTGTCAAGGGAATCAAGGGGCTGCAACGACAGCAAGCACCCGCTAATGTGACCACCTGGTGGCTGTAGCGCCTATGGCAGACCATGACCCGACGCCTGAAACGACTGCTGCCGTGCCGCTTTTTACGCGGGCGGGGGCCATTGCCTGGCTATGGCACCGGTTATCCGGCTGGCCGCTTCGACGCATCTGGCGCCTGGCCAAGATTCTCGGTCCCCTGGCTTATCGTTTCAGCAAACGTGAACGCAATATCACCCAGCGCAACCTGAGGGTGGTCTATCCCCAACTGGATAAAAGCGCCTGTCGCCGATTGGCATGCCAAAGCCTGGTACATTCCGCCGCGACCATGCTTGAGCTGGGCCATGCCTGGATGGCCGACCCCGCACGGGTGGAAGCCAGTATTATCGCGGTTCACGGAAGCGACAAGCTCGATCGAGCGCGTGCCGAGGGGCGCGGGGTGATTGTGCTGGCGCCGCATTTCGGCAATTGGGAGGTGCTCAATTTCTGGCTTTCCAGTCACTTCCCGTTTACCGCCATGTACGAACCGCCCAAGATTCATCAGCTTGATCCGGTCATTCGTCATGGCCGGGAGCGCATGGGGGCAAAGTTGGTACCCACCAACCCGCGTGGCGTAGCCGCCTTGCTCAAGGCGCTCAAACGCTGCGAAGCGATCGGCATTCTACCCGACCAGGAGCCCGACTGGGGCAGTGGCGTGTTCGCTCCCTTTTTCGGCCGCGATGCCTATACCGCCACCCTGCTACCCAAACTGGTGGCGCGCACCCAGGCGCGTGTCGTCGTGGGGGTGGCCAAGCGTGTGCCGGGGCAGGGCTTCGAGATTCACTTCATCGATGCCGATTCAGGTGTCTACGCCGAAGATGAGCTGGAATCCGCCACCGGCGTCAACGCCAGCGTGGAAGCCGCCATTGCCTTGGATGCCGCTCAGTATCAGTGGGAATACAAACGCTACCGTAAAGTGGCCGAAGAACAGCAAGGCCATCCTGATTACCGTTCTTTCCGGCTCTACTGAGCCGGTATCACCAACGAGAGAACCATGTCTCAAACGTACATTTCCCGCGATGAAACCCGCACACCACAGATTATCTATGGGCTTTACCTGGCCGGCATTTTCACCGCCAACCTCACTCTGTTCATCGGCGTGATCATTGCCTACGTCTATCGCAAGGATGCCGCCCCCTGGTTGCAGACGCACTATCGCTACCAGATCCGCACCTTCTGGATCGGCATGCTGTACTCCAGCATCGCCTTCGTGCTGAGTATCATCTATATAGGCGTGCTGCTTTGGCCGTTACTCGCCATCTGGCTAGCGGTACGTTGCATACTCGGCTGGCTGGCCATCCGCAAACAGCAACCGCCCGCCCGCCCGGATAGCTGGCTCTGGTAACAGGCACCTGACGATTCCTTTATTTATCGTTCAGGCGGGTGTAGGCATCATCCAGGCGCTGAATATCGTCTTCTCCCAGGTAGGCGCCTGACTGTACTTCGATCAGCTCCAGCGGAATCTTGCCCGGATTTTCCAGTCGATGTACTTCGCCGATGGGAATATAGGTGGACTGATTTTCGCTGACCAGAAAGGTCGTTTCACCTAATGTGACCTTGGCGGTACCGCTGACGACCACCCAATGCTCGGCACGATGATGATGACGCTGCAACGATAGCCGCCCACCAGGTGCTACGCTGATATGCTTGACCTGATAGCGCTGCCCACGGTCCACTGCGGTGAAACTGCCCCAAGGGCGATGCACCTGTGCCGAACGACTGGCTTCTTCTCGCCCGGCTTGTTCCAGCCCGGTCATTAATGTCTTGATTTGTTGACCTTGATCACGCCTGGCCACCAGAACACAATCCGATGTTTCGATGATAACCAGATCATCCAGCCCCAGAGTGGCCACCAAGCGATGTTCGGCCCGCACCAGAAGATTGCGGCTATCGACCGTCCAGACGTTCCCTTCGGTAGCATTGCCTAGGTCATTCTTGTCGCTGACTTCCCACAACGCCGTAAAACTTCCGATATCACTCCAACCAGCATCAAGCGGCACCACCGCGGCACCTTTTACGCCTTCTGTACCTTCAATCGAAGCCAGCGGTTCCATGACGGCATAGTCGATGGAATCAGAAGGGTTTTGACAAAACGTCTGGCTATCTAAACGCAAAAAATCCAGGTCTTCCTCGGCCAATGCCACGGCCTGTTCACAGGCCCGATGCATGCCCGGTTGAAGACGCTGTAAGGCATTGAGATAGATCGAGGCACGAACCATGTAGATACCGCCATTCCACAAATAGCCCCCTTCTTTCAGATAGGTCTCGGCGCGGCTGAGGTCGGGTTTTTCCACAAAGCGTTCAAGCTCGAACCCCTCTCCCACTACCGCACCACACTTGAGATAGCCGTAGCCGGTTTCGGCTCGCTCAGGCACCACGCCAAACGTCACCAGATAACCAGCTTCGGCCAGCGGCTGCGCGGCTTTCAGGCTGGCATGAAATGCCGCCGTATCGCGAATCTGATGGTCGGCGGGCAACACCAGCAACAAGGGGTCATCACCGCCCTGCAACGCAAACCAAGCGGCACAGCCAATTGCCGGAGCGGTATTGCGCCCTTCCGGTTCGAGCATGATCCGTGCGGCATGCCCGGTTTCGCGTAACTGTTCGGCCAGCAGGAAACGATGCGCCTGATTACCGATGACAATAGTAGGCAGCGTATTCAGGCCGTCCAGGCGCACCAGAGTTAACTGCAACAAGCTGGATTCACCGGTCAAGCGCAGAAATTGTTTGGGGTAGTCACGGCGTGATAACGGCCATAGCCGCGTGCCACTGCCGCCGCTGAGAATCACAGGCTGAATCATTGGGCTGCTCCTGCGGAGATGGCTGGTTGTGCCTGTTTGCCGAACGCTTGCTGTAACCAGTGTCGCAGGCGATGCATGCCAGGGGCATCGTCTGTGGCTTCCGGCACCGAGCCCGGTACGAAGCCGTGTGCCAGAAAAGGGGCAAGCAGTGCGGTGTCCCCGCTGATGATATGTACCGGCACATCATTGGTGGAGTTTTCGCCGGTTATCAAGGGAGCCGCCTGATGATCGCCGATCAGAATGATCAGGCTGTCCTTGTTCGCTGCGCGTTCGGCCCAGCGTGCCGCGGCCTTGAGCGAGTAATCCACCGACCAGGCGTAATGATCGCGGATACGCTCGATCTCCTGCCACAACACTTCCGGTGGATCGCCAGCATTTTCCCAAGGGGCGAAGACCGCGCCATCACCGATCATTTCCCAGTCGTCCAGTACCGGGAGAATCGGTGTCCAAGGCGCATGGCTACTGATCAGGGCAATTTGCGCAAACACCGGCCCAGGCTCACGCAGATGGCGTTGAAAGTAATCCAAAGTAAATTGATCGGGCATGGTGACCCAGTTCAGCGGCGGCCCGGCGTAGTCGATGTCGGAGGCGGCATGAATCTCATCGAAACCGTAGGCTTCGCCTTCCGGCCAAGCCATGGTGATGGCCGGCATGACACTGAGGGTCCGCTGGCCGGTAGCGCGAAAATCGTCCACCAAGGTGCTTTGGCCACTTTCCAGCATCAGCCGGTACCAGAGTTGATTGTCGATCCATAGCCCACTGAGCGTAGTGGCGTGGGAGAGCCAGGACTGGCCGCCGCGCACCGGCGCTTCGAGCACGCCAGAGACCAGATGCAATCCAGCGGCTTCCAGCCGCTCACGCATCTCGTGCAAGGTGGGCAAGACCGCGTCTCGATAGCGCGGGTCCTGTATCGCCGTCACCCCATAGGATTCGATAAACACCAGCAATACATCACGTTGCTCAAGCCCGGGCAAAGGTTGCGCCATGATCGGCGTTTTTGCCAGGCGTTGACGAAACACCTGCCGAGCATGATGCGTCGTCATCACTTGTTCGATTTGAAAGCCGGTGGTGTCAAGCAAGGGCGTTCGCCCAACGGCAAGCGGTCGCTGTCCCGCCAGTTCCAATATGCTCATCAAACCGCCCAAGGCGACGAATACCAGGGCCAACTGCCCCGACCTGGCGCTTAACGAGTAGGGAGGAGTGAAAGAGAGCCCGCGCCACAGCATCCAGGCTGCGGCGCCTATCAGACCTGCGCCGATGACCATCACCAGGGTTGCCGCGAAGCTACCCAGGTTGCCTTCCAGAAGGTGATACACCGAACGCAGCAGCGGAACGTCCAGATACAGATTCAATGAGCGACCGAATACCTGTTGAGTGGCGGCCTCTCCCAGCCCAATCAATACCGTCAACATTACCCAGACAAGCAATGCAAGACGTAACCAACGGCCGCCACCACGATGGGGCAGCAGCATGCAAAGCCCCGCCACACTCAAGGCTTCCCAAGCCAATAGCCGGGGAAACAGCTCACCGAAACGCCACCATAGCGGCGCTAATAGCATCGCATTGAGCGCCATCGTGCTCAGCAGCAATCTTTTCATGAGGTTCGTTGGTTCATGGCTATCCTCAAGGTAGGCTTTTTTCTGGCAAGCTAGACAAAAATGAACTTTACTGTTCAAGCGTACAATTATTGTTGCACTTATTCACGCCTTGCGGCCGGGTTATTTTCATTATCTTCAAGGATGCGAGTCCATGCCCTTCTTGCGGCTGCCAAGCCTTTTGCTGACAAGCCCGTTACTGAAAAGTCCGATGCTGAAAAATGCGTCAAGCATGACCCTGCTATACATCCTGTTGTCAGGTGTGGTGAATGCCGAAACCAAGGCGTATTTTTCCCAACTCACCGAACGTGCGCAACGCTTGGCTGAAGTCTCTTATCAGGCATCAAGTGCCAAATTGCCTGCCGCGCTTCAGAAGCTGGATTATGATAGTTACCGCCAGATTCGCTTCGACCCGGCACAGGCGATATGGAAAGACGAGAGTCTGTTCTCGGTACAGTTGTTTCACAGTGGCTTTCTGTTTCAGACACCGGTGAAGCTGTTTCTCATCGAGGAAGGCCAAATCACACCGCTGGAGTTCTCCAGCGACTTCTATCGCTACGATGATGACGCTGCCGGGCTGCTCGAGGAAGACTTGAGCGGTGCCGGCCATGCCGGGTTTCGTCTGCATTTCCCCCTCAATAATGCTGACTACGCCGACGAATTCATGGTGTTTCTGGGCGCCAGCTACTTTCGTCTGGTGGGACGCAACCAAGCCTATGGACTTTCCGGCCGTGGCCTGGCAATCGATACCGCCTCCCCCGGCGGCGAGGAGTTTCCCGAGTTTCGTGAATTCTGGCTGGTCAAACCCCAGGCCGAGGACACCCACATGACGGTATTGGCCCTGCTGGATGGCCCCTCGCTTAGCGGCGCCTATCGTTTCGATATCCAACCCGGCCACCAGAGCCGTGTGGACGTCGAGGCCCGCCTGTTCGCTCGCCGGGATATTGACAAGCTGGGTGTCGCTCCGCTTACCAGCATGTTTACCCATGGTGACACCAGTGTCGCGCCGCCGGATGATTTTCGGCCTCGGGTGCATGATTCCGAGGGGTTTCTGACTCAAACCGGGCACGGCGAATGGATCTGGCATCCATTGCACAATCCACGCAGGCCACGCATTTCCGCCTTTCAGGATGCCTCGCCCGGGGGCTTCGGGCTGGTACAGCGCAAGCGGCGTTTCAGTCATTATCTGGATAAAGAAGCGCATTATCATCGTCGCCCCAGCCAATGGATCGAGCCATTGGAGTCATGGGGGGAAGGTCACGTCGAATTGGTCGAACTGCCCACCCCGGATGAAACCCATGACAATATCGTTGCCTACTGGGTACCTGCCGAAGCCATGCAGGCGGGCAATAGCCGCCATTACCGGTACATGACACATACCTTCGATGCGGACCTTGCCCGACATGCATTGGCCAAGGTCGTGCGTACGCGTCAAGGCTCGGCAGGCATTCCCGGAAGCCAAGAAGCCAACCCCGTTACCCAACGCCGCTTCATCATCGATTTTCAGGGTGACCAGCTTTCCGGTTTATCGGCCGGGCAACCCGTACAAGCGAGGCTGGAGGCCGGGCAAAGCCAAATCTCCGACCTTCAGGTTCACCGCCTGCCCAACGGCGATTGGCGAGCCAGCTTTCGTGTCGACAGTTCTCACGAGCCCGCCGACATACGCCTATGGCTGGCGCTGCACGGGCGCCCATTGAGTGAAACCTGGCACTTTACCTGGTACCCGGAGGAGCTTGACGCACTCGGCATAAAGCGAGGTAGCGATGTCTCCGACTGAGCGCGCAGCTACCGCCATTGCCTGGCAAGGCACACGCCGCCTTGTTTTCGCCATCCTCACATTAGGCAGCAGCACGCTCGGCAGCCTGATGATGTGGCAGCTGATGCAACAGGTCGGGCTGACACCCCTGAAAGTAGGCGCCTGGTTGCTGTTCACACTTACCTTCAACTGGTTGACGGTGGCATTCTGGAGCTCCCTCATCGGGTTTGTGCTGATGCTGGCCAGGCGCGACCCGATAACGCTTTTGCCCACGTCATGCCGAGGTGAGGCGGATTCCACGCGGCTATCTAGCCGCACCGCCCTGATCATGCCGATTTACAACGAGCCACCGGAACAGACGCTTGCCGGTCTTGAAGCGAGTTGCCTGTCGTTGCTGGAAGAGGCCAACGGGCCGGTCGATGCGCATATCGAGGCGTTTGTGTTGAGCGACACCCAAGATCCGAAAATTGCTGCCCGGGAGCAAGCCCTGGTCGCCGGATTGCAGCAACGCCTGGCCGGAAAGCTTAGGGTGCACTATCGCCGCAGAGAGGAAAATAAAGGGAAAAAAGCCGGTAACCTGATGGATTTTTGTGAACGCTGGGGGCGCCGTTACAGCTATTTTGTGGTGTTGGATGCCGATAGCCTGATGGGCGGACGCACTCTGTTAGGCATGATTGGCGCAATGCAGCGCCAGCCGGATGTGGGCCTGATTCAAAGCGTACCGATTCCCATCGGCCAGCGCAGCATGTTCGGCCGCATGGTTCAGTTCGCCGCCACCCTTTATAGCCCGATGTTGGCGGTGGGGCAGAGTTTCTGGCAAGGCGATGCCGCCAATTTCTGGGGCCATAACGCCATCATTCGCACCCATGCCTTCATGGCCCACTGCGGCATGCCTACCCTCAGCGGCCCGCCCCCCTGGGGCGGCTATCTGCTCAGCCATGATTTTGTGGAAGCTGCCCTATTGAGGCGCGGCGGCTGGAAGGTGTTGCTCGATACCCACTGGGGCGAAAGTTTCGAAGGACTGCCCGGCAATCTGCTCGACTACGCCAATCGTGACCGGCGTTGGTTACAAGGCAATCTGCAACATTTGCGCCTGCTGGGTGGTTCAGGCCTGCACCCATTGAACCGTCTGCATTTTCTGCTGGGGGCTTTCAGTTATATGGCATCCCTCCTGTGGCTGCTGATCGTGGCGTTCTATCAAGTGGATATCGTCTTTGCCACGCCCGGCTCTGCAAGCGTTCGAGATGTTCCGCCTCACGCCTGGACTCTGCTGGGCATCACGCTGAGTTTATTATTGATGCCCAAACTGCTCGGTGTGTCGTTGGCATTGATACAACGTCCGCAGGCCTTTGGCGGCCGTGTGCGCCTGGCAGTGAATGCTCTTCTGGAAAGCGCTTTCGCTGTATTGATCGCTCCGCTCATGATGGTGCTCCATAGTTTTTTCCTGCTGGCGATGCTGAGTGGTCAAAGCATCACCTGGCTCCCTCAGCAACGTACCGATCGCGCCGTCACCTGGAGAGAAGCTTGGCGCCATACACGCTGGATCAGCCTGGCAGGTATGCTATGGGCAGTGGCGCTTTATCTTTTGACAGTCAATGCGGCAGTCTGGCTGCTACCCGTCTGGCTGGGGCTGAGTCTGGCCACGCTGGTCGTGCAACTGTCCAGCCGGTCGCTCTCCTGGCCCTTGCTCGGGGTGCCTGTCGAATACGCCGAAGCCAATGTCCTGGGGCATTTTTCCGCCTGCCTGGATCGCGGCATGCCGATAGCCGAGCGGCTCCTAGAACCGCCGCCACACCAGACAAAAGAGATGCCGGTTCAATCATTTCGCCGCTTTTCGAGCCGGGACACTCTGCCGCTCAGGGCCACGCCAAGGAATTCACTGGATGACTGAAAGGGTCGAGACATCGCTTACCCAGCGGCTAAAAGGTGCCGTCGGGCTGGGGCGGTCATTATTCATCTACTGGCGCCCCGGTCGTCAGACAAGCTTGCGGCGGTTGTATCGACCGTTCATTGCGCCGGGCGATATCGCCTTCGACGTGGGCGCCCACCTGGGTGATCGCAGCGCCGCTTTTCGCAGCCTGGGCGCCCGAGTGGTCGCCCTGGAACCACAGCCGGAACTGGCTCGCTGGCTTGCCCGCTTGCTGGGAAGCCGGTCGATCACCTTGCTGGAGATGGCGGCCGGCGCTGAGGCGGGTCATGCCGACATTGCCCTCAGTGCCACCCACCCGACTCTGGCGACACTGGCAAGCGAATGGCGTGAGCAGATCGGCCAATGCAACCCCGATTTTCGTCAGGTTCGTTGGGAGCAGCAACTCAGGGTGCCGGTGACCACCCTAGATGCGCTGATTGGTGAGCACGGCCAACCGGCCTTCATCAAGATCGACGTGGAAGGCTTTGAAGCGGAGGTGCTGAAAGGGCTCAGCCATGCCGTGCCGGCGCTGTCGTTTGAAGTCGTGGCGGGCGCCCTGAGTGTGGGCAATGCCTGTATTTCGCGCCTGGAGCAGTTGGGCGATTATCGCTATAACGCCGTGAGTGGCGAGCAGCGCCGTTTTCTCTGGCCACACTGGCAACCCGCCCACAGGATGGAGCAATGGCTGGAAAGCGGCGCAGACGCCCTGGCCTCGGGCGATATCTACGCCTGTCGTTCGGATCATTGCTTGTTCAATTAGCCAGACCACAGCGCTCTCATGCTTCTATCAAACGGCCACTGGACCACCGTCTTTTTTCTGAATGACCACGGTGGCCGCACGTGGACGGACACTGCCCGATGCTTCACGGGTGGCATCTTGTGCCAACGAAGCGTCGTCCGCGGGCCAATTGCCCGGATGCTGAATGTTAATGAACAGCGCCGTCTTGTCAGGCGTGGTGAAGATGCCGGTGACCTCGCAGCCGTTCGGGCCGACGGCAAACCGCTTGATATGGTGCTGATTGTTCTGCTTCACCACAGGGTCGCCGCCACCCTTACCCGCCTTCAGCGCGCTGGGCACCACGGCAAGCAACTGATCGTTGGTGTATTGGGTAATGCTTTCATAGCCGTTGTCGGTCTGAATCCAGAGGATACCCTCACCGCCTTCGCGCTCGTCGAACCACAAGCCATCGGGGCTGGCGAACTGGTTCTGCTCCGTCAGACCAGACAGGTTATCTGCGTCGTTGACACCGGCGCCGAAAACAAACACTTCCCAGCCGAAGGCATTGCTGTGCTTATCATCACGCCAGCGGATGATATGCCCCGCACCATTGTCGGGGCGCGGGTTGGCCGCGTTGGTCGGCGCTGTCTTGAAGCCGATACCCGGCTGGGCAATGTCTTCACCATCGTTGGTATAGGTGGGAGAGCTGGCTTTTTCGGTGCGCTGGCTGTTGTTGGTCAGCGTCAAGTAAACCTCACCGGAAGCCGGATCAACGGTGGCCCACTCAGGGCGATCCATCGGCGTGGCCCCCATCAAGTCAGCCGCATCGCAGGTATGCACGATAACACCCGCCAGGTCATCCTCAGCCAGTCCCAGCGCGTCGGCCAGTCGACGTCCGTCGCGGCTGGTGGCGGTGGGCGTCAGAGGCAGCCATTCGCCACTGCCATCAGCGTTGAAGCGCGCGGTGTAGAGGGTGCCCTTGTCCATGTATTTGGCACCAATGGCCAGGCGGTCATACTGCTCACCGGGGCGATTGCCATCCGCCGGATCCCAGGACGCCTCGGAGACGAATTTATAGACATACTCGTTGCGCGCATCGTGGCCGGAATAGAAAACAACCGGCTCCCCTGCTTCCAGCTTGCCTATCCAGCATCCTTCGTGGCGGAAGCGGCCAAGCGCCGTACGCTTGACCGCGTGCTGATTCGTGTAAGGATCGACTTCGACCTGATAACCAAAGGTACGCGCTTCGTTGCGGTAGTCATCGGTGGCACCTTCACCGCGCGGCGTGACATCGAAACGCGCGAATTCGTCATCGTCTTCACTGACATCACCAGCGGAGGTTTCCCAACCGTAGCGGCTGCGCTCGGTCGGTATGCCGATACGGGCATCGTCGATGAAACGTTCGCCAGTGTTGACGAAAATATTCGGCCAGTTCTCTTCACAGGCAATGTAGGTGCCCCAGGGAGTGACACCGTTACCGCAATTGTTGTTGGTGCCGCGTGTCTGGGCACCGTTCGGCGAGAAGCGGGTCTTGACGTAGTCGCTGCCCGCTACGGGGCCACCCAGATCCATCACCGTGGCACTGGTAAGGCGGCGGTTGTAGCTCGAGCCAGGCACATGCGTCCAGCGGCCCTCGCCATCCTTCTGCACTTCCACCAGCGTCACCCCGTGAGCATTGATTTCAGTGCGTGACTCCTCGGCCGGGCGTTTGCCTTCCTCGGCATTGGTCGGGCCGCCCTCGGTTGACCAAAGAGCGTCTTGATCGATGTATTCATTATTCAACGCCAGCACAAAGCGATGCGACGCACTCTGGTTGTCGAGTGCAAAGCCGGCCATGCCGTCATGGTGCATGCCGACACTGGCGGCCTGTTGCTCGGCGGTCATCGCCTGGGCAGGATGCCATTGGTCGCCGGCCTTCAGCGGGGTACCCCAGGGCACGAGAACCTGAGCGGTGTAACCTTCCGGCACGACCACGGCGTCCTTGTGGGCGCCGCTAATCGCTTCGAAGGCGAGCGCCAGCGGTTTCCTGTCGGATACCGAGGCCAAGGCTTTAGAGGTCACCCCCATGCCCAGCATGGAGGCTGCAGCTAATCCCAGCCCTCCGCGCATCACATCACGGCGTGATACATGCTTGGCAAGCACCTCGGCAAAGGGCTGATTGCCGCTATGGTTAAATAGGCGATGATCTTCGATCTGCTTACTCATGGTGGCCTCGCTTGTGAACTTGTTGTGAACGCAAATTGCTGTGAACGCAAAAGCTGGTCACCTGGAACGGTAGGTTCTGGAAATGACAGTTGAATGAGCCATTGATGTTAGTTTTATGAAGGAACAGGGTATTCAATGGTTAAAAGTGAACTGCCGATGCAGTGATGGCGGCGTTTCCGAGTCGATAGATACGTACTCGACAAATCCAGGAAAAAGGAGAAGGCATGCAAGCTCACTGGCATGATTTAAGCGGGCCGGGGCTGGCCACCTGCGCCGAACGCGACCCGGTGGCGGTGCTGGTACTTGGTGCTATCGAACAGCATGGTGCTCATCTACCGCTTTCCACGGATCTGGATATCGGTCTGGGCTTGCAGGAGGCCATGCTGCAAGCCCTTGCGTCTCGCCACGCCACCCCAGACGTTCTGTGTTTGCCCGCCTTGGCGGTAGGCGCCAGTGACGAACATATCAGTTTCAGTGGCACTCTGAGTCTACCCGCGCCTCTAGTCATTGCCACTCTGGAAGCCTATGGCGACAGCCTGGCGCGCGCCGGTATCAAACGACTGATGCTGCTTAATAGTCATGGCGGCAACAAGGCGGTGATGGATATCGCCGCCCTCACCTTACGACGGCGTCATGCCATGTGGGTAGCCAAGACCACTTACACTCGCCTGTCGCCACCGGTGGATCTGCTACCCACCAACGAATGGCGCCACGGCCTGCATGGCGGGGCCGTGGAAACCGCCATGATGCTGCATCTGGCGCCCGAAAAAGTCGCCATGCAGCATGCGGGAAACTTCGCTTTTAGCGGTGAGTCTGGCGCAGCCCAAGGCGGTCGCTTGGGCCTGGAAGGTCAGGCATCGCTTGCCTGGCTGGCGGAAGACTTGACACCGAAAGGCTTGGCTGGCAACGCCACTCTGGCCAGTGCCGAGCTTGGACGCCGCTTGGTCGAACACTACGCCGCAGCGCTTGCCGATGTGGTGGTGGAGCTTGCTTCCATGCGACTGCCGGCACGCTGATCACGTGCCGGCAGTCGGTATCGAAGCAGTCGGCTTCGAAGCAGTCAGCATCAAAAACAAGGGGCTCAACGCGGCGACTCGCCCAGAATGGCATCCAGCAAATGCCCGGCACGTTCAGCCTTGGCGCTCAGATAACGGTGGTTATGGTCGGTCAGGCTACCGTACAGCGCCTGACGCGACACCACCTCTATGCCGCCCTGGGTTAGCGCCGAGATTTTCGTGGGATTGTTGGTCAAAAGTTGTACTCGGGAAATATCCAAGGCATTGAGCATATCCACCGCCACGCTGTACTGGCGCTCATCCTCGCCGAACCCCAGCACCTGGTCGGCATCCAGGGTATCCAGCCCGCTGTCTTGAAGCGTGTAGGCACGCAGCTTGTTGGCCAGGCCGATCCCGCGGCCTTCCTGGGCGAGATACAGCAGCACGCCGCCGCCCATGGCATCAATGTCCGCCACGGCGTTGCGTAACTGCTCGCCGCAGTCGCAGCGCAAACTGCCGAACAGATCGCCGGTCAGGCACGCCGAATGCAGCCGCAGCGGAACGGCACGTTCAATATCGAGTTCACCGATGATCACCGCCACATGCTCGCGCATGCCATCGGGCTCGCGAAACAGCACGAAACGCGCCTCGGCGGCCTCGGCAAGTGGGATACGCGCTTCACTGACACGTTTGAGCATCCCCGGCGCTCCATGCAAGCACGCCTGAGCGGCTTCCAGCGACATCCTGAGCAAGCTGCCTTGGTGTATCTGTTCGACGATAGCGTCGTGCTGCTGGCGGTCAATTCTTGCGCACAAGGCCGCCGGTACCAGCAAGGCGCGGCGCATCAAGGTCAACGCCGCCTGTTCTGCTGCGTTCGCGGCCTCCAGGCCGTTCAGGCATGGCTTGGCGGGCGAGTGTTCAGCGAGAGGCGCCACCGACAACATTGAGAGTTCCGCTTCGCTCAGTTCATCGTGCAGCGGCAGGCGACCCGCCTCAGCGTCCAGGCTGACTCCCAGGGCGGCTAGGCGATGGCGAGTCATCACCAGCGCCGGAGAGGCTTTTGCCAAGGCGCTCAATGTACGTACCGAATGATTGCCTTCCAGCGCCTGGACCAGCAGCAGTTCATCGCCGGACTGCAACACCACCGGCAAACCTCGACGAATATCGAAAATGGCACGTTCAACCTGGTGCATAAACACCTCCCAAGCGGTGATGATGGCGTCGATGGATGGGGCTTGTGCTCCTTGCCACTGCCCCGCATGATGCGGCCAATGGTTCTTCACCAAGACACGCCACCCACTGAAGATACACTATTGACTATGGATGAAATTTCACCGACCCAAGCCTGGCACTGGCTGCTCGCGCGGCATCGTCGCCAGCCACCGCCGTTTGCATTGACCCGCACCGTATCGGGCGAGTGGCATGGACCCGCTCCCCTTTCCCAGGAAGCGATTTCTCTGCTTGAATGCCTGGCGCCACTGGTCGAAACCACAAAGCGGCTGGCACTCGCGCAGCTGGGGCAAAGTCTGGATGGGCGCATCGCCACGCAAAGCGGCCATTCGCACTACATCAACGGCCCACAAAGCCTGGTGCACCTGCACCGCTTGCGGGCGCTGGTGGATGCCGTGGTCATCGGCGTGGGTACCGCCAGTGCCGACAACCCTCAACTCAGCGTGCGGCACGTCGAGGGCGAAAGTCCTGTTCGCGTCATTCTCGACCCCCGTGGCCGCGCTCCGCAGCAACTCGGAATATTGCAAAATGGCCCCACGACTACGCTGCACATGATCGGTGACAACGTCAGCCTGGACACCCACGCCGCCGGGCATGTCACCCGACAGCGTCTGGCGCTGGATTCCCAGGGCCACTTCCAGCCGCAGGCCGTGCTCGATGCCTTGGCCGCACACGGGCTGAAACGCGTCTTGATCGAAGGCGGCGGCGTTACCGTTTCGCGCTTCATCCAGGCCGGCGTGATTCACCATCTGCATTTGCTGGTCGCACCGCTGCTGATCGGCTCGGGACGCCCGGGGCTTACCCTGCCACCTATCGAGACGCTGCACGCCGCCCTGCGTCCCCCGGTGCGTTGTTTCGCCTGCGGTGACGACACCTTGTTCGATGTGACGCTTCTGGCCTCCGGGTGAGCCCACCGGGCGGTGTGGGTGCCGGAGCATAAAACACACACCCGGCAAGCTGGCCAGCAATACCAGCACGCCATAGGCCAGCGAAATCGCTACTCCCTGGGCCGGGGGCAGCCCCACCAACGCCCAGACCCCGGCGGCGGCACCTTCCCGCAGCCCCCAGCCGGCAATCGAAAAGGGGATCAGCATCGCCAGCAAAAGCGGTGGCGTCAGCGCCAGCAGGGTGGTGCTGGAAATGTCCGCACCGATCGCCCGGGCGGCACACAGCATCACCAAGCCATAACTGAAGACCACCAGCAACGAAGCCCCCAGCTGTTGTGGCCATATACCCGGACGTAACAGTCCATTCTGGATATCTTGACGCAATGCTTGCCACCAGCGCGGCCCGCCATGCGGCGAGAGCTGGCTTTTACGTAACCCCCAGCGTAGCGCCACTATCAGCAAAGCGCTCAGGGCGAGCAAGACCACAAGCCCCACCGACCCCAGCACCGCATGCCATACCGGTGACGCTAGCAAGGCTGCCAAGGTCAAGATAACCACCGCCATCTGCCCCGAGGTGCGCTCGATGATCACCGCTCGCCAGGCGCTGCCACGCGCCCGGCTATGTTGCGCATGGCGCCAGGCACGGCTGGCATCGCCCACAACACCGCCGGGTAACAATTGATTGACCAACAGGCCAAGGTAGTACTCTTTTAGCGCATGGGCATAACCCAGCGGCACCTTCAGACAGCGGGCGGTCAGCCACCAGCGCCAGGCACTGAGCGCCACTTGCCCACCACTGAGCGCTAACGCCAAGATTACCCAGGCCGGCGCCAGCCCGCGTATTTCCTGAAATACCTGCTGGGGTGATACCCACAGAAAAAGCCCCGCAAGCACGATCAAGCTCGCAACGGGCCGCCAGAATGATCCCGACATGCTCAAAGCTCACCCTCGGGGCTGGCGAATATATCCACATGACCCACGTAGATGCCCACCTCGCCGTTGTCGAGTGCCGCCAGGCGCTGATCACGCCAAGCCTTCAACATGTCTTTTCGATGGGGCGCCTGAGCCAGTGTGGCCTCATGCCAGCCTTCCACCAAGGCCCGCGCCAGCGGCAGAAAGTGCCGGTCTCCGGCGGCCAGGTTCCAGGGTGACGATGCCTGTTCCACGCGGTAACCGGCCTGTTGCAGGCATTCAACCAGAAGCTTGGGCGCGCGCCCTCCCAGGGCGGCTCCCAGCCCCTTGTCGCGAGATTGATGCGCCTGGAATAACCCTAGCACCATGGCGTCCTCCGCATCGGAAATAGCCTCCCCGCCATGGTTCAAGAAGTGCCAGTCGCCGCTGACACTCAAGGTAAGCAACAGGGCCTGTTGGCGCTGACGGCACGCCTCTACCAAAGATTTCGCCCACTGCATTGAAACCAGATCGCACAGTGCCGAAGCGGTGACCAGATCCACGCCATCCATCAAGTCGGCATCCACCGGGGCCAAGTGGCGACGCTGGGGCGTCAGCATGACGGGTCGAGAAGCGGCATCCCGAATCGATGCTTGCGGGGCGCTTGCCTGCTGCAGCAACCCAGGGTCGTGGTCCACCAGGCGCCAATGCTGGGGGCCGGGCAAGCGCGGAGCGAGAAACCGTGGATTACTGCCCGCACCGCTGCCCAAGTCCAGAATTCGCTTGGTGCCCGGGCGGCGCTCGAGCCAGTCATGTGCCAAGCCGGTGAGGCGATGGCTGCGTGATTTGCCGTCCAGAGTTTCGCGCAGGCTTAGCCAGTCGGCGTTGAAATGACCGCCATCAGGCAGAGAAGCCGCCAACGCCTGAGTGAATTTTCGGCCCGCCGTCGGCCAATCGTTCAATGTTTCCCGCGCCTGAACCGCACCATCGCGCAGTGTCTGGCGCAGCCTTGGCGACTCGCACCAACGGCGCAGCGCTTGGCTAAAAGCATCTATATCGCCGGGGGGCAGGCACCACCCCGCGCCCTGCGGCAGGGTATCGGCCAGGGCGCCCCCCTGGGTGGTCACCACGGCGATGCCCCGGGATAGCGCCTCGGTGACCACCATGCCGTAACCTTCATACCAGGAAGGCAGCACAAACAGATCGCTGGCGGCGTAGGCGGCATTCAGTTCATTTGCGCTGCACTCACCGCGCAGCTGAACCCGGTCTTGCAGGCCATTCTGCTGGATCAGTTGCTGTACCCGCGCCACCTGCGCCGGGTCACGATCCAGGCTACCGATACAGTCACATCGCCAATCGAGATCGCGTAACGAAGCCAGCGCAGCCACCAGAATGTCATGGCCCTTGCGTTCGGTCAGAGTGGCCACGCACAGCAACCTCGGAGTGGGGTTTTGTGGATCAAAAGCATTCAGCGGCGCTCCCTCCACCCCCGGTTCCACCACATGCCGCGGCGCCAATTCGATGGCTGGCAGCGTTGCGGCGAGTTGTTCCAGGCGTCTGGCGGTAAAGGCACTGGTAACGATGATGCGCTTCACCCAGGAGAGCCCCTTGAGTTCCAGCGCCTTGAAGCGCTGCCTCTGCGTCTCGTTCAGGCCGCTTTCATCGCAGAGTGGGTGGTGCACTAGGGCGGTGATATCCAGGCGGCGGGCATGGCGCGCCACCACTTCGGGCAAGGCGCCCATGGCCAGGCCGTCGAGCACTACCCGCGCCTGGTCGGGCAGGCTACCCAATGCCTGGTCGAGCTCATGCTCGGCGATGGCATCGGCATCGGGAAAACGGCCTTCAAGCCCCTGCACGCTTACCTGCCAGCCTTGGGCGCGCAGTTCATTCACTACCCGGGCGTCATAGAGGTAGCCGCCGGTGCGTTGCCCAGGGTCACCTGCCACGACTAATGTTAGGCGCTGCACAGCTCGCCCTCATAGCTCGCCCAGGCGATGTGCGATTCATGCAAGGTCACCTCGATACGTTGGATACCCCGCGCTGCTTCTCCTAGTTCACCTTGCTCGATGGCGCCCGCCAAGGCATCGAAAATCACCTTGGCCATGAATTCAGTGGTGGTGTTATGGCCCTTGAGCGACTCCACCTCATCCAGGTTGCAGTAGTTGTAGGGCGCCAACAGCTGTTTGAGCCGCTCGCTTGCCAGCCCGATATCCACCACCAGCCCATCGGTATCCAGCTCAGCACGCTGAAAGCACACATCCACCACATAGGTGGCGCCATGCAGGCGTTGGGCGGGGCCGAAGGCTTCGCCGGTAAAGCTGTGGGCGATCATGAGGTGATCGCGAACGCAGAGACGATACATAGAGGACGGACTCCTTGGGGTTAGAGATAGCGCACACGATGGCAAAGTTCGGTACTGCCTGGCGCCAGAATTGTCGCCATGCGACGGGGTAATTCGGAAAAATCGCTTTCGCCGCTGATCAGGGCGTCCAGACAGGGGTCTTGCAACAGGTACAAGGCAAGCTCAAGGCGGCGCCGATAGCCCCAGCGGGGCTGACGCTGAGCGGGTAGCTTTCCCACCTGGCTGGAACGCAAGGTCAATCGCCGGGAATGAAAGGCTTCCCCCAAGGAGAGCGTGACCTCACGTTCGCCGTACCAACTCATTTCGATAACGCTTGCCTCGGGCCCGGCAAGTGTCAGGGCCTGGCGCAACCCCTCGGGGTTGCCGCTGGCATGAATTACGCAATCGCATTCGCTGGGGGCCTGTCCAGGCATGGCAAAGGCAACGCCCAACTCGCGGGCCAAGGCTTCGCGTTGAGGGTTGATATCGATCAAGCTGACCTGAGTGCCGGGAATCGCCTGGCACAACCAAGCCACCAAGCTCCCTACCACGCCTGCGCCGACCACAGCGATGCGGTCGCCGACGCTGGGAGCGGCATCCCAAACACCGTTGATCGCGGTTTCCATATTGGCGGCCAGCACCGCCCGTTCCGGGGGAAGCATTGCCGGAAGCGGCATCAAGGCATCCACAGGCACCACGTAACGCTCCTGATGGGGAAACAAACAGAAAACCGTCTGACCGAGAAGCTCTTCAGGGCCCTCCTCCACCTGGCCGACGCTTGCATAGCCGTACTTCACCGGCGCCGGAAATTCGCCTTGCTGAAAGGGCGCACGCATTCGCTGGTATTCCGACGGGGGTACCCGACCGTGCCATACCAAGGACTCAGTACCTCGGCTAATACCGCTGTAAAGCGCCTTGACCAATACCATGGGTGGCTGCGAGGCGTGAGGCGGCCACTCCAGGCGTGATTCACGTAGTTCACCATTCTCCTTGGCACTCATCCAGAAGGCCTTGGCCTTAATGAGGGAATCTTCAGCAGCCGCCGCAGCCATAATGCAATCCTTAACCGAAAGAGAAAAATGCGCTTTATAAAACTCGTTTCATGAAACATGCTTTAAAAGATAGTTAACAAAATACGCCTTGATTCACAATGATCAGCTCAATCGCATTGCTTTAGCCAAGTGTTCGGTCGACGTTAACACTTCTACAAGGATGGTACATAAAAATATTTATGCATCAATTTATTTGAGCTATGTTGAACGTAATCTTCCCCAGCGGGTAATGCCATGGCCCTTTTTTCCTCCGATGCAGACCCATTAGGCCCATTTTCAGGCCGCCGTATTGAGCGCACGTTGGGCGAGCTAGTCTTGGGAGTAGCTGCCCTCTGGTTGCTGGCGGCATTGCCTTATCCACTTTCCCTGACACTGGCGCAAACCCTCGGGGCTACGCTGCTGTACGCCATACTCGCAGGCTGGCTATTGCACCATTGGCGACAGGGTGCGCTTGGCTGGGCCAATCGCATCACGTTGTTGCGGGGCATCCTGATACTGCTACTCACAGCCGCCCTTTTCACGCCCGACTCCTTCGAAGCTCGACGCTTCACCTGGCTGGGCATGGCGACCCTGGCGCTGTTGCTAGATGGCCTGGACGGCTGGGCCGCTAGACGCCAGAACTGCCAAAGCGAGTTGGGCGCACGTTTCGACATGGAACTGGATGCCTTCTTCATATTGATGCTCTGTCTGGGGCTGATGATTGCCGATATCATCAGTGCCTGGGTGCTGTTGATCGGCATCATGCGCTATATTTTTGTGTTAAGCGGCCATGTATGGCCATGGCTGAAAGCCCCGTTACCCGAAAATGTGCGACGCAAGGTCATCTGTGTCTGGCAGATAGTGGCGTTATTGCTGGCGCTACTTCCTTTCATACCCTCCGGTATTGCCTTGGGCCTTGTAAGTTCGGCATTGGTAGCCTTGACGGTCTCGTTTGCACTCGATGTACGCTGGCTATATCGGCATGCACCTTCCTCTCTTGCAGGTACCTGACCATGACATTGTTCCATAACGTCCTGAAACGCTCCCCGGCAACCCTGTTGGCTGCCAGCATTGCGTTTAGTGCACCATCAGTTCAGGCGGCACCGGAAACATTCGCTATCGACCCGGAGCACTTCTCGGTCGGTTTTCTGGCCAAGCATGTCGGCTACGCCAAGGTCCTTGGCATGTTTCTGAAGGCTGAAGGCGAATTCATTTACGACGAACAAAGCCAGACGCTTCATTCGGCGCAAGTGACAATCGCGGCCGACAGCGTTTTTACCAATCACGAAGAACGTGACAAGCATCTGCGAAGCGATGATTTCCTGCATAGCAGGCGCCACCCAGCGATTGTCTTCGAAGCCACGCGTTTCACCGCACAAAGCGACAATCAGGGCCTACTTGAAGGAGAGCTCACCCTGCTCGGCGAAACGCATCCCGTGACACTTGACGTCACACTCAACAAGGCAGCGGAATATCCTTTCGGACATGGTGAATACACGCTGGGAATTTCCGCACGTACCACGATCGAACGTAGCCGCTGGGATATGCGTTATGCACTGGAAGAGGAGATGGTCGCTGATGAAATCGAACTGATCTTTGAGTTCGAGGCATTACGACAATAGCGGTGCCGGTATTCACGGTAAGCTTGTCAGCATTTTTATAACGAAACCAACAAAAACGCTCCGCCAAGATACAAGACGGAGCGCGATATGCCACAGGCATGAGGGGATGTGCCAATCAAAAACGCAAGCGCAGCCCCACGCTGGCGGCGTCGAAAGTGTAATCGGATTTATCCAGATAACGCATGTAATCCGCCCCCAACGAGAGGTTCGGCGTCATGTCGAATTCGCCACCCAAACCGTAGGAAAAGTCACTTTCACTTTCGACGTCGAAATCCACCTCGGTGACGCCTACCAGACCGTAGACACGCAGTTCCGGGGCAATCGGCACGATCCCCTTGGCATAGGCGCCTACCAAGTATTCAAGGCTAACGTCACCATCGGAGCCACCGGTACCCAAATGCCCTTCTACAGCGAAGAGCTCATTGAATTGCGCACCACCCCGTAGGCGCAAGCCGAAGTCGTCCGAGGACGAAGCACCGCCATCCGGGTCAAGCTCCCACCACATGGCATCGCCACCCAAGTAACTTTCGGGATATGTCGACCATTGCTGGGCCTGAGCCGATACAGCGAAAGCCCCCGCGCTTAACAAGACTGCAGAGAGAATTAGCGGTTTCATAGCTATGTACCTCCGTTAAAGAACGGCGTTTTATTACCTCCCTTTCAATGTGGTTCATACCATGGATTCACGCAAACCTATTTTTGTCTTTTTGCTTGTGTTGGTGTTTATGCAGCTCGTATTTGTCGCAGCGCAATATATTGAACTAAAGTAGGTTTCTTCAGCCTAGTCACTGCAGTTAGATCCGCATGCGCTGCTGTCCTTCACCCCTTCCTGGAGATGCCATAATGCCTACCCAATCCGATCAGCCACAGTGCATCCTATTGGTACCCACTAGCATCGGCGCAGGCTTGACGTCGGCCTGCCTGGGGCTGATCCAGGCGCTGGACACCATCGGTCTGAAAGCCGGTTTTCTCAAGCCGTTCATGCAAGATGAATTCAACGGCTCGGGCCAGGATCACTCCACGGCGTTGGTGTCACGTACCTTGAACCAACGCCCTCCTCCACCGATCTCCCAAGCTCGCCTGGAGCATCTGCTGCGCGACAACCATCTCGACGAGTTGATGGAAAACGTGATCGAGCTTTACGACCAGGTCACACATCAGGCCTATCGCGATGGCAGTGCACTGGACCTGGTGGTAGTGGAAGGCGTCGTTCCCACACAGCACACCACTTATGCCACCCAGACCAATGCCCAACTGGCGCATGCACTTAATGCGCGGATCATTCTGGTGGGCACCGGTGACCTGAATGAACCCCAGGCACTGGCCGAACAGCTCGACATGCACGCCAGAAGCTTTGGCGGCGTCAGTTCCAGCCGAACCTTGGGCTGCATTCTGATGCGAATGAAGAATCTGCCTTATGATGAGGACAGTCTGGCTCCCGCCCCAGGCACGGCCAATGCCCGGCTGGAGAAACCGGTGCTGGATGAATTGCAACGCTACTCGCCGGCCTTGGCCACCGAGCGTTTTCATTTGATCGGCGTGGTGCCTTATAGCAAGGCTTTGAGCGCTCCCCGCACGCTGGATGTGGCCCGGGCGCTGGAAGCACGTCTGCTGAATGAAGGCGAGGCGGTCAGTCGACGCGTGCTCTCCACCAGTCTGTGCGCGCGTAGCGCCGCCAACGCCTTGCATATCTTCAAGCCTGGAAGCTTAGTGGTGACCTCCGGCGATCGTGATGACGTGATACTGGCCACGGCACTTGCCACCATGAACGGCACGCGACTTGCCGGGATACTGCTGACCAACGGCTACATGCCCAACGACAACATGATCGAAATGTGCCGTCCGGCACTCAATACCGGCCTACCGGTGCTTACCGTGGATACCGATAGCCTGACCACGGCGACCAACCTCAGCCGCATGAACAACGAAATTCCCATGGATGACCTGGAGCGTGCCGAGAAGATTGCCCGTTTCGTTGCCGCGCATATCGACCTGGAATGGCTGAAGGAAAACCTGAGCCGGGGCTATACCCGCCGCCTCTCGCCCTCGGCCTTTCGCTACCAGCTGGTCAAGCTGGCGCAGGAAAACAAGAAACGGGTGGTGCTGCCCGAAGGTAACGAACCGCGCACCGTGGAAGCCGCGATCCTCTGTCAGCGTCGCGGCATCGCCGACTGTGTGCTGCTGGGCGACCGCGAAGAGATCGAAAATGTGGCGCTCAATCGCGGCCTCACGCTTCCTGACGATTTGGAAATCATCGACCCTGACAGCATCCGTACCCGTTATATCAAGCCCATGGTGAAATTACGGCATGGCAAGCTCAACGAGATTACCGCAGAGGCCCAGCTTCACGACAATGTGGTGCTCGGCACCATGATGCTGCAACTCGATGAAGTCGACGGTCTAATCTCCGGTGCGGTGCATACCACCGCCAATACCGTGCGCCCAGCATTTCAGCTGATCAAGACCGCCCCTGAATACCGCAATGTGTCATCAATCTTTTTCATGCTGCTGCCGGAACAGGTCGTGGTCTATGGCGACTGCGCGGTGATTCCCGACCCGGATGCCGACACCTTGGCGGAAATCGCCCTGCAAAGCGCGCGCTCCGCCCAGGCCTTCGGCATCGAGCCGCGAGTGGCGATGATCAGTTATTCCACCGGATCATCAGGCAGTGGTGTGGATGTCGAGAAGGTCCGCGAGGCCACCCGACTGGCCCGAGAGCGCGCCCCGGAATTATTGATTGACGGCCCGCTGCAGTACGATGCCGCCGCCATCGAAAGCGTTGGCCGGCAAAAAGCGCCGGATTCGCCGGTGGCCGGACGTGCCACGGTCTTCATCTTTCCCGATCTCAATACCGGCAATACCACTTACAAGGCCGTACAGCGTAGCGCCCAGGTGGTGAGCGTGGGTCCCATGCTGCAAGGCTTGAACAAGCCGGTGAACGATCTTTCACGCGGGGCTCTGGTGGACGATATCGTGTATACCATCGCCTTGACCGTCATTCAGGCCACCCAGAATAGCGAAGTGGCACGGCACAGAGAGGCAGCCACCACTGAATGAGCTAACCCGACAGAGCTGGTTTGGCAGGCCAAACCCACTTATGCTCTGAGCTCTCGTTACTTGTATTCAACATACTTCTCGCTCTGACGGGCGAGGGTTGTCGCACAGGAGAGCTGCATGACTGGCCTGCTACCCGATGTCGACCCGAATGGGTTGCTGGAATATTCCGTGGTTTACACCGACCGCTCCTTGAATCATATGTCTCAGCGGTTTCAAGGGGTGATGCGGGATATATCCGCCACCTTGAAAGAGGTCTACCACGCCCATGCGGCAGTGATCGTTCCCGGCAGTGGCACCTTCGGCATGGAAGCGGTGGCTCGCCAGTTCGCTACCGACCAGAAGACCCTGGTGATTCGCAACGGCTGGTTCAGCTATCGCTGGACGCAAATCCTCGACATGGGACGCATCACCCATCAGCAGACAGTTCTCAAGGCTCGGCGCCTGGACGCTGACGACCCGCACTCCCCTTTTGCGCCGGTACCGATCGAAGAGGCCGTGGCCCAGATTCGTGCCGAAAAACCCGCGGTGGTTTTCGCCCCCCAGGTGGAAACTTCGGCCGGTCTGCTGTTGCCGGACGATTACATTCAGCAGCTCACTCAGGCGACGCATGAGGTCGGAGGCTTGTTCGTGCTGGATGCCATTGCCGCCGGCACGCTTTGGGTCGACATGCAGGCATTGGGTATCGATGTGGTGGTTAGCGCACCGCAGAAGGGCTGGAGCGGCCCGCCCTGTTGCGCCATGGTCATGCTTTCCGAGCGCGCCACGGCTCGGCTGGGCGAAACCATCAGCAGCAGTTTCGCCTGTGATCTGGGCAAGTGGCACAGCATCATGCAGGCCTATGAAAGCGGCGGTCATGCTTACCACGCCACCATGCCCACCGACAGCCTGAATCGGCTACGCGACATCATGTTCGAGACCCGCGACTACGGCTTTGACAAGGTCAAGCTCGAACAACAGCGTCTGGGCCGCGACACCCGTGCCATGCTCGAATGTCACGGTTTCAAGAGTATCGCCGCACCCGGCTTCGAAGCGCCTGGCGTAGTGGTCTGTTATAGCGAAGACCCGGCCATGGTGGCCAAGCTGGCGCAGGCAGGGGTGCAGGTGGCCGGCGGCGTTCCGCTGATGTGCGATGAAGGCGAGGGGTTTCAGACCTTTCGTATCGGGTTGTTCGGCCTGGAAAAGCTTCACCATACCCAGCGCAGCGTGAAGACTCTGGAAGCCGCCATCATTCAAGCCACAACGGCCTGATTCCGGAAACGGTCTACAAGACACGAATCGATGGGATACACCGCTGGGCATTCGCCCAGCGGTCTTGGGTTTGGCGGCTAAAAAGTGGTGGCTCAATAACCGCCGACGCCTCTGGGAGCCAAGCCCAGGTTATTTTCTACTTTCTTCACTCCGTTGGTATTTTCGGCGGCTACCTCTGCCGCAGTGCGCTGCTCCGGGGCATCGACCAATCCCCAAAGTTCCACGTTGCCGTTTTCCACCAGAACGTTGATGCCGCCGATGCGCACCCCGGCATTGTCTTCGATCTCCTTCATGATGGCGTCACGGATGGCGCGATCATCCGCCGGCGCCTCGGAAGGCTGGGTACTGGTCGACGCCAGCCCCTGCAATAGATTGGCACGACTCACGATTCCCACCAGTTTGTCATTACGCACCACCGGTACACGCTTGATGTGATGCTTTTCGAGCAACCGGGCCACATCTTCCAGCGGCATGCTCTCCTCGATGGTCAATGGCTTCGGGGTCATAATCTCACTCGCCTTGCGCCCATGAGACTTGACGTAGGATCCGGCGTCGTTGGCCCCGGTAAAAATTGATTTCAGCCACCAGGATTTGCGTTGATCGGTGCCGTTTTCCACCCGACGCATCAAGTCCCCTTCACTGACGATACCCAGCACCTTGCCTTCGGCATTGACCACCGGCACTGCACTGATTCGGTTTTCCATCAACAGTCTGGCGATTTCGCGTACTTGAGTATCCGGTTCTACCGTGATCACATTCTGGGTCATGACATCGTTTGCTTGCATGATATTACCTCGTTCCTGGCTTGCATTGGCTTTCAATGACTTGCAGTGGCTTGGGCCTCCCTGGCGTGGCGAGAACACTCTCTTGTAATTCTAGTTTGGAATGCGACATGCCGCGATCTTCCACGCCTCGGGGCAATGACTTACTTGATACAGCTCAGTAAGCATTACCGCCTTCTTCATGGACCTTCTCCACCACCACGATACCCGAACGGCTTACCACCACCTTCCAACGCGCCAACAACGGTGACGAACCACTGCCACTTTCCTTCACCACCAGATTGAACAGATGGCGACGCTCAACGCTTTCACGCACTGCCTGGCCATCCTTGAGCCGATAGATATAGTGTTTTTCCTTGCCCATCAAACGCGTCAGCATGCCAATATCCAGCGACAGAGTTTCGCGGGTATGCTGATAACCGCTGAGAAAGCGGGTCGGCGACATCCGTGAGCTTGATCGATAGTGAACGATGACCTCTTCTCGTTGTGCCACCTTGCGTTTTCGCACGCGCTGAATATCCTCGTCGAGCGAGGCAAAGCGCGTGTAATCGAACCATTCCAACTGGCGCCCCACCAATACATTGTGCGTGGCATCGAAATAGTGGCGCCGCCACTTGGGACGCCCCTTGCGCAACAGGCGCCACAAGGTATTGCGTAAATCATCCTTGAAGACTTCCCGCATGGCATACAGCAGTGCAATGGCCAGCACCAGCAAGGCTGTCACGTCGCCCATGTAGTTACGCAGGTATAAAAGACCCAGCGAGACAAAAACCATCACCACCGCCGTGGCCAAGCCCTTGACCGCTCTTTGCTCTCCTCCCCCGAGTTCCTGGGTACGCTGCTTCAGGGTGATCGGATATTCAATCAGGCGGCGCAGCAGGCGCATCTTGTTGGACATGCGCGTCGGATCCCGGTTGACGCGTTCGGCGTTGTACTGTTGCTGCTGGCGGTAGTCACTTTCATATCGACACAGGTCAACGTAATGCCGACGAACCTCGGAAAATTCATTTCCTCGAGGTAAATGCGCCACTAGGGCCAGCAGTTGTTGTTCGGTAAACCAGGACAGGTAGTTGTCGATATTGGCAAAGTACTTGTGCAGCGCTTCGTCCTTGGGCCGGTTACGTCTCAGACGCTTGAGGATGCCTTCACTCAGCTCGCTGACCTCGGTCAATTGAGCTTCCAGTTCGGGGCCGAGTCGCTGCTGTGTCGGGTCGCTCTTGTGCAGTTCTTCATCACGCCACGCCTTGCGCAGAATACGAACGTTTTCCAGCATCGCCTGGGTACTGCGTTCCATGGCCACGACGTATTGATAGGCATACAGGCTCAAGTTAAGCCGGTAATGTTCCGTGCCTAGGCGATTGCGGCTGGACAGCCGGCTATATACCAATGGCAGGTGATGCTCATCACTGTAATAGGTCCGCGCGACATGCACACCGCTGTGGTAGAGCGCTTCTTCGGAGATGACTTGCGTACTCAGCCCCAGTTCGCTGGGAACAAACAAATACACGTCCAGATGATGAGAAGTTTCCTCCTGAAGCGTACGGGATATCCGCAGCTGAAAGCTGTTTTTGCGTTCTACGCTGATCACCCGAACAAACTCCTGCTCTACTGGATGCCTTAAGGTTATACCATATGGATATGGTACCGAGGTTGTCATACTGATCCAGAGCGACCATTTCCCGCCATGTTCATTAAAACGTGACGAGAAACAGCTAGCCGCCCAAGCCTTCGTCCATTTTCAACACATCAAACAGGCCTATGAATATTTGAGTTACTTATCACCTTGCTCGCCACCGGTGGAAGCATAGGCCTGACTGTCGGGGTCGCCCTGGGCATGAGCCTGGGAACGCCGTAACCCTGCTTGCTTGTATTCATCACCTTTGGCGTACTCTGCCTCCGTCGGCCGAGGCGCCTCCTGGGGAGCGGCGGGGTGAACCCGTCGACTATCATGCTCGGTTTTGGGTTCCAATGAGTCGCTGGCCTTGTCTTCCAGCTCGCCGGTTTTGCCTTCCACACTGATGCTCATGCGCGGCATCGCCATATCCAGCCCCTGCTCTTCCATACGTTGCTTGAGCAACAGGTTGAAGGCGCGCGCCACGTCCCACTGCATTTCCGGCGCGGTACGAAAGCGCATCCGCAAGATAGCCCCACCTTCATCAAAACGATCAATCCCCTGGGGTTCCAGCGGTGACCAGATGTGGTGACGCATCATGGGATCCTTGCGCAGCTCCATCGCGGTTTCCTGCATCAAGTGCATGGCATCGTCGATCGGCATGGCATGCGGCACACGAATCCGCATCAGGGCGATGCCGAACTGGCGCGACATGTTGTGGATTGACTCAATCCGGCTGAAGGTGATGATATGCACTACCCCATCCAGGTCACGCAGGCGCACGGTACGCAGAGTCAGTCCTTCCACCGTCCCCGTGTGGCTGTTGATCTGCACGAAATCATCCACCGCCAGCGAATCTTCGATCAGAATGAAAATACCGGTGATCAAATCCTGCACCAAGGTCTGGGCACCAAAACCCAGCGCCAGACCGATGACACCGGCACCTGCCAACAGCGGGGTCACATTTACCCCCAGGTTTGCCAGCCCCACAATGGCGGTAATGATCAGAATGGTGACGAAGATCACATTACGGATCATTGGGGTAATCGTTTGGGCTCGTGCCTGGTTGACACGCCGCCCCCGCGAGCGCGCCGATGAGGTCAGGGCACGCTGAATCGCGGTATCGGCAAAAATCCAGATCAACCAAGCCAGTAGTAGCGTAAGCCCGAGACTCGCAATCGCCTGGCCGATACGCGCACTGGCCATGCCTTGCTGCCCCCATCCCCACAACGAACCACCCCATACCTGGACAGAGAGCTCGGCAAAGATCCCCCAGGCGCAGATATGCCCCAATACATAACCGAAGCGTTCCAGTCGTTTACGATACTGGCTACGCCGATGATGATGGCGACGCTTGCCCATACGCTCGGCATGGCGACGCAGCAGTCCTGTGACCACCAGCGTCAGTACCAGCAAGCCAGCCGATATGATCGAGCGTGCCAGTGCAGTACCTACCCCTCCCACGGTAATGAAAATTGCCAACAACGAGCCGCCGACCACCAGCAATGCTGGCACATGCCAGAGCGCACCCAGTACCCGGACCAATTCAACCACGGTTCCCGCATCACGCCGCTGAGGATAAGAACGGTTACAGATCAAATGGCGAATCGGGCGCTTGAACTTGAGGATGAAGCGCGCACTGATCAGTGCCGCCAGCATGTTTGCCAAGACCGATACCAGGCTTGAAAGCTCTTCCCCCAGCATGTCTACAAGGCGGCTGGAATTGACCGCATCGCCCAGCGCAATCAAGGCGCCGATGACGAATAACCAACGCAGCGCGCGTCGCTGTAGAAGCTGCACGGCGGTAAACCGGTGCCCACGACTGAACACCGCAATGACGGTTTCAAACACCACCGACAACGCCCGCCCGAATAGGCATACATAGGCCAACACCAGTACCAGCACGCGCCCTGGGCTATAAGCCAACAGCTGGGATACGCCCAGCACCAACACGAAAGCGAGTGCCCAAGGCAGCATGCGTCGCAGAAAATGCACCGCCAGCAGCCAGGCCGGGGGATCACGTGGCAGATCCAGCGGCCACTGTCGACGCCTGGCCACCAAGCGCCCAAGAGCAATCAGCATCACTAGCGAGCCAACCCAGACCAGCCCCAGAATTGCCCCGCTGGCGCTGACACGAATGGCTTCACTGGCATCGGCACTTTCCATCAGGTTACGCAGGTCTTCCGCCCCTTGGGATAGCTGGCGCGACCATTCGTTAATGGGTGATGTGTCGGCCTCCGCCTGCTCCCCCAAGTCAGTCAAGGTGTCCGCCAGCGCACCCAGTAGGCCCTGGCGCGCACCGGATTCCTCGCCGGCTTCATGGGCCATCTGCAAGTCACGCAGTGACTCCAGCAGCTCATTGCGACGCTCGCTATCTTCCAAGGTGGTGATGATGTTATCCAACGAGCGTTGAAATGATTCGCTATCCGCTTGTGTGTTTTCCTGGTTTCCATTCATCCCCGGCAGGCTCAATGTCTGCGCCTGTACCGGCGCCACCATCAGTGCCGTGAAGATAAACAGCCCTAGCATTATCTTGGCTACGCTTGCCTTGAGCCCCGTCTTGATTAATTCTGTTTTCAATAACATGATCTTGAATAACATCGCCTCGAATAACATCGTCTTTCTTGGCTGCTGTATTACCTTGTGCTGTCGCACCTGCTTCTCCTGGCTGGCAAGGGTGGCGGCCTGTGGCTAAGACCAACCGGGGGTATGATAGACTTAAGGTGATATTCGTTCACCTCACAGGATGCCGAGATGACGTTGCAAGCACCACCCGAACGGGATAATTTTGAAGGCCTGCCACGACATATCGGGGTGGAAATTGAATTTGCCGGTTTGCCGCCCCGGGACACCGCATTGATTATACGCGACCTCTTTGGTGGCGAGCTCAACGTCATCAGCCCTCACCGCCTTAACGTGGACGGCACGCGCTGGGGCAAGTTCGGTATCGAACTGGATACCCAGTACGCGCACCCGGACACGGCGGTGCTTGAAGAAAGCCCCCATCAAGATAGCGAGTGGGAACGTCAGCGTCACCAGATGCGGATCGAGTTTCACCAAAAGACCCGTGAGCTTATCGGCGACATGGTCTCGGGTCTGGTGCCCACGGAAATCGTCTGCCCGCCTGTTCCCTGGAACGAACTGGAGGAGCTCGACAGCTTATTCGATGCCTTGCGTGAACACGGCGCCAAGGGCACGGATGCCAGCCTACTCTATGGATTCGGCCTGCATTTGAACCCGGAAGTGGCCAGTCTGGAGGTGGATGATATTCTGGCTCAGTTGCGCGCCTATTTACTGATGGCGGTCTGGTTACGTGAAGAAATCAAGGTAGATATCACCCGAGAAGTGCTGCCTCACGCTAACCCCTTTCCCAAGGAATACGCGCTGAAAGTATTGAATAGCTCTTATACACCGGATCTCGATACCCTGATCGAGGATTACATCGCCTACAACCCCACACGCAACCGCGAACTGGACATGTTCCCCCTGTTTGCCTACCTACGCCCGGAGCACCCTCACGAGTTGATGCAGAATAAATTGGTCAAACCGCGCCCCACCTTTCATTACCGCCTGCCCAATGCGCAACTTTCACAACCTGGCTGGGGTGCAGTCGTGGAATGGAATCGCTGGGTGGAAGTCGAGAAACTCGCTGCACGGCGCGACGTGCTCATGGCGCGTTGCAAAGAATACGTGGCCGACCATGCCCGCTCACCAGTGACACGCTGGCTGGAAAAAATCCGTCACTGGCTGAGAGAGGGATAATACGCCTATGTCACGCCCCTTGATCGGCATCACCACCTCGGATGCCAAGAGTCGCCTTGCCTGGTGGTTTGACTGGTTCGCCGTCTGGCGTCATGGCGGGCGCCCTCTGCGCTTATCGCCTTCGCGTGCCCTGCCGGATACTCTGGATGGGCTGATCATCGGGGGTGGCGACGATATCGAAGCACACCTCTATGGCGGCGAAGTGCAATTGGACGTACGGGTCGATCCCCAGCGCGACAAGCTCGAGCTGCAATTGCTCGAAACCTTCATTCCCAAGGGCACACCGGTGCTCGGCATCTGCCGCGGTGCCCAGCTGATCAACGTCCACCTGGGTGGCACCCTGGATCCGGATATCTACACCACTCATGAAGGACTCAAGCAACGGCGTACCGTGCTACCGCGCAAGACGGTGGACATCGTCGGCGACAGCCAGCTTTACCGCATTCTGCGAGTCAGCTGGTGTCGCATCAACAGCCTTCATCATCAGGCGGTGCAGAAGACTGGTCCCGGCATCAGGATCGTCGCCCGCGACCGCAACGGCCTGGTCCAGGGAATCGAGTCAACCGAGCATGACTTTCTGATCGGCGTGCAGTGGCACCCCGAATGGCTGATTTTCAACCGCCCCCAGCAGCGCCTGATTCGCGCCCTGGTCAAGGCCGCCCGGCGGGTGCAACACGACTAGCAAGCACGTCACTAGCTGTGATGTGAAGCGATGCGCCGCGATGCCAGGCGATCGGCAAGCCGCGTGGGCTCGGGCAGTTTGGTGCGCCCCAAGCACTGAATCACCCAGTCAAGCGCCGTGGGAAGGCTGATGCGATGGCCCGGCGAGACAAAGATCGGTTTCACGCCTTGGCGTGAGCGCAGTACCACGCCGATGGTTTCCTGCTGCTCTCCCCGGCCGTCGAGAAGCGGCACCCAGTCGCCGCGCTCGGGTCCTGGCTCGCCGTGGCGACCGCAAAGCCGCGACTTGGCCACACCGATGCTGGGCAGGTCGAGCCACAGGCCCAGATGGCTGGCCACACCCAGACGCCGCGGATGGGCAATGCCCTGGCCGTCGACCATGACAAGCTCCGGCCGGATACTAAGTTTGCCGAAGGCGGCAAGGGCCGCGGGCAACTCGCGGAAGGAAAGCAGCCCCGGAATGTAGGGCATGCGGGTCGGCTCGCGGTGCACCACCTCTTCCACCACACCAAGAGATGGCCACTCGAGCACCACCACGGCTGCCCGGGTGACCTCGCCACCAGCCTCGAAGCCGATATCCACCCCGGCAAGATGGCGCACCGGCGCCAGGCGATCCTCCAGCTCCACACACGAGGCCAGGCGCCGCTGCAGGGCGATGGCCGCCTTCGGGTCCAGATTCCAGTCATGCAGCGGTTGCGAAATCATCGCAGTTCTCCTGAAGAAGCGACTTCACAACGCTTCACCATTCCCATGGGTTTTCCAGCTCCTGAGCGCGTTCGGCTGCTTCACGCAACACACACTCATTTGGTTGTCCTGCTGTTTAGGGAATCCTCATGGTAGGCTATTTTTCCGCTTTACGAATAGCCAGTCGAAAATCCCTTTCTGTCTGCTGGAGTCGCTTACATGGCGCAACTTCTCATCGTCAAGACCGGCAATGCCTTTCCCGAAGTCATCGATGCTCACGGCAACTTCGAGGCGCTATTCCAGCGACAGCTGGAAACCGCCCTGCCACCCGGCTTGACACTTCAGGTGTTCGACGCCCCACGCGAAAGCCCGCTACCTGAACTTTCTTCGCTCGCAGGGATCGTGATTACCGGCTCACATAGCATGGTAAGTGCGGCCGAGCCCTGGAGTGAAGCGCTCAAGCCTTGGCTTGTCGAGGCACTTGAACGTGATATCCCCATGCTCGGGGTATGTTACGGCCATCAACTGATGGCATCGGCATTCGGCGGGGTCAGTGATTATCATCCAGCCGGGCGCGAATCCGGCACACGCCAGGTGACGCTCAATGAATACGCACAAGGCGACCCCTTGTTGGGTGAATTGCCCCAGCAGTTTCACGCACATCTGACCCACGCTCAATCGGTATTGAGGCCGCCTGAAAATACTCGAATACTCGCTGGAAACAAGCATGACCCCTACCAAGCGCTGCGTTATGGTCCGCACCAGTGGAGCGTACAATTTCACCCTGAGTTCACCGTACCGGTGATGCATGCTTACCTGGAACGCCAACGTAGCGCCTTGCGTGAACAAGGCGAAGACCCGCAGGTGTTGATGGATGCCGTCAGACCCACTCCGGAAGCCACCGCCTTGCTCCCACGGTTTGTTTCGCTATTGGGTTAACGCCAGCACCCTGAACAGGCAGGCCGACACCCATTCATGCTGAGCTCACCCCTGACGCAAAAGCCTCCGCAACCGAAATTTTCGGTGCGGAGGCTTGTTTAATTGCCGGGCTTATGCCCGGCCTGGATCAGGCGCGTTCGCGGCGACTAATCGGCGCATCATCTTCTTGGCGACGACGCGGCGCACGCTCGGGAGCACCGCTGTCTTCGCTGATTTCCAGTTGACGACCGGCTACACGGGCGCGTGCCATCTTGACCAGAATACTGGGCGGCAAGCCATTGGGCAGCTCGACCACGGAGAAGGCGTTACGAATATCGATACGACCGATACGCGCACCTTCAATACCGCCTTCGTTGGCCAGCGCCCCTACCAACTGGCCGGGTTTCACGCCGTCCTGATGGCCGACGGACACGCGATAGCGGGTCATGCCTTCGCTAGGCCCGGCATTGCGGTCACGACGTGGCTTGGCATCACGCGTGGTAGCACCACGCTCTTTCTCTTTCTCTTTACGCGGCGCCTGCAGACGACCGATCGGTGCTTCGTCAGCACGCGCCATGGCCGAGAAAGAGCACGCCAGCTCGATCGGGTCATGACCCTCTTCCACCAGGCGCTCAATCAACGCACGTTGCTCATCGGCACCTTTGGTCAAGGAGGCGATAACCCGCTGATGGAAAATCTCGTCACGGTGAGCACGGATAGCCGCTTCATCCGGGACGGCCATTTCGCTCAGTTTCTGGCCGGTAGCTTGTTCGATCCAGCCCACTTTGCGGCCTTCGCGGAAACCGACGAAGGTAATCGCCACCCCGGTGCGACCGGCACGGCCGGTGCGGCCGATACGGTGTGTATAGGCTTCGCTATCCTGGGGCAAGTCATAGTTGATGATGTGGGTAAGACGCGACACATCCAGACCACGCGCCGCCACGTCGGTGGCGATCAGAATATCGACCTTGCCACGCTTCAGGCGAGTAATGGTGCGCTCGCGCAGGCTTTGATCCAGGTCACCCGAAAGGCTGGCCACGCTCAGACCGCGAGCGGACAACTGTTCCATCAGGGTGGTACAGGCAGCCCGGGTCCGCACGAAGACGATGGCACCGTCGACGGGCTCGACTTCGAGGATACGGGCCAATGCTTCCAGCTTGGCGCCGCCATCGACGCGCACCAGACGCTGTTCGATGCTTGCGGCGGTACCCACGGCGGAGGCAATTGCAACCTTGACCGGGTCGACCAGATAACGGTTGACGATGCGCTCGATTTCAGTCGGCAGAGTCGCCGAGAAGAACACACGCTGGGCATCCTTGGGGGTGTCGGCAACCACACGCTTGACGTCATCGATAAAGCCCATGCGCAGCATTTCGTCGGCTTCATCCAGCACCAGGGCTGAGAGGCCGTCGAGCTTGAGGCTACCGCGATCCAGGTGGTCGATCACTCGACCCGGCGTGCCGACCACGACTTGTGCGCCACGCTTGAGCGCGCCCAGCTGTTCGCGATATTCCTGGCCGCCACATAGTGTCGCCACTTCCAGGCCTTTCATGTTCTGGCCGTACTTGCTGAACGACATGGCAACTTGCTGGGCCAGCTCGCGAGTAGGTGCCAGTACGAGCACCTGGGGCTGGCGACGCTGAATGTCGAGACGCGACAGCAACGGCAATGCAAAAGCAGCGGTTTTGCCGGTACCGGTCTGGGCCTGGCCCAGCATATCGCGGCCTTCGAGCAGCGCAGGGATGGTTTGCGCCTGAATCGGCGACGGCGTTTCATAGCCCTGTGCTTCAACAGCGGACAGGACGGCAGGCAACAAGGAGAGGTCGCCGAAGCTCGGCGAGGTAACAGAAGTCGTGGTCATTAATTAATCACACCTTGGTAGACCGGTTTTTTTACCGGCAAATAACATCTAAAGCGTCCCTGACTCTGTCAACGATTGGATTCCAATCGGCATAATACGAATGCCCTCTTGAGGGCGGCATCAAATTGAGTCGGGGACACCGGTCGCGCCTAGCATTTGTTCTGGGTAGCCAACCGGCTATTTCACCAGAACACTGTGGCGACCTTACTGCGCCGATTTCACCCGGGTGGTGAAATGCTGGAGGCGCGCCATCTTCACAGCAATGAACATCAGCAAACGGCTTGATGTTCGCGCAAGCTTGCCATGCAGGCAAAGGCTTGTATCGTCGTGATGGAGGGGTCAACACATGCGAGGAATGCGCATCCTACCATTATCATCGCCGCCTGGCCAATTTTTTCCTTGTTTCTCCTGAAGAAAGATGAGAACTACCACGCTTGCGTCTGTTGGAATTTCAACTAGCCTGAAAATATCTATCAAAAACAGTCGCAAGATGTTTCGTCAGTCCAAGGAGGCACGCAATGAACTGGGATCAAGTGGAAGGCAAGTGGACGGAACTCAAAGGTAAGGCCCGTGCCAGTTGGGGAGAGCTGACGGACGATGACTTGGATCAGATTGATGGTAAACGTGAACAGTTGGTAGGTAAGCTTCAGCAAAAATACGGCTTAGCACGTGAGGAAGCTGACAAGCAGGCCGACGAATGGGCGAAAGACCTTGATAAGGAAACATGAAATGCGCAAGGCGACACTCACTTTAGCAGTTGCGGCAATTGCCAGCGGTTACGCATTGGGAACGCATGCATCCGATGACGCTCAACCACACGGCTCTCAGAATCCCCAAGGCCTGTATTCGGCAGAAGATATTCTGGATGCCGATGTCTTTTTTGCTCACAATGTTGATGAAGAAATCGGTGAAGTGGAAGACATTCTGTTCGATGACGCAATGAGCATCAGTGCGCTTGTAATTGAAAGCGGCGACATTCTCGGGCTCGGTGGGCGTGAAATCGTCATCGAGCCGGAGTATTTCAAGCTGGAAACGAGCACCGAGGGAGACGGCGATACCGAGCACCGGATACTTATCGATGCATCTTCCGAAGAAGTGGAAAATTTCCCTACCTATGATCGCGACTGGTGGGAACAGGCCAAACAGAACACTAGAGAGGCCTGGCAGAACACTCGCCAGGATGTGGAAAGTGCTTGGCAGCGCACACGTGAGGCCATAGAAAATAACTGAACGAACTAATTAAAGTTAAAAACGTTAATATCCCTTCTAAAGGAAAATAGCGGCGAACCAAGGTTCGCCGCTATTTTCATCTCAACCACTCTTTTCAGCCGAGCTTCTTTTTACGCACGCCTCGCCCGACTAACCGTTCGCGGTCATGGGGACGTTCCAGGGCCAGTATCGGACCGGCCGGTACGATCCGGGTGGGATTGATAGTGTCATGGCTGTAATAATAATGGCGCTTGATGTGATCCATATCCACGGTTTCCGCCACACCCGGCCACTGGTATAGCTCGCGAACGTAATTCGACAAGTTCGGGAAATCTTCGATACGTTTCAGATTACATTTGAAATGGCCGTAATATACCGCATCGAAACGGACGAGCGTGGTGAAGAGCCGAATGTCCGCTTCGGTAAACCACTCTCCGGCCAGGTAACGCTGTCGGCTCAGGCGGGCTTCCATCCTCTCCAGTGCTTCAAACAACGCCTTGACGTGTTTTTCGTAAACATCTTGCTCGGTGGCAAAGCCGGATTTATAGACCCCGTTGTTGATATGGTCGTAGACATCGGCGTTCACTTCATCGATCGTCTCACGCAGATCGAGCGGATAAAAATCCAGGTCATTACCGCTGAGATCGTCAAAGGCATCGTTGAAGATACGCAGCAGGTCGGCGGATTCATTATTGACGATGGTATTGCGCTTCTTGTCCCATAATACCGGCACGGTCACTCGGCCAGTATAATGAGGGTCCGTCATGGTATACAGCTGGTGGTGATACTCCACCTGATTGACAGGGTCGCCACTAGCCCCCTCCCGGGTATTGTAGGTCCATCCATGTTCCAGCATCAGAGGACTGACATGCGATGTGTCTATCAGCGAATCGAGCCCCTTGAGGCGACGCATGATCAAGGTGCGATGTGCCCATGGGCAGGCCAATGAAACATAGAGGTGATAGCGGTTTGCCTCGGCCGGAAGCACCTTGCGCTCGCCTTCTTCACTGCGCGCTTCGTCGCTGACCCAATCGCGCAGTTGTGCCGATTCACGCACAAACTCGCCACCATGCTTTTTGGTGTCGTACCACTGATCGTGCCACACCCCATTAACCAAGCGTCCCATTGAATGTCTCCTGAAAAGGGTTTGTTTGCGTCTCTTTTCAGCATACGCCCAAGTGTGCCCGGCTCAAGTGGAGGTTTTGCGCCCATTCATTCGATCACATCGAACCATGTGGCTGGCACTCGACCACCGCCCGTCTCAGTGCTTCGGCCATGGCATGTGCTGCCGGGCCTGCTCTGTCGCGATCGCGAAAGATCAACTGCATAGGCACTTCCCGGATACCACCGGCGGCCAGGGGCAAGGGTTTTAACAGGCCGGAAGCCAAGGCCTCTCCAATACGTGTTTCCGGCATCCAGGCAAACCCCAGGCCACGCTTGAGCATGTCCATGGAGGTATCCAGGTGGCTCACCGTCCAGCGTTGCTCGGCTTTCAGCCAACCGGCACTGGCAGACTGGCGTAACGCGGAATCGCGCACCACCAGCTGGCGATGCTGAGTCAAATCACGCAGGTCCAGCGCTCGACCCAAACGGTGCAGAGGATGGTTCGGATGCGCCACGGCCACAAAACGAACCGTGACCATGGGTATGCCGAGAAATCCCTGCGCCTCGATGCCTGTCACCACTAGATCGGCTCGGCCGTCATAAAGCATTTCAATGCCGCCATTAAGCACGCTTTCATGCAACTGGACACGAACCTGCGGGTAAGTTGCCGAAAAGCTCTCCAACGCCTTGGCTTGTGCGGCGGCGGGAAATATCTGATCAATGGCCACGACCACTTCCGCTTCGAGCCCTGCCGCTAATCGCGTTGCCACATCTTCAAGCGAGGCGGCACTTTCGATCAATTGGCGTGCTCGGCGCAAAAGCAACTCACCAGCTTCCGTCAAACGCACCTGACGGCCGATGGGCTCCAATACCTGCACGCCCAACTGCTCTTCAAGCTTATGAACCGCGTGATTCAGCGTGGAGGGACTTTTATGCACGGCTTCGGCAGCACGTGCAAAGCCTCCATAGTCAACCACAGCGGCCAACATCTGCCACTGCGCAAGCGTTACCCGAGACATTTCGATTTCCTCGATGCAAAACAGCGAAACAATCCGCTTAATATTCGAAAAAATCTCACTAGAATGCCATTAAATCACAGCTGAACGCTGTAACCGACCGCGAATTGCTTCAAAGACACTTATCGGAGGCCTAAATGGCATTGTCCACTCAGCGCGTTATCGATCATCTTATAATGCGGGTATCGCTCATCTTGCATTGTCACCTCACGGCAATGTGACGTTCGCCACACCCGCCGCCACCCTGCTGGCTTATGTGTTTGAAGGGCAACTTGAATATGGCGACAAGCATGTACGAGCCGGAGAGCTGGCAAGGTTTGCGCCTGGCAATGAGCTATTCCTGACGGCTTCCGGGGGTGCTCAAGCATTACTTGCTGAGCGGCGAACCACATCATGAACCTATCGCTCACTACGGTCCTTTTGTAATGAACGAACAACATGAACTCGAGCAGGCATTGCAGGATTACCGTAATGGTTCCTTCGGGGCTTTTTTATAGAGGATAGAGTCATTTTTCTCCCCTATGACTTTAACTACCACCGATGAAACTAATTAACACAAAAATTAACAATAAATAGCAAACACTGTTCTAGGTAGGAAAGGTGCTATTATTGCTTCCTTTATTACCTGAAAGAGCAGGTTTTTGTATGGGCATACAGTCTATGCACTCCTGCTTGCATGGGGTAAGGTTTATCAGCTTTTTCATAGTTTGGTTACCTCTTTCACTGATTTTGGCGGTCTTATTACCCATGTTGCGAATCCTTCATTCGCTGCCCCGCACGCATAAACTGTTACTTTTACCTGTGGCGACCATGGTCACAGTGCTGGGCGCACAAAAGTTATTGACGACATTTAATGATTTTTCTACTCCTACTACATCTCTGGAAAGTGTACTGGTACCGCTTCCCGCCGACTCCCGCCCTGGGGTGCCCTCTCTTCGCCAAGAACAAACGCCGGTAGCCGACGCCATCGGACGTGCCTCGCGCGCACTGGATGCCACTCGGGAACATATTCCCTTAAACGAGCTCACCGCCACCGAGATCGTTGACCTTGATGTCATTGTTGCCGCAGAAGCGAATATTGCCGCTCAGCCTCCCGAAGACACCTTCACCCCACTTGACGATGGCTCGCTGCACATGGCGATGGTGATAGGTACCCTGGCCAGCGGCATGCCCGACAGCTCACCGACTCTAGCCACGCTTGCCGATACTTCCATGGAAAACGACTCGGAAATAGGCGATGCCACTTCCTACGATGACTACGCCACCGATCTCGACGTTTTTGACGACATTTCCTTTCTCGACCTGGAGCTTGCCGCGGAAGAAACCTTCGTCCCAGAATGGACCACCCATAGCGTGGCTTCCGGAGAGACCTTCGCCATTCTAGCGCAAAACCAACTGGGGCTGGGATATAGCCGAGTCCTCGAACTGTTGGCCGACCTCCCCGACCAGCGGCTGTTGACTCATTGGCGAGCCGGGCAGAGTTTCGACTACAAGCTCGATGCACAGGGTGAGTTGCTCTCACTGCGCATGATGAAAAATACCCGTGAAGGTGTACTGATCGAGCGTGAAGGAAGCCAGTTCGCCGTCACCGGTATACAGCGTCATGGTGAACCGGTTCAACGCCTATACGCCGGCAGTGTCAGCGGTAGTTTTGCCCGCTCGGCCCAAGCCACCGGCCTGAATAGCGGCGCCGTTACCGAATTGACCCGCCTGCTCGAACAAAAACTTGATTTTCGCCGCGACAGCCGTCGCGGCGACCGTTTTCAGGTATTGCTCGAGTCCGACATGATCGAAGGTGAAACCCTCGATTCTCGTGTCCTGGCCGTTCAATATGAAGGCGCACGCATGGATTTGACCTTGGTGCGCAACCTGACGGACAACAACTTCTATACCCCCGACGGCAGCAGCCTTGATCCTGCTTTTTCTCGCTACCCCTTTGAAGGCAGCTATCGTCTGAGCTCAAATTTCAACCCGCGACGCAAGCATCCTGTGACAGGGCGCATCAGTCCCCATAACGGCACCGACTTTGCCATGCCGATTGGCACTCCCGTCACTTCACCAGCGACTGGTCGCGTAGAGCGCGTCGGCAACCACCATGCAGCCGGGCGTTATATCGTCATTCGTCATGACAATGGTTACCGTACCCGCTATCTACACCTGTCGCGCCCTCTGGTCGGCCGTGGCGACCGAGTCGAGATGGGAGAGCGTATCGCCCTGTCAGGCAATACCGGACGTAGCACCGGCCCTCATTTGCATTATGAAGTCATCGTCAACAACTCTCCGGTCAACGCCATGAACGTCGAGTTACCGGAAAACCGTAGCCTGAACGGCGAGAGCCTGGAAGCCTTCAAGCGCCAGACCCAGCCGATCATGGTCGCGTTGCAAAGCGGCGAAGCGGGCACCATCAGCGTGGCGCAGGCGGGTAACGACGAGGAAGATGAAGGCTAACCTTCACTTCTCGGTGAAAGTAAGACGCCGATGACATTGAAAAAGCGCCGCTACCTGCCAGATGAACAGAGTAGCGGCGCTTTTTCATGGCTTGAAATTGATCGGTTGGTTCTCTCGTCTAGCTGTTCTCCCGGCTAGTTAAGGGGACGCTGCAACTTGGCAAGCACTTTTTGATCACGCTGATAGATATCCGGGCGAAATTCCACATTGCCCTGAGCATCAGGCCAGGCAGTCACATAACCCAGTGTCACAGGGATATGTTGCGGCAATCGCACCGTCCGGTCGCTGCCACTGCCGTTCAGCAAGCGGCTCAACCGCTGCTTGCTTCCACTGTCTTCCAGTAGCAGCTGGGCAAATTCCTCAGCATTTTCAACACGTACACAACCGGAACTCAGGGCACGCTGCTCACGCCTGAATAGACCTTGCGCTGGCGTATCGTGCAGGTAAATCATATGGTCGTTGGGAAAGCGGATCACCACGTCACCCAAGGGATTTCCCGGTCCTGCTACCTGGCGCAGCATTATATTGCCCGGTGCCGACCAATCAATCGAGTCAGGTGAAAGAGGCTCACCGTTCGCATTCAATACCCGAATATTATTCCGGGCAAGATACTCCTGATCACGCCGCACTTCGGGCAAGACGTCTTCACGTAAAATCGTCGGCGGCAGCGTCCAGGACGGGTTGAGGGTCAGATGCGTAATCGCCGAGTGAATGAGTGGCGTATCCCGCCCGGACCTGCCGACCACTACCTTTGAACGCCATCGCTCGCCATCCGGGCGAAAATAATGCAACCGGTAACCGGCGATATCCACCCAGACCCTCGGCGTGTCCCGGGGAATCGACGTCATCCAGCGTGCGCGTTCCAGATTGACGCGCAACTGATCGACACGTGAAGAGAGTGAGATATTGAGTGCCGCCAGGGTTTGACGACCGATAACCCCATCCGCCTCAAGCAAGTGGCGCCGCTGAAAGCGTTTGACCGCAGCCTCGAGCGTCTCGTCAAAATAAAGCGGCTGAGGTGAACTAACGGCAATTTCAGGATAAGCGTCTCTGTCCGCGCGCATCACCTCAGGCTCACCCACCTGGACCAGACGCCTGCGCAGCAGAGCCACATCCTCATGGGTCATGCCAGGGCGCAGGGCTTCATTGCGACTCGGCAAATAGCCCAAGGAGGCCTGTGCAGGCTGGTTGGCCAACCCCCGGTAATAGCGAAGCGCATCACGCAAAGATTGATATTCACTGGTGCCGGGGCGCGCCAGGGCAAACACAGCGTCAAGGTTCCGGGCATCGACGCCCTGCACCACCTTGGACAGGTTGTAGCGCCTTGAGTCCAGTTCAGTTTCCCAGTTTTCCAGCGTTTCCTGTGGATTTATCTTGCCGCGTTCCAGATGATCCAGGGCAAGCAGCAACTGACGCGTGGCCCGAAGCTCGAACACCGCTTGTGTATCGGCATCCGCTTGCTGAGCCTGCCGGTAAGCTGCCAGTAACTGTGACGCCTGATAATTTTCGGGTTCGAGACCATCGTCTTCGAGGTGCTCCAATGCCTTGACCAAGGCCTCGACCGCGGCCTCTTCCTGCCAGACCGGCTGATTTTCGTGTAACCGGTAAAACGCATCCACCGGTAGATCGTTTTCCGGCAATCCGGCCAAACGCTGCATCAATGTCTCTGATAGCGCTTCCGGCTCCGCAACATCGTCGTGGGTCGCTGCAAGCAGGCCATGTGACAGGACCAGACATAAGGCTAGCCCCCCTACCCATCGCCTCTTCAACTTGATACCTTTCATCGTCCACTCCTTGCGTTACGACTGCTACAATTCTATCAGCCTTGTTTACCCTTCTTGCGGAATCTTTCAGTATGGCGGCACACTCAAACGCTACAGTATTGTTGTTTACATTACCGTTTTCTCTATTACCCCTCATCACACATGCCGATACATTCATGTCCCGGATTAACGGCAGTTCACCGCCAATTTCAGGATCACTTGAGCATCGTCTGGCTCAACTTGCTCCCCATGCCAACCCACATGTACTACAACTTGCCGCCAAAGCCTTGTCATGTGCCGCACCCAGTGCCCAGCGTCTGGCAGTGATTGATTTTTCGTTGCCCTCCACCGAAGAGCGCCTTTGGGTTTTCGACCTGCAACAGCAGACCCTGCTGTTCGAAGAACTGGTATCGCATGGAAGCGGCTCGGGAGACGCCAAGGCCGAAATCTTTTCCAACACCCCGGAAAGCTACCAGTCGAGCATCGGTTTGTTTCGCACCATGAACAGCTACTACGGACGTAACGGTTATTCTTTACGCCTGGAAGGACTGGAACCCAATATCAATGACCTGGCTTACGAGCGCGCCATCGTGATCCATGGCGCCGACTACGTCAGCGATGATTTTATCCAGCAAACCGGTAGACTGGGACGCAGCCAGGGATGCCCTGCCGTGCGTGAAGAAATCACTTATCCCTTGATCGACAGCCTCAAGGACGAGCAATACGTCTTTGCCTATTACCCTGATCAGGAGTGGCTGGAAACCTCAGCGTTTCTCGCCTGCTCCTCTCCTGCCGGTCACCTCGCCCAACGCTGATGCTGCAAAACGACATAATGTCGCAAATGAAGAAAACACTCCCCAATGATGCGGGCATACTCTTACGAACTTTCTCGATGATACCTTTCTTTTCAAGCTGATTTTCAAGCAGCGGGTTGCACCGCGACACAAGATTTATCATGCTGAAGTCTCCTCTTATTTCGATCATGGAGAGTTCTCATGCATAAAGGTGTTGTGTTGATTACCGGTGCCTCCAGCGGCATAGGTGCCGCCACAGCTAGAGCGGCTTCACGAGAAGGGTACAAACTGGTACTGGCCGCCCGCTCTCATGAAAAGCTCGAGGCCCTGGGGCAGGAGCTGGGAACGGACAATGTCATGACCTGCAGTGTCGATGTCACCGACATGGAGCAGCTTCAGAGCATGGTCGAGCAGGCGATGGAGCGTTTCGGACGTCTCGATGCGGTCTTTGCCAACGCGGGCCGAGGCGGCTCCCCCGGCGGCTTTAGCGAGGCCGACCATCACAGCTGGCGGGAAATGATCCTGACCAATATTTACGGGGTCGGCCTGACCCTACAGGCCTGCTTGCCGGCGCTGCGGCATAGCAAGGGCCATGTATTGCTGACCGGCTCCGCCGCCGGGCGAGCCACCATTCCCGGTTCGATGTACAGCGCCACCAAATGGGCGGTTACCGGGATCGGCTATAACCTGCGCGAGGAACTGCGCGGCACGGGAATACGCGTCACCTTGATCGAACCGGGCATGGTGGACACCCCCTTCTTCGACGAACCTCCCGCCCATGCATTGGAAGATCGCGACATCGCCAATGCGGTCATTTATGCACTCGGGCAGCCGCGCCATGTCGATGTCAACGAAATCCTGATACGCCCTACCCCACCGGAAGAGTGACCGCTGCTCAACGCCGAGAATTCCTGGCTGCGCCAAGGATTGGTTTATTTTTTCCGAGATCGTTTGCAATTCCCGGTAGCGACCCTCATAACAGTTATTAGCAAGCAGGCTAAGTATTGAGTCTGACATTCGATGCCACCTTTCGGATGCCCGCGCATCATGCGCTTAGCCGCTGCACCACACGTTTTCACTTTCAGGTGCTGTATGAGCCAACTTTCCACCACACCGCTTTCCGTTCTGGATCTCGCGCCGATTCGTCAAGGGAGCAGCGCTGCCGACACCTTCCGCGACACCGTTTCGCTTGCGCAATTGACCGAACGCCTGGGCTTCACCCGTTACTGGCTGGCCGAGCATCATAATATCGAGGGTATCGCCAGCGCCGCAACCTCGGTACTGATCGGCCACGTGGCCGGGCAGACCAGACGTATTCGCGTAGGCAGTGGCGGCATCATGTTACCCAACCATCCGCCGTTGGTGGTGGCTGAACAGTTCGGTACCCTGGAAACCTTGTATCCTGGACGAATCGATCTGGGGCTGGGCCGCGCCCCGGGCTCCGATGCCGCCACCATGGCCGCCATGCGGCGCTCGGCGCATGCCGGTGTGGATGATTTCCCCCAGCAACTCGCCGAACTGCAGCGTTACCTGGGCGAGCCAAAGCCCGGTCAGCGAGTCAAAGCCGTGCCTGGCCAAGGTACCCATGTGCCCATCTGGCTGTTGGGCTCCAGCGGCTACAGCGCCCAGCTGGCGGCCCGGCAGGGCTTACCGTTCGCCTTTGCCGCCCAGTTCGCCCCCGGCTATCTGTTCGAGGCGCTGCGGCTGTACCGCGACAATTTCCAGCCCTCCGAGCACCTGGAAAAACCCCACGCCATGGTGGGACTGCCGGTGATTGCCGCCGACAGCGATGAACAGGCGGACTTCCTGGCCACCACCGCCCAGCAGAAATTCCTCAACTTGATTCGTGGCAAACGTACCCAATCTTTGCCGCCCACCGAAGCGCTCGACTGGAACCCGCATGAGCGCGCCCAGGTTCAGCAGTTCCTGGGGGCCGCGATCATCGGCGGTCCAGAAACAGTACGCACCGGGCTCGAAGATTTTATCGCTCGTACCGGGGCGGATGAACTGATGATCAACAGCGACTTCTATCGTCACCAGGACCGCTTGCGTAGCTACGAGATCGTCGCTAAGGCCGCACGGTGAGCGCCGAACTCACGCTGAAAGGCTCTCTTTCGGGCTTCAAGCGCATGGCACCGCTTTCGCTGTTCGTGGTCGCGTTCGGCCTGGCGTTCGGTGTCGCCGCCATTCAGCGCGGTCTTTCCGGCTTGGAAACGCTGTTGATGAGCGGGCTGGTATTCGCCGGGGTGGCGCAGTTCGCTGCCCTGGAGCTATGGGGTCCAGAGATTCCCTTGATTGCCTTGATTGCCACCACTTTCGCCATCAATGCCCGACATTTGTTGATGGGTGCTGCTCTCTACCCATGGCTGCGCCACCTTCCTCCCCTGCAGCGCTATACCAGTCTCAGCGTCATGAGCGATGCCAACTGGGCTATGGCGGCGACAGATTACCAGCGTGGCGAAACCAACATCGGCATTCTGGTGGGCGGTGGTATTGCCCTGTGGTTGGCCTGGATGTTGGGCACGGCATTGGGGGTGATATTCGGCAGTGGGATCAGCGAACCCGAGCGCTTGGGGCTGGATGTGATCATGGGCTGTTTCATGCTGGCCATGCTGGTCGGCGGCAAGACCAAACTTTCGATGTTGTTTCCCTGGAGTGTCGCTGCCATGGCGGCACTTTTGGCGCTATATTTCTTACCTGCCAACTCGCATGTGATCGTCGGCGCTCTGGCTGGTGGCATCGCCGGGCTTTTCCTTCCTGACACTCCCAAGCCCAAGGAAACCTCCAAGCCGAAGGAAACAGCATGAGTCTTGCCCTGACACCCGCAGGTGCCTTGGTGGCCATAATTATCATGGCGGGTGTAACCTACCTTGCCCGTATCGGCGGTGTGATGGTGATGGCACGTGTACCCATCGGCCCTAAAGTGGAGCGTTTCATCAACGCCATGGCGGGCTCGGTGTTGGTCGCGGTTATTGTGCCCATGGCGGCACAAGGCGACTGGGCCGCACGAATGGCGCTGGTGGCCACACTCGGGGTGATGTTGGCCACTCGCAAACCCTTGGCTGCGATTACCGCCGGCATCGCCACCGCCGCGTTATGGCGTTTATTTTAGAGCCGCCTGCCCCAGTGCCGATTAGCTGACACAGCATCCATTGGCGAAGGAGTGGGTAAGGCGTCACACTGAGGCAGCGCATTCCTCGATGCGCTATCCATCATTTAACAAGGAAGCCCGATGACGATTTCCGTAGGCGAAAAAATTCCCGACATCACCATCAAGACCAACGGCCCGGAAGGACCTCAAGATATCTCCACCGGGGAGCTGTTTGCCGATAAACGCGTGGTGCTGTTTGCGGTGCCCGGCGCTTTCACGCCGGGGTGTTCCAACACCCACATGCCCGGCTTCGTGGTCAACGCCGACAAGATTTTCGAGAAAGGTGTCGATACCATCGCTTGCATGGCGGTAAATGATGCTTTCGTGCTCGACGCCTGGCAGAAGAACCAGAATGCCCAGGCCTTCACCATGCTGGCCGACGGCAATGCCGAATTCACCAAGGCGCTGGGGCTCGAGCTCGATGCCTCCGGTGCGGGCATGGGCACACGGTGCAAGCGCTTTGCACTGATTGCTGACGATGGGGTAGTGAATTACATTGGCGTGGACAGCAAGGGCGTGAAAGATAGCAGTGCCGAGACTGTGCTCGAGCTTCTCAGCCGTACATAAGCGGGACGTTTGCCATCCCACCAGGGTGAGCAACGCTTAAAAAACAAGGGCGCACCACGGCGCCCTTGTTGGATAGGTGAGTTACCGCGGAGCACGCTTGGTTTCTGTCACGGGACGCGCAGGCGGACCGAAGCCGAAATAGCCGGCTGCCAAGGCAGTGAGGATATGCAACCAAACATCATGGCCGTAGAGCGGGACCAAGCCGAACAGCGTATTGGTGAAAGGGATCAAGCCGAGCAACGCCAATATGGCGAATAGTACCGCATTGACTTGAGCAAAGAAGACCGAGGCACTCAAGCCTTGCCGGGAAGCCATAATCCCCCAGACACCCACGCCAAGATGCACCAGGTTGTGCAGGAAATTGACGGCGAAGAGCCCGAATAACCTGCCATGGCCCATTTCGACTGCCATCTCATTCGTCATGCCACCCGTCATTTCCGGTGGAGTAACGAGACCCGGAATGAACCCCAGTACACCAATGATGGCATAAATAATACCGAAGATGAGAGCAAATTTAGTAACCATGAGACCTCCTGTCCTTGATTGACTGTATCGTCGTGTTGCTTAACTCAAAGCAGCATTTAAACCTTGCTTCAGCCAGTGTAGAAAAAAACGCTGTACTCTGTCTTTTATTGAAAATTCCAGCCTTCAAGTAATTTCATTAGAAATGAAAATGGCATTCGTGGAGGCAACCACTCCCTCAACCACTTATTTTTTATCTATTTATTTGCCGCGTTTCCTCTTCTATCAATTCCTGGTTATTTCCCGCAATAAAACCAATACTTCTGTGCGTCTTATCCTTTACGAGAAGCTTCCTGAAGTCTTCCACGGCTAACGGTGGGCTAAAAAGAAATCCCTGGCCACCCTCGCATTGCTGGCTACGCAACAAGTTATATTGCTCTCTGGTTTCAATGCCTTTGGCCGTAGCTCGAAGATCAAGATTTTTCGCCAACTGGATAATCGATTTCATAATAGTGATAGCATCAGCGTCATGCGGCATGCCATGTACAAAGGATTGATCGACATTGACGGTATCAATTGGAAAGCGCTGCAAATAACTGATCGATAAAGGACCGACCCCAAAGTCGTCAATGGTTAATGCCAGGCCCAGCTGTTGCAATGATTCGAGCATCGTTAAAGAGGCTTTTGCATCATGCATCAAGCTGCTTTCGGTAAATTCCAGCTCGAGAAAATGGGCTTCCAATCCAGTATCTTCAAGTATCTCGATAATGCTTTCTAGAAACTTCTTGTTGCATAGCTCCACCGTTGAGATATTCACCGCGACCGGCACGATATCAATCCCTTCGTTACGCCATGCCTGTAGTTGCCGGCAGGTTTCATGCAACACCCATTGGCCGATGGGGACAATCAGACCGCATGCCTGGGCAACGGGTACGAACTCTGAAGGAAGCACCAGCCCCAGAGAGGGTTCGTGCCAACGAACCAGCGCTTCGGCACAGCACACCTCACCCGTCTCTATATCGACCTTGGGTTGAAAATTGAGAAAAATTTCGTTTTCTTTAAGCGCTTGCTGAAGGTGGCTCTCGATAAACAAACGCTTGACGGTAATCGCATTCATGCTGGGACGAAAGAAATGGTAGGTATTACGTCCATCCTTCTTCGAATGGTACATCGCAAGATCGGCATGGTGCATCAACTCATGCGTATCGATGCCATCAACCGGGTAAAGGCTGATACCCATACTGGCACTGACGCGCACCTCATGCTTGTGGATGCAATAAGACTCAATAATGGTGGAAAGTATTTTTTCAGCCACCTTCGCTGCATCTTCGGGTTTTTCAATTTCAGTCAATAGAATCACGAATTCATCACCGCCCTGGCGACAGACGGTATCCGTATCCCGTACGCACTTGCTTAGACGCTCCGCTACCGCTTGCAGCAGCATATCGCCTAAAGCATGACCCAGCGTATCGTTGACAGGCTTGAAGTCGTCAAGATCCAGATAAATCAAGCCCACCTGATGGTGATGGCGATGTGCCAGACCAATCGCTCGATTAAGTCGCTCCACGAGCAATACCCGATTGGGTAGGCCTGTCAGCACATCATGTTGTGCCAGGTAAGTCATCTTTTCCGACATGGTCTGAGACTGACAGGCATCGTGGAAGACGATTACCGCACCGGTGACATTTCCTTCTTCATCATGCAGCGGTACAGCTGAATCCTCGATGTGACATTCACTTCCATCACAACGAATCAACACGCAATTCATTGCCAATCCTACGGTTCGGTTTTCCTCGATAGCACGTCGCGCCGAATTGGCGGCGGCTTCATGGGTTTTGGCATCGATGATATGAAAGACTTGAGCAAGCGGCTTGCCGATGGCGTCCTCACTTGCCCAACCGGTCAGGGTTTCCGCCATTCGGTTCAAGTAAGTCACCGTGCCATATAAATCGACAGCCAATACGGCGTCACCCACCGAATTGAGCGCCACTCGCGCCCACGCCCTTTCGGCATACAGTGCCGACTTCATTTCAGCAAGCGCCACCCTGAGGTGTTCGTCCTGTCTCGGCTCATTTTCGGTCGGTAGAAACTGGCTTGCCGGCGAGAGGTTTGAGTGCTGCTCCCCTTCTTTCCTTGAAGCCCAATGATCTGCACCAAGCAACCGCTTATAATCAGACATGATCAATTTTCCCAAGAGAGCCCCCTCGATCGGCTACCAAGAAGAGTAGTAGCGCGACCTAGAGCATTCAATTAAATTAGCTTTATAGACTTATCAATTTGAATAAGAGGAAGCACTTTCGTCTTAGGCATGGCGGCTGTCTCTCTTGACACTCGCATAAAAAGCGCGGCCGAAGCCGCGCCTTATGATTCCGCCATATCAATTCAATCAATTATCTCAGGAGGAACCACCTCTCGCATCACTCAAGCGCTGGTCGCCTTCCACTTCATCGAAGTCTTCTTCACGATAGTCTTCGGCGGCGGAGCGAAGCTGCTCTTCACTACGCTGCTGCTGAGATACCAGCTGGTCCCCCTGCACTCCCAGTGCTTCCAGAGGAATAGCCAGCTCTTCGGCACCGAAGCCGAGGAAACCACCGGTACTGACGATACCGTAAAGCTGGCCATCCTGAGTATGGCGGGCGATACGGTCGATATCACCCATTTCCTCACCCTGGCTGGTCACTACCATCATGCCCTCAAGCTCGCTGGCCTGCATGGACATGAGCGAGCTTTCCTGCTCATCGGTAGCTTGCTGCTGAGTAGTAGTCTGGGTTTGTTGTTGGTCTTCTTGCTGTTGGCGTTCTTCCCGTTGCATTTCAACGTCGACTTCTCCACTACGCTCTACTTGCACTTCCGCTTCGCCTTGCTCCTCTACGGTAACCTCAGGCTCCGCCTCTTGAATTTCAACATCCGGCTCCGCCTGCTCCACGTGCACTTCCGGCTCGGGCTGAGTGATGGTTACATCCGGGCTCTGCTGCTCAACGGTAACCGTGGGCGGCTCTTGCTCTACCTGTACATCCGCTGCTTGTTCATCCACTACCACCGTGGTGCCTTCAGCTTGGCCGGCCTCCTGCTGGTCAGTCTGCTCTTCGTTCTGTGCCAGAACGCCACTGACCATACCGGCACTAAGTGCCCCGACTGCGATAGCAATCACTGTCCTTTTCATAGCATGCCTCCTTGATTGGGTTGCAAGCTTCAATCTAGACCACTTATTCGATATCTAAAAAGCAAGTTACAAAACAATAACAAAAAAACCTATGCAAGGGATTGCTATTTTCAAAAGCATTTAGCTTATGTTAATTAAAAGCTGTTAAGCCACTTGATGACATACCATCGCCGGGTTTTGTTCCACCATTTTCACCACACTGCCAACCACGATCAGACAAGGAGAAGGCAGTGGCTCGGCGGCGAGTTTTTCGGGCATATCCGCAAGTGTACCGGTAAGCGCGCGCTGTTCCGGCAAGCTGGCGTTGGCCACCAGCATGATTGGCCAGTCGTCGGGCAACCCGGCGCTACGCAGCCCAGCGCAAATCGCCCCCACCTTGGAAAGCCCCATATAGAACACCAGCGTTTCATCACGACTGGCCAATGCCGCCCAGTCCGGCGTGCCGTCTTCACGACATAGTTGAGCAGTGATAAACCGCAGCTGCTGGGCATGGCCACGGTCGGTAAGCGGAATACCCATGCAGGCGGCGGCGGCCGAAGCGGCGGTAATGCCGGGAACGATTTCTATGGGCACCTGAGCGTCACCCAGCAAAGCAAGCTCTTCACCCATACGACCGAAGATGCCGGGGTCACCGCCTTTCAGGCGTACCACCGACTTGCCTTGCCCCGCCAATTTGACCAGCAACGCACCGATTTCGGCCTGGGGCATACTGTGATGACCGCGCGTCTTGCCCACGTAATGGCGCTCGGTTCCCATCGGAATCAGCGCCAGCACATCATCCCCCACCAAACGGTCGTAGACCACCGCATCGGCCTGCATCAGCAACCGCGCTGCCTTGAGCGTCAACAGTTCCCCATCACCGCTGCCTGATCCCACCAAGTACACGCACCCTTGGCGACAGGCGCCGCGCAACGAAAGGTTGGGGGTAGCACGGTGTTCCTTGTTGGACGTTAGGCAGGACAGGTAACGCCACGCTCCCTGGCTCAAGCGGGACTGATTGAAACGGGCGAAGGCTTCAAGCCACTTCTGTTTAAGACTTTGGGTCAGAGTGCGCATGGGGGCCCTCTCCTCTTCGATCAGGGATTTTATTTCAGGAACGCAGTTACCACATTGTGTACCGCAGGCATGCCTTGCGCCCAGCGCATCATAGCCTTCACGACCCAGTCCGGCCAGGCCGGGCCGGGCCGGGCTGTAACAGGATAGCTGAGCTGGGCAGCGTAAAAAGCGCAGCCCTTGAGCTGCGCCTTTCGACGGTGATTGGTCGCTTCGGTTGGAAAGCTGGGCAACTCAGTATCGAGCAGCAAAGCCTGCATGCCGACGCCGTGACCTTCTATGCCGGCAGTCTGGCGGTACCCATGCGGCGCGACATGGATTCGCCCGAGGGTCAGCAAGGTGCTGGAACCTTCAACAGTTTGCTGAGCCGCCACATACGCAAGGTACTGACGCTATCGGGCGATTGATTTCACCCACATCGGAGAATTCGCTAACCGCTTGGTGAATGCCTTTCTCATCTCACTGGTCCAGACACGACTATTCTTCCCGTTCTCCCTGGATATCGGCTGCACGGTTTTCTTCTCCGACCAGGTACTTTTCGACAAAACGTTGTCGCTGCTGTTCATCGAGGAAAGGACCGAAATAGGCGGGGTCCAGACCTGCCTCCCCAGCTTCGAAGCCAGCGGTTCCCGCTTTCGTTTGTGCATCCACAGAAACCGAGGAATTGAGATTATCTCGTATGATCATACCGGCGTGCTGGGCCGGGGTAAGGATGACACCCCGATCGAGGTGATCATCGATAGTGCCTTCCATCTGGGTACCCAGCATCACTTCGTCTTTATACTTCTTGCCCTTCGCCTCGTCTTCGAGTTGTTGACGCACTTCGCGCTCATCGTTCATGTTCAGTTCCTTCTTCACTAACGGTCGACTGCAACAAGATAGGCACCTCCTACCGAGGTGCCTAAAAAATGTGTTCAGTGCTTGATAGGTATTTCCTGACGTTTCGGTGCCGCCTCGGCATCGCGGGGAACGGTCACGGTGAGCACGCCGTTGTTGAAAGAGGCCTGGATATCTTCCTTTCGGGCATCCGCGGGAAGATTCAGCATCCGGCGAAAACTACCGTAGGAACGCTCGATGCGTTGATACCGTTTTTCCTCAGACTTTTCCTCCTGACGCTTTTCACCTTCGATGATCAACTGGTCATCTTCAAGGTTCAGCTTGATGTCCTTTTCTTCGACACCCGGCACTTCAACGCTGATCACGTATTCCTTGTCACGTTCAGCGATATCCACGCTGGGACGCAGCAGACTTGGGGCTTCTCCGGCGACGGTCGATGGCATGCCGAACTGGCCCATCACCCTGTCCATCCAGCGATCAAGCTCCTGATGAATACCCAGCAACGGCGAGACCTCGCCACCGCTGGATTTCGCAGGAGTGGAACCTGACCCAGTATCGCTTCCTTCGTTCCTGAGCCAGTTCCATGGGGAAAGCTTGTGCGTATCCATTTTTTAACACCTCCTTTTTTGTCAATATCCATGGGGTAAAGCACCTATATCAGTGTCGGAAACATTCGAAAGGTTATCAAGGGGAGGGAAATTAAAATCGTACGCAAAAGCATAAATTGCTCTAAGTATTTAATATAAATAAACTTGGCTGCACATCAATAAGTGGCCACCTCGTCGGCTGGATAACTAATCACGCCTTTGGCGATCGAACAACACGATAAAGATCAGCCCGAACAGCATGCCGGCCAGGTGAGCGAAATTGGCCACCCCCTGTTGCGTGCCGAACACCCCGGCCATCAGCTCGAGTATCCCCAAAAACACCACGAAGTATTTCGCCTTCATGGGAATCGGCGGGATAAGCAGCACCACGATCTGGTTGGGAAACTTCATGCCGAACGCCAGCAAGATGGCGAACACCCCGCCCGAAGCCCCCACGGAGGGTGCCGGGGGTATCGCACCAACGGAAGAGAGCAGCACCTGTACCACCGCGGCCCCGACAATACAGAAACCGTAAAAGACAGCGAATTTCAACGAACCCCAGACTCGCTCTATCGGCCCACCGAACATCCACAACACGAACATGTTGATAAACAGGTGGAACAGGCCGCCGTGCAGAAAGGCATAGGTAACCAGCTGCCAGGGACGGAATTCACCCGCTGCCAACTCCGGCGGTAATTGAGCGCTCACTTCCACCCCCAAGGGCCATAACGCCAGATACTGCATTCCCAGATAGGGGGCGTTCAACAGCGCCAGAAAACTGAGGGCATTGAGTATCAACAATGTCATCACTACCGGAATGGAACCCCGTGAGGCCAAGCTTTTTTCCTCCTGTTCCATTTGTTGCATATGACGCTCCCTTGAAAAGCATTTTCTCCAGCCTGATAACTCACTTGCGTCTCCACTATTTCTTGCCCGACGACTCAATGGCTCTCAGCTGCATTAAAGATATAACGGAAGTATAGGAAACATATCCGTAAACGAAACGTTGATCGGAGGCGATGATTCCCCGAGCCTGAAAGTTGTCAGCTGAATCCATGAGGCAAGGTACGCTGCGTTTAAACGCCATGTGGCAAAGTCGGAAAAAGCCACTCATGCTTGAATGGAGTCAGAAATATGCCTTGAATCCCATCTCAAAATCAAAGGAGGCGGAGCGGATAAGTGTCAGGGAAGCGACACTGGCTAAAGCAGTTGAGAGCCTGTCACATGACCGTAAGGTTTCAGTGCCAGTGTCGATGTTGCCGTCAACCAAGGAGAACTTTGACCGATGGTACGATTCGATAAGAAAGCCACACGGCTTTACGTGCTGGATACCAACGTATTGATTCATGACCCCACCGCGCTCTATCACTTTGATGAGCATGACGTGGTCATTCCCATGACGGTTCTAGAAGAACTCGACAAACACAAGAACGGCATTCGCGAGATTGCCCGCACGGCACGCCAGATCATCCGCGCCCTTTCGGACCTGACCAACCAGGTCGATTTCCAGGAGATTCAGCAAGGAATTCTCATCCCCAAGCTCAGCGGGGAAACCGGCCGTCTGCGCTTCCTCTGTTATCAGGATCTCAAGCCACTGGATAATATGGAGGACAGTCCCGACAACCGTATTCTGGCCGAGACCTGTCGGCTACGTGAGGAAAGGCCCGATGCCTCGGTGGTGCTGGTCACCAAGGACATTAACCTGCGGGTCAAGGCGGCTGCACTCAAGGTACCGGTAGAGGACTATCTCAACGATCGGGTATTTTCCGATTCCGATACTATGATTGAAGGAGCCAAGGTCTACGTACCCGTCGGTCTGGATGCCAAGGGACTATGGGGATCGCTTAATGTCGAGGTGAAGGTCGAGCGTCTCGAAAACCATACGTTTTATCAGCTCAGCGGAATAATGCCTCATGACTGGCATGTCGGCATGCTGGTGTCCGATGGTGAAAATGGCGCTGAATTCGAGGCCATTGTACGCGAGCTGGGTCCCTCCAGCGCACGCTTGGAGCTGCTGACCAATTACCGTCATCACACCGGCGTATGGGGCGTGCATGCCCACGACAGCCGCCAAAACTTCACCTTCAATCTCTTGATGGATCCGGAGATCGACTTGGTCACCATCGCCGGCAATGCAGGAACCGGAAAGACCTTCATGACCCTGGCGGCGGCATTCCAGCAGACACTGGATTTCAAGCAATTCGAGCGGATCGTCTTTACGCGCGTACCCGTGCCGATGGGCGAGGATATCGGCTTTCTGCCCGGTACTGAGGAAGAAAAGATGTCGCCGTGGATGGGGGCCTTTCACGATAACATGGACAACCTGCTGCGCAATGACGATGGAGAAAGCAGCTGGGACAATGACGCCACCCGTTCATTGATCGGCTCTCGCGTCCAGATTCGCTCGCCGGGCTTTATGCGTGGGCGTACCCTGAACGATACCTTCCTGATTATCGATGAGGCACAGAATTTTACTCCCAAGCAACTTAAGTCACTGGTAACCCGTGCCGGTCGCAATACCAAGATCGTCTGCCTGGGCAACGTGGGGCAGATCGACACTCCCTACCTCACCGCCAACACCTGCGGCATGGCCGCCGTGGTCGAACGTTTTCGCGACTGGCCCCACGCCGGGCATATCACCTTGACCAGCGTGGAACGCTCGCGCCTGGCACTGGCCGCTGAAGAGCTGTTATAGAATTCGATATAAAAACTTTAATATCAATAACTTGATAGTCATATCACTCCACCGCTGGGGCATTACGCCCCGGCCTTCGCGACTCAACAGACACGCTCTGTTCAGATGGTTAATCTTCATCGCTGGGTAAATGGTGGGTTGGCTTTTGCCAGGGATGCATGGGTCCCAGCGTATCTGCTGCATGGGCTTTTCTTTCCCCCATCGGACGCGGCTCACCGACCGTGGTATCCAGCCGGGTCTGGCGCTCCATCTGGCAGTTGATTTCCGCGCCCAACAATATGACGAAGGCCGAAAGCCAGAACCACAACATCAATACCACTACCGCCCCTAACGAGCCGTAGAGCTCGCTGAAATTGGCAAAATAGCGCACATACAAGGAGAGCCCACCGGAGCCAAGCAACCACAATCCCGTGGCGACCAAGGTTCCCACGCTCAGCCATTGCCAGCGTGGCGCGCGCCGGTAAGGAGCGAAGCGATACAGTAGTGCAATCAGGACACTCATAAGCACTAGCAGCGGCGGCCAGCGCAACCAACCCACGATTCGATCATAGGGGCTATGTATTCCCAGTATATTGACCACCAGCGGGAACAGGGCGATAAACCCCAGGGTGAGCAGGGTAATGCCGAGCAAGCCGAATGTCAGGGCGGCCACTACCAGGATGCGCTTGGTTAACCCGCGTTTTTCTACCTGCCCATAAACGACATTAAGCCCCACGACAAGTCCGGTGACGCCCTTGGAAGCCACAAAAATGGCTAATACCGTGCCCAAGGCTGCCGTGATACCCGGCCCTGTATCGATTTCCTCGATAAGCTTCTGCGCTTGTTCGTCGATCAAGGTGGCCGCATTCGGCGGCATCAGACGGCTGAGCTCATTGAGTTGGCGAATGATGTCGTAAGGATCGAACAGCAACCCCCATAGCGAAATCATTGCGGCAATCGCGGGAAATATCGCCAGCAAGGCGTAAAACGCCACACCGGCCGCCAGCATGGTGATGCGATGAGCTTCCATCTGCTGCTTGACCCGCCAGGCGATATCCAGCCAGCCTTTTACCGGAATGTCACAGGGCACTTCGGCCTCACGACCACGTAACCGCTCGCTCATGAAAGTTCTCGCGTCGGGAAAAATATGCCATGAAATTGTCTGGATGATACAGCAACTTTCACGACGGAATATTCTCCCATGCTAGCAGTGCCACCAATCCCACCGCGAGCGCCATCATCAAGCCACTGGCATGGCGGCGCATCCAGGCGTCGCTGGCGAGGAGCTGTTCCAGGCGCTTCATCAGCAGGGTTTCCATCGCCAATGCGCGCGTCACTATGGAGGCCTTGGTGATGAACAAGCGGTGCACCATGGCACCATAGACGTTGGCGCCGGCACGCCCGAGTGCGGCGTATAGCCACCAGAGATCACCGGTCGGTACGATAAAAGGCCTTGGCGTCCATAACGTCAACACCAGCCCGGCGGCTAATACTCCCAAGGGGAGTGGCCAGACCAGTCCCGGCCATTCAGCGAAGGGAGGAAACGGCATGGACTCCGCCGGTAGCGGTAACCAGACAGGCGTAATCAGCGCCAGCCCCAAGGTTGCCAGCCAAGCATAAAGCTGCCAGCCATTTCCCTTGCCGACCTGACGCTGCTGCCATTGGCGCCACAACGCCACGCTCACTAGCGCGGCGGTGCCTATCGCTGCCAGCGACAAGAGCCATATCAAGGTGGTTTGTTCATTGTCGTACAATGCCGACTTGAACCCCCATTTGGATACCATTCCTGCTCCCAGCGTGCCTGCCAGCGAAAGCCCGGGAAGCGCCAGCAACGCCCACATCAGCGTCAGTGGCCAAGCCGGTAGATGCTCACTGATGCTGGTGCCCATGAACAGCGCCCCCTTGGCGAGGGCATGATGAGCGACGAACAATACCAGCGCCGGCCAGACCAGGTGCCAGTTGTCGGGTGCTGTCAGGCCGGTGGCCACCAGAGTGGTCATCATGCCCATTTGACTGATACTCGAATAGGCCAGCACCGCCTTGGGATGACGCTGCATCACGCCGTATATCGCCGCCCCGAAAGCCGCCAGCAACCCGACGACCATGATCAGCTGACCAAGACGCAAGAATCCTTCGCTGAGCAAAGAATTACCTAACGGCAAGACGTTGAGCCAGCCCAGCAAACCCGCCTTGATCATGGCCCCGCTCAAGACGGCACTGGCAGGCGCCGGTGCCACCGGGTGCGCCAAAGGCAACCATACATGCAGGCCGATCACCCCGGCCTTGATGCCAAATCCACCCCACAGCAGCGCCGCTATGGCCACCCCATGCGGGGCTTGGGCAATCCCTTCACGCAGCCCTTCCAGGGTGAGTACCTGCGCCTCCCCCGCCACCCATAGGAAGCCCCCGAGCACCATGCCTTCGCCGAGCACCGCCATGATCAAATAAACATGGGCACCCAAAACCGCTCGCTGCGACTCGTCATGTATCACCAGGGCGTAGGCGGCAAAAGTCATCAGCGAAAAGCCAAGATAGAAACTGGCAATATCCTGAGCGACGATCAAAAGAATATTGCCCGTCAACGTCAATGGCCATAACACGGCAAGGCGCAACAGGCGCCGTCTTGCGGCGGTATCTCCAGCATTTGCCTCGGCCTGCTCATGGGCGAAATAGCCTCGGGCATGCAAGGCCGCCAAGGCCCAGAGCAAGGCAGTGAACATCAACCACGCTCGGCTCAGGGCTGTAAGTTCCCATTGCCCACCGAGTATCCAGCCATCCAGTATCCATTGACCATTACCTACTAGCACTAACCCCAATGCCGGCCAGGCGGCGCTCAGCCACCAACCGTTCAAGTACTGCACCACCCCCTGATCGCCTGCAGCAACATGGCGCCACATCACCTTAATGGACAGCAATAACGGCCAGAGCAAAGCCAGGCCCAGCAGACTGTTGAACCAGAGCGCACTGGAGGTAAGTGTATCGGGCAGCATCATGGCAGGTAGTCTCCCAATGCGACTGCAGTAGCCCAGCCCAAGGGGCTGAACGGCATGGCGGCAAACAGCCCCGCACCCAGGCTGAGCAAGGCGGTGGCAACCATCGGCCATAACAGCCAGGCACTGGTTTCCATATGCCCCAGGCGTCGTTCTTCGGGCCAGGCGCCGTGACCATGAGCCGGGCCCAGGCGAAACCACAAACGATATAGAATAGGCAGAAAATACATCGCATTGAGCATACTAACCGCCACCAGCACCACGATTACCCAGGGCATACCCGCCTGCACGGCCCCCATGCCCAGATACCATTTAGTGATAAAACCGGCTACCGGTGGCAAGCCGATCATCCCCAGAGCACCTACGGTAAACGCCAGGCTGGTCAAGGGCATGCGGCGCCCGGCACCGTTAAGCTCATCAATGCGATGAATCCCCAGCTCTTCGGCGTAGTTGCCGGCGCAGAAGAACAAGGTGACTTTCATAAGGCCCTGGTGAAGCAGATGAGTCAGTGCCGCAATGGTGCCAAAGGGGCCGAACAAGCTGATTCCCAGCACAATGTATGAAACCTGGCTGATGGTGGAGAAAGCCAGGCGCGACTTGAGCTCCTCCTGAGCCAGCGCCCGAAGCGAGCCGTAGACAATGGTGATCGAGGCCGCCACAGCCAATACGGTGGTCATACCCAGTTCCACGCTGAGCTCGATGCCGAAAACATCATAGACAACGCGTAATATCCCAAAGGCGCCGGCCTTGACCACCGCCACCGCATGCAGCAGTGCACTGACCGGCGCCGGGGCAACCATCGCACGAGGCAACCAGCCATGCACCGGCACCATGGCCGCCTTGACCGCCAACCCACCGACCAGTAGCGCAAAGATCAGCAGCAACAAGCCGCGGTAGTCGGGCAGAAAGACTTCAAGGCCGCTGCCTTCCAAGGCGAAAGAGTGCTCACCGGCCAGGCTATACAACAGCACCACACCAAGCAGTAATACCGTGCCTCCTGCCAAGGTATAACGCAGATAAACGCGCCCGGCATCCAATGCCTTCGGCGTACCGCGATGCACCACCAAGGGGTAGGTAGATAAGGTCAGCATTTCGTAAAAAATCAGGAAGGTGAAGAGATTGCCCGCCAGCGCAATGCCTAAGGTGCTGCCCACGCACAGGCTAAAAAAACCAAAAAAACGCTTCCGGTTGGGTGAGCCCTCCAAATAGCCGATGGCATAGAGAGTGGTGCACAACCACAGCAATGACGAAAGTCCCGCAAACATCATGCCCAAGGCATCGGCGCGCAAGACGAAGTCGATGCCTTCCACTACCGGAAAACGAAACGTATCGCGATGCCCCTCTACTACGCGGTACCCCAACAGCACCACCAGTGTCAGCTTGACCAGCGCCGCCCCCAGATTAACGCCGGTACGCCAACGCCAAGCGTTTTCCGGCAGCGCAAAGATAACCACCGCTGCCAACAGAGAAGTGGACAACGCCATTGGCGGCAACCAGGCCGCGTTCATCAGCGGTCCCCTTGCAGTAGATTCAAGGGGCCATAGGCAAACAGCCCTAGCAGCAAAGAAGCCAACGCCAGGCCGAGCGCCAAGCCATCCAGCCAAGGGGGCAAGGCACGAAACGCATAATGAGGAGAAGTTTCGACAAAGGAGTAGCGAAACACGCGAAACACATAGGCGGCGGAAAGCAAGGTGCCCAAGAGGAGCGCTGCCACCCAGGCCCACTGGGCCTGCATCACCATTGCCCGCAACAATAACCACTTGGCGGTGAAGCCTGCGCTCGGGGGCAATCCGATCAAACTGACCGAGGCGACGCCGAAGGCCAGCAATGACAAGGGTAACTGACGACTGGCACCGACCAGGCCTTGCAGTGAAGTCTTCCCAGTGGCGAGTATCAGATTTCCGGCGGCCAGGAACATCGCCGCCTTGGCCAGGGCATGGCCTACCAGATACAGCCAGAACCCTTGCCAGGCCAACACCTGCACCGATGCCGAGATGCCGGGGCCCAGCAACAGGGGAAACACCACCATCAAATACCCCATCTGAGCGACCGTGGAATATGCCACCAAGGACTTCAATTCCACCGCACGCCAGGCCAGCCCGCCTCCCCAAAAAATGGCAATCACCCCGAGCCAGGCGACCAGCTGAGCGGCAAAGATGCTGTCCGGGATCAACACGCTCCATAACTGCAACAGGATGAACAGTGACGCCTTGATCACCAGGGCGGCGTGCAAGGCACTTACCGGCACCCAGGCATTGCCATGTACCGGGGCCAGCCAGGCATGCAACGGAAACAAGGCCGCCTTGAGGGCCAGCCCCGCCCCCAACAACGCCGCAGCCGTCCAGGCCACCGGCCCCGCTTCCACCACTTGCACCAGACCGGCCAGGTCCAGCCTGTCCCAGTGGCCTAGAATCAACGCCACTCCCAATAAATACATCAGCGAGCCGACCAACGCCAACAGCAAGTAGCGTATGCCGGCCACCAGCGCCTCCACCTTACCCGGCAGCAACAACATGGCGACGGCACTCAACCCCATCAGTTCCAGAGCGACATAGAGGGTGAGCAGATCCGCTGCCACCCAGATCAGCGAAAGCGAACTGATCAGTATCCCTAGCAGCGGCCACAGCCAGCGCTCCAGGCTGCGTTGCGCTGGGTCAGCGTGGCGCAATTCACCCGGTGTATAGAGTGCCGCTACCAGCCCCAACCCTTGGGTGAGCAACAACAGCAAGACACTCAGGCCATTCAGGCGCAACTGTACGGTCAGCTTGCCCCATTCCAGTTGCCAACGCTGCAAGCCGTACTGCTCGACTATCATCAACAGCACGATGCCGCTGGCCACCAGAGGCAGCCCAGCCAGCAAGATAGGCCAGGTACGTTGAGGGCGCAGCCAGGCACCCAGCACACCCAAGAGACAAGGCAGGCACAGAGCCACCCAAAGCGCCGGGTAGGTGAGAGGCAATACCATCTGTGAGCTTTCGACCAGGCCGAAGCGCATGCTCATCATGGCCCTGATCGCTTTTGCCGGAGGCTTTCATTATCGCTGATAAGCGCCTTGGCTCCCTGCAAGTGATACAAACGTCGTATCAGCATGGCACCCAGCAAGGTACCTAACCAGGCCACTCCCAACCCCGTGATGATCAATGCCTGCGCCTGAGCCACGGTGCCCGTCAACCCCGCCAGCAACAGGAACACCCCGGAACCCAGCACATTGAATGCTAGCAACCGGCGCAACAAGTGCCGGTGCAAGGCGAACGCTCCAAGCCCGAGAGCGCTCATCGCCACCCCGGCCAGCAATAAAGGTTGTTGAATAGGTGAGTAAGCCATCACCGGTACGCTGTGTCTGAGAGCCGTACCAATCATGCCCATCCATGCCAGCGCCAGTACCGCGCGAATGGCAGCTTGTCGAAAGGGCTCGCGAAACCAGTCGCGCCGTGGAGGCAAGGGAGAACCGGGCGGAAGGATACCCAAGGCGTAAAACAGGCTGCAGCCGGTCAATCCAGCGCCCAGCGAAAATTCAGCAAGCGCCAACCAGGGTGCCCCAAGCTGCCACCAGGCAAGCGCCATGCTCAAAGCAAAACCGACAAACACAATGCAAGCACGTACCAGATGGCGATCAAACAGACAGCCTAGCGCCAAGGCGGTGAGCCCCAGCGCTAAAAGCAGGTCAAAAAGAGGCGGAGTGGCATTCATCATGGCTCATGCAAGGCGTTCACTCAGCCAAGTGCCGATATCTTGCACCTGTTGCGGGCACAAGGCATGCGCCATGGGGTAGCGGTGATAGTTCACCGTGTAATCCCAGGCCTTGAGCCGCTCATAGGCAGCCCGTCCCAAGGCTTCCTGCACCACCGGATCAAAGTTGCCGTGATGGATCTCTATGGGAATATGCCGGTTGGCATCGGCCAATTGAATACTGTCGGCGGTGGCAAAGTACGTCGACAAGGCCAACAACCCACCCAGCGGCTGAGGAAAAGACAGCGCCACCTCGTAAGCCACCGCCCCTCCTTGAGAAAACCCCGCCATGATGATGCGTCGGCTATCGATGCCCTGATCAATCTGCTCTTGCACCAAGCCCTTGATCCGCTCAGCAGAAGCCTGCAACTGCTTTTCATCCACTCGCCGATCCAGGTCCATGGACTGCAGGTCGTACCAGGCCGGCATTACCATCCCACCGTTGATCGTGACCGGCAAGCGTGGCGCATGCGGCATGATAAAGCGTACATTGGCCCCTTCCGGCAATTTCAGCGCCGGCACCAGGGGTTCGAAATCATTACCGTCGGCACCCAGGCCGTGCAGAATAAACACACAGGCGTTGGCGGGCTGGCCGTTGCGCGGTTCAAGGATCAGTTCACCGGGGTTACTCATGGGTAGCTTCCACTTCAATCAAAAGCGATACCCTAGCGTAAAGCATCAATCACAGCGAGCGCCATTCTTAAAACGGCCATACCACAGGAATTAAAACCAGCGCCACGGCTGCGGTCAGTAAGTTAAGCCCACCCCCTAACCGCAGGAAATCACCGAAATGATAACCACCGGGACCATAGACCATCAGGTTGGTCTGGTAACCGATGGGTGTCAAAAAGCTGGCAGAGGCGGCAAACATCACCGCGACCACAAAGGGCATGGGGTTGACGCCGAGGCTTTCGGCACTGGCCATGACGATAGGAAAAACGATCACGGCTGCAGCATTATTGGTGACGAGTTCCGTCAACAGCGCCACTAGAAAATATACCCCTATCAGCAGCAACAAGGGATTGCCTCCCGCCAACGCCAAGGCCGATTGCGCCACTTGGGCGGCAGCCCCACTGCTTTCCAGTGCCGCTCCCACGCCAAAGGAGGCGGCAATGGTCAGCAGTACCTGAGTATCCAGGCCACGCTTGGCCGCACTCACTGAACAGCAGCCGGTCAACAGTACAGCGGCGGCGCCAAGCATGGTGGCATTGAGCATACTCATCAGACCAAAAGCCGCGAGCATGACAACCCCGCCCAGAATTGCCCAGGCCAGCCCGGCTTTTTCATGCACCGGCCGAGCCGCTCCGTTGAGCTGGCTGATCAACAGAAAATCCCGCGACTGGCGATGGCGTTCGATGAAAGGCGGCCGCGCCTCCAGCAGCAACACATCGGAAGGCTGCAACCGTACCTGACCCAGATTACCCGCCACGCGCTCGCCTCCCCGGCAGATAGCCAATACAGCGGCACCGTATAAGGTGCGAAAATGGCCATCTCGAATACGCTTACCGATAAACTGGCACTGATCCGAGACCACCGCTTCCACCAGCCGACGCTCCTTGAAGTCTTTTTCCAGACTAAAATCTCCGTGGCGCGAGGGAACTAGGCCGCGAATCTGCTGCAATTCCACCGCAGCATCAGAGGTCCCGGCGAATACCAGTCGATCATTGGCTTTAAGTCTTTCCCCCGGACCTACCACCGTGACGATATTTCCCTCGCGTTCGATTTCCACCAAAAATAGCTCCTGCAAATGCCGCAATCCAGCCTCCTCGACACTGCGATCCACGAGCGGCCCATCAGGCGCCACTTCCATTTCAATGGTGAATTCCCGCGGATTATCGAAGGCAGTGGAAGCACTGTGGCGGCGTGGGAGCAAGCATGGTCCCAGCACGATCAGATAAATCAATCCGATGACCGCCACCGGCACCCCCACCCAGGCCAAGTCGAACAAGCCCATGCTTAATGCCGGGTCGCGCTCAAGCAGCAGCCCATGGACCACCAGATTGGTACTGGTGCCGAACAGGGTCATGGTGCCCCCCAGGATGGAGGCAAAACTCAATGGCATGAGAAAGCGCTGGGGAGACAATGCCAGGCGGCGGCTCCAGCTCATCACGGCAGGAATATAGGTCGCCACCACCGGCGTATTATTGAGAAAGCCGCTCAAGGCCGCGACGGGGATCAGCAAGCGGCCCAGCGCTGTGCGTTCCGAATCGGGGCGTTTCAGCACATGACGGATAAGCAGGTCGATGCCGCCTGTTTCCCGGATGCTGGTGACCAGTACGTACATGAACGCAACGGTGAACAAGCCGCTATTGGAAAAACCACCCAACGCCTGGCTGGGGTCGATCACTCCGAGGGTCAACAGTAAAATGACGGCACCGAGCAAAATAATATCGGGCCCGAGCCGGGTAAAGGCCATCAGGGGAAAGATAGTAAGCACTACCGTTACCGAAACCCAGGCATCCAACGACATGACAGTATCCATTAATAACGTGATGCTGCATTGTGACGCCCATCCTATATTCTAAAAAGTTATTTTTAGAAATTCTGAAATTCCATAAAAGAATAAAAAGGCAGAAAAGAGTTAAGCTAAGCGATATAGAAAAGGGCTAATTCTTGAAGAACGTGAATCATAGGCACGCAAAAAGACCCGCCGAAGCGGGTCTTTTCTGCTTGTCTGGCTCGAAAGCCTAACTAGCGAACATCATGCTGAAGGAATTAACCGACAACCTTGATGTTGGAAGCCTGAAGGCCTTTCTTGCCCTGAGTGACGTCGAAGGAAACCTTCTGGCCGTCTTGCAGAGTTTTGAAGCCATCGGCTTGAATTTCGGAGAAGTGAGCGAACAGGTCGTCACCATTATCGTCCGGAGAAATGAAACCAAAACCTTTAGTATCGTTGAACCACTTAACTGTGCCAGTTGCCATTATCGAATTCCTCAAATAGCTAAAATATAGAGCCGGGAAATACCCGAATTACAGTGGGTAGAACAAGAAACCTTCACCAGACTCGATGCTATAGAGCGTTTCGATACTGCTGACTTCGTGCGACTTGCTAACCAACTGCGCGCATTCTGCACCTTTCCTCAGCCCCCGTCAAACCTTATTTGCATTTGTTCACCGAGGGCTTACTGTTCGCCAAAAACTTACTCACCATTCATTATTCACTACCCATTAGTTTCTTGCAGGATCCATCCCGCCGCTTTTTCGGCAATCATCAGGGTCGGTGAGTTGGTGTTGCCGCTGGTGATGGTGGGCATCACGCCGGCATCCACCACGCGCAGGCCTTGCACGCCGCGCACACGCAAACGCGAGTCCACCACCGCCATGGGATCGTTCTCCCGGCCCATCTTCGTCGTTCCTACCGGATGGAAGATGGTGGTCCCGATATCCCCTGCCAGCCGGGCCAGGTCGTCATCACTCTGGTACTCCACCCCGGGCTTGATTTCTTCCGGCTCATACTTGGCGAAGGCTGGCTGCTCAGCGATACGCCGGGTAATCCGTAAAGAATCTGCCGCCACACGCCGGTCTTCCTCCGTATTCAGGTAATTGGGGGCAATCGCAGGCGCCTTTCGTGGATCGCGGCTCTTGATACGCACCGTGCCGCGGCTGGTGGGGTTGAGATTGCACACGCTGGCTGTAATCGCCGGATAGGCATGCAGTGGCTGGCCGAACGCTTCCAGGCTCAACGGCTGAACGTGATACTCGATATTGGGATGCGGGTAGTCGCTGGAACTACGCGTAAAAGCCCCCAGCTGCGAAGGCGCCATGCTCATCGGGCCGGAACGTTTCAAGATGTATTCCAGGCCGATGCCCGTCTTGCCCCACCAAGTGCTGGCCATGGTATTGAGCGTCTTGGAGCCGATCTTCACCTTATATACCGAGCGAATCTGCAAATGGTCCTGGAGATTTTCTCCCACCCCCGGCAGATTTTTCACGATGGGAATTGCATGTTCAGCGAGCAGGTCCGCCGGGCCGATGCCGGAAAGTTGCAACAACTGGGGCGAGCCGATAGCCCCGGCACAGACAAGCACTTCACGCCGGGCATGCGCGACCACTTCCTTGCCTTCCCGCTCAAGACGCACGCCGGTACAACGAGAAGTGCCGTCCGCATTAGGCTGACATTCAAGCTTGAGCACTTGCGAGGAATGCCACAAGGTGAAATTGGCGCGCTTGGTGCAGACTGGACGCAGAAAGGCCTTGGCGGTGTTCCAGCGCCAGCCGGAACGCTGGTTGACCTCGAAGTAATCCACCCCCTCGTTGCAACCGCGATTGAAGTCGTTGGTCTTGGGAATCCCTGCCTGTTGGGCGGCTTCGGAAAAATCGTCCAGCACCTGCCATTTCAAGCGCTGCTTTTCTACCCGCCACTCACCGCCATGCCCATGAAAATCCCCATGTGCGGCATCGCTGTCGCTATTGTCGTCCAACCGATAATGGCTTTCGTGCTTGATGAAATCCGGCAGGCAATGCTCCCAGCGCCAGGCATCATCACCGGTAGCCTCGGCCCAGTCGTCGTAGTCCCGGGCCTGACCGCGCATGTAGATCATGCCGTTGATACTCGAGCAGCCGCCCAACGTCTTGCCGCGTGGGTAGAGCAAGGAGCGGCCGTTCAAGCCTTTGTCGGGCTCGGTTCGAAAGCACCAGTCGGTGCGCGGGTTATCGATGCAATACAGATAACCCACCGGAATATGAATCCAGTGGTAGTTGTCGCGCCCCCCCGCCTCGACCAGCAGCACCTTGTTTTTCGGGTCGGCGCTCAGGCGGTTGGCCAGCAGGCAGCCGGCGGTACCGGCGCCCACGATGATGTAATCGTAGTCATGTGTTTGTTGTTGGGTGTCAGCCATGGCCACTGTCTCCGCGCGTGGTTATTTTGCAGTCGGCATCACGAACTCGGCGCCGGCATCGATGGAATCCGACCAGCGCTGCATGATCGACTTCTGCTTGGTGTAGAAACGCACGCCTTCTTCACCATAAGCATGCGTATCACCGAACAGCGAACGCTTCCAGCCACCGAAGCCATGCCATGCCATGGGCACCGGAATCGGTACGTTGATGCCCACCATGCCCACCTGAATGCGGCGGCCAAATTCACGCGCCACGCTGCCGCTTTCGGTGAAGCAGCTCACCCCGTTGCCGAACTCATGGTCGTTGATCAACTGTATCGCTGTCGCCACGTCCGGCACCCGCACGCAGACCAATACAGGGCCGAAGATCTCTTCACGGTAGATGGTCATCTCCGGGGCCACGTTGTCGAACAGCGTGCCACCCATCCAGAAGCCTTCGGCATTGCCGTCACCGGTCACGGAGGAATCGAAATCCCGCCCGTCCACCAGCAATTCGGCGCCTTCCTGAACCCCTTTTTCGATATAACCGGTAATGCGCTGGTGCGCCTGAGCGGTCACGATGGGGCCCATCTCGGCGTCCAGTTCCAAGCCGTTCTTCACTTTCAGGGCCTGGGTGCGTTCCGCCAGGGCCGGCATGATCTTGTCGGCGACATCGCCCACCAACACCGCCACACTGATCGCCATGCAACGCTCGCCGGCGCTGCCGTAAGCGGCGCCGATAAGCGCATCCACGGCCTTGTCCAGATTGGCATCGGGCATCACCACCATATGGTTCTTGGCCCCGCCCAAGGCTTGAACGCGCTTGCCGTTCCTGGCGCCACGCTCGTAGATCAGGTTGGCGATCGGCGTGGAGCCGACGAAGCTCAAGGCTTTCACGTCCGGGTGGTCGAGCAACGCTTCAACGGAATCCTTGTCCCCCTGCACCACGTTGAATACACCATCCGGCAAGCCGGCCTGCTTGAGTAAATCGGCCATCAACAAGGAAGCGCTGGGGTCGAGCGGGCTGGGCTTGAGAATGAACGTATTACCGGCGGCAATCGCCACGGGGAACATCCACATCGGCACCATGACCGGGAAATTGAACGGGGTGACACCCGCCACCACGCCCAACGGCTGTCGCATGGTCCAGTTGTCGATCCCGGTGCTGACCTGCTCGGTATAATCGCCCTTGAGCAATTGCGGAATGCCGCAGGCAAATTCGACGATATCGATCCCCCGAGCGACTTCACCCTGGGCATCGGTGAACACCTTGCCGTGCTCAAGGGTGATCGCCCGGGCCAGCTCATCCTTATGGGCATTGAGCAATTCCAGAAAACGAAACATGACCCTTGCCCGGCGCAGCGGCGGCGTGTCCGCCCAAGCTGGAAAAGCGGCTTGAGCCGCCGCCACGGCGCTTTCGACATCCGCCGGCGAAGCCAAGGCGACTTGCGCGGACACCTTGCCGCTGGCGGGATTGAAAACATCCTGGCGCTGGGCGGGTTCAGTCTCTACTACTTGGCCATTGATATAATGATTAATTATTGTGTCAGACATATAAGAAAGTCCCGTCAGCTTGATCTAGGAGAATGGTCTAGAAGAATTCTTGCAGTTGATCCCAGCTTATCGTCCTCATCCCAGGGATCAATTGAGAAATTCAAAAGCTGGTTATAAGCTTTACTAATATCACTCTAGGCACTCATATCACTCCAGGTGGATAGCCCATGCAAGACTTCCATGCGTTGAGAGCCTTTGTCACCGTCGCTCGGGAAGGTAGCGTCTCGCGCGCGGCCGAACGCCTTCATCTGACCCAACCGGCCATCAGCCTCAAGCTGAAGCACTTTCAAGAAATCTTGGGGTTGACGCTATTCATTCGGCGTCCGCAAGGGCTGGCATTGACCGCGGACGGCCATGCGCTGCTTCCCGCCGCCGAAAATGCTCTGGCGGCCGCCCAGACCTTCGAACAGGCCGCCGCCGCCTTGCACAGCACCCTGCGGGGACGCCTCAAGATCGGCACCATTGTCGACCCCGAGTTTATTCGGCTGGGCGCTTTCCTGCGCCGCCTGGTCGAACGTGCGCCACAGCTGGAAACCGAGCTTCATCACGGCATGAGCGGCAGTGTTCTATCGCGGGTGCATAACGGCGAACTCGATGTGGGGTTTTTCCTCGCACCTCCGGGTGAAGGCCCCGATGACGCCGTGATGGCTCATCAGGAGCTGACCCACTTTCATTATCATGTGATCGCCCCCGCCGGCTGGGAAGCGCGCCTGGCGAAGAGCGACTGGAAAAGCCTTGCCGCGCTGCCGTGGATCGTCACTCCCGGTGATTCCGTGCATCACCGCCTGCTCGACCAAGTGCTCGCACCCCTTGGCGCCGTTCCCAATCAAGTGGCTCAGGTCGACCAGGAAGCCTGCATGCTGGATCTGGTACGCGCTGGGGTCGGCCTTAGCCTGGCACGGGATGCCTTGGCGATGAGCGAACGCCAAGAGCACGGTCTGCTTGTGGTCGACAACATACGCCTGGCCTGTGCCCTCAGCGTTATCTGGCGCCGTGACCGTTACGAGGAATCTGCCATTCGCACCACACTGGAGATATTGGCAGAGGTATGGAAAAGCCGGCCGGAAGTATCCGTTTCAGTCACTAACCCCGGAATGTAAAAAATATAAATATCAACAAATTAAACCGAAAAAAAGCCAATACAAAAGCATTAAAACAATCTATTAAGCGTTAACCATGCGGCGTCTTAACTCCCTTCACGGAACCCTTACTGCGACTGACACTCAATGGGAGAGGTACACCCATACTGGAGCGCTTCCCCTATGAGCCACTCGATGCACACTTTCCTGCTCAGCCCTCTGGTCCTTGCGCTAGGGCTGAGCGCTTCCTCCAGTCTTCTTGCCGAGACTGACGACACCCGCCTTGCCACCTTTGCCGGTGGCTGTTTCTGGTGCATGGAACCTCCCTTTGAACGCCAGCCGGGCATTGACGATGCTGTCTCCGGCTATATCGGGGGTAGCGTGGAAGACCCTAGCTATGAAGCCGTTACTCAGGGCGATACCGGCCATGCTGAAGCAGTTCAGTTTCACTATGACCCGGAGCAGATAAGCTACCCGCAGCTTCTGGAAGTGTTCTGGCGCAACATCGACCCCTTCGCCGAGAACCGCCAGTTCTGTGACGTCGGCTCTCAATACCGCTCGGCGATCTTCTATCATGATGAAGAGCAAAAACGCCTGGCGGAAACCTCAAAAACCGAGCTGGAAGCGCATTTCGGCCGTGACATCGCCACGCAGATCGTGCCCGCCGATACGTTCTGGGAAGCCGAGGAATACCATCAGGACTACGCGGAACGCAATCCACTGCGCTACAAGTTTTACCGTTACAGCTGTGGGCGTGACGAACGCCTGGAGGAGGTCTGGGGTGAAGAAGCCGGCGGGCCGACATTTACCGGCGCCGATTGAACATACCGCCTCGCTGAATAGCCAAGAATAACCGCACCTTCTTTTCTATACTGCCGACAAAAGCCAATCTTCACGTTAGCGATAGCTCAGGTGAAGAGGCTCAACGTCAATGTGTAATGTATAGAAAAGGATAAATAAACGATGGATACATCAGAACAGGCTCAACCACGCCAACCCGGCATGGAACATCTCATGTCACCGGAGCCCGACTACCAACCGCGTTATCCCGGTTCTGATCGGCTCAAAGGCAAGACCGCACTGATTACCGGGGGCGATAGCGGGATTGGACGCGCCACCGCTGTGTTGTTCGCACGCGAAGGCGCCAATGTCGCTATTCATTACAAGGATGAACACGAGGATGCCGAGACCACCCTGGCCCTCATGCGAGACGAGGGCTGTGACGGTCTCGCGCTAAACGGCGATATCGGCACCAAGCAGGAAGCAAAGCGGGCCGTGGAGGAAACCGTTAAACGGTTCGGTGGCCTGGATATCGTGGTCAACAACGCCGGTGAACAGTACGCCCAATCCAACGTCACCGATATTCCCGAAGAGCAGATTCGACGCACTTTCGATACCAATTTGTTCGGCCCATTTTTTGTGGTGCAATCCGCCTTGCCGCATTTGAAAGCCGGGGCTTCGATTATCAATGTCACCTCGGTCACCGCCTTTCGCGGCCAGGACCTGTTGGTGGATTATTCCGCCACCAAGGGCGCCCTTCTGTCGTTGACACGTGCCCTGTCCAGCAAGCTGGCGGAAGACGGCATTCGGGTCAATGCGGTGGCCCCCGGCCCTATCTGGACGCCATTGATTCCCGCCTCCTTCCCCGAGGAAAAGTTAGCCAAATTCGGCAAGGGTTCACCGTTAGGCAGGGCTGGCCAACCCAATGAAGTCGCCTCATGCATGCTATTTCTGGCCTGCGAGGATAGCTCCTTCATGACCGGCCAGACGCTGCATCCCAACGGGGGAGATCTCGTTGGCGGCTGACGCTTTCGAGACGTTTTTTTGAAAAACTGTATCGCTCTCTACCCTGCGGCCAGGGCCTGGCGCTCCAGCTCATCGACCATGCCCGGCTCCAGCTTCAATGCCGAGGCAAGTTGCTCCAGCCAGGCACGCTCCATGGGATTTTTCTCATCGATCACGGCCACGCTCATCAGGTAGATCTCACGGGCGGCTTGCGGGGAGTCTGCCTCGCGCGCCAACGCCTGGGCATCCAGCGGTGCCTTGAGTTGATGCTCTACCCAGGCATGCAGCTCCTGGTCAGCGCCCAGGGCGTCGATTTGCTGAGTAATCAGTTCCTGCTCACGCGCATCGATATGCCCATCGGCACGTGCCGCCATGATCATGGCTTGCAACAATTCCAGGCTTCGCCGCTCCTGAGTGGAACCGCTCAGGCTCTCCACCGGTTTACCCTCGGCCGCTTCATTAGAGGCACTTGCCTGGGAATTCTGCCAAGCCTTCCAGGCCAACATGCCCACCCCGGCAATCGCGCCGTACTTCAATGCCTTGCCGCCCAGTTTACGGCCGCGTCTGGAACCCACCAATAGCCCCATGGCGCTACCGCCCAGCAGGCTTTTCATATCGAAACCGCCCTCGCTTGACGCCTTGCCGGACTGCCCTTTTTGCCCCTCGTTACCGCCCAGCTGCTTGGAAAGCCCTTCCAGAATGCCTTTCACATCCATTGTGCCGCTGCTGCCTTTTTTGTTATTGCTGCTGCCACCGGCTTGTTGCATCAACTGCTGAAGAATCTTGCTTGCGTTCATGATCGGCCTCTTGGCTGTCGCTGCTCTGGTTTGGTGACGGGATCTGGCTTCGTGAGATGATCTGGACAGTGTAGCGCCGATCTAGTGACTGTCGCCCACCTTACCCAAGCGTTGCCAGGCTTGTGCGTTTGGCATGTAAGGTTTTCTTGCTCCGTCACACTAAAGCCTAGACCTGACGAGAGGTGGTGACGGCAGGTCTCAAGTGCTCAACAATTCGACACGACGAGGTGTGACATGAAAATGAAGCTTTTGACCGCTGGCCTGCTCACAAGCCTGATGATGGCCGGCTCTGCCCTAGCCATGGATTCCGAAGCCGTCGAGAAGCATATGGCCAAGATCAACGACAACTACATCAAGACTGCCGAGGAAGAAGGCAAGATCAAGGCACTTGAGGAGAAGGTCGAAGAGCTCGAGGCCATGATCCAGATGATGCTCGACGATCAGGATTCCTGACCGCTATCAACACCCTGATGCCCGACCACGAGCTCCCGGTGCGTTGACGCTGGGGCTCGCGGAAAGCTGCACGGTGACGGCTTCGGCGTCGTGGACCGTTTCGGGACGTATGGTGAGACGGGATGGTGTCGGCATGGATCTCAACTCAGGAGCCTCACCCTACTCCTACTTGCCCACCAGCCAATGGGTCACGCCGAGCGCCAGCACGATAGCCGCGATGGCCAGCATCTCTTCGGCCGAGATGGTGGCAATATCCAAGATGATCACCTTACGCGCGATAGCCATCAAGGCCGTCGCGATGACCAGCCGAATGGGCAAGACATTGGTGCCCAGGTAAAGCCGAATGTTGATGAAGATTTCCACGGCGATCAGCACCACCATGAAGGCACCGAAGATAACGAAGATGTCGGCGACTTCAAAAAGCATTACTGGCGGTGAGATGAACTTGGTGTAGAGCACATAGATGACATCCAGGACGCCCCAGATGATTACCAGCACCATCATTACCGCCAGTAGCTTGATGGCGTAGCGAATGATGATATGCAACCGCCTGATCAGCGGATCTTCATGCTCCTTCGGCAACTCGTCATGCAACAGCCTGTGCGACTGAGATGTTTCCTTGTCGTTGCCATCGTCTTGCATCGATTTCTCCCGATCGGCCCCACGAAACCAGGCCTTGATTGTTCAATACGCCGACCACTGTCTCAACCGCTGTGAGTGACCCTTTTATCGCCGATGATTGTCTAACTGCTAAGTTAGTGAGGGGTCGCCATAACGATTCTCTCGGGTAAGTTCGCCGTCAGAAAACACCCTGTCGTTCGTGAAAAGAGGACAACACAATGATCGAGTCACTGGAAGATCTCGAAGCCGTTAAAAAGTCGTGTCATTCATTGGTCACGAAGAGTTCAAGACTTTCTGCCGGCGCAGCGATCATTCCAATCCCTGGTGTAGATATAGGGTCAGACGTTGCCATATTGATGCGGTTAATTCCCGAAATTAATCAAAAATTTGGTTTATCGCTTGAACAGATCGAAAGCCTCGACACCGAATCCAAGCTGTTTGTGATGACCGCCATTTCCAACACGGGCAGCAAGATGGCCGGGAAATACATCACCAAAAAGCTGATCGTGCTGCTGCTAAACAAGGCGGCAGGCAAGGTAGCGGCGAAAGGGGTTGCCAAGTTCGTTCCCTTCGTCGGCAGCGCCGTGGCAGGCGGCATCAGCTTCACCGCCATGAAGTACATGGGAAACAGCCATGTCGAAGATTGTTACGCCATTGCTTTGGCAACTCTGGAAAAGAAAAGGCTGGAATCCGTGATCGTGGTCGTACCCGAGCAAAAATAGCGCTGCCAGCTCTGCCATACCGCTTACGTCATCCAATACGGTGAGCTAGGCAACAAGAGGCCTCGTAGGTGATCCCGAGACGAATTGTTCAGTGTTTCCTTTGCAATAACTCTCGCTGCATCCTTGTTCTGGTTGAGATTGTTTAAACACGGCGCTACTGAGGCCGGGCTCGCTGGATAATCGCCCCGCAGTCCAGTCCGCTTGGCAGGCAACCGTAGTTCATGCCGGGCTGTGGCTGCAGGCGCGAGGCGACGAAGGCATCCGCCACCGCACTCGGCGCATGCTGAATCAACAGGGCAGCCTGCAGTGCCAGGGCCATGCTGTCTGCCACCTGGCGGGCGCGGTACTCGAGGGTTTCGCGATCGGCAAACTGCGCCTTGAGTTGGCCGACAAAGCGGTCAAAGGCAGGCTCGCTACCGGAAGCTCGGTTCAGCTCGGCAAAGTACGCTTCCAGCACCGCCGGTTCACGGCCGATGGCGCGCAGAATATCCAGGCACTGCACGTTGCCGCTGCCCTCCCAGATGGCGTTCACCGGCGATTCACGGAAAAGCCGCGCCATGATGTGGGTCTCAATTACGCCCGTTCCGCCGATGACCTCCATCGCTTCATAAGCGTGGCTGGGCGTGCGCTTGCAGATCCAGTATTTACCCACTGGAGTGGCGATACGTGAAAGCAGCCGCTCGTGCTCATCGTGCTGGTTATCCATGGCCCTTGCCATGCGCATCATGTAGGTGGCGGCGGCTTCGCTCTCCAGTGCCAGATCCGCCAGAAGGTTCTGCATCAGTGGCTGCTCGCTCAGCGTGGCGCCAAACGCCTTGCGCTGGCTGGCGTGATGCACCGCCTGGGCGGTGGCCTGGCGCATGCCCGCCGCCGAGCCGATCATGCAGTCGTAGCGGGTCATGCCGACCATTTCGATGATGGTGCGCACGCCGCGCCCCGGCTCGCCTACCCGCCAGCCCAGCGCGCCGCGCAGTTCCGCCTCGCTCGAGGCATTGGCCACGTTGCCCATCTTGTCTTTGAGCTGCTGAATTTGCAGTGCATTCTTGCTGGCATCCGGGCGCCAGCGCGGCACCAGAAAGCAGGTCAGGCCCGCATCGAGTTGCGCCAGTACCAAAAAGGCGTCGCACATCGGCGCGGAGACGAACCACTTATGCCCCACCAGCTCATACGCCTTGCCATGGCCGTCGTGGCCAATGAAATAAGCCCGGGTGGTGTTCTGGCGCACGTCCGAGCCGCCCTGCTTTTCGGTCATCGCCATGCCCAGCGTTACGCCCTGTTTCTCGCCATCGGGGCAATTGCGAGGGTCGTAGTGCTCAGCCGTGGCTTTCGCCTGCCAGTACCTAGCAAGCGCGGGCTCGTGCTGCAAGGCCGGTACTGCGGCAAAGGTCATGGTAATAGGGCAGCCGTGGGCTGCTTCCACCTGAGCTTGCAGGTAGTACTTCGCCGCCCGCGCCACCTGGGCGCCAGGGCCAGGCTCTCGCCAGGGTCGGCTGTGCAAGCCTTGCTCAATGGATGCTTTCATCAAGGCGTGATAGCTGGGATGAAAATCCACGACATCTACACGATGCCCGTAACGGTCGTGGGTGCGTAGCCGCGGTTTTTGCGCATTGGCCTGGAACCCCAGTTCGATGGTCTCGGCGCGGCCCGTCCACTCGGCAAAGCTGCAGATCTCCTCCTCCGCCCAGCCGGCCCCTTCGCGCTTCACCGCCGTCTGCAGTACCGGGTCGGCCAGGTAAGGGTTGTAGTCCTCAAGCGGGGCGGGCTGGTTCTTTACCCTGTGCGTGGCCGCGCCAAAGCGGTCCTGCATGGGTGCGGGTAACTCACTCATTGGTGTTCTCCTCGTGCCAGGGGCAGCCATCATCCCTTGCGCTCACGTACTCTAGAGGTCTCCCGGTAGGCCACGTAGCCTGCTTGAATCATCATCCAAAAAAAATGAATGAATAAAAATAGAAGCGACCTACTATTGAAGAATAGCGTTACTTAATCCAACCACTCAACCCAGTGCCAGGAGGCCATGGTGAGCATTCCCCAGCCCGAACTACTTCATTTTGACAGCGATGAAGCCAACGGCTACCCCAACTCCCCGCTGCCGGTGCTGATTTACCGTCAGGTTCTCGACACCGGTAATGCCGAGGAGCGAGCCGATACATTCGAAACCATGTTCAAACGCCACGGCTGGCCACCGGCGTGGCGCTACCATCTGTATGACTTCGACCACTTTCACTCCACCGCACACGAAGCATTGGGCATCTTCCGTGGGAAGGCCCGGGCACGGCTGGGTGGGCCTAACGGCCGTGAGCTGATGCTTTACGCGGGCGACGTGCTGGTGCTTCCAGCGGGGGTTGGGCATGCCAGCCTGGAAGCAGACGATGATTTCTGCATGGTAGGCGCCTACCCACCGGAGCAATACCCCGAGATAGAGCGCGGCGACCCGGCACAGCTTGCGGCCGCACAAGCGCGGGTGGCTTCAGTGGACATACCAGAAAACACCCCGGTAGGCGGGCCACTGACACCGCTGTGGGGACAAGCCACTTAAATGGTCCAAGGCACTGCCGACAGTAGATTCATGGTAGAGGGAATGGAAGAAGCCTAAAGAGCAACTCCGCCTGCGAAGGTGGGAAAGACAAGACGTTACCCCACTCAGCTGCGGTTTGGCAGCGCAATAACTCCTTTCAGACAGACGGAGTCTTGCCCCAGTGTCACAAGGCGACATAGTTGATTACCGATCGGTAATTTTTAGGGCGTTTTTAGCCCCTAAAATCGCACAGTTACCGCTCGGTAATTATCTGGTTGTAGAGCACAATATTTAAGCCTAGACTTACCGAACGGTAATCACATCCAGGCTCCCATGACTTCCAACAACGCCTCCTCCCCCATGACCACTACCATTCGCCAAAGCGAAGACCTTGGCAAACTGGTGCGCCAGCTACGTGCCGAGCAAGGGTTATTACAGATCGATCTGGCCGGTCTCGCCGGCACCGGCAATCGCTTTATCGTCGATTTGGAACGGGGCAAGCCGACGCTACAGTTGCAGAAAGTGCTGGACGTGCTGGACTTGATGGGGCTTGAAGTCGTCGTGAGACGCAAGGGTGGCAACCGCCATGGCAAGTGACGATACCTTGGCTGTGTACCAAGGCGAAAGGCACGTCGGGTGGTTGTACGATACCCAGCCACTACGCTTCGAGTATGCCCCTGAGTGGTTGGAGTACTCCGAAGCGGTGAGTTTGTCCCCTTCAATGCCTCTCTCGCAGCAGGTTCACGCAGGCGATAACGTGTTGGCTTACTTTGAGAACCTTCTGCCGGAAGGTGATCTTCGCCACCACCTGGGACTTCGCCATCACACCACGACTGTTTTTGGGCTGCTGAAAGCCATTGGTGGAGATACGGCCAGCGGCTTCACCCTGCTTTCACCGGGCGAGTCACCGGCTCCGCCGCACTACCGGCCTATTCGCTGGGAGACCGTGGCGGAACACTTGCAACAGCGGCAACGAGGCCCTTTGTTCTCGCAACAAGGCGAAGAGGCGCGTATCTCACTCGCCGGCGCTCAAAACAAATTACTGCTGATTAACAGTTCCGTGTAAGACCATGTGCAACACTATAAAAAAACGCAAGGAAATCAACAAGTGAATTCCTTGCGCGCTCAATTTATGTGCCTTTAAACCACTTAAAAATAAGTAACTTACTTGTTAATCGTTAATCGCTACTCCCACTCAATCGTCGCGGGCGGCTTGCTGCTTACGTCATACGTCACCCGCGAGACACCGTTGATCTCGTTGATGATGCGGTTGGAGACTTTCTCCAGCAGCTCATAGGGCAGGTGCGCCCAGCGGGCGGTCATGAAGTCGATGGTTTCCACGGCGCGCAGGGCGATCACCCATTCGTAGCGGCGGGCATCGCCGACCACGCCTACCGATTTCACCGGCAGGAACACCGCAAACGCTTGGCTGGTCTTGTGATACCAACCCGAGTTGTGCAGTTCTTCGATGAAGATGGCGTCGGCTTCACGCAGGATGTCGGCGTAGTCTTTCTTCACTTCGCCGAGAATCCGCACGCCCAGGCCCGGCCCCGGGAAGGGGTGGCGGTAGACCATGTCGTAAGGCAGGCCAAGTTCCACGCCCAGTTTGCGCACTTCGTCCTTGAACAGCTCGCGCAGCGGTTCGACCAGCTTGAGCTTCATGGTTTCCGGCAGGCCGCCCACGTTGTGGTGCGACTTGATCACGTGCGCCTTGCCGGTCTTGGCGGCGGCGGACTCGATCACGTCCGGGTAGATGGTGCCCTGGGCCAAAAAGGCCACGCCTTCGATCTTGCTCGACTCTTCATCGAAGATGTCGATGAAGGTGTTGCCGATGATCTTGCGCTTGGCTTCCGGGTCGTCTTCGCCTTTCAGGCGCGACAGAAACTGGTCTTCGGCATCAACGCGAATCACCTTCACGCCCATGTGCTTGGCGAAGGTTTCCATCACCTGGTCGCCTTCGTTCTTGCGCAGCAGACCGTTATCCACGAACACGCAAGTCAGCTGGTCGCCGATGGCCTTGTGCAACAGCGCCGCGACCACCGAGGAATCCACCCCGCCGGAAAGGCCCAGCAAGACGTGGCGGTCGCCGACCTGCTCGCGAACGCGGCCGATCTGGTCTTCGATGATCTGCGCCGGGGTCCAGAGGCGTTCGGCACCGCAAATGCCCAGTACGAAATGCTCGAGAATCCGCTGGCCCTGCAGGGTGTGGGTGACTTCCGGATGGAACTGCACCCCATAGAACTGCTTTTCTTCCCAGGCCATGGCGGCAATCGGGCAGCTGGGGGTGGACGCGGTCACGGTGAATTCACTGGGCACCCTGGCGACCTTGTCGCCGTGGCTCATCCACACATCCAACAGGCCCTTGCCGGTTTCGTGGTCGAGGTGGTCCTTGATGTCCTTGAACAGCGCGGTCTCGGCGTCGATGCGAATCTGGGCGTAGCCGAACTCCTGCACCTTGGAGCCTTCAACGGCGCCGCCCAGCTGCTCGGCCATGGTCTGCATGCCGTAGCAAATGCCGAACACCGGCAGGCCCATTTCGAACACGCACTGCGGCGCGCGGGGGGAGTCCAGTTCCGTGACCGACTCCGGCCCCCCGGCAAGGATGATGCCGTTGGGGTTGTAGTCGCGAATCTCGTCTTCGGTGATATCGAAGGCGCGTACTTCGGAGTAGACGCCGATCTCGCGTACCCGGCGGGCGATCAGCTGGGTGTACTGAGAGCCGAAATCCAGAATCAGAATCTTGTGGGCATGAATATCAGTCATTTCGGTCTCTTAGCCTACCCGGTAGTTCGGGGCTTCTTTGGTGATCTGGACATCGTGCACGTGGGACTCGTTGAAGCCTGCGCCGGTGATCTGGACGAATTCCGGCTTGGTGCGCATTTCTTCAATATCGCGGCAGCCGGTGTAGCCCATGGAGGCCCGCAAGCCGCCCATCATCTGGTGAACGATGGCGCTCATCAAGCCTTTATAAGGCACGCGGCCTTCGATGCCTTCCGGCACCAGCTTTTCCGCGCCGTCGCTTTTGTCCTGGAAGTAGCGGTCGGCACTGCCCTGGCTCTGGGACATGGCGCCCATGGAACCCATGCCGCGGTAGGCCTTGTAGGTACGGCCTTGGTAAAGCTCGACTTCGCCAGGCGCTTCTTCGGTCCCTGCAAGCAACCCGCCGACCATCACGCAGCTGGCACCGGCGGCAATCGCCTTGGACAGATCACCGGAGAAACGCACACCGCCATCGGCAATCAGCGGAATATCATATGGCTTGAGCGCTTCGGCAACGTTGGAAACCGCGGTGATTTGCGGCACGCCGACACCCGCCACGATACGCGTGGTGCAGATCGAGCCGGGGCCGATGCCCACTTTCACACCGTCGGCACCGGCTTCGGCCAAGGCTCTGGCGGCGGCGGCGGTGGCGATGTTGCCGCCGATCACCTGGATCTGCGGGAAGTGCTTCTTGGCCCAGCGCACCCGGTCAATCACGCCCTGGGAATGGCCGTGAGCGGTGTCGATGATGATCGCATCCACGCCGGCTTCCGCCAGTGCCGCAATACGCTCAGCGGTTTCCGGGCCGGTGCCGACGGCGGCGCCGACCAGCAAGCGGCCGTCGCTGTCCTTGGCGGCGTTGGGGTAGGTGCGGGCTTTTTCGATATCCTGGAAGGTCACCAGGCCACGCAGATGAAAGTCATCATCCACAATCAGCATCTTTTCGATGCGATGCTCGCGCATCTTGGCCTTGCTTTCTTCGAGCTGGGTACCTTCGGCCACGGTGATCAGGCGCTCGCGGGGCGTCATGATCGCCTCGACGCTATCGCCGTGGTTGGGCTGGAAACGCATGTCGCGTTCGGTAACGATGCCCACCAACGTTTCCCCTTCGACCACCGGGAAACCGGAGAAGCCGTATTCACGGGCCATGGCCAGCAGGTCTTCAAGCTTAGCCTTGGGGCTGACGGTCACGGGGTCTTTGACGATGACGCTTTCGTGCTTTTTGACCTTGCGAACTTCCGCGGCCTGCTGGGCGATGCTCATGTTCTTGTGGATGATGCCGATGCCGCCTTCCTGGGCCATGGCAATCGCCAGGCGCGCTTCAGTCACCGTATCCATGGCGGCGGAAACCAGCGGGATATTCAGCGAAAGGTGACGTGTCAGGCGGGTCTTGAGGCTGACATCCTTGGGCAGGATATCGGAGAAGCCGGGAACGAGTAATACATCATCGAACGTAAGCGCTTCTTGGGCCATACGTAGCATAGCGGCAACACCCATGGTTGAGCAGATGGGAAGAGGAGATACGAAGGGTTAATCCCCCATTGTAACGGCTAGAGCCCCATCCCAGCAATGTAAGGCATGGCAAGTCTTGGGCGTGATAAGCTGCGTGGCGGTTTTTCTCTCATTTTTTAATCATGAAACCTTTTATGTCGTCTCCCGCTATTGAAGCCCTTTCCGTCAGTGAGTTGAATCGTCGCACCCGCCAGACCCTGGAACGCGATTTCGGTGAATTGTGGGTGGAAGGCGAGCTTTCCAATGTCTCGCGCCCCGCGTCCGGGCACATCTACTTCACCCTGAAGGACGACCGCGCCCAGATTCGTTGTGCGCTGTTTCGCCAGCGGGCGCGCTTCGTGGGCGCGCCCATGCGCGACGGCGACCAGGTAAAACTGCGCGGGCGGGTATCATTGTTCGAGCCACGCGGCGACTATCAGTTGCTGGTAGAGGCGGTGCAGGCGGCGGGCTTGGGGGAATTGCTGGCGGCCTATGAGCGTTTGAAGCAGCAGCTCGACGGCGAAGGGGTGTTCGCCAATGCCCGCGCCCTGCCCTTTCCGCCGCGCAAGCTGCTGATATTGAGTTCCGCCAGCGGGGCGGCGATTCGCGATGTGCTGGCGGTACTCGCGGCGCGCTGGCCGCTGGTGGACGTCACGCTGATTCCCTTGCCGGTGCAGGGCGCCGAAGCCGCCCCTGCGATGATTCGCGCCCTGGCGCTGCTCAACCGCCAGCGCCGACTAGACCCGGCGCGCGATGCCATCCTGATCACCCGCGGCGGCGGCAGCCTGGAGGATTTGTGGGCGTTCAACAACGAGCATCTGGCCCGGGCGATCTTTCATTCGCGCCTGCCGGTGATGTCTGCGGTGGGCCATGAGATCGACACCACCCTGGCGGATTTCGCCGCCGATGTGCGTGCTCCGACCCCTTCCGCCGCCGCCGAACGCCTGGTGCCGGACCAGCAAGCCCTCAAGCGCAGGCTCAAAGAACAGCAACAACGCCTGACGCAAGGCATCGCCCGGCGTCTGGAGCGCGAGAGCCAACTGCTCGACAGCCTGCGTGCCCGGCTGCGCCATCCGGGGGAGGCGTTGAACCGCCAGCGCCAGCACCTTCAAGGGCTGCAAACCCGGTTGTTGCGCGCCCAGCAGCAGACCCTGGCCCAGCAACGAGCCCGGCTGGATCAGCTTATGCGTCGGCTAGGGGGCCAGGATCTCAGGCGCCGTCATGCCCAGGCACAACAACGCCTGGAAAACGCCCGAGCACGCCTGGATCAGGCCATGGCTCGCCGCCTGTCGCAGGAGCGCCAACGCCTGGAAGGCGTGGGCCGCGAGCTCAATGCGGTAAGCCCCTTGGCGGTACTGGGGCGCGGCTATGCCATCGTGCATAACCACCAGGGTGAGGTCATTCATCGCGCCCAGGACACTCAGCCCGGCCAGGCACTCAAGCTACGCCTGGGCGAAGGCAGTTTGACGGTGGAAGTGAAACGGCGCTACAAGCGCTGAGAGAAAACGCTGCCAAACGCAGCGGCTATGTCCGCTCCGGCGGTTCGTAAAGCCGCCATCTCAGGCCTTTCGGGTCAAGCTCGAACACCACCGTCGCCAGGGTGTTTTCCTCGTCCGGGTCATCCGGGGCGAGGCGCAGAATCGGCAAGCCTTCACCACCGGTATCGTGCAGCAGCGCCAGGGGGTCGCGTAGGCCAGCGGCAAGCAGGGCTTCGCCGCGCTGCTGGCGGTCGAAGGATGACTGGGTAATTTGCTGTGCGGCCTGCCCGGTTCGATGATGCAGCGCATGATTGGCGTGAACCCGCGGCTCAGTGACCGAACGTACCGAGACCTCGCCGCCGCCGAATTCCACGCTGAGTATCTCGCCGGTTGCCGGTGCCGCCAAGGTGAAATGAAAACCAGCGCTGTCCGGGAAGCGCCGCAGTAACGCCACGGCATCCGCAAGACTTGACTGGTTCAATACGGCGCGGCCCAGCACCATGCGCGGCACGTTGGGCGAAAACGCCGCCAACCGCAAATTATTGACCGTCTGAACGAGGCCTTGGCGGGTAAAGGCAAAGGTATGCCCGGGCAGTGAACCGGGGTAGCAGAAAGCGGTAAAGCCCTGGCCCTGCGCGGGCTCCACGTCCACCATGAAGCAGTGGCCACGCAGGCACGGCAAGCCGTCTTCGTTATGCGCGATCAGCGGGGACTCGCCGGGCAATTGCACAGAGGTACAGCCATCCGCCGTGTCGGCCAGCAATTCCCCGCGACAGTTCCAGGCAAGCACCTGCTCCAGAGGTAACTGCAGCCCGGCGGCCAAGCCTTCGAGTTCCGCCCAGACCGACGGAAAATGGCGTTGCGTGGTAGCCGCCATCCGGGCGACAGCCGGGTGATGCCTCGCCGCTTGAATCTGTGCCCATAACGTGGTCGCGGTGAGCTCATGCTGAACCGCATCGCGCCCCAAACGGCCCAGCGTCTTGCCCAACTCAAAAGGGTCGCCACTCAGGCGCTGAATTGGCATAAGCCGGTCATATGTCGGTGGATTTTTATGGCTCAAGAGGCTAGGCACCCAGGTTCGCTGTATTTCTTGACGAACTTACCCATCTCCCTCGCGGGTTACCAGTTCAGTTCCCGTATTTCCGCTGTGGCACGAGGTATCGGGCACATTACCTCCTTCCAGCGCCAGGCCAAATTACAATGAGAGGTCATTACCCAAAAGCTTTACCCCCCCCTTAAACATAACATTCTTATAAAGAGAATCCTTATTAAATCCTGTTTCATGAGACATCACTTTGGCTTTCAATAATTCGACGCCATTACGCTGCTTTCTTATGAGCTTTCTATTTTCTAGGGCAGACATACATCGACTGACATGGACACTGGTAATGCCTAGCAAATTACCGGTGATGGCCTGCGTAATCGGTATATTAAAATAATTTTCTGTTATTATTTTTGAAAAAGACAGCCTGGCGTGCAGCTCAAGCAGGAAATGCGCCACTCGCTTTTCCGCTTGGTATTGAGTACAACTCCTTAAGCGCTCTATCAAAATATTGTCATGAATAATAATTAAACGCAGTATTGCACTACCGATATTTTCATTCTCTTTAGCTAAGCCATGTAATGCGGAATATTTCATACCCACCAAACTGCCACTGGTAAGCATTACCACTTCAGCATTTTCCCCTGTCAGAAAACTCTCGCGCAAACCAATAATATCTCCAGGTAAAAATATATCGATTATTTCACGATCGCCATTTCCCGAAGGAACAAACGAGCAAGCCCACCCGCTTTCCAGAACATAAACATCTGATTCCGCACCCCCACCCGCCTTCAATATTTGATGCTTTTCAACAGCAAGCCGCTCACTTTCTTCCTTTAAAAACAGATATCTGTAATCAATTGGCAGCTCGGCATACTGTCCCAGACAATGATAAAAAAAACCATCCCGGAACGTTTGCCACCCATCCGTCATAATCGACATTCGATCATTATTTTCACTTGATTTCCTCATTCCTTGAGTCCTCACAGCTAAAATTTATAAAAACTCGCTCTCCAGTTTTAACAAAAGTTATATATGCAATTTTATTTAACAAAACCCAACTACAACGTAGTGTAGAGAGAGAAATCTCTCCACACCATGGCTGTAAAATTTGAAAGTTTCTCAGTCTGCAGAACGGACTTATGGCGCTTGATTCTTACACTAGCTCTTTGAGCAATACCTTGGATTTTCGCGCCTGGTTATAAGTGTCGCGTTTGAGTGGCGGGAGCTCTTCGAGGGTGGCCGGGCGAAAGCCATGCTCGACGAACCAGTGAGCCGTGTGAGTGGTCAGCACGAACAAGCTGCTTATGTTGTGTTTACGGGCACGGCGCTCCAAAGCTTCCACCAGCCTTTCACCACGCTCACCACCTCGATAACTGCTGTGAACCGCCACGCAGGCAAGCTCGGCAATATCACTTTGCGGAAACTCGTGCAGTGCCGCGCAGCCGATCACCATGCCGTCACGCTCGATCACCACATAATCGTCGATTTCATGCTCCAGGCGTTCGCGGGAACGCGCCACCAGCATGCCACGGCGCTCCAGCGGCTCGAGGAGATCAAGCAGCCCTGCGATATCGTTCAGGGTGGCAGGGCGCAACTGCTCATAGCGATGCTGAGTGATCATGGTGCCCACGCCATCGCGGGTGAACAGCTCTCCCAGCAGGGCGTCGTGGTTGTGCCAGGAAAGCAGGTGCGTGCGGGCCACGCCCTGGCGTGACGCATTACAGGCAGCCTGCAAGTGACGCCTCAATTCACTGTCGGTTTGGGCATGCTCAAGGCGAGGTTCGGCCTCCGCCGGGGTCAGCTGGCGTAACAAAGCCCCCGCTTCATCGCGCAAGCCTTCGGATTCCCCCAGCAAAATCAATTTATCGGCATTTAGCGCCACCGCTGTCTGCTGGGCGACTTCCGAGGCATCCAAATCAAACACTTCGCCGGTGCTGGAAAATCCCAGCGGCGAGAGCAACACCAGCGAGCCCTTGTCCAGTAGCCCCTGAATGGCACCACCCCGCACCCGGCGCACTTCACCGCTGTGGTCGAAATCCACGCCATCCCGGACCCCCAGCGGCTTGGCCATGACCAGATTGCCCGAGACCACGGTCAATTCCACGCCATGCAGCGGTGTACTCGGCAAACCCAGCGATAGCCGCGCTTCCAACCACAGGCGTTGATGCGCCGCGACTTGCTCGACCTGAGCCATGACCGTTGAATCGGCTACCCAGCGGCCGTCATGACGTGTGGGAACGATGCCCGCTGTCATTAGCGCCTGTTGAACCTGGGGACGAATACCGAACACCACCACCAGGCGTACGCCCAGGGTATGCAACAGGGCGAGGTCCTGAATCAGTTGTTCGCCGCGACCGGATGCCATGGCTTCACCTTCGACAAGGATCACGAAGGTTCGTCCACGGTGCGCATTGATATAGGGCGATGCGTTACGGAACCAGTCAACGAAAGGGAAACGCGTATCCAAGGGCCGCTCTCCGGCAGCAGGTGAAAGACAATATCCGCCCCTACTTTACCAGACCCACAAAAACGGCGGCACCACTGTCGTGATACCGCCGCTTTTTCGTTACGTCTTTCTAGCCGTGATAAGTCAACTTCAGCCGAAAATGGCCTTGAAAATAAAGAAGAAGACAATCGCCAAACCAGCACCGGCCGGCAGGGTAATCAACCATGACATGACGATGGTGCCGATCACACGCAAATTAAGCGCTGCCATACCCCGTGCCAAGCCGACACCTAAGATTGCGCCGACCAGCGTATGCGTGGTGGAAATCGGCAGGCCGGTACCCGATGCCAGTACCACGGTAGTAGCAGCAGCAAGTGTTGCAGCAAAACCCCGGCTGGGGGTCAGCTCGGTAATCCCGGTACCCACAGTTGCAATGACCTTGTGGCCGTAAGTAACCAGCCCGACCACGATACCGCCACCACCCAGCACCAGCACCCACCAAGGCACCAAGGCAGCACTTTCGATGACACCGTCACTCTGTACCACGCTGATGACCGCTGCCAGCGGGCCTACGGCATTGGCCACGTCGTTGGAGCCATGGGCAAACGCCATGGCACAGGCGGTAAAGATCATCAGAACGCCGAATACACGCTCGACATTGGCATAGCCGAAATGGTCTTCGGCGTCTTTCACATACGTCACCCGGCGTTCCATGACGATACCCAGGCCCATGATCAACAGCCCCACCCCAAGGGAGAGCAGGAAACTCTGACCGAAACTGAAGTCGAGCCCGACGTGCTTGAGCCCCTTGGTCATGGTCACCATGGAAATGATGAATCCTACCAGGAATACATAGACAGGTACGTAGCGCTTGGCCGCCGCAAAGGGGTCATGGTTTTCAAAGATCAAATGATGCACGGACTTGAACAATAGAAAGCCCAGGGAACCAGCCAATAGCGGTGACACCACCCAGCTGGCGGCAATCATGCTGACTCCGCCCCAGTCGATGGTATGGGCTCCAAGACCCACCAGCGCAAAGCCTACAATAGCCCCCACGATCGAATGCGTGGTGGAAACCGGCCAGCCTTTCATGGAAGCGATCAGCAGCCAGGTAGCCGCTGCCAAAAGCGCTGCCAGCATGCCGTAGACCAACAACTGGGGGTCGTCCTTGAGCAAGGCAGGATCAACGATACCCTTGCGCACGGTATCGGTAACTGCCCCCCCGGCCAACCAGGCCCCTAGAAACTCGAACACCACGGCAATGATGATCGCCTGCTTGATGGTGATCGCTTTCGACCCCACCGAGGTGCCCATGGCATTGGCGACATCGTTGGCCCCCACACCCCACGCCATGAAGAAGCCGAATAGACAGGCTAGGATGATGAATACTTCACTGTACTGAGTAATGATCAGCATAAGGGCCCCTTAGCGCGCTGTCAGAATCTGTAACCGACTACCTACGCGCTCGGCGCGGTCGGATAGCTCACCTACCCAATCGATGATCTTGTACAGAAAAACCACATCCACTGGAGGCAATTCGCTTTCCAGTTCGAACAGCAAACGGCGAATCGCCACTTGCTGTCCATCCGCTTGATGTTCCAGGGTATGCAGCTCACGAATCATGTTCTGCATGACATCCGAGACATTGCGGCCGAAGCCGGATTCAAGCAGGTCCTTGAGTTCTTCCAGCGCTTGACGCGCCTGGGCCACGCAAGCCACCGAGGTACGCATGTAATCGCGCATCGGGTCGGCCAATGCATCGGGCACCCGCATCTTGCGTCCCAGCATGATGCCGGTAATATCGCGCACCTTGTTGGCTATCTTGTCCTGTACGCTGATCAGGTCGAGCAGATCCGAGCGCGATACCGGCAAGAACATGGTACTGGGCAGATTCAAGCGCAGGTCGGTCTTGAGCTCGTCGGCCTCGTGTTCGAGGCGCGTGACGTTCTCACGCAGTTCATTGGCGGTGTCCCAATCCTCCTGCAAGGATGCTTCAAAAAACGGCAGAAGTTGATCGGCACATTCATTGGCCTTGACGATGTGGGCCAGCAGCGGCTGAAATGGCGAGCGGCCGAACATCGCGGAAAAAGGGTTGGTGGTTACCATAATGCCTTTAAGCCTGTTTTCGGGGGGAGCCTGGAAATGGCGGCGCCAGTATAAAGACTGCATACCGTGCCGTCATGAAAAGTTCATAATGTCATCAAAAATTCATCAAAACATCATGCAACCGAGGTAGCAGCATGGCAAAAGATAGCCGAAACACTCGGGAAGTCGAATTGAAACTGGCCTTGGCCGAAGACGGCCCCGAGGCACTCGCCACGCATACCCTGCTGGCTTCACTGCCTTGCCGTAAGCAACAGCTGACCAACACCTACTTCGACACCCCGGAAGGTGACCTGGAAGGCGCCCGCATGGCATTGCGCCTGCGACAGGTAGATGGCCGCACCCTGCAAACCCTGAAAACCGCAGGCCAGGGCGGCGGCGGCATGTCCGAACGCGGGGAATGGGAATGGGAAGTGCCCGGCGGACAGCTTGATCTTGACAGCCTGAGTGCGCTTCCTGTGATGCACGACTGGAAAAGCGCGGCACTTGAACGGCTTGCCCCCCGCCTACAGACGAATTTCACCCGTACCACCTGGCAGCTCGATGCGTCGGGAAGCTCTATGGAAGTGGCACTCGATCAAGGTGAAATTCGTGCCGGCTCCCACCGTGCCAGCATCCGCGAGGCTGAACTCGAGCTTGTCGCAGGCAACCCCCAGGCACTTTGGACGGTCGCGCTTTCCCTCGCTGAAACAGTCAGGTTACGCCCCGCCGACATGAGCAAGGCAGCGCGGGGCAACGCCCTCTTGCAGCAGCATTGGGCATTGCCGGAAGCAGTAACTCCCGATCAATGGTTGCAGCGTGCCATTGTGGCACTGGATGCTTATCACGACAGCACGGATGGCTATTTTCTCCGGGCAGCCCATGACGCCTTGCGGGAATTGGCGCACCATCAGGCACTACACTGTAAAGAACGGCTATTGGCCGAACGATTAATCTCGCAACTCGACGACAGTGGTGAGTTTGCTGCGGCATTCGGCCAGGTGGCACTGAAGCTCTGGCGTCACATGGCGTTAGAAACCACGCCTACCTGAAAAAGTTAGCCGAAGCAGTCAACGATATTTACAATTTAGGAAGACAGCATGGGGTCTGGATTAAAACCGGCTAATGTGGGAATTCGCAAACGTCTATTTCAGATCATTTTCGAGTCTGACACACCCCTTGCCAAGGGTTTCGATATCGCCCTGATCGTCGCTATCATGATAAGCGTCATGGTGGTCATCCTCGATAGCGTCACTGCCCTTCATTTGCGCTTCGGTAGTTTTTTTTACTATCTCGATTGGATGCTGACGGTGCTGTTCACGGTAGAAATCGCCCTGCGAATTTACTGTCTGGAGCGGCCCTGGCTATACCTGAAAAGCTTTTACGGCATCGTGGATATCATCGCGGTGCTTCCCACTTGGTTGGCGCTGCTGTTCCCCGGCGCTCAGGTTCTCTTGCTGGTCCGAATGCTGCGAATACTACGGATATTTCGCGTTCTCGGCCTGTTTACCTTTGTCGGTGAAGCACAGTTGTTGCTGGATGCGCTGAGGCGCAGCCTAAGGCAGATACTGTTGTTCTTCTGCAGCATTTTCATGCTGGTGACATTGTTCGCCTCGCTGATGTTTCTGATCGAATCGCCTGAAGCGGGCTTCACCAGCATTCCCAAGTCCATCTACTGGGCAATCGTCAGCCTGACCACGGTAGGCTATGGGGATATCGTCCCCGCCACCTCGTTAGGCCAGGCAATCACGGTGGTGCTGATGCTCATCGGCTATTCGATCATCGCCGTGCCCACCGGGGTGTTTTCCGCACAAGTCATTCGCTCGATCCGCGAGGAACGCTATTCCCATGAGGCCTGCCCCGGCTGCGGTTACGACCGCCACGAAAAGAAAGCCCGTTATTGCTTGCGCTGCGGCACCTGGCTGGATGAAACCACCGAAGATCCTCGCAAACGCCAATAAGAACAGGTAAAGCATCGGTTATTAAGATTTCTTAAGCTTTAAATGGCTCAACATTTCCCCGGCCTTCACGCAAGATCTTGGGCGGCAGTTCGCGTAGATCAATCACGCTGGTGGGTTCAAGGTGACAGGCGCCGCCGTCGATGATCGCATCCAGATGAGCGGCGAAACGCTCACGAATCTCTTCCGGATCGGTCATGGGCAGCTCTTCGCCCACCGGGATCAAGGTGACGCTCATCAAGGGTTCACCTAGGGCCTCCAGCAAGGCATGCGTGATCCGGTGATCCGGCACGCGCACCCCGATCGAACGCCGCTTGGGATGTAACAGCCGGCGCGGCACTTCGTTGGTGGCATCCAGAATGAAGGTGTAGGGTCCGGGCGTATGCGCCTTCAACAAACGAAAAACGTCATTGTTCACTTTGGCATAAGTGCCTATCTCGGAAAGATCCGAACACATCAACGTAAAGTTGTGCTTTTCATCCAGCGAGCGTAACCATTTGATCTTGTCGATGGCTTTCTTGTCGCCCAGATGGCAACCCAAGGCATAACCCGAATCAGTGGGATAGGCCACCACGCCGCCTTTGCGGATGATCTCGATGGCTTGATCAATCAAGCGCTTCTGGGGGTTTTCCGGATGAATCTGGAAAAATTGGCTCATGCAGTACTCCTGTGACCTAAGGAACCAGTGTGACAGTAAGAAACCAGGCATCGAAACCCATGCCCATGACATGGCCTAGCATAACCGAACGGCTCAGCCGGCGGCCAATGGGCCCGGCTCGGCTTGATCAAGGTGCAGCAATCTTGGATGCCGCCACACCGGACGTGCCGCAGTACGTGGCACCGGGCTCATGCTACCCGGCGCCAGGTGTCCACCGGGGAAGTGAAAATCGCTGCCCAGCGAGGCGTAGAGTTCCCGCTCATCGAGCTGGCGCGCCAAGTCACGGGTGGCATCGGGGTTCTGATACCCACTGACCAGTTCCACCGCCTGCCCCCCGGCGGCCTTGAAAGCATCCAGCAGCAAGCCGCGCTTGCGTCGGGTCAAGCCATGGCGCATGGGATGCGCCAATACCGCAACACCTCCAGACGCCACGATCCAGGCCACCACTTGGGCGATTTCCGGCCAGTGAGATTTGACATCACCGCGTTTTCCGCTTCCCAGGTAACGTTTGAAGGCGGTCGCAACATCCGGCACCATTCCCGCCGCCACCAGGGCATTGGCGAAGTCAGGCCGTCCCAACGGTCGTTCGCTGCCCGCCTGTTCACGCGCCCGAGTCAGCGCATTTTCCAGCCCCAGCTTCTCCAGGCGTTCGGCAATCACTTCGCCGCGGGCAATACGTGCCAATCGCTGCTGCTCGAGCGCCTCCACCAACGGCCCCTGCAAACCGCCGGGCAGCAAGGCCACCACATGGATATTGATGCCCTGCCAGCGACTGGACAACTCACTGGCCGGTACCAGGCAAAGGCCTGCTTCACGAGCCGCTTCACCGGCCTCGAGCACGCCATCCATGGTGTCATGATCACTTAACGCCATATGCGTCAGGCCGCGTTCGGCGCACAGTTTGACCAGTTCCGTAGGCGAAAGCGCCCCATCGGAAGCCGTGGAATGCATGTGCAGGTCGATACAATAGCGTTGCTCGGTGGCAAACGCACAAGGTAATGGGGGCATAGGAATGACGCCGTCCGGCGAGTTTGTCAAAATAGGATGTCGTTAACGACGCGCCCGAATATGGTGCGCGCTTGCGCCCGCGTGGTCAATCACGCCGGGCTTTCCCAAGGAGTTGTCCCATGCTGTATGCCATTATCAGTGAAGATGTACCCGATAGTCTGGAAGGACGTCTCGCCGCACGGCCGGATCACCTGGCTCGCCTGGAAGCCTTGCGTGATGAAGCGCGCCTGGTGCTGGCCGGCCCGCATCCGGCGATTGATGCCGAAACTCCCGGCGATGCTGGCTTCAGCGGTAGCTTGGTGATTGCCGAATTCGAAAGTCTGGAAGCGGCGCAGGCCTGGGCGGAGGTCGACCCCTACATGATTGCAGGCGTTTATGCACAGGTAACGGTGAAGCCTTTCAAGAAAGTTTTACCCTGACCCTTCGCCCGGTCGCTTATACCCGTTTATACCCGCTTATACCCAGGATAAGCACAGTTTTCACCACCCCAGGCATTTTGGCTGGGGTTTTGCACAAACCCTGTGGAAAACTCTGTTGAAAGACGGCGGACGCTTTGTGCTAAGCCAGAGCTAGCGGCACTGTCCACCGATTGATTATTTTTTAACCTATTTTGACGACTGTCGATGATGACCAATCTCAGTCTTAATGGGCTTTGATGTTTATCACCTGCCATTTCATGCGCTTGTATTTTTCTAATTAAAAGGGGTGTCGTGCGTGTCTCATCGCTTTCCCGCTCTACCGCCACTGACCCATCTGACGCCACCCCCTCTGGACTGGCAAGACGGTGCGCCCCACTCCCGCACTTTCGATGATGTGTATTTTTCGCGCCAGGATGGACGTGCCGAAACCGAGCATGTGTTTCTGCATGCCAACCGACTGCCCGAACGCTTCGCACAGTGGGCGGCTCCCCGCCCTTTCGTGATCGGTGAAACCGGGTTTGGTAGCGGCCTCAACATGCTATGTGCCTGGGCCTGCTTTGAGGTGCATGCCCCGCCCGGCGCGCGGCTGCATCTGATTTCCACTGAAAAATACCCCATGAGACGCGAAGACCTTGCACAGGCACTTTCCGCCTGGCCCACGCTTGCCGACCATGCTCGGGTGTTACTCGAACAATGGCCGCCTTGCATCAGCGGCGTTCATCGGCTGTGGTTAAGCGATGCAGTCACCCTGGATTTGCACTTTGGCGATACCACCGAGCGCCTGCAGTTGCTCGACGGCCTTGTGGATGCCTGGTTTCTGGACGGTTTTGCCCCTTCCAAGAATCCCCAGATGTGGCAACCCGAGCTATTCGATGCCATGGCGGCACGTTCACGACCCGGGGCTACTTTTGCAACGTTCACCTGTGCGGGCATCGTCAAGCGTGGCCTGAAAGCGGCAGGCTTTGCCTGGCGAAAACAGCCGGGGTTCGGGCGCAAGCGAGAAATGCTTGCCGGTGAAATCACAGTTCCGCCTGCCGACCAGCGGCGCAAGGCTACCCCCTGGTTCACTCCCCCAGCGCTTCAGACCACGTCGCATGTCGCGGTGATCGGTGCGGGTATCGCTGGCACCAGTGTCGCCGAGGCCCTGGCTCGGCGGGGTGTCCACGTCACCTTGCTGGACCGCGACGCTCCCGGCGCGGGTGGCTCGGGCAATCGCCAGGGGGCGCTTTACGTCAAGCTGGCGGCACAGACCAATCTTCAGAGCCGCTTTTATCTGGCAGGCCTGATGCATAGCCGCCGATGGCTGGCGCGCCTCGACCCCGAACAGCAGTTGTGGCGAGATTGCGGGGTGACGCAACTCGCGTTGACCGCAAAGGAAGCACAACGCCAGGCACGTTTTGCTCATGACCATGAATTTCCAGACACGCTAATCGAAGCGTTGAGCCCTGTTCAGGCGGGAGCGCGCATCGGCATGCAGGTGGAGGCCACAGGCGCGCTGGATTATCCACAGGCAGGCTGGGTCCGTCCCCAGGCGCTGTGCGACCACTTGGCTCAACGCCCCGGCATTCACTTTCAAAAGGCCGAGGTGGCCAGTCTGAAAGCACAGAATGAGGGCTGGTTGCTGACGCTGGAAAACGGCGAAACTCTGCAGACGAACCAGGTGGTGATTGCCACCGCTAGCCTGGCCGACAGCTTCCACCAGACGCGTCAATTGCCGCTACAAGCGGTACGCGGACAGGTAACGCAGCTGGCATTGCCTTCAGGCGTTGCCAATCTGAAACGTGTGGTCTGCGCGGGTGGGTATGTTTCCCCGGCCTGGGAGGGAGTGCTGACCTTTGGCGCCAGCTTCATTCCCGGCGACACCCAAAGCGAGCTGCGCGAGGCAGAACATCAAAGCAACCTTGAAGAACTCAAGCGTACTCTGCCCTCGTTGGTGGAGGCACTGGAAAAGGCGGGGGCAACGCTCGACCCAACCCAGCTGACCGGCCGGGCGGCGATACGTGCCGCGAGCCCCGATAAAACTCCCTACGCCGGGCCGGTGCCGGATGCCGAAGCCTGGCAGACGGACTATGCCCCACTCAGCAAGGATGCCGGCCGGGTAGGCCGGATGCCCGGGCGACACCATGCCGGCTTATGGATCAGTGCCGCGCATGGTTCGCGGGGGTTGGCCAGCGCTGCGCTGTGTGCAGAGGTGATTGCCTCACGCATGTGTGACGAGCCTCTGCCGCTTGAAGCCCCGCTGGTCGACCATCTGCACCCCGGGCGCCGCCTGATCAGCGCACTAATTCGACGGCCGCGTCCTTGAGTTCCTGGAACCGCAATAGATTTCAATTTTGAAGGGCGAGTCTGCATGAGCCACCTTGGTGGCTTCGATGAAGTTTTCAAGATCATCGCGGATCCATTCTTGGCGCATGACCCGAAACATGGAGTTAAAGGTATGCTAATGAGGACGCCAGAATGACCAGAAAGCCATAACGAATATCGCCTAAGCAGCCAAAAATGAGCAAGGCAATCACCGCACTATTGATCTATATCAATAGTGCTCGCCTTCCTCTTCGTCGTCGGCCAGGTCGCGACCGAAGGCACGCCACTGCGCCAGCGTCATCACTTCCGTCATTTCCAGCTCCAGGTCGTGGGCGATGATCAGCTCGTTGCGCTCCAGCTGTCGCTTGAGCTCCACGACCCAGCCGGCCATGCCTTCGCCGGTATCAGTGGTGTCATAGCCTTGGCGGGTGACAAAGGTTTCAAGCAGGGCATTCAATGTCTCCGGCGGCAACATGCGCGCTGGGACTTCGATAAAGCGACTCATGATTCCTCTCCTTGCGTCACGCTGTTTTCCCACTTTCCCAGACGCGCAAGAAAGGTGGGTTCGTCGATCACCTCAACGCCCATCTGCTCTGCCTTGCTCAGTTTGCTGCCGGCGTCTTCCCCCGCCACCACGCAGGCGGTCTTTTTCGAGACACTGCCGGACACCTTGGCGCCCAAGGCTTGCAGCCGGGCCTTGCCTTCGTCGCGCGTCATGCTTTCCAAGGTACCGGTCAACACCCAGGTCTGGCCTTCCAGTGGTTGAGGGCCATGCGTCACTTGGGCTTCTTCCCAGGTGACCCCTGCTTGCAACAAGGCGTCAATGGTCTCGCGATTATACGGCTGCCGAAAGAACGTATGTACATGCGCGGCGACCACCGGACCAACATCGTCCACCGCTTCCAAGGCGGGTTTTTCGGCTTGCATCACCCCTTCAAGCGTGCCGAAATGGCGAGCTAGGTTAGCCGCGGTCGCCTCGCCTACTTCCCGGATACCCAAGGCATAGATAAAACGCGAAAGTGTGGTTCGGCGAGCATTGTCCAACGCCCTGATCAATTTGCTGGAAGATTTTTCACCCATTCGGGGGAGTGTCGCCAGTTGCTCTGCCGTCAGATGAAATAGATCCGCCGGCGTCTTCACCCAATCCCGCTCGACCAGCTGCTCGATCAGCTTATCTCCCAACCCATCGATATCCAGCGCACGGCGGCTGGCGAAGTGCTTGAGCGCCTCCTTGCGCTGGGCCGCGCAGTAAAGGCCTCCGGAGCACCTTGCTACGGCTTCGCCTTCCAGGCGTTCGACGTCGGCTCCGCATACCGGGCAATGCGTAGGAAATTCAATCGGGCGCGCATCGTCAGGACGTTTATCCTTATCCACCCGGATCACTTGGGGAATCACATCCCCTGCCCGCCGAATGGCCACCGTATCGCCGATCATCACCCCCAGCCGTTCAATTTCATCGGCATTATGCAGCGTGGCATTGGAGACGGTCACACCGGCGACCGATACTGGCTCCAAGCGAGCCACCGGGGTAATTGCCCCGGTACGTCCCACCTGGAACTCTACATCATTGACCACAGTGGTTTCTTCCTGGGCCGGAAACTTGTACGCCACCGCCCAGCGTGGGGCGCGAGCGACAAAACCTAACTCGCGCTGCAAACGCAAGTCATCGACCTTGATCACCACCCCATCGATATCATAGCCAAGGCGGTCACGCTTGGCCTCCAGCCGATGACAGTAATCGATCACTGCCTCAGCGCCATTAATCACTTCAAGTTCGACACTCGAGCGAAACCCCAGCTTGCCCAGACGTTGCATCAGTTGGCTATGGCGTTCGTCGCCCATGTCCGGTTCAAGCCGTGCCAGTTGATAAGGATGAAACTCCAACGGACGAGTGGCGGTAACCTCAGGGTCGAGCTGACGCAGGCTACCGGCGGCAGCATTACGTGGGTTGGCAAATATCTTGCTGTCTCTCTCACGGGCGCGTTCGTTCAGCGCTTCGAAGCCGGCATGGCGCATGATCACTTCCCCGCGCACTTCGAGAAGTTCAGGGGTACTCTGATTTCTTAACTTGAGCGGAACCGTCTGCAAGGTGCGCAAGTTGGAAGTAATCCCTTCACCGGTACGGCCATCGCCACGGGTAGCCCCACTGATAAGCACACCCTTTTCATACACCAGCGATACCGCTACTCCATCGAGTTTGGGTTCACAACTAAAGCTGAGTGACTCGGCGCGTATTTCCAAACGCTCGGCGACGCGCTGGGCAAAGGCTTGGATATCCTTCTCACTGAAGACGTTATCCAACGACAGCATGGGGATGGCATGTTCGACTTGCGGGAAACCTGCTGCGGGAGCAGCGCCGACACGCTGCGTGGGGGAATCGGGAGTAATCAGCTCAGGGTAGGTTGCTTCCATTTTTTTCAGACGCTGCATCATGCGATCGTAGTCGGCGTCGCTGAGCGTGGGGTCATCCAGTACGTAATAACGGTAATTGGCTTCATCGAGTTCGGCACGCAGCTGCGCCACTTCATCAAGCGTCTTGGAGTCAGGCTGGCTCATCGGGCAATCCAAATCTGGCGGTTATAACGGCAACGCCAACAGCCGTCATCTTGAATAGATGACGGCTGTTGGCGAAGTAAAGATCAATGAGCCTGGAGTTGACGATTCAGGCGATGGCGGCGCTCGAATTCATGCACACGTTGCCGGGCAAACTCGATGGTTTGCGCGGTCATGACGCTGTGATTTTCATCCTTCAACTCCCCACCCATATGACGCACCACGACCATCGCGGTTTCCACCATGGCTTCGAAGGCAGCGGAACTATTATCGGCACCCGGCAAAGGCATCAACAGCGTAATACCCGGCGTCGTAAAGTCGCTCATGGCTTCAATCGGGAAAGTGCCCGGTTTGACCATGTTCACCATGGAAAACTGCAATTCGCTGTCGGGACTTTCGGTTTCGAAACGATGGAAAATACCCATTTCACTGCTGTAGCGCAGACCGCATGCCAGCATGAGGTCAAGCAACCTGCCGCCGGAGAAACCTTCTTCGTCCCGTGAAATGATGCTGATGACCACGACTTCCTCGGCATTGGTCAACGTTTCCTTGGCGTGAGCACCACCGACGTCGTTGCGCAAGGCCTTTTCCATCGCAGGATGAACGTATTCGTGATCATCGGTTGAATAATCGTCTTCGTAAATATTTTGCTCGCGTTCTTCCTGGAAGGCCTGTTCTTGAGCTTCCTGGGCCTTTTCCTGCTCAATACGCAGCCGTTGGGCCTGGGCAGCGGCTTCTGCTTCGCGGTGTTGCTCAGCTTCAAGCGTCTTACGCTCGGCCAACGCAGCAGCGCGACGTGCCTTTTCTGCCTTGCGCTCTTGCTTGGCTTCACGCCGTTGCGCCAAGCGCTCCTTGAACGAGCGACCCAGGCCTTCGAAATCGACCAGACGGTAACGATCTTCCTCTTCGTACTCCTGGTCTTCTTCTAGTTCTGCCTGCATCGGGGAGGTTCCCCTGTCATTACCGGCAGTATTGCCACGCAGCTGGCGACGACTGGATGAGGGCGGAGACGCTAGCGGTTCGCTTTGCTGCTCGGCTGATGGATTTTTTCCCAAATCGGCCTGGTCGACTTCAGGCTCGGCTTTCCATATATCTTGTGCCGCCGGGTTAACATTGGGCGTAGGCTGCTCTTCCTGCCCCAATGCTGAAATATGCGGTTCGCGGCGCGGTTCGCTAGACGGCGCATCAAAGGAGCTATTTCCTTTATGTACTTTATGACCTCTGTCTGCCTGGCTAGCACTTGTCTTGTCAGTACTCTCTGCCTTCTTCTCACTCTCTGCCTTCTTCGCGCTGAAAGAGCGACGGAATTCCGAGAGTACTTTTGAAGGTCCAGGATGATCTTGACGTTTGAGCTTGGGCTTTTCTTCCCCGACACCGTAATCCGCCGAGCGAATCACGCGCGCGCCACCGTTAGGCAGCTCCCAATTAATTTCCGCCTCGCGGGCTGCCTCTTCCGGATCGGTAGCTGATGCCGCCGAACTCGTAGAATTCGTAGGGTTGTCTTCCGCCTGGTCCAGGCGAGGGACACGACGCTGCCGCTGTAAACGCCGCACACCGTCTATGACGATCAGCGTTACTAACGCCAGCCCCAGAATGATAAGCCACTCTCTTAATTCCATGTTGAAAATTCCATGGGTCGTCTTGCCTGTTGCTAAGTCACCGTGCCTGAATAAATACTGCCCGCAAGCATAGCGCGATTGCTACAAAAAGAGCCAATTTTCACCAATTTTCTTATTCTATCACTGCTTAATTGATACTTTTGACTGTCAACTAATACTTTAGAGTTTAGCCAAAAATAGCGCAGCGTCATGCAAAAAATTGAACTTCTTCCTATTAACATGCCATTAGCTACTTGCTAGATGCTAGCGTCAGCCAAGGCAGCTGCTTCTTCCACCCCAACAGAGACAAGTCTAGACACGCCAGGTTCCTGCATTGTTACCCCCATTAAACGCTCGGCGGCTTCCATGGCAATCTTGTTGTGAGTGATATAGATGAATTGGACGCTTTCCGACATTTCCTTGACGAGTTTGGCATAACGACCGACGTTTGCATCATCGAGGGGCGCATCCACTTCGTCCAGCATACAGAACGGTGCAGGATTCAATTGAAAGATAGCAAACACCAGGGAAAGCGCCGTCAACGCTTTTTCTCCCCCTGAAAGCAGATGGATCGTGCTGTTTTTCTTGCCCGGAGGTCGTGCCATGATCGCCACCCCGGTTTCCAGAAGGTCATCGCCGGTCAAGGTCAACCAGGCGGCGCCACCCCCAAAAACACGCGGAAACAGGACCTGCAGCCCTTTATTGACTTGATCGAAGGTGGCTCGGAAGCGTAGCCGTGTTTCCTGATCGATACGCCGGATGGCCCGCTCCAGCGTCTCCAGCGCTTCGCTAAGTTCCTGATGCTGGGCCTCCAGGTAATTGCGCCGCTCGGCTTGTTGTTCATACTCCTCGATCGCCGCCAGATTGATCGCTCCCAGTCGGCGGATTTTTTCAGTAGTCGTTTCTAGCTGCTGTTGCCAGGCCGTTTCAGTGGCATCAACCGCCAGGCTCTCGCCCAGCACCTGGGCATCGTGGCCCAGCTCGGCCAGTTGCTCTTCCTGGGCGGCGGCCTTGAGAGAAAGTGCCTGAACATCCATGCGTCGCTGCTGTAGGTGTTCGCGACTTTGCTCCAAGCTTCGCTCATGCTGTTGGCGGGCCTGCTCATCCGCACGCAACTGTTCGGCCAGCGCCTGGGACTGCTGACGCACTTGATTGAGGCCCTGCTCTTCCCGAGCGCGGCGCTCCAAAAGCTCATCGAGCTCTTCACGCCCCAGTTCATCCGGCTCGATCAAGGCTTCGCGCATTTCCTCAAGCTCGGCTATGCGTAACGCCAGACGCTCCTGGGTGTCATCGCTGCGGGATTGCTGAGCCAGCAGGCCGTCACGCTCGGTCATCAAACGCTGAGTTTCCAATGCAAGGGCTTGCTGCCGATCTTTCAGCGGGGCATGACGCTCGCGCAAAAGACCGAGTTGCTCACGCGCCGCCTGCCTGGCCTGCTCAGCTTGTTCACGAGCCAAAGCAGCCTCTTCCAGGCGGGTCATGGCCTGGTCCCATTGCTCGCGCTGTTCGTCCAGGGTCAGTTCGAGTTCGGAGGCATCCGCTTGCAACTGGGTAAGCTCCTCGTCCAGCTCCCTGCCACGGCTTTTCAGATGCATCAGCCGATTGGAAAGTTCGCGTTCCTGGAGCGCCAGGCGTTGATGGTCGGTGGCATGGTCGCGCTCTTCCTGAGCCAGGGTATCGAGGGATTGCTCCACCTCATGCAAGCGTTCACTTTCTTCCAGTCGCTTGCTTTCACAGGCTTCCAGTTGTGTCAGGCTATGTTCTAACTGCTGTTGCGTGTCCGCGTAGCGGCGACGGGTGACCAGCAGGGCATCCACCCCCTCGCCTTCACCCTGGCGGCATAGCCAGCCGTTGCCACACCACACACCATCCCGGCTAAGCACGCTATGCCGTTCAGATGAGTGGTCGGGCAATCGAGCGGCCATGGCCAATGCCTCTGCGCCGCTGTCGACACAGTGAATCCGGCTCAGCCAGTCGCTCAGGGCCCCCGCTCCTGAAACGAGCGCCGCCAAGGACGCCGCAGAAGCCTCACCGCTTTGCGCAGCATCGACCAACTGCCAGTCCGCCGCTACCTGGCTATCCAATAAACTCAGTTGTTGCGTACCGACCAGCCGGGCGTTCAACCAAGGCGCCAGCACCCAGGAAACGACCCGCTCCCAGCCGTCTGCCACGTCCAGGGTTTCGCCCAGGCGAGGCGCATTTTCCAGCCCCCGCTGCTTGAGTGCCTCGCTCAGTTGAGGGTCGTGATCGGCCAGGGCGACATCAAGCAATGCCTGAAGTGATGCCAGTTCTCCCTGGCATTGACTGACCTTGTCGCGACAGAGGTCACGCTCTTGCTCGAAGCGCTGCTGGGCGTCGCGACGTTCGGTACGCGCCTGCTGCAATGTTTCACGACGCGCGGCAAACGCCCGGGTCTGGTCTTCGGCGATCGCCAAGCGTTCCAGCGCTTGCTGGTGGGCTATCTCAAGCGCCTCGAAGCTTTCCAGTTCGCTGCGCTGTTGATGGCGACGCTGAATATCCGCTTGATGGCGTGTGATACGGCTTTCCAGGTCACGTAGCTGGTCCTGGCGCCGCTCGGCATCACGGCTAGCCTGTTGCCAGCCGGCGTTGGCTTCCTCCCAGGCCTGCTCAGCGGCCCTGGCCGCGGGCTCACACTGTTGCTGGGTTTCCTCTATATCGCCGAGCTGCTCTTCCAGCGCCGCCTGTTCCGGCGCAAGCTCAGCCAGGCGTTGGGTAATCGTCTCCAGACGCTCGGCATCGCCGGCATGAATCTGGCGCTGCTCTACCTGTTCCTTGACCGCAGCGGCTATATCACTGGCCAACTGGGCATCCCGGCTGCGTCGGTGGGCACTATCCTGTTCCAGGCGGGCAATGGCGGTGGTGGTTTCGAAAAAGCGCTGTTGATGACGATCCAGGTCTTCGGCCAGACGGTCATGCGCCAGACGGGCTTGCTCAAGGCGACTTTCACATTGCCTGACCCCCAGCACATCACGCTCGACGGCGGTTTCGAGCTCGTTGACGCGATTTTCCTGGGCAGTTTGCTCGGCACGCAACGTACGTCCACGCAAAAGCGCCAGCTCTCCCTTGAGCCGGTATTCCTGCTGTTTCAGATCTCGGTAACGTTGAGCGGCCTCCGCCTGACGCTTCAAGCGATCGAGCTGCTTGTCGAGCTCTTCGCGAATGTCATCCAAGCGTTCCAGGTTTTCCTGGGTGCGGCGCATGCGGTTTTCGGTTTCTCGCCGACGCTCCTTGTACTTGGATATTCCCGCGGCTTCTTCGAGGGTAGCACGCAAGTCATCCGGGCGAGCCTCGATCAGGCGTGAAATCATGCCTTGACCAATAATCGCGTAGGAGCGCGGGCCAAGACCGGTGCCCATGAATAGGTCGGCGATATCGCGCCGTCGACATTTCTGACCGTTGAAGAAATAGCTCGACTGGCCGTCTCGGGTTACCAGTCGCTTGACCGCAATTTCGGCATATTGGGCGTAGAGCCCGCCCATGCTTCCGTCGCGGTTGTCAAAGCGCAGTTCGATGGCGGCCTGGCCCACCGGCTTGCGTCCGGTGGCGCCATTAAAAATGACATCGGCCATGGATTCGCCGCGCAAGGTCTTGGCGGAAGACTCACCCATGACCCAGCGCACCGCATCGATGATATTGGACTTGCCGCAGCCATTGGGCCCGACGATGGCGGTCATATTGCCATCGAAGGGTACCGTCACCGGGTCAACGAACGATTTGAAGCCAGCCAACCGAATCGAGATCAAACGCATCGATTAAACCCGGCCGGTGCATCGGTCAATGCTTTATTCAAAGACACGGTCGATAACGACCTCTACCGGTTCAGCATCGCTCTCACCCACGTGGACGTTATCCAATTGGCCGAACAGGTCTCCCGGTTGTGGCATGGCCTGGCCTGAAGGTGATACGCGCACCATTAGGCGTGCCTGATCGACCATGGAAAGCGTTGCCTGCGGCGACATCGCGACGTTGTCATTGAGCACCACGGTCATGGGAAGCTCACCCACCACCGCGCGTACCACGGCCAGTGGCGGCAGCTCCCCTTCCAGGTCCCGCGCCGTCACGAACACGGTGGCATCGTCTTCAACCTGGCCAACCAAGGTCTCATCCAGCGTGACACGCACCTGAATTCCCGGTCCGTCGGCTGCAGAGGTTGCCACTGTTTCCGGTTCGACACCCAAGCGTTGCTGAGCCACCCGAATTCCCTCGCGCAGCGACTCGGCGGTTTCAGCATCCTGAACGTTGGCCACCGCACGACGCCAGTGACCAATGGCCTGTTCATAAGCACCACGCTCAAAAGCTTCGATACCCAACATGCCCAGCACGGTGGGCTGGCGCGGATCCTGCTCCAGCGTTTCATCGACCAATGTCTGCACCTCGGCGGTCAATTCACGTCCGGCCATGAAAAAACGAATCTGGGCCAATTGCGCCAGCAAAGGAGGGATACGCCCTTCGAGTTCGATCAAGCGCTCCAGCGCATCCACTGCCTCGGGCACCTTGCCGGAATCGCGGTACAACGGAAACAAGCTCGACCAGACATTAGGGTTGTCGGGTTGCCGCTCGGCCTGTTCTTCCAGACGCTCGATATACATGCTCAGCGACCCCTCGGGATGGCTCTGCACTTCCTGCTGCACGGCATAGAGGGCCAGGTCACCTTCTGCGCCTTCCTGCTGATAGCCGATCACCGCGGCGATCACTACCACCAGCATGGCGAGAGGCACCAACAAGCGCCCGGAAGAAGGCGATTTGAGCGGGCGGCGCTGATCGTTGGCAGTATCTTCGAGCAGGCTACGCTCAAGTTCCAGACGATCTTCATCGAAACGTGCCTGGTCGATATCACCCCGCGCCAGTGCCGCCTCGAGCGATTCTACTCGACGTCTGAAAATCGCCACGTTCTGTTCCGCAGAAGTGTCATTGGCTTCAAAATCTTGCTGGGCGTCGTGCCACTCGCGGGCTTGGCGCAACGGCGAGACCAACAACCACAAGGCCGGCAACAGCAATATAGCGAAAGCGATCCAGAGCAGCGTCATTTAGGCCTCTTACGGTTGATAAGGTCATTTAAGCGGGCGCGCTCTTCCGGACTCAGCGCTCGGGCCGCGGCATTGCGTCGGCTACGCACCATTAACACCACCAGCAGCAAGCCGGCCAGCGTCAGCGCAATAGGGGTGCCCCAGAGGAGATAGGTACGATTTTCCAGACGCGGATTATAAAGGATGTATTCGCCGAAACGTTGCACCATATGATCGACGATCTCGATGTCCGCACGCCCGTCTTGCAGCAATACATACACTCGCTGACGCATATCGGCGGAAATCGGCGCATCCGAGTCATCAATCGCCTGATTTTCGCATAACGGGCAACGCATGGAGCCGGTCAAGTCACGGTAACGCTGCTCCATCACCGGATCATCGAACTCACGAATTTCGATGCCGGCCGCCATCGCAACGCTACTATTTCCCAGTAGCATCAGCGCCATTGCCAATGCGGTCGCCAATCCCAGGAACGGGCGGATCATTGCCATTTTTCCACCTCCGGTAAAATCGTGTCGCGCACATCCGTCGGAGAGATATAGCCGGTATGGTGGTAGCGAATCACGCCATCACGATCGACTAGAAAGGTTTCCGGCGCCCCATAGACTCCCAGTTCGAACCCTAGGTCTCCCTCGGGATCGAAGATATTGACTTCAAAAGGATTGCCGAATTCATCCAGAAACTGCAGCCCCTTTTCACGGGTATCTCGGTAATTGATCCCCACCATGCGAATGCCTTGTTCGGCAAGGCTCAGAAGCTGCGGCATTTCCTGCTTACAGGCGGGACACCACTCGCCCCATACATTGACCAACGTCACCTCACCTTCGAGCAGCGAAGTATCCACGCGTCTTTCCGGCTCTTCCAGAGTTGCCAGATCGAAGGCGGGAAAATCACGTGCCATCAACGCTGAATCGCGATGCGAAGGATCCAGTGCCAAGCCCCGATAGAAGAAAAGCGCCAGCAACAGGAAACCTACCAGCGGTAACAGCAACAACAAACGACGCTTCATGCGGTGGCCTCCCGAGAGGGGGTTTGGATCTGTCCGGGCTGCGTCTCACGTCGGCCCGCCAAGCGCCGATAACGCTTGTCGGCAATCGCCATGATGCCACCTGAAGCCATCAACAGAGCCCCCAGCCATAACCAGCGCACGAAGGGCTTGTACTGCACACGCATGGCCCAGCTGCCATCCCCCAGGTCTTCCCCCATGGCGACATAAAGGTCACGGAACAAGCCAGGGCGCAGCGCGACCTGGGTCATCGGCATACCGGTGGCGATATACAGGCGCTTTTCCGGATTCATGGTAAAGCTGCGTCCATTCTCGCCACGCTGTACCTGCAGCGTTGAGGTATCGGCCAGGAAGTTGGGTCCGCGGCGGCTGCCCAGCTTGGTCATGGTGAACTGATAACCCGCTACTTCGACCGTTTCCCCGGGGGTCATGCGCACATTGCGTTCGATAGTGTAGTTGGAAACCACCGTGACCCCGATGATGGTAACCGCGACACCCAAATGTCCTAACACCATGCCCCAGTACGCCAGCGACAACTTGCGCAGCCCGCCGAAAAATGAGCTGGCGTTACGTGTCTTGTCGAACATGTCACGCAGCATGGGCAGCACGATCCACAGCGCCGAGACGATGCCCAGCGACACCCAGAGATTCCAGCTGCCGCCATATACCAATGGCGCCAATATCCCGATGGCCAGTGCGGCCACCCCTGACATCCATAGCTTGCGAGCCAATGCCGAGGCCGACATGCGCTTCCAGCGTGAAGACGGCCCAAGCCCCATGAAGACACACATGATCACGGTCAAGGGGACGAACAGGGAGTTGAAGTAAGGCGGACCCACGCTGATCTTGCCCAGCCCCAAGGAATCCAGAATCAAGGGATAGATGGTTCCCAGCAACACCGTCACCGTCATGATCACCAGCAGGATATTGTTGATCAGCAACAAGGCATCCCGCGACAACCAGCTGAAGCCCACGTTCTGGCTCACCCGTGGCGCGCGCAGAGCGAATATCAGCAGGGATAGCGCCACCGTGATGGCCAACAGAACGAGAATGAAGAAGCCGCGGGCTGGATCGTTGGCGAAGGCATGCACCGAGGTGAGAACCCCGGAGCGCACCAGGAAAGTGCCCATCAACGACAGCGAAAAGGTGGTAATCGCCAGGAGTACGGTCCAACTCTTGAACGAGCCGCGTTTTTCAGTCACCGCAAGCGAGTGTATCAGGGCGGTACCGGACAGCCAGGGTAGCAGAGAGGCATTTTCCACCGGATCCCAGAACCACCAGCCACCCCAGCCAAGCTCGTAGTAAGCCCACCAACTACCCAGCGCGATGCCGACCGTGAGAAAGGCCCAGGCCAGATTGGTCCAGGGACGTGCCCAGCGTGTCCAGGCGGCATCCAACCGCCCTCCCAGCAATGCCGCAATGGCAAAGGCGAATACCACCGAAAAGCCCACATAACCCATATAGAGCATGGGCGGATGCACCACCAGGCCAAAATCCTGCAGTAGGGGATTAAGGTCGGCGCCGTCCTGGGGAATATTGAGCAACAGGCGTTCAAACGGATTTGAGGTCACCAGAATGAACAGCAAGAACCCCATGCAGACCATGCCCAGGATTCCGAGTACCCGGGCCACCATATCCCGGGGCAAGTCCCGTGAGAACACCGCGACCGCACAGGCCCAGCCTGCAAGCATCAAGCTCCACAGCAAGACAGACCCTTCATGGTTTCCCCATACCGCGCTGAACTTGTAATACCAGGGCAACAAGGAATTGGAATTATTGGCCACGTTGGCCACGCTGAAATCATCCAGCATGTAACTGGCGGTCAAACAGGCGTATGCAATCAACACGAACAGAAATTGCCCCATCGCCATGGGGCGACCGTAGGCCATCCACAAAGGACGCCGTGTAGCGGCACCGGCCAGTGGCACGACCGCTTGCACTGCGGCTAGCAGCAAAGCGATGATCAGCGCAAAATGGCCGATTTCAGGAATCATCTTGATCAACATGGGGGCTCCGGATCAATACTGGCTGGTTTCGGCATTACCTTGGGCTTTTAGACGTTTACCCACTTCAGCCGCCTTGGCCTGATAGTCGGCGGGAGAATAGCCGGCCTCTTCCAAGGCTTGAGCCACTTCCGGGGGCATATAGTTTTCATCATGGCGCGCCAGTACCTGATCGGCACGCAAACGCCCGTCGCTCTGCAGCTCACCCACGACAACCACGCCCTGACCCTCACGAAACAGATCCGGCAGGATGCCGCTGTAATAGACCTCCAGATCATCGACGTAGTCGGTCACCTTGAACTCCACTTCCAGGCTTTCCTTATTACGCGACACGGAACCCTCCTTGACCATGCCGCCGGCGCGAATCTGTCGTTCCATGGGAGCACTACCCGCCGCGATCTGCACCGGGCTGAAGAACAGATTGATATTGGCCCGCAGGGCATACAGGGTCAGCCCGATGGCAATTGCCGCCAGTGACACCAGGCCGAGCACGATAAAGAGTTTCTGTTTACGCTTGGGGGTCATGATTGCCTCCACCTTGAGCTGTGTTCAACGGGGCCTGAGATGCCACCGGCTGATGGCGTGCCTGTTCGCGGCGAACGCGCCGCCGGAGTGTCGTGAGCAGTTGGCGACGTTCGAGGCGTGCATGCAGCACGGCGCCAATCAGCAACATGAAGGTGATTCCCCAGGAGGACCACACATACGGCGCATGGCCGCCCATGGCGAGAAAGTCTCCAAACGAATCGAATGCCATCATTGTTTTTCCTCTACCAGCTCACGCACCCAGCGTTTATTCGATTCACGCCGCAATATTTCACTGCGCGTGCGCATCAAGGTCAGTGCAATGAAAAAACTGTAAAAACCCAACACCATGAGCAGCAACGGTAGCCACATTTCAGTGGGCATCGCCGGACGCGAGGTAATGGTAAAGGTGGCCGGTTGGTGCAGGGTGTACCACCAGTCTACCGAATACTTGATGATCGGAATATTGATCACCCCCACCATGGCCAGCACGGAGGCGGCACGTGAGGCACTGTCGCGGCTGGTAAAGGCACCACGCAAGGCAATCACACCCAAATACAGAAACAGCAGTATCAGCATCGAGGTCAGACGCGCATCCCACATCCACCAGGTTCCCCAGGTGGGCACGCCCCAGACCGCGCCGGAAAATAGCGAGATGAAGGTCATCGCCGCTCCCAGCGGCGCCATGACCGCCGCCGCCATGTCCGCCACCTTGATCTTCCACACCATGTACACCAGCCCGGCGATGGCCATCGACACGAAGATCGATTGCGCCAGAAATGCTGCGGGGACGTGCACATAGAGGATACGAAAGCTGTTGCCCTGCTGGTAGTCCGCCGGAGCGAAAGCCAGCCCCCAGAGCGAGCCGGTCACGATCAGACCGGCTGCCGCCACCCAGAACCAAGGTTGCAGCTTGGCGCTGATGCGGTAAAACCACTTGGGCGAACCCAGTTTATGAATGAAAGCCCACATTCTGTATTCGTCCTCAACCGTTGATACTGATTCGCAGCGAGGCTGCAATTGCCCAAGGGGCGAAGATCAGCGCACCTGCCAGTAGCGCGCCTAGAATAGCCAGGTGCGCGGTGACGCCATCACCGAAAACGGCCGCCTGGACGGCACCGGTACCGAAAATCAATACCGGAATGTAGAGTGGCAGCACCAGCAGCGAAAGCAAGACACCGCCTTTCGCCAGCCCCACGGTAAGCGCTGCGCCAATCGCCCCGATAAGACTCAAACTGGCGGTACCCAACGCCAGCGAAAGGGCCAGGATCAAATAACTGCCCGCCGGCAGCGCCAACATGATGCCCAGCACCGGCGCCATCAGGGCGAGGGGCAAGCCGGTCAACAACCAATGTACCGCTACTTTGGCCAAGCTCAATGCCGCCAGCGGCTGGGGGGCCAGCAGCAGTTGCTCCAAGCTGCCATCGTCATAATCACTGCGAAACAGACTATCCAGGGAAAGCAGGGCCGCCAGTAGCGCCGCCACCCATAGAAGCCCCGGCGCGATCAACGCGAGCAGTTCGGGGTCGGGAGAAATGCCGATCGGAAACAAGGTGATCACCAGCGCAAAGAACACCAGTGGATTGAGCATTTCGCCTCGCCGTCGCAACATCAACGTCAGGTCACGCTTTAGGGTCGCTGTAATAGCGACCATGAGATTACCGCCGGGTTCCCCAAGCGCCACGCCAGCAGAGGCCACGGGAGCTGTATCAGATACCTGCAAGGTTATCTCCTTGGCCCAGCTGAATGCGCCTTAATGCTGTGGATGCCGCCAACTCATGATGGGTGGTGACCACAACACTGCCCCCGGCCCGCGCATGAGCCACAAGCCGCGCTTCGAGTGCTGCGACACCATCTCGATCAATGGCGGTAAACGGCTCATCCAGCACCCAAAGGGCACGCGGGGTCAGTTCCAGCCGTGCCAAGGCGACGCGACGTTGCTGACCGGCGGAAAGCTGGCCTGCCGGCAAGTCTTCGAACCCGGCGAGCCCAACGCTTTCCAGTGCAGCGAAGCGAGCCGTTTCATTGCCGGTCTCGCCACTCAACGCCTGGTACCACTTCAGGTTTTCCAAGGGGGTCAGGCCCGCCTTGACCCCAGGGGCATGCCCCAGATACAGCAGGTTGGCCAGAAAATGCTCGCGCGCCTGGCGCATGGGGGTGTCGTTCCAGAAGAGCTCGCCCTCGTACTCCGCCAGCTGGCCGGAAAGGATTTTCAACAGCGTGGTTTTACCACTCCCATTAGGCCCCTCGATTCGAACGATTTCACCGCCGCGCACCTCCAGGTCGAGACCTTGGAAAAGCCAGCGATCATCGCGCTCACAGGCTAGCTTTCGGGCATGTAGCCGCAGGCTCAAAGGGGACTCTCCCAGCATATTGAATTCGAGCCAGACTTTACACGGAAAGGTGGTTTGTCGCTAGTCGAGCCCTGCGGCGCCGGGTCGCATGAAAAGCCAAACGTTGATAGTCGTCGCTGGCACTGTAATTAATGACAGGTCTATACTGGCAATCACTGTATAAAAAGACATGCCCCAAGAGACGCTACGTATGGAAACTCCCACCATGGATGACAGCCCATCGCTTTGCGCTACCGCCAGGAGCTCCCTGATGCTGCCCTCTTCCGCCGCACCCTCTCCTCGCATGACTCCCCCCGCTCACGGTCGAGTCATGCGCCGCAATACCTATGCCGTGAAAATTCGCGGTAATGCCCTGCATGATTGCAACCTTTTCGATGGCGATGTCATCATTATCCGGCGCTTCCAGAACGACGCTGATGAAGAAACGCTTACCGCAGAGATCAATCAACAGGAAATCACCTTGAAAAAGCTCTCGATCAACCGGCTCGGGGTTCATTTGCTTCCCGCTGACACCCTGCAGCCCGCCATGTTCCTGCACAATCGTGATATTCAAGTACTGGGCCTGGTCATGGGCATCAATCACCATGTCACGGCGCACTAATGCGCTACCTCGTTCCACATCTTTCTCCTGGGACATGGCACAGTGCCGATATCGAGGTGGAAAAAAGCCGCTTTATTACCTGGGTAACTCATGCGCCTTCTCCCGCCGAGCTCCAGGTACTGCTCAGGGCGGCCTGCACTGCTCACCCCAATGCCAGCCATCATTGCAGCGCTTTTATCGCAGGCCCGCCCGGTGAGCAGAACCACATCGGCTTTTCCGATGACGGTGAACCGGGCGGCACCGCTGGACGCCCCATGTTTCAGGTACTGGAAGGCAGTAGCCTGGGACAAGTCGGCTGCGTGGTGACTCGCTACTTCGGCGGCACCAAGCTGGGAACCGGTGGGCTGGCCCGCGCCTACGCCCAGGCAGTCAGCGCAGCCCTTGTCGACTTGCCCACTAAGGAACTGGTGGAGCGCCGCCGTTATGGCTTGCAACTGCCCTTTGCCGGCGAAGCCGAGGCGCGAGCCTGGCTAGCTGAGCAGGCCATTCCTATCACTGACGTATCTTATGATGCTCAAGGCGCCTACCTGACCATTGGCTGGCCAAGCGACCACCCTCTGGATCTCTCGCCTTTGGAAAATCGTTTGAAATCGTCACTCAGCTACCAGGATCTCGACACAAAAAAATAACGCGGCATGCCAGGGCATGCCGCGTTATTACCATTCTTAACATCGCTACGTTCGAGCCAAGTGGCTTTCTCAAGTACTTATCTCAAGTACTTATCCCAAGTACTTGATCATCACCCCGGCAGCTACCGCCGAGCCGATGACCCCGGCCACGTTGGGGCCCATCGCATGCATCAGCAGGAAGTTATGCGGGTTAGACTCCAACCCCACCTTATTGGCCACCCGTGCCGCCATGGGCACCGCCGAGACACCGGCGGCACCGATTAACGGATTGATTGGCATCTTGCTCATCAGGTTCATCAGCTTGGCCATCAACACCCCGGCGGCAGTGCCGATACCGAAGGCCACAATGCCTAGCCCCAGAATCCCCAGCGTCTCGATCGCCAGAAAGCTTTCCGCCATCAGCTTGGAACCCACCGCCAGGCCCAGCACGATGGTGACGATGTTGATCAGGGCATTCTGGGCGGTATCGGAGAGTCGCTCGACCACGCCACACTCGCGCATCAGGTTGCCGAAGCAGAACATGCCCAGCAGCGGCGCGGCATCGGGCAGAAACATCGCCACCAGCAGCAGCAGCAGCAAGGGAAAGACCACTTTTTCAAGCTTGGACACCGGGCGCAGCTGGGTCATGGTGATTTCGCGTTCTTTACGCGAGGTCAGAAGCTTCATGATCGGCGGCTGAATCAGCGGCACCAAGGCCATGTAGGCGTAGGCCGCCACGGCAATGGCCCCCAGCAGTTCCGGCGCCAGAATGCTTGAGACATAGATCGAGGTGGGACCATCGGCCCCACCGATGATACCGATGGCAGCCGCCTGATTGAGCGAGAAATCCATCACGCCCATCGACGACAGCGCCACGGCGCCAAACAGCGTGGCGAAAATACCAAACTGCGCAGCGGCCCCCAGGAACAGCGTACGCGGGTTGGCCAGCAGCGGACCAAAGTCAGTCATCGCCCCCACCCCCATGAAGATAATCAAGGGAGCAATACCGGAGGTAATCGCCACGCTGTAGAACATATACAGCAGGCCGTCGCCGTAGCCAACATTGACCGAGACGTCATGCGCGGCGCGCAACTGATCCGGCGAGGCACCGTCACCGGCGATCAGCTTGAGCGTCTCGCGCCAGGTCTCGACGCTGGCCAGAGGGTCCAGAGTGGTCCCAAAAGCCGAGGCGATCTGGTTGAGCACCATCGGCTTCGCCACCCCGATGGCTTGGTCCAGCGCGGAAACCGCCAGTCCCGCTTCGGGAATATTGGCTAGGATGCCGCCGAAACCGATCGGGACCAGTAGCAGCGGTTCGAATTTCTTGTAGATGGCCAGATACAACAGTAATAAGCCCACCGCAATCATCGCGGCCTGGCCTACTTCCAGGTTATATAGCCCCGACCCTTCCCACAGGATGTGTAATTTATCCATGTCCTGTCCTTAAAGTTCGATCAGGGTGTCGCCGACGGCGACGCTATCGCCTTCGCTGACCTTGACAGCCGTGACGGTACCCGCACTTGCGGCCCGCACTTCGGTTTCCATTTTCATGGCTTCGAGAATGATCACCACGTCGCCTTCGGCGACACTCTCGCCGGGTTTGACGTTGACCTTGAAGATATTGCCCGCCAAGGGTGCGCTGATGATTTCCCCCGAAGAGGGCGCCGAGCCTTCGTCGCGTGACACGGATGGCGTACTTGCAGCCGACGGCTGAATATCGCCGACCTCGCCGCCTTCAGCGACTTCCACCACATAGGCCTTGCCATTGAGCTTGATGGTGTAAGTTTCCGGGGCGGCGGCAGTGGCCGGTACTTTGGCAGCGGGCTTGGCCGGCGCTTGGGCCGGTTGCGCCGTTGCCTGCTGAGCCTGGGGCACCGGTTCGAAGGCGTCCGGATTGTCACGGTTTTTGAGGAACTTCAGACCGATCTGCGGGAACAGCGCATAGGTGAGCACATCATCGATCTCGCGCTCGCCCTCGGCCAGACGGATGCCTTCGGCCTTGGCCTTTTCCCTGAGCTCGGTGGTGAGCCTATCCATTTCCGGGCTGAGGTTGTCCGCCGGGCGACAGGTAATCGGCTCACCGCCCTCGAGCACGCGGTTCTGCAGCTCCTTGTTGAACGGCGCCGGGGCGGTACCGTACTCGCCCTTGAGCAGCGCCTGAACTTCCTTGGAAATCGACTTGTAGCGTTCGCCCATCATGACGTTCATCACCGCCTGGGTGCCGACGATCTGCGAGGTGGGCGTGACCAACGGAATGAAGCCCAGATCCTCGCGCACCCGCGGAATTTCTTCGAGCACGGCATCGAGCTTGTCACCGGCGCCCTGCTCCTTGAGCTGGCCTTCCATGTTGGTCAGCATGCCGCCGGGCACCTGGGCGATCAGGATGCGCGAGTCGATGCCCTTGAGCGAGCCTTCAAAGGCGGCGTACTTCTTGCGTACCTCACGGAAATAACCGGCAATATCTTCAAGCAATTCCAGGTCCAGGCCGGTATCCCGGTCGGTGTCCTTGAGCATCGCCACGACCGACTCGGTGGGGCTGTGGCCATAGGTCATCGACATCGAGGAAATCGCGGTATCCACATTATCGATGCCCGCTTCCACCGCCTTGAGAATGGTCGCGGTGGAAAGCCCGGTGGTGGCGTGGCACTGCATGTGAATGGGAATCGACAGCTCTTTTTTCAGCCGCGACACCAATTCAAACGCCGTGTAAGGCGTCAGCAGCCCGGCCATGTCCTTGATCGCCAGAGAGTCGGCCCCCATGTCAGCGATCGACCGGGCCAGCTCGACCCAGCTATCCAAGGTGTGGACAGGACTCACGGTGTAGGAAATCGTGCCTTGGGCATGACCGCCCACCTGGCGCACCGCCTTAATCGCCCGTTCCAGGTTGCGCGGGTCATTCATGGCATCGAACACCCGGAAGACATCCACCCCATTGGTCTTGGCCCGCTCGACGAATTTATCCACCACATCGTCGGCGTAGTGGCGGTACCCCAGCAGGTTCTGGCCACGCAGCAACATCTGTTGCGGGGTATTGGGCATCGCTTCCTTCAGGGCGCGAATGCGCTCCCAGGGGTCTTCGCCCAAGTAACGGATACAGGCGTCGAAGGTTGCGCCACCCCAGGACTCCAGCGACCAGAAGCCCACCTTGTCGAGTTTTTCGGCGATCGGCAGCATGTCATCCAGGCGCATGCGCGTGGCAAACAGTGACTGATGCGCATCGCGCAGCACAACATCCGTGATGCCTAGAGGACGTTTTGTGTCGTTCATGATGTAGGCCCTAGTGTCGTTTTAATGAAAAATGAAGAAAAAAGACGCAAATATGAATAGGAAATAAACACACGAAAACGACACACGACAGGCGCCCAAACGGCCTGTCGTGTGTGGTTCAATCCCGATGACGGTTGCGATAACGGTGAATGGCGGTGCTGATCACCACCTTCAGTTCATCTTCCTGGGGGGTGCCCGACGTTGCTGGTGTCGCTGATTTAGCTGTCGCGACCGGCGCAGCCTCGGGGGCAAAACGTCGGATTACGCCCGACATCAGCGTCACGCTGATTACCAAAACCGTAAGAAAAACAAAAACAAACCCCATGCCTAGTCCCATCAAGGCCAGTCCTTCACGGAGCAGCTGTGTATCCTGCATACGGTTTTTCTCCTGAATATTTGCACTTGTTGCCAGTATAACTGCCTAGAAAAGCAACTTGGCCCACTACGAATGATGCATTAACCTGCCACACCCTGAAAAGATTGCAAGGTCGCCATGGTGGAAGTCAACGTTGTTAATTTACTACAAGATGGAAAAATTGGCTTGGCCCCGATGGAAGGCGTCATCGATGCCACTACGCGCGACCTCCTGACCCGGATACCCGGTTTCGACTGGGCGGTAACGGAATTCGTGCGCGTGGTCGATGCCCGCCTTCCCCCGCGAGTGTTTCGCAAACATTGCCCGGAACTCGACAGGACACCGGTGGCAACGCCTAGTGGAGTACCGGTACATCTTCAGTTACTGGGCTCCGAACCCGAGGCACTCGCCGCCAATGCCCGCCAGGCACTGGCATTGGGCGCAATCGGCATAGACCTTAACTTTGGCTGCCCAGCCAGAATTGTCAACCGGCATGATGGTGGCGCCTCGATGCTGCGTCGGCCGGAGCGTTTGCATCAAGCCGTCCAGGCGGTTGCCGACGCCGTCGGTGAGTCTATCCCCGTAACCGCCAAGATCCGCCTCGGGTTCTCTGATCGCCGCCTGGCACTTGAGTGCGCCCTGGCTGCCGAAGCCGGGGGTGCTCGCCAGCTCGTGGTACATGGGCGTACTCGCGACGAAGGCTACCGCCCACCGGCACATTGGGAGTGGATAGGCAGGATTCATCACCGTTTACGCATACCGGTGGTCGCCAATGGCGATATCTGGACACTGGAAGATTATTGGAAAGCGCGCACCCTATCGGGCTGTCGCGATGTCATGCTTGGGCGAGGCGCCTTGGCCGACCCTTGGCTGGCAAGCTGTATTCGCCACTGGCAAGCCACTGGCGAGCGCCTACCTGCCACCACCTGGGCGATGCAGGCAGACATGCTCCGGCGCTACGCGGCTCGGCAGAGCCAAAGCTTGCCGCCGCGTGTTGTGGTCTCTCTGGTCAAGCAGTGGCTGGCCCAGATGCGCTTGCGTAGCCAGGAGGTGGAAACACGCTTTCAGAAGCTCAAGCGCATCACTGATCTGCCTACACTCCTGGACGTCCTGGGAGCGGCTTAAAAAAAAGCGCCCTTCGCAAAGCGAGGGCGCCAAACACGATCACCAGACCGTCTTGCGAGCAGCAGTTGGTCTAGCCAGTAAAAAGAAGAAAAAGTATTTTTGAAACAGTAACTCTGAAACAGAAAACCCGCCCTCACGAGAGGGCGGGTTTGGAATCTGGTGCGCCCGGGAGGATTCGAACCTCCGACCACCTGATTCGTAGTCAGGTACTCTATCCAGCTGAGCTACGGGCGCTTGTCTTCACATCTACCGATTGGCGGAGAGAGAGGGATTCGAACCCTCGATAGGGCTATAAACCCTATACTCCCTTAGCAGGGGAGCGCCTTCAGCCACTCGGCCACCTCTCCTTAACGGCACGGCGCGAATATTACCGATTTCAGAGATGCTTGTCCAGTCATCCCGCGGATTTTTTCGCGCACGCATCAAACCATCTTGCTTGGCAGCGCCGGAAACAGCCTGCTCGGCAGGCAGTGGAAAGCACCTTATTCGGCGCCTTCTTCACTGCTTCTCTCACGCTGAATGCGCTGATAAATCTCTTCACGGTGTACGGCGACGTCTTTAGGCGCATTAACGCCGATACGTACCTGGTTGCCTTTTACACCCAGTACGGTCACGGTGACTTCATCACCGATCATCAGGGTTTCGCCGACACGGCGAGTCAAGATGAGCATGGCTGATCTCCTTCTCAGTCGTTTTGTAGCAACGGGATGTGCACGCTAACAGCGCCACCATGCCATTATGCGGCATGGTGATGCTAGTCACCAATGCTCCAGTTTCATAGCACTGAAACTTTCCGTTGAAATAAAGCCCACCACCACTCGGCAGCGAGTCCCTTTCAGGGTAGAAGGTTCGTGACGTGAACGTTACTCGCTTTCAATATCGGATTTATCGAGTCCAAACGCCGTGTGTAACGCCTTTACCGCCAACTCCATGCGTTTCTCATCGATGACTACCGATATCTTGATTTCCGAGGTAGAAACCATACGGATATTGATATTTTCATCCGCCAACACACGGAACATCTTGGAAGCCACCCCGGCATGCGAACGCATACCCACACCGACCAGGGATACCTTGGCGATATTGTCGTCACCACGCAGCTCACCGCCGCCCAAGTCAGGAATCACGGTCTCTTCGAGAATGCGCTTGGTAGCCTTGTAGTCACCCTTGGCCACGGTGAAAGTGAAGTCGGTGTAATCGCCTGCCGGTGCCACGTTCTGCACGATCATGTCGACTTCGATGTTGGCATCGGCAATCGGCCCGAGAATGCGTGATGCAACGCCAGGGACATCAGGCGTATTCAACAGGGTCAGCTTGGCTTCGTTCTTGGTAAAAGCGATACCGGAAATCAGCGGTTCTTCCATGGAGTCCTCGTCTTGGTCAGATTCTGCAACAATCAGGGTGCCGGGGCCGTCTTCGAAACTCGACAGCACCCGTAAGGGAACGTTGTACTTGCCGGCGAATTCGACCGCGCGGATTTGCAGCACCTTCGAGCCCAGGCTGGCAAGCTCAAGCATTTCCTCAACGGTAATGCGTTCCAGACGTTTGGCCTTGGAGCACACCCTGGGGTCGGTTGTATAAACGCCATCCACATCGGTGTAAATCTGACATTCATCCGCACCCAACGCCGCCGCCAGGGCAACACCGGTAGTGTCCGAGCCGCCCCGACCCAGCGTGGTGATATTGCCTTCCTCATCCACTCCCTGGAAGCCAGCGACCACGACCACCTGACCATCATCCAGGTCAGCCTTAAGATCATCGGTTTCAATACGCTGAATACGCGCCTTGGTGTAGGCACTGTCGGTATGAATACCCACCTGGGCACCGGTATGTGAGGTAGCCGGAACACCGATCTTCTGTAGCGCCATCGCCAGCAAGGAAATCGTCACCTGTTCACCGGTGGAAAGCAGCATGTCCATTTCACGGGGAGTGGGTTCTTCATTGATCGAGCGGGCCAGTTCGGTCAACCGGTTGGTTTCGCCGCTCATTGCGGAGACCACCACCACGACCTGATGGCCCTGATCGCGGAAGCCCTTGACCTTTTCCGCCACGGCCTTGATGCGCTCGGGAGAGCCTACCGAGGTGCCGCCGAACTTCTGTACGTATAGTGCCATATGCCGTTTTTCCTGTTCGTTCGGGAATGGAGGGTGAATGAAACTGGAAAATGAATAAAAAGGGATAATAACAAAAAACCGGGCCGGGGCATTTCGCCACCGGCCCGGTTTTTTAGCCGAGCTGAGCTTCCAACCAGCTAGGCACGCTTTCCAGAGCACTAGGCAAGGCCGCTGGCTGATTTCCTCCGGCCTGCGCCATATCGGCACGACCTCCGCCTTTACCACCCACCTGAGACGCCACGAAGTTGATCAACTCACCCGCCTTGACGCGATCCGTCAGGTCCTGGGTGACCCCAGCAATCAAGCTGACCTTACCGGCGGCTTCGTCGGCCACCGCCAGCACGATAACGCCTGAACCCAATTTGTTCTTGAGCTGGTCGAGCATACCGCGCAATTCCTTTCCGGAAACGCCTTCCAGCTGTGTAGCGAGAAGCTTGACGCCGCTGATCTCACGGGCTTGACTCAGCATATCGCTGCCCGCAGCACTGGCCAGCTTGCCCTTGAGCTGTTCAAGCTCTTTTTCCAGGGTACGGTTACGCTCGACCAATGATTCGACCCGCGACTCCAGTTGCTCGGGTTTGACCTTCAGGCGCTCACCGATGCGATTCAAACGACTTTCCTGTTCACGGAAATAGCTCAAGGCATTTTCACCGGTAATCGCTTCGATGCGCCGTACTCCCGAGGCGATACCCACTTCCGAGACCACATGAAAACAGCCGATATCGCCACTGCGCCCCACATGCGTACCACCGCATAATTCGACGGAAAAATCGTCAGGGCCGATGGTAAGCACACGGACGTTATCCTCGTACTTGGCCTCGAACAGGGCTGCCGCTCCCTTGACCTTGGCCTGTTCCAAGCTCATCTGTTCGGTTCGGGTCGGCGCATTGGCCAATATTTGCGTATTGACGATGTGCTCGACTTCGTCCAGCTGCTCGGTGGTCATGGGCTCGAAGTGGCTAAAGTCGAAACGCAATCGCTCAGCGGTCACCAAGGAACCTTTCTGCTGAACGTGATCGCCAAGCACCATGCGCAATGCCTTGTGCAACAAATGCGTGGCCGAGTGATTGCGCACCGTGGCATCGCGCAGACCGGCATCCACCTGGGTGGTCACCGGCTCGCCGACGGTCAGCTCGCCTTCCACCAGTACCCCGTGATGCAGGTGGTGGCTCGCGTATTTTTGCGTATCCGTCACCTCGAACCGGCCGTTGGCCAAGTAGAGATAACCGGTATCACCCGCCTGCCCGCCGGACTCGGCATAGAACGGCGTGCGGTCCAGCACCACCAGGCCTTTCTTGCCAGCTTCCAGGGTGACAAGTTCATTGCCGGCACTATCCATCAGCGCGATGACCTGGGCACTGTCTTCAAGCTGCTCATAGCCGACGAAATCGGTCTTGCCTTCCAGCTCGATGTTAATACTGGCATCCGCTCCGAATTGGCTGGCGGCACGCGCCCGTTCACGCTGGGCGTCAAGCTGACGTTTGAAGCCTTCTTCGTCCAGCCGCACGCCTCGCTCACGACACACATCCGCCGTGAGGTCGTAAGGGAAACCGTAGGTATCGTACAACTTGAAGACGGTTTCGCCGGGCAGCACCACGCCTTCCAGCTTGTCCAGGGCGGTTTCCAGCAAGGTGATGCCGTGTTCCAGCGTGCGCGCAAACTGCTCCTCCTCTTTTAGCAGCACACGGGTGATCTGCTCGCGCGCTTCGCGCAACTCCGGGTAGGCCTCGCCCATTTCCGCATCCAGCGCATCCACCAAGCGGTGGAAGAACGGCCCTTCGGCACCCAGAGTATGGCCGTGACGAATGGCGCGACGAATGATGCGACGCAATACATAGCCACGGCCCTCGTTGGAAGGCAGCACGCCATCGGCAATCAGGAAGGCACAGGAACGGATATGGTCAGCAATCACTCGCAGAGAAGGGTTCTCCGTGTTGTTGAACCCGGTTACCTCAGTTGCCGACGCGAGCAGGTTCTGGAACAAGTCGATTTCGTAGTTGGAATGCACGCCCTGCATCACCGCGGCGACACGCTCCAGCCCCATGCCGGTATCGATGGAAGGCTTGGGCAATGGGTTCAAGGTGCCACTTGCATCACGGTCGAACTGCATGAACACCAGGTTCCAGATTTCGATATAACGGTCACCTTCTTCCTCCGGGCTTCCCGGCGGACCGCCCCAGACTTCGGGGCCGTGATCGAAGAATATTTCGGAACTCGGCCCGCAGGGGCCGGTATCGCCCATCTGCCAGAAATTGTCTTCATCCAGCCTGGAGAAACGCTCAGGATCGATACCGATCTCATCCTTCCAGATGCGCTCGGCTTCATCATCGCTGATATGGACCGTGACCCAGAGCTTGCTCTTGGGCAGCCCCAAGGTTTCGGTCAAGAATGTCCAGGCAAAGCGAATGGCCTCGCGCTTGAAGTAATCGCCGAAGCTGAAGTTGCCCAACATCTCGAAGAAGGTGTGGTGACGGGCAGTATACCCCACGTTATCCAGGTCGTTGTGCTTACCACCGGCACGCACGCAGCGCTGGGCCGAGGTTGCACGCACATAGGGGCGCGGATCGCGCCCCAGAAATACATCCTTGAACGGCACCATACCCGCATTGGTGAAAAGCAGGGTCGGGTCGTTGCCCGGCACCAACGAACTGCTTGGAACGATGGTATGTCCCTGTTCTTCAAAGAATTTCAGAAAGGCCTGTCTGATGTCTGCGCTTTTCATAGGGTATCCAAAAAAGAAACATGATGCCCCAGGGCGCTTGAGCCACTACCCGTCGGGGTCGCAAAGAAAGACAGGTATTATAGCGCAGTTGGCAAATGACTAAAGCCATGAGAAGGAGAAGAAGCGCTACAGGCAATCAAGCGCATAGCGAATCTGTTCGAAATCGAACCCCCGCGAGGCCAGAAAGCGCTCACGCCGGGCCCGTTCCTTGGGTGTGTCGCCAGGCATGGAAAAGCGCCGTGACAGCGTCTGTCCGGCCAAGGCGAACCAATCGATTCGCTCTTGCTCGATCACGGCATCGATGGCGTCGCGAGCCAGGTTTTTGTCGATTCCTCGTTGAAAAAGCTCGCCGCGGATACGAATTGGCCCCTGACCTCGCATCACGCGAGAGCGCACGAAGCTTTCAGCAAAGCGCGTATCCGACTGCAGCCCCTGCTCAGCCAGGGTATCCAGGCAAGCCTCTATCTCGTCCGCTGCATGCCCCTTGCGTGCCAACCGTAGCCGTAGCTCGGCACGCGAATGCTCGCGCCGAGCCAACAGAACAATGGCAGCCTCGCGGGGTGTCGCTGCACCGGCCATGGGTTAGATCAGGTCGTCTTCGGGAGGCTCGACGGATGTGTCGGCGGGAGAAATGGCAGGCTCTTTCTTACCCTTGGCAGGTTCTTTGCCCTTGGCAGCCTCCTTGTCTTTTTTCGTTTCCACGGGAGCCAGCAGCTGGGCGCGAATTTGGGCTTCGATTTCTTCCATGATCGCCGGATTGTCTTCCAGGTACTGCGCCGAATTGGCCTTGCCCTGGCCGATCTTCTTGCCCTTGTAGCTGTACCAGGCACCGGCCTTGTCGACCAGATTGCACTGCACACCGAGATCGATCACCTCACCGGCGTGATAAATACCCTTGCCGTAGAGAATCTGGAACTCCGCCTGACGGAATGGCGGCGCCACCTTGTTCTTGACCACTTTCACGCGAGTTTCGTTGCCGGTAACTTCATCGCCGACCTTCACCGAGCCGGTGCGACGAATATCCAGGCGCACGCTGGCATAGAACTTCAGCGCATTGCCCCCGGTAGTGGTTTCGGGGCTGCCGAACATCACCCCGATTTTCATGCGGATCTGGTTGATGAAAACAACCAGGCAGTTGGCATTCTTGATGTTACCGGCAATCTTGCGCAATGCTTGAGACATCAAGCGTGCCTGCAAGCCGACGTGAGTATCGCCCATTTCACCTTCGATTTCCGCTCGCGGCGTAAGTGCCGCCACCGAATCGATGACGATGACGTCAACACCGCCGGAACGCACCAGCATGTCGGTGACTTCCAGGGCCTGCTCACCAGTATCCGGCTGGGACACCAGGAGATCGTCCAGGTTAACGCCGAGCTTTTCGGCATAGCTGGGATCAAGGGCGTGCTCGGCGTCAACAAAGGCACAGGTCTTGCCTTGCTTCTGGGCCTCGGCAATCACGGCCAGGGTCAGCGTGGTCTTGCCCGAGGATTCCGGGCCGAAGATTTCCACTACACGGCCATAGGGCAGCCCCCCGATACCCAAGGCGATATCCAGACCCAATGAACCCGTGGAAACCGACGGCATGACCACGCGGGGCGTATCACCCAGGCGCATGACGGTGCCTTTACCGAACTGGCGATCAATCTGGCTGAGTGCTGCATTCAGCGCCTTGGCGCGGTTGTCATCCTGTGCCATTCAAGGCTCCTCATCATAAGCTGTATAATTAGCCAGTATTATGCCAAACATTGCTGCGCAAAAAAACGCATATCGCTTAGCAAACCGATTTAATCTCTGTTGTGTTTTCGCTGCTCATGCCATGGTCTTGATCCACAATATCAGCCCGACAAGGGCTTGATGCACCGCCAGCTCGCGTACCGCCTGTCGACTCCCTGGAAAGTGAAAGCACTCCACCTGCTGGTGCGACAGATTACCCCAGGCGAGCCAGACGGTGCCCACCGGCTTGGCGTCACTGCCGCCGCCCGGCCCTGCCACGCCACTCACCGCTACCGCCAATTGCGCCCCGCTATCACGACAGGCACCCTCCACCATGGCTTGAACCACGGCCCGACTGACCGCCCCATGGGTTTCAAGCAGCGCAGGCTTTACCCCCAACAGGCGTGTCTTGGCCGCATCGGCATAGGTGACGTAGCCTGTAGTGAAATATGTCGAACTCCCTGCCACTTCCGTGATCGCGGCGGCAATCCCACCGCCGGTACAGGATTCCGCCGTGGTCACCTCTATTCGATGCTCGCGGCATAGCCGCCCCAGCTGCTCGGCCAGCACCCCCGGTTCCGATTCGTAGCCGGGAAATGTATTGAATGGGCGTGGCATGGCGACTCCTTGATGATGACGGACTTATATCGACGAGAGTGAGGAATCCAGAATACATGATAGCGGGTCCATCATAGCCAGTTCATGACGGCGACAGCTTCATCTCGATGATCAGTTCAGCGTAGAATACCGCGTTCTCCTTGCCCACAGAACATGCCGCCCGTCACCGCGAGATCGTGCTGCCGGGCGCCACGCTCAATCAGGAAGCTCATGTCCCAGGCCAGTCCAGCGAATACGCCGATGATCACACAATACCTCTCGATCAAACGCGACCACCCCGAGGTTCTGTTGTTTTATCGCATGGGGGATTTTTACGAGCTGTTTTTCGATGATGCCAAGCGCGCCGCCGCACTCTTGGATATCACGCTCACCCAGCGCGGCCAGTCCGGCGGCAAACCGATTCCCATGGCAGGAATACCCTACCACAGCGCCGAGGGCTATCTGGCGCGGCTGGTGGCAGCCGGTGAATCCGTGGCGATCTGCGAACAGGTGGGTGACCCCGCCGCCACCAAGGGACCGGTGGAGCGCAAGGTGATGCGTATCGTTACCCCCGGCACCCTGCATGATGAAGCCCTGCTCGACGCCCGGCGCGACAATGTCCTGGCCGCCTTGTATTCCAAAGGGCCGCATTGGGGTCTGGCCTGGCTGGAGCTTTCCAGTGGCCGCTTCAGCGTGCTGGAAGTGGAAGGCGATGCCGAAATGCTGGCTGAACTCACCCGCCTGGCACCTGCCGAGTTGCTGGTTCCGGAAGATCTGGCATTGCCCGGTGCACTTGCCCAGCAACGTGGCGTGTGCCGTCAGAGCGACTGGCTATTCGACCTGGAAAGTGCCGTTCGAAGCCTATGCGATCAATTCGAGGTACAGGATCTGCGCGGCTTCGGTTGCGCTCACCTGGTAACGGCACTTGTCGCCGCCGGGGTGCTGATCGATTACGCTCGCGACACCCAGCGCTCGCGACTGCCGCATGTCACCGCCATCGCCGTGGAAAACCGCGACGATACCGTGGTCATCGATGCCGCCAGCCGCCGCAATCTCGAAATTGACATCAACCTCGGTGGCACCACCGATAACACCCTGGCCAGCGTCCTCGATACTTGCACGACTGCCATGGGGTCACGTCTGCTCAAACGCTGGTTGAACCGGCCCTTGCGTCAACGCGATGTCGTCACCGCACGCCAGGCCGCCGTGGCATTGCTTGCGCTCGAGGCTGCCTACATGACCTTGCGCGAAACATTGAGCGCGGTAGGCGACGTGGAACGCATTCTGGCGCGTGTGGCACTTTATAGCGCCCGGCCACGCGATCTGGCCCGCCTGCGAGATGCCCTGGCCGTTCTCCCCGACCTTGAACAGCAACTGACGGAAGTCGAGCCTGGCAGCGCCCTGGATGTGCTCAAGACCCATATCCGCCCTTTTCCCGAGCTTAGCGCCACCTTGCAGCGCGCCTTGATCGACAATCCTCCGGTGGTGATTCGCGATGGCGGTGTGATTGCCGAGGGCTACGATAGCGAGCTTGACGAGCATCGCGGCATGGCGGAAAACGCCGGTGCCTATCTGGTGGAGCTGGAAACCCGTGAACGCCAGCGCACCGGGCTTGCCCACTTGAAAGTGGGTTATAACCGGGTCCACGGTTATTTCATCGAGTTGCCCCGCGCCCAGGCTCAGAGCGCGCCCGCCGACTATATTCGCCGCCAGACGCTCAAGAATGCCGAGCGTTTCATCATTCCCGAGCTCAAGGAGTTCGAGGACAAGGCCTTATCGGCAAGGTCCCGCGCCCTGGCGCGGGAAAAACGGCTCTACGACAGCTTGCTTAGCGAGCTCAATGAAACACTCCATCCGCTTCAGGCCACCTTTCGCGCCGTGGCGGAACTGGATGTCCTCTGTGCGTTCAGTGAACGGGCGGAGACTCTGCATTGGGTACGCCCCACGCTGAGCGAGGACGGGGGCATAGAGGTCAAGGCCGGGCGTCACCCCGTGGTCGAGCAGGTCAGCGAAACGCCCTTCGTACCCAATGATCTGAGCCTGGATCAGCAACAGCACATGCTGATCATTACCGGTCCCAATATGGGGGGTAAATCGACTTATATGCGCCAGGCGGCATTGATCACCTTGCTGGCGCATGCAGGAAGCTTCGTTCCGGCCGATGAAGCCCGAATCGGGCCGGTTGATCGCATCTTCACCCGTATCGGTTCCAGTGATGACCTGGCCGGTGGACGCTCCACCTTCATGGTGGAAATGACCGAAACCGCCAATATCCTGCATAATGCCACTGCCCAGAGCCTGGTACTGATGGATGAAATCGGTCGCGGCACAAGCACCTTCGACGGCCTTTCGCTAGCCTGGGCAAGTGCCGAGCACCTCGCCCAAACCCAGGCACTGACCCTGTTCGCCACACATTATTTTGAAATGACCACGATGCCTGAGCATATCGAGGGGGTGGCCAATGTGCATCTGACCGCAACGGAACACGGCGAAGGTATCGTGTTCATGCACCGTATCGAGCCGGGGCCGGCAAGCCAGAGCTACGGCCTGCAAGTGGCGCAACTCGCCGGGGTGCCGTCGCCGGTAATTGCCCGGGCAAGGGAAAAGCTGGTGACGCTCGAACAACGGGAAATCGATCAGGATACGCTGGCACCAAGACACCTGGTTAATGACCTTGGGAAAGAGCCGGGGAGTGTCGCTTCGCCGCATCAGGCAGACTTGTTTGCCACTGCCCCCCACCCGGTGGTGGAATCATTGTCTCAGCTAGCGCTGGACGACCTGAGTCCACGTGAGGCCTTGACCATGCTGTATCAATGGCGCGACCTGCTGTAGGGGATAGAGCTTGCCGCCGGGATAGCCCCCCGACTAGAATGTGGCGATAATTTTTCTTTATAAAAACCTATCGCTTTATAACCATAAAGCACTTAGACCATTCACGACTGCCGGGCGGCAACCCTGCCCGGCCAAGCAAGAGGGATATCGAGATGACGTTTGTCGTTACCGAAAACTGCATCCAATGCAAATACACCGACTGTGTGGAAGTCTGCCCGGTCGACTGCTTCTATGAAGGGCCGAATTTCCTGGTCATTCACCCCGATGAGTGCATCGACTGCGCCCTGTGCGAGCCAGAGTGTCCGGCAGAGGCTATCTTCTCTGAAGACGAGCTACCGGAAAATCAGGAAAGCTTTACTGAAATTAACGCCGAACTGGCTGAAGTGTGGCCCAACATCACCGAAAAGAAAGATCCCTTGCCGGACGCGGAAGAATGGGATGGCAAACCGGGCAAACTGGAAAAACTCGAACGTTGAAACAAAAAAAGGCGGCCCTTAGGCCGCCCGCTCCAAACTTTTCTTGCAATATCCCTTTGCCGACATCCCTGGGTGCCTTCCTTGCCAAGGTTAACCTCCTGTTTCACCCGGCGCACCAAACCTGCTTGCATCCCGTCGCATCCTGCCCGAAGCGTCCCTGCTTCTCTTTTCTCCTGTGGCTATTCTGGCAGCTTGGGGCATTAACTCAAGGCGGTCCCGACGACGAAGAGCAAGTCTCGTCGGTTCGTTCTTGATTTTCTAAGACTTATAAAACATATAGTTAATAGCAAACTATGCTGAAGTTACCCTTCAAAAATAGCCTTTCTCTTCGCTCTTTGTAAGAGATGTCTTACAAGAAATGGGGACATCTCTTACGAAGCGTCAATATTTCGCTTTATTGGCCCTTGATCGCTTTCAGCCCCGGATAGCCCGCCTGATCACCCAACTCGGCTTCGATCACCAGCAGGCGGTTGTACTTGGCCACCCGGTCGGAGCGGCACAGCGAGCCAGTCTTGATCTGGCCGGCACAGGTGCCCACGGCCAGATCGGCAATGGTGGTGTCTTCGGTTTCGCCGGAGCGATGCGAGATCACCGCAGTGAAACCGGCATCCTGCGCCATCCGGATCGCGTCCAGCGTTTCACTAAGCGAGCCGATCTGGTTGAACTTGATCAAGATCGAGTTACCGATCTGCTCGTCGATGCCGCGCTTGAGAATCCGAGTGTTGGTGACGAACAGATCATCGCCGACCAGCTGCACGCGATCGCCCAGCTTGTCGGTCAATGCTTTCCAGCCGTCCCAGTCGGACTCGTCCATGCCATCCTCGATTGAGACGATGGGATATTCGTCGCACAGCCCGGCCAAGTAGTCGGTGAAACCGGCGGCGTCATAGACCTTGCCTTCCCCCGCCAGGTTGTATTGCCCGTCCTGGTAGAACTCGCTGGAGGCGCAGTCCAGCGCCAGGGTCACATCGTCGCCCAGACTGTAGCCAGCGTCCGCCACCGCCTGCTTGATTACCGCCAAGGCCTCGGCGTTGGAGGCCAGGCTGGGGGCGAAACCGCCTTCGTCGCCCACGGAGGTCGACAGGCCACGGGCGGACAGCACCTTTTTCAGGGCGTGGAAGATTTCCGCGCCCATGCGCAGGCCTTCGCGGAAATTCTCGGCGCCGACCGGCTGCACCATGAATTCCTGGATATCCACGTTGTTGTCGGCATGCTCGCCGCCGTTGAGGATGTTCATCATCGGCACCGGCATCAAGTACTGCCCCGGCTGACCATAGAGCTCGGCGATATGCGCGTAGAGCGGTAGATTTTTGGCATTGGCCGCGGCCTTGGCGGCGGCAAGCGAGACCGCCAGGATCGCATTGGCGCCCAGGTTGGCCTTGTTGTCGGTGCCGTCCAGCTCGAGCATGGCGTTATCCAGGCCGCGTTGGTCCTCGGCATCCATTCCCAGCAGGCGGTCGCCGATCGGGCCATTGATGGCATTTTTCGCCTTGAGCACGCCCTTGCCCAGGTAGCGCGCCTTATCGCCGTCACGCAGCTCCAGCGCTTCACGCGAACCGGTGGAGGCACCGCTGGGGGCAAACGCCTCGCCCACGGCGCCGTTTTCCAGGCGAACCTTGGCCATTACCGTGGGGTTGCCGCGCGAATCCAACACCTCAAGGGCGCTGACATCAACAATCTTGGTCATCAAATGATCCTTTTTATCTTAATCAAGTAGGTCAACGGCAGCAGCACCGTCTCAGGTTATCTCCAGCGGCGCAAAGCCTTTGACCAGACGGTCCAGGGCGACCAGTTGGGTCAGAAACGGCTCGAGCTGGTCGAGCGGCAAGGCACAGGGGCCGTCGCACAGGGCGGCGTCCGGTTCGGGGTGTGCCTCCAGAAAGAGCCCCGCCAAGCCGACCGCGACACCGGCGCGGGCAAGCTCAGCAACCTGGGCACGCCGACCACCGGCGCTATCGGCACGCCCGCCAGGACGCTGTAGCGCATGGGTCACATCGAAAAATACCGGGCGACCGGTTTGCTTCATGTCACCCAAGCCCAGCATGTCGACCACCAGATTATTGTAACCAAAACTGGTGCCACGCTCGCACAGCATCAGGCGGTCATTGCCGGCTTCTTCAAATTTCTTGAGGATATGGCGCATTTCATGGGGGGCGAGAAATTGTGGTTTCTTGATATTGATCGCGGCACCGGTTTTGGCCATGGCCACGACCAGGTCGGTCTGGCGCGCAAGAAACGCCGGCAACTGGATGATATCGGCAACTTCAGCGACAGGCTCAGCCTGCCAGGGTTCATGTACGTCGGTGATGATCGGCACATCGAAGCGCGCCTTCACCTCGGCCAGAATCTCCAGGCCTTTCTCGAGGCCGGGGCCGCGATAGGAGTGGATCGAGCTACGATTGGCCTTGTCGAAGCTGGCCTTGAACACATAGGGAATACCGAGTTTCGTGCTCACCTCGACATAGCGCTGGGCCACTTCGAGGGCTATTTCCCGGGATTCAAGCACATTCATGCCACCCAAAAGCATCAGCGGCAATGAGTTGCCGGCCTGAAGGCCGGCAACTGTTACATCACGCTCGAGAATTTGTCGTTCAGGTGCAGACATCTCGCTCACTCCTGAGGAGGATTTTGAGCACGGGTACGTGCGGCCTTGTGCTCCACTGCAGCATTGACGAACCCGGAGAACAGCGGATGACCGTCACGCGGTGTGGAGGTGAATTCCGGATGGAACTGGCAGGCTACATACCAAGGATGGTCCGGTAGCTCGATCATTTCCACCAGCGACTGGTCGACACTCTTGCCCGACACCACCAAACCCGCCTGTTCGAGTTGCTCGACGAACTGGTTGTTGACCTCGAAGCGGTGACGATGGCGCTCGACGATTTCGTCAGTGGCATAAGCCTCACGCGCTCGAGAACCTTCCTTGAGACGACAAACCTGGCCGCCCAGGCGCATGGTACCGCCCAGATCCGAGCCTGCATCACGCAGTTCGATCTTGCCTTCGGGGGTGAGCCACTCGGTAATCAAGCCGACCACGGGATGTTGGGTATCATGGGTGAATTCGGTGGAGTTGGCATCTTCCCACCCCGCGACGTTGCGGGCGAATTCAATCACCGCCACCTGCATACCCAGGCAGATGCCTAGATAAGGGATACCATTTTCACGTGCGTAGCGGGCGGCGAGTATCTTGCCTTCCACCCCACGCTCGCCAAAGCCCCCCGGCACCAGGATCGCATCCTTGCCCGCCAGACGTTCGGTACCGTGGTGTTCGATATGTTCCGAATCGATATAGTCGACGTTGACCTTGATACGATCCTGAATACCGGCATGAATCAGCGCTTCATTGAGTGACTTGTAGGCATCCAGCAAGTCCATGTACTTGCCGACCATGGCGATGCTTACCGACTTGAGCGGATTGAGCTTGGCATCGAGTACCTTGATCCACTCGGAAAGATCGGCCTCTCCGGCTTCCAGGCGCAGCTTGTCGCAGACGATCTCATCGAGCCCATGTTCGTGAAGCATGATGGGGATGCGATAGATGGTATCGGCATCCTGCAGCGGTACCACGGCACGCTCTTCGACATTGGTAAACAAGGCGATCTTGCGCCGTTCGCTCTCCTCGAGTTCCACTTCACTGCGGCAAATCAGGATATCCGGCTGGATACCGATCGAGCGCAGCTCCTTGACGCTATGCTGGGTCGGTTTGGTCTTGGTCTCGCCGGCGGTCTTGATGTAGGGTACCAGCGTCAGGTGCATGAAGATCGCCCGGGTCGCGCCCAGCTCACTTCTGATCTGACGGATCGATTCCAGAAACGGCAAGGACTCGATATCGCCGACAGTGCCGCCGATCTCGACCAGTGCCACATCGAAACCTTCGCCACCGGCATAAACACGCTGCTTGATTTCATCGGTAATGTGCGGAATGACCTGCACCGTACCGCCCAGGTAATCCCCCCGGCGCTCCTTGCGTAGTACATTTTCGTAAACGCGACCGGTGGTGAAGTTGTTGCGCTGGGTCATCTTGGTACGGATAAAGCGTTCGTAGTGCCCCAGGTCCAGGTCAGTTTCGGCGCCATCTTCGGTCACGAAAACCTCGCCATGCTGAAAAGGACTCATGGTGCCCGGGTCCACATTGATATAGGGGTCGAGCTTGAGCATGGTGACCTTGAGGCCGCGTGCCTCGAGAATCGCCGCCAGCGAGGCGGAGGCGATGCCCTTTCCGAGAGAGGACACAACGCCGCCGGTCACGAAGATATATCGTGTCATGGATAACCTGTCGAAACGTGATCAGAAGGCGCGGCAGGAAACCGCGCCAGGGTGGGTCGACAGACTAGCAGATTACGTCTAACGGCTCAATTACACTGCCGCTTTTACACTTGCAGGTAGTCGAGAATGCCTTCGCCCGCTTGGCGACCTTCGTGAATGGCCGTGACCACCAGGTCGGAGCCACGCACCATATCGCCACCGGCGAAAATTTTCTGATTAGTGGTCTGAAAGGCGTAAGCGCCATGTTCCGGCGCCTTGACCCGATCACGCTCATCCACCTGGATATTGGCTCCTTCGAACCAAGAGGCGGGACTGGCCTGGAAGCCGAACGCGACAATCACCGCATCCGCCGGAATGATTTCCTCGGAGCCGGGCACCACTTCCGGGCGCTGGCGGCCGTTTTCATCCGGCTCGCCCAAGCGTGTCCGTACCACCTTGACCCCTTCCACCTTGCCTTCACCCACCACCGCTACCGGCTGGCGATTGAACAGAAACTCCACCCCTTCTTCGCGGGCGTTGGCGACTTCCTTGCGCGAACCGGGCATGTTCTCTTCATCACGCCGGTAGGCGCAGGTCACCTCGGTGGCACCTTGACGAATCGCGGTGCGGTTACAGTCCATGGCGGTATCGCCACCGCCCAGCACCACCACGCGCCTGTCCTTGAACGAGATGTAATCCTCGGGATTCTTTTCGTAGCCCAGGCAGTGATTGACGTTGGCGATCAGATAATCCAGTGCCTTGTAGACGCCGGGCAGGTCTTCGCCGGGAAAACCGCCCTGCATGTATTTGTAGGTACCCATCCCCAGAAAGACGGCATCGTATTCCGCCAGCAAGGTATCGAACTCGACATCCCGACCGATCTCGGTATTCAGACGGAACTCGATACCCATTTCCTCGAATACCGCCCGGCGACGCTTCATGACGTTCTTTTCAAGCTTGAATTCCGGAATACCGAAAGTCAGAAGTCCGCCGATTTCCGGATAACGATCGAATACCACGGACTTGACCCCGGCACGCGCCAGAATATCGGCACAGCCCAGACCCGCCGGCCCTGCTCCGATGATCGCAACTTTCTTGTCGGTCCACACCACCTTGGACATGTCCGGCCGCCAGCCCATGGCAAAGGCGGTATCGGTAATGTATTTCTCCACCGAGCCGATGGTGACCGCGCCGAAGCCGTCATTCAGGGTGCAGGCGCCTTCACAGAGACGGTCTTGAGGACACACCCGGCCACATACTTCAGGAAGGGTGTTGGTCTTGTGCGACAGTTCCGCCGCTTCAAGAATGTTGCCCTCGGCAACCAGCTGCAGCCAGTTGGGAATATAGTTGTGTACCGGGCACTTCCATTCGCAGTAAGGGTTGCCGCAGTGCAGGCAACGGTGCGACTGGCTGGCCGCCTCAGTGGGCTTGTACGGCTCATAGATCTCGGAAAATTCCTTGGCGCGCTTGCGCGCCTCTTTCTTCTGGGGGTCATTACGCCCCACATCAATGAACTGAAAATCGTTATTCAATCGGTTAGCCATGTTCGTCTCTCCTGGAAATCCGGCTTACTCGGGCCGCCTACGCGATTCGTCGAGCAGACTGGTCAAGCTTGCTGCCTTGGACTTCACCAGCCAGAAGTGACGAAGATAATCACTGAAATCTTCGATAATGGCGGCGCCACGCTTGGATCCGGTTTCCGTTACATAGTCTTCGATGACTTCACGCAGGTGTCGCCGGTACGCTTCCATGCTTTCGGTGTTGACTCGGTGAATCTCCACCAGCTCATGGTTGTACTTGTCCACGAAAGTGCGATCTTCATCCAGCACGTAGGCAAAACCACCGGTCATCCCCGCGCCGAAGTTGACTCCGGTTTCACCCAGCACGCAGACCAAGCCGCCGGTCATGTATTCACAGCAATGGTCCCCTGCGCCTTCGATGACGGCTGTGGCACCGGAGTTACGTACCGCGAAACGTTCACCGGCGGTACCTGAGGCAAACAGTTTGCCGCCGGTCGCACCGTACAGGCAGGTGTTGCCGACAATCGCGGTCGCGTGGCTTTCAAAGGTACTGACCTTGGGCGGCACAATGACGATCTTGCCGCCATTCATGCCCTTGCCCACGTAGTCGTTGGCATCGCCTTCAAGATAAAGATTGAGGCCGCGAGCATTCCATACGCCAAAGCTTTGCCCGGCCACGCCGGTGAAGCGCGCATTGATGGGCGCGTCCTCGAGCCCTGCCTCGCCATAACGCTTGGCGATGGTGCCGGAGGTCAATGCCGCCACCGAGCGGTCACAGTTGGTGATGCTAAATTCGAAGTCACCGCCGGACTTTGACTCGATGGCCCCTTTCAAGGCTTCGAGCACTTCCTGGTTCTTGGCACCCGGGTCATGCGGTACGTTGCGGCTGACTTGGCAGAACTGAGGGGCATCCGCCGGCACGAAATCGTTGCTCAAAAGCGGCGACAGATCCAGCTTGCGCTGAGAAGATGTTTTGCCTTCGATCACTTCGAGCAAGTCGGTACGGCCAATCAGGTCGGTCAACTGGCGCGCACCCAGCACGGCCATCAGTTCCCGCACATCTTCGGCAATGAAGCGAAAGTAGTGCTTGACCATGTCGACGGTGCCGCGGAAGTGTTCGCCACGCAGGTAATCGTCCTGAGTGGCGACGCCGGTGGCGCAGTTGTTCAAGTGACAGATACGCAGATACTTGCAGCCCAATGCCACCATCGGGGCGGTGCCAAAGCCGAAGCTTTCGGCGCCAAGAATCGCCGCCTTGATCACGTCGAGGCCGGTTTTCAGACCGCCATCGGTCTGCAGGCGAATCTTGTCGCGCAAGCCATTGATGCGCAGCGCCTGATGCACTTCAGGCAAGCCCAGCTCCCAGGGAGAGCCTGCATGCTTGATCGAGCTCAAGGGGCTTGCCGCCGTGCCGCCGTCATAACCGGAGACAGTAATCAAGTCGGCATACGCCTTGGCCACCCCGGTGGCGATGGTGCCGATACCCGGCTCGGAAACCAGCTTCACCGATACCTGGGCTTCCGGATTGACCTGCTTCAGGTCGAAGATCAACTGTGCCAGATCCTCGATCGAGTAGATATCATGGTGCGGAGGCGGTGAAATCAAGGTCACCCCGGGCACCGAATAGCGCAAGCGAGCAATCAGGGCGTTGACCTTGCCCCCCGGCAACTGCCCCCCTTCACCCGGCTTGGCACCCTGGGCAACCTTGATCTGCAACACCTCGGCATTGACCAGATAATGCGGTGTGACCCCGAAACGCCCGGAGGCGATCTGCTTGATCTTGGAAGAACGCACCGTGCCATAACGTGCCGGGTCTTCCCCGCCTTCGCCTGAGTTGGAGCGACCGCCGGCTTCGTTCATCGCCTGCGCCAAGGCCTCATGGGCTTCCGGCGACAGGGCGCCGAGGCTCATGCCGGCACTGTCGAAACGCGGCAATAAGGCTTCGACAGGCTCGACTTCATCCAGCGGAAGAGGTGTGGCGGCAGGTTTGAGCGCCAGCATGTCGCGAATCGTGGCGACCGGGCGTTCATTAACCAGGCGCGCGAATTTCTTCCACTTTGCGTAGCTGCCCTCCTGTACCGCCTGCTGCAGGGTCGTCACCACATCCGGATTGTAAGCGTGGTATTCATGACCATGCACGTACTTCAGCATCCCGCCCTGAGTAATCCCCTTGCGCGGCAGCCAGGCATCCCGCGCCAACAGCTCCTGTTGCAGTTGCAGCTCGCTGAAACCGGTACCCTCGATGCGTGATGCCATGCCGGGGAAACACATCTGCATGATTTCTGAGGACAAGCCCACCGCTTCGAACAACATCGAGCCACGGTAGGAGGCCAGCGTCGAGATGCCCATCTTGGACAGGATCTTGAACAGACCTTTTTGCATGCCCTTACGATAGTTCTCGCGTGCATCCGCCGGGTTACCGGTCAGTTCACCGGTACGATGCATGTCCGCCATGACCTGATAGGCCAGCCACGGATACACCGCCGTGGCGCCGACGCCGAAGAGCACCGCCATCTGATGAGCATCCCGGGCATAACCGGTTTCCACCACAATATTGGCATTGGGGCGCAGCGCCAGGCGGCCCAGATGAGTATGCACCGCACCCACGGCGAGTACCGCCTGGATCGGAATTTCACCGCGGGGCAGTCCGGCATCACTCAGCGTCAAGATAACCTTGCCAGCGCGCACCTGGGCCTCGGCCGTCTCACACAGCGCCTTGAGTGCTTGCGGCAGGCTTTGTTGTTCCGGGTCATAGCCCAGCGACAGCGTATGGCTGGCAAACGCCGGGTCGTCCTGAGTCACCAGGGCGGTGAACTTGCGCGGCGACAGCACCGGTGTGGTGAGGATCAAGCGATGTGCATGCCCAGGGGTTGCCTGGAACACATTCAACTCGGCCCCGCAGCAGGCTTCCAGCGACATGACGATCGATTCTCGCAAGGGGTCGATCGCCGGGTTGGTCACCTGGGCGAATTTCTGGCGGAAAAAGTCGCTGAGCAAGCGAGGCTGGGTGGAAAGCACCGCCATTGGGGTATCGTCGCCCATGGAACCCACGCCTTCCTGGCCACTTTCGGCCAGCGGGCGCAGCACTTGGTCGCGTTCCTCAAAACTCACCTGGAACATTTTCTGCTGGATATTAAGGGTATCGGTATCCAGGTTCTGGAAACTGGCAAGCTCCGTGAGGGCCGACTCCAGGTAGCTGGCTTCTTGCTTCAACCAACGCTTGTAGGGGTAGGCCGACTTCAGGCGGTTGTCGATATCCTGGGTATGCAGCACTTCCCCGGTATGGGTGTCCACCGCCAACATCTGACCCGGACCGACACGCCCTTTAGCCACCACATCTTCCGGCCGGTAGCCGTAGGTTCCGGTTTCCGAGGCCAGGGTGATATAGCCGTTCTTGGTAATCACCCAGCGAGCCGGGCGCAGACCGTTACGGTCGAGCATGCATACCGCCTGGCGACCGTCTGTCATCACCACACCGGCAGGCCCATCCCATGGCTCCATATGCATGGAGTTGTATTCATAGAAAGCCCGCAGCTCGGCATCCATGGTTTCCACGTTCTGCCAGGCCGGCGGCACCATCATGCGTACCGCACGATGCAGTTCCATGCCCCCGGTAAGCAGCACTTCGAGCATGTTGTCCATGCTCGAGGAGTCGGAACCGGTGGTATTGACGATTTCATCGAGCTCGGCGATATCCGGCAGACGCTCATTGACGAAATTGGATTTGCGCGAGTTAGCCCAACCACGGTTGGCCTCGATGGTGTTGATTTCGCCGTTGTGCGCCAGCAGACGGAACGGCTGAGCAAGCGGCCAGCGTGGTGCGGTGTTGGTCGAAAAGCGCTGATGGAAAACGCAGATGGCGGTTTCCAGGCGCGGGTCGTTCAGGTCATGGTAAAACGCCGGTAAATCCTCCGGCATCACCAAGCCTTTATAAGACACCACTTCAGAGGACAGCGAAGCGACATAGAAGTCTTCATCGTCGCGCAGCGCCTGCTCGGCACGGCGACGCGCCATGTAAAGATCCACGTCAAAATGCTCGCCCTTGCCCGGCGAGACGAATACCTGACGGATACGCGGCAGGCAATCCAGGGCCATGGGGCCGCAGACACTCGAGTCGGTGGGTACGTCACGCCAACCGATTACGTCAAGTCCACGCGCTTCCAGCTCACGATCAAAGGTCTGGCGCGCATGCGCCTCACGGCTATCATCGTTGGGCAGGAATACCACGCCGACGGCGAAGCGCTCCTGCAACTCGACACCCAAGGCATCCTTGGCCGCCTCGCGCATGAAAGCATCAGGCATCTTGAGCAACAACCCGCAGCCGTCACCGGTCTTGCCATCAGCGGCAATCCCGCCGCGGTGAGTCATGCAAGTCAAGGATTCAATGGCGGTCTTGAGCAAGTCGTGGCTGGCCTGCCCTTGCATATGGGCGATCAGGCCAAAGCCACAATTGTCGCGAAACTCGCCGGGCTGGTGAAGACCTCTGTTCATGGGCGTGCCTCTCATAAGCGTATTTTTTTTCGCAGCTTTTTATGATACAAAGGCCGGTTAATCTATTTTTCGCGCTGACTTTACCGGGTTCAAACGCACCCCTAAGGTGCCAGTGAAATGCTAGCTGCATGGCGAAAATGGCCGCTCAGCATAGCGATTTCCAGGCCTTTCGCGCAATCTTCACTATACCACCCTCTCTAAAAACTCCCCGAAAATCCAAGACTTGCGCACCAGCAGTTTTTAAAAACAACATAAAGTTCAACGACTTGCAAACCAATCAAACGATATTTAAACGAAAATCATCAAGATCTATACTTTGGTCTAAAAATGTCCTTTCACCCCATGCCGATAGCGTATAAGGCATGCGGATTATTGCTTAGCTTGTTTTTCTTGGACCTGTTCCCAGGCAAAAAAAAGCCCGCAAAAGCGGGCAATAAAGTTAATACGTTTACGACGTAAGCTTAACGACGCGGAAAGTCTTCCAGCAAAGCCTGCAGCGTTGCGCTGGGTGTCGCATCGAATACACAGGCATCCCCTACCGACTTGAGCAATACCAGCCTGAGGCGTGTATTGATATTTTTCTTGTCCAGACGCATGCGACTGAGAAAATCTTCGGCATTCATATCGTTAGGGATCTCAAGGGGAAGCCCGGCACCTTCGATAATGGCCTGGACACGCGCCACATCGCCTTCATTCAACCATCCCAGGGCTCGGGAAAGCTCAGCGGCCATGGCCATGCCGGCGCCCACCGCCTCACCATGCAACCAATTGCCGTATCCCTGGTGAGCTTCGATTGCATGGCCGAAAGTGTGTCCCAGGTTGAGCAAAGCCCGAACGCCTTGCTCGGTTTCATCCTCGGCAACGATCTCGGCCTTGAGCCGGCAGCTGCGCTCGATGGCGACGACCAGGACTTCGTCATCCAAGGCTCGCAGCGCCGCCATTTTGTCTTCCAGCCAGCCTAGAAATGCCACATCGCGGATCAGGCCGTACTTGATGACTTCGGCAAGCCCGGCGGAAAACTCACGCGGCGGCAAAGTGGTCAAGGTAGCAGTGTCGATCAGCACGGCCTTGGGCTGCCAGAACGCCCCAATCATGTTCTTGCCGCGAGGATGGTTGACGCCGGTCTTGCCGCCTACCGAGGAATCCACCTGAGCCAGGAGCGTGGTCGGCACCTGAATGAACGCTACCCCGCGCTGATAGCAGGCGGCGGCATAGCCGACCATATCGCCGATCACCCCGCCTCCCAAGGCGATCAAGGTGCAACGGCGATTGAAACCCACTTCCAGCAAGGCATCCCAGATACGACTCACCTGCTCGAGGGACTTGTACTGTTCACCGTCGGGCAACACTAATTCGCGCACTTCAAGCTCGTCGGACAAGCCAACCTTGAAACGCTCAAGATAAAGCGGCGCCACCGTCTCGTTGGTGACTATCATGACCTGCCGACCCGCCAGATAGGGCATCAGCCAACGCGGCTCACCCAAAATCCCGGAACCGATGTGGATAGGGTAACTACGTTCATCCAGCGATACGCTCAGCGTGCGTACCGCATCAACAACCTGCGTCATGGGGAAGCCTTGGATTGGAGAGGATCGACGAGACGGCGTACCCGTCGGATAATTTCATTGACCACGGCACGAGGGCTACGCCTGTCGGTACGTACCGTAATATCCGAGGTGGCACGGTAGAGGGGATCACGCAAAGCGAACATGTCGTTGAGTACCTGTTCACGGTTATCACACTGCAGTAGCGGACGATTACGGTCTTTCGCCGTGCGCTTAAGCTGCTGTTCCACCGTGGTGAGCAGATAGACCACGGTGCCGCGTTCACGCAGGGCACAGCGATTTTCTTCACGCAACACCGCACCCCCACCGGTGGCTACCACCACCTGGGAAAGCTGGGTCAGTTCATCGATCATCTGTATCTCGCGCTGGCGAAAGCCCTGTTCACCTTCCACGTCGAAGATCCACGGAATATCGGCACCACAGCGAGCCTGTATGGCGTGATCGCTGTCAAAGAACTCGCGTGCTAGTTCGGCCGCCAACAGTCGGCCGATTGTGCTTTTACCAGCCCCCATGGGGCCGATGAGGAAAAGGTTGGGTAAATCCTGCATCAGGGAACCGCCAAGCCATCGTCGAGTAGTCGTGGAGTAATGAAAACCAGTAACTCTACCTTTTCATTGCGCTCATCGGTATAGCGAAAGAGTTTGCCCAGCAGCGGAATGTCACCCAGGAAAGGGGTTTTGCTCAGCTGGCGCAGCTCTTCGGTAGTAAGAATACCTCCCAGCACTACCGTTTGTCCGTTATCTACCAATACCTGCGTTTCAATGGTGTTGGTATCGACCGGAGGTTCACCGCCGAATTCCGTTTCGCGAAAGCTATCGTTGGTGATTACCAGATCCATGATGATGCGGTTGTCCGGGGTAATCTGCGGCGTGACCTCCAGCGACAGCAACGCCTCCTTGAATTCCGTCTGGGGAATATCGTCACTGACTGTCTGATAGGCCCGCTCTTCGCCCTGGCTGATTGTGGCTGTGCGCTGGTTCGCGGTAATGATACGCGGCTGGGAAATGGTCTGGCTTTTCCCCTCCGTCTCTAGGGCGCGCAGCTCCAGGTCGAGCAGAATATCCCCGGACAGATAACCGAAACTGAATCCCGTACCCGCTCCGGCACCTTGGCCAAGGTTCACCTCCAAACCACCCATGGCACGGTTGATGCCACCGGGGTTGACATCTCGCCGACTGTAAGTGCCGCCCTCCTGCTCAAAGCCACGCGTGGTGTCGGCGCTCCAATTGATCCCCAATTCACGCGAGGCGGTATCCCGCGCGATCACGATCCGCGCTTCGATCTGTACCTGACGCACGGCCACATCCAGGCGATCCAGGGTACGTAGAATATCCCGCACCTGATCGGCGGTATCCTGAACTAAAAGCGTATTGGTGCGCTGATCGACACTCACCCTGCCACGCTCGGTCAAAAGGCCGAAGCCGTCAGCCCCGCGCAACAAGGTAGCAAGATCTTCCGCGCGGGCGTATTTGACTTCGATGAATTCCGTCACCAATGGCGCCAGCGTTTCACGCTGATTGCGCGCCTCGATTTCCTGGCGTTCAAGTTCGGCAAGTTCCGTGGCCGGCGCCACCACAATCACATTGCCCTGCTGACGGCTGGATAACCCCTGGCTTTGCAGAATCAAATCCAATGCCTGGTCCCAGGGCACTTCATTAAGGTTCAAGGTGACTCGCCCGGTAACGCTATCACTGGCCACCAGGTTCAGGTTGGTGAACTCGGCGATTTCGTTCAGCACCGCGCGCACTTCGATATCCTGAAAATTCAGACTCAAGCGCTCGCCGGTGTAAGCCTCCCGCTCTTGTCGGCGCTGTTCGACCGGCGCCTCGCTGACCGGTTGCGCTTCGATCACCAGCTGTCGCCCGCTTTGTGAGGACACCATCGCATAGGGGCCCTGAGTTTCAAGCTCAAGCATTGCCGCTTCCCGCCCGAGACGCGGGGTAACGCGAACGATCGGGGTGCCGAAATCCGTCACATCGTAAACCTGATTGAGCGAATCCGGGATCGAGACATGGCGAAGCTCAGCCACAATCTGATTACGCGCGCCTTCGCGCACCCGTGCATCCACCCCTGCACGATCAAAGGTTACCACCAGGCGTCCGGCACCATCATCGCCGCGACGAAAGTCGATCGCCTCCACCTGCGGTCCTATTGCGGTTTCTAGCGTTTCGACAGGCGGCGACTGATCAGCGCTCACAGCGGCTCCCGGACCGATCGAAACTCGCAAGTGACTCTCATGCTGGCTGGTCACATAAGGATGCGCCTGGGCCAACTCCACCACCAAGCGTGTGCGCGAACCGGAATCCAGGGCGGTAATACGCTCGACTCCCGCCACGCCCACTTCCTGTCGGCGCTGCTTTAATGCACTGGAGGTGTCGGCAAGGTCCAGCGCCAGGCGCGGTGGTTCATCCAGGCGGTAACCACGGAGCTCGGGCAGTGGGCCGGAAAAATACAAGTCGATCTCAACGTCGCCGGCGGTTGTCCGACGCACATCCAGGTCGGTCAGCACCGAGGTCGCTGATGCCAACGCCGGCATTAACATAAGCACCAGCATCACAACACTGCGGGTCATCAAGGTCATTGGTCATCTTCCGCGTTATTGTTCATTGCGTTGGTTTCAAGCATCAACTCCACCTCACGCTCACGCCAGCCATCGTGTTGGGTAAATACCCGCTCGGCAATCAAGATGGCATTGCTATCGATCTGCTTGATACGTCCATGATGGGTACCCAGATAGTTGCCTTCGCTCAACGAAAAAACCTCGCCGCCTGGCGCCGTGATCAACGCCACATGGCGGCTACCCATGCGCAGCGTACCCACCAGCCGGAGCTCCTGGAGGAGATAACGCTCCAATGGCTCCTCAGGGCGCTGCTGGTTTGGGGCCAATCGATCGTCAAACGATTCATCTGGATCGGAAAGGATCGCTTTGCGAGGTAGAAATGGGCTGCGTAACGCCTCGTTACGATATTCCAGTGGCTGGTATTCAGGTACCACGGGGATCACGATTCGCGGCGGCCCGCCCGGCATCTCGCGAATTTTCTGCATGCGTTGGTCAAGCTGGCCTAGCTGGGGGTCACCACAGCCGTAAAGCCCAATTCCCGCCAGGAGCACACCGCACAGAAGTCGCCCCATCACCCGCCGGGAGCTCATCATTCAGCCTTCTCCTCGGCACGGTAATTGTAAGTGCGTGCCAACATGGATAGGCGCAATTCATCACCCTGTGATTGATCACCCTGGCGTGCCACTGGCTCCAAGGTAAAATCGTGCTGAGTCACAATGCGCGGCAAGGCGGCCATATCGGCAATGAAGTTGGCAATCTGGTGATACCCCCCACGCACCTGAATATCAAAGGGCTGTTCGACGTAATGCGTGCGGGCTATTGAAGAGCGCAACCGAATGGCATCGATCATCAAACGGTTATCGATAGCGGCATCACTGATACTGTCAAGTAATGAAGGCACTTCCGCAGTGGTAGGCAACATGTCGCGTAGACGTTGCATCTGAGTTTCAAGTGACATCAGCTGTTCCTGCATCTCCGGCAAATGCGACGCTTCCGCCGCTTTCATGCGATAGTCGTCAAGCAGGCTGGCCTCACGACGCTGGGCGCTTTCCAGCGTATCGCGTCGTTCGCTGATCACGAACCAGTCCATTGCCGCCAAAGCGACAACCAGTCCCAGCACGCAACATAGTATCTTGAGCAGCAAAGGCCATGAACCGGCTTCCTTGACATCCAGCTCACGCCAGTCGGTATTTTTCAGGCGTCGTCCTTCCTCCGCCAACCGCTCCCATTGGGCATTGAGATTCACGCCTCATTCTCCCCGCTGTCGTCCTCGGTAACCAACAATGAATCCGGGGCTTTCAAGATGACCGAAAGGCGAAAGCGACGCCCGGCGCCTCCGGATTCGCTTTCCACCTCGGATAGCTTGGGCACATCGAAGGCCGGGGCGTTCGCCAGGCTACGCAGCTGGTCGGAAACTTGGCGATTACTGGCAGAAAGGCCCGTCACATTCAAGCTCTGACCAATGAGTTCCTGGTGAGTGTAATACACGCCATCAACCAAGCTTTCGGCAAGGTTATTGAAGACCTGCACCACTTGCGTCCGCCCTGACTGAAGCTCCTGGAACACCATGATTTGCTTCTCGAGACGATTCAAATTGCTTTCATAATCCTGGATGGCGCGTATATCCGCCTCCAGCTGGCGCACTTGACGAGTGATATGGGTGTTACGTTGCTGCTGGTTATCCAGTGCCATTTGGTAGCCTTGGGCTACGCCGAACCCGATGATGGTCCCCAGCGTCACCATGAACCCCACCAGCAGATGAACATGCCGCGTGCGTTTTTCGCGTCGGGCTTCACGCCACCCCAGCAGATTGATATCCACGCTCATTTATCCCCTCCCCTGACAAGCCCTTTGCCTACTCGCATGGCAAGCCCGCAGGCGGTAAGCATCGCCGGAGCATCGTTGGCCAAGGCTTGAACATCGAGACGCTTGTTAATTTTCATGTTTTGAAAAGGGTTAGCGATAGTGACTTGCATACCGCTGTCCTCGGCAATGCGCTCGGCCAGCCCTGGAATCACGCTGGAGCCACCCGCCAGGATAATCTGCTTGACTTCCTGTTTGCGCCCAGCGGTGTAATACAGCTGTAACGAACGTCCCACCTGCTGGACGACGGTTTCCAGGAAAGGATTGAGCACGCTTTCCTGATAATCGTCGGGTAGTGCGCCACGTTTCTTGGCGAACCCCGCTTCATCCATGCTCATACCGTAACGCTCACGAATCGCATCGGTCAGTTGGCGCCCACCGAACACGGTGTCCCGGCTATACACGATGTGACCGTCCTGCATGACATGGAACGCGTTCATGTTGGCACCGATGTCTACCAACCCTACGCTGGCATGCGGATCGTCACCCGCCAGCAACTGGCGCCGCAAAGCGTCGAAAGTGCGCTCCATGGCAAAGGTTTCGACATCCACCGCCGCCGGCTCAAGACCAGCGCGCTCCAGGGTTTCGGTCAACTGGGTAACATCCTGTTGCCGACATGCGACCAGCATCACTTGCTGCTGCTCTTCATCGAACGGCGAAGGACCCAGACACTGGAAATCAAACGCCACTTCGTTGAACGGAAATGGGATGTGGCGGTCTGATTCAAGCACAATACGCTCTTCGATTTCATCCTCTTCGAGCGAGATGGGAAAGTTCAGCGTCTTGGTAATGGCAGCACTCGCCGGCACCGCGACCGCCACCTTACGGGTAGAGGGTTTGGCATGTTCCACCGCACGACTGAGCACGCTGGCCACGGCATCGATGTCGCGAATGCGACGTTCGACCACTGCGCCTTCACGAACCGGGCGTACGGCATAACTTTCCACTTGGTAACCATCGCCGGAACTTTTCAATTCGAGCAACTTGACGGTCGCCGAGGTAATATCGACACCGATCAACCCTTTACTGGGTCTGAGAAAGCGCATCTCGGTTCGGCTCCGCCTGCATAATTGAGTAAATTCGAGGTTACATGATTTTATGGGAACTCACACCCACCCTCATTGTGGCATATCAAGGCTGGTGACCGACTCGCCACTTTTCTATAATGGTTGTCGGTAGAGTCACCCGACAGCCAGCGCGCGCTGACCCCTCATTATTTCCATGGATGTCACTTTTTCATGAAGTTTTTCCGAACTCTGATTTTTTCCCTATTCTGGCTGTTGGTGTCATTGCTGGGCGCCATCTCTCTGTCGGTGGTCGGTGCGGCGTTGTATTTCTCCCCAGGCTTACCCGATGTCCGTCAGCTACAGGATTTCGAACTGCATACCCCCCTGCGCATCTTCACGCGCGACGGCAAGTTGATCGGCGAGTTCGGCGAAGAGCGGCGCATGCCGGTGGATTTCGATGAAATCCCCCAGAACATGGTGAATGCGCTGATTGCCGCCGAAGACAGCAGTTACTTCGAACACCGCGGCGTCGACCCGCGCGGGCTCATGCGGGCAGCCTTCGAACTTGTGCAGAGCGGAGGGGATATCCAGTCAGGGGGGTCGACCATCACCATGCAGGTAGCCCGTAACTACATGCTGACGCTGGACCGTACGTTCACCCGCAAAATTCGGGAAATCCTGTTGGCTCTGCAGATGGAACAATTGCTTTCGAAGCAAGAAATCTTCGAACTTTATGTCAACAAGATTTTCCTGGGTAACCGTGCCTACGGTATCGCGGCGGCGGCTGAAACCTATTACGACAAACCCCTAGCAGAACTCAGCCTGGCTCAGACGGCGATGATCGCCGGTCTACCCAAGGCCCCTTCAGCGTTCAATCCACTGGCCAACTCGGAGCGCTCCTTGATCCGCCGTAACTGGATCCTGTTTCGTATGCGTGGGCTGGGGCATATCGACGAGAGTGTTTATCAGGAGGTGGTGCAAGAGCCGGTTAGCGCCAAGCGTCACTGGACGCAAGCCGAAGTGGAGGCGGCTTACGTGTCGGAAATGGCCCGCCAGTATGCAATCGAGCGTTTCGGCGACAATGCCTATACCGGCGGTTACCGCATTCACACCACCCTCGACAGTGAGCTTCAACCTGCTGCGCGTCTGGCGCTGTCTCGGGGTCTACTCGACTATGATTTGCGTCATGGCTGGCGCGGCCCGGAACAACGCGATATCGCCTCGAGCCTGGTGGAAGCTCAGGAACAGATCACCACGCAAGGCCTGGAGGAAGAGCTTTCCGAATCACCGGAAATTCGCGAGACCGCGCGCCAGGCAGCCGAGCGCAGCCAGACCCAGGTGGAAGGTATCGATGGCGATGTCAGTAACTGGTTGCAAGTGTTGGAACGCACACCCAATTACGGTTTGCTACAAGCTGCCATGGTGGTGGAAAGCGAAGGTCGTGACATGCAAGTCATGTTGCGTGGCGGTGAGCTGCACACCATCGACTGGGATGGCTTGAGCTGGGCACGCGACTATCTTAGCCCTCATAGCCGAGGCGCCGAGCCCGCCTCAGCCGAAGCAATTGCGACTCGCGGCGACCTGGTACGGGTGGTGATCAACGAAGACGGCAGCGCCCGTCTTTCTCAACAGCCGGATGTCGAAGGTTCGCTCGTGGTTCAAGACCCCCGCACCGGCGCCATTCTGGCCTTGCAAGGTGGTTTCGACTTCAACGCCAGCAAGTTCAACCGCGCCGTTCAGGCTCAGCGTCAGTCCGGCTCCATCTTCAAGCCGTTCATCTACCTGGCGGCCCTGGAAGATGGGGAAATGAACGCAGCAAGCGTGGTCAATGACGCCCCCGTGGTACTCCAGGATGGCAGTAGTGAGCTGTGGCGCCCGGTCAATTCCAGCCGTGACTTCCGAGGGCCGACCCGGTTGCGCTCGGCGCTGGCTCGTTCACGCAACCTGGTGACTATTCGCGTGCTTCAGGCCATTGGGCTGGATCACACCATCAACTACCTGGAAGGCTTCGGCTTCGCCCCTGGGCGCTTGCCGCGCGGCCTTTCCCTGGCGCTGGGCAGCGCCAACCTGACTCCGATGGAAATGACCAACGCCTATGCCATTCTGGCTAATGGTGGCTACAAGGTTTCGCCTTGGATCATCGAGCGCGTCACGCGGATCAATGATGACCAGCTCATCGAGCAGGCTACTCCGCATGTCGCTTGCCCTGAGTGCAGCGAAGGCCAGGAAACCGTCACCATCGGTGGGCGCGACTACCCGGTTGCCCCGCGTGTGGCGGATGCCGCCGCCGTATACATTCTGCGTGACATGCTGCGCGATGTTATCGAAGTGGGTACCGGGCGCGCCGCGTTAAGCCTGGAACGAGACGATATCGTGGGCAAAACCGGCACCACCAATGGCCAGCGCGATGCCTGGTTTGCAGGTTACAACAGCGACCTCGTGACCACCGTATGGGTCGGCAAGGACAATAACGAAACCATAGCCGAATACGGCGCCAATGCCGCTCTGCCGGTGTGGATGGACTTCATGGGAGAAGCCCTCGAGGGTCGCCCGGAAGCGGTTCTAGAACGCCCGGAGAACATCGTTACCGTCCGTGTCGACCCCACGACCGGGCGCCGGCTACCTAACGACCAGTCCGGGGGCATTTCCGAGATATTCCATAACGATCATCTGCCCGAGTTTCAGCAGCGCGGCATCAGCCGCGAACTGGAAGAAGTCAGCGGCTCCCAAGGGTCGGGAACCGTTGAATCGATCTTCTAATAAGCTGCTGACCACCTGCAAGACAAGTCTCAGGCCACCGGCGCGACCTCGCGCCGGCTGGCCAGCCAGTTTCCAGCGATGGCGATTGTCATCACCGCAACGCCCGCGACTTCCGCCAGGAAGTTGGGATAAAACACCCCAACGATTGCCGGCACGATCAGCACCCTAGGTATCAATGACATCCGTGTGAACAGATACCCTTCCAGAACGGCGGCAAAGGCTCCTAGCGCCAGAATGGCGATCACTCCGTTCCAGATCACTATCGGCCAGGCCCCTCCCATGATGATTTCCGGATTGAAGACCATAAACAGCGGAATCAGATAAAGCCCCTTGGCAAACTTCCAGGCCTGGAAACCGGTCGCCATGGGCTTACTTCCGGCAATCGCCGCCCCGGCGAAACCGGCCAAGGCGATAGGCGGCGTCACGTTGGAATCCTGGGAATACCAGAACACCACGAGATGCGCGATCAGCAACGGAATACCGAACTCTGCGGTCAAGGCAGGCCCGACCAGCACGATCAACACGATGTAGCTTGCGGTCACCGGCAGCCCCATACCCAGCACCAGGCTGGCCAGCAGCACCATGAATAGCGCCAGGACGATATTGCCGCCGGAAAAGGCCATCATCATAGATGAGAACTTGAGCCCCAGCCCTGTCAGGCCAACCACCCCCACGATGATTCCGGCCACGGCGCAGGCCAGAGACACCGCGACTGCATTACGTGCCCCCAGTTCCAGACCTTGCACGAGTTTGACGATACCCGCCCACACCACATCCAGGGTGCTACGCAACGTCACCGCCTGCCCTTGCGCCGGTGCCACGAAAAAGAACCACGCTGCATAACGCAGCGCAGCCACCAGTACCATCGTGACCACGGCGTAATAACCCACCCGCATCGGCGACATGTTCATCGCCAAGAGGTATACCAATACCCCGAGCGGCAATAGAAAGTGCCAACCGTCGTGCATCACCTGGCGCATTTTCGGCAATTCGGAGCGCGGCATTCCCTGCATGCCTTGTTTCAGGGCAATGATATGCACGAAGAGATAGACGGTGGTGAAATACATGATCGCCGGCAGGATGCTCACCTTGACCACCTCGAGGTACGACACCCCAGTGTATTCGGCGATCAAGAAGGCCCCGGCCCCCATCAGTGGCGGCATGATCTGGCCACCGGTGGAAGCCGCCGCTTCGATCCCTCCCGCCTGATGCGGTTTGTAACCCAGACGCTTCATCAGCGGAATGGTAAAAGCGCCGGTAGTCACCACATTGGCGATGGCGCTGCCGGAAATCGATCCCATGCCCGCCGAGGCCAACACCGCCGCCTTGGCGGGGCCACCGCGCTGGCGTCCGGTGGCGGAATACGCCATATCGATGAAGAACTTTCCCGCTCCGGTACTTTCCAGAAAAGCGCCGAACAACACGAACACGAAGATATAGGTCGCCGCTACCCCCAGTGGCAACCCGAAAATACCTTCCTGGCCCAGATAGAGCTGGCCCACCAGACGGTCAACGTTATAGCCGCGATGTTCGAGAATCCCGGGCAAGAAAGTTCCCAGCCACGGAAGCTCGCCGCGTGGCCCGGCAAAGGCATAGAAAATCGCCGTCAAGCCGATAACGGTCATTCCCAGCCCCACTGCGCGACGGCTGGCTTCAAGTACCGTCACCACGGCGATACCGCCCACCACGATATCGGTCTGGCTCCAGAAACCCGCTCGGCTGATGATCTCATCCAGAAACAAAGCCAAATAACCGCCGGTAACCAAGGCACCGGCAAAAAATACAAGATCGATTGCTCCACCCAATACGCCGCGTTTACGGCGTGGGCCAAACACCGGAAACAGCAGAAACGCCAGCATCATGATCAACATCAAGTGAATGCTGCGCTGGTAGAACAGGCCCAATGGCTGGATACCAGCGGAATAAAGCTGGAACAGTGACAAGGCCACGGCTACCAGGGAGATCGCCCACATGATCGGGCGGGGCTGCAGGACTTGCCCCCCCGAGGCACTGGCGGTGGAAGGGTAAAGATCACTCATGCAGCAGCCTCTCAAGAGCTGTTACCAGCAGAATGCGCCGGCAAACGAAAAGGGAAATTTCAAGGGTCGGTTTGGAGCTGAATAGTCACTGCCTGATCTGCAGCCTGCTCGCTAAGACTGATCCGACGCCCTTCATGCAGCAGGCGATGATTCACTGCAAGCGAACCGACTCGCAAGCGATAGCGATTGCCGGGAACGGGTTCGTTGATGTCTTCGATCCAGTAACCCCCGTCGCCATCCGACACCTGGCGGCCTCGGCCCAGTACATGGCCGAGGCCGGCGGCGAAGTCAGGCTGGTGGCTGCGTTCAAGCACCATGCGCCCGGCATGGTGCCGATAGCAATCCTGCACTCGAATACCGGTCACCGAGTGATTCCACTCCAGGCACCAGGTCGCGCCTTCCGGCATGGGGATACTGACCAACGTATCCCCTTGCGTATTGCGCACCACCAATGCCGCCTCAACCTTCGACTGCGCCATGGACGCCCAGGCGCCGCCGCTATTCAACAAAGCACTGGTCCACAGGGCGCCAGCCACTAGCAAGCTGAAGATGGCCAGGCGACTCATCGCGCTGCTTAAGAAGCCACGATGAGTCGAACGTTCAGGCATGCTTACTTGCGCTGATGGTCGGCAATCTCAGCACCGACCTCTTCGTAGTAGCGCAAGGCTCCCGGATGAAAAGCAATCGGCGTGGAGTTGACGCTGAACTTCACCGTGGTGTCATTGGCCGCCGGATGAATCGCAATCAGGTCTTCGGTTTCTTCGAACAGCAGCTTGGTGACTTGATAGGCCAGCTCCTCGTCCATTTCGCTGTTCGTCACCAGCACGTTGGGAATGCTGACGGTCTGAACGGCTTCATCCATGCCCTCGTAAAGGCCTGCGCGCAGCTCGTATGCAGCAAATACCGGTTCTTCTTCCTTAGCATTGGCGATTTCTTCATCGGAAAGCCCGACCAAGCGGATATCCCTGGTGGTCGCCAGGTTGAGGATCGAACTGGTCGGTGGACCCACGCTCCAGAAGCCGGCAGCGATATCGCCGTCACGAAGGGCATCTGCGGTCTCGTTGAAGTTCAGGCGTCGCGGGTCGAAGTCATCATAACTGATGCCGTTAGCCTCGAGCAGGGTCTGAGCGTTGACCTCGGTACCACTGCCCGGGGCGCCCACGGAAACCGTCTTGCCCTCGAGATCGGAAAGCGACTCGATACCCGAGTCGGCCAGGGTTACCAGCTGCACGGCGTTGGGGTAGATGGACGCCAGTGCCCGGATGTTTTCAAGCTGCCGATCTTCGAAATCGCCGGTGCCGTTATAGGCCGCATACACCGTATCGGCCAGCGCCAGAGCGATATCGGAATCGCCGCGCCACACAAGCCCCATGTTTTCCACGGAGGCGCCGGTGACTTCGGCAACCGCACTGACTCCTTCAATGTGGTTGTTGATAAGCTCGGCCAGGCCGCCACCGTAAGGGTAATAAGTGCCGCCCGTGCCCCCCGTGGCAATGGAAAGCTGCTGCGCAGATGCCGGTAGCGCCACGGCCAGAAGAGATGCCGCCGCTGCATATTTGAGAACGCTCATTATGCTTCCTCCATCCTGATTGGACTTGTTGGTTTCGATGACGAAAAGGAAATGGGAAGACATTTTCTATCACCGCACCTTCTATCAAGCGGTGACAAAGAAACACCTTGATTCGAAATTAGCACGGCTTGTGCGTTGGATGCCAATGGCTTGCGTTAACATGACCAATGATTTAAGTGAGTAGTGCGACGGGAGAGGAGCATGTTCAAGAGGGAAGATTGCATGGACAAGTGTCCATGACGACTTGGGAAGCTATCGCTCTGGTGGGCATTGGAATTATCGCGGGGTTCATCAACGTCCTTTCCGCCGGCGGGTCGATGCTGACTTTGCCGCTGCTGATGTTTCTGGGCTTGCCCCCTCAGGTGGCCAACGGCACCAACCGTGTGGCGATCGTGCTGCAAAGCGTGTCGGCTGTGGGCAATTTCCTGCGTGCCGGGGCCTCGCATATCGGCCTGAGCTTGCGCCTTTCCGTACCCGCCGTGGCCGGTTCACTCCTTGGGGCCTGGCTAGCGCTGCACGTCAGCGATGTACTCTTCGAAGCTATCCTGATCGCCGTCATGGCCGGCTCCGCGGCAATGATGGTATTGCCCCAGCCAAGGCTGGGTACACGCCCATTGACACCCGAGCGTCTGACGCTACCCATCTACGCGGCAATGTTTCTGATCGGCATCTATGGTGGCTTCATTCAGGTCGGTGTGGGGCTCTTGTTTATCGTCGTGCTCTACCGTCTGCTCAAGATCGACCTGGCCCAGGTGAATGTGTTCAAGGTCTTCATCATCCTGATCTACAGCCTTCCCGCCCTGGCGTTATTCATATGGTTCGACCAGGTCCGCTGGAATTACGGTCTGCTGCTGGCGCTGGGCAGCATGACCGGTGCCTGGCTTGCGGTTAAAGTCAACATGAGCCCAAGGGGGGCGCTATGGATCAAGCGCCTGACGCTAGCCGTGATCACCGCGATCTTGCTGCGTTTACTGCTCGGCTAACGATATTATGCAGGCAATAACGGTAAGTTTGCCTAGCTTACTTACCAACCGAACGCACGTTCCATTATGATGGTGGGAAAATTTCGGTTATTTGCTGTTTTATGGACACAATACCTTTATGGACAACACTCCCCGACAAAATCTAGGCATCAGTGCCTACCGCTGGTTGAAAAACGACATCATCAGAGGCGTCTATCAACCCGGTGAAAAACTGTTGATGAGCCGCCTGAAAGATACCTACAACTTAGGTATCGGCCCACTGCGTGAAGCCCTTTCGCAACTTGTGGCGGAACATCTGGTGGTGGCGATCAGCCAACGTGGTTATCGAGTCGCGCCCATGTCGCTCGCCGAACTGCAAGATATCTACGACGCCCGCGCCCAGCTCGAAGCCATGGTTCTGAGGCTGGGCATCGAACGCGGTGACGATATATGGGAAGCGCAAATTCTGGCCAAGGCCCATGCGTTGGCCAAGGTCACCGAGGTCAACACACCGGATGACCTCCTGGAGATATGGGATTCCAGGCATAAAGATTTTCATAGTGCCATTGCCGCCGGGTGCAATTCGCCGCATTTGCTCCAGGTCCGCGAAGGCTTGTTCGACAAGGTGGAGCGTTATCGCCACCTCTGGCTACGGGAAACGGTATTTTCCGATGCCGCCCTTGAAAAAAAGCGCCAGGAACACGCCGCTCTGGTCGACGTCATCTTGGCACGAGATACCCAGCTTGCAACCGATATGATGCGGGAACACCTGATGACGCCGGTGCCCATCATCACCGAGGTCATGCGCCGCCAAGGCATGGCTTGAAAACAGCCTGGTAAAAATGTAGAAATTTTAAAATAATAGCGATACATTGATACTATGCTGGGTTTTGAGGTGGTTTATCGTCACCCGAATCCTTTTGCCTGGATCACGCCAAGGAGTTACGCCATGACCCATTTCAACTGGGATGACCCCCTACTGCTGGAACAGCAACTGAGCGAGGAAGAGCGCCAGATCCGCGACGCCGCCTATGACTATTGCCAGGAAAAACTGCAACCCCGCGTGCTGAGCGCCTTTCGTGAAGAACGTTTCGACCGTGAAATCATGACCGAAATGGGTGAACTGGGCCTGCTCGGCGCTACGGTTTCACCCGAATACGGCGGTGCCGGAGTCAATCACGTGGCCTATGGTTTGATCGCTCGAGAAGTCGAGCGGGTGGATTCCGGCTACCGCTCGGCGATGAGCGTGCAGTCCTCGCTGGTCATGTACCCCATCGAAGCCTATGGCTCGGAAGAGCAGAAGCAAAAATTTCTGCCCAAGCTTGCCAGCGGTGAAATGGTCGGCTGTTTCGGTCTGACCGAACCCGACCATGGTTCCGACCCCGGCTCGATGATTACACGGGCCGAGAAAGTCGACGGCGGTTATCGCCTCACCGGCCAGAAAATGTGGATCACCAACAGCCCGATTGCCGATATCGCCGTGGTCTGGGCCAAGTCCGCCGCTCACGACAACCAGATCAAGGGATTCATCGTCGAGCGTGGTGCCGAGGGTTTCACCACGCCCAAGATCGAAGGCAAGGTCTCGCTACGCGCTTCGATTACCGGGGAAATCGTGCTGGATAACGCCTTCGTCCCGGAAGAAAACCTCTTGCCCAAGGTGGCAGGTCTGAAAGGTCCTTTCGGCTGCCTGAACAAGGCACGCTACGGCATTGCCTGGGGCGTGATGGGCAGTGCTGAGTTCTGCTGGCACGCGGCACGTCAGTACACCCTGGACCGCAAGCAGTTCGGCCGCCCCCTGGCCGCCAACCAGCTGATCCAGAAAAAACTCGCCGACATGCAGACCGATGTCACCCTAAGTCTGCAGGCGGCGCTTCAGGTCGGGCGCTTGATGGATAGCGGTAACTGGGCACCGGAAATGGTCTCGCTGATCAAGCGCAACAATTGCGGCAAGGCGCTGGATATCGCCCGTCAGTCCCGCGACATGCACGGCGGCAACGGTGTCTCCGATGAGTACGGCGTGATCCGGCATATGGTCAACCTGGAGTCGGTCAACACCTACGAAGGCACCCATGATGTTCACGCCTTGATTCTGGGCCGCACCCAGACCGGCATTCAGGCGTTTTTCTGAATGGATGAGCCCATGAACGCTACCTCTACACCCAAGCCGCTGGCCGGGGTCAAGGTGCTCGATCTTTCCCGAGTGCTGGCCGGCCCTTGGTGCGGCCAGTTGCTGGCTGACATGGGCGCCGACGTGATCAAGGTCGAGCGCCCCGGCAGCGGCGACGATACCCGCCACTGGGGGCCGCCGTGGCTCCCGGGCACCCGGGAGTCCGCGTATTACCTCTCCGCCAATCGCGGCAAGCGCTCGGTCACGGTGGACATGGCCAGGCCCGAAGGCCAACAGTTGATCAAACAGCTGGTGGCCCAGTCCGACGTCCTGCTGGAAAATTTCAAGGTCGGCGGACTGGCGAAATACGGCCTGGATTACCCGAGTCTCAAGGGCGAAAACCCGCGGTTGATCTACTGCTCGATCACGGGTTTCGGGCAAAAAAGTCCTTATTCTCACCGTGCCGGCTACGATTTCATGATTCAAGCCATGGGCGGCATCATGAGCCTGACCGGCCAACCGGACGATGCTCCCGGAGGCGGGCCAGTGAAAACCGGTGTGGCCACGGCCGACATCTTTACCGGCCTGTATGCCGCCAATGCGATTCTCGCGGCCCTGTTTCAACGCGAACGCAGCAATAGCGGTACCCATATCGACATGGCGCTGATGGATGTTCAAGTCGGGGTGCTCGCCAATCAGGCATTGAACTACCTGACCTCTCATCAGGTGCCGCAACGCCTGGGCAACGCCCATCCCAATATCGTGCCTTATCAAGCGTTCGCCACGGCGGACGGCCATATGATCCTTGCGGTGGGCAACGACGACCAGTTCAAACGCTGCTGCACGGTGCTCGAACTGGGTGCACTGTCCCATGATCCGCGCTTTGCCAGCAACGGCGCCCGAGTGGCTAACCGCGAACAACTGATACCTACCCTTCAGGCGGCCTTCTTGCGTCATGACACCGCGCATTGGCTGGCGGCGCTAGAAGCCGTAGGAGTGCCCAGCGGGCCGATCAACACCCTGGACCGGGTCTTCGATGACCCCCATGTCAAGGCACGCCAACTCAAGCAGACCTTGCCTCACCCTCAAGCCGGACAAGTGGACCTGGTTTCCAACCCGATTCGCTTCAATGATGTTGCCTTGAATGCCGACATGCCCCCGCCCGGCCTGGGTCAACATACCCAGCAGGTCCTTGAAGAAATGTTGCAACTCGATGCGCAACAAATCGCCACCCTGAAACAACAAGGCATCATCTGACGCTTGATCGAAGGTGCCATTGCTTCCAAGTTTCGTAACTCGGGACAGACCTGCGTATGCACCAATCGTTTTCTGATCCAGGCCGGGGTATATGACGCCTTTGCCGAAAAGTTAGCCGCTCGAGTGGCCTCGCTATTTCGCTTTGAAACGGTTGGCGAGGCCATCGCCATGGCCAACGCCACCGAATTCGGTCTGGCCGCTTATTTCTATGCCCGCGATTACAAGCGTATCTGGCATGTGATGGAAGGCCTGGAATATGGCATGGTGGCAGTCAACGAGAGCATTCTCTCGACCGAATTGGCGCCCTTTGGTGGCGTCAAGGAATCGGGCCTGGGTCGCGAAGGGTCGCACCATGGCCTGGATGAATACACTGAACTAAAATATGTCTGTATCGGCGGTCTGTGATCGCCCAAGCACGTTCCAAACAAGGAGTCAGGATGAACAACGCACAGCTCAACGAACTCAAGCAGAAATATGTCGCCCATGGCGCCGCCAGCCCTGCCACCCAATTCGCCGATCATGCTGAAAATGCCGAACTCTGGGATGCGGACGGCACACGCTTTATCGACTTCGCCGGCGGTATCGGGGTACTGAACGTCGGGCACCGCCACCCCAAGGTGGTGGAAGCGATCAAGGCCCAACTCGATAAACTCATGCATACCTGCCAGACGGTAATGCCTTACGAAGGCTACGTGAAGGTGGCGGAGAAACTCAGCCATATCACCCCGGTGCGCGGTCACGCCAAGGTGATGCTGGCCAACTCCGGCGCCGAGGCCCTGGAAAATGCGGTCAAGATCGCTCGTGCCGCCACTGGCAAGAACAACGTGATCTGCTTCGACGGCGGCTACCACGGCCGCACCTTCATGACCATGGCAATGAACGGCAAGGTCGCGCCCTACCAGACCGACTTTGGCAGCATGCCGGGCAACGTTTTTCGCGCGCCTTATCCGGTGCCGTATCATGGTGTCAGTGAAGATGAAGCCCTGCGTGGCCTGAAGATGACACTCAAAACCGATGCCAATCCCAAGGATACCGCCGCTATCGTTCTCGAGCCGGTGCTTGGTGAAGGCGGCTTCTATCCGGCGCCGACAAGCTTCTTGAAAGCCATTCGTGAGATTTGCGACGAACACGGCATTCTGATGATCGTCGACGAAGTGCAGAGCGGTTTCGGGCGCACCGGCAAGATGTTCGCCATCGAGCACAGCGGCGTGGAGCCGGACATCATCACCATGGCCAAGAGCATGGCCGATGGCATGCCGATCTCGGCCATCGTGGGTACCGACAAGCACATGGATGCCTCCGGCCCCAATTCACTGGGCGGCACCTACACCGGCAGTCCGACCGCCTGTGCTGCGGCCTTGGCGGTGATGGAAGTATTCGAGGAAGAAAACATTCTCGAAAAGAGCCAGGCGCTAGGCGACAAGCTGGCCAAGCGTTTCGCCAAGTGGCAGGAAAGTTACGACTGCATCGATAATGCCCGTAACATGGGTGCCATGGCAGCATTTGATCTGATATCGGACAAAGCCAACCACACCCCGGATGCCAACCTCGCCGGCGCCCTGTGCAAGAAAGCTCGCGAGAATGGGCTGATACTGCTTTCCTGCGGCCTGTACGGCAACACCATCCGCTTCTTGATGCCAGTCACTATCGAGGACAACATCCTCGAAGAAGGCCTGGATATCCTCGAAGCCTGCTTGAAAGAACTGGTCTGAAACGACTGAGCGTCTGACAAGCTGCCGAACCGGCCGTGTCGCCTACGCCCTCCCTGGGGCCGAGGCGGCACGGCCGGTTTTTTTTATTTTTCGGATGAAATTTAATGGCTTGCCGTTATTGTCGCGATCCGGCTCACTGCAATCGTGCTTCGCCAAGCACTTGGGTCAAGCGTTCCAGTACCTGGCCACTATGGCGCCAGAAGTGCCAGTACAGCGGAATCTCGAGTGGCTGTTCCGGGGCGAGGCTGGCGAGCAGGCCTTTTTCCACCCAGGGGGCCACCTGCATCCACGGCATCATGCCATATCCCATACCGGCGGCTGCCAGCCTGAGGAACCCTTCTGAAGAGGGACAGAGATGGTAAGGGAATGCGCCGTGGTAGCCGACCTGGGCCAGGAAGCGGTGCTGGAGCTGGTCGTGGGGGCCGAAGACGATGGCCGGGGCGCGCTGAAAGGCATCCGCCGACAACCCCTGGGAAAAGTAGCGCTCGATATAATCGGGCGTGGCGCAGGGGTGATACAGCATCTTGCCCAAGGGAACGCAGCGCGCCCCGGCGATGGGTTGCGCACTGGCACATAGACAGGCCGCGACATCACCGTCACGCAAGCGTTTCAAGCCGACGTCCTGATCCTCGATGACGATATCCAGCAACAGCCCCTCGGATTGGCAAAAGCGGCCGATCGTATCAGCCCACCAGGTCGCCAGACTATCGGCGTTAAGTGCGATGCGCAGGCGTGGCGAGGCCTCTTCAAGGGTGGGCAGCGTACCGCGCAGGTCGCGCTCCAGCAGTTGCACTTGCTGGTAATGGTTGAGTAGCCGGCGTCCCGCCGGTGTCGGCTGCAGGTGCGGGTGGCGCAGCAACACCGGTTGCCCCAGGCGAATTTCCAAGGCCTTGATGCGTTGAGAAACTGCCGACTGGGAAAGCCCCAGCGCGTCGCCGGCGCGCTCGAAACCGTCGCACTCGATGACCGTGGCCAAGGCTTCGAGCAATTTGTAGTCCAGCATGCGGTACCCAATATAAGAAAAACTGATGTGCCATTAGCAGGATGATTTTTAAGTATAACGGCTTGTCGCTATGCTTGCCGCCACAACAACCCAGGCGCGCCCCTGAGCGACCTGTTTCGTCGCAGGGTCGCAGCCAAGAGTGCAAGGATACGAGAAATGCTGGAAAGCTATCTCACGGGACTGCTGGTGTGCGGTGGGATCATCGTGGCCATCGGCGCGCAGAATGCCTATGTACTGGGCCTGGCGGTACGCCGTGAACACCACTGGTGGTCGGCCGGCCTGTGCATGAGCAGTGACCTGCTGCTGCTCACCGCGGGCATGTTCGGGGTCGGAGCACTGTTGCTGACCTTTCCCGATGCCATGGAAGTCATGCGTTGGCTGGGCGTAGCGTTTCTCGGCTGGTTGGCGGGCCAAGCCCTTTTCCGGGCGATTACCGGCAGGCAGGGGCTGGCATTATCGGCCTCCGGGGAGCGCAGCCTGAAGCAGGTGCTGCTCGCCACTCTGGCGGTAACGGTGCTCAACCCTCAAGTCTACCTGGATACCTTGTTGTTGATCCCGGCGGTCGGCGCCCAGCAGGAGAGCGCGGCTGTGTTCGTCGCCGGTGCCGGTACCGCTTCGATCCTCTGGTTCAGCCTGCTGGCCTGGGGCGGGTCAGCACTTTCGCCCTGGCTTTCGCGCCCTTGGGCCTGGCGCATGATCGACGGGGCCATCGGCCTGATGATGGCAGCGATTGCCTTCCACCTCGCCTTCAGTGGTCTAGGGAGTTAACGATTGCCGCAATGTCCGCATGAACTTGAGCGCGCTCATCTAGACACTCATAAAACCTACCTCGAACTTGAATAGAAAAATTCATAAAAGGCTAACTAAAATAATAATATATGATTAAAAAAATCTAATGCTTAGGCACTGCAAAAGTCACCAAACACCTAAGAGCATCTTAATATAGTTAGCTTATTTTATCCTTTCCCTATTCTATTATAACTTGCATCAACGTTTTTCAGGCAATCTCTCTCTACCTTAATAGGGACTAGGGAACGCCCTAAAGCTGTAAGCATTACGAAGGAGTCGCCAAATGCTAATGACCTCAACAAAAAATCTAAAAACTGCCTCAAGAACAATGCCGAGCACCAGCGTCCAGAGACCTTTTCGTACCTGTTTGCCGGAAGAGCAATTCTTGCTGGCCAGAGATCATGAAATCCAGGAACGCCACCGGTACCGGGGGTTTGAGCTGAGTTTCCTACCTCTCAACCCGGCCACCAGTCAACTGATGGCGATGCTTGGGCTCGAGTGCGAGCAACGACTGGCCAGCCTCGCCCAGACTGCCGGACACCTTCAGCTAGGCGTTGGCCTGGAAGAATGCGAGGTGCATGGCGTTATCCCGCCTGAAATGCGCAGACAACATTTTTTTGTGGTCAATGAAGACATGGCCTATCAGGCACTGAACCATGCCTTGGCTGCAGCACATCATTCTCATCAATTTTATGAGCTTCTGTTGAAATCATGCAGCACTCTGGAACTGCATGTCTTGCTAAAGGAATTCGTCACCCAAAAGAAAAATGCCTGCAGTATTCTCGAGGAAGTGCAAGACAGCCTAAGGCAGCTCGCCGGTTAAAGAAAACGGCTAAATAAAACAAAAGGTCTTGTCCGGCATCATCACGGTGGGCAAAAGAGTCGACTGTCGGTTGCCGGACACACCATAGAAACAGCTGCGAAATGCCATGGAGCCGTTGATGCCTGATTTTTCCTGGGGGAAGCCCTCGCCTGTTATCTCGTATCTTCCAAACCACACCGAAGAACGGCGCCTCGCCGCCTTGCATGCCACCGGCCTATTGGACACCCTGCCCGAAGAGCGCTTCGACCGACTGACGCGTCTGGCGTATCGTCTGTTCGAGGTGCCTATTGCATTGGTATCGATGGTGGATCGAGACCGTCAATGGTTCAAGTCATGCCAGGGGGTAAGCCTTCGGGAAACGCCACGCAATATCGCTTTCTGCTCTTGGGCGATCCAGAACGATGAACTCATGGAAGTGCCCGATACCCGCCTGGATGAGCGTTTTCGCGACAACCCCTTTGTGACCGGCCCACCGTATGTTCGTTTCTATGCAGGCCAGCCATTGCACCTGGCAACAGGCGAGAGGATTGGCACGCTCTGCCTGATAGAACCGGAGCCACGCCAGCTTCTGGCCCGAGAGAAGCAACTACTTTCAGACATTGCGCTGTTGGTCGAACAAGAGTTTTCCCTTGGCACCCAATATCCAACGGATAATATTACCGGGTGCCTGGAGGAGCTGGCGTTTACCCCCCGAGCCACGAACACCCTCGCCTTATGTCGACGTTACGACATCAATGCCGTGTTGATCAGAATACGCATCCTCAACATGGCGCGAATCGGTCAGCTTCATGGTGATGAAGATGGCGGCGAAGTTGGTAGTAACGAGAGCCATCAACTGCTTGAGCAGTTGGGTAAGACCATGGTGAAGATTGCTTCTCAAGCCGAGGTGGTCGGTCGTTATGGCAACGATACGGTCGCGGCGTTGTTAATGGATGCCACCCTAGGGGAAATCAGACTGCTGTGCGCGCAGCTTAAAGCCGCCCTACAGCGCTGGAACGGTCTGCGCCGCCCCGGCGAAACAAAGCTTTACTGTCATATTGAAGTGACTTCCGCCAGCCTCGACGACGAGGAAACCTTAGCGCACCTCTTTGAAGGCGAGTGGACGCACTATTTCACTATCGACGAGAGATGAGGGCCAAAAGCTGAATCTGATAGGTGATAACCGAGAATCGCCGCCCTTTAGACGGCGAGGAGGTCAATGGCTTTCACTTTCCTGGCCGGCGGTCGCCTTCGATGAAATTGGCCGTGAACGCCGCCTTGCCGTGGGTTTCATAGGCCCATTTCATGGTGTCCGAAATCACTCGCATCACCTCATCAAACTCACCGAATAACTGCGTGCTCATGCGGTTGGGATAGACCTCAAGGCCGCTTTGCTCTAGACGTTTGACGATTTCGCTCACGATGGGTTTGAAATCGTCGGTCAGGGGGTAATAGCTGAGTTGCGCGGAAAGATACATGATTCGTCTCCTTAATTTCTGGTTTTCAAGCGCTCCCAAGCCTTGAGCAACGCCTGTCGAGTTTCTTCTGGATGTTCCAACGGAAACATATGAGTACCCGGCACCATACTGAGCGCCACGCCACGTCGGCGTAACCGCCGAATGCGCGCGGGCGTCAACAAGTCCGACTCATCACCGGCAATCACATGGAGCGGCACTGCCGCGCGCTCGGGCAATCGCGATAGATGATCCGGCAAATGACGAAATATCTCGATTTCGACCGCTGGGTCAAATGTCAGCTCGGCTCTGCCGTCTTCCAGCACTCGGGTTCCTGCTTCAATGTAGTCGTGAAGTGCTTCGGGCGTAAAGCGGCGAAACAGCCCCCTTCGGCGCAATGAAATCGCCATGGTCTCGCGACTCGGCCATAGCGTACGCCGCCCCTGGGTTTTGCCTGCGGGCGTGATCCGATCAATGAAACCGAAACGTTTGGCGGCTTTCATGACCCAGGCGTCCATCCCCAGCATCAAGGGCGGGTCGAGCATGATGACGCCCATGAAGCGCTGAGGTTGTTTTTGCGCCGCCATGGCCATCAGGGTACCCCCCAGCGAGTGCCCTACCCCCAGCATCGGTGCCTGCGTCTCGGGCAGGTGAGCCAATAACTCATCCACCAGATTGGCCCAATTGTGGTTGACCGGAAATTGAGGATGGTGCCCAAGACGATCCACCGGGTGCAGATCGAATTTCTCGGCCAGAGGAGCCAGCAGGCTGCGATAGCTCAGGCCGGGAAAACCATTGGCATGGGCGAATACCAGCCGAGGCCGAGGAGAAGCAGGCGAAGACGTCATGGCGAACTCGTGATTGGCAAGTGAATCCAAAGGCTATCATACGACTGTTTTAACACCAGTCTTCAAAACTGTTATCGTCAAAACTGTCGTCAAAACAAGGAAAGCTGCGCCTCGGCACTCACGTCGGCCAGACGATAGCCCACTCCCAACAAGCGCACCGGCTTGCTGCCTCTTTGCCAGCCCACTTCCAACAGCATCTCGAACTGCGCCAGACTCGACACTGGAGCAACATGCTCCACCGTGGTCTGGGTGAAGTCGTTGAACTTCACCTTGAGGATTAGGCCGCGCACCTCACACGGCGGGTCAAGCCGCCCATGGCGGGCATCCAGATCGGCAAGCAGCTCCGGCAGGCGTGCTCGGCAGGCGGCCAGATCGGGCAAGTCTTGCGAATAAGTATGCTCGGTGCTTACCGACTTGCGTTCGCGCGAGGTGCGTACCGGCCGGTCGTCACGGCCCCAGCCGAGTTCATGCAAGCGATGCCCGAAGCGGCCGAAATGCTCCACCAGCTGAGCCAGCGAACGGCAGCGTAAATCAGCGCAGGTGGCGATCCCCAACTCAGCGAGTTTTCCCGCGGTACGTGGCCCCACCCCGTTGATACGTTTGACGGAAAGCGCCTGGACGAAGGCATCTACCTCCTCCGGAGGAATCACGCACAAGCCATCGGGTTTGTGCCAGTCGCTGGCCACCTTGGCCAGGAACTTGTTAGGCGCCACCCCAGCCGAGACAGTAATGCCCACTTCGCTTTCGACCCGATGACGTATCAGCTGAGCGATGCGCGTGGCACTGCCTTGGTAAAGGGTCGTGTCACTGACATCCAGAAATGCCTCATCCAACGACAGCGGCTCGACAAGCTCGGTAACATCGCGATAGATGGCGAAAACCTGATGCGCCACGGCCTTGTACTTGGCCATATCCCCGCGCATGAGGGTCAAGTGCGGGCAACGCTTGAGCGCCTGGGCGGTGGACATGGCAGAGTGGATACCGAACCGGCGCGCCGGATAGTTGCAGGTGGCAATCACCCCGCGCTGCTCGATACTCCCGCCGATTGCCAGCGGAATATCGCGCAGCGCGGGGTTGTCGCGCATTTCCACCGCGGCGAAGAAACAGTCACAATCGCAATGAATAATCTTGCGCCGGCTAACGTCCTGGTTCACTCCCTCGCCCTGAAAAGCTGTATATAATCACAGACTACCACGAATCAGGAATAGTGAAAGAGACGTCATAATCAAGCTTGATCAAGGCGCGGCCTTGAGCCTCTCGCTGCGCCGACGCAGAAACTCCATGGTAATCAACAGCAATGTCGAAAGCAGGATCAGAATGGTAGCCATCGCGGCGATGGCCGGGCTGATATTCTCGCGGATACCGGAAAACATCTGGATCGGCAGGGTACGCTCGGTGGGGCTGGCAATGAACAGCGCCACCACTACTTCATCAAAGGAAGTGGCGAAGGCGAACAACCCGCCGGAAACCATGCCCGGCACGATCTGCGGCAATACCACGGTGAAGAATACCCGTACCGGGCTGGCGCCCAGGCTTGCCCCTGCGCGCATCTGGTTGAAATCGAACCCTTGTAAAGTGGCATTCACGGTGATTACCACGAAAGGCACCCCCAGGACAGTATGCGCCAGCACCAGCCCCGTGTAAGAGTTGAGCAGGCCCACCTGAGCGAAGAAGAAATACATGCCCACCGCCACGATGACCAGCGGCACCACCATGGGCGAGATCAGAAGCGCGAGGATTAGGCCCTTGCCGGGGAAGTCCGCACGATTGAGCCCTACCGCCGCCAATGTGCCGAACGTCATGGCCAGCAATGTCGCCAGCGGCGCCACGATCAAGCTATTCTTGAGCGATTCCATCCACGGACCGTCACTGAAAATTTCTTCGTACCAGCGCAACGAGAAACCGGGCAGCGGATAAGTGAGAAAGGAGCCGCTGCTGAACGACAGCGGAATGATTACGAAGACCGGTGCAATCAGAAACAACAGGACCAGGCCGCAGGAACCGCGGAATATCCAGAACCAGAGCTTTTCCACCGGTGAGGCATAAGGAGGCAAGGCCATCACTTAACTCCTGATCAGCTGTTTGCGGTTTACCAGACGGTGGTAAACCAGATAGAGCAATAAGGTCAACGCCAGCAGGATGCTACCCAGTGCCGCTGCCATGCCCCAGTTATTGGTGGTATTGGTATAGTAGGCCACGTAATAGCTGACCATCTGGTCCGCTGGGCCACCCACCAGGGCCGGAGTGATGTAGTAACCCAACGCCATAATGAACACCAGAATGGTACCTGCCGCCACCCCGGAAATCGTCTGTGGCGCATAGACCTGCCAGAAGGCGGCAAAAGGATGCGCCCCCAACGATACCGCCGCGCGTTGATAGCTGGGCGAGATACCCTTCATCACGCTGTAAAGTGGCAATATCATGAACGGTAGCAAGATATGCACCATGGCAAAGAAAACCCCGATGCGGTTGAACACCAACTGCAACGGCGTGTCGATTATCCCCGTAGCGATCAAGCTCTGGTTTATCAGGCCATTGGATTGCAACAGGATGATCCAGGCTGCCGTGCGTACTAGAAGCGAGGTCCAGAACGGCAAAAGCACCAGTATCATCAACAGATTGCTGGTCTTGGGCGGTAACGTCGCCAACAGATAGGCCAGCGGAAAGCCCAGCGCCAGGCAGATCAAGGTCACCCCACCGGCAATCACCATGGTGCGCTTGAATACCGACTGATAGATGCGATTCTGAGCATCGATGCGCTGAATCTCACCGTCGGCACCACGCTCCAGGTCCAGCGATGCCAGGACATAACGATCCGTGACCGGCGGTGACGCTCGCTGAATCTCGCGCCAAGTGGTGGTTTCGCCCCATGCCGGATCGATCTCGATCAGGGTCTGCGTCCAGTTCTCGCTGCTCGCCGGAAGTCCCCGCAGGGTACGCATCAACAAACCGCGATACTGGTTATCTTCATAGTTGAGACGCCGACCGACCTTGCCCAATCCTCCGCCACGCCGTGAGTCGCGCAACTCAGCGGCGAACGCCGCCAAGGTGGCTTCTTCCGGAAGGTCGCTGCCATCCCATTGCTGCAACCCGGCCACGGTTCTTGGCATGACCGATTCAAGCTCGGTGTTATCCACGCTACGCCACAGCATGCTGCCGATGGGAAGCACAAAGACCACGATCAAGAACAGGGCGAGCGGCGCTACCAGACCGATGGCCTTGAACTTGCGCAGCCGATCGGCACGCTTGAGCTGTTTTTTGAGATTAGCTTCAGGCGGAGCCTCCGGCCTCGCTGCTACCGCATTTGTGCTCATGCCACCCCCAGCGAAGAATATGATGACGCCCCGGCAGAGCCGTGACGTTCAAGAGAAGGGGCAGCGGCCCGAAGACCGCTGCAGGCGCCTTGAATCAGTGTGTCGCCCAGGCGTTGAAGCGTTGTTCCAACTGTTCGCCGTAATCCACCCAGAAGCCTGTGTTGATGGCAAGGGCGCCTTCCAGGTTGTCGGCATGCGTCGGCATGCGCCGAGCTTGCTCTTCATCGAGCTGGTCGATGGCGTCCGGATGCACCGGGCCATAGGGAATTTCGCTGGAATATACCGCCTGATTTTCGGGCTGGCTGGCGAATTCGATGAACTGATAGGCCTCATCCACGTGCTCGCTGCCCGAGACAATCGCCCAATAATCCAGGTCGTAGAGACTGCCGTCCCAGACGATTTCCAGGTTATTGCCCTCTTCCTGGGCGGCGGCGATGCGGCCGTTGTAGGAAGAGGTCATCACCACGTCACCGGCGACCAGCCACTGAGGCGGTTGAGCTCCGGCTTCCCACCACTGGATGTGATCCTTGAGTTCATCGAGCTTGGCGAAAGCACGGTCAACGCCTTCCTCGGTCATCAAGACGTCATAGACTTCTTCGTTGGGCACCCCATCGGCCATCAGCGCAAATTCCAGGGTGTACTTGGCACCGCGACGCAAGCCACGGGTGCCCGGAAAGTCTTCCACGTTCCAGAAATCCTCCCAGGAAGCTGGAGCGGCCTCCAGGGCATCGGCATCGTAGGCAAGTACCGTGGACCACACGAAGGAGCCAACCCCGCATTCATCAAAGGCTGAATCGATCAATACATCGCCAAGCCCCAGACGCTGCCAGTCGATAGGTTCGAACAACCCTTCGAAACAGCCGCGCACCATTTCGGGCGACTCCATTTCCACCAGATCCCAGCTGACGTTACCGGTCTCGACCATGGCGCGGATACGGGAAAGCTCACCGTTATAATCGCCAGGGGTGAGTTCGATGCCGGTCTTTTCCTCGAAGGGCCCGTAGTAAGCCTTTTGCATGGCATCGCCGGAGGCGCCACCGAAGGAGATCACGGTCAATGCCTGCGCACCGGCGGATGCTGCCAGCCCCGCTGTCAATAAACCACTAACCGCCACACTACGGGCCAGACGGGTACGCATAAGGTTGTTTTTTTTCATGCCATTCTCCTGGTCGCAAGCGACCTTTCATGGGTATCGAAAGTGCACGTTGGAAATCGTGCGGTGGAAAATTTTTGTTCTGTAAAGCTAAGCGGTTAGACAAAAAACCAGCTATCAGGAAGCGTTCAAGGCGCGAACATCTTCGTTTCGCCAACCGAGTTCCACGATATCGCCCGGCTGCAAGCGGCTGGAAAAATCATCCACGGGAACGCGAGCCACGAAATCATCGTTGCCTGCCAGCTCGCAGCGCACCCTAAGGTGATCACCCAGGTAGATGAATTCGTGCACCTTGCCTTGCAGGCGATTGGGAAGTTGGGTCGCGGCACCGTTGAGTTTGACTCGTTCAGGGCGGATCGAAAGCCGGGTGGCATCGCCTTGCGCAAGATTCGGGCCGAGCAGCGCCCCGGTGCTGAAACCTTCGCCGAAACTCACCCGGCAATCACGCCCCTGTACCGACTCGACACGACCGGGCAGCGTATTGTTCTCACCGATGAACTGGGCCACAAAAGCGTTGGCAGGGAATTCGTAAAGATTGGTAGGGGTGTCGATCTGCTGGATGACGCCATCGTTGAAGACCGCCACTCGGTCCGACATGGTCAAGGCTTCGCTTTGATCATGGGTCACGAAAACCACCGTCAGCCCGAGCTGTTTGTGAAGATGCTTTATCTCCAGCTGCATTCGCTCGCGCAACTGCTTGTCCAAGGCACCTAGAGGCTCATCCATCAAGATCAATTGCGGCTCGAACACCAGCGAACGAGCCAATGCCACCCGTTGCTGCTGGCCGCCTGAAAGTTGTGTCGGGCGCCGCTTGGCGAATTCCCTGAGCTGAATCATGTCGAGAATGTCGGATACCTTACGCTCGATTTCGGCGGCAGGCAGGCGGCGGGTTTTCAGCGGGTAGCGAATATTTTCTTCCACCGTCATATGCGGGAAAAGCGCATAGTTCTGAAACACCATGCCGAAGTTACGCTTATGGGGCGGCACGCTATTGAGGCGCTGGGACTCGAGGAAGATATCGCCGCTGGTAGGTACTTCAAAACCGGCCAGCATCATCAGGCAGGTAGTCTTGCCGGAGCCTGAAGGCCCCAGCAAGGTAACGAATTCTCCCTTATGAATGGAAAGATTGAGATCCTTGACGACCAGATTTTCGCCATCGTAAGTCTTCTGTACGGCGTCAAAGCGAACCAAGGGTGTCGAGTGATCGGAACTGGAAAGATTCGTATTAGTCGGCATCGATTTTCCCGCGGCGTGAAGGTGGCGCGGTGACGTCATAAAATTCAGACGATCACGCAAAATTTCTACATTAAAAGCTAAGCGTCGACACCTCTGACGTCAAGTAGATTAGCTCAGCTCCTTTTACAGTGTTTCAACGCAAGGCCGCGTCAGCGCTTTACCACCTGATTCAAGTGCCGCAGAAAGTACGTAGCACTTCTTGACTGGGCGCAGGCGGAACGGCCCAGTCACGTGCCTGCTGAGTATCTTCGAACGGCCGTGTCACCAAAGCCAACAATGTTTCGAAGGGAGTGAAATCTTCTTGCTCCACGGCAGCGGCGATCACCTCTTCCACCCGGTGGTTGCGCGGAATGATCAAAGGGTTGGCGTGGCGCATTCGAGCCAGGGTGGCCGGTGTGGGGGTGGCATGTTCCTGACGATGGGTTTGCCACCGCGAAAGCCAGGCTTCAAGTGGCTCGGGGGCTTGGGTAAGCGCCAAGAGCGCTTCATGGGCGGCCCGCCGGGCATTGTCGTCTTCGCTGGCTGCCAGCTGGTATAGCCGATCGAAACTCAAGGTGAAGTCCATCCACCCGGCCTGCATGAGCTCCAGAAAGTCATCACCCAGGGAAAGCGCCTCAGGGTCGTCTTTTTCAAGGCCCAACTTGGCGCTCATGATGACCTGGCGTTGCGCCTGAAAATGCTCGGGGAAGCTCTGAAGGACCTGCGTCGCCCTTTCCACGGCTCGGTCACCGTCATTATCGATCAGCGGCAGCAGGGTTTCCGCCAGGCGAGCCAGGTTCCACTGGGCGACAGTCGGCTGGTTGTGGTAAGCATAGCGCTTGCCTTCATCGATCGAGCTGAAGACGGTCTCGGCATGATAACGGTCCATGAACGCACAAGGACCGTAATCGATGGTGTCTCCAGCCACGCTCATGTTGTCGGTGTTCATCACCCCATGAATGAAACCGACGCCCATCCATTGCGCCACCAAAGCCGCTTGGCGTTGCAAAATGGCATCGAACAAGGCCAGGTAACGTTGATCGTTCGGCAGTTCGCCAAGCTCGGGATAATGACGTTCGATGCTGTGCTCGGCCAGCTCCTGCAGGCTCTTCTCATCGCCTACGTAGGCCAGAAACTGGAAGGTGCCGATCCGAATGTGGCTCGAGGCCACCCTTGTCAACACCGCACCGGGCTCAAAGGTTCGCCGATGTACCCGTTCGCCGGTGGTCACCGCCGCCAGCGCTCGAGTGGTGGAAATCCCCAAGGCGTGCATGGCTTCGCTGACCAGGTATTCACGCAGCACCGGACCCAGCGGTGCGCGGCCATCGCCACCTCGGGAGAACGGCGTGCGCCCGGCACCTTTGAGTTGAATGTCACGCAGCCGCCCTTCCCCATCGCGCACCTCACCCAGCAACAGGGCGCGGCCATCGCCCAATTGAGGAACGAAGGTACCGAACTGATGCCCGGCATAGGCCATGGCCAAAGGATCGGCACCGGGAGGCAGTTGATTGCCACTCACCCACTTGGCCAATTGTTCGGGGTCAGGCGACTCTTTCATTCCCAGTTGCTGGGCAAGCGGTGCATTGAATGCAATCAAGCGTGGCGCAGGCACCGGGGTAGGATCGCAGGCCGTCCAGCAACGCTGTGGCAACTGCCGATAATGGTGTTCGAAATCAAGGAACATGAGCATCTCCTGTTGTCGTATTGACTGTGCGTATACGCATTAGCCTAACAGACATACCCGAGTGGCCAAGTCAGGCTTTCCGTCCCAGAAAAATCAGGCGGAATAATAGTACCCAGCCTAGACGAGTCACTGCTAGAAAGCCGTTTCCCAAGGAGTGCTTAAATGCCTGCCACGCTTTCGATACCACCCCATATGACCCCGCTCTCGCGCGACTTCTATGCCCGCGACACCCTGGTGGTCGCTGAGAATCTGCTGGGATGTCATGTGGTTCGCGAGCTGGAAAGCGGTCTGCATTTGATGGCACGTATCGTCGAAGTGGAGGCTTACATGGGCCCGCATGACAGTGCCTGCCATGCCGCCAAGGGGCGTACCGCGCGCACGGAAGTGATGTTCGGCCCACCCGGCCATGCCTATGTATATCTGATCTACGGCATGCACCACATGCTCAACTTCATCACTTTGCGTGACGGTTATCCGTGTGGCGTCCTGCTGCGTGCCGTGGAACCGGTGCTGGGGGAGCCGCAAATGCGCCTGCTACGCTCCGCCAAAGGCAAGCAACTTAGCAATGGGCCGGGCAAGCTGACACGGGCGCTGGGTGTGGATAAATCGCTTTATGGCCACGACCTGACCTTGGGAACCCAGCTATGGGCCAGCCCTCGATCCGCTGGTTTCAAACCACAGATCGCCTATGGCCCCAGGGTGGGTATCGGTTACGCCGAATCCGAACATCGGGAAGCCCCTTGGCGGTTGTGGTTAAAAGGCAATGAATGGGTGTCTAAAGCCCGCTAGGTGGACTGCAGGCATTTGACCGTCGCTTCCAGGACCGGGGTCAAGGGGGCGTTCAATTTGAGCGATAACAGGGGGTCGGCGCGGGTAACGCCCAAATTGAGTGCGGCCAGGGGAAGCTTGCGGGCGTGGGCATGGCGAAAGAAGCGGTAACCGGAAAACACCATCAAGGACGTGCCCACTGCCAGAACCGCATCGGCTCGGTCGAGTGCGGCTTGAGCCTGTTCACGCCTTAATGCCGGCACCACGTCACCGTAAAACACCACATCGGGTTTGAAGATACCGCCACAACGTGGGCAGTCATGTACCTGGAAGGTATTGAAGTCGGTTTCAAGGTCGGCATCGCCGTCTGGAGCATGGCCGGCATCCAGGGTGGCAAAGGCCGGGTTCAAGTGGGCCATTTCCGCATGCAGGGCATGGCGCATCATGCGGTAATCGCATTGCATGCAGACCACCAGATCCGCTCGCCCATGCAGGTCCACCACCCGCCGCGAGCCGGCGCGCTGATGCAGACGGTCGACGTTCTGGGTCACCACTTGCTCCACATGACCCAAGGCTTCCAGCTGCGCCAGTGCCCGATGAGCACCCCCCACCTTGGCATCGCTCAGCGCCTTGAACCCCACTAGGGCGCGCGCCCAATAGCGTTGACGAACGCTGTGGGAACCCACGAAATCAGCGTGCTGTACCGGCGGCGGGCGCTTCCATTGCCCAGCCGCATCGCGGTAGTCGGGAATACCACTATCGGTACTCACGCCCGCCCCGGTAATCACCCACAGCCTGGGATGGCGCTGCACAAATTCCACCAAGGCCTCGCTGGCCGCATGCACGTTATCGGTAATAAAAGCGCTAGGCTCTGGCAAGACATGGCCCTCGAAACAATACTTGGAAACAATAAGAGTTCATCTATATGACAGCTGATCATGGCGCAAAGTGCCAAAGCTGGCATGTTAACTGAATGCCCGCGTTGAACCTGAATCCCCAGGCTCGACTATGCTGGGATCACGGAATAACAACCACAACGCTCATCATCTGAAAGGAGCCATTATGGCCTGGTTTTCTGGATCTAGCGGTTTGGCGAATGATGTGAATTTTTCTGCCCAGCGCCCGGCTGCGCCGTTGGTATGGGGAATGCTTGTAGGCGCCGGTCTGCTGGCCTCCCAATCCGCCTACGCCTGGGATGGCGTCGTGGAAAAACAGATATTCGAGATGGAGGAATACACAACGCAGGGCGGCGACACCATCGAGGATCTCAAGGTAGGCTGGGAAGCTTACGGCACCCTCAATGAAGCCCGTGACAACGTCATTTTAATTACCCATTTCTTCTCCGGCACCAGCCATGCCGCCGGTCGTTACCAAGAGGATGGCGACAACAACGGCTATTGGGATTCAATCATCGGCCCTGGCAAGCCGCTGGATACCGACCGCTACTACATTATCTCTTCGGATACCCTGGTCAACCTCAATGCCCACGACCCCAATGTCACCACTACCGGGCCGGCCTCGATCAACCCGGCTACCGGCGAGCCCTGGGGGATGGAATTCCCCATGGTCACCATTCGCGATTTCGTCGAGGTGCAGCGTGAGTTGCTGGAAAGCCAGGATATCGATCAACTGCATGCCGTGATGGGCGCCTCCATGGGAGCCTTGCAGGCCATCGAATGGGCCAGTGCCTACCCGGACAAGGTGGAACGCTTGATTTCAGTGATCGGCGCCGGCGTCACCGATCCTTGGTTGCTGACGAAGCTCGGCACCTGGGCGGCGCCCATTCGCCTGGATGCCAACTGGAACGAAGGCGATTATTACGATGATCACCCCCCGCTGGATGGGTTAAAGGAAGCACTCAAGCTGGTCACCATCGATGCCAATCATCCGGAATGGTTCAACGAAACCTTTGATCGCAGCTGGGCGGAACAGAACGCTGACCCCGCACGCAACATCGACGCCCGTTATGCCCTCGAGAAGACCCTGGATGAGCTTGCCGCCGCTCGCGCGGAACAATCCGATGCCAATCATCTGCTCTATCTGGTTCAAGCCAACCAGGCATTTGTTGCCGGCCACGGTGATAGCCTGGAACAAGGCCTCGCTGCAATCGATGCACCCACCTTCATGCTGTACAGCGAGAAAGACCTGATATTCACTCCCGAAGGCGTGCGCCGGACGGCGGAACTGATAGAAGCCGACGGCACTCAGGTGGATATTCAACCCTTGGAAGGTAACCGGGGCCATCTGGATGGTGTGGTGAGTATCGACCAGGCAAGCGAGCAGCTGCGTGAATTTCTGGAGCAGGACTGAACGCCGCTAAAAACGCTACAGAATTGGCGTGACGACATACCCCCTCCCTGCTAGCGGCGTTGAAGCCAAGTGGGGAACTGCTTAGGCTGAAGCCTTGGCAAGATTCCCCGCTGCATCATTCATGAGATTCAGGATCGCATTATGCCCCGTTACCCCGCGCATTTGACCGGCTCCGGCCCCAACAATCCGTTTCCCGGCATCAAGGTACTCGAGCGGCGTCTCGGCCATGAGATTCCCCATCGCCTGGGGTCGAACGAAGGTCTGGACATGCCTCATGCCGCGCTTCGGCGGCATTTCGGCGATGCCATGGTCGAGCATGTGTATTGTTATGGCGATTCGGAAGCCGTGGGCGTGCGCGAGCGGATAAGCCGCCAGCAGACGATCCCGTTCGATGCGCTGCTGGTGGATGCCGGTGCCGACAGCCTGATTGCCCTGACGTTGCGCACCGTCGCCGAACCCGGCACAACAGTGGCCAGCGCTCAAGGGACCTACCCCACCTTCGGATACTTTGCCCGGGGCCAAGGCTGCCGTCTGGTCGAAACGCCTTATCGTGAAGCCCCCGGTGTGCTGGCCCCGGATATCGATGCGCTACTGAAGACCGCCAAGCGCGAACAGGCCCGGTTGGTATATCTGGCCAACCCTGACAACCCCAGCGGCCACTTGCATCGTGACGAGGATATCCGCCGCCTGCGCGCCGACTTGCCCAAGGATTGCTGGCTGCTGTTGGATGAGGCCTACCATGACTTTCGCGATGATGCCGAAAGCCCCTTTGCCTCTGAAGTGATTCCCGGTGTAATCCGCCTGCGCACGCTTTCGAAAGCGCATGGGCTGGCCGGCTTGCGTATCGGCTATGCAATTGCCGAACCGGACACCTTGGCCATGATGATGAAAGTCCGCATCCATTATGCAGTTTCAACCTTGACCCAGGCCGCGGCGGAAGTGGTGCTCGACCACCCCGAGGAGGTAAAGGCGCATATCCAGGCGGTAAAGACGCGTCGCACCCGGTTAGCTGCGCACTTTCAGGGGCTGGGGGCCGATGTCCTGCCCAGCGCCACCAACTTCATCGGCATTCGCCTGCCCAGTGCGGCGCTGGCCGAGCGCATCAACCGTGAATTGCTCGATGCCGGACGCTTGATCGCACGCCCGGTCAATCCAGCCTTGGGGCATATTCTGCGCATCACGGCAGTTGAGGACGCCCTGCAACCGGGGCGCCTGGCGATACTGGAAAACGCCTTGAAATAAAAAATTCGGGGCATCCTGATTAAAGCACCATGAGGGAGACAAGTCCCATGCCGCTTGCACTGATCATCCTGCTGCCCCTCACAGGCGCCTGTCTCCCCGCGCTGATGCGGGGTCAATCATCTCGCCTGCTGGCGTCGGTCTCGGCCCTCCCCGCCCTTTTCTCCCTGCTGCTGCTGCTCAGCTGGCTACCCCACGCCATGAGTGGCGGAGAGACCGTGGTCCAGCAGCTCGACTGGCTGCCCTCACTGGGCCTCAACGTGGCCTTCCGTCTCGACGGCCTGGGACTGCTCTTTGCGCTGCTGATCACCGGCATCGGCTGTCTAGTCCTGTTCTATGCGCGCTACTATTTTGAAGGCAGTAACACCTCGGCGCGTTTCTTCACCCTGATCCTGCTGTTCATGGCGGCCATGCTGGGCATCGTGCTCTCCGAAAACCTGCTGTTCCTGCTGGTATTCTGGGAGCTGACCAGCTTGGTCTCTTTCCTGCTGATCGGCTACCACACTCAGGACCATGCGGCCCGGCTCGGGGCCCGCATGTCGCTGGTGATCACCAGCGGTGGCGGCCTGGCGCTACTCGGCGGCATCGTGCTGCTGGGCCATGCCGCCGGCAGCTACGAACTCTCTGTAGTGCTCGACGCCGGCGAGCGCATCCGCGCCTATGAACACTACGGCCTGATGCTCAATCTGATCCTGCTCGGTGCCTTTACCAAGTCCGCCCAGTTCCCCTTCCACCTCTGGCTGCCCCACGCCATGACGGCGCCGACGCCGGTCTCCGCCTATTTGCACAGCGCCACCATGGTCAAGGCGGGACTGTTTTTGCTCGCTCGGCTGCACCCGGCGCTGGCCGATACCTCGCTGTGGTTCCACCTGGTCACCCTGACCGGCATGCTGACACTCATGGTGGGCGCCTTCGTGGCCATGTTCATGCACGACATGAAGGGGCTGCTGGCCTACTCCACGGTTTCTCACCTGGGATTGATCATGCTGCTGCTGGGCCTGGGCACCTCCATGGCGCTGGCGGCCGCTCTTTTCCATCTGGTATGCCACGCACTGTTCAAGGCGCCGCTGTTCATGATGGCGGGCTACGTGGATCGTGCTACCGGCACCCGCGACATGCGCCGAGTCAACGGCATGTGGCGTTTCATGCCCGTTCTGATGGTGCTGTCCGGCATCTCCGCCGCCGCCATGGCCGGTCTGCCGCTGATGAGCGGCTATCTGAGCAAGAAGATGCTGTTCACCGAGAGCCTGCTACTCTCCACCCCCGACTGGGCGGTCGTGGTGATTCCCGTCTGGGTGGCTCTGGCCGGGCTGTTCTCGGTGGCCTACTCGATCCGCATCTTCCATAACGTCTTCTTCAACGGTCAACCGATCGACCTTCCGGTATGGCCACCCGCCTCGCCGCGGCTGGCGGCCCTATCGCCCATCGTGCTGCTGGCCCTGGCCACGCTGCTGGTGGGACTGGTGCCGGAACACATCTATTCCGCCCTGATCCAGCCAGCCTTCAGCGCCGCGCGTCAGGCGCTTGTCGATTCCTACGATTTCTCGACACTGGGCGGCAGCGTGCCAATGCTCATGAGCCTGTTCGCCCTGGCCGGTGGCGTGCTCTTCTACCATTTCCGCGACCCCCTGTTCCGCCTGCACGCGCGGCTGCCCGAGGTCGATGCCAAGGAGATTTTCGACTGGATCATGCGCCGCTCCATCGCTCTCTCCCAGCGCCGCGTCTTCCAGCTCGAGAACGGCTCCCTGCAGCGCTACCTGAGCTTCATCTTGGCTACTGTGGTGGTGGTGGTCGGCATGGAGCTGCTCGCCGTCACCCACTGGGACGGCGGCGTGGCGCTCTCCCCGCTCGACCCCCTGACCCTGCTGGCAGCCATCCTGCTGTGCCTAGCGGCGATCGGCGTGACGGTCCATCACCATCGCCGCCTGCCGGCGTTGTTGCTGCTCGGCGTCACCGGGCTCTTCATCACCGTCACCTTCGCCCGCTTCTCGGCGCCCGACCTGGCCCTGACCCAGCTGATGGTGGAAGTGATGGCGGTGGTGATCATGATGCTGGCACTCTCCTTCCTGCCTCAAACCTCGCCTAGGGAATCGAGCGGCTTCAGGATGGGCCGTGACCTTACTATCGCCGTGCTGATGGGCCTTGGCGTGGCAGCCTTCAGCTTTGCCATCCTCACCCGTCCCCAGGAGACGATCTCCGACTTCTTCCTGGCCAACAGCGTCCCCGGCGGCGGGGGCACCAACGTGGTCAACGTCATCCTGGTGGACTTCCGCGGCTTCGATACCCTGGGCGAGATTACCGTGCTGGGCATTGCCGCCGTAGCAGTGTTTGCCTTTACCCACGACCTGCACCTCAAGGAGCGCGTGGTCGAGACCAATCCCGCCCACTGGGTGGCCGAGCCGCACCCGATCATGCTCAGTACCGTGGCCCGGCTGGTGCTGCCCATTGCCCTGCTGGTCTCGGCCTATATCTTCCTGCGCGGCCACAACCTGCCCGGCGGCGGCTTCATCGCCGGGCTGATCACCGCGGCGGCGCTGACCCTGCAGTACATGGCCGGTGGCCTGGTATGGGCCCAGGAACGCATGCTGTCCCCTTTCCGGCCGCTGATCGGCGCCGGCCTGCTGACCGCCACCTTTACCGGCCTGGGCAGCTGGCTGTTCGGCTTTCCCTTTCTCACTTCGTCCCACGGTTACCTTCACCTGCCGCTGATCGGTGAATTCGAACTGGCCACCGCCATGCTCTTCGACCTTGGCGTCTACGCCACCGTGGTCGGCGCCACGCTGCTGATTCTGGCCAATCTCGGCAAGCTGATGACGGTGACCGGCCCCGGCAAGGAGATCGGCTAATGGAACTGCTCTACGCACTCACGCTCGGCGTGCTGACCACCTGTGGGGTCTACCTGCTGATGCGGGCGCGCACCTTCACGGTCATCCTGGGACTCACCCTGCTCTCCCACGCAGTCAACCTCTACCTGTTCGCTTCGGGACGCCTGGTCGCTGGCGCCCCGGCCATTGTCGGTCTGTCGCAGCGCTCGGCGGACCCGCTGCCTCAGGCCCTGGTGCTCACTGCCATCGTCATCGGCTTCGCAATGACCGCCTTCGTGGTGGTGCTGGCACTCAAGGCCGCGGTGGAGTTACGCAATGACCACGTGGACGGCGAGAACCCTGAGGAAGACCGCGCATGAATCACGCCCTGATCTTGCCCATCCTGCTGCCCCTGCTGACCGGCGCCGGTCAGCTGCTGTTCTATCGGGCGCCTTTCGCCCTGCAACGCCTGCTGGGGTTCGCCAGCACCGCCTGGCTGGTGCTGATGGGTATCTGGGCGTTGTCCACGGCCGGCTCGGGCGACTACCTGATCTACCAAGCCGGCGACTGGCCGGCGCCCTTCGGTATCGTGCTGGTCCTTGACCGCCTCGCCGCCATCATGCTGGCGCTGACCGCCGTGCTGGGGTTCTGCTGCCTGCTCTATGCCAGCAGCGGCACCGACCAGCGTGGAGCACACTTCCATGCGCTCTTCCAGTTCCAACTGGCTGGGCTCAATGGCGCTTTTCTGACCGGTGATCTGTTCAACCTCTTCGTATTCTTCGAGATCCTGCTGATCGCCTCCTATGCCTTGCTGCTGCACGGTGGCGGCCGCGCCCGCAGCCGTGCCGGCCTCCACTACGTAATCATCAATCTGGTGGGCTCCGCGCTCTTCCTGATCGCCCTGGGCACCCTCTACGGCCTCTCCGGCACCCTCAACATGGCGGACCTGGCCTTGAGGGTGGCAGAGGCTCCGCCGGAAGATGCGCCGCTGCTCGCCGCCGCTAGCCTAATCCTGCTGGTAGTTTTTGGCATCAAGGCCGCCATCCTGCCGCTGCTGTTCTGGCTGCCCCGCGCCTACTCGGCCGCCAGCGCCCCGGTGGCCGCGCTCTTTGCCATCATGACCAAGGTGGGCATCTATGCCATCTTGCGCATCTTCCTGCTGGTCTTTGCGCTGGGCGAGTCCCCGGTTGCCGCGACCGCCTGGGGCTGGCTGTGGCCGCTGGCGCTGCTGACCCTGGCATTGGGCGGCATCGGGGTGCTGGGCTCGGACAGCCTGCGCACCCTGACCGCCTACCTGGTGATTCTCTCGGTGGGCACCCTGCTGGCCACCATTAGCCTCGGCACCGCAGCCAGCCTCGGCGCTGCCCTGTTTTACCTGATTCACAGCACCCTCATGGCCGCGGTCTTCTTCCTTCTAGCCGACCTGCTGGGCCAGCAGCGCGAGACCGGTTACGACCGCTTCTCGGCGACCGGCCCCATCGGGCATCGCTGGGTGTTGGGCACGCTGTTTTTCGTCTCCGCCATCGCCATGGCGGGCCTGCCGCCCTTCGCTGGCTTCGTCAGCAAGGCGTGGATACTCCAGGCCAGCCTCGAGTCGGCCCAGGGGCTGTGGCTATGGGGGGTGCTGCTAGCCTCGGCGCTGCTGGTGATTATCGCCGCCAGCCGCACCGGCAGCAGCTGGTTCTGGCGCCCCGGCGACATGGCCAAGCCCTACCCGCTTGAGCGCGGCCCCCTGACACTGGTGTCCATCATGGTCGGTCTCAACGGTCTGCTGGCCATCTTCGGCGACCCGGTGATGGGCTATCTCGAGCTGACCGCTGAGCAGCTTCGCGCACCAGGCGGCTATATCGCCGCCGTGCTGCCAGAGGTCGGCATCTCACTGGAGGAAATCTCGCCATGAATCTTGCTTACCGACGCTGGCAATACTGGCTGCCGCGCCCGCTGTTCTCGCTGTTCCTGGCGCTACTGTGGTTGCTGATGGTCAACGAATTCAGCGCGGCTCACGCCCTGCTGGGGCTGGCCCTGGGCGTGGCCATTCCCTTCGTGACCCACGGCTTCTGGCCCGAGGAGGCGAAGATCAAGCGCCCCCTGCCGCTGGTGCGCTATCTCCTGGTGCTGTTGGTGGACATTCTGCGCTCGAATCTGGTGGTGGCCCTGCGCATTTTGCGCCCCGCCCGATACCTGAAACCGGGTTTCTTCAGCTACCCGCTTGCCCTGGATGACGACTTCGCCATCACCATCCTGGCCAGCACCATCTCGCTGACCCCCGGAACCGTTTCGATCCACTACGACGCCGAGGCCAACACCCTGCTGGTCCACGCCCTGCACTTGGAGAACGAAGCCGGGATGGTTGCTGACATTCGTGAACGCTACGAGAAACCACTCGAGGAGATCTTCCGATGATTGCTGCCGTCATACCGGTGGCCATGGCACTTTTCGCCATCGCCGCTCTGCTCAACCTCTACCGACTGGCCATCGGTCCCGACATTGTCGACCGGATCCTTGCGCTGGACACCCTGATGATCAACAGCATCGCCTTGATCGTACTGTCCGACATCTGGATGGGGCTCGGCATGCTGTTCGAACTGGCCTTGCTGATCGCCCTGATGGGCTTCATCAGCACCGTGGCCATGAGCAAGTACCTGCTGCGGGGGGATGTGATCGAATGACCAGCATCGACATGCCGTGGTACCTGGAGCTTGTCATTGTCGCCTTCCTGCTATTCGGTGCCTTGGTGGCGCTGATTGGCTCTTGGGGACTGGCCAAGCTACCCGACTTCTATACCCGGCTCCACGGCCCCACCAAGGCCAGCACCCTAGGCGTCGGCTGCACCCTGATCGGCTCGCTGCTCTACTTCAGCCATCAGCAGGATGGCGTCTCCGTCCAGGAAGCCCTGGTGACAATCTTCCTGTTTGCCACTGCCCCGGTCAGTGCCCACATGATGGGCAAGGCCGCCCTCCGACGACGCCTCAAGGGCATACAGGGCACCCGCAACATGCCCGACAGGTAGATATTCGCCGCCTGCGCGCCGATTTGCCCAAGGATCGCTGGCTGCTGCTCTGCGCATCACGGCGGTGGAAGACGCGGAGCGCCTGGCGATACTTGAAAACGCCCTGAAATAAAAAAATCCTTGGTGTATGGTCGCTCCTCTACAGAGGCACAGAGGCGGAAGATTTTCAGATGATCCCTATTGCAGAAGCGTCAAATACAGAAGAGTCAAAGCGTTATGCAGCGGAGGTTAAACGCTGATGGTAGAAAGCATGGTCTTGTTTCTCGCCGCGGGGTTCGGGCTGGGTTGGCTTCCCTGGGCGCCGGGAACCGTTGGTTCGCTGCTCGGCATTCCCCTGGCCTGGTGGCTGCTCGGCCACCCACTGACGAAGCAGGCCACCATCATAGTCCTGCTGCTGATCGTTGGAGTACCGCTCTGCCACTGGGCATCGCAGTGGCTTGGTGGTGGCGATGCCTCGCAGATCGTTGCCGATGAGTTCCTGGCTTTCCCATTAGTCACGCTAGGCCTCGCGGCGGCTCGATCCCCCTGGATGATGGGGGTGGCGTTCGCTTTGTATAGATTATTCGACACCACCAAGCCCCCACCCATCAGCCACCTCGAGGCCATCGGCGGAGGACTGGGAATCGTGTTGGATGATGTTCTGGCCGCCCTACTTGCCTGGATAGTGCTCGCCGTGGGAATCGCCCTATGGCGACGGCGCCAGCCATTGCATACGAAGGGATGACGTTGGAAACCCACAATCTTTCATACAAAAGAGGGGAGTATCAAAGCGCAGCGGTGCCTTGCTGAAACCCACGCATGAAGGCCGCCAGGTTGGCGCTCAGATGTTCGGTTGGATAGCCGCCTTCCTGGACCAATACCATGGGCAGGTCCAGGGCCGCCAGACGTTGGCCGATCTGGAAAAAGGCCTCGGTTTCCAGAACAAAACCGGCCAGAGGGTCATCCTTGTGAGCGTCCAGGCCCAGGGCCACCACCACCGCCTCGGGGCGATAGGCCGCCAATGCTTCCAGCAGCGTTTCCAGAGTGGCTAGAAACAGCGCACCGTCGCTGCCCAAGGGTAACGGAAAGTTGAGATTGCTTCCGTCGCCTTCGCCGCTACCGATTTCTGCCGCCCCGCCCCAGAAGAATGGATAGAACTGTGCCGGGTCGGCGTGTAGCGAGCCCGTCCATACATCGCCACGGGCATAGAAGATGTCCTGAGTGCCGTTGCCGTGATGCAGATCCACATCGACAATCGCCACGCGCTCAAAACGTTCGCGCAGCACCGTGGCCGCCAGTGCCGAGTTGTTCACGAAACAGAAGCCGCCAGCGCGGTCCGGCCCGGCATGATGACCCGGCGGGCGGCACAACGCATAAGCGTGGCGGTCACCGCTCAGCACCGCCTCCGCCGCGGCCTGGGCACTGGCCGCACTGGCTAGAATACCCTTGAAGCTTCCGGCACTGATCGGACAGGCCATGTCATGCAGGTGCCAACCTGCCTGGCCGATAGGATGGTCGGGGTAATGCCATCCGCCTCCGCAAGGATGCACGTTGGGCATTACCATTTCCGAGGCTTGTGGCAATGCCTGCCAGCGCGCATGGATGGTTTCCAGGAAAGTGAGATAACGCGGTGTATGGATACATTCCAGCCGCCTGCGCAACAGCGGACTATCGATCTGTGTCGGCGCGGTAAGCGATAACCCAACCTCGGCCAGACCCTCAGACAACAGTACCGCGCGTTGCGGCCCTTCCGGGGAAGGCACCGGTTGGCCACGCAGCAAGAAGGTGGGCGGTGCGTGATATTCCTGGTCAGGATGGTAAAACAGCTTCATCGAATAATGTCCTTACAGTGAGGCGCTACCCTAGCAGCGACGGTATCCAGGTCGACAGGGCCGGAAAAGCCGCCAATAACAAGATAACCCCGATAAAGGCCACATAAAATGGCAGTGAAGCGATGATGGCCCGCTCATAGGGCACCTCGGCAATACGTGCAGCCGTCATCAATGTCATGCCTACCGGTGGCGTCACATTAGAGATATTGAGCACCACGATCATCAGGATGGCGAAGTGCAGGGGGTCAAACCCCAACTGAATCATCGCCGGCACCAGTACCGGTGCCACCACCACCAGCGCTGGGAGCACATCCATCACTGTGCCGATCAGCAGTAGTAATAGGCAGACCATCATCAACTGCAGAAAAGCCGAATCACTAAAGGTGGTGATGAGCCCCGACGCATCCCGAGCGATACCCGAACGCGTCACGAACCAGCCTAGTACTGCCGAGGTCGCCAGCAGGAAGAACACCACACCCGAGAAACGCACGGTCACCACTAACGAATCCCATATCTTGCGCCAAGTAAGGTTGCGGTAAAACACTACACCGATAACGATGGTGTAGACGGCGGCGAATCCCGAGGCTTCGGTAATGGTGGTAAGGCCCGACAGGATACCGCCCAGAATGATCAACGGCACGATCATGGCGGGCAGCGCCAGCACGAACGACATCACCGCCACCTTAAAGGGTGTCGGCGCCTGCTTGGGGTAACCGCGTTTCCAGGCCAGGAAAAAGCTCACGCCCAGCAAGGCGCCCGCCATCAATAACCCGGGAATAATACCGCCGGCGAACAGGTCGATCACCGAAATATCGCGCAACAGGGTGGCATATACCACCATCACCACGCTTGGCGGAATGATGGGGCCGATTATCGATGAACAGGCGGTAATCGCCGCGGCATACTCAGCGTCGTATCCCTGTTTTTTCATCTCCGGAATCATGATCTTGCCGATGGCGACGGTATCGGTAATCGCCGCGCCGGTCAGGCCGGCGAAGAACACCGACACCGAGACATTGACATGGGAAAGCGCCCCGCGGACCCGCCCGAACAATGCATTATTGAAGTCGATCAGCTTATGAGTTAGCCCGCCCTGGTTCATCAGTTCGGCAGTGAAGATGAAATAAGGCACGGCGATGAGCAGAAAGCCCGAAACACCGGCAAACATGCGATCAGCGATGATGCCCAGCATGCGCTCCCCACCCATCGCAAACCCACCCGCCAGACCGGACATAGCCATGACCACAGCTACGGGTGCGCCGATCAATAACAACACCACAAAGGCCACCATTGCCGGCATCATGAGCGTTTCTCCCCTTCATTGGCCTTGATCAGTTCATCGAGTTGCGTCTCGTCATCGATGAAATGCTCCAGCAGATCGAACCCCTGCACCAGATGTAACAGGATGATCACCCCGGAAAGCGGGATCACGATAGCCGTGAACTTGCTGGGAATCTGAATCTGGTCGGATACCATGTAGACCTGTGTGGCACCCTGGAAGTAGCTCCAGCCATACCACACCAACATCAATGCGAATAACGCAATCACCGCCAGACAGGCCCCCGCCGCCGCCTTAAGCAGTACCCGTGGCAAGCTACGCACCAGCAGGGTCATGGCCACATGCTCGCCATAGCGCAGCGAGATCGTCATGGAGAGAAATCCAATCCAGGGCAGGAAAAGCCGTGCCAGTGAGTAGGTCCAGCTCAAGGTACTGCCGGTTGCCAGCTTGTACAGGAAAGCCGTAAAGGAGATGCCCAGCATGATCAGCACGCAGCCCACACACATCACGATGGCCGCCTGATTGACTGCATCGCTCAGGCGGCGAAGTGGCTGAAGTAAATGCATCAGATAACCTCACAGGCGACATCGACCGGCCGGAAGGCCCGGTCGGTCGGTCGGTCGATGGGTAGCGGATCGATATCAATCCTCAGCGGCCGTAAATGGACACATCCGATTCGCTCACTTGCTCACCGACACGCGCCACTTCCTCGAGGAAGGCATCGACCTTGTCAGCTTCGATACCGAAGTCATTGACGATCCAGTCCCGCCATTCCGGACGTGCGATATCGGCCATGCGCTGACGCTCCTCGGTAGGCATGATGTAGCACTCCTCGAAGCGTTCACAGGACTCTTGCCAGCTGGCAGTGGCCAGAGCGCCTGACATGCCGTGACCGATCGCGACGGCTTCCCTCGCTGAGGTAAGAATCGCTTCTTGCTGCTCTTCGGTCAGCCCCTGGAACCAGTCCTCGCTGACCAGCCAGGCGGCGCTGTTGTAAACGTGCCCCGTCAGAGTGGTGTAATCGGTTACCTCATCGAAGTTGAAGGTAGTGTTGAGCACCGGGGCGTTGAACTGACCGTCGGCCAGGCCGGTTTCCAGGGCGGTAATTACCTCACCCCAGGGCAGCGGTGTCGCCGAAGCGCCCAGCGCCTTCATGATCGCCACATGGCCGGGGTTTTCCTCGGTGCGGATGTTCAACCCCTCAAGATCTTCCACCGTCTCGATCAGTCGCTCGTTGTTGGTGAAGGCCACGAAGCCACCGCCGTCATCGAAGGTGCCCAGATAACGCATGTCGGCTTCGTCGATGGTGCCGGACATGAAGTCGGCAAACCATTCACTATCAAAGAACGTCCAGGCCTGGCGCCAGTTGTCGAACAGGAAAGGGGCCGTCATTAGCTGATAATCATCGTAAAACGACGACATGGCACCGGTCGTGATGATTGTCGATTGCAGGGAGCGCCCAGCCTGCACCTCGGAAGCGGTTTCCACCTCGGAGCCAAGCTGACTACTACCGAAGATGTTCACTTCCACTTCACCGTTGGTACGCATCTCGACCAGATTCTTGAAGTGCATCAAGGCCGGGTAGACTTCGTTATTACTCATGTTCTCGGGCAGGATGGTGGCGATAGCCATTTCCGTGGATTGTGCCTGGACATGGGTACTGGCGATCGCCAAGGGCAAGGTTGCCATTGCTGCGATGAGTGGTAAACGTTTTGTTGTTGTCATAACACACCTCATTCTACGTGGAGTCGAACTTGCGTTATTACCCTTCAGGAAGGCACTTGGCTCAAGAGATCGCTCTCCCTTAATGAGCGTCGGGTAGCGCCTCCCACACTTCAATGGCGGCAGCTAGATCCTCCAGCGACGCCCCTACTGACTTGAATAACGTGATGGTGTCGGCCGACGAGCGACCGGCCTTTTCGCCTTTAAGCACTTCTGCCAGTTCCGCTTGAATCTGGTCGAAACGGAAAGTCCCTTCCTCGATGGCTTGCAGGATATCGCCCGCTTCCCCCTTGGCACCGGCATAGGTATCCACAAACACCTCGGCGCGGCGCAAGCATTGCGCATCGGTTTCGCGCATTTGCGGGCGAAACGCACCGATCAAATCCAGATGAGTACCCGGCGTGAGCCACTCCCCCTTGATCAGCGGCTGAGTGGAGAGCGTCACGCAGCTGACGATGTCTGCCTGGGCCACCGCGGCTCCCAGATTTCCAGCTACGGCGGTATCGAAGCGGTCAGCATAAATCTCGGCAATCGCGGCGGCTTTGTCGGGATTACGCCCCCACACCAGCACGCGCTTGATAGGTCGCACACTGGCGTGGGCTTCAATCACCATGGGCGCCAGCTTACCGGTACCCACGACGAGCAGCGTCGAAGCATCTTCGCGAGCCAGTTCACGCGCCGCCAGGGCCGAGGCTGCCGCCGTTCGGCGACGGGTCAGTTCACTGCCATCGATACAGGCCAACGGTTGGCCGTGGGCGCCTTCGCTGAGTAAATACAGACCGGAAATCGCCGGGATGCCGTGATCTGCATTCTGCGGAAAGACGTTGACCACCTTCACGCCGATGTAACCGGCCTTTTCCCAAGCCGGCATCAACAGCATGGTGGCTTCGCCATCCGGGCGATGCATGGCGTGATGATGGCGTGGCGGCGACTCGACACCCTGGGCAAAGGTGAGCGCCAGGCGCTCTATCAGGCCTTGCCACTCGAGGCATTGGGCGACTTCATCAGCGGAGACGACTCGCATGTCACGCCTCCGGCAGCGCGGCTATTACCATGATTTCCACTTTCCATTCTGGCTTGGCGAGTTTCGCTTCCACGGCGGCACGCACCGGCGGCCGGCCGGGCGCTACCCAGGCATCCCAAGCTCTGTTCATCTCGGCGAACTCATCCATGCTGGTTACCCAGATCTGGGCGGAAAGCAGCTGATCTTTGGAGGTTCCCGCCTTGGCCAGCAACTCATCGATACGCGCCAGCACCTGCTCGGTCTGGCCATGCATATCGGCACCGGTATCCGTCGGCACCTGGCCTGCCAGATACAGGGTTCCCTTGTGAATGGTCGCTTGGCTCATACGGGAATTGCTGTCGTGGTAGCTAATGCTCATTGTCGGTCTCGCAAGTCAAAAAAACACAGAAGTGATCTTTAAAGACTAGACCGATGTAAAGAACTACGCTTGCCCGAAGCTTCGAAAAATTTGCCCAAAAATCATATTACGAGGGGCGATTGGCGGTCACGGGAAGGGGAAACGTCAAAGTAACGTCTGTACGCCCGCGAGAAACTGCCTTGGTCGCGAAAGCCTACCAGGGCGGCAACATGCCCAAGACTCAACGAGCGTTTCTGAACAAGGGTACGCGCATGCTCCAGCCGTCGGCGCTGCACATAGGCGAGCGGTGTCATGCCAACCATGTCGCGAAAGCAGACATGAAAATGGCCGGGGCTGAGGGCACATAACCCGGCTAACTGTTCAACCCGCACCTCATCAGCCAAATGCTGGTCCAACCAGGCGTTCAGCCGCCCCATGTCCAAACGTTGCGTGACACAGCGTGTACCTGCCGGTTGAGAGCCAGCGGGCGAGTCTTGCAAATACACCTCCAACGCGCGCAGCAACAGCATGGCAATTTCATTTTGCAACGCTGGGCACTGCTCCAGCTGGTAAGCCAAGCTGTGGGCCAATTGATTGAGAGCGGGGGGCACATTAAAAAATCGCGGGGTATCGAACAGTCTCTCGATATCAGTGTTTTTATCCAGTGGCGTCAACCCTGTCACAGGAATGTCGAGCACAAGGGTGCAATTGCTGCCGTCACCCTGGTATTCATGCGCGCGTGAACAGGGAATCAAACAGCCCCGCCGAGACGTCACCTGGCCACCGCCCCGCCCCTCCAAGGCGAGTTCGGTCACGCCGCTGGTGGCAAGAATCAACTGATGGTGGTCATGGCTATGGGCGACATGTTCGTGGTCGAGATTGCAGCTGCGCAGTTCAAGCGGAAGCATGGTCTTTCCATCCTGGCGGCAGGAATCTTTGACTATACGCCTGCTCGCACCTTCTCAGTGTTTAGCCAACAAACCTTTAATTAACGTCACTAAAAGTCCTTTGAACCAAACATTCTTTGTCTCGATGAACAACCAAAACGCCCGCAAAACGGGCGTTTTTCACAGTGGACAGGATGGATCAGCGATACACGAGATTAGGCAACCACGTGACCAGGCTGGGGAATACAATTACCAAGAATAGCCCCAGTGCCTGAATGCCCAGGAAGGGAAAAGAAGAACGGAAAATCTGCGCCATGGTGATGTGCGGCGGGCATACCCCCTTGATATAGAAAAGCGCATAGCCGAATGGTGGGCTGAGAAATGACATCTGCATGTTGACCAGATAAATGACACCGAACCACAGCGACACATTCATCGGCTCCACGCCCGGCATCCCGAACAGGCCATCGAAGTTCAACCCCTGGATCAGTGGGACGAAGATAGGCACCGCCAACAGCAGGATACCCACCCAATCGAGGAACATGCCCAGCGCCACCAACAGCACCATCATCAACGCCAGCACCATGTAGGGACTCAGGCCCGCGCCGGAGATCAGCTCCTGAACGAATGTCTGGCCGCCCTGCAAGATGTAAAAGCCCACGAAGATGCTCGCCCCGAAAATAATCCACATCACCATGGCCGTGGCCACCAGGGTAGTCATGCAAGCGGCATGCAGGTTAGGCCAGGTGAGACGCTTGTGCATCGCCGCTACCACCAGCGCACCGAAGGTACCGATGCCCGCCGCTTCCACCGGGGTAGCAATCCCGGTAAAGATGATCCCTAACACCAACATCACCAGAATGATCGGCGCCAGCATGTTGCGCAGCAGACGCAGCTTTTCGGTCATGCTCACCCGATCCTCGACCGGCATGGGCGGAGCCAGTTTCGGGTTCAAGGTGCCACGCATCCACACATAGAAACCATACATGCCCGCCAGCATCAGGCCGGGAATCAGCGAGCCCAGGTAAAGTTCACCCACCGATTGCTGGGCGATAACGCCATAGATGATGGCCAGAATGGAAGGTGGAATCAAAATCCCCAAGGTACCCCCCGCCATGATCGAGCCGATCGCGATTTCCGGGTCGTAATGACGTTTGAGCATCGCCGGAAGCGCGATCAACCCCATGGTCACCACGGCAGCGCCGATCACCCCGACCATCGCCGCCAGCAGCGTGGAAGCGACGATGGTGGCAATCGCCAGACCCGCCTTGAGCCCCCCCATCCATTTGTAGACCACATCGAACAGCTCTTCGATGATGCCGGCCTTTTCCAGCACCGTGGCCATGAAGATGAACAAAGGAATCGCCGATAACTGATAGTTGGTCATCATGGGAAAGATGCGCGACGGCATCAGGTTAAGCATGGCCTGGTCACCCACCAGATACAGAAAGCACACCCCCAGGCCGCCGGTGACGAAGGCCAAAGGCAGCCCGGCCACCAGCACCACCATCAGCGTGCCGAACATCACCAACGTCAAACCGCCGATGCCTACGTTAGAGAGGCTGTTTTCCAGGCTCAGCGCCAAGCTTTCATAGTCGGTAACGGCAATATTGACCATTTCGAACAACGCCCAGGCGGCAATGATCACCCCACTGATCACCAAGACATTGGCAAAGGTCTGGCTGCCCTCGTGGCGCTTGCGATGATGAAAAAAGGCCTGAATATCACGGATCAATTGCGCGATGCCTTGGAGCAACAGCAACAAGCCCCCAAAGAACAGCATGAATTTCACTGGATAGTACTGCACGGCCCATTCGGTAAAAGACACTTCACTGGAATAGCTCGTCCCAAAGAAGTAGGCATCACTGACCGACTGAGAGAAAAACTTCCAACCCGTCGTCAACAAGGCAATCGTGAAGATAAAAAAGAACACCGAGGTCAGCAAGTCGAGTGCCACTTTGTTCAATGGCTTGGCCCGGCTGTAGAGGATGTCCACTCGCACATGACCACCTTCGCGCAGGGCAAAGGCCCCCGCCAGCAGGTACTGCATGCCGAACATCAATGTCATCGACTCATGTGCCCAATTAGTCGGAGAGTTGAACGCATAGCGCATCAACACTTCATAAGCGAAGACAAAGGGGGCAATCAATGACCAATAAGCGACGTAGCGCCCGAAGAACCCGGAAATACCGTCAATTCCGGTAGTGAAAAAATTACCCGGCACCTTGTAGCCGGTATCGGTTTGCGGAACTTCAGCCGTATCACCTCCGCTGACGGTTTCTCCGCGGCGAAAACTTCGCTCGACGAAAAACATCACCACCAAAGGAAGAAATATCAGCACCGACCAGTAGAGCCAATGCGGCAAGACGAAATTGATCTCAAGATTCATGGACACTCCTCCGAGAGGCCATCGCCTGTTGGCAATAACCACGGATCAACGAACCGAGGGGATGCTCGATTGGGTCGGGTTAGACACAAACGTTGCCACCCGCAGATGGCAACATTCATGGGTTCCGGCATAAGCTCTCGGCAGGTCAGATGTTCAACTGGTAACCCTTGATGTCCTCTTCTGTTATCAAGCCTACCGCTGGGTCCATCATGGTATCCAGATGGGCTTTGAAAAGCCGGGCGGCATCGGGGTCCTTGTTGGCCCATTTGAACCATAAGGGAATAGCCGCTTCGCGGAAGCGAGTGGCATCCTCTTCCGAGAGGTGAATGATCTCCACGCCTTTCTCACGGTATTTGGGCCATGCTTCAGCGTTGGCCTTTTGAATGGCGGCGTAATGTTCACGCGAGTAAGCAGCCACTAGGTCATGCATCAGATCCTGGGTTTGAGGCGACATCCGCTCAAAGGTGCGACGGTTGACAGAAATGTCCATGAGATCGACGGCCTGGTGCAGGCAAGGTGTCGAAGGCGGCCCCATGATGATGTAGTCGGCCACTTGCCAGAAACCCAGTTCGTAGTTCACCGCAGCGCCGACGTAATCGGCGGCATCGATGGTGCCTTTCTCCAATGCGGGATAGACCTCGGAACCTGGCAGCAGGGTGGTACGCGCCCCTATGGCGGCAAACGTCTCGGCCACAATGCCCCCCGGCATGCGCAACTTGATGCCTTCGAAATCATCAAAGCTGCGCAGCGGTTTCTTGGAGTGGATCAGGTTCATGTCATGGTGGACATAACCGAGCAGTTCCTGGCCCTGCTTGCGGTAGAGATCCTTGGCGATGCCGAAACCACCGTAGGCGCCAAACATCATGTCCCACTGGTGGGGCACGGAGAGACCCATCGGGTAGGCGGTCAGGAATACGCCAGCCGGCATCTTGCCGGGCCAGTAGACGGTGAACCAGTTCTGACCATCGATCACGCCGTTACGCACCGCATCGGCCACCTCGAAGGCGCCGGCCACGGCCCCAGCGGGAAACGGCTCTATACGCACTTCGCCACCCGTGGCTTCGGCAACACCGGCCGCCCACTTCTCGAATATTTGATACCCCGTGGTGCCTGGCTGCCAGGAAGACTGCATTCGAATCCGAATCCCTTCCTGCGCCTGAACATTGCCAATCCAGGGCGCGGCAACTGCAGCAGCGGAGCCGATAGCCGCGGTCTTGAGGAAATTACGTCGGCTGGGGGTCTTGAGCGCGTCGAGAGGGTTTGTGGTGTTATTAACGGAAATGTCTGACGGTTTCTTGTCGTTTGGCATGACAGAGACTCCTAATGGAAAAGCACGCCCTCGATACAATAGATAGCAAGTGGCGGCTGAATCTTGTTGTTATCGTCCGTAGACCATCGGGATGTGCGCTTACCCCCCTTTGGAGCGTCGCACGATGAAGCGTATCTTCATGCCGGGCTGATAGAAATTTCATGAGCACTGGAAAACGCTTCCACACTCAAAGTTAACGAAAAGCCTCAAATTGACCAATCGAAACATTCAACGCAACCCACGTCAGTCAATGGTAAGACCAATTTATCGAGCTGCCTAAATCCGCATGGATATTGAGGAAATTATGGTATTACCAATATTCCCGAGGCAAAAACCTACGACTAAAGCGCAAGCAGGTTGGCTTTGAAAATCTCCCTTCCGACTCAAGGCGTATCTCTGTGAGTATCTTTGGGCCGCTCAAGAGCCCTGACATCTCAGAAGCTTTGAAGTCCGAACAGGCCACATTCTGGAGTAGAGGATGCCTCAGTGACTTAGCCGCAGCTAACGCCAGCTAGCCTTACCGTTTGTGCTCGATTTTGAACAGCAAGCCAGGGCATTCAGCCCATTTCCACCCGAGGCCAGGCTCCAAGATCGTGCTTTGTAATGCAGACTTTTGGAAAGCTTGTCGACCTCGAGGAGATCGATGACACAACCAAGGCTTTCGGGTGCAGTTCACCATCGAGGCGGTTTTTTGTGGGGTAATTACTATATGGCCCTATATAGCGTCGTCCCCTGCTATGGCAAGCTGAGCAATGTAATACCTAAGAAAAACTAAAGGGGGAACACTATGACTGAAGGCATTATCGTCCTGTTAGTGGTGCTTGGCCTTATATTGACCGGCTGGATCGCAGCCCTGGTCTACAGGCAAAAGTCTAAACGCAAGGACCAAAAAATTAATCAGATAAAAAAGTCTGTCGAGCACCTATGGCAGTACGAAGGAATTCACGACACGAGTAGGCATGCACAGGAACTGGTCAGCCAGGCCGAAGAAGCTGCCCTCCAGACTCGGCAACATGCCGTCGAACGCGAACGCCAAGCCGAGCAGGCTGCCACTAGGTTGCGGCAAGAAGCCGAGCAAGAGAAGCAACGAATCCTCAGCGAGGGGCGTGCTCAGGGCAAAGATGCTAGGGAAAAAGCCGATGCCGTCATCGCTCGAGCAGACGAGCAGGCCCGCCATATCATCGAGGATGCCCGCCGCCAAGCCGAGGAAACCGCCGGCAACGCGCTGAAGGCGGTCGAGGATGCCAAGCACTACGAGCGGACTGCCAAGGCAATGCGTAACATCATTGAGGGGTATCACGACGACTACATCGTGCCCAATGCTAGCCTGCTCGATGATTTGGCCGAAGACTTCTCCTACAAAGATGCCGGCGAGAAGCTTAAGCAGGCGCGCGCACACAGCCGTGAAATGGCCAAGAATGGTCGCGCTGGTGACTGCGACTACAAGGAACAAGTGCGGCGCGAGTATGCCATTCACTTTGCCGTCGATGCCTTCAACGGTAAGGTCGATTCCATCCTATCCAAGATCAAGCACGACAACTATGGCAAGCTAAATCAGGCGATCTTAGACGCCTTCGCCGTGGTAAACCACAATGGCAAGCCATTCAAAGACGCTCGCATTACCGACCTGTATTTACAGGCTCGTCTGGAAGAGCTGAAGTGGGCAGTAGCCACCATGGAGTTGCGAAAGCAAGAGCAGGAGGAGCAGCGTGAGATCCGCGAGCAGATGCGCGAAGAAGAGAAGGCCCGCCGTGATATTGAAAAGGCTCGAAAGGAAGTCGAAAAGGAAGAGCGCATACTGGCCAAAGCCATGGAGGAAGCGCGCAAACAACTGGAAAGCGCAAGCGAAGCAGAGCGTGCCGAGTACCAGACTCGCCTAGCCGAATTAGAACTGCAGCTGAATGAGGCCGAAGCCCGCGGCCAGCGTGCTCTTTCCATGGCACAGCAAACCAAGCGTGGGCATGTGTATATTATTTCCAACATCGGTTCGTTCGGTGAGAACGTACTCAAGATCGGCATGACGCGCCGACTCGAGCCCTTGGATCGAGTAAAAGAGCTAGGAGATGCCAGCGTTCCCTTCTCTTTCGACGTGCATGCGATGATTTATTCAGAGGATGCCCCAGCATTGGAACGCGAACTACACCATCAATTCGCTGAGCACCAGGTCAACCGCATCAATCCTCGCAAAGAATTCTTCAATGTTCCTCTCGTTGCCGTACGCAAACTTATAGAAGAAGAGCAGCACGAAGTACATTGGACCATGGCAGCTGAGGCGTGGGAGTACCGTGAATCTAAGGCTCTCGCCGAGCACCCACTACAAGCTGTTTCGTAACCCCTCCCACTCCACTACACCCACCTATCGAGTCGGTTTTTGGCCACTCCACTAAATGCTTAGTCACGCAAAGAACCGGCTCTCTGATGAGGCAATGTGGACACTTCACCCACCTTGCAATTATTACCAAATAGGTATATTTTACCCTATGGATACCACACCACCAAGACCCTTGCGATGGGTAGCTAGCTCAAAAAAAGACCTCCAAGCCATGCCCGAGGATGTGAAGGACGTTTTCGGGTTTGCACTCCATCTGGCTCAGGCCGGCTCCAAGCACTCACAAGCAAAACCACTCAAGGGCTTTGGTTCGGCTGGTGTTCTTGAGGTCATGGAAGATTACCAAGGTGACACCTACCGTGCTGTTTACACGGTTCGCATTCAGGAAGCGGTATATGTATTGCATTGCTTTCAAAAGAAGTCATCCAGTGGTATCGCCACACCCAAACCCGATATACAGAAAATCCGAGAACGGTTAAAAGCGGCGGAAGAACACACCAAGGGGAAACCTGATGATCATTGAAGAAAGTACCGGCAACGTCTACGAAGATATTCACAGCCCTGATGCTGATGAAATGCTGATCAAGGCACAGCTTGCCGCCAAGATCGGTGAGGTCATCAAGCGTCGCCGCCTTACCCAGGTCAAAGTGGCTGAATTGACCGGCTTACCCCAGCCAAAAGTTTCAGCGTTGCTCAAAGGTCAGTTTCGAGGCATCAGTGAAACTAAAATGCTTGATTGCCTAGCCCGCCTTGGTCGTGAGGTGCGTATTGTGGTTGGGCCAGCTCGCCCGCGTTCTAAACCAGGTCATGTTGCCTTGGAATTTAATAGCTAACTTCAACTTATATTTAATAAAAAAATAGCCATTCCACTAAAAAGATGGCCATTTTACAATCTAATTCTTAAAACAATTATTTTTCTTTACCGTTAAAAAATTCTTCTAAAAACCTGCCAACTTCTCAATTTCTTCACTAAATCCATATTCCAGTTTTAGCCTTTTTATTTCTAGCCTTTCACGCTCAGCTTTAACCGTGGCATATTGTTTCTGAGACTTTTTAAGCCTCACGCTTTCATCAACAAGTCTTTTATAATTAATGACATACACACATAAGAACCATAAAAAATGCACAATGCCGCTAACAAAATTAAATCTTTAATTAACTCATAATAAATTGCTTGCTGAAGCCCTCTTTCTAATTCTTCCCAAGCTCTATTTAATGATTGATCCATTTCTATTTCCTTTTCATCCTTTTGTTTTTCCACTTTATCAATAACTTGGCTTCAAGCCATATATACAAAATGGCCACCCCGCCAAACAGGATGGTCATCTTTATAGCCTGATGAAATATTTCTTTCATCGCATCTTCTGGACCCATTACTCCTTTCTCCCTTTATCCACAACGCCTTCCTCCCTGGAACCATTTATCCACAACCCGTTGGGCTAGTTGGTATCCGTCCCTGTTTTCTTCAACGTACGGCATGCCCTTTCAATCTCAGGGCTTACTTGGCCACACGATTCATCTGTCTGATCTGTCATTAGCCAAAGTGTGTATTTTGGCCACTGTTTACATATTTCTTGCAGCATTATCAAGGTTGGCCGCCGTCGCCTGGTTAACGTCGCCCTATTTACAGCCGGCATTTGATCCAGGTCGGTACTCCAACCGCCCTTGGTTGCTCTTGGAACACGATTTAAAAGCGTTAGAGCATGGCGACCTGAACGCTGCTGCCACCGCTAGGCCCCGCTCCTAACAGCACTGGGGCTTAAATCAACGTCCACTGCCCGCCTCCCGACCATTTAGCCGACGCGATTAGGTACACACCAATAATCGAGGTGGACAAAAAATAGACAAATTTAGATATTCAGGAGGGAAAGCACAAATTTCAGACACAAAAAAAGACGCATAAGCGTCTGATTTTGAAATATTGGTGCCGGTGGTCGGACTCGAACCGACACACTGTTTCCAGCGGCGGATTTTGAATCCGCTGCGTCTACCAATTCCGCCACACCGGCAACGGTTGCGTATTATACGTAGGCAGCCGGAGAGGTCAATCACAAATGCTGACTTTGGCGATGTTAATCGCTATCCTATGCCGCCCGATTCATTCCAAGAGTCCCTTTTTTCATGCAGCGTGCCGATTTCGATTACCCGCTTCCCGAGGAGCTGATTGCCCGCTATCCCTCTGAGAGCCGCAGTGACTGCCGCCTTTTGTGTGTGGACGGTCCTTCAGGCGAGCTGGCCCATCGGCGCTTTCCCGACCTACTGGAATTGCTGGCGCCGGGCGACTTGCTGGTGTTCAACGACACCCGCGTGATCCCCGCGCGCCTGCACGGCCACAAGGCCAGTGGCGGCAAGGTGGAGATGTTGCTTGAACGCCCGCTGGATGCTCATCGAGGGCTTGCGCATATCCGCTCGAGCAAGTCGCCCAAGCCGGGGACCGAGCTGATTTTCGAAGGCGATATCCGTGCCGTCGTGGAAGGTCGTCAAGACGCTCTTTTCGAGCTGCGCTTTTTGGGTGAGACGCCATTGATCGACCTGCTGGAGCGCCACGGCCACATGCCGTTGCCGCCTTATATTACCCGTGAAGATGAGCTCAGCGACCGCAAGCGATACCAGACCGTCTATGCGCGACGCGATGGCGCCGTGGCCGCTCCCACCGCAGGGCTGCATTTCGATCAACCGCTGCTCGATGCGTTGAAGAAAAAAGGCATCGAAAGCGCTTTCGTTACGCTGCATGTGGGGGCCGGCACCTTCCAGCCGGTGCGCGCCGATGATATTACCCAACATCACATGCACAGCGAATGGATTGAGGTGAACGAGGAGGCTTGCCGCCAGGTCAGAGCGGCCCAGGCAGGTGGCAAACGCGTGGTTGCCGTGGGTACCACCAGCGTGCGCTGTCTGGAAAGCGCCTGCCTGAAAAGTCCGGATGGAAACATAGCGCCTTATAGTGGCGATACCGATATTTTCATTTATCCGGGTTATAAATGGCGCTGCGTGGATGCCTTGATCACCAACTTTCACCTGCCTGAATCCACCTTGTTGATGCTGGTCGCCGCCTTTAGCGGTTACGACAGCATGATGGCCGCTTACCGGGAAGCCGTCGCCAGGCGCTACGCCTTCTTCAGTTATGGCGACGCCATGTTTCTTAGCCGCCGTTGAGCACTTTCCAAGCGCTTTTCCCAGATTTTCACGATCCTTTTTAACAATTTTCTTTTAACGACCCTTTTAGACCCAGAGGGCAAGAGACCCCCATGCGAAATGATTGTTTTATGCGCTTCGAGCGTCTGGCCGACGATGGCCGTGCACGTCGCGGCCGCCTGCACTTTCCGCGCGGCACCGTGGAAACCCCGGCATTCATGCCGGTTGGCACTTACGGTACCGTCAAGGGCATGACGCCTGACTCAGTGAAAGAGATTGGCGCGGAGATCATTCTCGGCAACACCTTTCACCTCTGGTTGCGGCCCGGCACCGAGGTCATCGAAGCCCACGGTGACTTGCACGACTTCGCCCAGTGGGACAAACCGATTCTGACCGATTCCGGTGGCTTTCAGGTCTTTTCTCTGGGAGAAACCCGCAAGATTACCGAACAAGGCGTGCACTTCCGTTCTCCGGTGGATGGTGCCAAGGTATTCATGGGGCCGGAAGAGTCGATGGCCGTACAGCGTTCCTTGGGCTCGGACGTGGTGATGATCTTCGACGAATGCACGCCCTATCCGGCGACATTCGATGAAGCAGAAAAGTCGATGGAGCTTTCGCTACGCTGGGCCAAGCGCTCCTACGAAGCACATGGGAACTCGCCTTCCGCACTGTTCGGCATCATTCAAGGTGGCATGCATCCTGAGCTACGTGAACGTTCGCTGAAAGGCCTTCTCGAGATTGGCTTTGACGGCCTGGCGATTGGCGGGCTTTCCGTGGGCGAGCCCAAGGAAGAGATGATCAAGGTGCTCGACTATTTGCCCGACTGGATGCCCGACGAAATGCCGCGCTACCTGATGGGCGTGGGCAAGCCTGAAGACCTGGTAGAAGGTGTGCGGCGTGGTATCGACATGTTCGATTGCGTCATGCCGACACGCAACGCCCGCAATGGTCATTTGTTCACCGCCGAAGGCACCGTCAAGATTCGCAACGCCAGGCATCGCTTTGATACCCGACCGCTTGAAGAAGGCTGCGACTGCCATACCTGCCAGCATTTTTCCCGTGCCTACCTCCATCATCTGGACCGCTGCAACGAAATGCTCGGCTCGATGCTCAATACCGTTCACAATTTGCGCTACTATCAACGCGTCATGGCTGATTTGCGCGCGGCTATCGAAGCGGGTACATTGACGAACTTCGTGGAAGGCTTCTACGCTCGGCGCGGCATGCCTGTGCCCCCCGCCCCGAATTGACCACAGCCACTCACTTTATCGCATTATTTCATTCCCTCAATCAGGAGCTCGTTTCAATGCTGGATTTCTTCATTTCCCCAGCCCTTGCCCAGGATGCCCCCGGCGGCGGCGGCATTGCGCAAATTGTCATGCTGGTCGGTTTCGTGGCGATCTTCTACTTCCTGCTGTGGCGCCCCCAGGCCAAGCGGGCCAAGCAACACAAGCAGCTGATCAGCGGCTTGGCCAAAGGCGATGAAATCGTTATCGGCGGTGGCCTTGTGGGTCGTGTCACCAAGGTGGGCGATGAGTTCATTACGCTGGAAATCGCCGAGGGTACCGAAGTCAACGTGCAGAAGAATGCCGTGGCCGCCGTATTGCCCAAAGGCACCATCAAGTCCATCTAAGCACCTCTTCCCCCTGCCGAACCTAGTGCCAGCCACCCCGGCAGGGGTGGAAATGGTCTGAAAGATGGTGACCTTCCGTTGCACGTCGCATAAGTGACGTGCAACGTTCCGTCCGTTATTGAAGGCAGGGCTTGCATGCTCAACCGTTACCCCCTGTGGAAGTATCTGCTGATTCTGGTCATTCTGGTGACCGGGCTGATCTACTCGCTTCCCAATCTGTATCCCGAAGATCCTGCAGTACAAGTCAGCAGCGATCTCGCGCTGGATGTACGCCGTATCACGCAGATCGAAAATGCACTGTCCGATGCCGACATCGAGATCAAGGCTTTCGAAGAGCAAAACGGCCAATGGTTAATCCGCCTGAAACATCCCGACGACCAGCTTAAAGCGCGCGACATCCTCAGCGATATGCTGGAACAAGATGCCACGGTGGCGCTTAACCTCGCCGAAGCCACGCCGGGCTGGCTCCAGGCACTGTCCGCCTCACCAATGACCTTGGGGCTCGACCTACGCGGCGGTGTGCACTTCTTGCTCGAAGTGGATATGGAAGCCGCCCTCACCCAGCGCCTGGAAGTTAACGCCAGTGCCATGCGTGAAATGCTACGCAGCGAACGTATACGCTACCGCAACACTGAAATCGACGAGCGTCGCCTATCGTTCGACTTTGCCAGCAGTGAAGATCGCGATGCCGCGCGGCGCTTGATCAGCCGGGAATTTCCCGACTTCGACTATGAAAGTCCCGGCGAGGACCGTAGCGCCAGTCTGGCAATGACGTTGACGGAGCAATCCATCAACGAAATCCAGGATTACGCCATCAACCAGAACTTGACCACTCTGCGTAACCGAGTGAATGAGCTGGGCGTATCCGAACCGCTGGTACAGCGTCAAGGACCGGACCGCATCGTGGTGGAGCTTCCCGGTGTGCAGGATACCGTCGCCGCCAAGCGTATCGTCGGCGCAACGGCCAACCTGGAATTCCGTCTGGAAGCCCGCCCGGACACACCCAGCACCGAAACCGAAACCTTCAGTTTTCGCAATGAGCCTTCGCGCACCGCTGAGCTGATGCGCGATGTGATCATCACCGGGGACAGCGTCTCCAGCGCCAGTCATAGCTTCGATGAAAATGGTCGCCCCCAGGTCAATATCAACCTGGACGGCACCGGCGGCACCCTGATGAATCGCGCCACTCGCACCAATATCGGGCGCAACATGGCGGTGCTGTTCATCGAGCACAAGACCGAAGACCGAGTGGTCATGGAAGACGGTGAAGAAACCGTGGTGCGTGACCCCTACGTGGAACGTGGACTGATCAGCCTGGCCACCATCCAAAGTGCGCTGGGCAACAGTTTCCGTATCACCGGGCTGGACTCCCCCACCGAAGCGGGGGAACTGGCGCTATTGCTGCGTTCCGGCTCATTGGCCGCACCGATCTACTTTGTCCAGGAGCGCACCATCGGCCCGAGCCTTGGGCAGGAAAACATCGAACGCGGTTTGATGTCGGTGATCGTCGGCCTGTTGCTGGTGGTTGCGTTCATGCTGATTCGCTACAAGGTATTCGGGATAATCGCCAATATCGCCCTGGCGCTGAACCTGACGCTGCTGGTGGCAGCCATGTCGATGCTGGGTGCCACACTCACGCTTCCGGGGATTGCGGGTATCGTATTGACCCTGGGCATGGCGGTGGATGCCAATGTCTTGATATTTGAACGGATACGCGAGGAACTACGTAACGGCCTCTCGATACAACAGGCCATTCATGCCGGTTACGAGCGTGCCTTCACCTCGATTCTGGATGCCAACATCACCACGCTGCTGGTGGCGGTGATTCTATTTTCGATCGGCACCGGGCCGGTCAAGGGCTTCGCGGTAACCCTCTCGCTGGGCATTATCTCGTCGATGTTCACCGCCCTGCTGGTCACCCGCGCCATGGTCAACTTGCTTTACGGCACCAAGCCGGTGAAGAAGCTCTGGATTTAAGAGGTGGTAATGAAACCCATAACACATCGACAACTCGACTTCATGGGCAAACGCCGCCTGGCGTTTATCGTCTCGGCGATACTGCTCAGCGTCTCGATATTGTCCATTCTCTTTCAGCAATTGAGCCTGGGGCTGGACTTCACTGGCGGCACCTTGGTGGAAGCCCGCTTCGCGGTCGCGCCGTCACTCGACGCCATCCGCCAGCTACTCGAAAACGCCGGCTTTCAGGATGTCTCGGTGCAAACCTTCGGCGCCTCTACCGAGGTGTTGATTCGTTTGCAGCAAGCCTTCGACCCGGAAGTCGGTACCGAAGTCGTCAATCTGTTACGTGACGATGGAGCGACGGTGGAGCTGATCCGGGCCGAGTTTGTCGGCGCCCAGGTCGGTGACCAGCTACGCGACCAGAGCGGGCTGGGCATGCTTGTCGCCCTAGGCGTGGTAATGCTCTATGTCGCGCTGCGCTTCCAGTACAAATTCGCCATCGGTGCGCTGTTGGCGCTGCTGCATGACGTGATTATCGTGTTGGGTGTCTTTTCGCTGTTTCGGCTTGATTTCGATCTCACCGTACTGGCCGCCCTATTGGCAGTGATCGGCTATTCATTGAATGACACCATCGTGGTGTATGACCGGATACGCGAAACCATTCGCAAGTCTCTGCTGAATGACATGCCGGCCATTTTCAATGAAGCGATCAACGCCACCCTGGCACGCACCCTGGCGACATCCGGCACCACCCTGCTGGTATTGCTGGCATTGCTGGTGCTGGGCGGCGACATGATCTATCACTTCTCCATCGCGCTTATCATCGGTGTAGTGGTAGGCACCTTTTCGTCGATCTATATCTCCGGTGCGCTGCTCCTACCGCTCAAGCTCAAGCGCGAAGACTTGATCCCGGCGAAGAAAGAAGACGAAGACGCCGAGGAAGAACTTCCTTGAAGACCGCGTTACCCAAGCGGCGCTGACTCGGCCGCAACGCAAAAAGCCCCCTGTCGAGAACCGACAGGGGGCTTTTTCATTGATCAAAAACGCAAAATCCGACTCAGAAGTGCGGTGTCAGCTGCTTGACCAGCGCCTTGTAAAGACGCGGCCCGGCGGCCATCAATTGGCCTTCGACCGTGACCGAGGGTCGGCCGTCCGGCGTTCCCATCAAGGCTCCGGCTTCCTTGAGCATCAGGCTACCCACATGCATATCCTGTTCTTCCAACCCCAGCACGAAAGCACTATCGACTCGGCCGCTGGCAAGTTCACAGATATCCAACAAGCCACTGCCGCTGGCCAGCAGGGTATTCACCTGAGGTCCAAGCTGCTGGGTCAGAGTGAGGTAGGCCGGCAGATGACGACTACGTAAAAAGAGTTCAGGCAAACTCATCGCCATTCGAGTGGCTTCGACCGCGGTAGGTTTGCTTACCCGGATACGCTTGTCGTTATGCTGAGCACCCCGGCCACGGCTGGTGATGTATTCGTCATCGCTGAAAGGACAGACCACGACGCCATGTTCCGGGCGGCCCTTGACCAGGCAGACTACCGAGATCGCAAATCCCTTGCCCGCTACCGCAAGATTGGAATAGCCGTGTATCGGCTCGATTTTCCAGAGAATCTCCTCGCTTTCCCCCTCACCTGGCTTGTGAGGCGTAAAGCGCCCCATGAGCCCGTGCTGGGGATAGCCGCGTTCCAGCTGTTGCACAATGGTGGCTTCCGCCTTGTGGGCGGTCTCTTCCAACAGGCGGTCGAGGTTGAACTCATCATGAGCGTTTTCGATGCGTTCACGCACACGCAAGAACTGTTCGGAGGCACTGCGCGCAGCACGCAGTGCGAATTGGACCATCGGATGCATGATCAAGCCTTTTTACGAATATGTTAAAGAACGGGTATTGAAGAACAAACGCTAAAAAACGGTTGTTGAAGACAACCAAATAAAGAACAGCAGACAGCGGCAAGCACATTGCGTATCTTGTTGGCGCGCAATCCTAGCAGATCCCCCTCCGGCACGCCACGCAGCCGTGCTAAACTCGACGTTTACTCAGACAGGTTCCGCTTCGGTGCGGCTTATCTAGCTTGACCGTATTTCCTTGCCCGTATTTTCGACTTTTGAGTTTTTCTTCATGCTTGAGCGCATTCGCATCGTCCTTATCGGCACCAGCCATCCCGGCAATATCGGCGGCGTCGCCCGTGCCATGCACAATATGGGGCTTGCCGACCTTGCCCTGGTCGCACCGCGCTGTGAGGTGATCACCCAGGACAGCATTTCCCGCGCGTCCGGCGCCGACCACCTTCTGCACCGTTCGCTAAGCCACCCCACTCTGGAGGCGGCGGTGAACGATTGCACCCTGGTGGTGGGCGCCAGCGCGCGTTCGCGCACCCTGCCCTGGCCGATGATTTCACCTCGCGAACTGGGCCAACGGCTACCCGAGGAGTGTCGCGACCCCCAGGCACGAATCGCCCTGGTGTTCGGCCGCGAGGACAGCGGCCTGACCAATGCCGAACTTCAGCGCTGCCATGCCCATGTGCACATCCCGACCAATGCCGACTTCAGCTCGCTCAACCTCGCCGCGGCGGTACAGGTGCTGGCTTACGAATGTCGCATGACTTGGCTCGAGCAGCTTGAAAATGCGCCACAGCCGCAAAAGGCGGATGACCCCGTGGCGCAAGCCTTGGCGACCCATGCCGAACTGGAGCACTTTTTTGCTCACCTGGAGCGCACCCTGATCGCCATCGAGTTTCATGATCCCGCCCAACCGCGCCAACTGATGGCGCGGTTGCGTCGTTTGTACCTGCGCGCCCGGCCGGAACGCATGGAACTCAACATCTTGCGCGGGATACTTTCCGCTACAGAAAAAACCGCCAAGTCAGCCGAGATGCCGCCTTCGGAACACCCTTGAAGCCCACTGCTTACGCCCTCACTATATGAAAGGCACGGCTCCACTCCCTCAAGGAACGCCGCATGTTTCAACTTCTTCGTGAAGACATCAATAGCGTGTTCGACCGCGACCCCGCCGCACGCAATTTTTTTGAAGTGCTGACCAATTACCCAGGCCTGCATGCCTTGCTGCTGCACCGTTTGAACCACTGGTTGTGGGGCAAGAACCTGAAATGGCTGTCGCGTACGCTTTCGACGTTTTCCCGCTGGTTGACCGGTATCGAAATTCACCCTGGCGCCACGATAGGGCGACGCTTTTTCATCGACCACGGCATGGGTGTCGTGATCGGTGAAACCGCTCAAGTGGGTAACGATGTTACGCTGTATCAGGGCGTCACGTTGGGGGGTACCAGCTGGAACAAGGGCAAGCGTCATCCCACCCTGGAGAATGGCGTGATCGTCGGCGCCGGCGCCAAGATACTCGGTCCTTTCATTGTAGGGGCCGGAGCCAAGATAGGCTCGAATGCCGTGGTCACCAAGGAAGTACCCCCCGGCGCCACGGTAGTCGGCATCCCCGGCAAGATCGTCAAGCGCCTGGAGCCGGACGCGGAGGAAGCGCTTGACGTCGACCCGGCACGCCGCGAAGCCATATGCCAGAAATTCGGCTTTGACGCCTACGGCGTCAGCCAGGACATGCCCGACCCCATGGCTCGCTCGATGCAGGCCATGCTCGACCATATGCATGCCGTGGATGAGCGTATCGAGCATATATGCACTACCTTGCGCAAGCTCGATGCCAGCTACCGTGACGGTAGCCTGCCGGAATTGCGCGATGAGGATTTCGCCGAGATACTCGATGAAAAACCCACCGGCAGTTCTGGCACCGGCCGCTTTCGATCACAGGATGAACAGCACAATGGTTGACCTTAGCACTCAGGCTTTCCCATAATGGCTATTACATTTGCTGATTGTTCGCCGGCCTTGCCGGCACCGAGGTGCTTGTCATGCGCTTGACCACCAAAGGTCGCTACGCGGTAACCGCCATGCTCGACATGGCGATGCACACCGGCCAAGGCCCGACCAGCCTGGCCGATATTTCTCAGCGACAGGAAATATCGTTGCCGTATCTTGAGCAGCTTTTCGCCCGGTTGCGCCGGGCAAAGCTGGTCAGCAGCGTACGTGGCCCCGGTGGTGGTTACCTTCTGGCCATGGCGCCTGAAGACATTTCGGTATCGCGAGTGATCGATGCGGTGGATGAAAGTGTCGACGCCACTCGCTGTCAGGGCCTGTCCGACTGCCAGCAAGGTGACACCTGCCTGACGCACTATCTGTGGAGCGAACTCTCGACGCGTATCCGTGATTTTCTGGATGACGTCACCCTCGAGCAATTGATGCACCGCCACGACGTTCAGAAAATCGCTACACGCCAGGATCAGAGAGTCACGGGCAATATCCTGGCGTCTTCCTGAGCCTCGCCTCCTCGATAGTGTTTATCCATTAGCCGTTGGCTTGTTCAACTTGCACCCTTCAAGCGTAGACATCCTTAAATGAACGCAACCGCTCCCACCCTACCGATCTATCTGGATTACGCTGCCACCACGCCAGTGGATGCCCGCGTGGCTGAAGTGATGCACCGCTATCTGACGGTGGACCAACTGTTCGCCAACCCGGCGTCACGTAGCCACATGCTCGGCTGGCAGGCGGAACAGGTAGTCGAGCAGGCCCGGCGCCAAGTGGCCGATGTCATCCACGCCGACCCGCGTGAGATCGTCTGGACCAGCGGCGCCACGGAAGCCGACAACCTGGCGCTGACAGGCTTCATGCGGGCCAATCAGGCACGCGGCCGCCACCTGGTGACCTCCATTATCGAGCATAAAGCCGTGGTGGATACCGCCAAGGCATTGGAGCGAGAAGGGTTCGAGGTGACCTGGCTAACACCGCAACGCGACGGACGGATTCAACCCGGGCAACTGCGCGAGGCCATGCGCGAAGATACCGTGCTGGTATCGCTGATGGCGGTAAACAACGAACTGGGCAGCATCAACGACATTGCTTCACTGGCAGCGGTGGCCCATGAACACGGCGCCGCCTTCCATAGCGACGCCGCTCAGGCGGTTGGCCGTATCGAACTTGATGTCGAGGCACTGGGCGTCGACTTGATGTCACTCTCTGGCCACAAGGCTTACGGCCCCAAGGGCGTCGGCGCGCTTTACGTCAAACGCCATCCAGATATCCGCCTGGAAGCATTGATTCACGGTGGCGGCCATGAGCGCGGCATGCGCTCGGGCACCTTACCCACCCACCAGATTGCCGGCATGGGCCAAGCCTTTGCCTTGATACAGAACGAAGGCCTGGAAGATCAAACCCGCATTACCGCTCTGCGCGACAGGATGCTGCAAGGGCTGGCGGATCTACCCGGCGTGCATGCCAACACGGCCATTGAAGTGTCGGTGCCCAACATTCTCAATTTGGCATTTGCCGATGTCGACGGTGAATCATTGCTGATGGCGTTGCGGGATATTGCCATTTCCACCGGTTCGGCATGCAACTCCGCAAGCGTTGACCCGTCTTATGTATTATTGGGGATCAAAACGCCCCGGGCATTGGCGCTGGCATCGCTGCGTTTCAGCTTTGGTCGCTTCACCACCGATACCGAAATCGACCACGCCCTGACCGTGCTGCGCCATGCGTTGCAAGGGCTGCGCAGCACAGCAAACCAGACATAGCGCTATCTATACAAAGACTTATCGATGGACGTCAAGCGGTTACCGCTGTCACTTATTTTTGCAGGAGAACCACCATGGCGACTCTCAATATTACTACCGCTGCGGCAAATCAGATCCAACACGTGCTCGCTGAACGCGGCCAAGGCTTGGGGCTGCGCGTCTCAGTCAAGCCCAGCGGCTGCTCGGGTTATAGTTACGTGCTGGATTTTGCCGATGAAGCCAACCCCGACGATATCTCTTTCGAGGCTCACGGGGCTCAGGTGTTCGTCACGCCTAATGCGCTGGAAATGCTCGACGGCAGCGAAGTGGACTTTGTCAACGAAGGCTTGAACCGTTTTTTCCGTTTCAACAACCCTAACGTCAAGGATGAATGCGGCTGCGGCGAAAGCTTCACCGTTTAACCAGCGTCACACCGGTATTCAATGCCTTGACGAGGCGCTATAATCGCGCCCACTCGGCATGCCTGCCGCCGCAACTAATATCGCGCCGGCTCCCGAACCGCTTGTCTTGCGTGCCGCCCAGGCATTTCCCCGGGCGGCACCTTCTGTTTAAATCCATTTAAGGAGAGCCTTTACCATGGCAACTGAACGCACCCTGTCAATTATCAAGCCCGATGCCGTCGCCAAGAACGCCATTGGCGAAATCTACACGCGTTTTGAAAAGGCCGGCCTGAAAATCGTCGCGGCTAAAATGATGCACCTCTCGCGTGAAAAGGCCGAAGGCTTCTACGCCGAGCACAAGGAACGTCCTTTCTTCGGTGACCTGGTCGGCTTCATGATCTCCGGCCCGGTCATGGTGCAAACACTCGAAGGCGAAGACGCCATCGCCAAGAACCGCGATCTGATGGGTGCCACCAACCCCAAAGAAGCCGAACCCGGCACCATTCGCGCCGACTTCGCTGAATCTATCGATGCCAATGCTGTCCATGGTTCCGATGCACCTGCCAGTGCCGAGCGTGAAATTGCTTATTTCTTTACCAATGACGAAATCTGCCCGCGTTAATACTGCCCGCGCCAAGGCAGTCTTGCCGGCCACTTTTGCGGGGGTTGACACCCCCGCCTCTTCGAATCGCTGATCACCATGACCACTGTTTCCGTAAGTACTCAACCCGAAAGGACTAACCTACTGGGTCTTTCTCGCGAAGGCATGGAAGCTTTTTTTCTTTCCATCGGCGAGAAGAAATTCCGCGCCGCCCAGCTCATGAAATGGATCCATCACGAAGGTTGCGATGATTTTTCCGCCATGACCAACCTGTCCAAGCCACTGCGTGAGCGCCTGGAAGAGGTGGCTGAAATTCGCGGCCCGGGCGTCGTCTACGAAGGCACCTCCAACGACGGCACCCGCAAATGGGTACTCGAAGTCGAAGACGGCAGCTACGTGGAAACCGTATTGATTCCTGCGGAGAACGGCAAGCGCCGCACCCTTTGCGTGTCCTCTCAGGTGGGTTGTTCACTGGACTGCAGCTTCTGCTCCACCGGCAAGCAGGGCTTTCAGCGCAACCTGACCGCCGCCGAGATCATCGGCCAGGTGTGGGTCGCCCAGCGCAGTTCAGGTCCGCAGAAGGATTCGGCCAATCGCGCCGTGACCAACGTGGTGATGATGGGCATGGGCGAGCCGTTGATGAACTATGACAACGTCCTGCCGGCGATGAAGCTGATGCTTGACGATAACGGTTACGGACTTTCCAAACGTCGGGTGACGCTTTCCACCTCCGGCGTCGTGCCCATGATCGACAAACTCGGCGACGATATCGACGTGAGCTTGGCTATTTCCCTGCATGCCGCCACCGACGATCTTCGCACCGAGCTGGTGCCGCTCAATCGCAAATACAACATCCGTGCGCTGCTGGATGCTTGCCATCGTTACCTGGCCAAATGTGGCGATGCTCGCCTGATCACCATCGAGTACACCCTGATCAAGGATATTAACGATCAACAGGAGCATGCCGAACAACTGGCGGCATTGCTCAAGGAGTTGCCCAGCAAGATCAACCTGATTCCGTTCAACCCCTTTCCGCACTCAGGCTATGAAAAGCCTTCGCGTAACCAGACCATGCGTTTTCAGCAATGGCTATATGATTTGGGTCTTAACGCTACGATTCGCTCTACCCGGGGTGACGATATCGATGCTGCTTGCGGCCAATTGGTGGGGCGGGTCAAGGACCGCACCAAGCGCAATGCGCGTTATATTCAGTCCATTCAACTCGATGCCGACTAAATCGGTCACCGCCTTGACTTGCGCAAGGCACGGCGCTTTGATTGAACAGGCTTTTTATATCAGGCCGACAGTTTGCTTCCAACGCCGTGAGGATTTACATCATGCATCGTCGCTATAACGCTGAGCGCTGCAAGCGGACGCCTTTGCTGTTCACGCTGTTGAGTGCCCTGTGGCTGAGTGGATGCGCTGCTCAGGCGACACCTTCTCCAGGCGCCAACAACAATGCAGTCGAAGCCTACACGCAACTCGGGGTGGCTTACCTGGAGCGCGACAACCTCTCGCGTGCCTTGAATGCCTTGGATCGCGCCTTGCAGCTAGCCCCCACCCATAGCGAAGCCTTGCAAGCGATTGCCCTGGTGTACCAGCGCCAGGGGGAAAGCGCCTTGGCTGATGAGTACTTTCAACAAGCACTACGCGCCGACCCGAATTTTACCCGAGCACGCAACAACTATGCCGCCTTCCTGTATGATCAGGCACGTTTCAAGCAAGCCTGCGAGCAACTGGAAAAAGCGTCGCAAGACGCTCAATATGCCAATCGCACCCAGCTATTTACCAATCTAGGCCAATGTTACCTGGCGCTGGGCGAAACAGAGGCGGCGCGCACCAGTTTGCAGCGTGCCCAACAGATTGACCCGCGTAACCCGCGTAGTTATTTGATGTTAGCCGAACTGGAATATTCTCAGGGCCACTACCAACGTGCCCGGCAACCGCTGGAAACTTTTTTACGCCTTGCCGGCCCTAATCAGATGGCATTATCGATGGCTATCGATATCGCTCACGCCGAGGGCGAACACGCCCAGGCGGCCGACTATCAGCGCCAGCTTGATGCCTTGCGCTGAACCGGCATACGGCTTACGCCCTGACCACTGCTTATTATAATGAAGGATGCTCAGCCATGAGCGAGACTCACAACCATGAAACGCCCGAGAACAGCGTGAGCCGCGTGTCTCCCTCTCCCGGCGAGCTATTGCGCCGCGAACGCGCTCAGCTGGGCCTGCCGCTTAGCGATGTGGCCGAAGCGCTCAATCTACGCCCCGCCGTCGTGGATGGTCTCGAACGCGACAATTACGACGAGATTCCCGTTCCTGCCTACCGGCGCGGCTATTTACGCGCCTACGCCAGGCACCTGGGCATGGACGAACAGGAAGTGCTCGATGCCTACAAGGCCCAGGCTGGAAGTAGCGAGCCGGAACGCAAGGTGACCTCGATCCAAGCGTCCAGACCTCCGTCACACCTGGGTGCCTGGTTATTCAAGCTGGTCACCTTGCTGGTGATAGTTGGGCTTATTGTGGTCACTGCGATGTGGTGGCAAAGCCGTGGCGGCAACGAGCCACCCGGTTTCGGCGGCACCTCTTCAGAGTATGAAGAAACCGGCTCGCAAACCGGCAGCGAGGTGCCGGAAAGTCTTTCAGAAAGTTCTTCGGCAACGCAGCCCGAAACAGCGCAAGCGTTGGCCGAACGCAGCAACGCTCTGGCTGAAGAAGAAGCGACCGGTATGTCGCAAGGCACACAGCCAACCTCGCCTGATGCCATGGCAAGCCGCGACTCCGCCGAGGTAGATCCCATCGTGCCTCAGGCAGAGGAGGAGCCGACCCAGGGGATTGCGTCAACTGACGCCGAGGCAACGACTGAGACGGCAACTAACCAGGCCGTCGAAGAGCAAGAGACCGCCCCTGCCACCAACGCCAACACCTTGGAGCTGAGTTTCAACGAGCAGTCCTGGACGGAGATCTTCGATGCCACGAACCAGCGCATCCTGGTTGGCTTGCAGTCACCCGACACTCAAGTCAGTGTGGAAGGTCAACCGCCGTTTCGTCTGACCATAGGCAACGCCACCGGTGTCGAGCTGCGTTATCAGGGCGAACCGGTCGATCTGCCTGCCCGCGCCGGCGCCAATAACGTCGCCCGTTTCACCTTGAAAGAGTAATCCCTCCTATGCACGCTCCTTCTCCGATCAAACGCCGTCTCTCACGTCAGATCCATGTGGGCAACGTTGCTGTCGGCGGTGATGCCCCGATTTCCGTGCAGAGCATGACCAACACCAACACCCTGGATGTGGCCGCCACCGTGGCTCAGATTCAGCAGCTGGAAAGGGCCGGTGCCGATATCGTGCGCGTTTCCGTGCCTGACATGGACGCCGCCGAAGCATTCGGCAAGATCAAGCGTGAAGCAAACGTGCCGCTGGTCGCCGACATTCACTTCGACTACAAGATCGCCCTGCGCGTGGCCGAGCTGGGTGTGGACTGCCTGCGCATCAACCCCGGCAACATCGGCCGCGAGGATCGGGTGCGAGCGGTGGTCAATGCCGCCCGCGACAACGGCATTCCGATCCGGATCGGCGTCAACGCGGGTTCCCTGGAAAAGGACCTGCAGAAGAAATATGGCGAGCCCACGCCGGAAGCGCTGGTCGAATCCGCCATGCGCCATATCGACCATCTCGAGCGGCTCGACTTCCCCGAGTTCAAGGTCAGCGTCAAGGCCTCGGATGTGTTCATGGCGGTCGCCGCCTATCGATTGCTGGCGACACGAATCGAGCAGCCCCTGCACCTGGGGATCACCGAGGCGGGTGGACTGCGTTCCGGCACGGTCAAGTCATCGATCGGTCTGGGCATGCTGCTGATGGATGGCATCGGCGATACCATTCGCGTGTCGCTGGCCGCCGACCCGGTCGAAGAGATCAAGGTCGGTTACGACATGCTCAAGAGCCTCAAGCTGCGTGCCAAGGGCATCAACTTCATTGCCTGTCCCAGCTGCTCGCGCCAGAACTTCGACGTCATCAGCACCATGAATGCCCTCGAAGAACGTCTGGAAGACGTCATGACGCCTCTCAACGTCTCGGTGATCGGCTGTGTGGTCAACGGCCCCGGCGAAGCCAAGGAGACCGATATCGGCCTGACCGGCGGCAGCCCCGCCAACCTGGTGTATATCGACGGCAAACCGGCCAGCAAGCTGCGCAACGACAATCTGGTGGATGACCTGGAAGCCTTGATTCGAGACAAAGTGCGCGAAAAACAGTTGAAGCAACAAGATACGATAGCCCGCAGTGACTAGCCTCTCTCGATGGCCCGCTTGCAAGCGGATCACGTCCAGCCGGCCATTGAAGACCCGGTCCTGCTCGTCAAGGAGTTTGCATTGAGCAAGAAAATCCAGGCCATTCGTGGCATGAACGACCTGCTTCCCGACGTCAGCCCGCGCTGGCAGTTTTTCGAGTCTCGGGTGCGCGACCTGATGCAGCGCTACACGTTCGACGAGATTCGCATGCCGATCGTCGAACAGACCGCGCTTTTTGCCCGTTCCATCGGCGAAGTCACCGACATCGTCGAAAAGGAAATGTATACCTTCGAGGACCGCAACGGCGACAGCCTGACGCTGCGTCCGGAAGGCACCGCCAGCTGTGTGCGGGCGGCCCTGGAGCACGGCCTTCTATACAACCAGACCCAGCGGCTGTGGTATCAAGGCCCCATGTTTCGTCACGAGCGCCCGCAAAAGGGCCGCTACCGTCAGTTTCATCAGGTCGGCGTGGAAGCTTACGGCTTCGAAGGCCCGGATATCGATGCCGAAGTCATCCTGCTTTCCGCCCGCCTGTGGCAAGAGCTGGGGCTGACCGAACACGTGACCCTGGAGTTGAATTCGCTGGGCTCTTCCGAAGCCCGAGCGGCCTATCGCGAAACGCTGCTGAGCTACTTCGAGGCCCACCGCGAGCTGCTCGATGAGGACTCCCTGCGACGCCTTGCCAGCAACCCGCTGCGAATTCTCGACTCCAAGAACCCCGCCATGGCGGAGATGCTCAACGGCGCTCCCCGGTTGTTCGATCATCTGGACGAGGAGTCGCGTACCCATTTCGAGCAGCTCACCGCCATGCTCGATGCCGCCGGCATCGCCTACGTTCTCAACCCACGTCTGGTGCGAGGACTGGATTACTACTGTCGTACCGTATTTGAGTGGACCACCACCGCGCTGGGTAGCCAGGGCACTGTCTGTGCCGGTGGCCGCTATGATGGCTTGGTCGAACAACTCGGCGGCAAGCCGACCCCCGCAGTGGGGTTCGCCATGGGTATCGAACGCCTGATTCTATTGCTCGAAACCCTCGACTTGGTACCGGAAGAGGCGCTTGGCGGCTGTGATGTCTACCTGCTGCCGATGGATGAAAGCGCCACGATTCCTGCCCTTACCCTGGCGGAAACGCTGCGTTCGGCAGTGCCCGGTCTGCGCCTGCAGTTGCACTGTGGTGGCGGCAGTTTCAAGAGCCGCATGAAAAAGGCCGACAAGAGCGGCGCCACCCTGGCGTTGCTGCTAGGACCCGACGAACTGGCCAGCGACGCCATAACGCTTAAGTTTTTGCGCCAGGAACGCGATCAGCAAAATCTGCCACAGGCAGCGCTTTCCGTGACCCTGGCAGAGCTGTTGAACCTGGCTACGGTGACCCGACCGGCGTAACGTACGCCCGCCGGCAACACACAGAAGTCGCGTAACCCTACGCTCAACGTCCAACGATAAGACAAGACAGGAGACCGCCCGTGGCGGAGCTGAGAACCGAAGAAGAACAGCTGGATGCGATCAAGCGCTGGTGGAAGGAAAACGGCACCTCCCTGATCGTTGGCGCGGCACTCGCTGCCGCGGGTATTTTCGGCTGGAATGCCTGGGAAACCCACCAGGAAAACCAGGCCGAAGCTGCCTCATTGCGCTATCAGCAGTTGACCAATCTGAGCACGGCCGACGAGCTCGATGAAGAGGCGCTTGGCGAGGCTCGCCGTCTGGTCAGTGAAATCACCGACAACCACGCCGATACCCTGTATGCCGAGATGGCGCTATTGCTGGATGCCGACATGGCCGCCCAGCAAGGAGAGCTTGAAAACGCCAAGGCCGCGCTTGAGCAAGTGCTCACCGAATCTTCACGGCCTTATGTGAAAAGTCTGGCCTGGCTGCGTCTGGCCCGAGTGGAAGTAGCTGATGGCAACCCGGAGCGTGCGCTTGAATTACTTGATGAACCCATCAGTGATTCCCTGGCCGCTCAACGTGCCAATGTGCGTGGCGACGCTTACTTCGCTCTGAACCGTGAAGGCGAGGCGCGCAACGCCTGGAACGAAGCCCTGAACCTAGCTGAAAACCAGGAACAGCCTCTTTACGGTGTCCAGCTCAAGCTGGATGACCTCGGCACTCAGGAGACTGCGCTATGAGAGATTTTTGTCTTTCCCGCCGTTTCGCCACCTTGACCGCCGGCATGCTGGCCCTGGGACTTATTGCCGGCTGTGCCAGCAAAGGCGCACCGGTATATACCCCGGCGGAGCTGACCAACATCGAGGCAACCTCCCAACTGGACACCCAGTGGCGCTACGGCATGGACAGCGGCCTGGGTCGGGCGCGTTATCCCATCGCCCCGGCACGCGAGGACGACACCCTGTTCGCCGCCGATGTTGAAGGCCAGGTGGTGGCGCTGGACGCCGATGATGGTTCACGCCAGTGGGAGGTCGACCTCGATGTTCCCGTTTCCAGCGGACTCACGGCGGTTGCCGGCCAGCTGTATCTGGGCACCCGCAATGGCGAAGTTCTGGCACTTTCCCAGCAGGACGGCAGCGTCACCTGGCGCTCGCGCGTCTCCAGCGAAATACTGGCAGCGCCTCAGGCCAACCAGCAGTTGTTGGTCGTGCAAAGCGTCGATGGCAACGTCACCGCGCTGGATCGGCAAAGCGGCGCAGAACGCTGGGTGTATACCAGTTCACAGCCTGCGCTAACGTTACGCGGCACCGCCACGCCTCAAGTCATTGACCCGGTCACCTTTACCGGCCTGGCCAATGGCCGCCTGGTAACGCTGGACAACCGCAGCGGTCAGCCGCTGTGGGACATGCAAATCGCCACGCCCCAAGGCCGCAGCGAAATCGACCGTTTGGTGGATGTCACCAGCCAGCCGGTTCTGACCCCGGATGGGCGTTTGTACGTCACCAGCTACAACGGGCGCCTGGTCGCACTCGAAGCCACTCGAGGTGAAGTAATCTGGGAGCGCGAGCACTCCAGCCGCCACACTCCGATTCTGGTGGGCGACTTCCTGTTCACGGTCAACGATGCCAGCCATGTGCTGGCGCTCGATGCCGAAAACGGTCGCGAAATATGGCGTAACGAGTCATTGGAAGGTCGCTGGCTCACCGCTCCGGCCTTTGCTGACGGACGCCTGGTATTCGGCGATTTCGAAGGCTACCTGCATTTACTCGATGCCCGGGAAGGTGAAGTAGTGGGCCGTACCCGCATTCACAAGTCCGGCATCAGCGTACGTCCGGTGACCGAAGGTAATATCATTCATGTGCTGGCCAATAATGGTCGCCTGGAAACTCTGGAAGTAACACCATGACCCCAGTCATTGCCCTGGTCGGCCGCCCCAATGTGGGCAAGTCAACCCTTTTCAACCGCCTGACCCGCTCACGCGATGCGCTGGTCGCCGACTTTCCGGGGCTGACCCGGGATCGCAAGTACGGCAACGGCATGTTGGGTGGCAAGGCCTATACAGTCATCGACACCGGCGGCATCAGCGGTGACGAGGAAGGCATCAATGCCGCCATGGCCGAGCAGTCGCTGGCGGCGATCGATGAAGCCGATATCGTGCTGTTCATGGTCGATGCGCGGACCGGACTCAACGTGGCTGATGAAGCGATTGCCAACCATTTGCGCGTCAACCAGAAAAAGACCTGGGTAGTGGTCAACAAGACAGACGGCCTGGAAGAGCATTCGGCAATGGCCGACTTCTGGAAACTCGGCCTGGGAGACCCCTTCCCGATTGCCGCTGCCCATGGACGCAATGTCTCCAGCTTGATCGACATCGTGCTGGAGCCTTTCCCCGAGCGTGATGAAAGCATTCCCGCCGACACCGGCAGCAAGGGCATTCGTATCGGCGTGATCGGTCGTCCCAACGTGGGCAAGTCGACCCTGGTCAATCGTCTGCTCGGCGAAGAACGGGTGGTGGTGTTCGATGAAGCCGGCACCACCCGCGATGCCATCGAGATTCCTTTCGAACGCCGCGGCAAGCCTTTCGTGCTGATCGATACTGCTGGGGTTAGGCGACGCAAGAATGTCAGCGAAATCACGGAAAAGTTCTCGATCATCAAGACCCTCGAGGCGATCAAGGAATGCCACGTTGCCGTCATGGTGCTCGATGCCCGCACGGGCCTGGTCGAGCAGGACATGCACCTGCTGGATTACGTCCTTACCTCCGGGCGTGCCCTGGTGCTGGCGGTCAACAAATGGGATGGCCTGGAAAGCGAAGCCAAGGACAAGATGCGCAGTGAGATCAAGCGTCGTCTGGGCTTTGCCGACTATGCCGAGATGCATTTCATTTCAGCTCTGCACGGCACGGCCGTGGGCGATCTTTATCCGTCCATCGAGCGCGCCTTCGAGGCTGCCAATGCCCATTGGTCGACCAACCGCCTGACCACCTTGCTGCAGGATGCGGTAAGCCAGAACCCGCCCCCTATGGTGCATGGCCGACGTATCAAGCTGCGCATGGCTCACCAGGGCGGCAGCAATCCGCCGATCATCGTGGTGCACGGCAACCAGACCGGCTCGGTCCCTGAGTCGTACCGACGTTACCTGATCAACATCTTTCGCAAGGTGCTCAAGGTGCGCGGTACGCCCATGCGTTTCGAGTTCCGTTCCGGTGCAAACCCCTTCGATCAGATGGCCGGCGCCAGCGACAAGGAAAAAGCCAAGAAGCGCGAACTCAACCGCACCAAGGAGGCGCGCAAGAGCCGTCGCTGATGCCTGATACCCAAGGGTAACGTCACGGGATGCCGGGGCGTTTCAATATCAGGTCTTGTGTCCATGCAGGCATTTGCGACCCACCCACTGTGCCGCAAACTGCCATGCCGCGCGGCCGCTGCGCCCGCCCCTCAGGGTGGCAAAGCGAATCGCTTCGGCACGTGCCTCAGGCCCCCAATCCTGGGGCTCGCCCAATTGCGACACCCAATGGCAACAGGCTTCAAGATAGACATCCTGATCAAAGGGATAAAAGCCCAGCCACAGGCCGAAACGATCCGATAGCGAGATTTTCTCCTCCACCGCATCGCCGTGATGCAGCTCGTTGCCCACCAGGCGCGAGTCCTGGTTGTCATCCATGGATTCCGGCAGCAAATGCCGGCGGTTCGAGGTGGCGTACAACAGCATATTGGCCGGCGGCCCCGTGAGCGCCCCATCCAACACGCTTTTCAATGCCTTGTAGGCATCGTCATGTCCCTCGAAGGAAAGATCATCGCAGTACACCACAAAGCGGTGAGGTTGATGGCGAAGCTGTTCCACCAGCATCGGTAAGCCGGCAAGATCATGGCGGTCCACCTGAATGATACGTAACCCTTGCGGAGCAAGAGTGTTGAGTAACGCCCGAATCAACGACGATTTACCACTCCCACGTGATCCCCACAAAAGCGCATGATTGGCCGGGTAGCCTTCGAGAAACGCCCGGGTATTGTCCACCAGCGCCAGCTTCTGACGTTCGATGCCCAGTAGATCATCCAGACTCAGGGCGTCACGCGGCGGCACCGGGAGCAACCGCCCACCCAAGGGGTGGCGTTGCCATAACGCCGCCACATGGATATCCCAATCCATCGCCTCGGGTATCGGTGGCAACCAATGCTCGACCTGTTCCAGCACCTTTGCCAACCGGTGGCTTAACTCGGCATCCATGACTATCTCCTCATGACTATAAAACGATAGTTGACCTTACAACGCTTCCGGGTATCTTGTGGGGAATATTCCGTATCGCCTTGCCTTTCATTGGTGCGGTTGATGCATTTTACTTTGCTACCAAGGATTTTCTCCATGCGCTGGTTCCGCCCACTCGCCATTGGCGCCTTATGCGCTGTTCTTGCCGCCTGCACCACCTCACCCACAGGCCGCTCGCAATTACTTTTGCTCTCCGATCAACAGCTCAATGAAATGGGGCGTGAGGCCTTCATTCAATACCAGCAGGACCTTCCCACGGCAGGTGGCGCCAGACAGCGTTACGTGCAGTGCATTGCCGATGCGGTGGTAGCCGAATTGCCTCCCCAGGAGCGCGAACAGGGCTGGGAGATTCAGGTCTTCGAATCCGAGCAGCCTAATGCGTTCGCTTTGCCCGGTGGCTATATGGGGGTCAACACCGGCATGCTCGACATTGCCGAGAACCAGGATCAACTGGCCTCGGTCATCGCGCATGAAATCGCTCATGTGTTAGCCAACCACGCCAACGAACGCGCCTCCACTCAGAGCGCTACCCAACTGGGCTTGTCGGTCATTTCCAGTGCCTCTGGCTTGCAAGGCCCCGGCGGCCAGCAATTGATGGGCGTCCTGGGAATGGGCGCGCAATATGGCATCATCCTGCCCTTCTCGCGGCGCCATGAAAGCGAAGCGGACACCATCGGCCTGCACCTGATGGCCCAAGCGGGTTTCGATCCACGTGCCAGCGTTACCCTGTGGCAAAACATGCAGGCCGCTTCCGATGGCTCTCCCCCGGCTTGGTTGTCGACCCACCCCAGCCAGGGCCAACGTATCGAAGGCTTGCAGGCGGACATGGATCGCGCCCTGGAAATGTATCAGCAGGCGCGCAACAGCGGTCGCACCCCCAACTGCCCACGCCCATAAAACCAGCGACTTTTCTTCCCGGCACCGAGCCCTTGAACGGGCTCGGTGCTTTTTAGCGTTCACGAGAGGCATTGCATGATTCGACTTGGTTTATTGCTGTTGATACTGCCGATTTTCATTCTACTCGGGGTATATTTCTGGGAGCTCGGCGACGTTCGCGAGTGTCAGCTGGGGGGCGGTTACTGGGACTATGTGGCGGGCGTTTGTAGCGACACACCCCAGCCATTCGTGTCCTGGCTGGAGCGTTATCCGTGGCTGGTCAATGGCGGCATGCTGTTGTCGGTGGTGGGTCTGGGGCTGTGCATGGTCGGGTTTTACGTCAAGAAGCGCTGAGCTGGGCGAAAGCTGTTTGCCCAAGGAATCTCTTAACCGCGGAAATAACGTAATCCTCATTCTCACGATGCGGTACATGCCCGCAACCCTCGACTATCTCGGTGACGGCAGGCCCTGTCGTGAGGCCGGCAATGCGCTCGGGGTGCCGGGTTGATCCGTATTCGTCATGCTCGCCATGGATGGCAAGCGTGGGGCAGGTCACCCTAGGTAGCATCGAGTCCAGGCTCCACGCCCGGAAATCTTCCGACAGCCAGGTATCGATCCAGGCACTCAGCACCCATTCGGCCTTTTCAGCGTGATATCTTTTCAGACGCTCAAGCTGGTTGGCCTCGGAAAAAGCCTGCCTGGCGTCGAGAATCCCTGCGAGCGTGCGGTCTTCGACAAATGCCTGGGCGGCCTCGGTGATCAGCGCATCGCACTTGTCCGAGTAAAGGCCTGCGGTCACGGCGGCCATTCCGCCTCCCACGCTATGCCCAAACACCACAAAACGATCTAGCGTCAACTGCTTGCGCAGGGCGGCAAAGGTGCCTTTCGCTTCGTCACTTACAAAGCTCAACGACAGTTGCCCCGGAAAGGGGTCGGAGCGCCCGAAGCCCAGCCGGTCATAAGCCACCACCTCACGCCCGGTTGCCTGGGATAGCCGTGCCGGAAAGTCTCGCCATAGTGCGACACACCCCAAGGAGTCGTGGAAAAGCACGATGGGAGAAAGGCCGACTTCGACAGGCTCGACCGGATGCCAGCTAACCGCATAGACGCGGCCCTGGGGCACATCGATCCAATGCTCTTTCACCACACAAGACTCCTTGGATATCAAAGCTTCAGTAATTCAGCGACTGGCGCAAGGTGTCGCGCACCATGCTGGTATCCGGGTGAACGTTGCGCCACAGAAAAAACGATTCCGCGGCCTGTTCTACCAGCATTCCCAATCCATCGAGCAGCTTGGCGCCTCGCGGCCCGGCCCATTGCAGAAACACCGTCGGCTCTACACCGTACATCATGTCGTAGGCCCAGCCACCCTTGATGAAAAGTTGCTCCGGCAAGGGCGGCAAGTCGCCTGCAAGGCTGGCGCTGGTGCCGTTGATCACCAGATCGAAGGTACCTTGGATATCTTCATACCCACCGCCCTGAAGCTTGCCCAGATCGGTGAAGTCATCGGCCAATTGCTGCGCCTTCGCGGCCGTGCGGTTGGCGATGACTACCTCGCTCGGCGCTTTCTGCAACAGTGGCTCGAGAAGCCCGCGCACCGCCCCCCCCGCGCCCAGCACCAGTATCCGCTTGCCGGCCAGTTCCAGCCGGTGGTAGGCCAGATCCCGCACCAGCCCCACGCCATCGGTCGTATCGCCGTAAGTGCGCCCGTTGCCGCCCAGGATCAGGGTATTGACCGCCCCGGCACGCTTGGCGCGATGACTCAGGGTATCGCACATTTCAAAGGCGGTTTGCTTGAACGGCAGGGTCACGTTGGCGCCCCGCCCACCTTCGGCCACAAATTGCCGCCAAGCGTCGACAAAGCCATCCAGCGGTGCCTCAATGGCGGAATACTCAATGGACTGGCCTGTCTGGTGGGCGAATTCCTCATGAATCAACGGTGACTTGGAGTGCTCGACCGGATGGCCGAATACGCAGTAACGGTCCGTCATATTGAAGGCTCCTAGGCTGAATTTTCCCCCTGAGCGGCTTCATCGAGCCAGTCGCGGGGAATGAGGTAGTCTCGGGTAAGCACGGCTTCAGGGCTCTCGGGGTCAGGTTGCCAGTCGTATTCCCACCGAGCCAGTGGCGGCAACGACATCAGGATGGATTCAGTGCGCCCACCACTTTGCAGTCCAAACAGGGTGCCACGATCCCATACCAGGTTGAATTCGACATAACGCCCACGCCGATAAAGCTGAAAATCACGTTCGCGCTCGCTCCATTCATCATGACGCCGCCGCTCGACAATCGGCAGGTAGGCGTCCAGAAAGCTGTCGCCCACGGCGCGCTGGAAGGCGAAGCAGGTTTCAAACTCCCAATCGTTCAGGTCATCGAAGAACAGACCACCCACGCCCCGCGTTTCATTGCGGTGCTTGAGAAAGAAGTACTCGTCGCACCAGGCCTTGAAGCGTGGATAAACCTCTTCGCCGAACGGCAGGCAGGCGGCTCGCGATACGCGGTGCCAATGCAACACATCGTCGAGCACCGGATAGAACGGCGTCAGGTCGAAACCGCCACCGAACCACCATACCGGTGGCTCGCCTTCCTTCTCGGCGATAAAAAAGCGCACATTGCCGTGGCTGGTAGGCACATGGGGGTTATGGGGGTGCATCACCCAGGAGACGCCCACCGCATGAAAACTGCGCCCGGCCAATTCCGGTCGGGCGGCCGTCGCGGAGGGCGGCAAGGTGGCACCGTACACATGCGAGAAATTGATGCCGCCCTTTTCGAATACGACACCGTTCTCGATCACTCTGGAGCGACCGCCTCCACCGTCTTCACGCTGCCAATTGTCTTCCTTGAAATGCCCCACACCATCCGCCGCTGCCAGGCCTTCACAGAGACGATCCTGCAAGTCCAGCAGGTAGTGTTTTACATCATCGAGACGCTCATGAGCCACGCTGCCTCCTCGCTTAGTGTCCGTTAGTCAAAATAGCGCCCATCATTCGCGCAACACCTGGCCGCTGACCAGGTCACGAATGCAGCTGGGGCGAGGGTTCCCGCCCAGGTTGCCATCCAGGATACCATCCAGTTGGTCGCCGAAAATTTCCAGAACCTCATCAGGGCTCATGGCCGGTGGCTCGTCGCTACGGTTGGCTGAGGTCGAGACCAGCGGCCCACCGAAGGCGTCGCACAAGGCAGCCATGCCGGGGTGGTCGGTCACGCGCAACGCCACCCGGCTATGGCCGCCACGCACCAGTCCGTGGCTGCGGCCGTTATCGGGCACCAGCCAGGTATTCGGCCCCGGCCAGCTGGCCACCAGAGGTGCATGCAGTTCTAGCGGCAACCCTTCAAGCCAGGGCTGAAACTGGTCAATATGGGCCGCCACCAGTATCACGCCCTTGGCCGGGTCTCGCTCTTTGAGGCGCATCAGCCGAGCCAGGGCGGCATCGTTATCCGGGTCACAGCTAAGCCCCCATACTGCTTCGGTGGGGCAAGCAATCACCCCCCCGCCACGCAGGGTGCGAACAGCGGTTTCAAGGTCGACAGCCTGGTTCATCACTTCTCCTGAGGGTTGGAATCAAGCGCTTGGGCATGGTATCACGCACGCAGCAGACGCACCCAGCCACCGGCTTGCTGCGTGACCCAGCCATCCAGTTCGAGCATCAACAGGCGCTGCTGGCAGTCGCTGACCGATACCTCCGATGCCTGTACCAGCGCATCGATGGGGGTGGGCGAAGTTCCCAGCCAGCGGAGCAGATCGTCCGGCAGCGGCCCTTCCATCCCAGAGGCGGAGTTTTCAGCCAAGGCTGATTGCTCAGTCGTCGATACCGAATTATCAGACGTCATCAGCGCATCACAGGGAAGAAAACTGGAGGCCCAGTGACCGAGTTCGCCCAGAATATCCTGGGCATCACGCACCAGATGGGCATTGCCTTCACGGATAAGCTTGAGACAGCCGCGGGCCTGAACGTTATGAATCGAGCCCGGCAGCGCAAACAGCTCTCGGTCCTGTTCCAGCGCCAAGCGGGCGCTGACCAGCGAACCGCTTTTCTCCGCTGCTTCCACTACCAGCACGCCCAGAGACAACCCCGTGACGATCCGATTACGGCGAGGAAAAAACGCCGGGCGGGCCTGGGTACCCGGTGGGTGCTCGGAAAGTAACAGCCCACCGGGGGATTCAGTTAGACGTTGATGGAGTTCGCGATGGCGCGGCGGATAGACCACATCCGTACCACACCCCAGCACCGCCACGCTGGCGCCACCGGCATCCAGTGCCGCCTGTTGTGCGATGCCATCTATACCCAATGCCATGCCGCTGACGATGCACCAGCCACGCCGGGAAAGCTCCTTGGCGAAGGCGCGAGCGTTGCCCGCCCCTTCCTGGGTGGGCCGGCGGGTGCCCACCATGGCAAGGGTGGGCAAACCCAACGCCTTAAGATCACCTTGCGCCCATAATACCACCGGCGGGTCGGGCAGCTGCCTGAGCAATGCCGGCCAATCAGGGTGGCCTGGATAAAGCAAATACCGCCCAGGCGCGCCATCCAGCCAAGCCTGGGTGTGTTCGAGGATGTCTCTCAGCGGGCTACGGGCGGGATATTCAAGCCATAAACGCAGAGCCTGGGCGGCTTTGTGGGGCATTCCAGCGAGCCAACCTTCCGGCCATTTGGGTTCGCGGGCGGCAAGTTCGGCAATACGCAGCGCTCCCATACCGGGTAGCGAGGCCGCCACCAACCATTCCCTGGCATCCATACGTTCTCCTCGATTTATTTTTATCCAAGCTCACTTCAATGCCGGGTTCACTTCAATGCCAAGATCAATCGGGCCGGTGCACGCGATCACCCACTTCGAGTGGGCGTGAGGCACGCATCACCAAGGCATAGCTCACTTGATCGTAAGGCCGAAATACCAGTACCACTCCGGCTTCTTCGCCGGGTAATTGCAGCACTTCCTGTGTACGGGGATCATGCACCTGTTCGCCTTGCTGCTCCACCCGCAGCACATGCCCCGGCTGCAAGCCGTGCAGAGTACCGCGATTCAAGGTGACTATCTGTAGCCGCCCGATGAAGCGCACCCCGCCGGGTGCGGCGATAATGCGCCCTTCGATGTCATTGAGTGGCGGGCGCGGCTGAAATTCGCTTACCAGCGCACGGCTTTCCAGCGGCAGGACGATATCGTTGTTGCGAACTTCCCGGCGGGCCTTGAGCACTTCCAGCTGGACGATATCGCCTTCGGTGCGTACATGCCGCGCCTCACCGATGCCCTCGAGCTCCTGACCCAGAAAGTCACCTTCCGGGGACAGATAAGCCTCCCCCATGCGATAGATGCCGAAGCGCCCGCTACCGCTGACACGGCCTCGGGCATAGAGGCGATCCCCGGCACCGCTGATCAAGCGCCGATCGTCGCCCGCTACCACATAAGCCAGTTCATCGAGGCTTTCCGGCTCATTCACCACCCGGTGGTCATTCAGGAAGGCGCGGGTGATATTCAGCGGGATCGGTTCGATGGCTTCGCGTGCGGGGGTCGTGCGCATTTGAGGTGACAGCTTGACGACATTGCGGCCTCGCTCGAGCTTCACGCAAGGGCTACCGTCGCAGTCATGCAGGGTCAGGTGATCGCCGGGATAGATACGATGAGGATTGCCAATCTGGGGGTTTTCCCGCCATAACTCAGGCCACTGCCAAGGGCTTTCCAGAAAGCGCCCGGCGATGTCCCACAAGGTATCGCCGGATACCACGGTATAGCGCTCGGGGGCGGAGTGATGCAGGTTATCCCAATCGAGTGCTTGCGCCGCAGCCGAACCGGCTCCCCCCAGCACACCGATGGCGGCGATCAGACAAGCCGTCAGCCGACGCAACCGGTACAACCGGCGCTGCGCCCGGCCTTCTGTGATGGAATCTTTGCTGTATGTATTCACTCGCACCTGCCTCCAAGGAACATTCTCGGCATGGTATAGTCTCACGCTATCATGATGATAGGTATTGGGTGGTTCCCCGGAACGTCCCCGCTGCCTAGAATATGCCTTACAGACATCAGCATAACGGTGATTCCAACGCCATGGCCAAATTACCCATTCTTGAATTCCCCGATGAACGCCTGCGCACCAAGGCAGTTGCCGTGGAAACCGTGGACGATGACGTACGCCGGCTGGTCGACGACATGCTGGAAACGATGTACGACGCCAAAGGTATCGGCCTTGCCGCCACCCAGGTGGACATCCATCGCCGCGTGATCGTGATGGATGTCAGCGACGACCACACCAGCCCTTTGGTCTTCATCAACCCGGTTTACACCCCTCTGGGTGAAGAACGTGAGCCGCTGCAGGAAGGCTGCCTGTCGATACCCGAATACTACGCCGACGTTTCCCGCGCATTGAAAGTGCATGTCACCGCCCTGGATCGTCACGGTGAACCGTTTGAACTCGAAGCCGACGGTCTGCTGGCCCACTGCATTCAACATGAGCATGACCACCTCGAAGGTGTACTTTTCGTCGACTATCTGTCGCCGCTCAAGCGCGACAGAATCATGAAAAAAATGCAGAAACGTCACAAGCAACTGCAGGACGCCTGACCCCCTTTCTCTTACAAGCCAGGCTTACCAGTCAGGCTGTCCAATCCAACCAGCGCGACTCTTGTCGGGCCGAGAAAACTGCTTTCAAGCTTGTTTTCTCGGCCTTTGTCGTTAAGTTAGGCTTTATAATCACGCTCACACTCCTCAGGTGCTTGTTTTCATGTCTCGACCGTTGCGCATTGTCTTTGCCGGCACCCCGGATTTCGCCGCCGCCAGTCTTGCTGCCTTGCTGGAAAGCCGCCATCAGGTCATCGCGGTGTACACTCAGCCCGACCGACCCGCCGGGCGTGGGCGTAAGCTGACGCCCAGCCCGGTCAAGCAATTGGCCCTTGAGCATGAATTACCGGTGTACCAGCCCGCCTCGCTCAAGGCCGCCGAAGCCCAGTCACAACTCGCCGACCTGCAACCCGACATCATGGTCGTGGTGGCCTATGGGCTGTTGCTACCCAAGGCGGTGCTGGAAATTCCCCGGCTGGGGTGCCTCAATGTGCATGCGTCGCTACTACCCCGCTGGCGTGGGGCCGCGCCCATTCAGCGGGCCATTGAAGCCGGCGACCCGGAGTCAGGTGTCGCCATCATGCAGATGGATGAAGGCCTGGATACCGGCGCGGTGCTGCTGGAAGCGCGTACCCCGATCACCGCGACTACCACCGGTGGCGAACTCCACGAATCCCTGGCCACCCTGGGAGCCACCGCGCTGATAGATGCCCTGAAAGGCGTCGCTGAAGGCAAGATGACCCCCAGCCCCCAGTCTGAGGATGGCGTGACCTACGCGGCCAAGCTTTCCAAGGCCGAAGCCGAGCTGGACTTCAGCCAAGGCGCCGCCACCCTGGCCGCCAAGGTGCGCGCCTTCAACCCCTGGCCGGTGGCCTGGTGCGCCTTGGGTGATGAACGCTTGCGCCTGTTGATGGCGCAAGCGGGGGAGCCTGCCCAGGAAGCCACTCCACCAGGAACGCTGCTGACACCCGGCGACGATTGCCTGCGGGTTGCCTGCGGAGCGCAGGGCGAGGAAACCCTCGAAATCAGCCGCGCCCAACTGTCCGGTGGCAAAGCCATGGCCGTTCGCGACTTACTCAATGCCCGGCATCCACGGCTGGTACCAGGCTCACGCCTGGGTGCTAGCGACCAAGGAGTTACCCCATGAGCCGTAACAGCTCGCGCAATAGCTCACCTCATAACGCTCCTGCGACAGGCAGCGGCCAGGAAGTCCGCGCCGCCGCCGCTCGCGCCCTGGTGCCGGTGATCACCGATCAAGGCTCGCTTGCCGCCCTGGATGAATTCAGCGTGGTCGCCCGCGACCGTAGCCTGCTCAAGGCCCTGTGTTTCGGCACCTGCCGTAGCCTGCCGCGACTCGAAGCGCTTGCTTCCCTGCTTCTCAAGCAACCGCTCAAGCGCCGGGACAGTGATGTCCAGGCGCTGCTATTGCTGGGTATCTATCAGCTGTTGTATCTGCGCATTCCCGCTCACGCCGCCGTGGGAGAAACCGCCGGTGCCGCCCGCCTTTTAGGCAAGAGCTGGGCCACTCGCGTGCTCAACGGCTGCTTGCGCCGGCTGCAACGCGAATCGGAAGCCCTGCAGGAAGAGGTCGACCAGGACCTCAACGTGGCGCTGGAACATCCCGCCTGGCTGCTCGATGCATTGCGTCATGCTTGGCCGCAACAATGGCGCGAAATAGCCCAGGCCAATAACCAGCCGGGGCCGATGACCTTGCGTGTCAATCGCCGCCACCTGGATCGTGAAGCCTATATCGAGATACTCACCGAACACGGTTTCTCCGGCACGCTATGCCCTCATGCACCGGATGGCATCACCTTGCACACGCCCTGCGACGTCAGCGCTCTGCCCGGCTTTGCCCAAGGGCATGTCAGCGTTCAGGATGAGGCGGCCCAGCTTAGCGCCAATCTGCTCGGCCCGGCCCTGGCGCCGCGCCCCGGCGCACGCGTGCTGGACGCCTGCTGCGCTCCTGGTGGCAAGACGGCGCACCTGCTGGAGCAGTTCGACAGCGCCTTGACCGCCATCGACAGCGACAACACCCGCCTGGCCCGCGTGGAAGACACCCTGGAGCGGTTGGGCCTCAAGGCGCATCTGATTCACGCCGATGCCACCCGGAACGACTGGTGGGATGCCACGCCGTTTGACGCCATCCTGCTGGACGCCCCCTGCTCGGGTACCGGGGTGATTCGCCGCCATCCGGACATCAAGCGCTTACGGCGCAAGGAAGACATCCGTTCTCTGGCCAAATTGCAGGCCGAGCTTCTGGATACCCTCTGGCCCAAGCTTCGCCCAGGTGGCACACTGCTGTATGCCACTTGTTCGGTATTGCCGCAGGAGAACTGCGATCAGGTCAGCGCTTTTCTTGAGCGCACCCCCGATGCTGCGACCACCACACCCGAGGATGTCGCCTGGGGCCAGGCAAGCGGCAGCGGGCGCCAATTGTTTCCCGTAGAGGGCAGCCACGATGGCTTCTTCTATGCCAGACTAGAAAAGCGCCCTGCGTGATAGACGGCTTGCACGCCCAGAAATGAGCTTTATGACGGCGCCCATTTCGAGGGTAGGTTCAAGCGCTTATCTCACTAGCACTTATTTCACTAGCAAAATAGGGAGAGCTCATGAGTCATCATACCTACAAGCATGTAGAGCTTACCGGCACCTCGGAAGTCAGCTCGGATGAGGCGGTAAAAAGTGCCTTGGCCAAGGCCTCACAGTCACTCAAGCACATGCGCTGGTTTGAAGTGACCGACACCCGCGGCCATATCGAAGACGGCCAGGTGGCCCACTGGCAAGTCACCCTCAAGGTCGGTTTCACGCTGGAGTAAGCGTCGCCCACCTGCTTTTTATCGGCGGCTGGTTTACACTAGCCGCCGATTTATTGCGCCGCACAATTCGCGTCGGTGCTTAGCGACGGATAGGGTGACACGATGAAAATCATCATTCTCGGCGCCGGCCAGGTCGGCGGCACCTTGGCGGAGCACCTGGCCCGCGAGGAAAACGACATTACCGTGGTGGATACCGACGGTGCCCGGCTGCGTGAGCTGCATACCAAGCTGGATATTCGTACCGTCACCGGGGCCGGTTCCTACCCCATGGTATTGCGCCAGGCCGGCTGCGCCGATGCCGACATGCTGATAGCCGTCACCAACTCCGACGAAGTCAACATGATCGCCTGCCAGGTAGCCCACACCCTGTTTCGCACCCCCACCAAGATCGCCCGGGTACGCGCCACCGCCTACCTCACTCGCAAGGGGTTATTCGCGCATGAAGCGGTGCCGATCGACGTCCTGATCAGCCCGGAGCAAGTGGTCACCGACCATGTACGCCGCCTGATCGAGCACCCGGGTGCTCTTCAGGTGCTGGAGTTCGCTGGAGGGCTGGTCCAGCTGGTCGCGGTCAAGGCATTTTACGGCGGGCCGCTGGTAGGTCAGGACCTAGCCTTTCTGCGCCGTCACATGCCCAACGTGGACACCCGGGTGGCCGCCATCTATCGGCGTAACCGCCCGATCATTCCGCGCGGCAGCACGGTGATCGAGTCCGATGACGAAGTGTTCTTTCTCGCCGCCCGGCGCGATATTCGCGCGGTAATGAGCGAACTGCGCCGCGTCGAGCGTGACTTTCGCCGCGTGGTGATCGCCGGCGGTGGCAATATCGGCGAACGCCTGGCCGAACACCTCGAACACAGCCACCAGGTCAAGATCATCGAACACAGCCTGGAGCGCTGCACGCAGCTTTCCGAGCGCCTTGACCGCACCGTGGTGCTCCACGGCAGCGCCACCAGCAAGCGCCTGCTCGAAGAAGAGAATATCGAAGACTGCGATATCTTCTGTGCCCTGACCAACGACGACGAAGTCAACATCATGTCGTCGCTTTTAGCCAAGCGTCTGGGGGCCAAAAAAGTCCTTACCCTGATCAATAACGCCGCCTACGTGGACCTGGTTCAGGGCGGCGAAATCGATATCGCCATCTCGCCGCAACAGGCCACCATCGGCAGTCTGCTTACCCATGTGCGTCGCGGCGATATCGTCAACGTCCACTCCCTGCGACGGGGCGCGGCGGAAGCCATCGAAGCCATTGCTCACGGCGACAAGCAGTCATCAAAAGTGGTCGGCCGGGCCATCGGCGAGATCGATCTGCCGGAAGGCACCACTATCGGCGCCATCGTGCGTGGCAAGGAAGTGCTGATCGCCCATGATGACGTGGTCGTGGAATCCGGCGACCACGTCATCCTGTTCGTCATCGATAAACGCCGAATTCGCGACGTGGAACGGCTTTTTCAGGTCGGATTGAGCTTCTTCTGATGAGTGATATTGATTCAAGACAGCTGGCTAGAAGGCCTAGGCCATGAGTCTGCGGGTAATTCTGCGCATTCTTGGGCTGCTGCTGATGCTGTTCAGCCTGACCTTGTTGCCCCCGATACTGATTTCATTATGGTTTCGTGACGGCGTCTGGGATGCCTTCGCTATCGGTGTGGTGATCACCGTGACGACCGGGCTGCTGCTGTTTCTGCCCAATCGCAACGAGCACAAGGAACTGCGCATCCGCGACGGCTTCTTGATCGCTGCCATGTTCTGGACGGTGCTGGCCCTGTTCGGCTCCTTGCCGCTGATGCTGTTCGGCGAGGGCTCGCTGACGATCACCGATGCGGTCTTCGAATCCTTTTCCGGCCTGACCACCACCGGCGCCACGGTGATTACCGGTATCGATTTCTTGCCCGAATCGATTCTCTATTATCGCCAGCAGCTACAGTGGCTGGGCGGAATGGGGATCGTGGTGCTGGCGGTGGCAATTCTGCCCACCCTCGGTGTCGGTGGCATGGCCTTGTACCGCACCGAAATCCCCGGCCCGCTGAAAGACTCCAAGCTCACCCCGCGCATCACCGAAACCGCCAAGGCGCTATGGTATATCTATGCCACCTTGACCATCACTTGCATGCTGGCCTACATGGCCGCCGGCATGAGCTGGTTCGATGCTTTGGGCCACAGTTTTTCCACCGTGGCGATTGGGGGCTTCTCTACTTACGATGCGAGTATCGGTTACTTCGATAGCGCCCTTATCGAGCTAATCTGCGTGGGGTTCATGCTGATTTCCGCCTTCAGTTTCAGCCTGCACTTCATCGCCTGGCGCGAAAAACGTCTGACACATTATTTCCAGGACCCCGAAGCGCGTTTCCTGATGCTGTTTCTGCTCAGTTTGACTGTTATTACAGTCGTTTCGCTATGGTTGACTAACACCTATGACACCGTGCGCGGCCTACGCCACGGCCTGTTTCAGGTAGTCTCTGTGGCGACCACCGCAGGCTTCGGGGTAGCCGACTTCGCCGCCTGGCCGGGCGCCTTGCCCTTTCTGCTGTTCATGGCGGCATTCGTGGGGGGCTGTTCCGGCTCCACCGGTGGCGGCATGAAAGTCATCCGCATTCTGTTGATCGTCAAGCAGGGCATGCGCGAAGTGATGCGACTGATTCACCCAAACGCCGTGATTGCGGTAAAAATAGGCAAGGTCAGCGTGCCCGACGGCATCGCTCAGGCCGTTTGGGGCTTTTTCTCGGTGTATGTATTACTGTTTTTCTTGATGCTGGTTGGGGTGATGGCGACCGGCGTGGATCAGGTGACCGCCTGGTCGACCGTGGGGTCGGCCCTCAACAACCTCGGCCCCGCCCTGGGCGATGCCACCAGCCATTACGGCAATCTGCCGGCACTGGCCAAATGGATTCTGGTCGTTGCCATGCTGCTGGGTCGCCTGGAAATTTTTACCGTATTGGTGCTGTTTACTCCCGCCTTCTGGCGGCGCTGAACGGGCCGGTATTCCCCGTATTGAATTGAGAGCTTGTTAATGACTGACGAATCCCAAACGCCGGCTTTCGATGCCCAGGACGCCACCACCCAGACGCCGACTATCAGCGGCCCCCTTCAGGTGGTCACGGTAGGCAACACTCGCTACACCCTGTTGGGTACCGCCCACGTCTCGGCCCAGAGCGCCGATGACGTTCGCGGTTTGATTCAAGGCGGCGCCTTCGATGCCGTGGCCATCGAGCTGTGTGATGCCCGGCATCACAGCCTGGAAAACCCCGACGCCCTGGGTGAGCAGGACCTGTTTCAGATCTTTCGCGCAGGCAAGGCAGGCATGGTCGCGGCCAGCCTGGCGCTGGGCGCCTTTCAGCAGCGCATCGCCGAGCAGTCCGGCATTCAACCCGGTGCGGAAATGCGGGCGGCGGTGGAAGAGGCTCGCCGCCATGAATTGCCGCTGCTGCTGATCGACCGGGACGTGGGCATTACGCTCAAGCGCATTTACAGCAACGTGCCTTGGTGGCAGCGATTTTCGCTGTTTTCCGGCCTGCTGGGCAGCGTGCTTTCGCGCCAGGAAATCTCCAGCGCCGATATCGAGAAGCTCAAAGAAGGCGATATGCTCGAAGCCACCTTCAACGAGTTTGCCGAACAGTCCGAAGCGCTCTATATTCCCTTGATCAGCGAGCGCGACCGTTACATGGCGCTGCGCCTGGCCGAGGAAGCACCGCCCGGGCGTTATCGCAATGTTCTGGTGGTACTCGGTGCCGGTCACCTGAAAGGCACCCAGGAACACCTTTCCACGCCCTTGCCGGCGTCGCCCACTCAGGAACGTGAAGCGCTTGAAGCAACCCCGCCGCCGTCAAAACTCTGGAAAGCCCTGCCCTGGCTGATCACCGCCCTGGTACTCACCGGCTTTCTCATCGGCTTTTCCCGCGACACCAACCTGGGCTGGCAACTGGTCATCGAATGGTTCCTGATCAACGGTGTGCTCTCGGCAGCAGCGACGCTAGTCGCCTTGGCGCATCCGTTCACGGTCATTGCGACCTTCTTTGCCGCGCCGCTGACCTCACTCAACCCCACCGTGGGCGCCGGGTTCGTCGCGGCCGGCGTCGAACTCTACATGCGCAAGCCCAAGGTGCGCGATTTCTCGTCTCTGCGCCATGATGTCACCGCCCTCAAGGGGTGGTGGACCAACCGTGTCTCGCGCACTCTGCTGGTGTTCCTGCTGGCAACGCTGGGGTCTGCCGCCGGCACCTGGATCGCAGGCTTCCGCATTGCCGGCGCCCTGTTCGGGTAGCGCTCTCTTGGGCGCTTGCCTGAAAAGCCTGGGCTTTGAAAACTAGGCTTCTCGGCGCTCAAGCAGGCGCCGCATCGCCGGGGAAAGCTCATGGAGCTTGTGATAGCCCCGGCTGGCTGCGTAGCTTGCATTGAACACCTCGAAATAATCATCCAACACTTCCGCTGCGTTCACATCGCCACTTTGTCGCAAGAGTTCTATGGCCACTTCCGCCGTACACAGGTGCGCACTGGAAGCCGGCTTGCGTAGCCGATAGCGGGTTTCCCGTTGGGTACGAAGCGGTAATACCGGCAGGTTTGCCAGATAAGGGCTTTTGCGAAAGATCCGCCGGGCCTGGCGCCAAGTGCCGTCCAGGATGATGAATACTGGAATTCTAGCCTGGACCTTGGCCTCCTGTACCGCCTCGATATTAACCACCCGATCGGCATAATCCGGTTGATCGTCCGGGAAAATCACAAAAGGTGCATAACGCTCATCGGCCAGCAATGCCAGAAGCCCTTCATCCGGTGTGGTGCGATACCAGGTGAATACCTGGGTCTCGGTCAGCACATCGCCAATCAAGCGTCCGGTATTGGTGGGTTTGTTATGTTCCAGGGAATGGGTCAGCAGCCATACCCGGGCAACGCTTTGCGCCTCCACCCGATAAGGACACAGGCAGTTCAGGACCGGCAAGTTGCACCCTGTGCAACGCTTGACAAAGCTGCCCCGCGCCTTGAACTCGCGGCTTGGCGGTTTCGGATACCCGGTGGCGGGGTCGCGTTCGCTTGACACTGCTGACGAGGTTTCTGAATCCGGCATCCTGGCTCCAGCCATAAGGAAAGGCCGCCGAGTATAAAGCAGACGCCCGAGCGTGACGAACAGACCATGACGGCCAGGTTTGAGAGAAACAGGCCACATCGCGTAAACCAAAAATAAAAAACCAGGTTGACTCGAAAAGCCGTCAGGTTTTAAGGTGCCGTCAACTACCAAGAAATAAAAGGTTTACCAGATGCCGGTCATTGCAGCTACCCAACCCCGCCACGACTGGACGCTGGACGAGATCGATGCGCTCTTCGCCCTGCCGTTCAACGACCTGCTGTTCCACGCTCAGCAGGTGCACCGTGCGCATTTCGATCCTAATGCGGTCCAGATCTCGACGCTGCTCTCGATCAAGACCGGTGCTTGCCCGGAAGACTGCAAGTATTGCCCCCAGTCAGGCCACTACAACACAAAGCTGGACAAGGAAAAGCTGCTGGAAATCGAGAAAGTCGTGGAGCAGGCCCAGGCGGCAATCGATGCCGGTGCCAGCCGTTTTTGCATGGGGGCGGCCTGGAAAAGCCCGCGGGAAAAAGACCTGAACGTGGTGTTGGAGATGGTCAGCCGGGTCAAGGCGCTGGGGCTTGAAACCTGCATGACGTTGGGAATGGTGGATACCGCCCAGGCCAAACGTCTCTCCGAGGCGGGGTTGGATTACTACAACCATAACCTGGACACCTCTCCGGAATATTACGCTGAAATCATCACCACCCGTACTTTCGCCGACCGTCTGGATACACTGGCCAATGTACGCGAAGCCGGGATGAAGGTCTGCTCCGGCGGCATTCTGGGCATGGGTGAAGCTCCCCGTGACCGTAGCGCCTTGCTGCAACAGCTGGCCAAGCTGGAACCGCATCCGGAATCGGTGCCCATCAACATGCTGGTCAAGGTACCCGGCACACCACTGGAAGACGTCGAGGACCTCGACCCCATCGAATTCATCCGCGCCATTGCCGTGGCGCGTATTCTCATGCCGCAAAGCCACGTACGCCTTTCCGCCGGGCGCGAGCAGATGAGCGAATCCACCCAGGCCCTGGCGTTCATGGCCGGTGCCAATTCGATTTTCTACGGCGACAAGCTGCTCACCACCGGCAACCCTCAGGTCGATCGCGACAAGGCATTGTTCGCCAAGCTTGGCCTGCACCCGGAGCGTCGCGATACCTGCCAGAGTGACGACCTTCACCAGGCACAACTCGCCCAGACCATCGCCCAGCAGGAAACCCAGCAACGCGCGGCGGCCTTGGCGGTGGATGTCAGTGGCGCCTGACGTCGACTCCCCTTGGGGGCACTGGCTCGATCAGCAGGCACTCAGCCGGCGTGAGCAGGGCCTATGGCGTCAACGCCGGGTGATGGGCAAGGGCTACCTGGATTTTGCCGGTAATGATTATCTCGGCCTGGCCCTTGATCCCCGGGTGATCGCCACCCAGGCCGAAGGGGCTAGGCGCTGGGGTGCCGGCGCAGGGGCGTCGCACCTGGTCAGCGGGCATCTCGCCGTGCACGAGGAGCTCGAGCAGCGCCTCGCCGCCCTAGTGGGGCGCCCACGGGCACTGCTGTTTTCCACCGGCTACATGGCCAACCTGAGTGTACTCCAGGCACTCTGCGATTCGCATACCGCGGTGTTTCAAGATCGTCTGAATCACGCCTCGCTGCTCGATGGTGCACGCCTGGCCGGGGCTCGTTCACGGCGCTTTCATCATCGCGATCTGGACGATCTTCACCGGCTGCTGGCTCGCAGCCGGGAAGAGCGCAAGCTGGTGGTAAGCGACGGGGTATTCAGCATGGATGGCGATAGCGCCGACATTGCCGGGCTTGCCGCCACCGCGGCTTCGCATCGGGCCTGGCTGATGATCGACGACGCCCATGGCCTGGGCGTATTGGGTAGCGACGGCGATGGTTGCGTGGGCCGGGCCTACGATTGCGACCAGGTACCCATTCTGGTGGGCACACTGGGCAAGGCGCTTGGCACGGCGGGGGCTTTCGTCGCCGGCAGCCAGGCGCTGATCGAACACCTGATTCAGTACGCCCGTGGGTACGTATATACCACTGCGCAACCCCCGGCCATTGCCGCAGCCACCCTGGAAGCCTTGACGATACTTGAGCAGGAGCCCGAGCGCCGTACTCGCCTGCACGCCAACATTGCCTATTTTCGCCAAGCCGCCGCGCAAGCCGACTTGCCTCTCGCGGCGTCATCGACACCCATCCAACCGCTGATGTTGCACGACACTGAACGGGCCATGTGCTGGGCCGAGCAGTTGAACTCGCACCATATAGCGGTAGGCTCCATCCGCGAGCCCACCGTGCCCAAGGGGCAGGCTCGCCTGCGTATCACCTTGAAAGCCACCCATCAGCGCCACGAGATCGACCGCTTGGTAAGTGCGCTGATCGAGTGCCAAGCTCGCGAAAGCGGCTCATGATCCACCTGACGCTGCTTTCCGGCTGGGGTGTGAACGCCCGGGTGTGGCAGCCGTTGGCGCCTCATTGGCCCGCCGACTGCCAGGTAAATACCGTGGAGTGGCCGGGCTACGCAGAGCACGATTCCGCTCCCCAAGCGCACGACCTAGCGGCGCTGGCCGAAGCCATGCGCGATACTTTATCCCCCGAGAGCATCTGGGTCGGTTGGTCGCTGGGGGGCTTGCTGGCGGCTTGTTTATTGAGCCATCTCCCTCCACCCAAGGCGTTGATACTCTTGGGAACAGGGCCGAAATTCTGTCAGCCGGGCGGGGTAAGCAACGCTGAGCTGGGTGCCTTCCAGGAGGCTTTCGCGCGCGACCCCGAGGCTACCTGGCGGCATTTTCTACGCTGGCAAACCCAAGGCGAACCCAAGCCAGGCGACGCCCACCGCCGTTTGCGGGAATTGCTGGGCAGTCACCCCAGTGCCGATATCGCCACGCTGCGTGCCGGGCTTGGCCACTTGGCCACGCTGGATGCCACCCGGATACTCGAACAGCCTCCGTGCCCGGTGCAGCATGTCTACGGCGGACGTGATCGTCTGGTGAGCCCCGAACAGCGCCAGAAAGGCATGTTGATCGAAGGAGTCGGGCATTGCCCCATGGTCTCCCAGCCCGTTCGGCTCGCCTTCACCTTGGCACGCCTGACCAAAACATCAATGCTTAATTCATCCGCCCTGGAAACACCGCCATGAGTGCCGCCACCCCCTTGCCATTTTCCGCCTGCACTTGGCACCAGCAAGTAGCTCATGCCTTTTCCCGTGCCGCACCACATTACGAAACCCGAGCCATAGCGCAACTTGCAATGGGTGAAAGGCTCTGGGGGCAGCTGCCTGCATCGGCATCGCGGGTGCTGGACCTGGGTTGCGGCCCCGGCCTCTGGAGCGCACGGCTAGCACAGCATTACGGCGCGCGCAGCCGGGTCATCGGCATGGATATCGCCCCCGGCATGCTGCGAGTTGCCCGGCAACGCTACGGCAACCAGGCGCAGTGGCAAAAGGGGGATGCCGCCGAGCTGCCCTTGGTCGATAACGCCATCGATCTGGTGTTTTCCAACCTGACCATTCAGTGGTGTACGTCACTCCTCCCGGTAATGCAGGAAATACAGCGGGTATTGCGCCCCGGCGGCCTCGCGCTGATCAATACCCTGCTGCCCGGCACTCTCCAGGAAGTCGCCGACGCCTGGCAACGCCCGCAAGCCTTGCTGCAATTTCATTCCCGGCAGGACTACCTGAATGCCGCCCGAGAGGCGGGACTTGCCCTGGGGCACCACCAGACGCAGGCCGAACGGTTTTTCTACCCAGACATGGCCGCGGTGATGGTCTCGATCAAAGGGGTCGGGGCACAGGTCGCCCGACCCGGCAAGCGGCTAACCCGCCAAGCGTTGAACCAAGCCACCCAACGCTATGAAGAACAGCGCGAGTCCCAGGGCCTTCCGGTCAGTTATCGACGCTTGACCCTGAGACTGGAGAAGCCGCAGTCATGAGTCGATATTTTATCACCGGCACCGATACCGATGCCGGCAAGACCCTGGTCACCGCAGCCCTTTTGGCCCGCGCCCGTGCCCAGGGGCTGAGTACCCAGGGGCTGAAACCTGTCGCTTCCGGCAGCCATTCAACCCCCGAAGGGCTTCGCAACAGCGATGCGCTGAGCCTTCAAGCCCAGAGCTACCCGCCACTTGAGTACGCTCAGATCAACCCCTTCGCCTTCGCCCCAGCCATTGCCCCGCATCTGGCAGCACAGCAGGCGGGAGCCGAACTGAGCGTGGCCGGGATACTCCAGGCGCTTGAGCCGACGCTGGCAAGCCCGCCTGATGTCACCCTGATAGAGGGCGCGGGCGGCTGGCGGGTGCCACTCAATGATCGGGAAGACCTGAGCGACCTGCCTCGGGCGCTTGAGCTTCCGGTGATTCTGGTCGTGGGATTGAAACTGGGGTGTCTCAATCATGCGCGCTTGACCGCCGAGGCCATCCGCGCCGACGGCCTGACGCTGGTCGGTTGGGTGGGTACGGTCATCGATCCGGCGTTTGCCGCGGATAGCGCTCTGTTCGACGCCAACATGGCGACGCTTTCGCGGACGCTGGGTGCGTCTGCAACGACAGCCTGCCTGGGCGTAATTCCGCCTCTTGCCGAGTCAACCGAGGTGCTGCGCATCGCCAAGGCCGCCGCCTATCTCAACCTTCCCCGGCAGGCCACTTCCCCTTCCATGGAGTCGCCATGAAGTCACCTATCTGGCATCCCTATGCCCATCTGAAAACCCAGACACCGGCGCCCAAGGTCAGCGGTGGCCAAGGCGCCTGCTTCACCCTGGAAACCGGCGAGCAGCTGTTGGATGCCACCTGTTCCTGGTGGTGCATGATTCACGGCTACGGCCATCCACGTCTGATCCAGGCCATTCGCGACCAGGCCGGAGAACTCTGCCATGTGATGCTTGGCGGGCTTAGCCATGAGCCTGCCGACCGCCTGGCTCGGGAGCTGGTACGCATCACCCCGGCCGGGCTGAACCATGTGTTCTATTCCGACAGCGGCTCGGTAGGCATGGAAGTAGCCATGAAAATGGCCGTGCAGTATCACCGCCTTCAGGATAAGCCGCACAAGCACCGCATGCTCGCGCTGATGAAGGCCTACCACGGTGACACCGCAGGCTGCATGGCGGTATGCGACCCGGAAGAAGGCATGCACGGGCTGTTTTCCGGTTACCTGCCCCAGCATCATTTCGCCCCGGCGCCCACCGCCGCCTTCGATGCCGACAAGGCGGATGTACACCACGACCTGCAAGCGCTGCGCGCCGTGCTCGAACGGCATCATCATGAGATAGCGGCCCTGTTGATGGAGCCGCTGCTACAGGCGGCTGGCGGCCTGAACATGACCTCGCCGCACTATGTGAAAGGCGCCAGGCAGCTGTGTGACGAATTCGACGTCTTGTTGATCTTCGATGAAGTCGCCACCGGCTTCGGACGCACCGGAAAGATGTTCGCCGCCGACCACGCCGAGGTGACGCCGGACATCATGGTGCTTTCCAAGGGCCTGACCGGCGGCTACCTGGGGCATGCGGCCACCCTGGCCACGGGTCGCGTTCACGACGCTTTCATCGGTGATTCCCCCGAGCACGCCTTCATGCACGGCCCTACCTTCATGGGCAACCCCCTGGCCTGTCGCGTGGCGCTGGAAAGCCTGGCGGTATTCGAGCAGGAAAATTACCTGGACAAGATCGCCCGGCTAAGCGAGCTATTGCGCCGCGAGCTGTGTGACGACACCCAGCTGCGCCAACACCCGGACGTAGTGGATGTGCGGGTACTGGGGGCCGCCGCCGTGATCGAGACGCGTTGCGCCGATAACCTGGAAGGGGTGGGGGAGTTCGCCCGCCGGCACGGCGTATGGCTGCGTCCTATTGGCCGCTGGCTTTACACCATGCCCGCCTACATCACCACCGAAGAGCAGATCCGCCGGATTACCTCGACGATGAAGGCGTGGTTTCAGCGTTAATCAGCTGGGATGTCCGCTTCGCCGACGAAACGCTGCCTGGCACTGGAACACGCTGCCGCTTAACGAGCCGGGGCGCAGCTTCTGGTTAGGTGTGAATTACACCTTTTGACCACTTACGGCAACAAGAGCGCACCTTGTTGCTTCCAGTGTTTGACTAAGGCAGGCACCCCTTTCCCCGCGGTATCGTTGATCGCCAGCACGCCGGCTGGGCTGAGTTCAGTGGCGTTGGGGTCAACCACGGCGCAAGGGGTGTCGTAGGCAACATGGTTGAGCAGCGAGGCAGCGGGCATTACCGCCAGCGACGTACCGACCACCAGCAGGAAATCCGCTTCGCTGACCAGATCGCAGGCATCGGCGAATAACGGCACCGACTCCCCGAACCAGACCACATCCGGACGCAACTGACTGCCCTTGTCGCATAGATCGCCCAGCGCGATGCCGCCCTTGGCCAGGCGGTATTGCATGCGAATATCCACGCTGGATCGCGCCTTGAGAATTTCGCCATGCAGATGCAGCACCTGACGTGATCCCGCCCGCTCGTGAAGGTCATCGATATTCTGGGTAATCACATTCACCCGGAAACCGGCCTTCTCCAACCCCGCCAATGCCTTGTGGGCGGCATTGGGCCTGGCGCGACGAATCTGCTCGCGGCGGGCGTTGTAAAAGCCCAGCACCCGCTCAGGATCACGTCGCCAGGCGCTGGGTGTCGCGACATCTTCAACTGGATGCTCGTCCCATAGCCCATCACTGGCACGAAAGGTCTTGATACCACTTTCGGCACTGATGCCGGAACCGGTAAAGACCACAAGGTGCGGTGTTCTGGCCATTAGCCCTCCTCAGCCGGTGCCTATCAATATACCAATTCCTCGCTCGCGCCACTGAAGCGCTGCTTGTTTCGATAGGGGTAAACGTCGATCACTCGGCCATCGAGAATCGCCTGCTGGAGTCCTTTCCAGTAGGCGGCTTCGAACAATTCCGGATGAAGTTGATAGAACAACTTGCGCAACTGGATGTTGGCAAATAGGAAGGGACCGAATTCCTCAGGAAAAATATCATTCGGCCCGACGGAATACCAAGGCTCGTCAGCCAATTCCTGCTCCGGGTACATGGCTTCGGGAATGTGGCGAAAGTTGCATTCGGTGAGGTAACAGATCTCGTCGTAATCATAGAAGATAACCCGACCGTGGCGCGTCACGCCGAAATTTTTCAACAGCATGTCACCGGGGAATATATTGGCCGCCGCCAGCTGCTTGATGGCATTGCCGTAGTCCTTGAGGACCGTGGTGGTTTCTTCTTCGCCGCACTGCTCCAGATAGATATTCAGCGGGATCATCATGCGCTCAGTATAGCAGTGCTTGATGATCACCTTGTCACCCTTGAGGTAAACCGTGGAAGGAGCGACTTCCAGCAAATGTTCCAGGCATTCGGGTGAGAAGTGATCCTTGCGGGCGATGAAGTTGGAAAACTCCTGGGTGTCGGCCATGCGCCCTACCCGGTCGTGGCGTTTGACCAGGCGATACTTCTCGCGCACATTTTCCCGGCTCATGTCTTTGGTGGGATCGAACTTGTCCTTGATGATCTTGAATACCGTGCGGTAAGAAGGAAGCACAAAAACCGCCATCACCATGCCGCGCACACCAGGGGCGATGATGAACTGATCCTCCCGCTTGGCCACCTGATAATTCAACCCCCGGAAAAATTCGGTCTTGCCGTGTTTGAAGAAACCGATGGAGGCATAAAGCTCTCCCTCCGGCTTGCTCGGCATCAATTGCTGGAGATAATCGACGAACTCGCCTGGCACCACCACTTCCACCTGGAAGTAAGCACGGGTAAAGGAAAAGATGATCGAGACTTCATCCGACTCTATCAATACCGTATCCAGATGCAGCCCGGCACTGGCGCCTTCCTTTTCGCCGAAGCCTTCACCATGCAGCACCGGCAGCACTAGCGGCACCTGCTCCCCCCCTCCGCGAATCCGACCCACCAGGTAGGCGCCCTTATTGCGGTAGAACACACTATTGAGCAGTTCGATCTCGGCATCTTGCGCATCGCGAATTACTGCCGGCAAATGTTCCTGCAGGAAGTCGGTGCCCAGCTGGGTATCACGTTCGATATCGTCGAAAGGATTATCCAGCGGCGCTTCGAGCAAGGCCCATTTCAACGCTTCCTGCCAATTGCCATTGACCGGACGCGAGCGGCACAACTCGATACCCGAGTGATGGGCCGCACTTTCGCGTGAGCTGTAAACGAACATCCAGTCGTTACGGATGTGGCGATGATGAAAGATCGAGCAGAACAGAGAATTGAAGAACGTTTCCGCCAACTCGTAATCCAGCCGCTGGCTGATCAGGTCGGCATAGTGGTTACGCGCTTCGCGCCAGTGTTCACAGTGAGAAAGCATCTCGTCGTCATCGAAGCTACGCTTGAGCCGCGCCAAGGTATCCAGCACTTTTTCTTCATACAGGTTGATCCGCTCGGCGGATGCCTGCTGGGCTTCACGCCAGGCCGCTTCACGAAAACGACGGCTGGCATCGTGGGTGATTTCCTTGAAGCGAGCACGGTATTCATCAAAGCCATGCAGAATGGTGGTGGCCAGGCGATAGGCGGGGGTCAATTTCACAGTGAAAACTCCGGCAATTTCGGCTCAGCTTCCCTTATGCGCAAGCCAAAAGCGAGACGACCAAGGTGGCGTTCAATGGCTATTCAGCGACTCGATACGCGACACTTCCAGACGAAACGTGCCCGCCCGACGATCGGCAATCAAAAAGCCCAGCCGATGAATACGTGCGGGATCAAGCGTGGGGGCATCGCTCAGCAGACGGCCGCGACACACGGCTTCGAACGCCTGCCAAGGCAAGTCGATGGTTTCCCAGGCATCCGTTTTCGGGGTGAAACGTGCGCGATAGGCACTGCTGTCATCCAGATCATGACTTTTCAAGCGTAGCTGATAGGTGCGCCCGTCTCCCCTCACCTTGAGACGCACCCCGTCGGCCACTGCCAAGACCTGCTGTAGCGGTGGATGAGGTGCTCGCCGCACCGAGGCAAAGCCGCCACCATTTTCCAAAGAGAGTTCGCCATGAAATATTCCTTTGCCATTTTCCACCTGGAAATCACTTTGCGAAACACCGCCCATCACATCGTCATTCACCGCCTGCCAATGCGTGGCTTCCGCTGGGTCTTGAAATTCGATTGGTTGCATATCGTCTCCTAATTCGTTGAGAAAGCGTTGCACTGATCCAAGGAAATCGAAAGACTCATGGCTAAAGATACTCTCTAGTCACTTTCCTCAAGAGTGCTTATATGTTCAACACGACCGCTTGGAACCGATTGCGTTATAGCTGCTATGCACCCCTGTACGACATCGTTGTCGAGCCTGCGTTTCGCCAGGCCCGCCGCCGAGCGCTTGCCCAAGCGGCATGGCAACCTGGCATGCAGGTGCTGCTGGTAGGTGCCGGGACAGGGCTGGATTTGCCTTGGCTGCCCAAGGATATCGAACTGCATGCCACTGACCTTTCCCCGGCCATGGTAAGACGCACACAAGCACGCGCCGATGCCATGGCGCGTGACGTTGAATGTCGCGTGGTGGATGCTCAGTCTCTCGATTACCTCGATGAATATTTCGATGTAGTGGTCATGCACCTGATTGTTGCGGTTATGCCGGACCCGGCACAAGGGCTCCAGGAAGCCTACCGCGTCCTTAAACCCGGCGGCCAGCTATGCGTGATGGATAAGTTTCAGGCGGATGACCACCCCTCGGGGGCGGGTCGGCGAGCACTCAACGCCCTAACCTCCGCCTTGGCCACAGACATTACCCGCCAAGCCCGGCCACTTCTGGAAGACGCCGGGTTTATTATTCACGCAGATCAACCGGTCATGATGGGAACACTGTTCCGCGCTTTGCTGGCTTACAAGCCATCCTAGGTGTTGGGTCCCGAAGAATAACGGCCTATGTTATGAATCATTACCGGAGGAGGTCGGTATCCAGCAAAGTCGGGTTGCCGATGCGATAAATACCCCGGGCGGGATGACACCGAACGCTCAAGCCGCGACAATGGCGCCTCGTTTTTTCGTCGGGGAGCGGTATGCCACCACTGAGAATTGTGTATCAGGATGAATACCTGGTTGCCGTACACAAGCCCTCCGGCTTGCTGGTGCACCGCACGGTGCTCGCTCGCGGAGAAACCGAGTTTCTTCTCCAGCAGTTACGCGACCAGCTGCAACGGCGTGTCTATCCCATGCATCGCCTTGACCGGCCGACTTCCGGCCTCATCGTGTTCGGCTTAACCCCCGAGGTGGCGCGCGCCCTGTCGGAAAGCTTCACCGAGCGTCAGGTGGAAAAACGTTACTTGGCGGTGGTGCGCGGCATGGCGCCGGAGCAGGATCGTCTGGATTATCCGCTGCGCGAGGAAGATGGTAGCCGTCCCAAGGCTCAGATGCCCCCCATGCCAGCGATGACCGATATTCGCCGTCTGGATAGCGTCGAATTGCCGGTACGAGTGGACCGTTACCCCCAAGCGCGTTATTCGCTGGTGGAAGCACGCCCCCTGACTGGCCGCCGCCATCAGATTCGCCGCCATCTTTCGCAACGCGGCTATCCGATTATCGGCGATGCCAAGCACGGCAAGGGGAAGCACAACCGCTTCTTTGCCGAACAGCTCAAGGCCCCCCGTTTGTTGTTAGCCGCCACTGGCCTGGCATTTGACCACCCGGTGCTCGCCAAGCGCGTCATGCTGAGCTGCGCCCTGGATGACACCATGACCCAGCTTTTCCAGCATTTCGGCTGGGCTGGTCATCTCCCGCTGGATAGTGTTCGCACACCGCCGCTCGAGTCTCTCAAGGTGCTTTCCAACGCCAGTGCCATCTAACGCCAGAACTCTTCCAACCCCCTGATGATTTCCGCGAGACGCGCTGCCATGTCTGATGTGAATTCCGATGATTATGCTTTTCGCTTTGGTGGCATTCGCCGCCTGTACGGGGCGCGGGCCTTCGAACGCTTTCGCCACGCGCATGTCGTGGTGGTGGGCGTTGGCGGCGTGGGTAGCTGGACGGTGGAGGCGCTGGCACGCTCGGGCATCGGCAAACTGACGCTGATCGATCTCGACGATGTCTGCGTTTCCAATATCAACCGGCAACTCCACGCCCTGGACGGCACCATCGGCCGCCCCAAAGTCGAGGTACTGGCCGAGCGTTGCCGCTTGATTCAGCCGGGAATCGACGTGGTCGCCGATGCAGCTTTCGTCACTCCCACCAACCTTGCCGAGCGCATTCCCGAAAACGCCGACCATGTGGTCGATGCGATCGATAGCGTTATCGCCAAGGCAGCGTTGATCGCCTGGTGCAAGCGGCGCAAACTGCCGATTACCGTTACCGGTGCCGCCGGTGGACAAACCGACCCCACGCGCATTCGCATAGCCGACCTGACGCGTACCGAACACGATCCTCTGCTGGCCAAGGTGCGTTCTCGGCTGCGCCGCGATTACGGCTTTTCGCGCAACCCCAAGCGACGCTTCTCCGTGGAGTGCGTCTACTCGGATGAGCAATTGATTTACCCGGGGAATGACGGCGAGGTCTGCCTGCAGAAGCCCGGCACCGGCGAGGTCACCCGGTTGGATTGTGCCGAAGGGTTTGGCGCGGCGACGTTCCTGACCGGCAGCTTCGGCTTCACTGCCGCTTCGCGCGTTCTGGCACGGCTTGCTCAAAAAGCGCAGGCCCTCTCCCCTCTTGAGTCACAGGAAAGCAGCTCATGAAAGGTACCGTTCAACACCCGGTGCCCGGCATCTACCGGCACTACAAGGGTAATCTTTATGAAGTGATAGGCAGCGCACAGCATAGCGAAACCGGAGAAGCCCTGGTCGTCTACCGGGCGTTATATGGCGAATACGGCCTTTGGGTGCGGCCTCTTGAGATGTTCATGCAAAGCGCGGAAGTTCAGGGAGAACCGGTCGCCCGCTTTGCCCTGGAAAAACCTTTTCTGAAAGGTTGACTGCCAAGCGGTGTTATAAAAAAGGCAGCCAAATTGGCTGCCTTTGATCAGTTGCCGCGACGATGGATTATTCGTCGCCGGCGGTCTGCATCTGAGTCTGGAGATAGTTCTGAAGGCCGACCTTATCGATCAAGCCCAGCTCGGTTTCGATGTGGTCGATGTGGTCTTCTTCATCGGCCAGAATATCGCGGAAGATGTCACGCGTGACATAGTCCTTGACCTGTTCGCAGTAGGTGATGGCTTCGATGTAATCATTGCGGCCGTCATGCTCGATCTTGAGATCGCTTTCTAGCATTTCCTTGACGTTTTCCCCAATGTGGAGCTTGCCGAGATCCTGGAGATTGGGCATCCCTTCAAGAAACAAGATGCGCTCGATCAGCTTATCCGCATGGTTCATTTCTTCAATGGATTCTTCATATTCCCACTTGGCCAGTGCTTTCAGACCCCAGTCCTTGTACATCTTGGCATGCAGAAAATATTGGTTGATGGCAACCAGCTCGTTTCCCAACGCTGTGTTGAGATAAGCAATAACCTTCGGATCACCTTTCATAATGGCACCTCACGTTGCGCTATTGCAGGGATGGATTGCCTTTGCCGGCGAAGCCCATTACGCAATAGAAAAATTTATGGAGAGATCGAGTATAAGCCAATATGGCCCACTCTCCCAGCGTGAGGGAAATTATAGACAATTGAGAGAAAAATCAAATTAAATCATAAGGTTGTTAATGTTAATCTAGGTGAAAATGATTAACATCACACGGCGTAAGCGAGTCCCATATCGGCCTGTTGCATTTCCGACTTGATCGCTTCACGGGTCACGCTCTTGGCTACACAGGCGCATTTACCGCACTGGGTGGCACACCCCGTGGTTTCACGCACTTCGCGCCAACTGCGGGCCCCATCGCTGACATGGCGACGAATCTGGTGGTCGGTTACGCCCTTGCACACGCATACATACATGTGGTTCACCTCACAAAAGACATTAAGGTGAATGTAAATGATTCGCATGCATCTTTGCAAGTGAGATTGTATTTTTTTTATCGTCCGGATAAAGCGCCCCAATCCAAGATATTGCGTATGTTCTGGCCGTCACTGCTTTTTTGGTTTTCCTTATTCTTTGGGCTCATTTGTTGCGTTTGGGCAATACCACCGTGCGTGTGCCGGAAACGATGTCCGGCCAGCTGCGTCGCTCACCATCGAAAAGCACCCACCAATAGCCCAGGCCCAGGGCCGCCAACGATACCCAGGCAGTCAGGCAACGGATGAGGCTTTGCATCACACTGATTGAAAAGCCATCGGGGGTCTGGACGCGCAGCCGCCAGGCCTGCATGCCCAGCGTCATGCCGCCACGCGTCCATGAATAGGTAAAAAACGCCATCGCGGAAAGCACCAGCAACAGGCGCAAGCTAGCTACCTGAAAAGGCCCCTGGCCCACCTGCTCCGCCTCCAACCCCAGCACGAAGCGGGCAAAGACCACATGGGCCACGGTCACCACGAACCAGATGCCCGCCACCAGAAAGCCGTCGTAGAGCATGGCGCCCAAGCGTCGTGCCAGCCCGGCCGCCCATACGCTGTCCAGCTGTGAGAATTGTCGTTGCATCATTATTAACATTACACCATCAAGAAAGTTGCGCGCCGCTACCCATTGCGGCGCAGTAGATACAAGCCGACCAGCGCAACGCTCAGGGTAGGCACCAGTACCGCCCAGACGGGTGAAAAACCGAAAATCGTCGACGCCGGCGCCAGCAGGTCCTGGGTGTATTTAAACACCAGGCCCGTCACTACGCCGTAGAATACCCGTGTGCCCGCCGCCACAGTGCGCAGCGGCCCGAACACGAATGAAGCGGCGATCAACACCAGTGAGGCCATGGTTAACGGCATCAACATTTTCTGCCAGAAATGCAAAAGCGGCTGGTCGGCCTGCAAGCCCTGGGCCTGCAAAAATTGCGCGTAAGCCCAGAGTTCGCTGGGCGCCTGGCTTTCGATACTGCGCAGCAGGCGTTCAAGCTGCATGGGTGTGAAAGCGGTATCCCAGTCGATTCTGGCATATTGTTCAGACTGGGTCCGGGTATCGGAAAGCTGGGTGATCGAGACATTTTCCAGCGTCCAGCTACCTTGCTCCCATACGCCTCGTTCCGCATACAAGGTCTCGGTCAAGCGTTGGCCTTCGAAACGGTAACGCGTCAGGTCGAGCACCACGTTATCGGCACGAATCGCGCCAAAACGATAAACGCTGTCGCCTTCGAGCTGCCAGCCGCTCCGGCTGACCAATAACGCCCCTTCTCCCTGGCGCTTTTCCAGCCGCCAGGCTTCGGCGAACTGTTCGGTGCGGGGACTTACGTATTCTGCCACCAGCAAGACCACGACCACCACCAGAAGCACCGGCTTCATCACGCCCCACAAGATACGGGTCAGGGAGCGCCCGGCGACGCGCATCACGGTCAGTTCATTGCTTGAGGCCATTCCCCCCAGGCCGATCAAGGCGCCGATTAACACCGCCACCGGGGCATACTGATAAAAGCGCCAGGGCATGCGCATGAACAGATAGAGCAGAACGTCGAAGGCGCTGTAACCCGCCTCGACATGGCCGAGGTCGCCGATGTAGGCAATCGTCAAGTCCAGCCCCAGCAGGACTATCTGCACGACGATGATCGCCACCAGCACATTACGGGCGATATAGCGGTCAAGCCGGTCAGCTATTGTCAGCATCAGCGCATCCCCTTGCGTTGCGAGTGCCACAGCAGCCCAAGGCCGACCAGCAGAAATACTGCATGCACAGGCCAGACCCCCGCCTCTATGGGCCAGGTACCGCTACCCACGGCATCCACCACCGCCAACAGCAAGCTCAAATAGGCAACATACAGAAATACCGCGGGTAATAACTTGGCAAAGCGTCCTTGGCGTGGGTTGACCCGAGACAGCGGCTGAGCGATCAACGCCAGCACAAAGACCATCAACGGCAATCCGGCTCTCCATTGCCATTGCGCTTGGGCACGCGGGTTGTCGTCATGCCATAGTTCCACCGTGCTGGCGTATTCCAACGAGTCCAGCTCGCGCCGGTCACGGCTCAGCCCCAGGCGCAGGGTATACCGTTCGAATGCCAAGTGCTCGGCTTCCTGTCTTCCGGGCGTGACGCCGTAACGCTCGCCCTCTTCCAGCACCAGAAAGCGGCTGCCGGTTTGCGGGCTGGTTTCCTGGTAACCACGTTGGGCACGGGTAACATAGTTGTGAACGAAGTTGTCTCCGCGCCGCCCCTGTTGATGCACGAACACGTCCTGCATGAGCGTGTCGTCGTCACTGAAACTGCCGATGTAAGCGGTACGCCCGCCCCCGAAATCCTGGAAGCGCCCGGGGGAGAGTAACGAGACATCCAGTCGGCTACGTTGTTCTTCCAGTGTTACCGCATTATGCAAGGCCCCGGCCGGGGTCAGCCACAGGCTGCATAGACCTACCAGAACCGCCACCACCGCTGCCGGCAATAACGTGACTCGCAGCAGTCGGGAAGGGCTGATGCCACAGGCCACCATCACGGTAATTTCGCTGTTCATGTAAAGCTGCCCGTAGGCCAGCAGAATGCCGAGGAAAAACGCCAACGGCAGAATCAGTTCGAGAAAGCCCGGGAGGTGAAACAGCATCAGGTTGCCGAGTATGGTCACCGGGATATCGCCTTCCGCCGCACTGCCGAAATAGCGGATAAAACGGCTACCCATGATGACCAGCAGCAGAATACCGGTCACCGCCGCCATGGTCAGCAGGACTTCACGAGTCAGGTAACGAAATAAAATCAACGCACTCTCCGGCTTGTCGTGCAGGATGCCATGCAATGCAAGCATGCCTTGGGTACACTGAGGCTATGCGGCAAGGCGTAACGCCGAGCCGACATTATCCCGAATCCCTCGATGCTTGTCTTGTTGGAGACGTCATGGAATTTTCCGTTCAGACAGCCAATCCGGCCAAAGCCGAAACTGCCTGTTTAGTGGTACCGGTATTCAAGGACAGTGAATTGCTGCCCGCTGTCGCCAAGCTGGATGATGCCAGCGAACGGCTGATCGGCCAGCTGCTTGAGCGCGGCGACTTCGACGCCGCCTTGGGTAATGTACAGATGATCCCCTTCGCCCCGGGTCTTGGCGCCGAGCGCCTGATGCTGGTAGGGCTGGGCAAGCGCGACAAGTGTCAGGAAGCCGCCTTTATCAAGGCATTGGATAGTGCCTTTAGCGCTCTGGTCAAGCTTCCTCTGGATGATATCACCATCGCCTTTACCGATGTGCCGGTGGAAAACCGCGATTGTGCCTGGAAAGCACGCATGGTGCTTGAAGCGAGCCAACGCGGCATTTACCGGTTTGACCATTTCAAGTCCGACCCGACCCCAGCGCCTTCGCTCAAGCACATTACCTTGGTCGTCAGCGAATCCGCTAACACCGAGGCCGCTCAGGCAGGCGCCCGAATAGGCAATGCCATCGGTGAAGGCGCCAGCCTGGCCCGTACCCTCGGCAACCTGCCGGGCAATGTCTGCACGCCAAGCTATCTGGCCGAACAAGCTCAGGAACTCGGCAAGAGCGCCAAGGGTGACCTGGAAGTCGAAATTCTCGACGAGGAAGCGTTGGAAGCGCTCGGCGCAAACTCCCTGCTTTCCGTAGGCCGGGGAAGCGCCGAGCCGACACGCCTGATCGTGATGAAGTATTTCGGCGCCGATGACAGCGAAGAGGCGCCGCATGTGCTGGTGGGCAAGGGTATTACCTTCGACAGCGGGGGCATTTCGCTCAAGCCCGGCGAAGGTATGGACGAAATGAAATTCGACATGTGCGGTGCCGCCAGCGTGCTGGGTACCACCAAGGCAATCCTCGGCATCAAGCCCAAGCTCAACCTGGTGTTCGTCGTGGCTGCCGCGGAAAACATGCCTGACGGCCACGCCACCAAGCCCGGCGATATCATCACCACACTGAAAGGCTTGACCGTCGAAGTGCTCAACACCGATGCCGAAGGCCGTCTGGTGCTGTGTGACGCCCTGACCTATACCGAACGTTTCAAGCCGGCAAGTGTCGTGGATATCGCCACGCTCACTGGCGCCGCCATCATCGCGCTCGGCCATCATGCCACCGGGCTTCTGTCCAATGATGATGACCTGGCGCTGGATCTTCTGGATGCCGGGGAAACCGCCTGGGATCGTGCCTGGCACTTGCCGCTGTGGGACGAATACCAGCAGCAACTGGAGTCCAATTTCGCCGACCTGGCCAATATCGGTGGACGCCCGGCGGGTACCATTACCGCCGCCTGCTTCCTGTCGCGCTTTGCCGATAGCTTCCCCTGGGCTCATCTGGATATTGCCGGCACCGCCTGGCACTCCGGCAAACAAAAGGGAGCGACGGGACGTCCCGTCGGGCTGTTGACTCAGTACCTGATGGACCGGGAAAGCGATGTACAGGTAGAAAATAGTGGCACCTGATCCACTAGAGGTTGCCTTTCGGCACCGCAACCTTTAAAACCTGCGTAATTAAACAAACACCGAAGTTTATCCTTCGGTGTTCCCGGATTCCATAATAAAACGCCCAAGGGCGTTTGATTACAGCGGAGATTATCAGTCGTGTCCACTCGCTTTGATCCCTTGCCGTCGACTCAACCCACGGCAGACCACATTCGTGACAATATTCTCGAAAATCCGGGCTTCGGCCGTTATTTCACCGACCATATGGCCCACGTTCGCTGGACGGTGGATAACGGTTGGCACGGCCATGAAGTACGGCCTTACGGCCCGCTGACCCTTGATCCAGCTGCCGCCGTGTTGCATTACGGCCAGGAAATTTTCGAAGGCGTCAAGGCGTATCGCCATGCTGACGGTTCGGTGTGGACCTTCCGCCCGGAAAAGAATGCCGAGCGCTTTCGCCGCAGCGCCCGCCGCCTGGCACTGCCGGAGCTTTCCGATGACGACTTTATCGGCTCCCTGAAAGCGCTGCTGGCCCAGGATCACGCCTGGGTGCCCACGCCGTCCAGTGACGCCGACGAATGCAGCCTTTATCTGCGCCCCTTCATGATCGCCAGCGAGAAATTTCTCGGGGTACGCCCAGCGCATGAAGTGGATTATTACGTGATCGCCTCACCGGCAGCAGCCTACTTCAAGGGCGGAATTGAACCGGTATCGATCTGGTTGTCGACCAACTACAACCGGGCAGCACCCGGCGGCACTGGTTTTGCCAAGTGCGGCGGCAACTACGCCGCTTCGTTGGCGGCACAGAAAGAAGCCGAAGCCCACGGCTGTGGCCAGGTAGCCTTTCTGGATGCCACGGAAAACAAATGGGTGGAGGAACTCGGCGGCATGAACTTGTTCTTCGTCTTCAAGGACGGTCGCATCGTCACGCCCAAGCTCACCGGCACCATTCTTGAAGGGGTGACCCGTGATTCCGTCCTGACCTTGGCCAAGGATGAAGGCCTGACTCCGGAAGAACGCCATATCAGCATCGATGAGTGGCGTGACGGCGCGGCATCCGGCGAAATCACGGAAATATTTGCCTGCGGTACCGCGGCGGTGATCACACCGGTGGGCGAACTGGTGGGTGAAAACGAACGCATTCGTCTGACTGCCGGCGGTGACAATGATATCGCCAAGCGCCTGCGTACCAAGCTGCTCGACCTGCAGTACGGGCGCAGCGAAGATACCCGCGGCTGGCTAACCCAACTGATCTAACGCTTCATTGAGGCGATGACAGTGGCATCGCCGCCTGCGGGCGGCGATATTTATTTTCCAAGCTCCTCTACCAGGACAGCTCATGCCAAGCCAGCGCCCATGACCCGTATCGACTTCTACATTCTGCCCGACACGACCCTTGAGGCACGCCTGATCTTTGCATGCCGTCTGGCCGAAACCATCCATGGCAAAGGTTATCGCCTGCATCTGCATTGCGCAGACCGCAGCATGGCCGAACAGCTCGATAACATGCTATGGACGTTTCGCCCGGACGCCTACCTCCCCCACGCGGTACTCGAAAGCGACATGGCCGGGAGCGTCCCCGTGACACTCGGTTGGGCAGCCCTGTCCACTCCCACCGAACCCACGGCACTGCTCAACTTGCACCCGGAGATTCCCGAAGGCGTCAATGATTACGCGCGAGTTGCCGAAATCATCAACCAGCACCAGGAAGTATTGCTCACCAAGCGTGCCTGCTGGCAACGTTACAAGCAGCTCGGCCATGAGGTTGTTCCCCATCAGCTGAAGTCTTGAGTCCTTACCTTCAGGCAAAAACTGAATGATTGACTATAGTTAGGAAAACACCTGACCAAAATGATTCAACAGACGCCAATCGGCGCTGACACCTGTAAGGAGACTGCTATTATGGTTAAACATATTGCCGGCGTATATGAATCGGTCGATCAAGCGCTAGGTGCGCTGCGCGACCTGGTTTCTTGGGGTATTCCTAGCGAAAAGGTTCATCTTATCGGTCAGGAAAAGAAGACTCATGAGCTTCATGCTGGATTGATGGGCAAGGAATTGACGCTGGATGAGGTTCCCGAAGCCGTCATCAACGAGAATGAATCCACCGATACCTACCAGAAGTGGAAACAGCATATCGACCAGGGCCGCACCTTGGTGATTGCCTCTATCAATGACGACATTGCAGGCAATGTCATCGAAAAGATGAAAGGCCATCAGCCTCTCGAAGTCAGCTGAGGGCTGAATGCCGCCTGATTCATCTACAAGCCTGGCAGGTTCCATCTGTCGGGCTTTATGTTTTCGAAGATAGCTATTTTGAAGAGGTCTTGGTATTTCTCGAAAGTGGCGAAGGGTAGACTGGTGAGACCCGACTCGTTTCAGGCATCACTCCATGCTGGTTTCCTTGCTCGCGCGCCATCCTCTTGCCACCATCGTCGTTGCGCAACTTTTCGGCACTTCATTGTGGTTCAGCGTCAATGGTGTGGGGTTGGCCTTGAGCGAGGCCGTCGGCTTGACCGAACGCGGCTTGGGGCTGCTTACCATTGCCGTCCAGGCGGGTTTCATCAGCGGTACCTTGATGATCGCCACCACCGGGCTTGCCGACAGAATACATGCCAGCCGGTTGTTCGCCTGTTCCGCCGTGGCCGGTGCCTTGTGCAATGCCGCTTTCATCGGCATGGCCGAATCGCTTTCTCTTGCGGTGATTGCGCGATTTTTTACCGGCCTGTGCCTGGCCGGCATTTATCCCTTGGGCATGAAACTGGTGGTCAGCTGGACCCCCAGCCACGCCGGAGCGGCACTCGGCTGGCTAGTGGGCATGTTGACCCTGGGCACCGCTTCACCTCACTTGTTGCGCGGTCTCACCCTGGCACTACCCTGGCAGTGGCCGCTGCTGTTGGCCTCTCTTCTGGCATTGATTGCCGCCGTGTTGATCTTTCGCCTTGGCGATGGCCCACACCTTCCCGGTCCCGCCAAGGGAGGACGCCCCTGGGTGGGGCTTGCAGCGTTTCGAGTCAACAATTTTCGCGCTACGGCCTTGGGTTATTTCGGCCATTGCTGGGAACTGTATGCCTTCTGGGCGCTGGTGCCTTACCTGGTCAGTCGTGAAGTCGCACGGTTAGGCTGGAACACTTCCTGGCTGCCCTGGCTTGCGTTTCTGGTGATCGCGCTTGGCCTTCCCGGCTGTGTCGGCGGCGGCTGGCTGAGCCGTCGCATGGGCAGTGACCGCGTGGCCGTCGGTGCCCTAGCGGTTTCCGGCATTCTATGTCTGACCTACCCCTTCCTCGGCGGCTCTTCGCCCCTGCTGTTGCTTGGGCTATTGGCCATTTGGGGGCTTTGTGTGATTGCCGACTCCCCCCAGTTTTCTGCTTTGGCCTCTATCACCGCGCCCCGTGAGCGCCTAGGGGCGGCGCTGGCGATTATGAATGCCATCGGTTTTGCCCTGACCATTCCCGCCATTGCCCTCACCACCACGCTCTGGTCAAGCCAGCAACTGACGGTTCTGTGGTGGCTGTTTCCCGGTCCAGTGCTGGGACTGATCGCCATGCGCTTTTACAATTCCAATCGCATAATCGAAATCTCAAGCACTTGATTGACGGTTAAGTTTACTTTGGTTCATCGGCGCTCCTGTTACTTGCTACATACCTAAGCCCCTGTTGGGCTTTGCCACCTGACGCCGCCACCTCTCACGCGCTATACTTGGCGCCATTTTTCGGAACGTTTCCGCCCATTCGATTCGATGCTCCGTTGGCGCGGGGTATCTTTGTTGCGAGCCGCTATTCATGGAAAAGACCTACCAACCTGAACAGATCGAAATCCGCTGGTACGAACGCTGGGAAGCCGATGGCCGCTTCGCGCCCAGCGGCGAAGGTGAACCTTTCTCGATCATGATTCCGCCGCCCAACGTTACCGGCAGCCTGCACATGGGCCATGCGTTCCAGGACACCATCATGGATACGCTGACGCGCTGGAAGCGCATGCAGGGGCGCAACACCCTGTGGCAGGTAGGTACCGACCATGCGGGCATCGCCACGCAAATGTTGGTGGAACGCAAGGTGGCCGCCGAAGAAGGCAAGACCCGCCATGACTTGGGGCGCGAGGCATTCATCGACAAAGTATGGGAATGGAAGCACGAATCGGGCGACCATATCACCCGCCAACTGCGCCGCATGGGAGCCAGTGTCGACTGGTCCCGCGAACGCTTCACCATGGACGAAGGCTTTTACAAGGCGGTTCAGGAAGTCTTCGTGTGTCTTCACGAAGAAGGCCTGATCTATCGCGGCAAGCGCCTGGTCAACTGGGACCCTACCCTGCATACCGCGATTTCCGATCTGGAAGTCGAAAACCGTGACCAGCAGGGTAGCTTCTGGCACTTCCGCTATCCCTTGGCCGACGGCGTCACCACCGACGATGGCAAAGACTATCTGGTGGTCGCCACCACCCGTCCGGAAACCCTGCTGGGCGATACCGGCGTGGCGGTCAACCCGGCGGACCCGCGTTACGCCTCGCTGGTGGGCAAGTTCATCGAACTGCCTTTGGTCGGCCGCCGGATTCCCATTGTGGCCGACGAACACGCCGACATGGAAAAAGGCTCGGGTTGCGTGAAGATCACTCCCGCGCATGACTTCAATGACTACGAGGTCGGCAAGCGCCAGGATCACATGCTGATCAACGTCTTCTCCAAGGATGCGGCGATTCTCGAGCGAGCCGAGGTTTACAACTTCAAGGGCCAGCCGCAACCGGACGTCGACCCCACCCTGCCCGCCATGTACGCAGGTCTTGACCGCTTTGAAGCACGCAAGCAGATCGTCGCCGACATGGACGCACTCGGCCTGCTGGAGCAAGTGGAAGCGGTCAACAATACCCTGCCCTATGGCGACCGCAGCGGCGACGTCATCGAGCCGCTGCTTACCGACCAATGGTTCGTGGCCGTCGAGAGCCTGGCCAAACCGGCCATTGAGGCAGTGGAAAACGGCGACATTCAGTTCGTGCCCAAGAACTACGAGAACATGTACTTCGCCTGGATGCGCGACCTTCAGGATTGGTGTATTTCGCGCCAGCTGTGGTGGGGACATCGCATTCCCGCCTGGTACGATGCCGAGGGCAATATATTTGTTGCCCGCACCGAGCAAGAGGCTCGCGAGAAGCACGGTCTTGGCGCCGACGTGACGCTTACCCAGGACGAAGACGTCCTGGATACCTGGTTCAGTTCGGGCCTCTGGACCTTTGGCACCCTCGGCTGGCCGGAGAAGACCCCGGAACTGGAGACTTTCCACCCTTCGAGTGTGCTGGTCACCGGTTTCGACATCATCTTCTTCTGGGTGGCACGCATGATCATGCTCACCCTGAAGTTCACGGACGAAGTGCCGTTCAAGACCGTCTATGTGCATGGCCTGGTGCGTGATGCCCAGGGCCAGAAGATGTCCAAGTCCAAGGGTAACGTAATCGACCCCATCGACTTGATCGACGGTATCGAGATTGAAACGCTGGTCGAAAAACGCACCGGCAACATGATGCAGCCGCAGAAAGCCAAGGCGATCGCCAAGGCCACTCGCCAGGAATTCGACGGTGGCATCGAAGCCCACGGCACCGATGCGCTGCGCTTCACCTTCCTTTCCCAGGCCACCACCGGCCGTGACATCAAGTTCGACATGAGCCGTCTGGATGGCTACCGCAACTTCTGTAACAAGCTGTGGAACGCCTCACGCTACGTGCTGATGAACGCCGAAGGCGAAGATTGCGGTGCTGAATTTGATAACGACAAGAGCAGTGAAGTCGAACTTTCCCTGGCCGACCGCTGGATCATTTCCCAGCTGCAGAAAACCGAGGCCCAGGTCACCAAGGCAATGGAGGAGTACCGCTTCGACCACGCCTCCCAGGCGCTCTATGAGTTCGTCTGGAACGAGTACTGCGACTGGTACCTGGAACTTTCCAAGCCGGTGCTGTGGGACGCAGAGGCCAATGACGCCGCCAAAAGAGGAACGCGTCGCACCTTGGTCCGTGTTCTGGAGGCAATCCTGCGCCTGGCCCATCCGATGATGCCGTATATTTCCGAGGAAATCTGGCAGCGCGTGGCGCCCATGGCCGGTACGTTCAAGGGCACGAACGACTCGATCATGGTCCAGCCCTGGCCGCAGGCCGAACAGGCCAAGGTCGATGAACAGGCCACGCTGGACATTGAATGGCTCAAGGGCGTGATCATCGCGGTGCGCAACATTCGCGCCGAAATGAACATCGTCCCCGGCAAGCCATTGGATGTGATGTTGGCCAAGGGAAGACCCGAAGATCAGTCACGGCTCGAGAGCAATCGTCTGTTCCTATCCAAGCTCGCCAAGCTGGAAAGCGTGACCTGGCTTGCCAACCCCGACGACGCCCCGCTTTGTGCCACCCAGCTGGTGGGTGAGATGGAAGTGTTGGTGCCCATGGCCGACCTGATCGACAAGGACGTTGAGCTCAAACGCCTGGTCAAGGAAATCGACAAGCAGGACAAGCTGATCGGCGGCATTGAAAAGAAACTAGGTAACGAAGGCTTTCTTGCCAAGGCCCCGGAAGCGGTAGTGGAAAAGGAGCGTGGCAAGCTCAAGGACTTCCAGGCCGCCCGCAAGCTACTATTGGAGCAGCACGAAAAAATCCAGGCGTTGTAAAGCCAGCAGCAGCCTTGTCCTTGCATTTACGCCCGCACCCTTGGTGCGGGCGTATTGGTTTGGATGGACCCATATCGCTGAACCGCTAGGTCACATTCCCTCTTGCCTACGTATAGTCACTTTAAAAACAGTAAATTAACTACGCAATGCTCGGAAAGCAGTGGGTTTCTTCCAAGCATAACGGTTGATTTTTCTTTCTTTTGCTTGGAAGCCCCTCCCTCCTTTACTACGTTAATGGAGTAGGGTTCAGCTTAGCTGCTTTACCTTGAGCTACTTGGCCTATTTCGCAATGCATTGCATAAGCATAGGATTAATTAACCAAAACGAGGTTAATTTATTCTGGAGCTTATTCTGCTCAAGGAGATAGAGGGATGAAGCGCAATGTATTTATCATCGCCTTGCAAGAGCAGCAGAGCAAGGTGATTCCTGAATGCCTGTCTGCCTTTTGCAGTATTAACCCTTTTGAGAACTATCCCTTGGCCCAAGTCACCCTGGACTACCCTTTCTGGTTAAAACCCATCAAAGCCTTCTCGTCACAGCTGGATTTCAAAATAGAAAACAAGCAACAATTCGACGAAGCGATAAAGAGCATACATGATCATATTCATCATTTCGGTGGCCCCTTTAATGAAGCCCTTGACGAGGAAGGCTCACGACTTAGCGTACTCGTTAATCAAAATGCCTTTTGTTATCAGTTAGGCACATTATTTATCCCTGCAGAAAGCCATGAACAACTTCATGAGCGCTATATGGCTTGTCTGGATGCACTTTAATTCAAGATCGACCCCATTCATCAATGAATCCCGAGGAGGCATAATGAAGATTGTTTCTTCCTACCCCTATAAGACGGAAATCATAGAAAACGTCTTTATCCCCATGCGGGATGGCGCACAGCTCGCTGCACGCATATGGTTGCCGGAAAACGCCCAGGCTGAACCATTACCGGCGATAATGGAATATATCCCCTACCGTAAGCGGGACGTTACCCGAGGCCGAGATGCCACGAACCATAGCTATATGGCAGGCCATGGCTATGTATGCGTCAGGGTGGATCTTCGTGGCAGTGGCGACTCCGACGGCATCGTCACGGATGAATATACCCAGCAGGAAAGAGAAGATGGGGTGGATGCGATCGCCTGGCTCGCCCAGCAGCCTTGGTGCGATGGAAATGTGGGAATGATGGGCATTTCCTGGGGCGGTTTCAATAGTTTGCAAGTAGCGGCGAAACAACCCCCTGAGTTAAAAGCGATCATCAGTCTATGCTCCAGTGACGATCTATATGCGGATAACATGCATTACATGGGAGGCTGTCTTCTCGGCGATAACTTATCCGAAGCGACGGTCATGTTCGCTTTCAACTCTCTCCCACCCGACCCGCATATCGTCGGAGACCGGTGGCGCGACATGTGGTTCGAGCGGATGGAATCCAGCGGTTTATGGCTTGAATCCTGGCTGAAAAATCAGCGGCGTAATGATTATTGGTCGAGCGCCTCCCTTTGTGAGCATTACGATGCCATTCAGTGCCCGGTATATGCCATTGGTGGTTGGGCCGACGGCTTCACCAATACCGTCTTGCGCTTGCTTGAACATCTGCAAGTGCCCCGCAAAGGACTTATTGGCCCCTGGGGACACAAATACCCTCACCAAGGAATACCCGGTCCGGCTATTGGTTTTCTCCAGGAAGCGTTGAGATGGTGGGACTATTGGCTGAAGGGAAAAGAGAACGGCATCATGGAGGAGCCACCGCTACGTGCCTGGTTGCAGGATAGTATTCCTCCCGATACGTCATATGAAGAACGTCCAGGCAGGTGGATTAGTGAGCCCGGCTGGCCCTCGACTAATATTCACGAGACGAACTACACCTTGGGGGACGCTACCCTGACACGCTGTGAAAGCCACGTCGCCCTTGGAAAAGAAGGTCCACAAGAAAAAATACTGACGGTGCAATCCCCATTGAGCGTAGGACTATTTGCCGGAAAATGGTGTTCTTATGCTGCTACCCCTGATTTACCGGGCGATCAGCGGGAAGAAGATGGGGGCGCGCTTGTCTTCAGTAGTGCACCTCTTGAAGAACCCCTCGAAATATTCGGTATGCCATCGCTGACGCTGGAACTTTCCGCGGACAAACCACAAGGTATGGTGGCGGTTCGTCTTTCCGATGTCGCGCCCAGCGGAACAGCCACCCGCGTCACCTATGGGCTGCTCAATTTATCGCACCGTGACAGCGACTCCGACCCTCAACCGATGACACCGCATCACCGCTATCGCGTCAACGTTTCCTTGAATGGAATAGCCCAACGTTTCCCGGTAGGGCATCAACTAAGAGTGTCAGTCTCCACCTCTTATTGGCCCTTGGCATGGCTTCCTCCCGAACAGGTCAAACTTAATATTTATCCTGAAAGCAGCACCTTAACGTTACCCATACGGCCTCCAAGAAAAGAGGACGAATCCTTGGTGGAATTCGCTGAACCGGAAGGCGGGCAGCCGCTTGCCACCACGACTCTGCAATCGAGCGAGCATAACTGGTTGTTACATCGTGACCTTGCTACCAAAACGTCCACCTTGGAAGTGGTCAATGACCAGGGTAATTTTCGTATCGATGATATAGGCACGGAAATTCATCGTAGCACCCGCGAATGGTACTCCACGGAGGACGACAACTTCAGCTCAGCGCGGGGTGAAACCTATACAGAGAGAGTCTTTTGGCGTGAAGATTGGAATGCGGAAGTCTATACCCGTACGATATTAAGCTGTACGAGCGAAAATTTTTATATTCATGCCCAACTTGATGCTTATGAAGACGATTATAGGGTTTTTTCTAAAAACTGGGAGAAAGTAATTCCCCGTGACAACATCTAGAAAACGACAACAGCAGAAGGTAGCACTAAGAAAGCTGTCAGAGAAAACATACTCTCTGACAGCTGCGTCTACCCTGATACTCTTCTGATCTCTCGCTTTCCTTAGCGAGCATCTTCCTTGAATTATCATTCCTTTACTCTGCAACCCCATCCTGGGATTTTATTCCTTTATTACCGAACTTCCTAGACGGCCTGCCATCCATGGCACTCATTTATTGGTAACTTAAAATGTATTAAAGCCTATCCTTTACCAATCTTTTCGCTTCTTGTGCGATATTGGCATAATCCTTTGCCACCTTGGTAAAGAACTCGTGATTTTCCTGATCAGACTCTATTTGTGCATCAGAGGCATACTGTTCGCTAAGTTCCGCCCCTTGCAAGGCATGATATAGCGTACTGATCAAATCGAAATCTTTGTCTTTTACAGGACTGGCCATGCATTACCTCCTCTGTAAGATACGAGACGTCAAGCAGACAGCATCAGTGCTGTCCGCCGCTCTTCTGGCCGCCTTTTTTACCTGCTTCAGAAGCCTTTATGGGGTCATTGGCGAAGTTGCCACCGCTATGCTGACCGCCTTTCTTACCCGCTTCGGAAGCCTTTTTAGGGTCATTGGCGAAATTGCCGCCGCTATGCTGACCACCTTTCTGGCCTGCTTCAGAAGCTTTCTCGGGATCATTGGCGAAATTGCCAGGATTGTTTTGCTGTGCCATTTCGAACCTCCTTAGAGTTTAGAGTTATGCCATTAATAGCTATGTCACTAACTCCTCTTGCTCTTCCTTTCATAGCTTCGGCAACCCAGCTTCTACTAACGTCTATTTTTGAACTAGCAGTATAAACATAGGTAGCCAGCTAGACAGCTTCAAACTTATTATTGTTAACCAAAGTAAGCAAATGTTCAAACTAATAGTAAAATATTATATTTTTATTGATCAAGGTTAATCGGACATTTCCAGCACTTTCCTAGGCTACTGAATAACAAATAAAAATCTCATCATTTTTCCGTCTTATAAAACATAAAAAACAACCTACGTTAAAAATTCTAATAAATAGCAGAAAAACATACGCTTAAAAATAAAATAAAATTTATTTACTAAAGTAACATTCACGAATGCATTGACCACACATTTAAGCATCAGAACCACTTAATACTTAAAGATAATAACGAAAGGTATAATCCGTGAGCATGAGCCAACGTCACCTTCCATGCGATCAAGAGAAGGCCAAAAGCAGAAGGAATGGTGTCCCTGGCGAGTCTCGCCTCACTGTCAAGAAGGCGCTACCCGGCACCCAAAAATTATTTTTGACGAAATTTTCCTGTCCCGGCAGTGTAAGGTCTTGCCATGCAGCGACACCCAAGTATGCCAAGCCTTTTCCGGCACAAGGGTCTGCAAGAAAGATTTTCTAAACCAAATTTTTCAAGCAGCCTTTCTTGAAGACTCAAGACAGCCGCTTTTCACGGACAACAGACGTTTCTATGCCGACACTTTCAGAGACACGCCTCAATGCGCTGGCGGCCGAGCTGCACCAGGCGGGCATTGCGTTCCATAATCTTGACCCCATGCCCGACACCGGCCTGGCCCATGACCACATATGGATTTCCCGCGAAGGTGCCGACTGGGTGGCACGCCTGCCCAAGCAGAGCCAGATGAACCTGCCCCCCCAGGCCAATCTCGACTATCAAGCGGCCTGTTATCAGCGTACCAGCCAGGGTGAGCATACCCCGCATTTTCATGGAATGCTTGCACCCAGTGAGTCGCTGCCGCGTGGGGCGCTGTTGGTGGAAGCCATCGATGGACGCTTGGCGCGTTTGCCGCAAGACCTTGCATTGATTGCCAAGGCATTGGCGAGCCTGCACAGTCTTCCACTTCCTCCCCAAGCGCAGCGTATGCCGTTGCTCGCGCCCGCCGACCCTTGGGGCGCCATGCGCAATGAAGTGGAAGTTCAAGCAAGATGGCTGGAATCGGCCTGTCTTCCCCGCGAGGTTATCCGGGCAATCCAGGCCGAACTTGCCGCCCTGCCGAAAGGCCTCGAGGAGGCCAGCCCCTCGCTGATAAGCTTCGATACCCATCCCGGGAATTTTCTGGTGACTCCGGATAACCGAGCCATCCTGGTAGACTTGGAAAAATGTCGCTATGGCCTGCCGGGTATCGATCTGGCCCATACCAGCCTTTATACCTCGACCACCTGGGATATCACCAACCGCGCCATACTGGATAGCGAGCAGGTGCTGGCTTTTTATCGAGGCTGGCAAGCGGCCATGCCTGAAAGCGTCAGCGCCGAGACGCTTCTGGCTTGTCGTCGCGCCACCTGGCTGTGGTCATTGACCTGGTGTGCCAAATGGCGAGCTAGCCATCTGGAAACCCGCGACGCTCGCCAACGCGGCGAGGATTGGTCATCCGAATTGAGCGACGACAACTTGATTACCCATGTACGTGATCGGGTCGATCATTACTTGTCACAAGACGCCATCGTTCACGTGCAAAATGAATTTGAACAATTGAAAGGAACCTTGTGATGTCCATGCCTACCTTGCCGTTTGCAGCCCTTGCCTTGCTGTTCGCCCTGCCCGTGCATAGCGCAAGTGCCGCCGACCCCAGCGACTGGAACGCCGTGCTTGAACAAGCGCAAGGCCAGACCGTCTACTGGAATGCCTGGGGTGGCGACACCCATACCAATCGCTATATCGAGTGGGTCACCGAGCAAATGCAGCGTGAACATGATGTCGATGTACGTCACGTGAAACTCAATGACACCAGCCGCGCCGTCTCGCGCGTACTGGCGGAAAAGCAGGCGGGCAATGACGCTGACGGCAGCGTGGATCTCATCTGGATCAATGGCGAAAATTTCGCCGCCATGCGTGAGAACGACTTGCTGTACGGGCCTTTTGCGGAATCGCTACCCAACTTCGCGCTGACCAACGCCGATGCAAACCCCGAGGTAATCACCGACTTCACCTTGCCCACGCAGGGCTATGAGTCGCCCTGGGGAAAGGCCCAGATCACGTTTTATTACGACAGCGAGCGTATCGAGACACCGCCTACCGACATGGCCGAACTCCTCGACTGGGCTGAAGCCAACCCTGGTGAATTCACTTACCCACGCATTCCCGACTTCACCGGCAGCACCTTTCTCAAACAGGCATTGATCGAACTCAGTGATAATCCCGAAGCCCTCTATGCGCCAATGGAAGAGAGCGATTTCGAGGCCGTCACCGCACCGCTCTGGGCTTATCTGGATGCGTTGCACCCACACCTCTGGCGCAGTGGCCGTGCCTTTCCCGATGCCGGGCCCACCCTGCGTACCTTGATGAGCAATGGTGAGCTGTCACTGGCGTTTACCTTTTATCCTTCCGAACCCGCTGCCGCCGTTGCCGGTTATGAGCTGCCCGAAAGCACGCGCAGTTATGTGCTTGAAGGAGGCACGCTGGGCAATGTGCATTTCGTCGCCATTCCCTACAACTCGCCACACAAGGCAGGTGCCATGCTGCTGGCTAACTTCCTGCTTTCGCCTGAAGCTCAAGCCCATAAACAGGACATCGATGTATGGGGAGACCGCACCGTCCTCGACATGAGCACCCTGGACGCGAGTGAGCGCGAACGCTTCGCCATCGATGAGAGCAACCCTGCCATGCTGGCGCCGGAGGCATTGGCCAACACCTTGCCCGAGCCACACCCAAGCTGGATGACCGCCCTGCAGGAAGCCTGGCAAGAGCGCTATGTGGGCAATTGAGAGTTGCCCCATAAACACATTCCATAACGCCGGTCGGATGCCTTCATGCTGGTAAGGCTCGCCCCCGCCATTACCATGGCGTTGCTGGTCGGCCCGGTAATGGCGGGGCTCGCCATGATGCTGCTTCCCGCCTTCGGTTATCTACCGGTGCTCGGCGGCGAGACCCTGAGCCTGGCGCCATGGCGTGAACTCTTCGCCCAGCCGGGGCTGGGGCGCTCGGTGTGGGTGAGTTTCTCCACCGGGCTTGTCACCACAACTGTGTCATTGAGTATCGTGGTGCTGTTTCTAGCCGCCGCCAGCGGCTCACGGCTGGACCGTGCGATTCGGCGCCTGGTATCGCCGTTACTATCTATTCCCCACGCCGCCACGGCGTTTGGGCTGGCATTTTTGATCGCGCCTTCAGGGCTGATTTCACGCTTTATCTCGCCGGCGCTGACCGGCTGGGAGCGTCCGCCGGATTTATTGATCGTCAACGATGCCTGGGGATTGACGCTCATGGCAGGGCTCGTCCTGAAAGAGATACCCTTTCTGCTGCTGATGAGCCTGGCCGCCCTGCCTCAACTGAACCCGGCGCAGCGCGTCATGATGGCCCGCTCGCTGGGCTATCGACCCACGATTGCCTGGTTCAAGGCGGTGTTGCCGGCGCTTTATCCGCTGATTCGCCTACCGGTCTATGCGGTGATCGCCTATGCGTCCTCGGTTGTCGATATGGCGATGATTCTGGGGCCGACCCTGCCCTCCACGCTCAGCGTATCGGTCTTGCAATGGTTTCATGACCCGGACTTGACCCGCCGCTTCATGGCCTCGGCAGGGGCGGTGCTGCAATTGGGCGTCACCATCGCCGCCCTGGCGACCTGGTGGGGGCTGGAAACCCTGGCTCGCCGCTCGATGCAGCACTGGATCGAGCGTGGCAACCGCAGGGGCGGCGAGCTCCCCCTGCGCATTGCAGGCCGTGGGTTGATTCTGCTGACCACGCTGACCGCCTTTGCCGCGATCGGCGGCCTGGCTCTGTTCTCCTTTGCCGGCTTCTGGCGCTTTCCCGAGGCATTGCCGCAAGATTTTGTGGTTGTGCATTGGTTGCGTGCCTTGCCGTCCTTGCAATCCCCCCTGTTCACGACGGCGGCCATTGCCTGCGCTTCCACCTTGCTCGCCCTGGTGCTGGTACTCGCCACGCTGGAAAATGAATACCGGCGACAGATCCCGCCTTCACGCGCCCTGTGGCTACTTTATCTGCCGTTGATCGTGCCTCAGGTCGCCTTTCTGTTCGGGTTGGTGGTGGCGGCGGAAAGCCTGGGGATACGCCCGCAGCTAGGGCTGGTGGTGGCCGGACATTTACTCTTCGTTCTGCCCTACCTTTACCTATCGCTTGCCGAAGCCTACCGGCGTCTCGATCCGCGCTGGTTTCAGCTTTCGCGCACCCTGGGCGTTTCCCGACTGCGCACCTTCTTTCAAGTGCGCCTACCGTTGCTGCTGGCCCCGATTCTCACCGCCGTGGCCGTGGGGCTCGCCATAAGCATCGGCCAGTATCTGCCTACACAACTACTCGGCGGCGGGCGTGTCACGACGATTACCACCGAGGCGGTGTCGCTCGCCTCAGGCGGCAACCGTCGCTTGATCGGCGTCTGGGCATTGGTGCAGGCTGTGCTCCCGTTAATCGGCTTCATGCTGGCAATCGGCTTGCCTCGATTGCTGTGGGCCAACCGAAGCGGCATGCGAGGTGCGCCTTGAACGATTCGTTGATCTTGAAACAGGTACGCATCCAGCTGGAAAACCGCTGTCTGGTCGCCGTGGATCAAATCATTTCTCCTGGCGAGGTATTCACCGTGATGGGCCCTTCCGGCTCGGGAAAGTCCACGCTTCTGGCTTATGTGGCAGGCTTCCTGTCGCCCACCTTTCAAGCCGAAGGGGAAGTATGGCTGGGAAATCGCAACATCACCCATTTACCGGCGGAGTCTCGCGGGGTGGGGCTGCTGTTTCAGGACCCACTGTTATTCCCGCACTTGAGCGTGGCCGGTAACCTGGGATTCGGCCTGCCGCAACGTACACCGAACAAGGCCGAGTGCATTGAGCAGGCGCTTGAACAGATCAACCTGAGCGGCTTCGGCAATCGCGACCCGGCCACCCTTTCCGGGGGCCAGAAGTCGCGTGTCGCCTTGATGCGCCTGCTGCTTTCCAAACCCTGCGCGGTACTGCTGGATGAACCTTTTTCCAAGCTGGATACCACCCTGCGTAGGGAAATGCGCGACTTGGTATTCAGCCAGCTGCGCGAAGCGAGCCTGCCCAGCCTGTTGGTCACCCATGATCAGGAAGACGCCCAGGCAGCGGGAGGGTCACTGATTGAACTCTGAACATCACCTGAGCATCGTGATGCCCGTCTTGAACGAGGCAGGCACGCTCGCTGCGACACTCGAAGCGCTTATTCCGCTACGACACGGCGGCGTGGAAGTCATCGTGGTGGATGGTGGCAGTCAAGATGCCACCCTCACCCTCGCCCGTCCGCTTGCCGATCAGGTGCTGGAAGGCCCGGTTGGCCGCGCGCGGCAGATGAACCTCGGGGCTTATGCAGCCAGCGGTGAGTGGTTGCTGTTTCTGCACGCCGATACACGCCTGCCTGAAGACGCCCTGCCCGCGATTTCCCGGGCATTGGGCGGCAATCGAGTGTGGGGGCGATTCGATATTCATTTGAGCGGTGCCAGTTCCATGCTGCCCATGATCAGCGCCATGATGAACCGGCGTTCGCGGCTCACCGGGATTGCCACCGGCGACCAGGCGATGTTCATGACCCGAAATGCCTTTGAGCGGGTCGGCGGGTTTCTCGACCAGCCGCTGATGGAGGATATCGAGATATCACGCAAGCTCAAGCGGCTTTCAAGACCCGCCTGCCTGGGGCAGAAAGTCACCAGTGCCGGAAGGCGCTGGGATAAGCATGGCGCCTGGAAGACCATTTTACTGATGTGGCGGCTACGTTACCGCTACTGGCGGGGTGAGACCGCCGAGCGTCTGGCAGAGGAGTACCGTCATGCACGCTGACATTCAGTTGGGTATTCTGGCCAAGGCGCCACTGCCCGGCCAGGCAAAGACGCGTTTGATTCCAGGCGTGGGGGCGCAACGAGCCGCCCGGATTCATGCCGACCTGGTGCGACATAGCGTGGCCACCGCCTGTCAGGCGTTTGCAGGCTCTCAAATCACCCTCTGGACGGCGCTGGATCACGCTCATCCCTTGTTCATCGAGCTTCAAGCGCACTATGCCGTAAGCCTGGCGCCCCAGCCGGAAGGCGATTTGGGTGCGCGGATGTTGCATGCGCTAAGCCGCGCGCCAGGGCCGACATTGTTGATGGGCAGCGATTGCCCGCTGATTAGCCCTGCGCTGCTGCGGCACTGTAGCCAAGCACTCGCCGACCATGACGTAGTGATATTGCCTGCCGAAGACGGCGGTTATGGGTTGATCGGCATGACCCACCCCCAGCCGGAGCTGTTCAGGGAAATCGCCTGGGGAAGCGCTCAGGTCATGGCGATGACTCACCAACGCATCCAGCAACTGGGGCTGTCGCTTGCCTGCCCGGCTACCCTCTGGGACATTGATCACCCTGAAGACTGGGCGCGCTGGCAAGCACTTAACGTATCGCTGCTGTAAGGTTTGCGTGTTTCCAACGACCTAGCTATTCATTCCTCCTACGAGATACGCCCGTGACGAGACAACGCCTGTTCATTGCCGCCCTGGTGGCGCTTGCCATCGCTGCCTTCTTTCTGACCGGCCTCGATGAATTTTTCACCCTGGCCAACCTCCAGGCGTATCAAGCTCAGTTTCAACAGCTGTTCGTGCAGCACCCCTGGCAGGTCGGCGGGGGCTTCTTTGCGATTTACGTGGTGATGGCCACGCTTTCGCTGCCCGGCGCCACCCTGCTGACGCTGTTGGGCGGCGCCTTGTTCGGCCTGGGCTGGGGGCTCTTGATCATTTCCTTCGCCAGCACCATCGGGGCGACGCTCGCCTTTCTGTTGTCACGGTTTCTGTTTCGCAAGCTTATCGAGCAGCGCTTTCCTCGCCAGTTGGAAACGGTCAATCGCGGTATCCAGCGCGATGGCGCCCTTTACCTTTTCTCCTTGCGCCTGGTACCGGTGTTTCCCTTTTTCATCATCAACCTGGTGATGGGCCTGACGCGAATCAAGACCGTCACCTTCTACTGGGTGAGCCAAGTCGGCATGCTGCCGGGCACCTTGGTCTATGTAAATGCCGGGGGACAGCTGGGCGAACTGGAATCCCTGGGCGGGGTACTGTCGCCGTCGCTCTTGGCTTCTTTTGCTTTGCTTGCGGTGTTCCCCTGGGTCGCCCGGCGCCTGGTGCTGCTGGTTCAGCGGCGCAAGATGTATCGGGGGTTCACTCGGCCCAAGCACTTTGACTACGACATCCTGGTGATCGGCGCGGGCTCCGCCGGCCTGGTGGCAAGCTATATCGCCAGTGCGGTCAAGGCCAAGGTCGCGCTGGTCGAACGCGACAAGATGGGCGGCGACTGTCTGAATACCGGCTGTGTGCCTTCCAAGGCGCTGATACGCGCCGCGCGTAGCGCCCATGAGGTTCGCAATGCCCATCGCTTCGGCATCAAGACCCAGCAACCCGAGGTCGATTTTGCGGCGGTCATGGGCCATGTGCATGAAGCCGTTGCCAACGTCGCCCCTCACGACAGCGTAGAGCGCTATACCGGGCTTGGGGTGGATGTCATTCAGGACAGCGCCACCCTGGTTTCGCCCTGGGAAGTTCAGGTCGGCGACAAGATTCTCAACGCCCGGCATATCGTCCTGGCCACCGGCGCCCGGCCGAAGGTGCCGCACCTGCCGGGAATAGAGCAGATCGACGTGCTCACCTCGGAAAACCTCTGGTCACTGACGACGTTGCCCGAGCGTCTGGTGGTGCTTGGCGGGGGCGCTATCGGCTGCGAATTGAGCCAGAGCTTCGCACGCCTGGGTAGCCGGGTCAGCCTGGTGGAGGGCGCAGATCAACTGCTCGGCGGCGAAGACAGCGAGGTCGGCGAACACGTCACCCAGGTACTCGGCAGCGAAGGAATCGATGTGCTTACCCAGGCAAAGGCACTGGAAGTGATTGCCACCGATGAAGGCCACGCTTTGGTGATCGAACATGACGGAAAGCGTCGTACACTGCCTTTCGACCGGCTGCTGGTCAGCGTGGGGCGCCAGGCCAATACCCAAGGGCTGGGATTGGAGGCGCTGGGCATCAGTGCTTCTGAGTCAGGCACGCTGGAGCTGAATAACCGCCTGCAGACCCGCATGCCCAATATCTGGGCCTGCGGTGATCTCGCCGGGCCTTACCAGCTGACGCATGCCGCCGCTCATCAGGCTTGGCACGCCACGGTCAATGCGCTGTTCGGCGAACTCAAGAGCTTTGCCGTGGATTATCGCTTCATGCCGGCGGTTGTCTATGTGCAACCGGAAGTCGCCCGGGTGGGGCTCAACGAAAAGCAGGCCAAGGCCAAAGGCATTGATTATGAGCTCACTCATTACGCCATGAAAGAAAGCGACCGGGCCATCGCCGAAGGCGCGACGCAAGGCTTTATCAAGGTACTGACGGTGCCCGGGCGTGATCGCATTCTGGGCGCGACCATCGTGGCCGAAAATGCCGGAGAATGGCTGGGGGAATTCACCCTGGCCATGAAGCACGGCCTGGGGTTGAACAAGTTATTGGGCACCATTCACCCCTACCCCACCCTGGGCGAAGCCGCCAAGGCAACGGCCGGGGTATGGAAGAACGCCCACAAACCCGAGCGCTTGTTGCGCCTGCTAAAGCGCTACTTTGCCTGGCGGCGCAAGGATGATGAGGTGTCTTCGTGAAGAAACTGGTGCTGGTCGGTGCCGGACACGCCCATGCCTTCGTGCTGGAAGCTTTCGCCGAACGCCCGGATGCGGGCATTGAGCTGACGCTGATCAGCGATCGCCCCAAGGCCGCCTATTCCGGTTGTGTACCCGCCTGGCTGGCCGGGGAATGCTCCCTGGAAGAAGCGCAGATCGATATCGCCGCTTTATGCGAGCGGGCCGGTGCCCGCTTGATTGTGGAGCCCGCGGTGGCGGTCGACGGTGCAAACCGCCATGTAACATTGGCTGGCGGTGAGAAAATCAGTTTTGATATCGCCTCTCTCAATGTCGGCTCGACCCTTGAAAGACCAGCGCAGCAAAGCGATTCCCCGCCGTACCTTCTGGCCATGCGCCCCTTGAATGAGCTTCAACGGCGCTGGCAAGACTTGCTGGAAACAGTACAGGCCTGGCCGGGTGGGACCGAGCGCCGCGTGCTTGGGGTGGGTGGCGGTGCGGCGGGATGCGAAACCCTGATGAGCGTCCTGACACAACTCAGGTCACAGCGCCCGGATATCATCTGGCGCGGCACCTTGATGAGTGCGGGAAAGCAGCCACTGCCCGAGGCGGGCCGCTTGCCGCGCGCGCTGGTGAGGCGCGCGCTCAAGCAAGCGGGTGTGACCTGGCAAGGAAACTCACGGGGAGAAGCGCTCGTTAAAGGCGCAGTACGCGATCACCAGGGGCGGCAACATCCGGCGGATATCGTGCTCTGGGCCACTGGTGCGGTCGGCCATGGCTGGCTTGTCGCAAGTGACTTACCGCTGGATAAAAAAGGCTTCATCAAGGTAGAAAACACCCTGACAGTAAGCGGCATGCCTCAGCTGTTTGCCGCCGGGGACTGCACGGCCTTCGACCCGCCGTTGCCCAATGCCGGCGTCTATGCGGTACGCATGGGGCCACCTCTGGCTGAAAACCTGCGCCACGCCTGCCATGGCCAGGCACTCAAGCCCTGGCAACCACCCAGGCGCGTACTCGCCTTGATCGGTACCGGCGATGGCCGAGCCATTGCCAGCCGCGGTTTTATCGGATTTTCCGGGCGCTGGGTGTGGCGCTGGAAAAAACGCATCGATGCGCGCTTTATCGCCCGCTTCAACCGGCCTTTCTGAAACCGCCCAGCACCCGGCTGTCGGGGCCGAAGAACACCAGGCGGTCATGGTCGATCAGGTAGCGATAGGCCGTTTCCAGCATATTGGTGACTCGCTGTGCATCTTCCAGCTGTGGGCAGGCCATACGCGTGGTGGCCAATTCGCTCACTTCGATACGCTGGTTGTCGCCCAATGCCACTTCGCCGCTGAAGCGGTTGCAGCCATCGTGGCCGCTCAGCTTGCCGTTGGCCTCGATACGAAAGTACGGCGTTTCCGGCATGGAAAGTCGCTCATTCGTGCCTACCAGGAGCAGATTCCAGCGCTGCTCCACCACCGGGCCAAAAAGCCCTTGCGATGACGGCTCATCCAGGCGTTGGGTATCCGGGGTACTGCTGCAACCCACAAGCCCCAAAATCACCGCCGCCAGGACTGCCAGCGGGGCGATACGGTATGCGCTTTTCATCATCAATATCTCGCTTAACAAGTGCCGGCCTGTTACCAGGTACCGGTCTTTTCCATGGACACCCAAGGCTCCCGGGGAGCAAGGGCATCGCCTTTTTGCAGCAGTTCGATGGAGATGCCATCGGGGCTTTTGACGAACGCCATATGCCCATCATGCGGCGGGCGATTGATGGTCACACCATTATCCAGCAGGTGCTGGCATAAGGCGTAGATATCCTCGACACGATAAGCCAGGTGACCGAAATTGCGCCCACCCGTATAGGTTTCCGGGTCCCAATTGTAGGTCAGTTCGATCTCGGGAGCCTGATGCTCCTCGGAGCTGGCTTGATCGTCGGGGGCCGCCAGAAACACCAGCGTGAAACGGCCTTTTTCACTTTCCTTGCGGCGCACTTCCTTGAGACCCAACAGATCGCAGTAAAAATGCAGTGAGGCGTCCAGGTCACTGACACGCAGCATGCTATGCAGGTATTGCATAGTGACTCTCCTTGCTCAGTGGGTATATTCGCGGAAGATTTCCGGGGTCCGGTCATCGCGAGTAAAGCTCAGCACCGCATAGTCATCCACACGGCCAGTTTCCATACCCGGGGTGCCGTGCGGCATACCCGGCACGCTCAGCCCGGCGATATCCGGGCGCTGTTCCAGCAGTTGCTTGATATCCGCTGCCGGCACATGGCCTTCGATCACATAACCTTCGACCATGGCGGTGTGACAGGAAGCCAATTCCGGGGCGACGCCCTGTTCTATCTTGATCGAGCGCATATCGGGCTCTTTGTGATGCGCCACCTCGAAACCATTGTCTTGCAAATGTTCCACCCAGGCGCCGCAACAGCCGCAATTGGGGTCGCTGTGCACTTCGATGACAGGGTCGGCAAAGGCCGGTGAAGCCCCCGCGAACACCGCCAGCAGACAAGCACCGGATAACAGCTTGTTTATACGAGAATGTGACATGGCGACGACCTTTTGAATAAAACGGTATAGTTAAATGATTCCCCATCTTAGCTGTGATTGCTGATAGGAGAAAGCCGTGGATACCTTGACTCAGGCGGCACTCGGGGCCGCGGTCGGCGGTACCTTGCTGGGTAAGCGTCTGGGACGCAAGGCCGTCGTGATCGGGGCATTGCTGGGCACCCTGCCCGATCTGGATATAGCGTTGGATTACGGCGATGCCGTGAGCAACATGACCGAGCATCGTGGCTTCACTCATTCGCTGTGGGTCCTCACCCTGCTGGGCACACTTCTGGCGCTTCTGGCCGCGCGTTTCGCCCCGGCCCGCGATATCTCACTGACGCGCTGGTGGTGGTTTTTTATCCTGGGGCTTGCTACCCATCCGCTGCTCGACGCTTTGACCACCTACGGCACCCAATTGTTCTGGCCTTCGGCCACACCACCGGTGGCCTGGCCGACCATTTTTATCATCGACCCTCTTTACAGCCTTCCCCTTCTGCTCGGGTTCGGTGTGGCGCTAGTCGGTCATCGGGTGCAGCGTGCCTGTGCCTGGGGGCTGGCTATCTCTTGCTTTTACTTGCTGCTGGCGACAGGTGCCAAGCAATGGGTGGAATACCGCCTGGCGCCGGTACTCGCTGAGCATGGGCTGCAGCAAGCTCCCCGTTTGGTTCAACCCACGCCCTTCAATATCCTGTTGTGGCGAGTCACGATCATTGCCCAGGATGAGCATCATGAAAGCCTGATCAGCGTGTTCGATGGCGACCATCAGCCGTACCTGGCGCGATTTCATCGCGGCGCCCAACTTGAGCCGCTCGCCCTGGGAACGCGGCATGGGCAACGTCTAGACTGGTTTGCCGGACCCTTCCTGCGCTACGCCACGGAGCTGATCGATGAACAGCTCACCTTGGTGGCCACGGACATCCGTCTGGGCTTTCCCGGTTTCTATCCGTTCAGCTTTACCTTAGCGAGACGTGATGAGAGGCGCTGGCAGGCACTGGAAGCACCCAGATTGGTGGACACATCACGCGACATGCAACTGGAGGTCTTGGTGCGGCTCGCCCGCCGCGCTTTGGGCCGCCCCACAGCGCTATGCCCGGGCGATTTTGTCGAACCGCGTTGGCATATCGAGCCTGACCGCAGTTGTTGAGCAGGAACAGCCGTTGAGCAGGAACAGTTAGTGACCAGAAACACAAAACCCCGCTTTCGCGGGGTTTTCACGGCTTGGGGCAGCGTATTCGATTGAGCTGCATTCAAGCGGTGTCGTGTTAGCGGGCTTGCGTTACGTCTCAGGCAAAGTTCTGAGCGACGAAGTCCCAGTTAAGCACGTTCCAGACATTTTCCAGGTACTTGGGCCGGGCGTTACGGTAATCGATGTAATAAGCATGCTCCCACACATCGATAGTCATGATTGGCGTCTGACCGTGAGCAATGGGGGTGTCGGCGTTGCTGGTGTTGACGATATCGACACCGCCATCGGCGGTCTTGATCAGCCAGGTCCAACCGGAACCGAAGTTACCCGCCGCATTGGCATTGAAGGTCTTCTTGAATTCCTCGAAGGAGCCGAACTTGGCATTGATGGCATCGGCCAGAGCGCCTGTCGGCTCACCGCCGCCGTTGGGCGACAGGCAATGCCAGTAAAAAGTGTGGTTCCACACCTGTGCCGCCTGGTTGAACAGGCCACCCGAGGAGGCGTTGATGATCTCTTCCAGAGATTTCTTGGCGTCGTCGGTGCCTTCGGTCAACTCATTGAGTTTGTTGACATAAGTCTGGTGATGTTTGCCATAATGATATTCGAGCGTCTCGGCGGAGATATGCGGCTCGAGAGCATTTTTTTCATACGGCAGGGCAGGCAATTCAAACGCCATGGGTGAAGCTCCTTATAGGGATTTTTTTCATTTGCTATCTTGCCCCCATCTCACTTGAATCTCGAAAGTGGACGGGCAAGCGTCACGGCTTGACGCGCCACTCAACCTAACGACTTTGAGCCTTTCGCGCAAGTCCCTGCCTATGCAAGAAAAACTAGCTGCCGGGGGCGATCCCCTGGCCGCAGCCACTATATTGAGTGCCCTCGAAGGTTAATGTCACCCTGGCGGGAAAGGGTTTTCCACTCATGCCGTCAAAGCAGGCACCGGCTTCCAGGCGCAGACGAAACGGCTGGTCGGGCCGGGTACTTTCCAGGACCACTCGCCCGTTTTCATTGTCCATGACGCTAACGCGATAGGCACGGGTTGCCTCGTGAGTCGCGTAATCCAGCACCAATGACAGCGTCGGAGTGTCATGCGCCAGTTCCACCCACCAACCCGGCTCGTTGCCTTGCCCACGAAACATCACTCCAGGGTGGTCGCTACGCGTGAAGGCGTCGCGTTGTGTGGTCAACCGACATTGCAGCTGGCCACGCGGGGTTTCCACCTGTGCCCGCTCGCCCCGATTCCAGAAGCTGATATCACCCGCCTGATAACGTGCGCCACTGGCCACCACGGCCGCCGGCAGTTGCCAGGCACCGTGCAATGACCATAACCGAAGCTCGTCGCTGCCTGTGGTGGCGGTAACCAAATGCTGATTGGCCGGCTGACACTGCCAGGCGGAAAATTGCTCGGCACCACCGGCAAAAAAAGACGAGGGCAACAAAGGCGCGGCATTGAAGGAAGTACCGGCCGAGCCGGAGGCCTTATTCGACGGAGCTGTGGGGGCTGTACTCGCCGCCGGGGCGACACAGCCACTCAGTAACACGAACAAGGCGGCGGGCAAGCATGCGGAAAAGTAGGCAAAAGGCAAAATCGATACTCCACATCGGGGCGACAAAATAGTCCAAGCGAAAAACAGCCTGGGCGAAACGGGGCTCAGCCACGCTTGAAGGCTTGGAGATCCAACGGATCAAAGCCATTGACCTTATCGGGAAGCCCTTTTTCTTCCCGCTTCAGACGTACCTGCATCTTTTCGGCAAGTCGCTCGGAGTCATCATCCGGCGTACGGCCGTTGAGTTCGGCCAGCTGCGCCATGCCCTGATGATAAAAAGTCAGTAGATCCAGCGCGGTGGTGTTGCCTTCTTCAACTGCCTTGCGCAAACCCGGCAGGTAGCCGCTGATCTGGCCTAGATGATGTTTAAGCTGCCAGACGTAGCGTACTTCTTTCATCCATGGCCGATCCTTAAGTACGGTGAACGTTGCACCGGTGGCAAGCAGTCCCAGCAATACCCCTAGCGCGTTCAGCCACAGGCTGCTACCGAACGTGGCCACCAATAATTGGGAAAATACCAAGCCCAGTACGATTAGCTGCCCAGCCATCGCCAGACTGATCAAGCGTCCCTTGCGCCGGTAGGTTTCCGGGTCATGCTCTTCCAAGTAAAACGCCATACGGAGTCTCTCTACTATATCAAAAGTCCCTCATGATACGGCGCAGGCGGTGCTAAACAAAGCACCGAGATGGGTATTGCTCAGCCCAGCCGCTCGGCGGCTTGTTTCAGCAGGCGCTCGGTCGTTTCCCAGCCCAGGCAGGCATCGGTCACCGAAACACCGTAACGCATGGCGCCCGGCTTGAGCGGTTGCTTGCCTTCATGCAAATGGCTTTCCAGCATCAAGGCAGCGATATGCGGATTGCCCGCCTGACGTTGGGCTAATACATCCAGCATGACTTCCACCTGGCGGCGATGGTCCTTGCGCGCATTGGCATGGCTGCAATCCACCATCAGGCGCGGGTTGAGCCCGGCCTTGCGCAGCGCTCGCGTGGCAGCCGCCACATGGTCGCTCTGATAGTTGGGCTCACCGTGGCCACCGCGCAGTACCAGATGCGTATGAGGGTTACCCGCGCTTTGCTGAACCGTGGGGCGACCATTGGCCTCCAGGGCGAAACGCTGATGAGGATGCTTTGCCGCCATCATGGCATCAAGCGCCACTTGCACATCGCCACTGGTGGCGTTCTTGAAGCCTACCGCGGCAGGCAAATCGCTTGCCAGTTCACGATGCAATTGTGATTCCGTGGTGCGCGCGCCAATCGCCACCCAACTCAACAGGTCTTCGAGGTAAGGGGCAAGCATCGGCTGAAGAAGTTCCGTGGCGACCGGCAAGCCACGTTCCGCCACGTCATGCATCAATTGGCGGGAAAGCGTCAGGCCATGCGCCATGTCACCACTTCCATCGAGATGTGGGTCGTAGGCCAGCCCCTTCCAGCCCACGGTGGTGCGCGGCTTCTCTACGTAAACCCGCATTACCGGCAATAGCGTATCCGCCACTTCTTCGCTCAACACAGCCAGGCGGTCGGCATATTCCAGTGCTGCCCTGGGATTATCGATGGAGCAAGGACCAACCACTACCAGCATGCGATCATCACTGCCGTCGAGAATTGCATTGACCGCGCCGCGCTGCTGCTGGATACGCGCTTCGAGTGCCGGAGAAAGATCGATGGATGCGCGCAGCTGAGCGGGCGTGGGCAAGTAATTCACTGAGGCTGGGGTATCCCTGGACAAGAGCGTTTCGGTGACGGCAAGAGCTTGGCTTGCGGGGGCGTTCATTATCAATTCTCCATGGTTAAAAAATAAAAAAGCCCCGGTCGGGGTTGCCGACCGGGGCTTTCTTGTTTTCGGCAGGCGACCCTTGAAGGGTGTGCCTGTCGACGCGACGCTAGGCGTCGGCCATGGGCACACCGTAGCTAAACCAATACCAGAAATAGGCCTGAGCGGACGCTTTCTTCAACACAGCACCCTTGTCGGCAAAGGCCGACATGCTAGCTGTGTCGAGAGAAAAACGTGTCACAATCATGAGAGCTTCCTGTCTTGGATTAACCGGGGTGAGCCGGGTCATATGTCATTCGATGAATCAATCCTGCCTGTCGGATTCACGGATGGCAACCCTTCAGCCGGTAAATACTTGTACCCAGCCGATGGTCGCCGGCAATGCCGCCATGCTGACCAATACAATCAAGCCGAGAATGATCGACGGCAATCCTGAGGGATCCTTGAAGTTTTCGTCATGATGAGCCATTGAAGCTTCCTTATCTATTATGTATTACGGCCTGAGCCATATGCCATGTTGTCGGGGGTAAAGCGACACGGTCAACAGACAAGTTTAACCAATCGAGCTTCATTCAGCGAGAACGTGATTCAGGCCTTGCGCGGTGCGTAGGCGAATACATCGGAAAACACGCGATCGGCCTCCAGCGCTTTTTCTTCCAGAACGTCGAGGCAGGCATACACCATCGGCGGCGAGCCGGAAAGGTAGACATCCCACCCTTGGAGATCGTCGATCTCTTGCGCCAGCACCCTGTCGATACGCCCTAGATGATGCCAACTGGCATTATCCGCGGGCAACGCCGCTTCCAGCGGACTTTCGGTGACGGCATGAAAACTGACCTGGGACAGCGTCCGAGCCCATTCACTGGCGAGCTGCTCATGATAGAGGTCGCGCCATTCGCGTACCGCCCACCATAGCGAGATTTTGCGTTCAGGCTGATGATGCACTGCCGCTTCAATGATCGCCTTCATTTGGGCGAAACCGGTACCCGCGGCAATCAGTAGCAGAGGGCGCTGGCTTTCCAGGTCCAGCACGCTCTTGCCACCGGGCAGGCGCACATTGAGCCGGTTGGCCACTTGCAGCAATTCACGCAGCCGGGCGGAATTCTCACGCTCAGGCCAGTGCTGGATATGCAGCTCTATCACACCATCACCGCGCTCGGCGCTGGCGATCGAAAACGGGACCCAGGTGTCCTCGTCCAGCTGTAACTCCAGGTACTGCCCCGGCGCATGCTGCATGGCTTCGGGTCGACCTTGCAGGGTCACCCCGAGCACGTCGGGGCTAAGATCTTCAACGGCGGTAACCTGGCAGGTCAGTATCCTTGCGCTCATAGCGTCTCTTACAGTTTTTTAGGGGAGAGAAAAATGGTTTGATGTCATAAAAGAAAATAGCCGCCAAGAACGTCAATGACGCGCCCTGGGCAAGGGGATATCGATTCCCAACTCATCCCAGCGACTGTCGACACGCGCCTTGACCGCCTCATCCATCACGATGGGAGTCCCCCACTCACGCTGAGTTTCTCCGGGCCATTTGTTGGTGGCATCCAATCCCATCTTTGACCCTAACCCGGAGACCGGAGAAGCGAAATCGAGGTAATCGATGGGTGTGTTCTCCACCAGGACGGTATCGCGAGCAGGATCCATTCGCGTGGTGATCGCCCAGATCACATCCTGCCAATCGCGGGCATTGACATCATCATCGAGTACCACCACGAATTTGGTATACATGAACTGGCGCAGAAAGCTCCAGACGCCCATCATCACCCGCTTGGCATGGCCGGGGTACTGCTTTTTGATGGTCACCACCGCCATGCGGTAGGAGCAACCTTCCGGAGGCAGATAGAAATCGACGATTTCCGGGAACTGCTTGCACAGTATCGGCACGAAGACTTCATTGAGTGCCACACCCAGAATCGCCGGCTCATCCGGCGGCCGGCCGGTGTAGGTTGAATGATAGATGGCGTCACGACGCATGGTCATGCGGGTGACAGTAAATACCGGAAAATGATCGACTTCATTGTAATAGCCGGTGTGATCGCCAAACGGCCCCTCCGCCGCCATGTCGTCAGGGTAGATAAAGCCTTCCAGAATAATTTCCGCCGATGCCGGCACGTCCAGGTCAACATGACCGCCTTTGACCAACTCGGTCCGCGAGCCTCTCAGAAGGCCTGCAAACGCGTATTCGGAGAGCGTATCGGGTACCGGTGTCACCGCGCCAAGAATCGTTGCCGGATCGGCGCCCAGCGCCACCGCCACCGGAAATGGCTCGCCGGGATGGGCCTTCTGAAATTCGAGAAAATCCAGCGCGCCGCCCCGATGCGACAACCAGCGCATGATCAGGCGGTTTCTGCCGATTTTCTGCTGTCGGTAGATGCCCAGGTTCTGGCGCGTTTTATGCGGCCCCCGGGTGATCACCAACGGCCAGGTGATGAGAGGTGCCGCATCACCCGGCCAGCAGTGCTGGATGGGTAAACGGCCGAGATCCACTTCATCATCTTCGTAGACCACGTCCTGCACGGGCGCTCGACGTACGTTCTTCGGCCCCATGCTGAGCACCTGCTTGAAGATCGGCAGCTTGTCCCAGGCGTCCTTCAAGCCCTTGGGTGGGTCGGGTTCTTTCAAGAAGGCGAGCAACTTGCCCACTTCACGCAGCGCCTCCACTGAATCCTGCCCCATGCCCAAGGCTACTCGCCTGGGGGTCCCGAAGAGATTGCCCAGCAACGGCATCTCATAACCCTTGACGTTCTCGAATAACAGCGCAGGACCACCGGCACGCAAGGTGCGGTCACATATCTCGGTAATTTCCAGATAAGGGTCGACTTCGACAGTGACACGTTTCAATTCACCAGCGGCCTCGAGAGCGGTGATGAACTCACGTAAATCCTTGTACTTCACGGCAGGCCTCTCTGGGTCATAGCTGACGCGATCAGCGACGTTTCATGGCTTCGAAGAATTCCAGGTTGGTCTTGGTATCCTTCAAGCGGTCAATCAGGAATTCGGTAGCCGCCGTATCTTCCATCGGATTGAGCAGCTTGCGCAGAATCCACATGCGCTGCATTTCGTCTTCCGAGGCCAGCAGGTCTTCGCGGCGTGTACCGCTGCGGCGAATGTTCATTGCCGGGAACACCCGTCTTTCCGCCAGCTTGCGATCAAGGTGAGCTTCCATGTTGCCGGTGCCCTTGAATTCCTCGAAGATCACTTCGTCCATCTTCGAACCGGTATCCACCAGTGCCGTGGCGATGATCGTCAGGCTGCCGCCTTCCTCAATGTTGCGTGCCGCACCGAAGAAGCGCTTGGGCTTTTCCAGGGCATGGGCATCGACACCGCCGGTAAGCACCTTGCCGGAGCTGGGCACCACGGTGTTATAGGCCCGCGCCAGGCGAGTGATGGAATCCAGCAGGATTACCACGTCTTTCTTGTGCTCGACCAGACGTTTGGCCTTCTCGATCACCATCTCGGCAACCTGGACGTGACGCGCCGGCGGTTCGTCGAAGGTAGAGGCCACCACTTCCCCGCGCACGGTACGCGACATTTCGGTGACTTCTTCCGGGCGCTCATCGATCAACAGCACGATCAGATGACATTCCGGGCTATTGCGGGTGATCGAGGTGGCGATATTCTGCAGCATCAGGGTCTTGCCCGCCTTGGGCGGCGACACCAGCAGGCCGCGTTGGCCTTTGCCGATCGGTGCGGTGAGATCGATGATGCGTGCGGTCAGATCTTCGGTAGAACCGTTGCCGATTTCCATCACCATCCGTTCATCGGGGAACAGCGGCGTCAGGTTCTCGAACAGGATCTTGTGCTTGGCGTTTTCCGGGCGGTCAAAATTAATCTGACTGACCTTGAGCAGAGCGAAATAGCGTTCACCCTCTTTTGGCGGTCGAATCTTGCCGGAAATGCAGTCGCCCTTGCGTAGATTGAATCGGCGAATTTGCGACGGGGAGACATAGATGTCATCCGGGCCGGCCAGATAGGAGCTATCCGCACTGCGCAGGAAGCCGAAGCCATCCTGGAGGATTTCCAGCACACCGTCGCCATAGATGTCCTCGCCACTTTTGGCATGCTTCTTGAGGATGGCGAAGATGATGTCCTGTTTACGCGAACGGGCCAGATTGTCGATACCCATCTCGCGAGCGATATCCAGCAGCTCGGGAACGGGTTTTTGCTTGAGTTCTGTGAGATTCATCGGTGTGTTGAAAGTTGCTCATGGAAGCTGGCGCAAGGCGCCGGAATAGACGGGAGGCGAGGAGAAAACGCCGCGTGATGCGTTCAGACCCGAAAAAGACAGGTGCTCGTTATGAAAGGGACGTTGACCAAACCAGATATTTTTCTAGGCTCAATCGAGAGTGCGAGCACATGTTGACTGATCAGCACTGGGATAATGGCTGGATCAGCGGGCTATCTGACGACTTGGGAATCTGGCTGCCATGTGAAATCGAAGATCGGGAAGACTCAAGTAAGAACCGCGAGTATAGACCGCAGGTAAAAACCGAGAGTTCATCGGATCAGGCCAGTGACCCGATGTTAGTCAAGCCTTGCAGGAAACGCAAGCCTCGGTATCAAGAGGAATTGACAACACCCGAACTCGCCCGCAACCTTGCCATAGCCAACCAAGGATAGCCCATGCTCCAGGACACCTCGTTTTCCACCGAGAGCTCTTTTTCTGCCGAGGGCACATCGGACGCCCCAAGCCGCTTAGCCGCCATAGACTTGGGCTCCAACAGTTTTCACCTGCTGGTAGCCAATTATCAACATGAGCGGCTTCAGGTGGTCGCCCGTGAAGGCGAAAAAGTGCAACTCGCCGCCGGACTGGATGAACAGGGTTTTCTTGGGGAGGACGCCATCCAGCGCGCCCTTGACTGCCTGGGCCGTTTCGCCCCCTTTCTGGAAGACATTCCCCCGGCGAACTTGCGTATCGTAGGCACTAATGCCCTGCGTGATGCCGCCAACAGCCAGGCATTCATTGAACGCGCCGAAACCCAGCTGGGGCATTCGATCGAGATCATTGCCGGTCGCGAAGAGGCACGCCTGATCTATCTCGGCGCCGCCCATGCCCTGGCGGAAAACGGCCGCCGTTTGATCGTGGATATCGGCGGCGGCTCCACTGAATTCATCATCGGCGAGCAGTTCGAGCCCAAGGCGCTGGAAAGCTTGCGCATGGGCTGCGTGACCTTTTCACGACGCTTCTTCCCTGAAGGCGAACTCAATGCAAAGTGCTTGCGGCGTGCCGAACTCGCCGCCCTTTCCGAGCTCGCCAATATCCAACGTCCTTATCAGCGTTTGGGCTGGGAGGACCCGGTCGGCTCCAGCGGCACCATCAAGGCCGTCGCCAGCGTATTGAACGCCTATGGCGACAGTCAGCAAGAGGGTTTGATCACCCGCGAAGGCCTGCACAAGCTGCGTGAGCGGCTACTCAAGCACAAACATCTGGACAAGGTCGCTCTCGAGGGACTCAAGCCCGACCGTGCCCGGGTGTTTCCCGCCGGGGTGGCAATTTTATGCGCCATTTTCGAAGCCTTTTCACTCAAGCAAATGCGCTTTTCCGATGGCGCCTTACGAGAAGGCGTGCTGTACGACATGGCCGGGCGCCGCAATGCGGAAGATTCACGGCTTAAAAGCCTGGAGACCCTGAAACGTTGCTATGGCGTGGATAGCCGCCAAGCGGATAACGTCACGACAACGGCACACTTATTGTTTGAAGCCGTGCAGGAAACCTGGAAGCTGAATGAACACCAGGGACGTTACCTGGCCTGGGCCTGCCAGGTGCATGAAATCGGCCTGGCGATCTCGCATAGCCAGTTTCATCGCCATGGGGCCTATTTACTCGAGCATTCGGACCTGGCGGGCTTTTCCCGCCCGGAACAGCAACTGCTGGCATTTCTGGTGCGCGCTCACCGGCGCAAGTTTCCGCTCAAGGAGTGGCAGGCATTGCCCAAATCGCTGCAACCCAGCTACGCAAGGCTGGCTCGCCTGCTGCGCCTGGCGGTGCTACTCAACCACTCTCGCCCGGAACAACCCTCCACGCCACCGGCAGTTACACTCAAGGGTGACGTCATGCATCTTGCCCTACCGGAAACGGAGGAGCCCACCCTGCTGCTCACCGACCTGGAGCAGGAACAAAGCTACATGGAAGGCGCAGGGTTTGCGCTGTCGCTCAAGCAGGCCTGAAGCCCCAGCCCGCCGCCTGAGCGATGACCTCGCCCGGCGGGCGCAGCACCGCAACACAGACCCCCTGAAAAGTCACTATCAACAGGCGCTTGCGCTCCCAGGGCGGAAGCTCAGTTTCCTGAAGCAAGCGCTTGAGATCGCGTCGGCCACGTCCGGGCATCGTCAGTACCTCTCCCCCGCGACGCAGCCTGACCTCAAACGTCGTTTCACGAAGCGCTGGGGCATAAAGCGAGTGTTCACAAAATGAGGGCTCGGGAGCTTCATGCGCGACTAACGCCAGCGTCCCCAAGGGAGTGGCCAGTCGGGAGCGCCCATCCCAACCGGCCTGCCATCCTGCCGGCAAGGCTTGCAGCGGGGCTGATAGATACAGTCTCCCCTTCCAGACCCGTGCTTCTCCTTGCTCCCAGGCGACACGGGGCTGAGCGTCATGGCGCGCCTCAAGCTGTTCGAGCAAGGTGTCCATGCGTGCGCGTGGCGGCGTGGCGAGCCCCAGCTGCTGGCAGGCGTAACGTATCAGCAGACGCTGCCTTGCCCTGGAAAGCGTCAACAAACTGGCCAGCATCAAGTGTGACGGTTCGCCTCCCGCCGCCTGAAGATCCATTTCAGCCAATTCATCGAGCAAGTCATCCGCCTCACTTGCCTGCTTGGCCGTCTGAGCCAGACTGCTCACCGCCTGCGGCCAATGCCGCTCCAGGCGCGGCAAAATCATATGGCGAAGAAAATTGCGAGACAGGCGCGTATCTTGGTTAGTCGGGTCTTCCATCCAGGCAAGCAATTCGATCTCGGCTTCGGCCTTTAGCCGTGCCCGGCTGATGGCAAGCCAAGGGCGCACCAGCCGGGCATCACCCCACTGGCGGACAGCGGGCATTGCCGCCAAGCCCCGTACCCCGCTGCCGCGCAGAGCGGCCAGCAGAAAGGTTTCCGCCTGATCGGTCTGGTGCTGAGCCAACAGCAAGGTGTCACCGGTTCTCACACGCCGTGAAAAAGCGCCATAGCGGGCTTTGCGAGCAGCGTCCTCAACCCCTTGCCCGGCGGATTCCACCCGCACATGCTCGACGTAAAGCGGCACCCCCAGCCGCGAACACAGACGCCGACAATGAACCTCGAACTCAGCCGCCGCCGCCTGAAGACCGTGATTGACGTGGAGGGCATACAAGGGCCGTGCATGACGATGGCAGGCATGTGCCGCCAAGGTCAAAAGCAGCGAGGAATCCAGGCCGCCGGAAAGCGCCACCCAGACAACACGCCCCGGCACGCTGTCGGCCAGGGCATCATCAATCAAGGCATTGATTACATCCGGCCTCAGACCGGCGCTCCGTAGCTCATCAAACGCTCATAGCGGCGTTTGAGTAGCGCTTCGGTGTCCATGGTTTCAAGGCGATCGAGGCTTGCCAACAGCGCTTCCTTGACCCTTGCCGCGGTATCTATCGGGTGCCAATGAGCACCACCCAAGGGCTCCTTGATCAAGGCATCGACAAAGCCCAGCTCTTTCAAGCGTTCAGCAGTGATCCCCATGGCCTGTGCCGCCTCCGAGGCCTTCTCGGCGCTTTTCCACAGGATCGAGGCGCAGCCTTCCGGCGAGATCACCGAATAGGTCGAATACTGCAGCATGTGTAATTCATCACATACCCCGATGGCCAGAGCGCCGCCGGAGCCGCCCTCCCCGACTACGGTGGAAATGATCGGGGTCTTGAGCCGCGACATCACCGCCAAGTTATAAGCGATGGCTTCCGACTGACCACGTTCTTCGGCATCGATACCCGGGTAGGCACCCGGAGTGTCGATAAAGGTCAGTACCGGCATCTTGAAGCGTTCCGCCATTTCCATCAGACGGCAGGCCTTGCGATAGCCCTCAGGTCGCGGCATACCGAAGTTGCGGCGCACTTTTTCTTTCACGTCCCGGCCTTTCTGATGGCCGATCACCATCACCGGCTTGTCGTCCAGTCGCGCAACGCCGCCCACGATCGCCGCATCGTCGCCGAAGTGACGATCGCCATGCAGCTCGTCGAAATCGGTGAACACAAGGTCCAGATAATCGAGGGTGTAAGGGCGCTGGGGGTGGCGCGATATCTGCGAAACCTGCCAAGGGCTAAGATCCTTGAAAATGGAATCGGTCAGCTTGCGGCTTTTTTCTTCCAGACGCGCCACTTCGTCGGAAAGATTGATCTGGCTGTCGGAGTTGACGAGGCGCAACTCTTCGATCTTCGCCTGCAACTCGGCAATGGGCTGTTCAAAATCAAGATAATTGGGGTTCATCGACTAGACCTTGTGAAACGAGCATTCAATGACGGCATTATCGCACCCTGACCCTGCCACGCAAGGAAAGGCAAAATCAGGCATGTTTGCCGACGTGACGATAAGCTGAAGCGATACGGTACAGCAGCAATGATCATCGGTAGCGCAGCTGCACCCCGGTCTGGCCTTGGACCTCACGCAATATCAGCAGCAGGTCATCGCTGGGAGCCACCTTCCACTCTTCGGCCAGTTCCAGCCAACCGCTGGCCTCATGGTTACGGTATTTCAGCCGCACCGGCAATCCCTGGGCATCGCGATGCGGGGTCAGATAATCGCGCAGGCTGTCCACCAGGCGTCCGTTGACCCTGCCGCCATCCAGCGCTACTTCCACTGCCTGGGCATAGCGTTTGCGCGCTTCGAGCATCGGGGTCACGTCCTTGCTGCGCAGGCGCAAGCCACCGGAGTAGTCATCGCTCGACACCTCGCCTTCGACGATCAATACCTGATCGGCGTCGATATAGCCGCGTAATTGCTCGAAAAGCTCGCCGAACAGCGACACTTCAATTCGTCCGGTGCGGTCGTCCAGGGTAAGAAACGCCATGGTGTCGCCACGCTTGGACTTCATGGTGCGCATGCCCACCACCAAGCCGGCGACCCGCTGGGACTCACGCGATGGCTTGAGATCGGAAATACGGGTCGAGACGAAGCGCGCAAGCTCCTTCTCGTATTCATCGATGGGGTGACCGGTCAGGTACAGCCCCAGAGTGACTTTTTCCCCGGAAAGGCGCTCGCGGTCCGTCCATTCTCGGGCATTCAGGTAATTGGCGTAAACGTCCGTGTCGTCCTGCTCCACGAAGGCCTCACCGAACATGTCGACCATGCCCCGGTTCTGGTTGCTATGGTTCTGTGCCGCTGCCTTGAGCGCATCTTCCAATGCCGCCGCCAGCACTGCACGGTTGGGACCGAGATTGTCCAGTGCGCCGGAGCGAATCAGTGCCTCCAGGGTGCGCTTGGTCAGACGTTTGGGGTCGATCCGGCGGCAGAAGTCGAACAGGTCGGTAAAGGCACCCCCGGTCTCGCGCGCTTGCACGATGGCATCGATCGGCCCTTCACCCACCCCGCGAATGGCGCCCAGGCCGTAAACCACGCGCTTGTCTTTATCCACGGTGAACTTGTAACCACCCACGTTGACATCCGGCGGTGTCACGGTGAGTTTGAGCTGACGACATTCCTCGATCAACGGCACGACTTTGTCGAGGTTGTCCATTTCCGTGGACATCACCGCCGCCATGAACGGGCCGGGGTAATGCGCCTTGAGCCAGGCGGTCTGGTAAGACACCAGGGCGTAGGCCGCCGAGTGCGACTTGTTGAAACCGTAACCGGCGAATTTTTCCACCAGGTCGAAGATGTTGCCCGCCAGTTCCTTGTCGATGCCATGGTCAGCGCAGCCTTCCATGAAACCGGCACGCTGTTTGGCCATCTCCTCGGGTTTTTTCTTGCCCATGGCCCGGCGCAGCATATCGGCCTGCCCCAGGGAATAACCGGCCATCACCTGAGCGATCTGCATCACCTGTTCCTGATACAGGATGATGCCGTAGGTCGGTTCCAGCACCGGTTTCAACAGGGCGTGCTGGTAATCCGGGTGTGGATAAGACACTTCCGCGCGGCCGTGCTTACGGTTGATGAAATCGTCCACCATCCCGGATTGCAGCGGGCCGGGGCGAAACAGGGCGACAAGGGCGATCATGTCTTCCAGCGAGTCCGGCAGCAGGCGCTTGATCAGCTCCTTCATGCCGCGGGATTCCAGCTGGAACACCGCCGTGGTCTCGGCGCGCTTGAGCATCTCGAAGGTCGGCGAATCATCCAGCGGAATGCTGTCGATATCCAGCGGGCCCCTGCCTTCAACGGCACGCACCTTGTCGACCATTTCCAGCGCCCAATCGATGATCGTCAGGGTGCGCAGGCCCAGGAAGTCGAACTTGACCAGCCCGGCTTCCTCGATATCGTTCTTATCGAACTGCACCATCAAGCCGCCGCCGTCCTCGTCGCACAGCAGCGGCGCGAAGTCGGTGAGCTTGGTGGGGGCGATCACCACGCCGCCGGCGTGCTTGCCGGTACCGCGGGTCACCCCTTCGAGCTTCTGGGCCATTTCCCAGATTTCATGGGCGTCTTCGTCGGCATCGAGAAATTCCTTGAGCGCCGGCTCAGCCTCGATGGCCTTGCCCAGGGTCATGCCCACTTCGAACGGAATCAGCTTGGAGAGCTTGTCGCCCAGCAGATAAGGCTTGCCCTGAGCCCGAGCCACATCGCGCACCACCGCCTTGGCCGCCATGGTGCCGAAGGTGACGATCTGCGAGACGGCATCGCGCCCGTAACGCTCGGCGACATACTCGATGACCTTGTCGCGCTTTTCCATGCAGAAATCCACATCGAAATCGGGCATGGAGACACGCTCAGGGTTCAGGAAGCGCTCGAACAGCAGGTCGTAGCCGATAGGATCGAGATCGGTGATCTTCTGGGCATAGGCCACCAACGAGCCGGCACCGGAGCCACGCCCCGGCCCGACCGGCACGTCGTTGTCCTTGGCCCACTGGATAAAGTCCATCACGATCAGGAAGTAACCAGGGAACCCCATCTGGATGATGATATCCAGCTCGAAATCCAGCCGCTTGCGGTAACGGGCATCGATTTCGGCATATTCCTCGCTATCTCTGGGATAGCGCTCGGCGGGAAACAGAAAATCCAGTCGCTGGTTCAGGCCGTCGTGGGAGACCTTGCGAAAGAACTCATCCTGGGTCAGGCCCTCGGGAATCTCGAATTCCGGCAGGAATATCTCGCCTAGGCGTACATCGACGTTGCAGCGCTGGGCGATCATCACGCTGTTTTCCAGCGCCTCGGGAATATCGGCGAACAGCTCAGCCATTTCCGCCGGGCTCTTGAGGTACTGTTCTTCGGTATAGCGCTGTTCGCGCCGGGGGTCGTCCAAGGCCCGGCCTTCACCGATGGAAACCCGAGTCTCGTGAGCCCAGAAGTCGTCGCGCTCAAGAAAACGCACATCGTTGGTAGCCACCACCGGCGTGCCGGTGGCCAGGGCCAGCTTGACGCTTTCATGCACACAGGCTTCTTCCATCGAGCGCCCGGTACGTACCAGCTCCAGATAGAAGCGCTCGGGAAATGCCACTTGCCACTCCGCCAGCAGCGCTTCGGCTTCCGCATAGTGATCCGAGAGCAGGTGACGGCCGATTTCGCCATCGCGGCCGCCGGACAGCGCAATCAAGCCTGCGCTTTTCGCCAGCACCCATTGCCTGTCGAGAATCGCCTTGCCATGCCGTTGACCTTCCATCCAGCCCTGGGAGATCAATTCGGTGAGGTTACGGTAGCCGGTCTCGTCCATCGCCAACAGTGTCAGACGATAGGGGTGCAGGGGGTCATGGGCATTGGCAAGCCACAGATCCGAACCGATGATCGGCTTGAGCCCGGCGCCCTGGGCACCCTTGTAGAATTTTACCAGACCGAACAGGTTGGCTTCATCGGTAAGGGCCAGGGCCGGCATGCTGCGTTCGGCGGTGGTCTTGATCAGCGACTTGAGCCTAAGCAAGCCATCCACCAGGGAGTATTCACTGTGCAAACGCAGATGAACAAAAGGAACCGTCATGGGCAACTCGGCAAAAAACAGGAAAAGAAAAGCAGCGCTAGAGCAGCGCTAGTTGCCGCTGTACCGGGGCAAAGCTGCGGCGATGTTCGGGTAAGGGGCCATGGGCTTGTAGCGCCGCCAGATGCTCGGGCGTGGAATAGCCTTTATGGCGAGCGAAGCCATATTCGGGATGGCGTGTATCCAGTGCCACCATTTGAGCATCCCTTGCCACCTTGGCCAGGATTGAGGCGGCGGCAATCGCCATGTGGCGTGAATCGCCCTTAATAACCGCCTGGCCAGGAAGCGCATGGCCGGGCAGTTTATTGCCATCCACCAGCAAATATTCCGCTGCCGGCGTCAGTGCATCGATGGCACGCCGCATGGCCAGGTGAGTCGCGTGGTAAATATTGAGAGCATCCACCTCTTCAGGCGATGCTTGTGCAACGGCAAACGCCAAGGCGCGAGCACGAATCTCTCGGTCCAATGCTTCACGCCGAGGTGCGACAAGCACCTTGGAATCCGCCAGGCCTACGATAGGGTCATCAGGGTCGAGGATCACCGCGGCGGCCACCACCGCTCCCACCAGCGGGCCACGGCCGACTTCATCCACCCCGGCCAACCAGCGTCCGGAATAGTCGATTACCAGGGGCTCGAAGCGCTCATTGGATGAAGTCATCGGCCACCTCCGTCAGCGGGCGCTTGGCCACCAGAGCATCAATCGCCTCGGCGGCGCGTGCACTGGCATTGCGCTGCAAGCCGGCATGCAACTCGGCAAAACGTGTTTCCAGGGCGGCGCGGCCATCCGGATCATCAAGCATTCTGTTCATTTTCCGGGTAATCGCCGTGCTCGTGGCTTGCTCTTGTATCAGTTCAGGCACCAAGGTTTCCCGAGCGATCAGGTTGGGCAAGGAGATCCATTCACTCTTGACCAGACGACTTAGCAGCCAGTACGACGCTGGCGCCAGCTTGTAGGCCACCAGCATGGGGCGATGGCAAAGCATGGCTTCCAGGGCGGCGGTGCCCGAGGTCAACAACACGACATCCGAGGCCACCATGGCTTCGCGGGCCTGACCATCGAGCAAGCGAACCGCCGCGTTCAGTGTCGGGTACCGGGACAGCAGCGCTTCAAGCTCTTGATAGCGAGCAGGCGTTGCGGCAGGAATCACCACTTGCAGGCCTGGGCGGGTCTGGCAGAGCTGTTCGGCGGCTTCCAGAAAGGTCGCGCCCAAAAAACGAACTTCATTGGCGCGCGAACCGGGAAGCAATGCCAATACCGGCTGATCCTGCGCCAGACCCAGCGCTTCGCGCGCCTGAGAGCGGTCATTTTCCAGCGGCAGTTCATCGGCCAAAGGATGCCCGACAAAGACCACCGGTACCTGATGCCGTCGGTAAAAGGCGGCTTCGAACGGCAGTAACGTCAGCATCGCATCCACCGACTTGGCGATGCCCTTGACCCTGCCCTGGCGCCAGGCCCATACCGTCGGGCTGACATAATGGGCAGTGGGAACACCCGCCTCGCGCAGTTGATGTTCCAGCCCCAGGTTAAAATCGGGCGCATCGATACCGATCATGACATCCGGCTGCCAGGCCAAGGCATCCGCCTTGAGAGCCCGTCGTACCTTGATCAGGCCGGGAAGGTGCTTGAGCACTTCGACAAGCCCCATGATCGACAGCGTTTCAAGGGGAAAGCGGCTGTCAATGCCTTGGGCCAGCATGCGCGGACCGCCAATACCGCGAAACTCGATATGGGGATGACGTGCCTTGAGTTCACGCATCAAGCCGCCGCCCAAAATATCGCCGGAAAGTTCGCCTGCCACTAGGTAGACACGCTTGATCGTCATAGAGGTGCCCTGTTCAGCGGACAATGCCGCGCGTCGAGACCTGGATGGAGTCAGCGAATGTCTGGGTCTCGGCCAAGCTGAAGCGCGAGCGAATTTCAGCTAACCCCTGTTCCACAGTAAGCCCTTGGCGATAGATTAGCTTGTAGGACTCACCCAGTGCCTGGATAGCCTCACGGGAAAAACCACGCCGCTTGAGCCCCACTAGGTTCAAACCATGGGTTTTTGCCGGGTTGCCGTTGACCATTACATAGGCGGGGGTGTCCTTGGTGATGATGGAACCCCCACCGGCCATGGCATGCGTTCCGAAATGACAGAACTGATGCACCGCTGCCAGTCCGCCGAGAATCGCAAAATCGCCGACCGTGACATGGCCAGCCAGGGTCACCTGGTTGGCCAGTATGCAATCGCTGCCGATAACACAGTCATGGCCGACGTGTACGTAAGCCATGAACAGATTACGCGAACCGATGGTGGTTTCACCGCGATCCTGGACGGTGCCCCGATGCAGGGTTGCACACTCGCGAATGACGTTGTCATCACCCATGACCAGACGGGTGGGCTCCCCGGCATACTTCTTGTCCTGGCAGTCTTCGCCTACCGAGGCAAACTGGAAAATACGGGTACGTTCACCCAGTGTGGTCGGCCCCTTGATGACCACATGGGGACCGATGTGTGAGCCGGCACCGATCGTCACATCCGGGCCGATCACGCTGAACGGCCCTACTTCGACGTCATCGGCCAACCGGGCGGCGGGGTCGACCAGAGCAGTAGGATGAATCAAGCCACCTTCCTCTCGGCGCAGATGATTTCAGCTTCACAGGCCAACTCGCCATCGACGGTCGCACGGCAGGCAAACTTCCAGATGCCACGTTTGCCGCGAATCACGTTAGCTTCGAGAACCAACTGATCTCCCGGCATGACAGGACGTTTGAAGCGCACCTTGTCGCTTCCCACCAGATAATAGACATAACCATCGGCAGGACGCTTGTTGACGGTCTTGAAGCCAAGGATGCCGCACACTTGCGCCAATGCTTCGAGCACCAGCACACCGGGCATGATCGGATGGTGCGGGAAATGGCCGTTGAAAAACGGCTCATTGATACTCACATTCTTGTAACCAACGATGGTTTCGCCTACGACAAGCTGCGTTACCCGGTCCACTAACAAAAACGGATAACGGTGAGGCAGGTATTCGCGGATCTCGTTGATGTCCATAACCATCGTAGCAACCTCTGAAATGACAAGATGCCTGGCCAGCTGCCAGGCGAGTGCCGGCAGCCCTGCCGGCAAAATGGCGGGGATTATAGCGCGCCTCCCCCTCGCTTCAATACGCAAAACCCGCCGGACGACAGTGCTTTCATGGGGTGCGAGTACGTTTTTCCAATCGCGACAAGCGCTTGGCAATGTCATCCAACTGCTTGAAACGCACTGCGTTCTTGCGCCATTGAGCGTTGTTCATGGAACCGGTTCCCGACGAGTACACGCCTGGTTCATGAATCGAATTGGTCACCAGACTCATGCCGGTGACCTGAACGCCATCGCAAATCGTAAGATGCCCGGAAAGCCCCACACCGCCGCCCAGCATGCAATGCCTGCCGACTTGGGTTGAACCGGCAATGCCCACGCAACCCGCCAGTGCACTGTGCTCACCGATACGCACATTGTGAGCAATCTGCACCTGACTGTCGATCTTGACATCGTCGCCGATCACGGTATCTCCCAGCGCACCCCGATCGATACTCGAGCAGCTGCCGACTTCCACGTCGTCTCCCAGCACCACGCCCCCCAGCTGAGCGATCTTGTGCCATCGGGCGCCGTCATGAGCAAAGCCGAAGCCATCGCCGCCGATCACGCATCCGCTGTGCAGAATCACACGCTTACCGATAACTACGCCATGGCACACCGTGACGTTAGGATAGAGGCGCGTTTCCTCTCCAATCATGGTGTCGGCTCCCACCACACTGCCTGAACCGATCACCACCTTGGCTTCCAATACCACTCCGGCCTCGACCACGGCATGCGGTCCGATACACACCTCAGCCCCTAGCGTGACGTCTTCGGCCACGATGGCGGAAGGATGAACTCCAGGGCGATCACGTGCGGGAACCGGGTCGAACAGCTGGGAGAGTTTGGCATAGCCCAGATAAGGATTTTCCATTTCCAGGCGAGGTACCGGGCAGGTCTTGCCATGTTCGGGGTGCAGCAGCACAGCGGCTGCTCGTGTACTAGGCAAGTCCTTGAGGTAGGCGCGGTTGGCCACAAAGGCCACTTCATCCGGCTCGGCATCCTTGAGAGTTGCCAAGCCACGAATGGCTTGCCCGCCATCACCCACCAGGGTGGCGTCAAGATGTCGGGCGATGTCAGCCAGGGTCAGTTGGTCGAGAACGTGCGTCATGGGAGCCTGGGAAGCTGGAGGGGCGCTTTGGAAGCCGCCCCTTACGATGGACAGGATCGGGATGGACCCGTATCAATTCAGAGAATCGAATATCTGGGTGACTTCATCGGTCAGGTTGGGCAGGTCGATGGCCGAATGCAGCACACCTTGGGGCTCCACCAGCACATCGATGGAGTGGCGCTCGATGACTTGCTCCACGGCCTGCTCCAGCCGAGTCTCCGCGCTTTCCAGAAACTGTTGTTCGGAGCGTTGCTGGGCCTGCATGACCTCTTGGCGCAACTGTTCGAAACGCCCACCTTTTTGCTGCAGTTCTTCGATCAATGCCTGACGTTCGGCCTGAGGCATGATCTCACCCTCGTTCTGCAGACGTTGCTGGAGTTGTTGCAACTCGTTGCCCAGCGACTGTGCTTCACGCTGCTGAGCACCGATCTCGCTCTCCAGCTGGCTCACCGACTGCTGAGCTGACTGGGTGTTCATCAACGCCGCTCGCCAGTCCAGCACGGCCACTTCTGCAGCATGGGCCGGTACTATCATGGCGCCTAACAAGCATATGGCTGCGGTCAGTTTGCGCATCGGTCTTTCTCCTTGTATCGAGGCTCGATCAGAACGACTGACCCAGCGAGAACTGGAAGAATTGGGTATCGTCGTCACTTTCTTCGTTCAGGGGCTCCGCTACACTGAAGGTCAACGGGCCCACCGGCGTCAGCCATGAAAGTCCCACCCCCACGCTATAGCGAAGATCGCCCATATCCACTCCGGAACTGCAACGCTGCCGAGCGGCATCTTCTTCCAGAACATCGTAACAAGACGTCAAAAAAGTATTACCGGCATCGAAGAACAGCGATGTCTGTATCGAACGTCGGTCTTCAATGAACGGCATAGGGAACAGCACTTCAGCACTGCCCTCCACTACCACGTTACCGCCCATGGTGCGGTCACGTCCGCCTTCCCGAGCCGGTGTGGTCGGCTGCCCCAGGGTATTGGAGGTAAAACCGCGCACCGACCCCAGGCCACCGGAATAGAAATTTTCATAAAAGGGATAAGGGTCGTTGCTGCCCAGCGTATCGGCATAGCCCAAATTGCCACTGAACTTCAGCGACCAGTCATCGCCCAGTGGGTAAAGCTTCTGGGCGCGAGCACGCAACTTGACGTACTCGGCATCACTTCCCGGTACGCCGGTTTCCAGAGAGAGACGCTGATAGCTACCCGCTGTGGGCATTATCCCGCGGTTGAGATTATTGCGTGTCCAGCTGGCGGTGAGCTTGAGGCTTTGGGCATCGGGGTCCTGATCTTCCACGTAGCGACGAATTTCCGAGGCCGTATCGGTATAGGTCTTGATCGAAAGATCTTCCACGCTGGCGCCGAAATTCAGCCGTGACAGCTCACTGGTCGGATAGCCGAAATTGATACCCGCGCCATAAGCATCGGTGGAATAAGTGGAGATATCCGAATCGGCGTAATCGGTTTCGCGATAGAAAAGATTATAGCCTCGCGAAATGCCGTCGATGGTCCAGTAAGGATCGGTGAAACCGAAGTTGACGCTGGTGAAGGTATCACTGCGTTGAGCGCCGATGTTGACCTGATTGCCGGTGCCCAGGAAGTTGTTCTGGGCCAGCGCCGCGCCATAGATCACGCCGGCGCTTTGTGAAAAGCCGACACTTGCCGAAACCGAGCCGGAGGGCTGTTCTTCGACGTTGTAAGCCACGTCCAGCATGTCCGGCTCACCCGGCACAGGGCGGGTTTCCACTTCCACCTGGCTGAAAAACCCCAGACGTTGGAGACGTTGGCGTGACTGAGTGATCGATTCGGTGGAAGCCGGCGCGCCTTCCATCTGAATCATTTCACGGCGTAACACCTCATCTTGGGTGGTGGTGTTGCCGGAGAATTCTATACGCCTGACATAAGCGCGCCGACCGGCTTCCACTGCCATCACCAGATCGACCGTTTTACCGTCATCGGCAAGCTCGGGAATGCCTTCCACCTCGGCAAAGGCAAAACCGTCCGCGCCCAGCCGGGCACGCAATGCTTCCGCTGAAGCATTGACATCGCGACGCGAGAAGATTTCTCCACGCTCCACTTCGAGTAATTCGCGCGCCTCACGCTCGCTGATTTCCATGTCGCCGACAAAACGAATGTCACCAACACGGTACTGATTACCCTCATCGACATTGATGGTAATGAAGATGTCCGATTTATCGGGGCTGATCGAGACCTGAGTCGAAGTCACCTCGAAATTGACATAGCCACGATCCAGGTAATAGGAGCGCAGCCGCTCGATGTCACCGGCAAGCGCAGCCCGTGAATATTCGTCGCTCGAGAACCAGCCAAATAGAAGGCCCGGCTGATCTTCAAGCTCGAATACGTCACGTAAGGTCTGATCGTCGAAGGCCTCGTTGCCCACGATATTGATCTGACGAATCGTGGCTACCGCGCCTTCGTTGATGTTGATATTGACCTGAACTCGGCCTTCGTCAACCTCTTCAACTTCGGTTTCGATGTTTGCGCTATAGCGTCCCTGGGATTGATAGAGACCTTCAAGCTCACGCTGGATCTCTTCCAAGGTGGAAAGCTGCAGCACCTGGCCGGCGGCCAAGCCGGATTCTCTTAACCCTTCACGCAGGTCATCTTCGGAGAGCTGTTTATTGCCGGTGATATTAAGCCGTGCAATTGTGGGTCGCTCAACCACTTGGATGATCAACACATCGCCTTCGCGGGCAAGCGTCACGTCTTCAAACAGGCCGGTGGCAAAAAGATTGCGCGTTGCCTCGGCCAGTTCACGTTCGTCGACACGGTCGCGTGCACTCACCGGGAAGGCATTGAACACCGATGCAGCCGAAACCCGCTGCAATCCTTCAACACGAATATCTGAAACATCAAAGGGTTGTGCCTGTACGCTACCAGCGCTAGCCAGCACCAATGCCGCTATTCCAAAGGTCTTTATTTTCATGCAGTCAGTTCGCTCGCGTTGGTCTGCCCACCTTGTTCAGACAGGCACCATATACATTTGTGCGGGCAGCTGACAAGGCAGAAGCTGCTCGCGCGCGTCATCGTCACAGACTCAGTCTTCCCTGCTTCGGGTCATGACAGGCTGGTTCATGAAACACTTGCTCATGAAAAACTGAATCATCGCAGGCGTAGCCATCCCAGGCATCGTCATTGCTCGCCTGGTTACCACAAACGCATCAGGTCGAAGTAAAGCGCCATCAGCATCAAGCTACCCACCAGAGCCAGGCCAATACGTAGCCCGATCGCCTGCACCTGTTCGGATACGGGACGTCCGCGTACCGCTTCAATGAAATAATAAAGTAAATGGCCGCCATCCAGTACCGGGATGGGCAAGAGGTTCAACACCCCAAGGCTAATCGAAAGATAAGCCAAGAAGGTGATGAAAGCTTCCACCCCCGTACGCGCCGAGTCCCCAGCCACCTGGGCGATGGTAATCGGTCCTGAAAGATTGGAAGGTGAAATCAGGCCCACCAGCATCTTGCGAATGGCGCCCAGGGTCAACAATGTCATCTCGCCGGTACGCGAAAAGGCCTGGCCGACCGCTTCGACCGGTCCATAGCGTATTTCACGCCGGTACTCCTCCGGCCAGCTCACCGGTTCAACACCCGCGCCGATGTAGCCGATTTCCACCCCAGTTTCCAGCGTGGTGCGACCGGGGGTGAGCGTCATACTCTGGCGCTGGCCATCACGTTCAATCTCCAGCGATAGCGACTCACCGGGGTTACCGCGTACGATATTGACGAATTGCATCCAGTCATCCACCGGCTCGCCATTGACCGCTTTGATTCTATCGCCCGGCCGCAAGCCGGCTTCAGCGGCCGCTTCCCCGTCTAGCACTTGGCCAAGTACCGGCGGAAACTCCGGCTGCCAGGGCGTAATACCCAGGGTCGAGAGCGGCTGCGGCGGGTCCTGGCGCACCAGGTAGTCGTCTACCGGCAGCCGATAATCGCGCGCACTCTGATCGATATCCTGACGGGCCTGGAGAACAAGCTCACCACTTTCGCCGATAGCAGACACCAGTTTGAGGTTGATTTCCCCCCAAGAGCTGACTTTCTCACCTTGTACGGCGGTTATTTCGTGGCCGCTTTGCAACCCGGCGTGAGCGGCGGGTGATTCCGGCTCCACGGCCCCAATCACGGGGGACACCGTGGTGGTACCCACCACGAACAATGCCCAGTACGCCACGATGGCCAGCAGGAAATTGGCCAGAGGACCTGCAAAAACGATGGCGATGCGTTGCCAGACGTTCTTACGGTTAAAGGCCTGATCAAGCTGGTTTTCAGGCACCGGTGCTTCGCGTTCATCCAGCATCTTGACGTAGCCACCCAGTGGAATGGCAGCTATCACGAACTCGGTGCCATGCCGGTCATAGCGCGACCACAGCGGCTTACCGAAGCCTATGGAAAAGCGCAAGACCTTGACACCACAACGTCGCGCCACCCAGAAGTGGCCATATTCGTGGAAGGTCACCAACAAGCCCAGCACCACGATGACGGCAAGAATGTTTTGAATCAGGCCCACATTTGGCTCCTCACAGGCATGTTTTTCCTCAGGTCGTTCACGTTTTTACGTCGAGCAGTTGCTGGGCGAGGTGGCGTGCCTGCCGGTTTGCCTCAAGTATGCCTTCCAGCGTATCCGCAGAGGCCACCGTTTGGCGATCCAGGACGCGGGCTACCACCTCGCCGATCCCGGTAAAGCTCAGTCGGCCTTCAAGAAAAGCCTCGACCGCGACTTCGTTGGCAGCATTGAGAATCGCCGGTGCAGTACCCCCGGCCTTCATCGCCTCACGAGCGAGACGTAGACACGGAAAAGTGTCTTCATCCGGCACATCAAAATCCAGTCGGGCCACAGCGAACAAATCCAGTGGTTTTACCCCGGCATCGATACGCTCGGGCCAAGCCAACCCATAGGCAATTGGAGTGCGCATGTCCGGGTTGCCCATCTGGGCGATGACCGAGCCGTCATGATAGGCCACCATGGAGTGAATCACGCTTTGCGGATGGACCACGACCTGAATTTGCTCCGGCGAAGCATCGAACAGCCAACAGGCTTCGATCAACTCCAGCCCCTTATTCATCAAGGTGGCACTATCCACTGAAATCTTTCTGCCCATCGCCCAGTTAGGGTGGGCACAGGCCTGTTCAGGGGTCACCCGAGCAATTTGCTCGGCACTCCAACCACGAAACGGTCCACCGGAAGCGGTCAGCAACAGCTGGGAGACACCGTGGCGAACCAATCCATCCCGATGCTCGATAGGTAGACACTGGTAGATGGCATTATGTTCGGAATCAATCGGCAATAGCGTGGCACCGGAGCGCGTCACGGCCTCCATGAACAGTGCACCACTCATTACCAATGCTTCCTTATTGGCCAGCAGCACCCGCTTGCCGGCCTCCACTGCTGCCAAGGTAGGCAGCAACCCGGCAGCACCGACAATCGCTGCCATCACGATGGTGGCCTCATCGTCCCGGGCAACATCGATCAAGGCCTGAGTTCCGGCACGCACTTGGGTGGCAAGCCCAGCATCCGCCAATCGCTGGCGCAGCCAAGCTGCATCGGCTTCGGTTGCTAATACCGCGATATCCGGCGTATATAGTCGGCACTGTTCGAACAACGCCTCGCGCGAGCGGTGAGCGGTGAGCGCATGGACCCGGTAACGTTCGGGATGACGGCTGATCACATCCAGGGTACTGGTACCGATGGACCCCGTGGCGCCCATCACGGTAACGGCCTGTCTTCCTTGCGGTTGCATCATGGGGAAAGGGCCGTCAGGTAACATAGAGCAAACAAGGGAATCGCGGCAGTCAGGCTATCGATACGGTCGAGTACGCCACCGTGACCCGGAAGGAGATTGCTGGAATCCTTGAGCCCGCGATGGCGTTTAAGCATGCTTTCCAGCAGATCACCCAGTACCGAGACCAGCGTCACCAGAGCGGTGATTATCACCAACACCAGCGTACTGGCCATACCGAACCCCTGCCAGACGGCAAACCCCACCGCCAGAAGAAACGTTACCAGCATGCCGCCGAAGACGCCCTCCCAGGATTTCCCCGGGCTTACCCGTGGCGCCAACTTGTGTTTACCATAGGCACGGCCGGAGAAATAAGCCCCGATATCCGCGCCCCACACCAACAGCAGCACGAACAACAGCCACACTCCGCTGTCACGCAGCACATTAAACCCTACCCAGGCAGGCAGCAGCACCCACAACCCCATCAACAAGCGCCGCGGTACTGACTGCCACTGAGCCTTCGCCTCGGGATAGCGCGCTACCCAGTAAAGCGTTACCAACCAACCCAGGGCGGCAAGCCACAAAGGCCAAATGGCGAGTGCTGCATCAAGTATCCACATCAGCCCCATCAGCGCGATCATCAACCCCACCCAACCAAGCCGCTGTGGAGTCTCTTCGATACCGGCCAGGCGTGTCCATTCCCAGCCCGCCAACAATACGATGAATGCCGTGAACAGAGCGAAGGCAGCGCCCTCGAGGCCAAATAGCCCGGCCAGCATCAAGGGTGCCAGCCAGGCGGCGGTAATGATTCGCTGTTTAAGCACCTTGCGCCTCGATCTGTTCGTCCGTCATGCCAAAACGTCGCTGACGCCGGCAATAATCTACCAGCGCCGCATCAAAGGATTCAGCATTGAAATCCGGCCACAGCTGGGGCGTGAAGTACAGTTCGGCATACGCCAGCTGCCACAGCATGAAGTTCGACACTCGCTGCTCACCGCTGGTGCGAATACACAGATCCACGGGAGGAATGTGATGGGTCGACAAGGATGACGCCATCAACTGTTCGTCGATGGCTTCCGGCGCCAATTCCCCGGCAGCGACACGCTGTGCAAGCTGACGCGCCGCCGCTGCGATATCCCATTGACCGCCGTAGTTGGCAGCAATCACCAAGTGCATGCCGGCATTATCGGCAGTCAATGTCTCGGCGCGCTCGATCTGCTTCTGGATGGCATGCGAAAATCCGTGCCGGTCACCAATGATGGAAAGCCGAATATCGCGCTCATGAAGTTTCTTCACTTCACGCTTGAGTGCAATCAGAAACAGTTCCATCAGAGCGTTGACTTCGGTTGCTGGACGCTTCCAATTTTCACTGGAAAAGGCAAACAGGCTCAGCGTTTCAATTTGCCGTTCGACGGCTCGGCGCACCACCGTTCTGACCGATTCGACACCGGCGCGATGGCCGCGCACGCCGGAAAGGCCACGGCCTTTCGCCCAGCGATTATTACCATCCATGATAATGGCGACATGACCGGGTAAGCCGCCCTGATCACAAGCAAGGGAAAGGGCGCCGCCGGGCTGCTCGTCGGAAAGTTGCGATGGCGTCATGGGTTCTCGCATCCAGGTGGATCGTTGACTCAAAGCTTGAACTCTCACTCAAACTCAAAAGCATGGCGGGTGACACCAAGCCACCCGCCGGATAGTCAGAACAGTTATACCTGCATCAGGTCGTGTTCCTTGGCCTCCAGCATCTTGTCGATTTCGGCAATATACTTATCGGTCAGTTTCTGAATGGCATCTTCGCCTTGGTGCTGCTCGTCTTCGCTGATTTCCTTATCCTTGAGCAAGGCCTTGAAATCGCCATTGGCATCGCGACGTATATTACGCACGGCAACACGCGCATGTTCAGCTTCACTGCGCGCCTGCTTGATGTAGCCCTTGCGCGTTTCCTCGGTCAGCATCGGCATGGGCACTCGAATCACAGTACCGGCGCTGGCAGGGTTCAAACCCAAGTCGGAGGTCATGATAGCCTTCTCGATCTTGGGCACCATACCTTGCTCCCACGGCACCACAGCAAGCGTACGGGCATCTTCAACGTTGACCGAGGCCACTTGATTGAGCGGCACCTGGCTACCGTAATAATCCACCGTGACCGTATCCAGAATGCTCGGGTGAGCGCGACCGGTACGAATCTTGTTGAAGTTGCCATGCAGCGCTTCAACGCTTTTCTTCATGCGGGCTTCCGCATCTTTCTTGATCTCGTTGATCACAATATTATCCTCTGTCTATCAGCGTGCCTTCCTTGCCCCCGACTACCAGGTTCAGCAGAGCACCAGACTTGTTCATGTCGAATACCCGCACCGGCATATCATGGTCACGTACCAGGCAGATAGCGGTCAAATCCATGATCCCCAGTTTCTGATCCAGGGCATCATCATAGGATAGCTTTTCGTATTTGATGGCATCGGCATGTTTGACCGGGTCCTTGTCGTAGACCCCATCAACCTTGGTGGCCTTGATCACAACATCTGCGTCAATTTCGATACCCCGCAGGCAGGCAGCGGAATCGGTGGTGAAGAAGGGATTACCCGTGCCGGCGGAAAACAGCACCACATCACCCGAGGTCAGGTAACGAATTGCCGTGCGGCGATCGTAATGTTCCACCACACCACTCATGGGAATCGCCGACATCACTCTGGAGCGAATATTGGAACGCTCCAGTGCATCGCGCATGGCCAGCGCATTCATTACCGTGGCCAGCATGCCCATATGGTCACCGGTGACCCTGTCCATTCCCGCAGCATTCAAGGCCGCGCCACGAAACAGGTTGCCACCCCCGATCACGATACCTACCTGAACACCTATTCCAACCAACTGGCCGATTTCCAGCGCCAAGCGGTCGAGTACCTTGGGGTCGATCCCGAAATCGTGCTCACCCATCAACGCCTCACCGGAAAGTTTGAGCAAGATACGCTTGTATTTTGACTTGGAACTTGCCGGTTTGGCATTGGGGGTGGGGAAAGTTTCCTGGGCATCAAGGGTCATGGCATGTCTCCTGAAGTGTGCCTGAGAGCAGGCGGGCGGGGCAGCCCGGCACCGGAACGGGCAAGGGCCGGATACACGAAGGCGTGCGCTCGCGCGCACGCCATTGTTACATTGGAACCTCAGACCTCAGCGACGGCCGGCCTGTTCCATGACTTCCTTGGCGAAGTCGACTTCTTCCTTCTCGATGCCCTCGCCCACTTCAAAGCGAGTAAAGTCGAGCACTTCACCACCCGCCGCCTTGACGTACTCGGCCACGGACTGGTTGGGATCCTTGACGAACGGCTGTTCGGTCAGGCTGTTCTCGGCCAGGTACTTCTTCAGACGGCCTTGCACCATCTTCTCGGCGATCTGCTCCGGCTTACCGGCCATATCAGGCTGCCCCAGAATGATGGCCTTTTCTTGATCCAGCTGTTCCTGGGGCATCTGCTCCGGATGTGCAACCGCCGGGTTGATGGCTGCCACGTGCATGGCAACGTCCTTGGCCACTTCCGAAGTACCACCCTTGAGCACAGTCAAGACGCCGATGCGACCGCCATGGACGTATTCGCCCACGATGCCGCCCTCGCCCGCTTCGACGACCACGGCACGACGCACACCGATGTTCTCACCAATCTTCTGCACCAGCTGCTCGCGTGCAGTTTCAAGCGCGCCTTCCATGACCGCGGCCACATCTTCGCTCTTGGCATCGAAGAAGGCACTGGCGATCTTGGCGGTGAACGCCTTGAAGTTGTCGTCGCGGGCGACGAAATCGGTTTCCGAGTTGATCTCGACCATCACACCGTAGGAGTTGTCGTCGGCCACTTTAGTGACCACGGCGCCTTCGGCGGCGGTACGGCCCGCTTTCTTGGCGGCCTTGAGACCGGAGCTTTTACGCAGGTTTTCGATCGCGACGTCGATATCACCCTCGGTTTCGGTAAGTGCCTTCTTGCACTCCATCATGCCGAGTCCGGTACGTTCGCGTAGTTCCTTGACCTGAGAGGCGCTGATAGCTGCCATGGGATTTCACCTCTGAATGGTTCTATCTGACTGAGAATTTAAAAGCTGAGAGCTTGAAAGCAACACTAAGTCCTCCAAAGCAAGACCCCGCAAGACCCCGCCACGCAGAGCTGAGCACTGCCCTGCCGGTACCGAAGCACCGGACTGAATACGTCCCACCACGGCATTCACCGCAATTGGGGAAAAAAGGGGGCCATTGCCCCCTTTTTCTGGCACGACGCTTAACAGAGCCGCACCGACAAACGCTTGGCCGTTATTCCGCCGCTGCGTCTTTTTCCGGACTTTCAGTGCTTACGGCTTCTTCGCTCACTTCGACGAATTCGTCCGGGCGACCTTCCTTGGCACGTGCGCAGGCATCAGCGATGCCCTTGACGTAGATCTGGATGGCGCGGATGGAGTCATCGTTACCCGGGATCACGTAGTCAACACCATCGGGGTTGGAGTTGGTATCCACTACCCCAATCACCGGGATGCCCAGCTTGTTGGCTTCGTTGATCGCGATGCGCTCGTGGTCGACGTCGATCACGAACAGGGCATCCGGCAAGCCGCCCATGTTCTTGATGCCGCCTACGGAGCGCTCGAGCTTGTCCTGCTCACGCGTGGCCATCAACACTTCTTTCTTGGTCAACTTCTCGAAAGTACCATCTTCATGCATGGTTTCCAGGTCGCGCAGGCGCTTGATGGAAACACGGATGGTCTTGTAGTTGGTCAGCATGCCGCCGAGCCAACGATGGTTGACGAAAGGTTGGCCGACGCGGTTGGCTTCTTCCTTGATGATCTTGCTGGCGCTGCGCTTGGTACCCACGAACAAGATCTTGTTGTTGGTGGCTGCCATCTTCTCGACCACATCAATCGCATCATTGAGCGCCGGCAAGGTATGCTCAAGGTTGATGATATGGATTTTGTTGCGCGCACCGAAGATGAATTTACTCATCTTCGGGTTCCAGTATTTGGTCTGGTGACCGAAGTGAGCGCCTGCTTTGAGCAGGTCACGCATATTGACGTGTGCCATGGATGACTCCTTAGACTTTACGGGTTAGGCCTCCACGCACCCCATGGATCCGACCACGCGACCAATTCAGCCGCAGCGGCACCCGGGACCATGTGTCGGTGCATGTGTGTTTTCAAGGCGTTACTATCATTTACTACCGTGATTAACGCTTTCAGCATCGCAACGGCGGCCAGGCTTGCTCAGCAGGCATGGTGCAGGATGACGATTGCAGGAAAGCGCGCGGCTTTATACCATAGATCCTTGCCAAGATGAAGCCGCCTGCTGTTTACGGCGTGTTCCCCAAAGCGACTTCCCACATCGAGACGCCATGAACGTTCCCATCAAGACGCCTTCAGAAATCGAGAAAATGCGCGAAGCCGGTCGCCAGGCAGCCAGCGTACTGGAAATGATCACTCCTCATGTCGAGGCCGGGGTAAGCACCGGCAGACTCGACCAGCTGTGTTACGACTATATCGTCAATGAGCTCGGCTCGACGCCCGCACCGCTCAATTACCATGGTTTTCCCAAGTCGATCTGCACCTCGATCAACCACGTGGTCTGCCATGGCATTCCCGATGACGCCAAGAAGCTCAAGAAAGGCGATGTCATGAACATCGACATCACCGTGAAGACCGCCGACGGCTACCATGGCGATTCGAGCATGATGTTCATCGTCGGAGAAAACATTCAGGGTGAGCGCCTGTGTCGCATTACCCAGGAGTGTCTTTACAAGAGCATCGCCTTGATCAAGCCGGGCGTGCGCCTCTCCGAACTGGCCCGCGTCATCCAGGCCCATGCCGAAGCCAACGGCTATTCGGTGGTGCGTGACTTCTGCGGCCATGGCATCGGCGCCGACTTTCACGAAGAACCCCAGTTTCTCCACTATGACGGCTATGCCCCGGAAGCCGACATTGCCCTTGCTGCCGGCATGTGTTTTACCATCGAGCCGATGATCAACGTCGGCGAGTATAAAACCAAGGTATTGCGTGATGGTTGGACCGCCGTGACCAAGGATCGCAGCCTGTCCGCTCAATGGGAGCACACCCTGCTGGTCACCGAAACCGGGGTGGAAGTGCTCACCGCGCGAGGCGAGGAAGACCTCGGCTTTCTCGACCGCTAATGCTACTTCATCATTACCATTTCATCCCCGATACCTCGCTGTTCGATGTCCAGCGCTTTCACAATGAACTCGCCGGCAGCCGCTCGCCCATCGCGCCGTTCAAGGCAGCGTTGCGACAGATTCAGGCGCGCCTGGATGAGCGCTTTCACGCCGGCGCCGACATTCGGGATCTCGTCCATGGACGCGCCTGGTGCCTTGACCGCCTGCTGGCACTCGCCTGGGAACAACATAGTTGGCCGGATAACGGCATCGCTCTGCTCGCAGTGGGAGGCTACGGACGTGGCGAACTGCACCCCCACTCGGATGTGGATCTCTTGTTTTTGCTGGAGTTTGACGACGATAGGGCCTACCGCGAACCCCTGACTGCCTTTATCACCTTTCTATGGGATATCGGCCTGGAAATCGGCCACAGCGTCCGCTCGCTCACCGATTGCGAACGCGAGGCCGAAGCCGATGTGACGGTGATCACCAACCTGCTCGAATCGCGCCTGATAACCGGCCCCGAGCGGCTGCGTAACGCCATGCGCGAACGCTTGAGCAGCGAGCACCTCTGGCCGGCGGATCGTTTCTTTGAAGCCAAATGGCAGGAGCAGATTGCACGACATCACCGCTACAATAACTCCGAATACCACTTGGAACCCAACATCAAGAGTTCGCCCGGCGGGCTACGCGACATCCAGATGATCGGCTGGGTGGCCAAGCGTCATTTCGGTACCGAACGCTATGAAGACATTGTCGCCAACGGCTTCATGAACGATGCCGAACTGCGTATTCTGAGCCAGGGGCAGGCCTTTCTGTGGCAGGTGCGCTATGCCCTGCACATGCTCACCGACCGCGCGGAAGACCGCCTGCTGTTCGACCACCAGCGCACCATTGCGCAGCTGTTCGGCTTTCGCGACACGCCCGAGCGCCTGGCCGTCGAACAGTTCATGAAGCGCTATTATCGTCATGTCACGGCATTGGCCGGACTCAACGATATGCTATTGCAGCACTTCGATGAGGTGATATTGCGTGGTACCCAGGCGCTGTCCACGGTCAAGCTCAACGCTCGCTTTGAAACCAAGGGGGGCTACATTCAGGCGCGCAGGCGCAGCCTGTTTCGTGATCACCCCGAGGCCATGCTGGAGCTGTTTTTGCTGATGGCCAAGCACCCCGAAATCGAGGGCGTGCGTGCCGATACCATTCGCTTGATCCGCGACCACCGCCATCAGATCGATGACCACTATCGCGATGAACCCCGCCATCAACGCCTGTTCATGGCGCTGTTACGTTCGGGAGGCAACGTTCCGCGGCAACTGCGTCGCATGAACCGTTACGGCATTCTCGGCAAGTACCTGCCGGAGTTCGGCCGCGCGGTGGGGCTAATGCAACACGACCTGTTTCACATCTATACCGTGGATGCCCACACCCTGCGCCTGTTGAAATTCATTCAGGGCTTTCGTAACCTCGAGGCGCGTGAAGAGTTTCCGGTCGCCGTTGCATTGATTCCGCAGCTTCCCCGGCTGGAGCTTCTGTGGATCGCCGGGCTGTTTCACGATATCGGCAAGGGACGCGGCGGCGACCACTCCTTGATCGGCGCGGTTGACGTCGAGCACTTTTGTATCCGCCACCATGTTCCCCAACACGACACCCGCCTGGTGCGCTGGCTGGTGGAATACCATCTGCTGATGTCGATGACCGCTCAGAAACGCGACATTACCGACCCGGACGTGATACGTGACTTTGCACGAATCGTGCGCAACGAAATGCGGCTGGACTATCTGTACGTACTCACCGTGGCTGATATCAATGCCACCAACCCCACGCTGTGGAACGGTTGGCGGGCCTCGTTATTGCGTCAGCTGTATACCGAAACCAAGCGTGCCTTGCGCCGCGGCCTCAACAACCCGCCCGATCGCGATGACTGGGTGCGTGAAACGCGCAATGAAGCCCGTTCACTGCTGATCAGCATCGGCGTCGACAGCACGCATATCGATCACCTCTGGGATTCATTGGGCGAAGATTACTTTCTTCAGTACGCCCCCAGTGAAATCGTTTGGCAAACGCAGGGCATTCTTGCCCATGGCGACTCCCAACTACCCTTGATATTGATCAGCGCACCGACCGATGACATGGCCGAAGGTGGTACCAAGGTGTTTATTTACACGCGTTCGGTGGAAGATCTTTTTGCCGCGACCGCTGCCGCCATGGAACAGCTGGGTCTGTCGATCCATGACGCCCGAATCGCCACGTCACGCAACGACTGGACGCTCAATACCTTCATTGTGCTGGATCACCAGGGACAGGCGATACGCGACCCCGAACGCATCGAGGAAATGCGTAGCCATCTGGTGGAGGAACTCGACGACCCGGAGGATTATCCCCAGATCGTCACTCGTCATACACCGCGCCAGCTCAAGCATTTCAAGGTGCCCACGGAAGTACTGATCGAGCAGGACCCGGCCAACGACCGTACCCTGCTGGAGCTTACCGCCCCTGACCGCCCGGGGTTGCTGGCGCGGGTGGGGCAGATTTTCATGGAGCAGGACATCGCCCTTTCCGCCGCCAAGATCGCCACTCTGGGGGAACGAGTGGAAGACGTTTTCTTCATTACCACTAAGGCTGGAAGCCCCCTTCTCGACCTTGAGCGCCAGGAGAAACTACGCGCTCGCCTGATCGACGTGTTAGACGTGTAAAGGGCACCCACCCCGGTTAGGTTTGAGACCGACCCGGGGCTTGCCTATAATCGACGGTCTGTTCGCCACCTATTACTCAACAGCCGGTAAGCCCCATGAACCCAGATCTCGACGCCTTGCATCCGTATCCGTTTGAAAAGTTGGCGGCGCTGAAGGCAGGCTTGAGCCCGCCGCCGGGACTGCCGCACATTCCCCTGACCATCGGCGAGCCTCAGCATGCCCCTTTCAGCGGGGCGCTTCAGACACTCGTCGCCTATCAGCACGAAATGGGCCGCTACCCGGCCACCGCTGGGCTGCCCGAGCTGCGCCAAGCGATTGCCGACTGGACTGTGCGTCGCTTTGCGCTGGCCGGCCTGGACAGCGAACGCCAGGTGCTGCCGGTCAATGGCACCCGGGAGGGAATCTTTGCCTTCATCCAGGCGGCACTCGACCGCACCCGACCGGCAAAGGTGGCCATGCCCAATCCCTTCTATCAGATATATGAAGGCGCCACTCTGCTTGCCGGCGGCGAGCCGCTATACCTCGACTGCACCGAACGCAACCACTTTCGCCCGGACTTCAGCGCAATTTCCGCGGATACCTGGCGCGAGGTACAGATGGTATTTCTCTGTTCGCCGGGCAACCCCACCGGGGCGGTCACACCGCTGGAAGATTTCAAGAAACTGATCGAGCTTGCCGACGAGTACAACTTCATCATCGCCTCGGACGAGTGCTATTCGGAGCTTTACCTGGATGAAGCGGCGCCACCCCCCGGCCTGCTCCAGGCCTGTGCCGAGCTTGGTCGCCACGAATACCAGCGCTGCCTGGTGTTTCATTCTCTGTCCAAGCGCTCCAACCTGCCGGGGCTGCGCTCCGGGTTCGTTGCGGGGGATGCCGCTCTCATTACGCCATTCAAGCGTTACCGCACCTACCATGGTTGCGCCATGTCGCTGCCCTTGCAGCGTGCCTCCATCAGCGCCTGGCAGGACGAAATTCATGTGCGCGCCAACCGTGACGCTTATCGGGAAAAGTTTGCTGCCGTCACTAGCATCCTTTCGCCAGTACTGGATTTCCCCACTCCCGTGGCGGGTTTCTATCTCTGGCCCGCGGTACCCGACGGTGACGACGAAGCCTTCACTCGGCGCCTATTCGAGCGGGCCCATGTCAGCGTACTGCCGGGGTCTTACATGGGCCGGGCTGGCGTGACAGGCATCAATCCCGGCGAGGGGCGCCTGCGACTGGCACTGGTGGCCGAACTGGAACCGACGGTACAGGCCGCCCAACGTATTCGTGATCTGCTGGAAGGAAAGCTTTAAATGCTGACGCTCTACATGATCAAGAACTGTGACACCTGCCGCAAAGCGCTCAAGGCACTGGATAGCCGAGGCATCCCGTTCAACACCCATGATCTGCGTGAAGATGGCCTTTCCGCGGCGTTACTCGAACATATCCTGCACCGTGTGCCCCTGGTGAATGTGCTCAACAAACGCAGCAAGACTTGGCGCGACCTGCCTCAGGCGGACAAGGACAGACTTGACTCCAACGCCGCCCGCCAACTGATCATGCGATACCCCACGCTGCTCAAGCGCCCTTTGCTGGAAAACGCTGACGAAATTCGCGTGGGGTATCGCGAGGGTGACTATGACGATCTAAAGGGCTGAATATCGGTTTTCATCCCTCGGGATAGTCACGTTATTCACGATACCTTTTTCTTCACTGACCATTTTTTTCACTACCCATTGCGAGTTTGAAGCCAACCTTTAGGCTCCGACCACATCTTGAACAAGGACATCACCTCATGCTGAGCTTTGCGCTTGGAATCGGCACCCAGAACACTCAGGGCGACTGGCTGGAAATTTACTACCCCACTCCCTTGCTCAACCCCGACGCCAGCCTGGTCGCTGCGGCCAGGCAGGTGCTCGACGCGCCGGAAGGCAATGCTTCCGTGAGCTTCTTGCCGGAACATTGCACCGCCCTGGCAAAGGCGCTGGAAGCCGCCGGCCACAGTATACAGGCCGAACTTGCCGAAGCCCTGGCACATAGCCAGCGCCCCTTGGTGGCCATGTTCCTCGATACCGACTTGCCGCCGCAGAGTGCGCCGGAGGTCTACCTCAAGCTGCACCTGCTCTCGCATCGTCTGGTCAAGCCTCACGATCTTGACCTGACCGGCATGTTCGGCTTGCTGCGCAACATCGCCTGGTCCAACGAAGGCCCCATCGACATCGAAGAGCTTCCCATGCGTCGCCTCAAGGCGCGTCTCGCCGGGCGTTCGCTTTCGGTGGACTGCGTCGACAAGTTCCCCAAGATGACCGACTACGTGGTACCCACCGGCATCCGTATCGGCGATACCAGCCGGGTACGCCTGGGCGCTTACCTAGGCGAAGGCACCACGGTGATGCACGAAGGGTTCGTCAACTTCAATGCCGGTGCTGAAGGACCGGGCATGATCGAAGGCCGCATTTCGGCAGGCGTCATGGTGGGTAAAGGCTCGGATCTGGGCGGCGGCTGCTCCACCATGGGCACGCTTTCCGGCGGCGGCAATATGATTATTTCCGTAGGGGAAGGCTGCTTGATCGGCGCCAACGCCGGCATCGGGATTCCGTTGGGCGATCGCTGCACCGTGGAAGCCGGGCTTTACATTACCGCCGGCGCCAAGGTCACGCTGCTCGACGACCAGGGCCAAGAGGTCGAGACCGTTGCCGCACGCACTCTAGCCGGACAACCGGACCTGCTGCTGCGTCGCAACTCCCAGAATGGCCGCATCGAATGCTTGACCAACAAAAGTGCCGTGGCGCTCAACGAGGCACTGCATGCCCATAACTGAGCCTCAAGGCCTATCACCGACGCTGGCGCTGGCGTTCGACCTGATGCGCCGACCTTCGGTAACCCCCGATGACGAAGGCTGCCAGGCGCTGATGATCGAACGCCTGGAGCGGATCGGCTTTCACGTGGAACATCTACCGTTTGGTGACGTGGATAACTTCTGGGCGGTACGCGGCCATCACGGCCCGGTTCTGGCCTTTGCCGGGCATACCGATGTGGTGCCCAGCGGGCCGCACACCAATTGGGAATTTCCCCCTTTCATTCCCTGCATCGACGACCAGGGCATGCTCTGCGGACGCGGCGCGGCGGACATGAAAGGCAGCCTGGCCGCCATGCTCACCGCCGTGGAACGCTTTGTTGCCGAACACCCGGATCATGACGGCCGGATTGCCTTCCTGATCACCTCGGATGAAGAAGGCCCGGCGATGGATGGTACCCGGGCGGTGGTCGAGCACCTGCGCGAAGCCCACGAACGCCTGGATTACTGCATCGTGGGGGAACCTTCCTCCACGGCAGTGCTGGGGGATGTGATCAAGAACGGTCGACGCGGCTCCTTAGGCGGCGTTCTCCACTTGACCGGGGTGCAGGGTCATGTGGCCTATCCGCATCTGGCACGCAACCCCATTCATCAGGCCATGCCGGCACTCGACGCCCTAGTCACCGAGCACTGGGACGCGGGCAATGATTTCTTCCCCGCCACCAGCTTCCAGATCTCCAATTTCCGTTCGGGCACCGGTGCCACCAATGTAATTCCCGGTGAAGTGGAGGTTGTGTTCAACTTACGTTTTTCCACGGAAGTGACCCATACCCAACTGCGTGAACGCACCGAGGCGATTCTGGATCGTTTCGGGCTCAGCTATCACATCGACTGGACACTCAATGGCGAGCCCTTCCTGACCGCCGAGGGCGAGTTGGTGGATGCCGTTCTCGGCGGAGTGAAAGAAGCCCTCGGCCGACGACCAGTCCTTTCCACCAGTGGTGGCACCTCCGATGGCCGTTTCATTGCCACTCTGGGCGCCCAGGTGGTGGAAGTCGGCCCTCTCAACGCTACCATCCACAAGGTCAACGAACGCGTTCTCGCGAGCGACCTGGATGACTTGAGCCGGGTATACGAAGCGACCCTGCGCCATCTATTTATTCCATCAGCCAGCGTGACGCCATGATGCAACGTTATCCGGATATCGAGATCTACCTCGCCCAAGCATCATTGCCGGCGCTGAATTGCTGGCTGGAGCAGACAATGGATGCCCCACCACTGAGCCCTGCAGGCAGAGGCCAGTGGAAGACTCAAGGTACCTACCAAGGCCAGCGCATTCCCGTCTTGCTGGTGGAAAAAGCCGCCGAAGGCTTTGCCAGCCTGTGGTTCGATAGCGGCGAGACGCCCTGGATCACCGACCAGGACTGCGCCCAGCAGGCCGCCGAGCAACTGGCGGTGGAAGTGCGCTGCTCGTTAGGCGGCTGGCACCCGGGTGACGATCCGGATCGTTTCTGGCAGGTACTGCCTGACGGCCGGGAAGGGCCCATCGAATGGCCCGACTCAGGCCGCTAAGCCAAAAACAAACGGCCCCGCTTAGCGGGGCCGTTTGCAACTGCTTCGATCAAGATGACACTGCCAGCAAAAATTCACTCGATAATACTGACATCGTCCGCTTGAAGGCCGCGTTCATTATGAATCACCTGATAACGCACAATCTGACCTTCGGTCAGCATCCGGTTTCCGCGTCCACGAATCGCACGGAAGTGCACAAACACATCATCGCCGTTATCCCGCGTGATGAAACCGTAGCCCTTGTTGGTATTGAACCATTTGACCTCTCCTTCTTCTCGGCCATCGTTGTAATCGATGATATCGACTTCATCATCGTCCTCTTCATCAGCCAGTGTTTCTTGCCTCTGCTGGGCAGGTTCGGGCGCCTCTGCTTGCCCGACTCTTCTTTGGGTGGGCAAGGCCGCAGGCAACGGCGCCAAGGCGGCAGCAGCTAAAGTACCCACAAGTAAAATAACGAAGCTACCCAAAGCCATGGCAAAATAGATACTCGCCACACCACTGACCAGAAACTCGGCAAACACTTGTTTGGTAAGCAACGGGTCGGCCAAGTGGGCAAATCCGGCAAGCAGTAGCGGTGCCGGAGCGGCGAGAAGCAGGCTGATTAATATGCAGCGAAACACAACTTTTAGATTCATGATTAATAAAAGCTCTCTTGTTGTAGCAATAACAGACAAAGGACAATACCCAGTCTATCAGGCCCACGCCCAACAGAACCGGGCATAATATACACAAGGTTGCGATGTTATCATGAGCGAACACTTCTCGCCCGCCGAGCTTGACAATCGTCTTGAAGCACTAGAAAGCCGTATCGCCTACCAGGAGCACTGGCTGGACAGCCTGGATCAGGCCACCGCGCAACAAGAGAGGCGCCTGGCACACCTGGAACAGCTTAGCAGTATGATGAGCGAGCGCCTGCGCGAGCAGCATCAGGCCTTGCAAGACGCGGATACGACAGCGGCACCCAACACCGAGGGATTCAATCCGCAGGATGAGGTGCCGCCGCATTATTGAGCCGTAAATAATAATGTGAGCCGTCGTTAACGACGACAGCGTTGCGTGCCTAGCCGACCACTGAGGCCGGATCGGTGTACTCCAGGCCGAAGGCATCGGCGACCGCCTGATAAGTTACTCGACCATCATGCACGTTCAGCCCTGGCAGGAAATGCGCATCATCGGCCAGAGCCTTCTGCCAGCCCTTGTCGGCCAGGGCGATCACGAAGGGTAACGTGGCATTGGTCAACCCCAGGGTAGAAGTGCGCGCCACCGCCCCCGGCATGTTGGCGACACAATAATGCACGATACCCTCGACGATATAGGTGGGGTCGGCGTGGGTGGTGGGCTTGCTGGTTTCAAAACAGCCGCCCTGGTCGATCGCCACATCCACCAGTACGCTGCCGGGCTGCATGTCAGCAAGCATTTTGCGAGTGATCAGCTTGGGCGCAGCGGCACCGGGGATCAACACTGCCCCGACGATCATATCCGAGTCGCGCACCGCCTCATCCAGCGCATCGGCAGTCGAATAGACGGTCTTGATGCGTCCTTGGTAACGATCATCCAGCACTTCCAGGCGTGCAAGAGATTTATCCAGAATGGTGACGTCCGCCCCCAGCCCCAGCGCCATGCGTGCCGCATTTTCCCCGACCACACCGCCACCGATCACAGTCACCTTGCCCGGCGAGACGCCCGGCACCCCGGGCAACAATACACCGGCACCGCCTTGGGCCTTTTCCAAGCTATGCGCCCCCGCCTGCACAGCCATGCGCCCGGCCACGGTACTCATCGGCGCCAGCAGCGGTAAACCACCGCGGGAATCGGTGACAGTTTCATAGGCGATACAAGTAGCGCCGCTCTCCAGAAGCCCAAGCGTCAACTTTTCTTCCGCAGCCAAGTGCAGGTAAGTGAAAAGCGTCTGCCCGGAACTCAATCGCGCCACTTCTTCCGCCTGCGGCTCCTTGACCTTGAGTATCAGCTCGGCACCTTGCCACAAAGCGTCCACATCCGCTTCTACATGCGCGCCGGCAGCCTGATAGTCGGCATCGGTGAAGCCCGCACCTTCACCGGCGGCGGCCTGAACACTTACCTGATGACCACGTCCGGTCAGCTCACGAACACCGGTGGGGGTCAAGGCAACACGATATTCATGATTCTTGATTTCCTTGGGCACGGCGACTTTCATGAAGGCTCTCCTGATGCATGCAATGCTGTTGGGGATGACATTTCGCCCCTATTACAGCATAGCTCGTCCGCTCACCCATCCCCTTGAGAGTAAAACAAGAAAAACGCCGTTTAAGGCGCTTTCCAGAAGAAAAATCTACTGAAATGCGGAACGACACAATAAAAAACTAGCGTCATTCCACATTCAAGCAACTCAGTCGCGGAATATCCGTACGCCCAATGCCTTGAGGTAAGACGTTTCCGGGATGGCGGGATGTACTGGGTGATCCGGACCCTGATGCCCCTGGAAGATCACCTGACCATGGCGGTCCTGATGGCGCACGGCGCCACGCACCACCTCCATCAGACGCTCGGGCGCCAGGTGCATGGAGCACGAGGCGCTGACCAGCAACCCATCGCGTCCCAACAGGCGAATGGCTTCACGGTTAAGACGCGAATAAGCACGCTCGCCGTTAGGAATATCCTTGCGCTTGCGGATGAATGCCGGCGGATCCAGGATCACCACATCGAATTCCTCACCCTCGGCCTTGAGTGCCGCCAGTACCTCGAAGGCATCGCCTTCGCTGACCGACACCTGCTCGCTTACCCCGTTGAGCGCAGCATTATAAGCCACCTGTTCCAGGGCACTGCTCGAGGCATCGACGCATAGCACTTCAGAGGCGCCATTGACGGCTGCCTGAACGCCCCAGCCACCCACGTAACTGAACACATCCAGCACGCGCTTACCGGCCACCAAGCCGTTGAGCCAGGCACGGTTGGCCCGGTGGTCATAGAACCAGCCGGTTTTCTGACCATCCAGGATCGGGATGGCGAAACGTACGCCGTTTTCCACCAGTAGCACTTCATCCGGAAGGGTGCCCTTGACCACTTCGACCTTGGCCTCCAGCCCTTCCTGGCGGCGCCCCCCGGTATCGTTGCGGAACACGATCACCTCGGGGTCAAGGACTTTTTCCAGCGCATCGACGATTTCGTCAGCCAGGGCCTGCATGCCGGCGGTATTCAGCTGCACAACCACCACATCGCCGAAACGGTCAATGATCAAGCCCGGGAGCAAATCGCCTTCGCCGTGAATCAAGCGATAGAACGGCTCGGCGAACAAGCGTTGACGCAGCCCCAACGCTTGGTTAAAACGATGCACGAAAAGCGAGCGATCCAGGCGCATGGCCGGGTCGCGCGACATCAGGCGTGCACTGATCAGGGAGTGAGGGTTGACGTAAGCGACCCCCATCGGCCTGCCGTTGGACGCTTCGACCAGCGCCGGCTCACCGGCGGCAAAGTTTTTCAGCGGAGTTTCCTGGATATCCACTTCATTGGAGTAGATCCATAGATGACCGGCCTTGAGGCGGCGGTCGGCGTTCTTGTTCAGGCGCAAGCGTTGGGTCACAACAGTCTCCACAATCAATTGGGCCGACAGATCAATGCTGGCAGCCGGGGCAAAACACACTGGCACGTTGGCCTAGCGTCACCCTGATAAGTTCATGTTCACAGCGGGGGCATGGCTGGCCATGGCGACCATAGACATTCAGCCGCTGAGCGAAATAGCCCGGCTCACCCCGACCACTGACAAAATCACGCAAGGTGGTGCCGCCCTGAGTAATCGCCGCAGCCAAAACCTCGCGAGCGGCGTCGGCGAGCCGTTCATAGCGTTCTTGCGAAATCTGCCCGGCGGCTCGGCGGGGGTCGATACCCGCCATGAACAATGCCTCGGAGGCATAGATATTCCCCACCCCGACCACCACCCGGTTATCCATCAGGAAGGGCTTCACCGCTATTCGACGGCCGCGCGACATCTCGTATAACCGTCTACCGTTGAAGGCCTCGGAAAGCGGTTCGGGACCCAGGTGAACCAAGCGCTTGTCGCTATGCTCGTCGCCCTGCAGCCAATCGACGAAACCAAACCGGCGCGGGTCGTGATAGCGCAGCATCCAGCCATTATCCAGCACCAGATCCACATGGTCGTGCTTGCGTGGAAGCTCTCCCACCCGGGAAATACGCAAGCTACCGGACATGCCCAGGTGCCACAGCAAGGTGGCGCTTTCCTCAGGCGAATCCAGGGGCATCAGCAGGTATTTTGCCCGGCGGGAAAGTGGCTCGATGCGTGCACCGATCAGACGCTCAACAAGGTCCGAAGGCACCGGCACGCGCAAGCGTGACTGACGCACCCGAACCTCGGTAATTTCGGCACCTTCCAGGTAGGGTGCGATACCGCGACGCGTGGTTTCGACTTCGGGCAGCTCAGGCATGATAGCGGCCTATAATGACAGTTTCTGCATACAGCGATTTTACATACAGCGGACATGCAAGAACCCGGCGGCTAGCCGGGTTCTTCAACAGGCACTCGCCTGCGGTGAAAGCGCAATCAACAAGCAAATGCTTACTTGATTTTAGCTTCCTTGTACATCACATGCTTACGCACTACCGGGTCGTATTTCTTGAATTCGAACTTATCCGGCGTGTTGCGCTTGTTCTTATCAGTGGTGTAGAAGTGGCCGGTACCGGCACTGGACACCAGCTTGATCTTGTCGCGCATGGTTTTAATCTCCCAAAAACGTCTGCTTGCAGCCGTAGCTCAAGCTTAAATGGTTTCGCCGCGCTTGCGGATATCAGCCAGAACCGTGTCGATACCTCTCTTGTCAATGATACGCATGCCCTTGCTGGAGACGCGCAACTTGACGAAGCGATTTTCGGCTTCCACCCAGAAACGGTGGCTGTGCAGGTTAGGCAAGAAGCGACGACGCGTCTTACGCTGGGAGTGAGAAACGTTATTTCCAGTCACCGGACGTTTGCCGGTAACCTGACATACTTTGGACATGAGAGCCTCCAACCGCTTGGCGAGTAGTTCAAAACCTGTCGGGCAAACCGGAAAAGGGCGCGCCGGATAACCTCGTAACATCCGTTACCGCGCGACTCAGCCCTGTCCGTGATTCGACCCAAGTTCAAAGGGGGAACTTTATACCAGAGAGACTCCCGCCGGGCAAGCAAAGCCGCTAAATACCTTTGAAAAAGCCCCGAAACCGCTTTATTCTTCATATTCAATTTTTTAGACCCAGCCGCGCTCGGCGAACGAAACCACCTCGCCGTCACCGACCACAAAGTGATCCAGCACCCGCACCTCGAACAACGCCAAGGCTTCCTTGAGCCTCTCGGTGATGCGCCGGTCGGCATCGCTCGGCTCGGCGATACCGGAAGGATGATTGTGCGCCAGGATGACCGCCCCCGCGCCTAGCTCCAGCGCACGCTTGGCGACCTCCCTCGGGTACACCGAGGCGCTGTCCAGGGTGCCGCGAAACAGCGATTCGTAACGGATAATTCTGTGCTGCGTATCCAGAAACAACACGGCAAACTCCTCATGGCCGAGATGGCGCATCTGAGAGCTCAGGTAGTGCTTGACCAAGGCCGGTGACGTCAGTGCATTGCCCCGTGCCAACTGGCTGGCCAGATGACGCCGGGAAAGTTCGAGTGTCGCCTGCAGCTGGGCATATTTGGCGTTACCCAGGCCGTGCGCTTCACAAAAACGCACTTGGTCGGCCTCGAGAAATTGGCGTAGACCACCAAAGGCACTCAGCAAGTCGCGTGCCAGATCCACCGCCGAGCGCCCCTGCACGCCCACCCGAAGAAAGATTGCCAAAAGCTCGGCATCGGATAATGCCTGAGCGCCCAGGTTGAGCAATTTTTCCCGGGGCCGCTCACCTTCCGGCCAATGATTGATTCCCATTCTATCCGCCTCCCTGCCTGATTGTCCCTGGCTTGCCAGGCGGGCCTCGTGACACCGCCCTTCATTATTTTTAGTCCCACCAGTATACCCAGTTGTTTTAGTGAGATAACACTCAGGATAATCCGCGCACTGCCTACGCAAGGCATGGCTGTGGTGGTATGGTAAAATCCCTCAATTAACGATGCGGGAACCCCACATGCTCCCCTTTGCTGGAAAGCGCATCCTGCTCGGCGTGAGCGCCGGCATTGCCGCTTACAAAAGCGCGCTGATCATTCGCCTGCTCAAGCAGGCGGGTATGGAGGTGCGCGTGGTCATGACCGACGGTGCCCAGGCATTTATTACCCCCTTGACGCTGCAAGCCCTTTCCGGCGAGCCGGTGCGCACCTCACTGCTCGATCCCAACGCCGAGGCCGGCATGGGCCATATCGAACTCGCCCGCTGGGCCGACTTGATCTTGATCGCTCCGGGCACCGCCGACTTGATGGCCCGCCTGGCCCATGGCATGGCGGATGACTTGCTCACCACCCTGTGCCTGGCCAGTGAAGCCCCAAGGCTGATGGCCCCGGCAATGAACCAGGCCATGTGGCGCCACCCGGCGACCCAGCGCAACCTTGAGCAGCTTTCCCGCGATGGCTGGCAATGGGTTGGCCCCGATGCAGGGGACCAGGCCTGCGGCGATACCGGCCCCGGGCGCATGAGCGAGCCGGAAGCCGTGGCCGAGGCCGTGTTCAATATCTTTCGCCCCACCCAATCGAGTCGTTCGCGTCACATCGTGATCACCGCCGGCCCCACCCGTGAAGCCCTGGACCCGGTGCGCTACTTATCCAATCACAGCTCCGGGAAGATGGGCTATGCCCTGGCTGGCGCAGCCGCCAGAACCGGCGCCCGGGTCAGCCTGATCAGCGGGCCGGTCAACCTGCCCACCCCTGCCGGGGTGGAGCGCATCGATGTGGACAGCGCCGCCCAAATGCATTCTGCCGCCCAGCGGCTCGCTCAGGGTGCAGATATCTTCATCGGCTGCGCCGCAGTGGTGGATTTTCGCGTTGAAATGCCCGCCGAGCACAAGATAAAAAAACGCCAGAACGAAGACAGCTTGACGCTCATCCTGGTGAAAAATCCTGACATCATCGCGGATATCGCCGCCCTGCCCACCGCCTCACGCCCACTGGTAGTCGGCTTTGCTGCAGAAACTCAGGATGTTGAACACTACGCGCGCGACAAGCTGGCTCGCAAGGGACTGGACATGATTGTGGCCAATGATGTGTCCCAGGCGGGGGGTGTCTTCGGCAGCGATGACAACGCCGCCTGGCTGCTGTGGAAGACACCCGATGGCCAAGCCAGCGAAGCGCTACCATCGCAACCCAAGACACGACTCGCCAGCGATATTATCCAGCGCGCCCTGAATCTGCTAGCTTTTGGAGAGACCCCATGACTGCCTCGGCTTCAGCGCCACGCCTGCAACTCAAACTGCTTGATGAACGCATGCGTGAGTATCTGCCGCATTACGCGACCCAAGGCTCGGCAGGCATGGACCTTCGCGCCCTGCTCGATGCCCCGCTGACGCTTGCTCCGGGGCAGTGCGAGCTGGTTCGCACGGGCCTGGCCATTCATATTGCCGACCCCGCTCTTGCCGGCATGATCCTGCCACGCTCCGGCCTGGGGCATAAACACGGCATCGTGCTGGGCAACCTGGTGGGGTTGATCGACTCCGACTACCAAGGCGAGCTGATGATTTCAGTGTGGAACCGGGGCACGCAAGCCTTCACGCTGGAGCCTTTCGAACGGTTGGCGCAGTACGTGCTTGTGCCCGTGGTGCAAGCCAAGCTTGAACTGGTGGACATGTTCACCGACAGCCTTCGCGGCAGCAGCGGCTTCGGTAGCACCGGCTCTCACTGAGGTATTTGCCAATAGCTTTTTTGCCAAGAGCGTTACCAAGGGCTTTACCAAGGGCTTTGCTCAGCCCTTTTCACTGACACATTCTGCAGGGACGATCATGAATTCCAACTTCGAAAACCCGGTACCCGCTTCCATTTTTCGTGCCTACGATATTCGCGGTATCGTGGACGACACCCTGACCGAAGCCAACGTCGAACTGATCGGCCGCGCCATCGGCAGTGAAGCCGCCGCTCGTGGTGAATCCACCGTCGTCGTCGCCCGTGACGGCCGTCTTTCCGGACCGCGGCTGCAGGCCGCCTTGATGCGCGGGCTCAACGCCGCCGGGCGGGATGTGGTGGATATCGGCATGGTGCCCACCCCGGTGCTTTACTTCGCCACCCATGTTCTCGAGGGCACCTCCTCCGGTGTCATGGTCACCGGCAGCCACAACCCACCAGACTATAACGGTTTCAAGATCGTGCTGAAGGAAGAAACGCTTTCCGGCGAAGCGATTACCGCCCTTCATCAGCGCCTGCAGGACAACCAGCTCGAAAGCGGCCAGGGCAGCATACGCCAGGAAGACCTGCGTTCAGCCTATCTCGATCGCATCCTGGGTGATGTGGTGGTCTCGCGCCCGCTCAAGGCCGTGGTGGATTGCGGCAACGGCGTTGCCGGGGAACTCGGCCCGCAGTTGATCGAAAAACTCGGTGTGGAGACGGTTCCCCTGTTCGCCGAGATCGATGGCAACTTTCCCAATCACCACCCCGACCCCGGCAAGCTGGAAAACCTCCAGGATCTGATCAAAAGCGTTGCCGACACCAATGCCGACATCGGCCTGGCATTCGATGGCGACGGCGACCGCCTGGGGGTGATCACCCCCAAGGGCCGGTTAATCTATCCGGATCATCTGCTGATGGTATTCGCCGCCGACATGCTCGAGCGCAACCCGGGCGCCAAGGTGATTTTCGACGTCAAATGCACCGGCAACCTGACCCGCGTGATCAGCGATGCCGGGGGCGAGCCGGAAATGTGGCGCACCGGGCATTCCCTGATCAAGGCTCGCATGAAGGAAACCGGCGCCGCGCTTGCCGGCGAAATGAGCGGCCACATCTTCTTCAAGGAGCGCTGGTATGGCTTCGATGACGGCCTCTATGCGGCCGTGCGGCTACTCGAAATACTGGCCAAGCAGGACCTCGATGCCGACACCTTCTTCGACAGCTTCCCTCAGGACGTAGGCACCCCGGAAATCAACATCGAGGTCACCGACGAGAACAAATTCGACATCGTGGCTCGACTTGCTCGCGAAGGCGACTTCGGCCAAGGTGTCAAAACCACCCTGGACGGTATTCGAGTGGATTACCCGGATGGCTGGGGTCTGTGCCGCGCCTCCAACACCACGCCCATGCTGGTGCTGCGCTTCGAAGGCAAGGACGATACCGCCTTGGCACGTATTCGCGAGCAATTCGCCCAAGCACTCAAGCAGGCAGCACCGGAACTGGAAATACCTCTCTGAGTGAAAACTGTAGCAAGGGAAACCCGATGAACCCAACCAGCCGCGACCCTCGTGTCGTCGTGGAGGTGCTTTCCGAAGCCCTTCCCTATATCCAGCAGTTCTCCGGCAAGACCGTCGTGGTCAAGTACGGCGGCAATGCCATGACCGAAGACACTCTGATTGACTCCTTCGCTCGCAACATCGTGCTGATGAAGGAAGTCGGCATCAATCCGGTGGTGGTACACGGCGGCGGCCCTCAGATCGGAGAGTTGCTGAAGAAACTCAATATCGAGTCGCGCTTCGTCAACGGCATGCGCGTCACCGATGCCGAAACCATGGACGTTGTAGAGATGGTGCTCGGCGGGCTGGTCAACAAGAGTATCGTCAACCTGATCAATCAGAGCGGCGGCAAAGCCATCGGTTTGACCGGCAAGGACGGCGCTCAGATCCGTGCTCGCCAGCTCCAGGTGGAACACCAGAGCCCGGAAATGACCGCCCCCGAGATCATCGATATCGGCCATGTCGGCGAGGTCGAACACATCTCCACCGAACTGATCGAAATGCTCGCCGCGCGGGACTTTATTCCGGTGATCGCCCCCATAGGCGTGGACGAGAAAGGCCGCAGCTACAACATCAATGCTGATTTGGTCGCCGGAAAGATAGCCGAGGCGCTGGGCGCAGAAAAACTCATGCTGTTGACCAACGTTGCCGGCCTGATGAACGCTGAAGGTGAGGTATTGACCGGGCTTTCCACCGCTCAGGTGGATGATCTGATCGCTGACGGCACCATCCACGGCGGCATGCTGCCCAAGATTCGCTGCGCCCTCGATGCGGTCAAAGGCGGGGTCAAGAGTGCTCATATCATCGACGGGCGCGTGGCTCATGCCGTCTTGCTGGAGATCTTCACCAATGCCGGGGTCGGCACCTTGATCACCGATACCGACTAACCGCAAACGAGACTGAAAAACCCGCTTCCCCGGCCAAGGCCGAAGAAGCGGGTATATTTCAACCTAAAGCCGTTATGCTGCCATGGTATCGCCCATCTTTTGACGAATCTTCTTCATCGCATTCTTTTCCAGCTGACGAATCCGCTCGGCACTGACCCCGTAGATATCCGCCAGGTCATGCAAGGTCGCCTTGTCTTCGCTCAACCAGCGACGCTGAAGAATATCCTGCGAACGCTCGTCCAAGGTCTCCAGCGCCAGCTGCAAGCGGCGCGTGGCATCACCGGCAAAGTCGCTGTCTTCAATCTTGGTAGCCGGATCGGAGGCGGCATCATCCAGATAATGCGCCGGCGACTGATAAACGCTGTCTTCATCGTCGCTGGGTGAGGCATCGAAGCCAGCGTCATAGGCCGAGAGACGCCCTTCCATGTCGCGCACCACTTCCGGCTTGACGTCAAGATCCTTGGCGATGGCCTCGACTTCACTGTTGTTCAGCCATGCCAGGCGTTTTTTCGCGCCGCGCAGATTGAAGAACAGTTTACGCTGAGCCTTGGTGGTGGCGATCTTGACGATACGCCAGTTACGCAGCACGAATTCGTGGATTTCCGCCTTGATCCAGTGCACCGCGAAGGACACCAGCCGAACGCCCTGGTTGGGGTCGAAACGCTTGACGGCTTTCATCAAGCCCACATTACCTTCCTGGATCAGGTCTGCCTGGGGCAGGCCGTAGCCGGAATAGCTGCGTGCGACATGCACCACAAACCGCAGATGCGACAATACCAGACGACGCGCCGCTTCCAAATCGCTTTCATCGTATAAGCGAAAGGCCAGCTCGCGCTCTTCATCAGCGCTAAGCACTGGAATTCCGTTCACGGCCTGGATGTAGCCGCCCAAGTCATGCCCCGGAGAAATCTGGCCTATCGGTAGAAGACTTTTACTCATGTGACGTTTTGTCTCCCTATAAACCTGTTCCATAATATATTTGACCACGAATCAAGCATTGCGATCACTTAAACTGACCCTGCATCTATCTATTTCTGACACTCGATACCATTTTATGCCACTCGATACCGCTGGCTCTGATTACCGATGACAATCGCTGCCCTGCTGGCATTCCTACTGAAATCAACACGACTTGAAATCCAGACATGGACATCACCAGGATGCCTTGCACTAACGCGACCGGATACTCGACAGATGTCGCCCTACCGCAAGCCAAGCGCCCAACCAGCCAAGCAGTGTACTGCAAGATAGCAGAATTGTAGAGCCTGCCAAGTCAAGCTGAGGCAAGCTGAAGCTAGCGCCGTAACTGGCAGCTAGCGCACTCACCGGCAGCGACAGCCAGTGATTGCCCAACGTCAAAAGCCCCAGCGCCAGCAGCCCGCCTCCCACGCCGTACCAGGCACCGCTATACAGAAAAGGACGCCGTACGAAAGCATGGGTGGCGCCGATCAGCATTACCACCTCGATTTCCCGGCGCCGGCTCTCCACCGCCAGACGGATGGTATTGCCCACCACCAGCAACACGCCCAGCCCGAACAGCACCGCCAACGCCAACGCCAAGCGCCGCCCCAATTCTGCAAGATGGCGCAATCGTTCGATCCAGGCAAGGTCCAGGCGTACGTCATCCACGCCGTTCAACTCGCTCAGTACCTGCGAAAGCCGCTGCATCGCCGCCGGCTCGGGTGATGCCGGATGCACGACGATACTTGCCGGTAGAGGATTATCGGCAAGCCCCACCAAGGCGTCATCCAGCCCCAAGGCTTGCTGGAATTCAGCCATCCCTTCTTCCGCACTGATCAAGCGGGTAGCGGCTACCTCGGGTTGCGCCTGGACCGCTTGTTCGATGCGATTTGCCTGCATCTCGTCCACTTCCTGGGCCAGGTAAACGGTGAGGGTGGCACTCTCTTCCAGCTCGGCATCCAACAGCCGCGCGCTGTCCAGCGTCAGCCACAGGGCCGCGGGCAACACCAAGGCGATAGCGATTGCCAGCATTGTCAGAAGGTTACCCAGTGGGTGACGTACCAGCCGCCAGGCGCTGTCCACCAACATGACGCGATGATGTCTCGCCCAGGCACGCAAACGACTGGATAAGCGGGTCTTGTGGCTCCGGGCTCCGCGCTGGGAAGGAGGTATTTGGGTCATGTAGCCCTCTCATCCGCGACCAGGCGGCCGTCGCGCAGGCGCAGGGTGCGATGGCGCAGCCGAGCAATCAATGCCAGGTCGTGACTGGCAATCATCAAGGTCGTGCCGATGCGATTGAAATCCTCGAACAGGGCCATGATATCGGCGGAAAGCTGGGGGTCCAAGTTACCGGTTGGTTCATCGGCAAGCAGTAATGCCGGCTTGTTGACCACTGCGCGAGCAATGCCGATTCGCTGCTGTTCACCGCCGGAAAGCTCGATGGGCAGGGCTTTCTCGCGGTGCAAGAGCCCTACCTTGTCCAGTGCCGCCCGTACCCGACGTGCCGACTCGCGTGGCTCTACGCCCTGAATTTCCAGAGGCAGTGCCACGTTATGAAAGACACTGCGATCGAACAACAACTGGTGGTCCTGAAACACCACCCCGATCTGGCGTCGATAAAAAGGCACTTGGCTGGCATGCAGCCGGGCAATATCATGTCCCGCCACCATCACGCGCCCGCGGCTGGGCTGCTCCAGGCGCATGATCAGGCGCAATAGTGAGCTTTTACCGGCCCCCGAATGGCCGGTAAAAAACACCATTTCACCACGCGCCACACCAAAGTCGATATTGGCCAGGGCTTCGAAACGCCCGCCGTAACGCTTGCCCACGTGTTCGAACGCAATCATGCGTTAGTATCGCCTCGCTGCCGGCCATCCTTGTCGAGCGAGTCTTTCTCGAGCGGGTCTTTGGAAAACAAGGCCTCGACGAAATCCCGCGCCGCGAATGGCCGCAGATCATCCAGACCTTCGCCGACGCCAATAAAGCGAATCGGCATGTTGAGCTGTTTGGCCAAGGCGAAGATAATCCCGCCCTTGGCGGTACCATCGAGCTTGGTCAGGGTAATCCCGGTGACCGGCACCGCTTCATTGAAGGTGCTGGCTTGAGAAATCGCGTTCTGGCCAGTGCCGGCATCCAGCACCAGCATGACTTCATGCGGCGCTTTTGGATCCAGCTTGCCCATGACGCGATGGACTTTTTTCAACTCTTCCATCAGATGGCCCTTGTTGTGCAACCGGCCAGCAGTATCGGCGATCAATACATCCACGCCCCGCGAGGTGGCGGCAGCCACGGCATCGTAGATCACCGAGGCGCTATCCGCCCCGGTATGCTGAGCGATCACCGGTACTTTATTGCGCTCGCCCCACACCTTGAGCTGTTCGACGGCGGCGGCACGGAAGGTATCCCCGGCCGCCAGCATGACGCTCTTGCCTTCACGCTGAAAACGCTGGGTCAGCTTACCGATGGTGGTGGTCTTGCCCACCCCATTGACGCCCACCACCAGAATCACGAAAGGCCCCGGACCTTGCTTGGTAAGTTCAAGCGGTACGGCAACGGGTGCCAACATCGCTTCCAGTTCTTCCTGGAGCGCACGATAAAGCGCCTCGGGCTCGTTGAGTTCCTTGCGTGAGACACGCGCAGTCAGGCTATCGATGATATCGCTGGTCGCCTCGATACCGACATCCGCCATCAGCAGTTGCGTCTCGAGGTCCTCCATCAACTCATCGTCAATCTGCTTCTTGCCCAGAAACAGACCCGCCAGGCCTTCCGTAAAATTGGCGCGGGTCTTGCCTAGCCCGGACTTGATGCGTGCAAACCAACCCTTCTTTTCCGCTACCGGTTTTTCCTGCAATGCCGGTTTGGCCGGTTCAGCCTCAGGCGCGGGGGCAGGTTTTATTTCGGGTTCGGGTTCAGGCTCGGGCACCTTTTCCGGCAGCGGCACTTCCACCTTCGCGGGTGGCGATGGTTCATGCGAGGGCTCAAGAGAGGTCTGCGTCTCCTCGGCAGGCGCTTTTTCCGGCTGTTCACCGGTTTCGTCGCGTTGCTGTTTTACTTCACGCTCTGCTTGCTGAGCGTTTTCCTTGGACTTGGCGTCCTCGTCCTGCTTCTTCTTGCGCTTGAAAAAACCGAGCATCTAGGGAATCCCACTTCAAGGAGTGAACATTTGCTCCATCCTACCATTGCCCATCGAGACTTTGGACAATCAGACCGCTACAATCCCCGCCATGAGACCAAAACGCTCCCCTTCCAAAAATTCCTCTCGTCCGTCGCGAGACCCTCGCGCCAGCGCACCCGACAAGAGTGGGAAATTGCGCATCATCGGCGGAAAATTTCGTCGCCGCCAATTACCGGTGCTGGAAAGCCCGGGGCTGCGCCCCACGCCGGACCGCGTGCGGGAAACACTGTTCAACTGGCTGGCGGCATATGTGGAAGGCGCCCAGGTGCTGGATTTGTTCGCCGGCACCGGTGCACTGGGTATTGAAGCGCTATCGCGTGGGGCGACAAGCGCCTGTCTGGTGGAGCGCGATTCGAAAGTGGCTGCGCAATTGAGTCATAACCTGGCGCTGCTTGAAGTGGAGAACGCCTCGGTGATCAGCCGTGATGTGTCGGCATTTCTCACCACACCCCCCAGCACAGCCTTTTCATTGGTATTCCTTGACCCGCCCTTTCATCAAGCGCTGGTCGAGCCTTGCTGCCAGGCACTGGAAAACGGCTGGCTTACTCCCCAGGCAATGATTTATGTGGAAACCGAGGCCGGCCTGTCACCGCCAGTGCCGAATTGCTGGTCACTGCACCGCGAAACCCGAGCGGGAGAAAGCATTGGCCGTCTTTATCAGCGCCTTTTGTAACATTGGCCAGCTTTTTGTTCCCTTTATCCTCTTGCCGCGCCACGCCCCCGGCGTTACGCTCGCCGCTGTCAATCATTCGGCGAGCGCTACGCACTTGCCTTGGCCCTTTTGGAGGTATCGATGAGTCTGGAACTGTTCAATAAGCTTGAGCAAAAAGTCACTAACGCTGTAGAAGCGTTGGAAATGATGAAAATGGAAAATGACGAGCTGCGTGATGAAAACACCAAGCTCAAGCAGGAACGTGAAGAATGGGAACAGCGCCTGAGTGCCTTGCTGGGCAAGTTCGATAGCATCGACGACCAGAGCTAGGCCCCGAGCTAGAGTAAGTTTGGCGCCATAGGCAAAAGCACCCGCGACATCAATAAGGCATCCTCGCGCCCGGAGCGGCTTGAGTAGTAGCCCTTGCGTCGCCCGTCAAGCTGAAAGCCACAGCGGTGGTAGAGCGTGACAGCCGCTGTGTTGCCGGCCCGGACTTCAAGCAACAGCCGCTCGCTTTGCCACGCCTCCGCGATACTGGCTACCTCTTCCAGCAAGCCTTGCCCCAGCCCTTTGCGCCGATGAAGCGGCGAGACACCCAGCGCCTGAAGCTCGGCATCGAACGGCAGACGCGCCAGCAAGGCGTAACCGCCCAGCTGAGCGCCTTGCCAAACGCCGATCAGCCGGCAGTCAGCGTCGGCCAGTGCCGTGGCCAGCTGATTGGCGCTTGCGCCACTGCCGGCCTCGGCCTCGAGGGCTAGCAACGCCTCCAGGTGTTCGGATGAGAGTTCAATGATCATCCGACTTTTCCCGTGCCGCCTCTTCCCGCGCGTCATCCTCTTTGGCTGCCAGCTGTCGCCAGCGGGTACCAAGTTCGACCAGCTCAGGCCACAAGGCTCGCTTGGCCCCGGCACTTTCAAGTAGCTGTAAAAGGCTCGGCGCCTGCCACACGGGTAAACCTAACGCCTGGCTTTGCACCTGCCCCTGGGCGCTGCTAGCGATATCCAGCACTTCTGCCAAGGTGGCGTGTGTTTCATCGTCTGATGACGACCCACTCCACCACAACACTTGGTTCAATGACCAACCATGGCGCGCGGCGCAACCGGCGATATAAGCCTCCAAGCCCTCACGGGCTTCTTCCAGGGGGTCATCCGCAGGCAGTCCTTCCACCATCGGCCAGTAAAAGGTTTCGATGACCAGCGGCGTGGCTAGCTGAATCCCCGCCGCCTTCAGCATGGCGCTCAGCAGGCGCTGCTCTTCCGTGCTTATCTCACCCGACTGAAGGCTCAGCCAGCGCCCCTCCAGGCAGATCAACGACAGCTGAAAGCGCAGCGGCTGGGCCGGGTCTTGCACGGCTTTCACGCTATCAGCGGCGGGCACTTGTTCCAAGACCGGCGGCTTCTCGCCAGTGGGTGCGCCGGCATCTCCCAGCAACGCCCGCACGTCCCCCAGCTTTACGGGGTTGTCCGTTTTCTTCTGGACAGATGCTTGCTCTTCCTGGCGACTAGAGGCCGTTTGCTGCGCTTCATCGAGCAGAGCATGCAGCTTGGCGCTGGCGTGCTGCGTCTCGAGCTCGGGCGCTTCCCACTCACAGGCGGGAGTGGGCCGGGCATTGGGCAGGCGGTAACGACTGGCCCAGGCGGTAATGCCCATGGCCTGAAGGTATTGCAGACGTTGGACGTCGCCGGTCACTGCCCGCCGCCACGACAATCAGGGGAAGCCGGACGCTCGCCCCCACGCGCCTGCCATTCCAGCGGGGTATAGAGATGCAAGGCCAGGGCGTGCACCGGGCCGGAAAGCTCATCGGCGAGCAAGGCGTACAGCTGCTGATGGCGCTTGACTGGCATCATGCCCTCAAAGCGCTCGCTCACCAAGGTGACCTTGAAGTGCGTTTCAGAATTTTCCGGAACGTTATGCCGATAGCTTTCGTTTTCAACCTGAACATACTCCGGCGCCAGCGCCTGGAGTTTTTCTTCAATCAGTGCCTGCCACTTCATGCCACTTCTCCTATAAAACCAAACCTCAATTATACGCTTTTAGTCAGGACGCGACGATGCCTGACGTTCCAGCATGGCACGCCTGGCCAGGGGCATTCGGGCAAGGCTTGTTCCCAAGGCCAGCAAGGTGGTAAAGGCGCCCAACCAGAGAGTGGCTTGCACCGGTGACCCTGCCGCCAACGCCGCCCCCACCAATGCCACACCCAACGACTGCCCCACCGTACGGGTGGTGCTCATCACGCCGGACACATTGGCACTGCGCTCCGCCGGTAGGCTGGCCATCATTTCGCGATTGTTGGGCGGCTGGAAAAGACCGAAACCCACGCCACACAGGGCCATCCGCCATAACCCTCCCAGCACGCCGGTGGTTTCATCCACCAACGCCAAGGCGACAAACCCCGCGATCAGCAGCAGCAGTCCTGTGCTCGACAACACGCTGGGATTGATACGGTCCGCCAGACGTCCGGCAATCGGCCCGACCAGCATGGTGGCCAGCGGCCAGGGTGTGAACAACCAGGCGGTCTGCAGGGGTGAAAACCCCAATTCCTGTTGATACAGGAACGACAGCGCAACGAAGGCCAACCCTTGACCGACGAAGGCCAGCCCCGAGGTGGAGACCGCCAGGGTGAAGCGGCGCTCGCGAAACACCATCAACGGCAACAGGGGGAAAGGTGCTCGTTTCTGACGCACCACAAACCCCACCCCGGCGGTTAACGACAGCATCGCCCAGCCGCCACTCTGCCAGGGGAGTGCGGTATGCCCCAAGGCATCCATGGCCAGAAAGAAGCTTGCCAACATGCTGATCGACAGCATGGCGCCGAGGAAGTCGAAACTTCCCTGGCGCGGCGTTTCGCGCGGCAAGGCGCGAAAGCCGAAGAACAGGGCGCAGGTGCCCAGAGGCACATTCAAGGCAAATAGCCACGGCCAATCGGCGAAGGAGAGAATCACTCCGCTCAGGGTGGGTCCCGCCGCGTAGCCTCCGGCCACCACCAGGGCGCTCAGGCCCAGGGCGCTACCCAATAGCCGCGAAGGAAAGATCGAGCGATAGATCGACGGCCCAATAGAAAGGGTCGCGGCGGCCCCCAAACCTTGCAGGGCGCGAAACACCAGCAGTGTTTCCAAGCTAGTCGAAAAGGCACTGCCGATGGAGGCCAGCACGAACAACCCGATGCCGAATAGGTACAGGCGGCGCCGCGTGACCAACTCACTGATCGCGGCAAACACCAGCAGGAAAGCGGCGCACGTCACCTGAAAAAGGTTGGTTACCCACACCACTCGGGAGGCGGAAACATTCAGGTCCTGCGCAATGGAAGGCAGCGCCAGGTTGATCATGGTGGTGTCGACCACCGCCATCAAGGTGCCGGTGATCAACGCCAATACCGCCAAGGCCCGTTCATGTCCGGGCAGGCCATCATCACCGGGGCGGGTTTCAAACAATCGCATGCGGATAGGCTTCGTCTAAAACAAGAAACCGGCCGCAGCCGGTTTCTTATGGTTCATCGAGAGCCGGCGCCTGATGCTATTCATTATCCAGCAGCAGCGCATCATCCACTTCGGAAATTTCCAGAGCGGTTTCATCATCCAGATCGATGGCCAGATAGCTGTGTTCCACTTGAAGAAAGCGCTGAAACAGCGACCAATCGAGGCTGTCCGGCCACTGTTCTTCGTCTTCTTCCCAAGCACGCAGCTCGTTTTCCAGGATTTTCGGGTAGCGCTCGCGAACGAAGGTGGCCAGCGCTTCCGGCGTATCCATCTCGGGAATCAGGTAAATCGTGCTTTCACGCTCGACGTCGTCCAATGTCAGGTCGTCGTCTCCCATGGTGGGTTCGAGCGCATTGATCCAGTCTACAAAGTCCTGGGTCGGCCTGACGCTCAGGGCGGAGCGGTTAAGCAGTTTCATGGGAACTCTCCTCGCCGTCGAAACGCCGACCATTATGGGCGTTTGAAGCACTCCTTACCAATTATTCCGCGACTTTCCAGTTTATTCCGGCGCTTCGGGACGCATCGCCGGAAACAGCAGCACATCGCGGATCGAGGCGCTGTCGGTGAACAGCATGACGAGCCGGTCGATGCCGATGCCCTCGCCGGCGGTGGGCGGCATGCCGTACTCCAGCGCGCGGACGTAGTCGGCATCGTAGTACATCGCCTCGATGTCGCCGGCCTCCTTCTCGGCCACCTGCTCGCGGAAGCGCTCGGCCTGGTCCTCGGCGTCGTTGAGCTCCGAGAAGCCGTTGGCGATCTCGCGCCCGCCGACGAAGAACTCGAAGCGCTCGGTGACCAAGGGGTTGCTGTCCTTGCGCCGCGCCAGCGGGCTCACCTCGGTGGGGTATTCGGTGATGAAGGTCGGCTGTTTCAGGCGGTGCTCGACGGTCTTCTCGAAGATCTCGATCTGGATCTTGCCGAGCCCCCAGCCATCCTTGACGTCGATGTCCAGCCGCTCGGCGATCTGGCGCGCGGCGGCCTCATCGGCCAGCGCCTCGGCGTGGATGTCGGAATTGTACTCGAGGATGGCGTCGAACACGGTGATGCGCTTCAGCGGGCTGCCGAAGTCGTATTCGAAGGTCTCGAGCACCTCCCCTTCGCTGTTGCGCACGGTATTGACCACGGTGGTGGTGCCCAGCACCTGCAGGGCCACGCTGCGCAGCATCTCCTCGGTGAGGTCCATCAGGTCATTGTGGTTCGCATGGGCCTGGTAGAACTCGATCATGGTGAACTCGGGGTTGTGCCGGGTGGAGAGCCCCTCGTTGCGGAAGTTGCGGTTGATCTCGAAGACCCGTTCGAAGCCGCCCACCACCAGGCGCTTGAGGTAGAGCTCCGGGGCGATGCGCAGGTACATGTCGATGTCCAGCGCATTGTGGTGGGTAATGAAGGGGCGCGCGGTGGCGCCGCCGGGAATCGGCTGCAGCATGGGAGTTTCCACCTCCATGAAGCCGAGCTCCTCGAAGAAGCGGCGCATGGCGCTGATCACCCCGGCCCGGGTCTCGAACACCTTTCGCGAGTCGGGATTCATGATCAGATCGACGTAGCGCTGGCGGTAGCGCGCCTCCATGTCGGTCAGGCCGTGGAACTTATCCGGCAAGGGACGCAGGCTCTTGGTCAGAAGCTGGGCCTCGACCATCATGACGTAAAGATCGCCCTTGCCCGATTTATGCACCGGCCCGCGCGCGGCAACAATGTCACCGATGTCCCAGCTCTTGATGTCTTCCAGCATGTCCGCCGGTAGGCCTTTCTTGTCCACGTAAAGCTGGATCTGTCCGGCCACATCCTGGATCACGATGAAAGGCCCACGCTGGCGCATGATACGTCCGGCGACGGATGCCTTCCGGCCAAGGGTTTCAAGCTCGGGCTTGTCCTTGTCGCCCAACTCTTCATGTAGCTCGACGGTCAGGCTATCGCGGCGAAAATCGTTGGGAAAGGCACTGGTACCGGTGGCAGCGGCACGCTCGCGACGCGCGGTCAGCTTGGCCCGGCGCTCGGCGATCAGATGGTTCTCGTCATGCTGCGGACTATTGGAGGAAGCGTCCTGATTGGCCATGTCATACCCTATCGGAAAAATTACATACCCGGGCTCGGGAAGAACTTAAATAATCAAAAGTGCTTATATAATTAAAAGTACTTGGAAAATTAAGAGTGTTTAGAAAAAAAGAAGCTCACAAGCCCTGTTTCAGGCTGGCAACGATAAACTGATCCAGGTCGCCGTCGAGCACCTTTTCACAGTTGCTCGATTGCACGCCGGTACGCAGATCCTTGATGCGCTGATCGTCCAGCACATAGGAGCGGATCTGGCTGCCCCAGCCGATATCGGCCTTGGCATCTTCGGCTTCCTGCTTGGCGGCATTGCGCTTTTGCATCTCATGCTCCCACAACTTGGCCTTGAGCTGTTTCATGGCGAAGTCACGGTTGGCATGCTGGCTGCGCTGGCCTTGACAGGCCACCACGATGCCGCTCGGCTCGTGGGTAATCCGCACCGCAGAATCGGTGGTATTGACGTGCTGACCGCCGGCACCGCTGGAACGATAGGTGTCAACGCGCAAGTCCGAAGGATTGATCTCGACCTCGAAGCTGTCATCGATCTCTGGCGACAGAAACACCGAGGCGAACGAGGTATGGCGGCGGCCGCCGGAGTCGAACGGACTCTTGCGGACCAGACGATGCACCCCGGTTTCGGTGCGCAGCCAGCCGAAGGCGTAATCGCCCTGGATGTGGATCGAGGCCGACTTTATCCCCGCCACATCACCGGCGGACACCTCGGTAATATCAGCCTTGAAGCCGTGGCTTTCGGCCCAGCGCAGGTACATGCGCAGCAGGATGTTGGCCCAATCCTGGGCCTCCGTGCCTCCGGAACCCGACTGGATATCCAGATAGGCATTGTTGGCGTCCATCTCACCGGAAAACATGCGCCGAAATTCGAGCTTTTCGAGCGAAGCCGCCAGGCCATCAAGCTCTTTACGCACTTCTTCTACAGTGCCTTCGTCGTCTTCCATCTCGGCGAGCTCGAGCAGGTCGCGGCCATCGGCCAGTCCTTGGTCCAATTCATCGATGGTGGCCACGATGGCTTCCAGGGAGGCGCGTTCCTTGCCTAGCTTCTGCGCGTAGGCCGGGTCGTTCCAGATAGCGGGGTCTTCAAGTTCACGGGTGACTTCTTCTAGCCGATCCTGCTTTTCGGCATAGTCAAAGATACCCCCTAAGAACGTCTGTCCGCTCAGACAGGTCCTTGATGAGGTTATGAATCGGGTTGGTTTCCAGCATGGGTTCGCCCTGATTGAGTGACTGATAACGTTGCGGGGAAGCATTCGCCGCCACAGCGCTTGCTCAGGCCAGGTTCAAGAAAGCCCTGTCTCCAAGACTTGTCCCCAAGAAAGCAGCGTGGCGTGCGGAAAAGGCAGGCATTGTACCCAAATTGGCGATTACTCGCATCCATTGCCCTACTGCAAAACAGACAACCCGGCGAATACCGGGTTGTCTGCGAGCGAAACGTTTCAGACGTCAGGCGTTAGAAGCGGTAGGTCAGCTGCGCGCCGAAACCGTGGGCTTCGTTCTTGTAGTCGGCGGAATAATTCGAGGTGATCGGTGGTGTGCTCTGCCCCGCCACCTTGAAACTATCCGTTTTAGACTGCTCTATATGAGTACTACGTTCGGTCAGGTAGGAATACGCCACGTCGATGGTCAGATCAGGGGTCGGCGACCAACCGGCACCCAAGGAAAAGATGCGGCGATCATCCGAAGGGATGCGCACACTTCGGGTATCATTGTTGGTCGGCGTGAAGTCCAGTGCGACACCGGCACGCAAGGCAAGCTCTGGCGTCAGCTGATACTCACCCCCTGTCGACAAGGCCCAGGCATTGCTGTAATCCTGCTTTTCCAGCGTGATGGCATCTCGCTCGCGCCCATCCACGCGAATCTGCTCGAAACGACTCCAGCGTGCCCAGGAAGCACCGAACATGAGTTTGAGGTTATCGCTCATCTGTTGGGTCAAGGAGAAGTTGACAGTTTCCGGCGTGGTCAAATCAAGAGTGGCATCGTCGGTGACAGTGCCGATGCCCAATTGATCTAGCACCGGCGAAGTTGCTGTAAAATCGCCTTCCAGGTTGTAGTCGACCTTAGAGCGATATGTCAGCCCGAACGTCGTTTCCGGAACCGGCTGGTAGATTATCCCCAGGTTATAGCCCCAGGCCTCGTCCTCACCATCCACGCGGGAATCCGCTTCGGTGAGACCAAGAGGAGTCGCCACCGGCACTTGGCGATGCAGCTCACCCTCGACACGGTTATAAGTCACCCCCGCCCCCACTGACCACTGGTCGTTGAAGCGGTAGGAGACGGTGGGCTGAGCGCTAATGACCTTCACTTCGGTATAGTTGCCCTGATTGCGACCTTGGAAACCGCCTTCATAGTCGGTCTTGGAGCCAAAAGGAGCGTAGACGCCAAAACCGAAAGCCAAGTTGTCATCGACTGGATGAGCGTAAAACGCATAGGGAATCAACGTTCCCGGCACCATGTCGCCATTGTTGGAACCTGTGACTGGCAATGTATCGGTCTGCCCTCCCGTGGCCTGAAGAAATGCCGGGCTACTCTGGGATGCCTGGGCATTGGAAATGCTGCTGTTCACATTCAGGTAAGTACCGCCCGCACTGAGCTGTGCACGATCGAGAAACGACATCCCCGCCGGATTGCCGAAGACGATAGTGGCATCGTTGACGTTGGAACTGCGCCCAGCATGACCGTAACCCTGTCCACTGACACTTTGCTCATTGATTTGATAGCCACCGGCATGAGCCTGGCTGGCGAAGGCTGTGGCAACGGAGACTACCAAGGCAAGCTTGTGGAAATTGTTTTTCATGATGAAACCCTTTTGCTAATGAACCAACATGCTTATTTTTTTAATGCTGGCCGCACTAATTACCTACTGTGCTTGTGTGTACCTGCATGTTTTCTCGCACCTGGCCAAAAGGTTCAAGGGCAAACGTTCGTTTTATTTTGTTTAGCCCCCAGACATTAGTCTAACGTTCGTTTTAAATTATTGTTTTATTCCACCCTCACCTCACCTCAAAAAGTCGCTTGACCTATGGGTAACCCATAGGTTTTACACTAGGTACACTCTCCACCCACCGAGGCCGCCGATGAAAGTCAGTGAACTTGCCAAGCGTTCCGGGGTCACCGCTGAAACCGTACGTCACTACAGCCGGGAAGGGCTGCTCTCTCCCCGGCGTCATCCGGACAACGGTTACCAGCTGTTCAGCGACACCGACCTGCAGCGCCTGAACTTTATCCAACGCGCACGCACCCTGGGCTTCAGCGTGCACGAAATTCGCGACATTCTTCTGCATGCCGACCAAGGTGACTCCCCCTGCCCGCTGGTGCGGGACCTGATGGCCGAGCGTTTGCCTCAAATACATGCACGTATTACCGAACTCCAAGCACTTGCGGCGCGCATGGAACAGGCCCTTGAAACCTGGGCCGACATGCCCGACGGCACACCGGACGGCCACAGCCTTTGCCGCTTGATCGAAAACTTTCCCGAGGACACTCCATGAGCCATACCCTTGAGCGCACGGTTCCCGGCATGAATTGCCAAGGCTGTGTCAAACGCATGCGTGAAGCGATCCAGGCGCAAGACCCCACTGCCGAGGTTATCGGCACACCCGCGGAGAAACGCCTGGATGTGACCAGTAGCCTGGATGAAGCCAGCTTGGATCAGGTACTGGTCGATGCAGGCTTCCCCCCAGGCGAGATTGAGTCACCACCTGTCACGGACTCTTCAGAGCCGGCTTTGGAAGCGGCTTCAAGACAGACTTCAGATAGCTCAGCGTCAGCGCCAACCGACTCGAAAGCGCCTTCCGAGAGCGAGCCTACTATTCGCCTGGCCGTTTCCGGCATGACCTGCGCCGGCTGTGTCAGTAATGTGCAAAAAGCCTTGGAAAAAACACCCGGGGTAACATCCGCCGAGGTCAATTTCGGCACCCACACCGCGCAAGTGCGCGGCAATGCCGACACCCAGGCGCTTATCGCTGCCGTGGACAGTGCGGGCTATTCCGCCGAACCCATTGTCGACATGCGTGAAGCCGAACGTCTGCGTGCGCAAAAGGATGCCGTAACCTACCGGCAACGCCTCAAGGGCAGCGCCTGGTCGCTGGCGCTAGCGGTACCGCTGATGGCTGGAATGTTCATCTATCACCCTCACCCGACGGGGATGGGGCGGCTTTTCTGGTTGGTTATCGGCCTGCTTACTTTGGCGATCCTGATGGGGCCGGGGCGCCACTTCTTCATTAACGCCTGGAGGAATTTTCAACATCATCAAGCCAACATGGATACCCTGATTGCCATGGGCACCGGAACCGCCTGGCTCTACTCCATGATGGTGGTGATATTTGCTCCTTGGCTGCCGGAGATGGCGCTGGGTATCTATTTTGAAGCCTCGGCGATGGTCATTGGCCTGATACTGCTGGGCAATGCACTGGAGTTACGCGCTCGCGGGCGCACCAGCGACGCCCTCAAACGCCTGCTGGATCTGCAAAGCCGCACCGCCCGGGTGATTCGTGACGGTGAAGAGCGTGAGCTCGACATCGATGCGGTACGCGAGAACGACCACATCCGTGTGCGCCCTGGCGAGCGCCTGCCGGTGGACGGGGAGGTTACCGAGGGCAAAAGTCATATCGATGAATCCATGCTTACCGGTGAGCCATTACCGGTGACCAAGCAACCAGGCGACGAGGTCAACGCCGGTACGGTCAACGGCAAGGGATCCCTGGTGTATCGCGCCACGCGCGTGGGTGCCGACACGCGCCTGGGTCAAATCACCGAGCAGGTCGCCAGCGCCCAGAACTCGCGCCCACCCATCGGCCATCTGGCCGACAAGGTCTCGAGTGTTTTCGTGCCTTCGGTGATGATCATCGCCGTGCTAACCGCTTTGGCCTGGTTCAATTTTGGTGCCGAACCCCGGGTGCTGCATATGCTGATCACCGCCACCACGGTGCTGATCATCGCCTGCCCTTGTGCACTGGGCCTGGCCACACCGATCTCCACCATGATCGGCGTGGGCAAGGCCGCCGAGCATGGCGTGCTGGTACGCAGCGGCGATGCCCTGCAGACCGCCACCAAGCTCACCACCCTGGTCGTCGACAAGACCGGCACCCTGACTCAGGGCAAGCCCACCGTGACCGACACACGGATATTTCACGAGGATAGCAGCCAAGTATTAGGGTACGTCGCCGCCCTGGAGCGTAGCTCCGAGCACCCCCTGGCCAATGCCCTGCTCGTCCATGCCGAAGACCAGGGCGCCAGCGCCTCTGAGATTGCTAATTTCGACAGCGTGACCGGGGGTGGGGTAAAAGCGCAGACGACTCAGGGAACTGAATTGCTGCTGGGTAATGCACGCTTGCTCGAGCAGGCGGGGATCGACCTGACTGATGCAGGCGACGTCTCGCGGGAGTGGGAGGAGAACGCTCGCACGGTGGTCTATCTGGCCATGGACGGTCGCCTGGCAGCGGTTTTCGGCATTAGCGACCCCTTGCGTCACGACACCATCGAGGCCGTCAAACGCCTGCAAGCGGACGGTCTGAGCGTGGTGATGTTGACCGGCGACAACCGTCACACCGCCGCCGCCATTGCCCGAGAAGTGGGAATCGATGAGTTTCGCGCCGGCCTGTTACCGGAAGACAAGCACGCCGAAATTGAGCACCTGCAGCGTTCAGGTGCCATCGTGGGCATGGTGGGAGACGGCATCAACGACGCGCCGGCACTGGCCCGGGCGAATGTCGGCTTTGCCATCGGCCAAGGCACCGATGTGGCGATCGAAAGCGCGGGCATCACGTTGATGCGTGGGTCGCTACACGGCGTTGCCGATGCTATCGAGATCAGCCGGGCTACCCTCACCAATATCAAGCAGAATCTGGTGGGCGCCTTTGGTTATAACGTCCTGTGCATCCCGATTGCCGCCGGGGTGCTTTATCCCTTCACCGGCATGCTGCTTTCACCGATGATCGCGGGGGCGGCCATGTCGCTCTCTTCGATCACCGTGGTGAGTAATGCCAACCGCTTGCGCTTGTTCAAGACAAGCTCGGCATCGACGGCCCCCAAAGCCCCTATCTCTACTAAAGCACAGGAGGCGACCTCATGAGCTGGCTGATAAATCTTGCAGGCTTGGGTCTAATCGTGGCGATTGTCTGGTGGTTCTGGCTGAGTGACGCCTGAGGCACCCTTCACAAAAAAGCCGCCCGCCAGTTGAACTGACGGGCGGCTTTTTATTTGACTCAACTCTCTCCGATATAGCGCCCCGGCTTGTGGTTGAGCGCGATGATCAGGTTCAGGATCAAGGCGCCCAGCACCGAGTAAGCCACCCGGTCCGGCGGCAGCAACGCCAGGGCCACCAGCAGAATCACCCCATCGATGCCCAACTGGACATAGCCCGCACGCAGGCCATAACGCTGCTGCAGATACAACGAGAGAATATTGATGCCGCCGAGGCTGGTACGGTGACGAAACAGCATCAGCATGCCGATACCCATCAGGGCACCGCCCATTACCGCCGCATACAGAACCGGCACTTGCTCAAACTGCACCCAACGCTGGGTCAGCTCGGAAAACAACGAGACCAGCCCGATGGCGACGAACGTGCGTAGCGTGAAACTCCACCCCATGCGCTTGATCGCCAGGTAATAAAACGGCACGTTGATCAGAAAGAACCAGGCGCCGAAACCAAGGCTCGACACCCCCGCCGCTTCGCTGGCATAGGTCAGCAATAGCGCCATGCCTGCGGTGCTTCCAGTAAGCAGCACCACATGGGTATAGAACGTCACCCCCAGGCCGACGAACAGCGTACCCAGCAACATCGCCATGATATCTTCGTAGGGCCGATGCGGGTCCCGAGGCAAGTTATCCTCGTGCATGAAAAACATCCTTTTATGCTGTTTTAACAACGGAGGCCAGGCGGGAAGACCTAGCTCGGCTCTGCGTGCTCGACCATCAACTGCAGCGTCTCACGGCCTCGCCAGCGGTTGCGATTGAGCTTGTAGGCACAGTGGAGACTGTCTCCCACGCCGAAGGCGGGCAGCTCTCCCGGCGTCAGCGCCCGAAACCAGATCGCCCGATGCGTCACGGCCCCACTGGACAGCTCCAGCATCAGGTGGGTGCCATCGGCCCCTACCGGCTTGAGCGCTTCGACCAGAAACTCGCCTTCGAACAGGGGGGAGTCGAACTCCCTCCCGTAAGGGCCGAGAGCATCGAGTTCGATCAGCGTTGCCAGATCCAGCTGGGCCGGTGTCAACTGCCCATCGGTCCAGACGCGCGGATAAAGTTGCGTATCCCCCAGCTGCTCGCCAACGGCCTGCAAGAAAGCCTCACGGAAACGTTCCAGCTGCGCTACCGGCACCCCCACTCCCGCCGCGCCTCGGTGGCCGCCGAAACGCGGTAACGTTTCCGGCGCCAAGGCGAAGGTGCGTTGCAGGGCATCACGCAAATGCAGCGCATCGATGGAGCGCCCGGAGCCGGTGAGCATGCCGGGTGCCGAGGCGGGGGTCAGCACCATGGCCGGGCGACCGTAAGCCTGCACCAGACGCGAGGCGACGATTCCCTGAACGCCGGGGTGGCCGTCTTCCAGAAACACCACCAGCGCCGGGTCGCCCGCTGCCAAGGGAACCGCCGCCAGGGCGCGCGCCTCTTCCGCCATGTCCAGCTCGATTGCCTTGCGCGACTGGTTGTCCTGGTCCAAGACCTCAAGCTGGCGCTGCGCTACGGCATCGCTTTCCGCGAGCATGAAATGCAGCGCCGCATAGGGGTCATCCAGGCGCGAACGGGCATTGATTCGCGGCCCCATCTGGAACGCCAGCGTTTCGGCGTTGAAGGGCACACTGTCGGCGCCCAGCCGTGCCGCCATGGCCCGCCAGCAGGCGGCATCCATGCGATTGATCAATTGCAGGCCGAAATTGACCACGGCCCGGTTGGCGGGGCTTTCACCCAGAGAGACACAGTCGGCCACGGTGCCCAGGGCCACATAGGAAAGCCAGGGCGAAAGCTTGGGCGTGGTTGCCGACAGCACCCCCCATTCGATCAGCACGCCCCGCGCCAGCGACATGACCAACCAGGCCACCATGCAGCCGGCGATGGTGGGGTCGGGATAGGCGCAATCGTCCCGGGTGGGGTTGACCACCGCATGCGCGGAGGGTGGCGGGCCTTCCACCGGCAGCGCATGGTGATCGCTGACCACCACATCGATGCCCGCCGCTTTAAGCCGGGCGATACGCGGCTCATCGGAGCTGCCACAGTCGGCGGTAATCACCAGGCTGGGTACCGGCCTGAGCGCCAGGGTACGTTCGACCAGCGGCAGGCTGATGCCGTAACCATCGTGAATACGGTGACCGATCAGGCTGTGCAACTTGCTTTCCGGCACCCCGAACAGCTCGACCAGGGTACGCCGGATCACCACGTGCGACGTAATCCCATCGACGTCGTAATCGGTGAGGATACCGATGTGCTCGCCGTCCACCACCGCCTGGGCGATACGCTCGGCGGCGCGGCGACCATCGGCGAGTTTTTCCGGATGCGCCAGGTAGCGCAAACTGGGGGTCACCAAGGGAGCCAAGTCGCCCACGTAGCCATTCAGCCGACCAGCCAGGATGCGTGCCTGGAGCTCGGAAAGCCCCTCGGCCTGGGCACGGGCGTAAATATTCGCATCACGCAGACGCGGCTCCAGACGGGGCCGCGTCGCACTGTAGTGCGGGTTGCCGGAAGCCGTCATATCACGCTCAACGCCGATTTTCCGCGACGAAGCGCTGCACCGCGGCCAGATCAGCGGGCAGTACCGTGTAACGTTCTTCGCGTTCCAGCAGGTCTTCCATGTGCGGTGGCAATGGCACCCCGGGGAAACCGGCCTTGACCACGGCTTCGGCAAATTTGGCCGGATGCGCCGTAGCCAGGGTGATCACCGGCGTGGACTGATCGGCACGCGCACGTTCGGCGGCGCGATAGCCGGTGGCAGTATGAGGATCAAGCAATTCACCGGTGCGATGATGGGCCTCGCGAATCACTTCCAGAATCGTCGTGTCATTCACGCTATGACTGGAAAACAGCTCGCGCAGCTTGGCCAGGGGCGCATCGGCCAAGGCCGTCGGTTCTTTCTGGAAGCGTTCGAGAAGGTCCGCCACGGCTTTGCCATCACGTCCGTAGGCATCGAACAGCAGGCGTTCGAAATTGGACGACACCACGATATCCATCGAGGGCGCGAGCGTCGCCGCCAGCTCCTTCTTGGAAAAATCGTTGGCCGCCAAGGTGCGATGCAAGATGTCATTGGTGTTGGTGGCAATGATGAACTGCTTGACCGGCAAGCCCATCTGGTGAGCCATGTAGCCGGCGAAGACATTGCCGAAGTTGGCCGAGGGTACGCTGAAGCTGACCTGGCGATGCGGCGCACCCAGTGCTACGGCGGACGCGACGTAGTAGACGATCTGCGCCATGATGCGCGCCCAGTTGATCGAGTTCACCGCCACCAGCCGAGTACCGTTCAGGAAACCCTGATCGGCAAAGCTGGCCTTGACCATCGCCTGGGCGTCATCGAAGTTTCCTTCGATGGCCACATTGAAGACATTGTTGGCCAGTACGGAAGTCATCTGGCGACGCTGGACTTCCGAGACACGGTTGTGCGGGTGAAGAATGAAGATGTCGAGGTTATCGCAATGGCGACAGCCTTCGATCGCCGCGGAGCCGGTGTCGCCGGAGGTCGCGCCCATGATCACCGCGCGCTCGCCGCGCTTTTTCAGGAAGTGATCCAGAATCCGTCCGAGCAATTGCAGGGCCACGTCCTTGAACGCCAAGGTCGGCCCATGAAACTGTTCGAGCAGGAAATGATTGGCATCCAGCTGCTTGAGCGGCACCACGGCGTCATGATTGAAGGTGGCGTAAGCCTCGCGCACGATCTCGCGGAAAGTGTCGTCGTCGATCTCGCCGCCCACGAACGGCTGCATCACCTGAAAGGCGATCTCGGCGTAGGAGAACCCGGCCATGGCGGCCAAGTCATCATGGGAAAGCTGCGGGATGGTTTCCGGCACGTACAGGCCGCCATCACTGGCCATGCCAGTCAGCACCACGTCTTCAAACGACAGCGCCGGCGCCTGGCCGCGTGTACTGATATAGCGCATGTTCACTCCTGCTCGTCGAGGCTTTCCACGCGAATCCGCATCACCGACCCGGCGATATCGGCCATCGCTTCGATCTGACGAATGGCTTCGTTCATCTGCTTTTCCTTGGTGCGGTGGGTCAACAGAATGATCGGCACCAGCTCACCTTCGGTGGCTTCCTTCTGGATTAGAGCCTCGATCGAAATGCCCTGCTCAGACAGGATGGTCGCCACTCGCGCCAGCACACCCGGACGATCCACGGCCAGCAAGCGCAGGTAATAGGCCGTGATGATATCTTCCATGGGCATGATCGGCAGGCTGCCGACATCTTCGCCGATGCCGCTGAAGGCCAGGTATGGCACCCGATAATGGTGGTCGGTGGTGATGTCCCGCGCCACATCGAGCAGGTCTGCCACGACTGCCGAAGCGGTAGGCTCGGCACCGGCACCGGCGCCGTAATACAGGGTCGGCCCTACGGCATCCCCCATGATGGCGATGGCATTCTTGACCCCATGCACATTGGCCAGCAGACGTTCCTTGGGAATCAGCGTGGGATGCACGCGCAGCTCAAGGCCGTGATCGGTGCGCTTGGAAATCCCCAGATGCTTGATCACATAGCCCAGGTTGTCGGCCTGCTGGATATCTTCAGCGGTAATCCGTGAAATGCCTTCGGTGAAGGCCTTGTCGAATTGCAGCGGCACGCCGTAAGCGATGGACGCCAGGATGGTGAGCTTGTGCGCAGCGTCGATGCCCTCCACGTCGAAGGTAGGGTCAGCTTCGGCATAGCCCAGCGCCTGCGCTTCGGTCAGGACGTCTTCGAAGGTGCGCCCTTCATCGCGCATGTGGGTAAGAATGTAATTGCCGGTACCGTTGATGATGCCCGCCACCCACTCGATACGGTTGGCGCCCAGGCCTTCACGCAGCGACTTGATCACCGGGATACCCCCGGCCACGGCCGCTTCGAACGCCACGATCACGCCCTTTTCATGAGCGGCCTTGAAAATCTCGTTGCCGTGTACCGCAATCAACGCCTTGTTGGCGGTGACCACATGCTTGCCATGGGCGATCGCGGTCAGCACCAATTCACGGGCGATATCATAGCCGCCGATCAGCTCGACAACGACATCGATGTCCGGGTTGGTGGCCACTTCAAACACATTGCTGGTGGCCTTGATACCGGTGATATCGCAGTCAGGGTGAATGCTGCGGTGAGCGACCTGTTCAATGACGATCGGCCGTCCGGCGCGGCGAACAATGTCGTCCGCATTCCGGGTCAATACGTTGAAGGTACCGCCACCGACAGTGCCCAATCCACAGATACCTACTCTCACCGGTTTCAATGTCTTTCCCCTTTGCATAACGTGAACATACGAGTGATTTGGCATAATGCGACGGCTGCTACGACAGGCCGCGTGCTCATTGTTGGTCGTGGCGATCAGTCGTCAAGACCCAGCATGTCGGCTAGCCGCTGGGGCGGCACATAGCCCGGCACTAGCCGTCCGTCAGGTAAAATCAATGCCGGCGTACCCTGAACCCCGAGTTGCATGCCTAGATCATACTGGGCTGCAACCGGATTGTCGCAGCTCGATGCGTTAGTCAGTGCCTCGCCTTGCTTGGCACGCGTCATTGCATCGCCTGAATTATCCGCGCACCAGATTTGCTGCATGGTTCTGGCGGCGGCTCCGTTCATTCCGCTGCGTGGAAACGCCAAGTAATGAATTTCGATGCCGCGCTCGTTGAGCTCGGGCACCTGTTCATGCAGCTGAGCGCAGTAGGGGCAAGTCGGGTCGGTAAATACCACCACGGTGGCCCGGGTCGGCTGGGTGCCACGAAATACCACGCGTTCGCTTTCGGGTATTTCCTCAATCGCCGTGGCGCGCTCCTGGTTGCGCGATTGTTCGGTCAGGTTGACCAACCCTTCACCGCTATTGTCGTAAAGATCGCCCACCAGAAAATGACTGCCCGAGGCATTGGAATAGAAAGTTTCGCCACTTTCCAGGCGCACGGAAAAAATACCCTCGAGCGGCGTGGGCTCGACCCGTTCGACCGGCATGCGCTGGCCGTTGACGCTCAGGGTTTCCGTGAGTTGGTCGGGCACCGTATCGGCATTGGCCGACAAAGGCAAAATGGCAGTCGCCAGCGCCAGAAAAAATACAGAGGAACGACGAATCATCAGCTCAACCTCGTGGGTGATGTTCGGCATGTAACGCTTCCAGGCGAGCCTGGGCGACATGCGTGTAAATTTGTGTGGTCGACAGATCACTGTGACCCAGTAACAACTGCACCACGCGTAGATTGGCCCCATGATTCAACAGATGCGTCGCGAATGCATGGCGCAAGGTATGCGGTGACAACGGCCGGCTGATTCCGGCGCAAGCGGCATGCACCTTGATCCGGTGCCAGAAGGTCTGCCGGGTCATCGACTTGTCACCTCGCCCGGGGAACAGCGCCGGACGTGTGACATCCGCCATCAGCGCGGGGCGCGCCCTGTCCAGATAACGACCCAACCAATATCCGGCTTCTTCGCCCAAAGGCACCAGGCGGTCTTTATCGCCCTTTCCTCGCACCCGAACAACCCCTTGCCGCAAGTTGAGCGCATCGGTGGTCAAGCCGACCAACTCCGAGACGCGCAGGCCGCAGGCATATAGAAGTTCCAGCATGGCCCGGTCACGCAACCCCAGGTCAGTGTCGATATTCGGGGCGGCAAGCAGACGCTCCACTTCGTTTTCGTCCAGGATATTGGGCAGCCCAGGGCGCACGCGTGGCAAACGCACCTCTGCCAAGGGGTCATGTTGGATCATGGCGTGCAGTAGCGCCCAGCGATAAAAGCTACGCAAACTCGACAGCAGCCGCGCATTGCTGCGTAGCTGATACCCCGACTCGCGACGCTGTTCAAACCAGACAGGCAGCGCCTCGGAATCGGGATGCAGGATATCCTGCTCAAGGGTGGCGAGATACGCTTGCCAGGCCACCAGATCGCTGCGGTAGGCGCTCAGGGTATGATCACTCGCCCCGCGCTCCAACCACAGCCCATCCAGAAACGCTTCTATCCTGTCCATGGCGTCTCTCTCATCTCATCAACGGACAAAACCCCGCCCCGCAAAGCGGTGACGGGGTCCTGTATGCCCGGGCGCCGCAACGCCCGCGGAAATTCGCTGATTAAGCCAGCTTTTCCTTGATACGGGCAGAACGGCCACTGCGCTCACGCAGGTAGTAAAGCTTGGCCTGACGCACATCACCACGACGCTTGACTTCGAGGGAGTCAACCAGCGGGCTGTAAGTCTGGAAGGTACGCTCGACGCCTACACCGTGAGAGATCTTGCGCACGGTGAAAGCGGAGTTCAGACCACGGTTACGCTTGCCGATCACCACACCTTCAAACGCCTGCAGACGCTCGCGGGTGCCTTCCTTTACCTTGACCTGAACGATGATGGTATCGCCGGGGGCGAAGGGAGGCAGTTGCTTGGACATCTGCTCATTTTCGATTGCCTGGATCACCTTGTTCTTACTGCTCATGTTATTACTCCTGAATAATGTCTTGGCTCACCGCTCGTTGTGCCGGCTGTATCTGGCATGGCTGGCGGGAGCCGTGATCCCGGCGCTCGAAACGAGCTAGGCGGGAGTCGTCATGGGTGACGCAGATGCCGCCCTCGGGTTAGCCCCGGGCATCGCCCTGCACCTCCGCCCTGACCTACCTGCTGGACAGGGCGTGTTCGTCGATAAACTCTTTCAACAGTGTTCGCTGTTCGGCGTCGAGGGTCTGCTTCTCGAGCAGATCCGGACGCCGCTGCCAAGTGCGCCCCAGGGACTGCTTCAAGCGCCAGCGCTTGATCGCCGCATGGTTGCCACTCAGCAGTACCGTCGGCACCTGTCGCCCATCAATTGCTTCCGGGCGCGTGTAGTGCGGGCAATCCAACAAACCGTTGTTGAATGAATCCTCGACAGCGGAATCCTGATGACCAAGAACGCCGGGCACCAGCCTTGCCGCTGCGTCAATCAGTACCATCGCCGGCAACTCACCGCCGCTGAGCACATAGTCACCGATTGACCATTCTTCATCGATGTCACTTTCGACCAGGCGTTCGTCGATGCCTTCATAGCGTCCGGCGACCACGACCAATGGTCCTGCCTCAGCCAGCATCTTGACCCCTTGTTGATCCAGCTTTCGCCCCTGGGGCGATAGATAGATCACCTTGGCCGCCTGACCGGTGGCCTGCTCGGCCCGTTCACGAGCGGCATGAATGGCGGCACGTAGCGTATCCACCTTCATCAACATGCCAGGGCCACCGCCGTAAGGACGGTCATCCACGCTGCGATGTCGATCTGTGGCGTAGTCACGCGGATTCCAGAATTCCAGCGTGATGTGTTGCCTTTCCACTGCCCGACCGGTTACGCCGTGGCGACTGATCGCCTCGAACATTTCCGGGAACAGCGACACCACACCTATCCACATGTCGGAGGTACCCACCTGGCCGTCTCATTCATTGCGTTGCCTGCCCCTTCCTAGAATTCGCTGTCCCAGTCCACCACCATGCGGCGATTTTCCAGGTCCACCTCCAGGATGACCTTTTCAGGCAAAAACGGCAGCAAACGCTCACGCTTGTCGATCGCGTCGTCGTCACCGCGTACCACCATGACATCGTTGGCGCCGGTTTCGAACAAATAGATAATTTGTCCCAACCGCTCGCCGGCCTGAGTGAAGACAGTCAACCCTTCAAGCTCATGCCAGTAAAACTCGTCATCGGAAAGCTCGGGAAGTTCCTGCTTGCTCATGAGAATGTCGGCATCGGCAAGCGCTTCCGCCGCACCGCGCTCATCCACACCCTTGAGCTCGACCACCAGCCCCTTGCCTTGACGACGCCCCTGAAGGACGGTGTAACGTGAAAGGCTCTGCCCTTGGCGTATCCACCACTCCGGGTAGTCCAGAATGCTATCCATGGGGTTGGTGTAGGAATACACCTTGAGCCAGCCTTTCACCCCATAGGGGCTGGTCAGCTTGCCCAGCACCACATGCTCGTCGCCAGAACGGTTGGTAATACTACGATTCATCGACGACCTCACTGTGCTCCCATGATATGCAACTATTGCGCAAGAGTTCGCATGTCAGGCTCAGGCCTGCTTGCGAGCTTCCTTGAGCAATTCAGCAACGCGCCCGGAAACCTGTGCACCCTGGCTCTGCCAGTGAGTCACACGATCCAGATCGACGCGCAGACGCTCTTCCTGACCACGGGCAACCGGGTTGAAGAAACCGACACGCTCGATGAAACGACCGTCGCGGGCGTTGCGTGAGTCAGTAACGGTCAAATGATAGAAGGGACGCTTCTTGGCGCCACCACGTGCCAAACGAATGGTAACCATACGATAACTATCCTTCGGTTGAGGTTACGGGAACGTGAAGTAGCCCTTCAAATAGTTGAAATGACACTTCATGTTGAAGGTGTGCTTCATGGGTAATGCTTGCTTCATGTGGGCCGGCCGGGCCGATTTTCACGGCACTCGCGCATGGCCCACGCATGAAGAGGCCGCATTCTACGCAAATGCGCAGGGCTTGGAAAGCCTGACGGCCAGAAAACCCCAGAGCCGTCAAGCCGAACGCTTACCGGCGGGGCATACCACCGGGGCCGCCCATGCCCCCCATACCACCGGGACTGCCCGGGCCACCGCCCGGGCCACCGCCCGGGCCACCGCCACCCATCATGCCGGACATGCCGCGCATCATTTTCTGCATACCGCCTTTCTTGCCGGCTTTTTTCATCATCTTTTGCATCTGCTTGTGCTGCTTGAGCAGACGATTGAGGTCCGGCACCTGCAAGCCCGCTCCGGCGGCGATACGCCGCTTGCGCGAGCCATTGATGATGTCCGGCTTATGGCGTTCCTTGGGCGTCATGGAGTTGATCAAGGCTTCAAGCTTGCCCAATTCCTTTTCCGGGCCGGGGCCCTGAGCCATTTCTGCCATCTGTCCCATGCCAGGCAGCTTGCCCAGCAGACCGCCCATGCCGCCCATTTTTTTGAGCTGCTGGAGCTGATCGCGGAAATCTTCAAGATCGAAGCCTTCGCCTTTCTTGACCTTTTTGGCCAGCTGTTCGGCCTTGCTCTTGTCGACGGTACGCTCAGCTTCCTCGATCAGGGAAAGCATGTCGCCCATGCCGAGAATGCGCGATGCGACCCGGTCGGGGTGGAATGGCTCCAGGGCGTCGACCTTCTCCCCCACCCCCATGAACTTGATCGGCTTGCCAGTGATATGGCGCACTGAAAGCGCCGCACCGCCGCGCGCATCACCATCGGCCTTGGTCAGGATGACCCCGGTCAACGGCAAGGCTTCATTGAAGGCCTTGGCGGTATTGGCGGCATCCTGACCGGTCATGGCATCGACCACGAACAGCGTTTCCTGCGGTGAGACGGCTTTGTGCAGCGCCTGGATCTCGGCCATCATCGCTTCATCGATCGCCAGACGACCGGCGGTATCGATCAAGAGCACATCATGAAACTGAATCTTGGCGTGCTTGATCGCCGCTTCGGCGATGTCGACCGGCTTTTGATCAGAGCGCGAGGGGAAGAAATCCACCTCGACTTCCTTGGCCAGGGTTTCCAGCTGATCAATCGCCGCCGGGCGATAGACATCCGCCGACACCACCAGCACTTTTTTCTTTTCTCGCTCGCGCAGATAGCGCGCCAGCTTGGCAACCGAGGTGGTTTTACCCGCCCCTTGCAGGCCGGCCATCAATACCACCGCGGGAGAGCCTTTCAGGGTAAGCCCTTCGTTGGCTTCCCCCATGATCGCTTCAAGTTCCTGCTGGACGATCTTGACGAACTGCTGGCCCGGCGACAGGCTTTTCGACACTTCCTGCCCGACCGCGCGCTCGCGCACCCGCTCGATAAAGGCTTTGACCACCGGCAGGGCGACATCCGCCTCGAGAAGCGCCTTACGCACCTCGCGCAGGGTATCCTTGATGTTGTCATCGGTCAGGCGAGCCTGACCTTTGATCGATTTCAGCGTCTGGGATAGACGCTCACTGAGACTCTCAAACATGGGGCGCTTGCCTCCGTCGCTTTGCACATCACGACCTGAAATAATTTGGGCGCGATTATACGCCCTGTGGCGCCGAGTCTCCATGGTCTGCGAAGATGTCATTGGGCTATGACTGTGCGGCGCCATCAGGATTGGTTATAGTAACCGCCTTGATACATAGTCTCTGATAAATAGAGCTTGATCCAGACAACCGATTCATTTGCAACGCGCTGGCAAGGCGCACGGATAGCACAATGCAGGCGCTCCCTTTCGCCACTCTAGCCTTTGTACTTTACGTTGCCGCCGCCATCTGGCAAGGCATGACGCTTTTACGTCGCGTCCCCCCACGTCCCGGCATAGTGCGCCTGCTCGGGGCGCTCGGGCTGTTGATGCACATTCCGGTCGTGGTCGAACTGGTCTCTCAATCGCCCGGCTTGTTGCCGGGCCTGACCACCAGCGCCACTGTATTGATGGCGGTAGTGGTCAATCTGCTTCTGGTCGCCAGCCTGTTCAAGCCGGTACTCAATGCCGCCATCGCGCTGTTTCCCCTGGCCGGACTGGCGCTCGTCATGGCTACCTGGCTGCCCAGCCAGGGGCGCGAAACTGGACTGACCCCGGGTATCTTTCTCCATGCGGCCAGCTCCGCCCTGGCATTTGCCATGCTCGCCATCGCGGCAGCACAGGCCGTGCTGGTGGGGCTTCAGAATCAGGCGCTGCGTCATCATCATATCCGCGGCATCGTCCAATCACTGCCTCCTTTGACCACCATGGAGCGCCTGTTGTTCGAACTGGTGTGGGCGGGCGTCATTCTCCTTACCTTATCGATTATCAGCGGCTTGGTGTTTCTGGATAACATCTTTGCGCAACACTTGGCGCACAAGACCGTGCTCTCGTTGGCAGCTTGGTTGATTTTCACTACCTTGCTGGTAGGTCGCTACCGTTTCGGCTGGCGAGGCATGCGCGCGGTGCGCTGGACCCTATGGGGATGCGGCCTACTGCTGCTGGCTTATTTCGGCAGCAAGTTCGTTCTGGAAATTCTGCTCAACCAAAACTGACACTTGGCCAGGGGCAAGGCGACGTTTCGCCAGCTTGACACATTGCCCCTCGCTCCCTACAAATCAAGCCTGACACGTTACAGAGGACCTTTCGACTTGAGCGACGACTTCCCCTTGGGGTTATTGTTCGGCCTGCTAGCTTTGCTTGTTTTACTTTCCGCTTTTTTCTCAAGCTCTGAAACCGGCATGATGTCCATCAACCGTTACCGCTTGAGCCATCAAGCCAATAGCGGTGACAGCCGAGCAAAGCGCGTCGTTCGGCTCCTGGCACGACCCGACCGCTTGATTGGCGTGATTCTGATCGGCAACAACTTCGTCAATAACCTGGCCGCTTCGATTGCCACGATCATTGCCATTCATTACTTTGGCGAAGTTACCGGGCCGGTGGTGGCGACATCGTTATTGACCATCACCATTCTGATTTTTGCCGAAGTCACCCCCAAGACCTATGCCGCGATTCGCCCCGAACGGGTGGCCTACCCCACCTCCGTGGTGCTCGAACCTCTGCTCAAGCTGCTTTACCCCTTGGTATGGCTGGTCAACGTGATTTCCAATAGCTTGCTCAAGCTGGCCGGGGTCAAGAGCGTGGAAGGCGGCGGGGACAATCTGAGCCGGGATGAATTGCGTACGATCGTGCATGAAGCGGGCACCCTGATCCCCTACCGTCACCAGACCATGCTGCTGTCGATTCTGGATCTGGAAAACGTCACGGTGAACGACATCATGGTGCCCCGCCATGAAGTCGTCGGGATTGACCTTGATGATTCACTCGAAGACATTCTGACCCAGGTACGCACCAGCCAGCACACGCGGGTACCGGTGTATAAAGGTGACATCAACAACATCATCGGAATGCTGCACCTTCGCAATGCGGCTCGCTTTCTTTCCCGTGACGAAGTGACCAAGGCGGCCATCGTTCAGGAAGCGCGTGACCCTTATTTCATCCCTGAATCGACGCCCCTGCATACACAGTTGCTCAATTTCCAGAAACAGAAACGCCGTATCGGTATCGTTGTCGATGAGTACGGGGATGTCGACGGCTTGGTCACGCTGGAAGATATACTCGAAGAGATCGTGGGCGAGTTCACTACCGACGTCTCGGAAGACCAGGAAATTCATCAGCAGGAGGATGGCAGCCACGTCATCGAAGGCACCGCCAACATCCGGGAAATCAACAAGGCACTAGGCTGGCAGCTACCCACCGACGGCCCCAAGACCTTGAATGGTCTGATTCTCGAACATCTGGAAGCCTTCCCCGAGGGTCCCGCCTGCTTGCAGGTAGGTAACACGCGGATGGAAATCCTGGAGATTCGCGACAACTTGATTACCTCGGCACGCTGCTGGCAACAAGGCCGCCTGGCACGCGCTAGGAACTGATCTGTTCGTCATCCGCCACGGCGGTCAGTACCCGCACTCGCGCCTCCAGATAATGCCGCAACGCATTCTGACGCGCCCGCCCTTGGCTTACCAACGCCTGGGGCGTTACCGGCGAGCCAAAGCGCAGGCTGACGCGGGCGCGCCAGCGGCGCGGCCACTTTTTCAGCGCGGGCCCTTCATGATGAGAGGTCCAGGATCCCCATAGCCCGGTGATGCCGGCCGGAATCACCGCCACGGGGTCACGCGCTAGAATAGCGTCCAGGCCGCGCCGAAAGGTATGCACTTCGCCATCCGTGGTCAATTTTCCTTCGGGAAACACCATCACCACTTCGCCGTTACGTAACGCTCGGCTGATCGCTTCCAGGGCTTCGCGCAGCGATCCCGGATGGCGCCGCTCGGATTCGATGGGAATGGCGCCTACCAGACGAAACCACCAGTTCAGCCAAGGGGACTCGAAGATGCTTCGCTCCATCACGAAGCGCAACGACCGAGGACAGGCGCCGCCCAATATGAGGGCATCCATGAAGCTGACATGATTGCACACGATCAATGCCGCGCCTTCTCGAGGCACATGCTCGAGGCCGTGAACCCGCAAACGATAGCAAAGCCGCATGATCAGCAGGATCAAAGGCCGCAGGAGCTGGCGAAGGCCGCGCAGCAGCCAATAACGGCTGGGCTTCAATGCACTCAATAACGCCGCCATTCCCAGCGAACCGGCTAGCCACCAGGCTGTCATTTAGGGGGGTCCCGGTGATTCAGGCCCGCCAGCACCGTACTCATCAACTGATCGAGCAATTCATCCACTTCGAGCCGCTGACCCTGCCAATACCCCAAGCGCTCATTCAGTCCCAGCTGCACCAACCCATGCACACTGCCCCAGAGAGTACGACTCAGCCGACTGGCTTCGAGGTCGTCGAGCGCCGGTTGGTAGCGCTTCAAGGCGGCTTCCACTTGCATGAACAAAGCGCCGATCAAGTCACCCTGACGTTGATCCAACTCGCCTTCTTCAGCCAGGGGATGATCAAACAGCAGCTGCCAGCGGTAACGATCCGCTTCGGCAAAATGCCAATAGGTATGCGCCAAGGCGCGCAACCAGGGCTCCGGGGCGTCGTCATCCAGACTGGCGATGGTTTGTTGCAGGCGCGCCAGCGTTTCCACGTTGACGTGCTGCAACAAGTTGTTGAAGCTGCCATATAACTTGAGTAGCGTACTGGGCGCACAGCCCACTTCTCGGGCCAGCGCACGCAGCGACAGGTTGTGAACTGGCCGCAAGGCAAGCCAGGCATCACAAGCCTGCATGACCTGCGCATGTAAGGCATCGGGCGCATGCTGTCTGGGACGAGCCATGGTTTTCTCTATTTGAACGACTGCGACAAGGAAACGCTTCACTACGCTTTAGCGCAACAAAGTACTGATATAGGATACCTTACATCGAACAGTGTTTTCGATACTAGAAACATACATTTCACGGTTTATTGCACCCCTGGTTCCGGCCAAGCCATCGGTCATCGTTATTTTACTGTGTTGCGTCAGGAGACTCGCATGACCGGACGCCTACATGTTCACGGGCTCAACCCCACCCGACTACTTCCCATGCTGGAACTCAGCCAGGCGTTGATTGAATCGCCTAACCTGGCGCCGCGCCAGCCTATTTCGGCCATTCGTCGTGAAGGCAGCACCACTTGCCTGACCACGCTCTTCTGGGGTTTGACACCGCCCTGGCTGAACGTGCTCGATCATGCACCGCATTGTGCACGTGCGGAGTCGCTGGAAAGCCGCAGCATGTTCCGCGAAGCCTTTCACGCACGGCGTTGTCTGATACCCGTCACCGGCGTCTATATATGGAAATCACGTCCTCGCGCCAAGCAGCCGTTTCTGGTCACCGAGGTCGGTCGTGCCCCGCTGCTGCTGGCTGGAATCTGGTGTCGCTATCATACCAGCTTGACGCAATTCAACGACTCCACCGCCCTGATTACGGTACCGGCCAATGCCTGGCTTTCCCGGCTGAGTGATCGCTTGCCCGCGATCATCCACCCGGATCAGGCGCCCTCTTGGCTCGACCCTGCGACCCCGGTTGAAGAGGTCAACGCCTTGCTGACTCCCGCGCCTTTGGAACTGTTAGGCGCATTTCCGGTATCAACTAGGGTAAACAACCCTGCCTATCAGTCATCGGACTGCGCCTATCCGGTTGGTTCGATGCTGCGCTGGGCTTCGTCTCAGGAGCTTTAATGTCTCATCTTGCCCGCTTATCCGGCCGGCCCCGGCGTCATTTTGCGACCCTGGCCGGCACGCTATTGACCGGCACACTGCTTTCCGGCACTGCCTGGTTCGCTGATTCGGCTTGGGCCTTGTCCGACGAGGACGCCCTGGCCGACGTAATCAAGCCGATCGTCAGCCCTTACGACAGCCGAGACTATCGAGTTCTGGCGCTGGAAAACGGCCTCACCGCCTTGCTGGTCAGCGACCCCGATGCCGACAAGGCGGCCGCTTCGATGAATGTCAGGGTGGGTAGCGCCCAGGATCCCGAAGACTTGCAGGGTCTGGCTCATTTTCTGGAGCACATGCTGTTTCTGGGCACGGAGCCTTACCCTCAAGCCGACGCTTATCAGAGCTATATTTCCCGAAATGCCGGTTCACACAATGCTTTTACCGCCTCGCAGGACACTAATTACTTCTTTGATATAGAGCCTTCGGCATTGCCCGGCGCCCTGGATCGCTTCAGCGCTTTCTTTATTTCGCCGCTGTTCAATGCCGAACGGCTGGAAAGCGAACGCAACATCGTGCATTCCGAGTACATGGCGCGCATTCGTGATGAAGGACGCCGAGAAAACGATGTCCTCAACCAGTTGCTGAACCCCGAACACCCCACTACCCGCTTTGCCGTAGGCAGCCGCGAGACGTTGGCAAGCCCGCCACCGGGCGAACCTGACCTACGCGAAAGGGTGATCGAGTTTTATCACAACCATTACGGCCCTAATGTCATGCACTTGGCCGTGGTGGCGCCACAACCGCTCGACACCCTGGAAAGCTGGGTGGTCGAGCGCTTTGCCGATATCTCGGATCGTGGGCTCGAGGCGCCGGTGATTGAAGAGCCGTTGGCCACGGAAGGAACACTGCCTAGTTATGCCGAAATGCAGTCACTGCGTGACGACCACGAAGCACGCTTTTCCTTCCCGATCCCCGACCCGATCAACGACTACCAGCACAAGCCAGCGGATCTCGTGGCCCACCTGTTAGGCCATGAAGGCGAAGGCAGCCTCTTGGACGTGCTGCGTGAAGCCGGCCTGGCCGACGGCCTTTCTGCGGGCGTCGGACGCAGTGACGGCCAGGATGCGCTGTTTTCCGTGTCGATCAGTTTGACTCCGGAAGGCGCCGAGCAGCTCGATGTCATTCAAGCCACGCTATTTGCTGCCATTGAACTGATTCGTGGAAACGGCCTTGAGGCTTGGCGTTATCAAGAACAGGCCCGGCTTGCCGAACAGGCGTTTCGTTTTCAGCAACGCGGTGCGCCTCAACAGGAAGCCACCCATCTGGCGATGAATCTGTCGCGTTATCCGCTGAAGGATGTGCAGTACGCCCCCTACCGCATGGAGGGCTTTACCCCTGAACGCACTAAAGCCTACGCAGATGCCTTACGCCCGGAGACGCTGATTCGTCTCTATAGCGGCCCTGACGTGGAAGGCGATAGCATTTCCCCCTGGTTCCAGGCTCCTTGGGACGAGGTCGAGAGCATCGCCACTAGAGAGGCCTTGACCGGCCTGGCCCTGCCCGAGCCCAACCCCTTTATCGCTGAAAACCTGGAAATTATCGAAGGGCAGGGTGACAAGCCGACGGCCTTGATCGACACGCCTTCCTTCGCCTTCTGGCACTTGCAAAACGATAGTTTCAACACGCCCAAGGTCGAATGGCGCCTTAGCCTGCAACACCCCAGCGTCAGCCACTCCGCGGAAGAAGCGGTGCTCGCCCGGCTACTCGCCGGCTGGCTCAACGATAGCCTTAACGAGCGGCTTTATCCGGCACGGATAGCCGGCCACTCGATGAATGCCTATGCGCATGCTCGCGGCATGACGCTGGCTTTTTCCGGCTGGCGCGATGGACAGGCGCCCTTGATGGAAGAGGTGATCACCCAACTCAAGGAAGGCCATATCGATCCCGCCACCTTCAAGCGTGTGCGCTACCGCTACCAGCAGCAATGGCAGAACGCCCCCCAGGACGCCCTCTACCGTCAGGCGAGCGACACCCTGAGCGAGGCATTGATTCGTCCCCAATGGTCTACCGAAGCGCTGCTGGAAGCCAGCGATGTCTTGACCCTGCACAACCTGGAAGATTTTCGTCAGCGCTTTGTCGATGGGCTCTATGTCGATGCAATGGCGGTGGGCAACCTGACGCCCGAGCAGGCCCAGGCGCAAGCCAAACAGCTAAGGGCCATGTTGTTGCCGCGTCTGACGCGACGCGACATCCCATCCTTGACCCCGCTTGCGGTAGGCGATGACGCCCCGCTATTGCACCCCCACAGTGAGCGCAATGAGTCTCTGGTGCTGCGTTACCTGCAGGGCAATGAACGCTCGCTTCAGGAGCAGGCAGCGTTGAGCGTGCTCGGCCAATGGCTGGACACACCCTTCTATCAGCGTCTACGCACTGAACAACAACTGGGCTATGTAGTCAATGCCGGCTACTCCCCCCTACTCGACGCCCCGGGAATTGCCTTGATGGTGCAGTCCTCGGACGTGGATAGCGCCGGAATCGCCGAGCATATAGATACCTTTCTGAAAAACACTGGGACACGCCTCGTAGCTCTTGACGAGGCCGATCTGGCACCGTATCGCCAAGCGGTGCATGACCAATTGCAGCAACGCGCTACCAGCCTCGGCAGCTTGGCCAATCGCTACTGGCAAGCCACGGCTCTTGATGAGATCAATTTCGAGCGACGCGAACAACATGCCGCTCGGGCCCTGGAGGTGAGCGTGGATACGCTGCAGACGTTGTGGCCTTCACTGCTCGAACAGTCGCTGGATATCCGCTTCGACCCAGGTGTCACTCCCAGTGAGCTGCAGGAATTCCGCGAGTCTCGCCCACCCCTGCCAAGCGCTGACGATTAAACGCAATGACCCACCGGCCCAAGCCTTCACGCATCGAAGGCTTGGGCCGGCATGATCGATTCGACGTACATCACCAGCTCTTCCAGAATCTGTCGCTCGTATTGACTGAGCGGCTGCTGATTGTAACGCGCTATTTCACGGGCGAAGTCCTTCAAGGTAAACCCGGCCAGGGCGCTGTCATTCATGCGCGTCCAGCGAAAGGTTTCCCACTGGGTGAGCTCTTCACCTTCCAGGGTTTCCGGATAGTTTCGGGCGCGATAGCGAAACAGCATTTCCTCCAGCCGTGAATCCTGGAACGCAAAGCGCTTACCCACCAGGCCCCAGGGCGGCGTTGCGCGCACCGCCTGCATTTCCCGACGGTCCGCTGGCGAGAAAAACCCACCCGAATAGAGCATCAGGTCCGGGTCGTGAATTTCCTCTGCGTAAGGGGCGTTGAACACTTCGATGACCTTCGCCGCCACGCCGCTCGCCTCGCGCAAGGTTTTCCAGTGCGCACGGCACATCGCCATATCCAGCCCCAGGCGCTTCACGATGTCGCCATACTCGCCCTGCTGCGAGCCGGACACATCCTTCAAGGCCCCCGCGGGGAACACGACCGGACATTTGTTGAGATGAATCACCTTGAGCGGAATGCGCGTGTCGCCTTCCGCCAGGTCTTGCTGGCTGACGAATACTCGCTCGCGGATTTGCTCGGCGCTCAACGCCATGAGATCGGCGGGGTCGACGCTCAAATCGTAAACAATAATCCCGTTAGCATTGGTAGGATGTTCCGCCAAAGGCAGCACCAGGGCACCACAAGCTCGCGCAGCCGGATAGCGACGCGAGATGTGCAGCAGCGGCTTGCCGCCGGGCAAGTCCACTTGCCGCGCCACGGCACGCTTGCCACGTAACCCCAGAAGATAGTCGAACAGCTTGGGATTGCTTGCCTTGAGCAAACGCGCCAAGGCAATCGTGGCGCGCACATCCGCCAAGGCGTCGTGAGCGCCTTCATGGGCGATGCCATTGGCCTGGGTAAGATGTTCAAGCTTGAAACTGGGAGCCCCATCTTCGCGCAGCGGCCATTGGATTCCCTCAGGACGCAAGGCATAAAAGGCTCTTACCACATCGATCAGATCCCAGCGCGAGTTGCCGTTTTGCCATTCACGCGCATAAGGATCGATGAAATTACGGTAAAACAGCTGACGGCTGACTTCATCGTCGAACCGCAAACTGTTGTACCCCACCACGCAGGTGCCGGGTTCGCTCATGCACTCCAGAATGCGCCCGGCGAACTCGGTTTCCGGCAGGCCGTGGCGACGGGCCTTCTGGGGTGTAATCCCGGTGATCAGGCAAGCGACTGGATGCGGCAGGTCATCATCGGCAGGCTTGCAGTAAAGCTCGAGAGGCTCGCCTATTTCATTGAAGTCGGCATCCGTGCGGATGGCCGCAAACTGAGCCGGGCGGTCGCGGCGAGGATCAGCCCCGAAGGTTTCATAATCGTGCCACAGGTAACTGACCGGGGCGGCATTGGTCGGCGCCATGAACTAAGCACTCCGCTAGGCAAATAAAACCCCAAGCCTAGCACACCCCTTGCGTTCGGTTATCACCCAACTCACCCGGCCATCCGGCTCAATCCCTTTCACTTTTAGGCAAGGTCACGTTCAACTCGAGCACCGAGCAGTTATCTTCGCTATCCAGCGAGATCTGAATGGCATCGTCCCCCACATGCACATAACGACGGATAACCTCCAATAATTCACGCTCGAGCATCGGCATATAATCCGGCTGGCCCCGCTGACTACGCTGGTGAGCCACGATGATCTGTAGGCGCTCCTTGGCTACCGAGGCCGACTTTTTGCGCTCACGCTTCAAAAACTCCAGCAGTTTCATCGACGACCTCCCCCAAACATACGGCTCAGCAGTCCTTTTTTCTGCCACTCATGAAAGCGCAGCGGTACGTCTTCACCGAGTAACCGCGACACGGTATCGGTATACGCCTGGCCGGCATCGCTATCTGCATCATGCGTCACAGGTACGCCCTGGTTGGAAGCCCGCAACACCGCATCGGACTCCGGAATCAGCCCCAATAGATTGATCGCCAGGATTTCCCGGATATCATCCAGTGTCAGCATATCGCCTTGGGTCACGCGCTCCGGGTTGTAGCGGGTAACCAATAGATGCTCCTTGATCGGATCATCGCCTTGCACGGCACGTCGCGTCTTGGATGACAACAACCCCAGAATACGATCCGAGTCACGCACCGAGGAAACTTCCGGGTTGGTGACTACAATGGCTTCGTCGGCGTAATACATCGCCAATTGAGCGCCTCGTTCGATACCTGCCGGGGAGTCACACAGGATATAGTCGAACGTTTCTTTCAGTGTATCGAGAACCTCCTCAACGCCTTCCTGTGTCAGGGCATCCTTGTCGCGTGTCTGGGAAGCGGGCAGGATAAAAAGGTTTTCGACACGCTTGTCACGGATCAGCGCCTGATTGAGTCCTGCTTCTCCCTGGATCACATTAACCAGGTCATAAACCACCCGGCGCTCACACCCCATGATCAAATCAAGGTTACGCAGCCCCACATCGAAATCGATGACCACTGTTTTTTTGCCACGCAGGGCAAGGCCGGTGGCAATGGCTGCTGCACTCGTGGTTTTTCCAACACCCCCTTTACCGGAGGTAACTACAATAATCTTGGCCAAGATATGGATCCTTACTTTATAAGTCTTTCGCTATTATACCAACGGTCGAATTTCTAGCTGCTCGGCCGAGTAATGTACTTCTGCAGGTGCCCCAAGCAGTCTTGAATCAATGTCTTCCAAGCGTTTGTAATTGCCTCCTACCGACAGTAGTTCGGCATGCAGTTCCCGGCAGTAAACACCTGCTGATAAATCACCATGGATACCCGCCAGTGCACGCCCTCGCAATGCACCATAAACATGAATATTGCCTGCTGCCAGCACCTCGGCACCCGCATTGACCGCCCCGACCACCACCAGGTCACCCTCGGCGGCGCTCACCTGCTGGCCGGAACGTACCGTGCCACGATAAAGACGCGTAGCGGCTAATTCGCCACTCGCAGCTTGCGGTGCGGGAAGCGGCTCCGTGGGCTTGCTGTTTTCAGTATCCACGGTTTCCAGGATTCGCCCACGACCGCCATCACTGGAAGGAAACCAGCCCAACCCGAGTGCCCAGGCCGATTGCTTGACGGGTTCAGCTCCTCCCTTGACGGCGACGGGAAGCAGTTTGTGGTCGCGGCACACGGCACAGATACGTTCAAGCGCCAAGTGCGGCTCATTCAGTTTTTCCACACTGAGCACCACCGGTGTATGCTGGAAAAATGCTGGCGACTGGGTCAGCTTACCGGCTAATTGGCGGCGGATGCGCTCCGGGTCGGCACTGTTTAACTCCATGATAGTCATCGGCAACATGCCGCCTTTGAAGGTAAAGGCCATGGTGGCGCTATCCATTTTTAGGCTCATTGCCGAACTCCACGTCATGTTCAGGTAAAATCAAGCTCAGATAAAATAAGCGTAGTGCATTGAAAGCCATCGTAAGGCTTGGATTTCAATCCAGGCAATGCCAAGTTTGGCATTCTCATTTTCTTAGAGGCTTTCTTAAGCACTACCCAGTAAGGCAAAGCTAAGCGACAGCGCCAACGACTGCAACCGCTGAATGTAACAAATGCTCGGCTTGTCATTTTTTCACGCTACGTGTTCCTCAGCAGGATGATTCATGCACGGACTGTTAAGACGCCTGTTTGCCCCACGCTGGCAACACCCCGACGCCGCCGTACGCCGCGAGGCATTAGCACGGCTTGACCCCCAGCGCCCCGAACAACGCCAGGCACTTCAGCACCTAGCCCAAGATGAAGACAGTAACATCCGGCTGGCAGCCTTGGTGGCATTAGTCGATCTTCAGGCACTGCTTGATGGGTACGCTGCTCAAATAGATAATGAGGCCTGGTTTGCCGAGGTGAGCCGTCAGCTTTGCGGTCAGACAGGGCACGCTGATCTCGCCAGTCGTCAAGCGCTGATCGAGACTATCACCGATGCACGTTTGCTCAACACCGTAGTGCTGCAGGGTGACAATCTCGATTTGCGTCTGGCGGCCTTGGCCCAACTTAGTGCGCCTGATGATCTTATTTATCAAGCTTGCCATAACGGAGTAGCGCTGGTGCGCCACAGTGCTGCCGAACGCCTGCATGAGGAAGCTGACCTCAAGCGCCTGCTCAAGGAGGCTCGGCGTGATCGCCAGGTAATACGCACCGCCCGTGAGCGTCTTACACGGCTACGGGCCGACAGCCAATGGTTTCATGACCAATATCAGCAGCGTGAAACCTTGCTGACCCGCCTGGAGCAGCATGCTCGTATGGCTTGGGAGCCTCTTTATGGGGGACGTTTTCGTCATCTGCAGCGTGAGTGGGAGGCTCTCAAGGCGTCTCCCGATTCTACCCAGGAGGCCCGTTACCAGGATGCTTGCCTGACCTGTCGCAAGACGTTGCGCGATCACGAAGCCCAGGAACAAGCACGCCTGGTCGATCAACAGCGCCAGGAAGACGCCAACCAGACCCGTGACGAACTCCTTGAAGGAATAGAAGAAAGCCTGGAAAGCATCTGTCACGGTGCCACCCTGATGACGCAGGACATTGCCAGCTTGCGTTCCCAGAAGCAGCTTCTGGCTCATCGCTGGCAAGCGCTCTCCGACATTCATCCTGCCAGCGAGCAGCAGCAACAACGTTATACCCGCATGATGCACGACTACGAGCGCTGTTATCACGCATGGGAACGCTGGCAACTGCTTGCCAAGGAAGTGGAAAATGCGCTGACCGAGCATGACCTCAAGGCATTACAGGCGCTGACCAAACAGAGCCAATGGCCGGAACACCTGACGCCCCCGGCACTGCTCGTTCGCGCCAGAGAAGCCTTGGCATCCTCACAAGGCGAGCAAACGGATGCCACTGCCACTGAAAAGCTCGATAGTCTTGCCGAGCAACTTGACAGCTTTGAACAGTTTCTCGAACGCGGCGCCTTCAAGAGTGCCAGCAGATTACATCAACGCATCAAGCCCCAAATCGAAGCATTATCTTCTCGCAACAGCAGCCGGCCATTGAAAAACAGGCTTAAGAAACTTGGGGCTCGACTGGCTGAATTGCGTGACTGGCGAGGATTCGTTGCCGGCCCCAAACGTGAACAGCTGTGTGAGTTGATCGATGCCTTGGCTAACGACACGGCAATGGACGAAGCGGCCCTAGACCGTCGTCATCGTCAACTGGTAAAGGAGTGGAGAGACTTGGGCGATGCGGCGGCCAATCGTGAACAGTCTGCTCGCTTTCGTCACTCCTCGGACCGTATTCAAGCCCGCCTGGCGCCTTGGCGTAAAGGTTTGGCAGAGGAGCGTCAGCAGAATCTCATGGCGCGTGAAGCCTTGTGTGAACAGCTCGAAACGCTGCTCGCTCAACCTGCTGAAGATGCAGACCCGGATGTATTGCGTCAGATTCGCGACAAGGCGCGCCAGCAATGGCGGCATTATTCACCGGTACCTCGTGAGCAGGCCGAGACCATTGGACGACGTTTCGGCAAGGTTCGCCACCACCTTCAGGCGCTGATTGATCAACGCGCGCATACAATTGCCACCACCAAACGCGATCTGATCGAGGCCACTCGTCACCTCTTGAGTGACGAGACATTGGCACCTCCGGAGCGCGCCACACAAGCCAAGGCACTACAAAAGCAATGGCGCTCGCTGGGGCGCGCTCCCAAAGGAGAAGAACAAACGTTATGGCAGGAATTTCGCCAGCTGTGTGATCAAATATTTATGCTGCGCGACGCCGCCCAGGCCCAACAAGCCAAGCCGCAGCAAGACCAGCTGGATGCCATGCAGCAACTAATCGAGCGCCTGGACAGCTGGCAACCCAGGGAGGCCAGCGAAGTCGAAATTCTAGAGGATATACTCAAGGAGGCTGCCACACTTGAGCCACTGCCGCGCAATCGACGTGGTGAAGGCATGCAGCGGCGGCTCAGCGGGATCGTACGCACAAGACGCGAACACTTGAATCGGCTGGAGGTGGGCGAGATCGTACAATACTGGCGCGAGCTATATCCCTTGCTCAATGCGCATCTGGCAGCGGATGCAGCGTTTATCAACCATAACGTTACTCAGGAGGTCATCGCTCAAGCGGTTGTCACCGTCCCGCTAAAGCCATCCTTCCAGGCCGCTCACGAGAAGCGCAACAAGGCACGCCGAGACGCCAGTAACACCTCCCTGGATAGCATCATGCCCGAGGTCGAAGAAGCACTGGCTCGCAATCGGGTGCACTTGTCATTACTGGCCATGGGCCGGGTACGTCAACGCGATGAGCCACTACGCCTGGCGATTCAAGTGGAAAGGCTCAACGAAGGCCTCGTTCAGCCTCTTACTCCCGCCTCCGAGCTGACCGATGTGCTTGCTGAACTTCTCGCCATTGGCCCCATCTCCGAGGCGCTATGGCAAGACGAAGCCGCCGAATTGGATGAACTTCTTGGCCGCCTGGTCCGTTTACCTCCGCCTTGAAGGAAAAGCAAGACAGCAAAACGGGAGGCCAGGCCTCCCGTTTTTTATGCAGCGAAAAAGCTGGTGTACCGATTCAGCCCATGAACTGGCCGCCGTTGATATCGATATTGGCCCCGGTAATGAAGCCCGAATCTTCGTGAGCAAGAAACGCAACCAGACGGCCGATTTCTTCCGGTGTACCGAAGCGCTTGATGGGAATACCTTCACGAATGGTTTCCCGGACTTTTTCGGGAATCTTCATGATCATGTCTGTCGCAATATAGCCAGGCGATACCGTGTTCACGGTAATACCCTTGGTGGCGGTTTCCTGAGCCAACGACATCGTCAGGCCATGCATACCGGCTTTGGCAGCCGCATAGTTAACCTGGCCGAACTGGCCCTTGCGCCCATTGATCGAGGAAATATTGATAATCCTCCCGTAGTTTTGCTCAAGCATCGACTCAACCACACCACGGCAGGTGTTGAAAACGCTATTAAGGTTGGTATCAATGACTTGGTACCATTGGTCGTAAGTCATACGCTTCATGGTGCCGTCGCGGGTGATGCCGGCACAATTGACCAGCACTTGGATAGGGCCATGCGTTTCGTTGATCTCACGGGCACCTTCGAGACAGGCATCATGGTCGGAAAGATCGATACCGGAAAGAGCGATGTTGGTATAGCCATCGGCTTTTTGTGTCTCCAGCCAGGTTTTAGCCTTATCCGGGTTATGGTACCCCGCAACCACCTGAAAACCCGCATCCGCCAAAGAACGACAAATTGCCGTACCGATACCACCAGTTCCACCAGTTACCCAGGCGACGGGGACTTGATTTGCCATTGACTACCTCCCTGATAATGACTCATGGCTTGGCAACATGTTGCTTGCTGGCAAGCCATTCTAGTGAAAAGCGCTCAAGCGCCTTTTTATTACAATCTTGGCGGTCGATGCCCTGATTCTAATGAGGCCCCAACGACCGCAACGTTATAGTTTTTCACATTTGTAAATTAAGCATAGTCCTAACATCACCATGTTGCAGCAGAATGAAAGCAACTACCATAAGCTAATCGTTTTAAAGCCACGCTTGACATAATCCAGAAAAAGAGTAGTATGCATCTCACGTTGATGCGGGGTGGAGCAGTTTGGTAGCTCGTCGGGCTCATAACCCGAAGGTCATCGGTTCAAATCCGGTCCCCGCTACCATTATTTTGAAAGGCAGATCAGTCACTTACTGGTCTGCCTTTTTTTTGCTTGGTTTTTCGATCTTCTCTGTGCCCACATTTTTTGACCGCCTTGAGCCGCAAAAAATCGCATGAGCTTCAGGCGACAGACCAGCATTTTCCTCCGTCCGTTTATTCCCCCAGCGCTAGCCTTTCTTACGTAAGCGTCCGGCAATCCCATCTTGAGCCTGGCACTGCGGGCCGTCAGGATAGTGTCCACTCGTGGTGGACGGCATTGTCGAAGTGCAATACCGGTGGATTGTGCCAGCAGCCTTCCCGCAGCAGAGCACGCTCAACCAGCTTTTTGTGCCAGTTCACCGGACTCGGCTTCATGGATTTCCGAGGCAATGATCTTGCGGCTGTAGATGTCCATGATCAGGTACAGATACCAGTGCTGGCCACGCACCGCTGATGGACAGTAACTGATGTCATAGCCCCAAACCTGGTTAGGGCCTTTCCCGGTGAAGCGGTGAAGCTGGTCGACTTCAGCACTTTGCGGGGCGGCTTCATGCGCCCCCGATGATTCAGTTGCCAGATAAACGCCTTTGTCAACCAGTGACGGCACAATCTGTGACTGTGGCAAACTCCGATACCGGGGTTGATTGCAGGCGCTCAGAATAGCCAGCTCCTCGGCCTGTGTGAGTTTATGGGGCTGGTCGGCCGTTTCCACTACAAAGGCAAGCCTGGCTTCGGGGGACCAGTCTTCCCCGGTGGTGCGATTACCTGGCATGGGCATGCCCTGTTGTCGACAGTGTTTCAGCCAACTATACAGAGTCACGTCGGATATACCTTCCTCGGCCGACACCGACAGGTCCCTTCGGTTCTGTGGAGGCAACAGCTTCTTCAGCACTGCGGCTTTACGTTCTTCAGAATAACGTGGCATGAATGATCCCATGCCACCCCCGCTAGTGAAATTCAGGCGAAATCGCCAACTGGAAAACTAGGCTGATAGAGGGGGAACATCAAAAAACATAAATGAAGCCAACACCGATCTCCGCTTCATAATCATTCCGAGATATGGGGCTATCTGAAACGTCACTCCCATAGGCTTCGTAAAGAGCTTCACCGAAAATCTGCCAGTTTTCGTTCAAGTAATTTCGATAGTTAACATTGACACCAGTTGATCTATACCCGCTATCAACATCGGTTTCTGTAAGACCTGAATCTATGGATTGCTGTGTGTTCACACCAAAGTCCCGGTTGGCTAACTTACCATCGTGGAAAGTGACAGCAGCGCCAACTTCCCAGCCCGTGCCGTTAGGTTCGCAACCCAAACAAGTTCCTGCGCCGAAAATCCCTAGCGTACCGATTTCTCCTGTTAATACACGGCCATCTAAAAAGTAACGCCAATCTTCTGCAAGGGCATGACGCACTTCCAACAGCAATGTCGCTCCAGAATTCGATTCGCCTAACCCATCCAGTCTGCCATCTTCTGAATCACCCTCTTCACGGCCCTCTTCGTAGCCTACTGAGGCTTGAAACAACCAGGCATCCTTGGCCAATGTCCGCCACCCAATTGCTTCACCTGCCCAGAAAAAAATGTGTTCACCAGTTCGCCACTGAACACCCCCAGCCGGGTCGATCTCAAACTCGAATTCGTCCGAACCCTCATAAGCAGTCTCGTATTCAACGCCCAGCCCAAGCCCAAAGCCCCAACCATCGCCATCCGTAAAATCGTCGATAGAAGGAAGCGGAACGAGAGGGGTTCTCGCCTCCGTCGCATTTACCGATCCGAAACATGAAAGAGCGCCAATAAATGTGACGACATGAAGCACTATTTTTTTCATGATTTTTTCACCTATGAAGCAGGAGGTGGTAATACGTTTTACTCGTCACTATAGATGATTATTTTTAACGTAAGAGTTTAGCCATCACGCATTGTCAGGTATAGCCGGTTTCCAGTTGTGGGGCAATAGCTCGTCTATGGCTCTGTTCTTCTGCGTCGGTAGACGCGTCATGACATCCTTCAGATAGGCGTAAGGATCATGCCTGTTCAGCTTGGTCGACTGGATCAGGCTCATGATGCTGGCCGCTGCGCAGTGAGCCGGCGAACAACCAGTTGCGGCGCCCCTGTGCCGGGGACGGATCAGATTCTCTATCCGATTATTATCGATAGGCAACCGGCCGTCATCCAGGTAGCGCGTCAGGGCTGCCCAGCGTTTCAGGCTGTAGTCCATCGCTTTCGCCATTGCTGAGCCCTCCGGCACTTTCTCGCGATGAGCCAGCATCCAGCGGTATAGCGTGTCGGCGATAGGCCTCGCTCTGGTATCGCGTAGCCGTTGGCGTTCTTCCGCGGTGAGCGATTTGACCTCACGCTCTATCTGGTAGAGCTGACCGATCAGGTCGATGGCCTGCTCGGCGATCTGGCTCTTTTCAGTAACGTGCAGATCAACGAACTTGCACCGTGCATGAGCCATGCAGCCGATCTCGGTGACGCCGGCAAAGCTCTGTCTGTAGCCACCATAGTCGTCGCAGACCAACTTGCCTCGCCATTCACCCAGGAAGTCGCGAGCATGGTGACCACCGCGTCCTTCACTGAAGTCGTAGACCACCGCCTTCAACTCTGTGTAAGGCGTGGTGGCATAGGCCCAGAGGTAGGTGCGATGGGTCTTCTTTTTACCCGGTGCCAGCATCGGGACCGGCGTCTCGTCAGCATGCAGCACCGGCTCTTTAAGTAGCAGATCACGCAGCGCATCGACGAGGAGCTGAAGCCGTAGGCCGCATAGGCCGACCCACTCGGCGGAGTTGATCGGGAGAGAGCTGAGACAGATCGAGTGGCATAGTCATATGCTGAGTATGCCAGCCCTTGAGAAATAGCGGGATTAGCAGATCCGCGAATAGCAGATCAGGAGGTTCTATGCCCTTTCTGGCCGGAGAGGTCAGAGCGTTAAGATAACCCCGTTGGCACCGAGACGCTGCCAGGGGAGGCCTTGTACCAATGTCACGACCTGTTCCGCTGATAACTCAATCCGGTCTCTCCGCCACGTCTCAGCCCAGTGGAACTTACCCTGCTTCAGACGCCGGGCACACAGCCAGATACCCAGTCCATCATGAACCAGCACTTTCATGCGGTTACCGCGGCGGTTAGCAAACAGATAAGCGCAATGCGGCCGAGCGGCGCCAAACACCTTCACGACCCGAGCCAGGGCTGTATCCGGGCCAGCGCGCATGTCAAGCGGCTCGGTAACCAACCAGATTTCGTCAATACAGATCACGATAGCAAATCCTTCAGCAACGCCCGGCAGCCCTGTTGATCAGATACTGGCCATTCGACTGTTACGACGCCGTTAGCCCTCGGTATCAATAGGCGAATATAGTCTGTCCGACTATTATGCTGAGTAGTTTCCGGTGCGGACGTGCCTGATACTGGCACTGGATCGAACGCGCGCGGATCATTTCTGGGCGTCTGTCGGCGCGCTTCACGAATCCACTTGTGTACTAGGTTGGCGTTCAATGCATTCTCTAACGCGATGCTGGCCACTGAGGCGCCGGCCTGTGGGCAGGCGTTGATATAATACTGGCTTTGAATTCTGGACTGTAACGGCGGCGCTTGCGGGGCGCTTCCAACACGCTTAATTCGGTCATGGTAGTGTCCACTAAGAAATAGGTGGACACCTACCGTCAAGGAAATCGCGGTTCAGTGGAAGGTGTGTTCACCGGTCGCATACTTTCTTACCGCATACCCTTCCAGTCTTCACGCTCAAGCTCAGGATTTTCTTCGCGGAAGCGCGCGTAGAGTGTAATACCTTGGGTGTCTTCCAAAATATCGACCTGAACTCCCTTCTCGCGCAGCAGCGCTTCCGTGCCCGCGGCATTGGTGATATCGCCCACCACAACACGCGAGACGCCGCGCATATGCAGCAGCGTGGCGCAGATCTCGCAGGGGCTCAAGGAGGTGAACAGGGTCGTCTGGCTGAAGTCGAGTCGGCCCGCATCGCGCATGGCAGCGGTCTCTCCATGGTTGTAAGGATGGTTCTCCTGCACCAGGGTGTTATGCCCCTTGCCAACAATCCGCCGCGTCACGTTATCGATAATCACCGCGCCGATGGGACAGCCGCCCTCGTCATAACTTTTGCGCGCCAGCAGCACCGCGACCCGCATGAGATCGGCATCGCTCAGGCGACGAATGAAGGCCTCATCCATCAACGCCGACAGGCTGGCGGTGGGCATGTGGGCAATGGCTTTCAGTGCCGCCTCGGTGACCTGCGTTTTTTCGTTTAATAGTGATTGCATACTCGCGCCCTTCGGTTTGCCGAGGTTAATAATGGTAACTAGGCTGATTCTAGTGATGTTCAATGCATTAGCATTAGCATCGTCATTTCCTATTCGCCGCACCGTATTCGACAGGAGATTGAAGCTATGTCCAGTCCTGAGCACAAGCAGAAGATCTGGAAGATGATCAAGGATATCAAAGTCGGCATGCTGGTTACGCTGGATGGCGATATGCCTCGTGCCCGGCCGATGCACCTGGTTCAGGATGAATATGATGGCACCCTGTGGTTCTTCACCCGCCGCAGTGCCGAGAAGGTCTTTGAAACCGCCAGTGATCACGACGTCTGCCTCAGCTTCTCCGATCAGGAAGAAGGCGTGTACGTGTCGCTCTCGGGCCAGGCCAACCTCACCGATGACCGCGAGCTGATCGAAAAATACTGGAACCCCTTCATCGGGGCCTGGTTCCCTGAAGGCAAGGACGACCCGGACGTGGCTTTACTGGAAATCAAGGTACAGATGGGTGAGCACTGGAAGGCCAAAGAGAGCAAGACGTTCCAGCTCTATGAGATCGCCAAGGCCAACGTCAAGAAAGACGCTACCCCGAACCTGGGCGAAAATGAAAAGTTCGGCGGCTGACTTCGTTCTGACGCCGGCACTGGCTGGCCTGCCATGGCCTCGGCGCCAACTCAGTGCTATAGGTGAAATGTCCTGATCTGCGGCCGCTCCGGCCGTTTACCCAAACGATTAGAGGAGTATTTATGTCAACTCGCGACGTCGTCATCTGCCATCCCGTCCGCACGGCCATCGGCACCTATGGCGGCAGCCTCAAGGACACCCCCGCCACCGACCTGGGCGCACAGGTCATTCAGGAGACCCTTTCCCGCGCCGGGCTTGCCGCCGAGAAGGTGGATTCGCTGGTGATGGGTCACGTGATTCAGGCGGGCTGTCGCATGAACTCGGGCCGTCAGGCCGGCATTGGCGGAGGGCTTCCCGTGGAAATCCCGGCGCTTACCGTCAATCGGGTCTGCGGTTCCGGCGCCCAGGCAGTGGTCAGTGCGGCCATGGAGGTCTGGAGCGGCATGGCTGACTGCGCGATTGCCGGCGGCATGGAGAACATGGACCGCGCACCCTACGTGATGCCCCAGGGGCGCTGGGGCGCACGCATGGGCGACGTGACCATGCACGATACTATGCTGCTTGACGGCCTCAACGACGCCTTCAGCGGCAAGCACTCCGGCTGGCATACCGAAGATCTAGTGAGCCGCTACAGCATCTCCCGCGAAGACCAGGACATTTGGGCGCTGCGCTCTCAGCAGCGCTTCTCCAAGGCCCAGGAAGCCGGCCACTTCGATGCTGAAATTGCCGGGGTGGAACTCACTAGCCGCAAGGGTACCACCACCTTCGCCCGCGACGAGCACAACCGCCCGGATATCACCCTGGAATCGCTGGGTAAGATGAAGCCCGCTTTTCGTAAAGAAGGTACCATCACCGCAGGTAATTCCCCCGGTCTAAACAGCGGCGCGGCGGCGATGATCGTTGCCGAACGCGACTGGGCCGAGCAGCAGGGCCTCACCCCCGTGGCCCGCCTGGTGGCTTTCGGCATCAGCGCCGTGGAGCCTGGCTACTTCGGCATCGGCCCGGTACCGGCAGTCAAGCAGGCGCTTGAGCGCGCCGGCTGGTCGGTGGATGATCTGGACCGGGTGGAGATCAACGAGGCCTTCGCCGCCATTGCCTTGGCCTGCCAGCGCGAACTCGGCCTGCCGGAAGAGATCGTCAACGTGGAGGGCGGCGCTATCGCTCACGGCCATCCGATTGGTGCCACCGGCGCGGTTCTGACCACACGGCTGTTACATGCCATGCAGCGTAACGGCGAACACCGCGGCATCGTCACTTTGTGTATCGGCGGCGGTCAGGGCATCGCACTGGCACTGGAAACCCTCTGACGCTCGGCCGCTGGCATGTCACGACGCGCCAGCGGCTTGTCTCGAGCTTGACTCTTCGGGACCAAACACCTAGTCATCAACCAGTCCCGCAGCCCGCAAGCGATCCCTCAGGCGCTGGTTCTCCTCGATCAGGTCGGTCGCCAAGGCGGCGAGCTCGGGCGCTGCCTCGAAGTCACGCTCCAGCTGACTCAGCCGTCGGGCACGGGTCAGGTCATGACTGGTGAAGCGCCAGCTCGCCATATAGGGCGAACCATCGGCCAGCAGACCGCTCTCGATACGCTCGACGACCCAATCGGTTTCCACCGAGCAGGCACGAGCCAGATCCTCGAGGGTCAGGGTCGCCTCATCGATCAGTTCGCCTCTGATGATACGCTGCTGCACCATGTCCTAACCTCCCCTGCGTTGGCGCGGGTCGAAAGCGAGTTCATGCGCCATAGTCTTATACAGTTCGCGTGCCTTGTCGGTATCGGCCGGGGGCAGTACCACCTCGAGTTCCACATAAAGATCACCCGGCTCCGGCCCTGGGATACCCCGCCCCTTCAGGCGCAATCTGCGACCGGTCTGTGACCCGGCAGGCACCTTAAGCTTCACCATTCCCGAGGGAGTCGGGGTTTCGATACTGGCCCCCAGAGCGGCCTCCCAAGGTGTCACCGGTACTCTTTGATGTACATCCCGCCCCTCGACCCGATAACGCGAATCCGGCGTGAAGTGAATTTCCAGATACAGGTCACCCGCCGGGCCACCTCCAACACCGGGACTGCCCTGCCCCGTCAGGCGAATATGCTGGCCCTCCTTGACGCCCTTGGGGATACGCACGCTCAGGGTGTGTTCCCTGGAAACCACATGGCCTTGCGCATCAAGCTCGGGCACTTGCAGAGTGATCGCCCGGGTCGCGCCATGGAAAGCATCTGCCAGGTCGATATTGATCTTGGCGTGACGGTCCTCGCCGCGCATCTGATAGCTGCGGCTCCTTCGCCCTGCCCGGCCACCTTGACCAAACAGGTTGGCAAAGAAGTCACTGAACTCACCGAAATCGGCCTCCTCAAAACCACGCCCGCTGAACTCGAAGCCCGCATCCCAGTCAGGGGGCGGCTGAAAATCCTGTCCCGACCGATATTGCTGAGCCAGCTGGTCATAGGCGAGACGCTTCTCCGGATCGGACAGCACTGCCTTGGCCTCATTAAGCTCTTGCATACGCTGTTCGGCTTCAGGCTCCTTGCTGACGTCGGGATGAAACTTACGCGCCAGCTTGCGGTAGGCTTTCTTGATTTCCTCGGTCGTCGCGGTCTTCGCCACCCCGAGCACTTGGTAGTAATCCTTGAATTCCACTTATGAAAGCTCCGACAGAGACCATGACCATCCAGAAGCGCGATGACAACCGTGCCACTCCTGAAAGGAACCAGCGGTTTGACTCAAGTCTAGTCGAAAATGACGGAGGAGAGCTGGCAGTGGAAGAAAATCTCGTGTTCGCGCTCTTGGCATCACCCTGATGATTCCGGTGGCTTTTTTATGTGGGCTCAAGCGAAGCAAGCTGACACGATATAGCTAACGTTATGCCTTGCAGCAACTACAATTCTCGCTTGAATCAGGAGGTGAAAGTGAGCATATGGTTTTATGTGGCGAGCATATTGGCGGGCGGTGTTGCAGGAGGGGTGACGCTGCGAAGGCGCTTTCATCGCCGCCTACAGCGAGAGCTTGCCGCTCCAAGGGAGCCGGTGGCAACAACGCTGGAAGCACATCGACTACACGGTGAAGCGGCGCGCTTTGCCACTCAACGCGGACGGTGGCTGGAGGGCTGGTGGCTACCCGCGGCATGGCCTCGAGGCCATGTGGTGCTGACCCATGGCTGGGGTGCGAACCGTGCCACCCTACTGCCACTTGCACCGCTGTTGCTTGAAGCCGGCTGGAATGTGCTGCTATTTGATGTCCGCAATCATGGCGACAGCGACAGCGATACGTTCTCTTCCATGCCGCGCTTTGCCGAAGATATCGATGCGGCACTTGCCTGGTTGAAACAGACGCAAGCTGCGCTTCCCACCGCGCTGATCGGCCACTCGGTGGGAGCGGCGGCGACGCTTCTCGCCGCCTCACGCCGCGACGATATTGCCGCCGTGGTGAGTCTGGCAAGCTTTGCCCACCCGGATAGCATGATGCGCCGCTGGCTAGCGCAGAAAGGCCTGCCGTTTTTCCCGTTGGGCTGGTACGTGCTGCGCTACGTCGAGCATGTGATCGGCCACCGCTTCGATGCAATCGCACCAGTGAATACGCTGGGCAGGATTCGCTGCCCGGTGCTCCTGGTACATGGCGAGAGTGATACGGTGATTCCGCCTGATGATGCACACATGCTTGCGAGCGCCGGGAGAACTAATGTGACGCTGCGCTTGGTAGAAGGTGGGCACGACTTGAGCGCAAGCCTTGTCCACCACGGCGATGAGCTGGTGGCGTTCTTACGCGCCGCCCCGGCTCAGGCAATTACAGATCGCCATAGTGAACGGCACTAATCGCGTTCTTCGGCGAGCCATCGACAAGCTTGGTGCTGTACGTCAGGTATATGAAGGTCTGGGTTTGCGTGTCGTGCATGCGTACTACGCGCATGTTCTTGAAAAGCACAGAACGACGCTGAGTAAAAATCACCTCTTGCTGCTCCACTTCGGCGGGCTCGAAGACAACCTCTCCGGTCTGCCGGCATGCCACGCTAGTCTCACTGGCCTCCTCAGCAAGTCCCACCGCACCCGAAATCCCGCCAATCTGGGAATAGGAAATATAGCAAGAGATGCCTTGTACCTTCGGGTCATCGAAGCGTTCCACTTCGATGGTACTGTTCGGACCAAGTAGCTTGAACTCCGTCCGCACACTGCCAATGTGGGCGTCTTGCGCAAGCAGCGCGGGCGGAAGCAGCGAAAATATGATAACAAGCGCCCTGCTCGCCATATGTCGTGGGGAAAACATGGGTAGTAGCCTCCTATGCAATGACCAGCCGAGTGATGGACAGGCCAAGAGCATACCCGATGCTCAGGTCGCTGGGCGGTGAATCGCACAGGATTATTGGCTAAGACGGAGCACGTTTCGTGAGGACCTACCACAATCCAGCCGTTCCGTACGAGTGACTCTGCTCGTCCTATCGACGACGGGCAGCTGAACGGGCGTCTCTTCTTTGAAGATCAATGAGAATGAGTGTTATCGCTTAAGCTGTGGGATCCTTTGCTAAACAGAAAGAGTCGCTCAGCCAAAAAGATAACCACCATCATTACCGCTGCAACGATAAGTACCAGAGGATCTGTCGTAGCCTTCACCCAAAGGAAACCCGCCAGAACGATTACATCAAGCAATATAGCCACCACTAATATAGAGGCATTTGCATCAATTTCTTTTCGAAGATGGCGAAACACTCCCCAATGAATGCCTATATCCATGATTAAATAGAAAATGATACCAAGCGCAGCAATGCGGCTAAGATCAAAAAATGCTGTCAAGACCAAACCAAGCACGACCGTATAAACCAAGGTATGCTTCTGAATACTGCCTGGCATGTGAAAGTGACGATGCGGCACCAGCTTCATTTCAGTCAGCATTGCCAACATTCGCGAGACGGCAAATATACTGGCAATGATGCCACCCGCAGTGGCCAGCATGGCAAGAATGACGGTGAACCAGACAGCGGCCTCTCCAAGAGCCGGCCTCGCAGCAGCCGCTAGCGAGTAATCCTGTGTTTCGATAATTTCAGTCAGGGACAGGTTACTTGCTACCGCAAACCCCACCAATGCATAGATCACGACGCAAAGGCTGATCGATATCATTATCGCCCTGCCCACGTTCTTATGCGGATCTTTTATCTCTGAGCCACTGTTAGTGATCGTCGTGAACCCCTTGAAGGCCAAGATACCCAAAGCGGTAGCACCCAAAAATCCCGTAAAGGATGCTTCAGGTGCCGACGCCGAGGTCTTCATGCCGACGGAGTCAGCGACGATGACACCGACCACCCCGAACAGGATAATCCCACCAATCTTTATGAACCCAAGTACTGACGCAACACCTTGTATTAACTTATTGGCAGCAAGGTTGATTAAAAATGCCGTTAGCAGTAGTGCAACACCCAATGAAGGGACGAGCAAAGACCTATCTCCTGCATCGAAAAGCTCAAGCGTATAGGACCCAAACGTTCTCGCCAGGAAACTTTGGGCAATCACCATGGAAAAATACATTAAAAGTGCATGAAAAGCGGTGGGCAGTGTCGGGCCATACGCTTTCTGGAGGTACATGCCGATTCCACCCGCTGACGGATAGGCATTGGACATCTTCACGTAAGAGTATGCGCTGAAGGCTACGATCAGCGCCGATGACAAAAAGGCGAGAGGGAAAAGCTTCCCTGTCATTTCGGCCATCTGTCCTGTCAAGGCAAAAATGCCAGCACCAATCATGACCCCCGTCCCTAAGGCAATCGCACCCACCAGGGAGAGGCTATTTTGTTTGTATTGTGGCGTTCTATCCATTGATTTGGACATCTAAGCCTCCCCCAGTGCTATAAGATGAAGGATTTGAGTGGCATCCAGATACCCATCCCCATCATTACAAGATTCTCGGTTAACGATACAAACCCCAGTGGGACGTTGCTATTCCCACCGACACAGGCACACTTCAGCTCACGTTTATCGATGTAGACCGCCTTGAATACTGATACCGCTCCGACAGTGCCGACAAACAGCGCCAATGGAGCAGCAAACCATATCAGCGCCCCGGCCAGCATTAAGACACCGGCCAAGGTTTCGGCGTAGGGATAAACGTAACTATAGGGCACATGCCGTTGGGCCAGCAGATCATAGTTGAGAAACATATTGCTGAAGCTTTCAACATCCTGCAGTTTCTGAAGACCCAAGAGGATCATGGCAGCGGCAATGGCATACTCAAGCATTCGCAGTGATAGGAGAGGGCCACTATCTACCCAGCTAACCGCCAGGCCAATCAACAAGGAGGTGGCAAAGATAGCGATGACAGGCCGATAGGTTGTCTCCTTATCACCAGGGACACTCAAGCCAAGGTAGGCACGAACTTCTTCATAACCCCCTACTCGCTCTTGCCCAATATAGACTTGCGGCGTGGTATCGACCTCAGCCTTTTCCTTGAAATCTTCAATCTCCTGACGCGAGGTCAAAAGATTATCCTCGACCTGATAACCTTTTCGCTTGAGCAGATCTACAGTTTTAAGGCCAAAAGGACAGAGATGTTCCTCTGTCTTCATGCGGAAGACACGTGCGGTCTCACTAGGTGCAGAAGATGTCGTCGATAAGCCCATAGGATATTGCCCTCCTTTTAAATGCCAACCCAATTTTCTATATGAAATTCCTTATTTAGCACCATTATCTTAATTAGAATACAGTCGCAAGTTTGTGACGAGTAACATCAATCTCTTAACACTAGCTCATAGTGACGTGAATAGCCTAGCGTCGCTGGGCCGAGCGCTAATGAAACATTCCCGATTCTTTGCCGAGGATGATTGAAAAAAATACGAACATCACTGGCTCTTCACGAGGATGGCAAAACCGGGCATGGGGAGCATCCTCCCATTGCGCTAAACGTTCGGCTCGCTCCGATTCATCCATACGCGTATCGGTACAGGTAGCTTCCAACCAATCCTCAAACGCCTGATTACGCGTTTGAATCTCTGGAGTATGGGGCGCAAAAAACGCCTGCATATTGTGAAACGACAAACCGGAACCAATCACCAGCATATTTTCATGCGCCAATGCTTGTAGCGCACAGCCAATCTCAATGTGCGCGCGCGCATCCAGGCTGTTCACCAATGGATGTCGCTATTTTTACTCTTGGCGTTGAAGCCTCGCCCCAGGTGGGGGCTCACGTTACTATCTTTACTATCCTCCAGAATGATTTCCCTCTTGCGACAAAGCACCGCATATGGCTCTTTGCTTTCTTAGCTATCCTTCAAGTTAACATTATTAACTTAGAGGATTTAGTTATATTTAGAGTGTACGCTACAACACATCGTTCTTTACTTTCACCACCACTTTTAGCGTTTTTTATGAGGAGAGAAATAATGCGTTATTCACACTTTGCAGCGGCAACCCTGACAGCTTTTGCCCTGCCGACGCTTGCCGTTGCCGATAATCACGGCAATGCGGAAGATCAAGCGTTGATGATCGTCACCAGTGATGCTGTCCAAACCCAGAGCATGGCCATGATTTTAGGCAACGCCATGCGCAAGCAGGGTACCGATTTGCATATCTTGCTGTGTGATGCCGCTGGCGACTTGGCCGTTGATGGCTATTCCAGCGACGAAGCGATCAACACACCGCCCGGCCATCCGATGGAGCAGGTCAAGCCGGAAGGGCTTCTCCAGATGTTGATGGGCAAGGGGGTAACGGTGGACGTGTGCGCCATCTATTTGCCCAACTCTGAGTACGGTGAAGATGAGTTGTTAGACGGCGTAGGCGTAGCAGCACCAGGACCGATGGCCGAGATGATGCGTGACCCGTCCATCTCGGTTTACGACTTCTGATACGTGACCGCTCGCTCGGCGTGTGTCGGGCGAGATCAGTTATCAGGCGTTAACCAAGCGTACTTTCTTCTTGTGGTTCCTGTTGGCGTTCCCTAGCCTTGGGCAGTTCAAACCAGAAATTAGCCCCTTCTGTATTGTAAAAACCAATCGCGCCGTCCATTCGCATGATGAGCTCCCTGGCGATGGCAAGGCCGAGTCCCGTGCCCGTGACGGCACGTTTCGAGCCGCGATCGGCCTGCGCAAAGCGCTCAAAGATCCGGGGAGAAAATTCATCGGGAACGCCACTTCCCTGATCGCTTACCGTCACGCGCACACGTTCAGGTGATGCTGGTTCGGTCGTGATTCGAACCTCGCCTCCCAGCGGAGAATGCTTGACTGCATTGCTGAGAAGATTGTCCACGACTTGGCGTAATCGCTGCGCATCCGCCCACACACCTAAGTGCTGATCGTCATGGATGTCGAAACGAATCCCACATTCGGCAGCCATCGGGCCAATATCGTTGACTGCTTGCTGCAATAGTTCGCTCAACGCAAAGGATTGACGTTCAAACACGATATTACCCGAAATCAATTTATTGAAGTCTAGAAGATCACGCACCAGTAGCTGAAGACGCTCGGAGTTTCTCAAGGCCAACTCGATCATCGAGCGCGCTTTGCTTGGCAAGTCGCCAGTCACGCCCGCATTGAGCAACTTGAGGCTTCCATGGAGCGAAGTCATCGGGGTGCGCAGCTCATGACTGACACTCGAGATGAAGTCATCCTTGAGGCGATCCACGGCCTGACGCTCTTTTGCCAAGCGGTTCATGGCACGCGTCAGCGATTGAATCTCCGGCCCACCTTTTGCCGTGAGTATGCTCACCTCACTGGGATCGTCGGCCATACTGTCGATACGCTGGGCAATATATTCAAGGGGCCTCGTCAAAGAACAAGCCACCCACCACCCGATCATAGCCACGGTGATGGCGATAAATAGGCTAATGATGGAAAAATTAGCAAAGGATTTCCGCGCTGGGGCGATCGCTCGCTGATAAGGGATGGCTCGTAGCATTATCCAACCTAAATCGGCCAGCTCGCGTGTCACCACGACATAACGCTGGTTATCGGCCGTGGTTACCTGGCCGGAATGCAGGTTACGCGACGCCGCGTCCACCAGAGCGTTCTGACCTGGCGGAGGTAAAGGTTGCACTTCGTCGAACTTTTGCTGCATCGAGACAAACAAGCGGTTATTGACGTCGATAATGAGAAAGGTATTGTCATCTTGCCAATTTTCGTCGATACCCTCCGGGAGAATGTTATTTTTCGACAAATCTATAACCCCCCCTACGATCCCGAGGCGCTTTCCCTCATCGGAAAGTACCGGGACAAGAAAGGAGAGCAGGGGTAACCCCGTGGTTCGTCCTATAATCGGCTCAGAAATGATAGGTTTACCGCTTTTGAAAAGCCGCCTGAAATGTGCCCGGTCTGCGTAATTGGTTCCTAGACGCCCCGGCACATGTATGTTCTCGGCGATTGCGGTGGCATCAGCATCGAAGATCAGCAGGCCATCGGGAAAGCGGTCGTTTGCCAGCCTGCTTTGCTGCATGATCGCCTCCAGCTCCTTGAGCGGATACAAGGTACCGGTATTGCTATCGACGAGGCGCCATGAGACGGATTCCAGCGCGATAAGACTCTGCTGCAACCCTTGTTCGACTTGATGGGATAGGTCCGCAAGGCTGCTTGACTCATGTTCGGCAACCAAATATTCATAATCGTCTAATAGAAGTTGATAAACCGTGACCATCATGGCGGTCATGGTCAGCACACTGGCCAAGCATATGATCAGGACGATTCGGTTACGCAATAACATCAGACGCTTTCCCGACAAGGCAAGCGTATCCAGAAACAGCTGCCACCACCGTCAGCCTCCTGATAGTCGACCGCCCCATTCATCTGTTCCATGATTTCCCGCGTAATGGCAAGCCCCAGGCCAGTACCCGGCAACTTGCGTTTATCCCCACTATCGGCTTGGGAAAACCGCTTAAAAAGTTTGTCTCGAAATACGGCATCGACACCGGGGCCATGGTCGCGCACGTTAATAAGCGCCTGATGCGCATCGATGGATACCTGCACGTCGACCACACCATGATCGGGAGAAAATTTGATGGCATTGGACAGTAGATTGGAAAGTGCCTGGACCAGCCGCTGACGATCAACTTTCACGGCGACATCCGGTCGTTGGTCAGGTGGTTGGAGAATCACACCGTACTGGCTGCCGTAGTCGGCATTGGCTTCCAGCGCCTCATCGATGATAGGCATCAAGGCTTGCACCTCCGGGTGCATGGGCATCTTGCCCGCCACCAACTTTTCCATGTCAAGCAAGTCATTGATCAGTATGGCAAGGCGCTGGCTATTACGTTGAGCAATCTCAAGCAATCGCTCCGCCTTGTCAGACAGCACGCCACCGGCACCCCCCAACAACAACCCTAGTGATCCACTGATCGACGTCAGCGGCGTTCTTAGCTCGTGGCTGACCGTGGCGATGAATTGATCCTTCATCTGATCAAGCTTCTTGCGCTCCGAGATATCCTCAATCAAGGACCAGCCCACTCGACGACCGTCAGGATCGTAGCTGAGTATCCCTTGCAGACGCACCGGGTAACGAGTGCCGTCCTTGCGAATATATTCTTTTTCAAAGGGTCCATAGCGGCCCAAGGTTTCCAGGCTTTTAAGGATGTCCTCTTCTTCGGCTGCATACTCCTGAGGCGTGATATCCCAATAGTTCAAACGGGAAAACTCCTCTCGGCTATAGCCTGACGGTGCAACCAAGGCATCATTCAGTTCTAAAAACTGCCCGGTTTCCAAGTCATTGAGTGCAATCCCGATAGGTGCAAACTCAAACAGGCTACGTAGCCTGGCTTCACTGTACTCCAGCGCCAACTCGACCTGTTTACGCTCATTGATATCCTGGATGTAGCCATGCCAAAGCACACTTCCATCGGTAAGACGTTCGGGGCGCGCCTGGCCCGACACCCAGCGATAGCCGGCGTCGTTGCTATTTTGCACTCGATATTGTGCCGTCCAGGTCTGCAGGGTCTCTGCCGAGTGCTCAATGGATTCAGCAACACTGTGGAGATCATCAGGATGGATGCGCTCGAATGCTGAGTCGGCATCGGCGGCCGCTGACTCGGGCGAAATGCCATGGATCATTTGAATGCCAGGCGAACTAAAAGGAAAGCAGACACGCCCCCCAGGAAAGCGCCTGAACTGATAGATCATTCCCGGCACCTGGGCAAGCAGCTTGTTCAAGCGCTCATTGGAGAAATAATGCCACAGCGTATCACTCAACCAGCGTGCCAATAGGCGAACGAATAGCAACTCACTATCACTGAAGTTTTCCTCACGAGGCTGCGCAGAGGAAAAACTCAGTGTACCGAAACACTTTTCCTCAACCTCAATCTCAATACCCACATAAGATTCCAGGGCAAAAGCTTGGTAGCAGGGATGCCCGTGAAAAGGCGAACGACTCATGTGCTTGATGGCAAGTTCACCCACATGATCCAGTGTCAGTTGGCAGTAGGTCTGCCCAAGCGAAAAGCGTTGGCCTTGAGCCAACGCGAAATCCTGTGTGGTATCGCACCAGCGAACGATGTAATCATCGGCTTCGATCTGGCTGACGATAGCCACCGCCATGCCAAGGTAGTCGCGCCCGAGCAACAGGGCCCGATTGATACGCTCGTCCAGATCACCTTCGGTGTTAAAGGCGATCTGATTCAACAGACTCAATGCTTCATGGTTGTGAGCCAGTTGCTCCCTGGCCTCGTATTGGCGGGTAATATCGACAATAAACCCTTCCAGTACCGTCCTCTGCCCATTCTCCTCAACATGAGACCGGCCCCTTTCCTCCACCCAGCGCCAGCGACCTTCACGGTGTTGAATACGATACTCAAGGTGCCATTCTTCGCCCAAACGCATGGCATCCCGAATGACGGTATCGAGTCGAGCGGTATCGTCTGGATGAACGAGTTGCGCGTAACTGAGTTGGACATTATCGATCAGGTGGGCGGCTGGGTACCCAGTGACACGTTCCGCCTGATCGCTCATGTAGAGCATGGTCCAGCATTCATCCGGCAGGCACCGATAGGTGATGCCAGGCATGTTAGCCACCAGGGAGGCGTATTCATTTCGACTTGCAACAAGCGCCTGCTCGGCTTCGACCTCTGCGGTGATATCGGCATGGGTGCCGAACATCAATAGCGGCTGACCGTCCGGGGTCCACTCGAACAGACGCCCACGGTCATGCACCCAAACCCAATGTCCGTCGCGATGACGCATCCGGGCCTTACAATCGTACTCACTCGTCTCGCCCGAAAAATGTTCCTTCAACAATGTCTCGGAGTGAGCCAGGTCGTCAGGGTGGGCAAGACTCAACCAGGTCTCGATAGAAATCGGTGCCAACTCGCTGAGTGTGTAACCTGTGATCTCGGCCCAGCGTTCGTTAAATACGGTTTCACCTGTCTGGACGTTCCACTGCCAGGTGCCTACCCGAGTTCCTTCGATCACCAACCGCGCGCGCCGCTCACTGTCCACTAGTGCGTGCTGTATGGAAGAGCGAGCCTGACGCTCCAGCGCGTCGGCGAGCATCATATCTTCGATCGCGCCGGCAAAGTCACGCAGCGCTTCAACATCCTTTTCAGAAAAAGTCCTTGGCTGGCTATCGATAATACAAAACGTACCTATGCGATGGCCGGAGGCGGCATGCAGAGGAATGCCGGCGTAGAAACGAATGTTTGGCTCGCCCTGTACCAAGGGATTATCGGCAAAGCGCTCATCTTCGAGAGCATTTTCCACCAACAATGGCTCATCGAATAAAATGGTGTGCCCACAAAAGGAAATATTTCGAGACGTTTCGGGTACATTCAGCCCCTGGCAGGACTTGAACCATTGCCGCTCAGCATCCACCAGCGTCAGCAAGGCAATAGGCAAAGAAAAGTGACGCAAGGCCATACGCGTCAAACGATCGAAACGTTCTTCGGTTTTCGAGTCGATCAAGCCGGTTTCATCCAACGCCTGCTGTCGGGCAGGCTCGTCCTCAGGTATTGCTGGCTCTTGCATGAAACGACCTCGTTTTAGCATGACGCCTGTTTTTATTGTTTTTCACGCACTTGTTGGTTGGGCAATACAGACTCGGTTACGCCCTGCATTTTTGGCCTGATAGAGCGCGTTGTCGGCGGCTTCAAGCAACTCGCCGGCATGGCCTTCCGGCAATTGCTGGTTATCGACAACACCCGCCGATAGCGTGCAGGAAAAATCATTGCCGCCCACGAATTGAATCGCCGCAAAGGAATCTCGCAAGCCATCAACTAACTTGGCAGCAACGTCTACCTCGCAGTTTGGCAGTACCAGGGCAAATTCTTCACCGCCATATCGACCGAGCCGGTCCGTGCTACGAAAGTGTTGGCGCAGCAGGGTGCCCACGGCACTGATAACCAAATCGCCCACGGCATGCCCATGAGTGTCATTGACCGACTTGAAGTGGTCGATATCGAGCATGACGACACTGAAAGGGTTACCGCTACGCTGGGCTGAACGCCACTCCTCCGCTAGGGCTTCCTTGATGCTGGCGTGCTTGAGCAGGCCGGTCAGTCCATCGCGGACCATCGCCTCTTCAAGCTTGCGCACGCGTTGCACGCGGGCACGGCAGGTGTTGACCAGAAGCCGAGCATCCACCGGCTTCTCCAGAAAGGCATCGCCGCCGCGCATCAAGGCTTCTTCCCGCTGGTACTGACAAGACGCTGATGACAGATAAATGATCGACAGGTGCTGCCAGCGCTCGAACTGCCTAAGCATCATCCCCAGCTCAGCACCCGTCGCTCCCGGCAGCTGAAGATCCATCAAGATCAGTTCGGGAGAAAACTCACTGGCGATTTGGATCAGGCATTGTGGGTCATGAATGCACCGAGCTTGCATACCCGCCTGCGCCAGCACGGCGACACAGCTCTCGGCCAGCGCTTGATCGCCTTCAACAATCAACACACGCTCCGACGATTGATCGCCGGATTTGAGCAGCTGCGCGACATGGGCGGCTAACTGAGGCACATCGATCGGCTTGACGAAATACCCCTCAGCACCGCTGCGAACGGCAGTCAGCCGTGAGATATAATTCTCTTCTCCCGCCGTAAAGATGATCGGACAGAGATATCGCGCCAGGCGCTCCTGCCAAAATGTGACCGGTTCTTGGCGCAAGGCATCGCCGTTGTTGCTCGCGCGATGATCCACCAGCAATAGATCTGGCTGTTCATCATCAATGCCTTCTATCTGCTCGACGTTCAGATAATGCCGCACAACAAAGCCGAAACTACGCAGTTGCTGGGCCATGTAATCCGCCAGCATCTGATCGCGCTCGACCAGCCAGATGGTCTGTTTATCCCCCTCCTTTTCCGAGCGTGACTCCACTGCCATGGCACCCGCACTTGTCTCGTCAGCTCTAAGGCTGGCGTTGAGTCGCCCAAGCCAGTGGCCGAGCTGTGTTACCTCAAACGCGCCTACCGAACCGCTGAGTCGTTGTTTCCAATGCTCGATTTCCTGTTCTTGCTGCCTTGCCTGTCGCCCCAGTTGATCAAAGCCGAAGGTGCCGGCCGACCCTGCCAGTTTGTGCAAGGCGTGATGCAGAAAGCCAAGCGCCTCGCTATTGTCGGCGCCGGGCCTCAGACGCCTTACCACCGATTCGATTTCAGCCAAATCCTTCACCAGACGCTGGCGATAGGCGGCCCGCAGCGAAGTAAGGCGTGATTCAAGGTCGGACGGATCGTTCTGCTCAGGCATGGAAACGCTCCCAAATGGCACGCAATTCATTGGCAAGCGTCATGGGGTCAAACGGCTTGGAAATTACGTCGGTCACCCCCATTTCTCGGTAACGCCTTAACTCTTCCGGATGTACCTTGGCCGTCACGAACACCACCGGGGTATCTGAAGAGATCGAACCCTGCCGGCGCAATGCCTCCAACGTTTCCGGGCCATCCATGCCGGGCATCATGACATCCAGCAAAATGAGATCCGGCGCAAAGCTGTCGACCTCGGCCAACGCCTCATGACCCGACTCACAACCCTTGAGCGTCAAGCCTCCTACAGCCTCCAGTGCCAGCGCGGCAATCTCACTGATATCCGGGTCGTCCTCAACGTACAATACGCGCTGCAAAACTGTCATCAGTATTCATCCATTCCAAAGCAGTCGGCTACTATTGGCCAGTAACCTATCGCTCATGAGCCTAACCGACATAACAAGGCCAAAATAACCAAACGACCGGAAAAATAACAACAAAACATTTTAAATAATTAGAACCAATTTTTGCACGAATTCACTTTCCAAAAAAAGCATGCTATGCCATTGAAGCAAGACCACCCTTGAATCCGGCCGCTATCGCCTGCATATCCAGACCAAATCCATTTCTGTGCAAGGTCCTATCATGCCCATTGTTGATCCCCGTACGGGTGAGCCGCTTTCCTCACCCCAGGTCTCACCCCAGGAGGCGTCGACTCAACCCGCCGCCGATGCTGCGCCACTGCGCGCTGAAGATGTCATCATTGAGCTGGATGCCAGCAATATTCAGCAGGTACTCGAAGCCTCGATGCAGGTGCCGGTGCTACTGGATTGCTGGGCGCCCTGGTGTGAACCCTGCAAGACCTTGATGCCGATTCTGGAAAAGCTCGCCATCGAATATAACGGTGCCTTCCTGCTGGCAAAGCTGGACGTGGAAGCCAATCCGGAAATATCCAGCCAGTTAGGGGTGCGTTCGGTGCCGGACGTGAAGCTGGTCAGCCAAGGCGGCCTGGTGGATAGCTTTCAGGGCGCCTTGCCGGAAAAACAGATTCGTGAGTGGCTGGCCCGTTATTTCCCCGCCCCGGAAGATGTCCCGCCCAGCCCTGAAGACCAGGCTGCCGAAGCGCTTGCTGCAGGCGACGCCGCGACCGCACGCGAAATTTATCAGCAGCTTGTCGTTCAATACCCCGAGCATTACGCCTATCAAGTGGCCTTGGCTCGCGCCCTGGTTGCCGGAGGCTTGACGGAAGATGCGCGCAGTTTATTGGACAACCTGCCGCCGGAAGAGCGCGAGGCACCGGCGGCGCGTGGTGTACGCGCGAGTATCGCCTTCGGCGAGCAGGCGCTTTCTCATGCCGAGATAGACGCCATGCAAGGCCGTGACGATAGCGAGGCGCAATTCCAGCGCGCCTTGCGCCAAGTCGCCGACGGCGATTATGAAGCCGGCCTGGAGAGCCTGCTTACCCTGATGAAGCAGGACCGTGGCTACAACGATGACGCGGCGCGCAAGATGCTGCTTCAGGTATTCGATGCACTGGGGGCCGATCATCCGCTGACCGTCACCTACCGTCGCAAGCTATTTACCATGATGTATTGAGCCTTTAAACGGGTTCAGCGCAGCAGCCGATCCAGACGCGCCAACGCCGCTTCCAACTGAACGGCGGTGGTGCCGAAATTGAGGCGCACGAACCCCGGCGCGCCGAACGCCGCGCCATCGGAAAGTGCCACCCCGGCTTGCTTGAGTAATGTTTTCTGCGGGCAGTCGCCCAATCCGGCCTGGCGCATGTCCAGCCAGGCCAGATAGGTGGATTGCGGTGCACTCATGCTGACCCCAGGCCAGGTCTGCACTCGTTTGTCCAAGGCGTCTCGATGATCTCGTAGCACCTTGAGTAACACCTGGCGCCACGGCTCGGCGTGGCGATACGCGGCTTCTGCCGCCACCAGCCCCAGCACATTGCCATCCGGCAACAAGCCCTTGGAGGCCGCAGCAAAACGCTTTCGCAAGTGCTCATCAGGAATAATTGCGCAGGCGGTGGTCAGCCCGGCCAGGTTGAACGTCTTGGACGGTGCCCAGAGTGTCACGATGCGTTTCGCCAGCGCGGGAAAGGCCGCGGCCAGCGGCTGGTGGCGAGCGCCCTCCTCGAGCAGCAGGTCACAATGCAACTCATCGGAGACCACCCATAAATCATGGCGTTCCACCAATTCGGCTAAACCGGTGAGCTCGGCTTGGCGCCATACACGGCCGGTGGGATTGTGGGGCTGGCACCATAGCAACAAACGGGTGGCCGGGGTTATCGCCGCTTCCAGCGCCTCAAGATCCAATCGCCATGGCTCGCCAGAATGAGCGGGCGGCGCCATGGTGGCTTGCTGGGATAAACGCCCGGTACGAGCGGCAACGTCGAGAAAGGGTGGGTAAATGGGGGTAAGGGTCAATACCCCCTCCCCCGGCTGGGTCAACGCCAGGCTGGCCAGGTGCAAGGCGGGCACCACACCGGGCAGCCACTGCTGCCACTCAGGGGCAATCTTCCAGCCATAATGATCGGCGCTCCACTCACAGAGGACCTGCCTGAGCGAATCCGGCACTTCGCCATAACCGTAGACGCCATGGGCCACACGCTGCTGTAAGGCATCGATCACTGCCGGCGGTGAGCGAAAATCCATATCCGCCACCCACAAGGGAAGGATATCCTCTGCATAACGGTGCCATTTCTGAGAAGGCCAACGGCCTTCAGGGTGGCGACGCTCGACAGGCGTGGCAAAATCAAATTCCATGAACCTTCCTCGCTAAGGGATACAGAGATGCAGTCGACGATGCCGCAAAGTGACTTCTATGCCAAGGTGCGCCGAGGGCTACCGGCCCTGCTCCACCAATGGTTGACAGAGGGCCAGGCCGATAATGACCGACTGGCGCTGCTTCTTGCGGAAACCGCACGCGTTGCCAAGCTTGCCGAACCCGAGAGCACTCCCAGCGGCGAGACCCTGGTTGCCTGGAGCCAAGCCCCGGAAGCTCACGACATCCCTTTGTGGGCACCCTGTACCGCGGTATTTCTGCTCAACCAGATGCCCGCTCGCCCAGTGCCTCACAGCGAAGCGGAAGCCTTTGCCTGGGCTTACTGCTGGCTGCGTAACCGACAGTTCAGCGATATCGATACTGCCAAAGCGGCCTTGCCCGAGCACTTGCAAGCACCTCTGGCTGAGCCTCTGGAAGCGGCATGGTCCGACCAGCAAGGGTTACGGCTGATTTAGCAATCGACGTAGCCTCTACAAAAGCCCGTCACAAGCGCCCATCATAAAAGGATTAAAACAGTGGCAGATGTTCCCCTCGGTTGGCAATTGGCCAAATTGTGCGTGTCTATCGCCTTGGTACTGGGGCTCGGTGCGGTGGCGGTCAGGGTCAGCCCGCGTGTGGCAGGCTTGTTGGCGGGCTACCCCTTGGGCACCGCCCTGGCGTTATTTTTCATCGGTCTGGAAATCTCGCCTGAGTTCACCACCCAAAGTGCCGTGCATACCTTGGCCGGCTTCACTGCCACCCTGGCCCTGGGGGGCGGCTACCTACTCTGCGGGCGGCAAGATGGCCTCAAGGGGCTGATTGCCGGTAGCGCGGGAGGGCTTGCCGCCTGGTTAGCGATGAGCCTGATACTGACCCAATTCAGCTTTACCCGCTTGAGTGGCACCCTGTTCACGCTCGCCGCTATCGGTCTTTTCAGTTGGCTTTATCGTCAAGTGCCCGAGGCCCGAGTCAACGCCAGCCGAGCCTTTTCATGGCAGGCACTGGGCCTGAGAGCCGGCTTGGCGACGCTGATCATCTTTACCATTACCGGCCTGGCGCACTGGCTGCCTCCCGCCTGGGCCGGCGTGCTGGCCGCGTTTCCGGTCACGATGTTTCCGTTCCTGCTGATCTTGCATTTGAGTCACGGTGCGGCACCCGTAGCCACGGTGATCAAGCATTACCCGATGGGCCTGGGGTCGTTGTTGAGCTATACCCTCTGCGTCTCACTCACCTACTCGTCTCTGGGATTGGTATGGGGAACGCTTGCCGGGTTTAGCGTGGCGACCCTGTGGCTTTGGGGCTGGATGCGCTTTCAGGCGTGGAGAACCTTGCGCCTGGCCAATGGCCATACTTGACCAAGCGTTTGCTTGGGGTAATCCTGAGCGCCTGTGACGCCATTCATAACAAGGACAATCTTCCTATGTTCACACGCACCATCGAACCTGCCTTCTACGACACCGATGCGCTGGGCCATATCAACAACACGCGCTTGCCGGCATGGTTCGAGCTGGCCCGCAACGATCTCTTCAAACTGTTTACCCCGGACCTTGATCCCAAAGAATGGCGCCTGATCATTGCCCGCATGGAAATCGACTACCGCGCCGAACTGTTTTACGGTCATGACATCGAACTTCGTACCTATTTGTCCCGGCTGGGCAATAGCTCCTTCGTGGTCACTCAGGAGGCACGCCAACACGGCAAGCTGACCAATCTTGGCCATGCGGTGATGGTGCACTACGATCACCAGGCAAAATGCTCCGTCCCCATCGAAGGTGAGTTGCGTCAAGCACTTGAAGCACACCTCCAGGAGGCACCGGCATCTCTCTAAGCTATCTTCGCCCCGGAAAATCGGGGCCATGCAGGAGCCGCACATGGCGATTCGTTACACCTTGTGGCTAGACCCCGATAACACGCCTTTGCATCGCGCTGTCGAGGCCGATCTGGAACGTTTTTTCATGGAACGTTTCGCCGATTACCCGCATATCCGCTTGTTCGGTGCCGATCCCTACGATTATGATTCCCCGTTCAATCGCCTTTATGATGTGCTGATGGCGCGCGCAGCGGAGTATGCGGAGCGTCATTGGCAATACATTGTCAGTCCCGAGCAGCTTAATCGCTGTTTCTTTCGCGCCGTCGGGCGTTCCAACAAGTTTGTAAGAGATCCCAACGATGGTGATTCGAACCAATCAAGCTCCTGATGCCCGTCAGTTGGCGATCATCGCTGAACAGCTGGGCCGTGCCCCACGCGGCATAGAGGCCGTCGCCGCCACCGATGGTAACGGCACGCCGCTGGTGCTGCGTATGGCACCTACCATCGATGACAAGCCGTTTCCTACGCTGTACTGGCTGTGTTCTGAGCGCTTGAAGATCGAAATTTCACACATTGAAGCCGATGGAGTGATCAAGCAACTGGAACAACGCCTGCAACAGGAACCTGACTTTCTGGCGACTTATCATCAAAGCCATCATGCTTACGTAGCCAGCCGCTGGGCGTTCATGAGCGAACCCCAAAAAGCCGAGGTGGCACGCTTAGGTTATACCCAAGTATTGACCCAACGGGGAATCGGCGGCATCAGTAACTGGGATCAGGTACGCTGCCTGCATACTCAGTACGCCCATCATCTGGGCAGTAATAGCCCGGCTGATAATGTCATCGGTCAATGGATGGACGCACACTACCCTGTCACTCACTGCTTGCCTTGAAAGGATAGCTATCACCATGTCGCGAATCTGTGTGTATCTAGGCTCCAGGGAAGGTCACGACCCGGCGTTTCGCCAAGCGGCGCGAACCCTCGGCCACAGCCTGGTCGAGCGCGGGCACACCCTGGTCTACGGCGGTGCGCGCATCGGGCTGATGGGGGAGCTGGCCAATAGAGTGCTGGAAGCCGGAGGTGAGGTTACCGGGGTGATGCCGACGCACCTTGTTGAACGTGAACAGGCGCACCTGGGCCTGACTCGGTTGATTCGCGTTACCGACATGCATGAGCGCAAAGCCAGCATGGCGGCTCATGCGGATGCCTTCGTTGCGTTGCCTGGAGGCATCGGCACCTTCGAAGAATTATTTGAAGTCTGGACCTGGGGTTATCTGGGGCTGCATGACAAACCGTTGGCTCTGCTCAATATCAACGACTTCTACACGCCGCTCTTGGCCTTTTTGGATGCCACGGTAACCCAAGGCTTCATGGCCACGACTACCCGCGACATGCTGATGGATGCGGAAACGCCTCGTACCCTGCTTGACGCCCTGGAGAGCCATCTGCGAGGCTGACGCTGCTTAAACAAGGAGTGTGTGCCATGTATGCCATCTGCTTAGATAACCAACAGCTTGCCTGGCGCGAGGTTGCGGCTCCCAGCGGCCCCTCTGCTCAAGAGGTGCGAATACGCGTGGCTTGGGCAGGCGTCAATCGCGCTGATCTGATGCAACGCGCAGGCCACTATCCCCCTCCCCCGGGCGCTAGCGAAACCTTGGGCCTGGAAGTCAGCGGCAGCGTCATGGAAACAGGCCCTGATGTTAGTCGCTTTCGTCCGGGTGACCGGGTGTGCGCGCTGCTTACCGGTGGCGGCTACGCCGAAGAAGTGGTGGTCGATGCCCGGCAGGTGCTTCCCCTGCCGCCCGCGACCAGCTTGCGCGATGCTGCCGCCCTACCCGAAGTGTTTGCCACCGCCTGGCTCAATCTCTTTATGGAAGGCAATCTGCGCACCCATGAGCGAGTGCTTCTACACGCGGGTGCCAGTGGGGTGGGCACCGCTGCCATTCAGCTATGCCGTGCCTTCGAGCATCCTTGTTTTGTCACCGTCGGCAGCGCAGAAAAGCTCGCGGCTTGCCGTGCCTTGGGGGCGGATGCTGGCTGGAATCGCCATGATGGGAGCTTTGTCGAGGCAGTCAAAACATGGGGCGGTGCGGATGTGATTCTGGATACGGTGGGAGCGAGCTACCTGGCGGATAATCAAAAGGTGCTCAATGCCGATGGGCGATTGGTGCTGATCGGGCTGATGGGCGGTAGAAATGCCGAGTTGGACATGGGCCGCATGTTGATGAAACGCCAGCGCTTCATTGGTTCAACATTACGGGCCAAGCCACCCGCTGCCAAGGGTGCCATCCTGGATGCTCTCTATTCTCACGTCTGGCCACGTTTGACGACTGGCGAACTCAAGCCACTGGTGGATCGCACCTGGTCAATAAAAGACGCTGAGGCCGCTCATCAGTATCTGCAGCAAGACGCTAACATCGGCAAAGTACTGCTTTGCGTCAACGGCGAGGGTTAATCATTTTCGATCAACTTGCAGGTTCGCTGGTAGGTCAATTGCAGCAGCCGCGCATCTTCGCCGGCCCGGTGACGATGGATGCCACATTCGGTAATGATGGCTTCCTTGGTGTCACTCCACATGGCCTGCTGCGCTTCATTGAGCAGGATGCGTAGCGCCTCGAGACGAAAATGCGGCAACATACCAGCATGGTGAAATAGCAAGGATAGCCAAGTGTTGTCATACCCCCAGCTGTCACTGTAGGCCTTGTCTATGCCCTCCATTTCATCATTGATCCAACACGCCACTTGGCGCACCGGATAACCTTCGCGTACCAAACGTTCACGGGCGATGCCATGCAACAATTCAGCCTTGGGATCCCAGTGCGTCCACTCATCCAACGGCTGAATCAGGAAGGCACAGCTACTTCCATCAGCTCTTGCCAGGCCGATTTCAATGGGATAACTGCCACGCCCGAATCCGGACGCTTCAATATCCAGCACTGTTGGTAGCGTCTCGAACACGGGATACCTTATCCATTGAAAGCTGATGATGTGTCAGGCAGCGGGAGCAGATTGAATACCCTGCTTTGCGTCAGCCTGACGCTGCCAAAAAGTAGATTTCTCATTATCGACCGCCAATCCCAGCTCGCCATAGCAATATGCCCGAGCCAGCCGTTCGGCAGCCAGATAATGGCCGGCCTGTGCTGCCCGCGCATACCAAGTGACAGCATAGTCTTCCCGACGGGGGTATTGTACAGACCCATGCTCGTATATCTGCGCGACCTGGTACTGTGCCTTGAGATCACCCGCATGAGCGGCTTCGATCACATAGCGTGCCCCACGCGCCTTGTCCTGCGGTGACAAGCTGCGATGGAACAAGATATGGCCATAAACAGATAATGCCACGGGGTGGCCTGCCTCGGCGCAGCGCTTGAACAAGCGCATGGTTAAACGCTGCGCACGTGGCGAGCGTGGCAACAGCCAACGATTATGAAATAGTCTCTCGGCTAGACCGTACTCAAGCCGAATGAACAATGATGCTGCCTGGGGCATGGCAAACCATCCTGCCTTTGAATCTGATTACTTTGGACCAGGGACGCTTCAACAACGCGCGGAACTCCTTGTCCCAATCGCCTGACCACATGAGTCGCCAGCGGTAGCTGCCAGCGGATGGGCTGGCAAGCATACGCCCGCCTTGCCAGCGACTCAACCCCCCCTTGATTTGCTGGTTAGGTAGCCTCTCGTTACCATGCATGACGGACATGGCACCGCCGCCATTCAAGGCACAACCACCTCCTCAAGGAGTTCAAGAATGCAGACGCGCCCTCTCGGCAAAACCGGCATTGAAGTCAGTCGACTCTGCCTCGGCACCATGACCTTTGGTGAACAAAACAGTGAAGCTGATGCACACGAACAACTTGATCGTGCGGTGACCTTTGGTATCAATTTCATCGATACCGCTGAAATGTACCCCGTGCCTCCCAAGGCAGAAACCCAAGGCCTGACGGAAACCTATATCGGCAGCTGGCTCAAGGCTCGTGGATCAAGGGACGATATCATTCTGGCCAGCAAGGTAACCGGACCGGGCATGGATTATCTACGCGGTGGCTCACGCCTGACTCGCCGCCAGATTCTTCAGGCCGCCGATGAAAACCTCAAGCGACTAAACACAGACTACATCGACCTCTATCAATTACATTGGCCGGATCGCAACACCAATTTTTTCGGCAAGCTCGATTATCGCCATGACAAGGAAGAGGATGCCGTGGCGCTGGAAGAAAGTTTAGGAGCGTTAAAGGAGCTGGTCGATGCCGGCAAGGTTCGCGCCATTGGCCTGTCAAACGAAACGCCTTGGGGCGTCATGAGCGCGCTACACTTGGCCGACACCATGGGTCTGCCCAGAGTAGCCTCCATTCAGAACCCCTATAACTTGCTTAACCGCAGCTTTGAAGTCGGTTTGGCTGAAATAGCCCACCGTGAAGATGTCGGGCTGTTGGCTTATTCGCCACTGGGTTTCGGTGTGCTTTCCGGCAAGTACCTGGATGGGGCTCGACCTGAAAATGCCCGCCTCACCCTGTTTGAACGCTTTCAACGTTATACGTCCCCTCAAGCTGAGACAGCCACCCGCGCCTATGTCGAGTTGGCCCGCGAGCATGGCCTAGACCCCGCTCAAATGGCATTGGCCTTTGTCAATTCACGCAGCTTTCTTACCAGCAATATTATTGGCGCCACTAATATGGAGCAGCTGGAAAGCAACTTGGAAAGCGAAAGCTTGAAGCTTGATAATGAGGTGTTTGAGGCTATCGACGCCATCCATCAACGTATGCCAAATCCCTGCCCCTGAACCTGAACCTGAACCTGAACCTGAACGCACAATCGCGCGGATAGCCCTGGAGACAAGCCCCGGGATTACTCGGGGCTTGGTATACTCTTGTTATTTGCCGCTACAGGAGCTTTTCCATGCTGAGCGTGATATCGCCTGCCAAGACTCTCGATTTCGAGACCCCCGCCACTACCGACCATGTCACTCAGCCGGATTTTCTCGAACATAGCCAGCAGCTAGTAGATATCCTGAGGGGTTACTCACCGCATCAGTTAGGCCAACTCATGGGCATAAGCGACAAGCTGTCCGGTCTTAATGCGGCACGTTTCGCTCAATGGCAGCTACCCTTCGATCTGGACAATGCCAAACCTGCTGCCCAAGCCTTTCAGGGTGATGTTTACACCGGACTGGAAGCAGAGACCTTCACTGAGAGTGACAACCGTTTTGCTCAAGACCACCTGCGCATCCTTTCAGGACTTTACGGCCTGTTGCGCCCGCTGGACCTGATTCAGCCATATCGTCTGGAAATGGGTACTAAATTGCCTAACCCAGCGGGCAAGGATCTCTACGCGTACTGGAGACCTCAGCTAACGCAGGCACTCCAAGAAGCTATCCAGGCCAGTGGTTCACCCGCACTGGTTAACTTGGCATCCAATGAATACTTCAAGGCCATCGATACGAAAGCCCTTGAAGCCCGAGTGATTACACCGGTCTTCAAGGATGAAAAAAATGGCAGTTACAAGATCATCAGTTTTTACGCTAAAAAAGCGCGCGGCCTGATGGGAGCATGGATCATCCGGCAACGGCTAGACGATCCGGAAGGGCTCAAGGAATTCGACGTGGCAGGGTATCGTTATAATGCCGCCATGTCGGAAGCAAATACCTATATCTTTACGCGTGACGAAACTAGCCGATAGTTCCTTGCTCGTAGAAAAACATGCTCGTAGAAAAACATAATGGGCTAGGAAAAGCGTGACGGGTTAGAAAAAGCGCAGTGGGCGAGCCGAGCGTGGTTTCAAGAATTCCTGATGAACCTGCTTGAAGGTTGACGTATCGCAACGATGCAACCATTCATAGGCCACCATGTCGGCACTGACCGCAACGGCACCTGCCTGACAGGCCCGCTGGCGGGCCAGTTGGGCTTCTTCCATGCGGCGGCTGGCGGTGGCTTCCGTCAGCCAGTAGACCTCATAACCTGCCGCCAACAGGCCTAATCCTGTCTGCAACACGCAAATATGCGCTTCTGTACCACACAGAACGATCTGGGTCCGACCGGTTTCGCGCAGGGCGTCACCAAACTCGGTTTCCGCCATGATGCCGAAGTGGCACTTTTTCCATAACCGATAATCTTGCAAGGCGTTAAGTAAGCCAGTTGCCGTTCCGCCGAGTCTTTCAGGATATTGCTCAGTCACCCATATTGGCACTTCCAATGCTTCGGCAACTCCCCCCATCCAGGCGGCTTCTTCCACAGCCTGAGCGCCTCCATCGATGACTGGAATCAACCCCGCCTGCAAATCGACCATCAACATCAGGCTCTTTTCTCGGCTCAATAACATCCTGGCGTTCCTTTTAATCTTTTTCGGCGGCATCTCTCATATCTTGGCCCAATTCTTCGATGCTATCACCTGTTTCCTGCATTGCCTCGTCAAACTGCTGCCCTGCCTTCTCTGCCGGCCCCGGTTCATCCTGACAAGCTGTTAGCCCAGCAGTCAGTATGCTAACCAACAGGATAAGAATCAGTTTATGCAATATTTTACTCATGTTTATCTCTTTCGCTTTTGAAGATAACTAGAGGTTATCACTTTTGTGAGTCAGGACCTTCTTGAATGCAAGGCAAAAAAAAACGCCCCCGCGGCAAGGCCGTGGGGGCGTTTTTTTCGAATAGGTGCCTGACAATGACCTACTCTCGCATGGGGAGACCCCACACTACCATCGGCGCGGAACGGTTTCACGACTGAGTTCGGCAAGGGAT
>NZ_WTKP01000020.1 GCF_009793355.1 Vreelandella zhuhanensis
ATCCCTTGCCGAACTCAGTCGTGAAACCGTTCCGCGCCGATGGTAGTGTGGGGTCTCCCCATGCGAGAGTAGGTCATCGTCAGGCACCTATTCGAAAAAATCCCCCGAGGCTACCCGCCCCGGGGGATTTTTTTTGCCTTGTATTCAAGAAAACGGGAAAAATACCCCGCGATGTAAGCGTAAGCGGCGGGGGAGTGACCATTGATGCGCATTTAGCGGTGGAACTGTTTTTCGCGTTCAGGCTGCCAGAAAATCGCATCAATGCGTAATCGAGCTTCACCGTTATTGGGCAGGGGCCAATCGATAATATCTCCGACTTTAAGTCCGATAAGGCCTGCGCCGATAGGGGCCATGACTGAAATTGCATCTTTTACATTATTCATGGAATGAGGATAGACCAGCGTCCTGATCATTTGTCGACCGCGTATAAGGTCTGTGAATTGCAGTTGACTATTCATGCTGACGACATTTTCGGGAATATCTTTTGGATCAACTACTTCTCCTCGTGCGAGCTCAATTTCAAGTAGCTCGGCTACTGCCAAATCTTTTTCAGAGGCTTCATCGATCAAGCGCTGTAAGCGTTCGGCATCGAGTCGATTAATAAGAATAGGCGGACGATATCCCATGCTGTTCTCCTTGGAATATTAAGTTCAAGCTCTTAAAATTAATAAATGCTAGATAAGTGACTTTTTCCATACCAATAAAAACAGTCCTCCCCTAATAGTAGGGAGGACTGTTGCTCTTTGAGTGTACGCCAATAAGGGATAGAAGGCGATTAAGTGACGCCTTGCTCAATCATGGCATCCGCTACTCTTCGGAATCCGGCAATATTAGCGCCAAGCACTAAGTTGGAGGGCTTGCCAAATTCTTTAGCGGTTTCCGCGCATTGCTGATGGATATTGGTCATGATCGCCTTCAGCTTTTCATCCACTTTTTCAAGTGGCCATTGTTCCATACTGCTATTTTGGGCCATCTCCAGCTGGCTGGTCGCAACACCCCCGGCATTTGCGGCTTTTCCAGGGCCATAGGCAACTCTAGCGTCAAGAAAGCGATCCACGGCATTCGCAGTAGAAGGCATATTGGCGCCTTCGCTAAGTGCCTGGCCTAAAGTTTTCGAGTAATATCCATGTCAGGATTTTTGACACGGACGGAACCATGAAAAAACGC
>NZ_WTKP01000021.1 GCF_009793355.1 Vreelandella zhuhanensis
CACTTCGATATATTCGAAGATGGTCTGCTTCGCTTCTCCTCGCGTTCTGAAGTCCTCGTGATAAACCAACTCGGTTTTCAGCGTGTGGAAGAAGCTCTCGGAAGGGGCGTTATCCCAACAATTCCCCTTTCGGCTCATACTGCATCTGAACTCATGCTGATTGAGCAGCTGCTGGAAGCTATCCGAGGCATACTGGCTACCACGGTCACTATGTACCAGTAAGCCAGCCGTCGGCCGGCGTTTCCAGATCGCCATATTCAGGGCATCGTTCACCAGGGCAGCCGGCATTCGGTGGCTCATTGACCACCCCACAACAGCGCGTGAGCAGAGGTCAATAAAGACTGCCAGGTATAGCCAGCCTTCCCTTGTCGGGATATACGTTATATCGCCCACATAGGCTTGATCCAGCTTCTCTGCCGAAAAGTGTCGATCCAGAAGGTTAGGGGCCACAGGCTTATCATGCTTCGAGTGGGTGGTGGCTTTGAACTTCCGTCGCGTCTTGCATTCAAGGCTTTCTTCCTTCATCAATCGAGCGATTCGGCGGCGGCTGATGGTTTCGCCATCTTCGGTCAGCTTCTTTTGAATACGCCGTGTCCCATAGGTTGCCCGGCTCTTTTGGTGATGGTGGCGAATTTTGGCCTTCAACGCCTTATCCTGCTGATCTCGCTGACTAGGTGGTCGTAATCGCCACTCGTAATAACCACTACGCGACACCTCAAGCACTCGGCACATCAGGGCAGTACTGAAGTTATCCTGATGAGCTTTGATAAAGGCGTACCTCAGAGAGATTCCTTGGCGAAGAAGGCGGCCGCCTTTTTTAATATGGCTCGCTCTTCTTTAAGCCGGGCGTTCTCTCGACGCAGCTGCTTCAGCTCATCGTAAAGATGTTGGCCTTCCTGCTTGGCGGAGCCTGAAGGCAGCTGCTCCTGATACTTATTGATCCAGGTATGCAGCGTATTGACGTTGATGCCCAGTTCACGGGCTGTCTGGGCGACAGACTGATCTGACTCTATCGCCAGTTTGACCGCGCCTTCTCTGAACTCGTCTGTATAGGAATTGGCTTTTTTCTGATTCATGACACACCTCTATTGGCAGGAGATTTTACCTGCGCCTGTGTGTCCGGGAAACTATAGCCACTTCA
>NZ_WTKP01000022.1 GCF_009793355.1 Vreelandella zhuhanensis
GGTGAGCGCAAGCACCCCCACGCCAAACCACCGCGCCTGACATCCAGCACCAAGACCTTTCCGAGCCTTTACGGGAGCCAGTGCGCCAAGATCAATGCCGATGCCAGCCATGCCTTTATCAAGGTGCGACAGCACAATGATTGGGTCTGGATGGGATTTCGGCTCAAGGGAATATGCCGGTTCCGGGGGAAAGGCAAGGCCAAATCCCCGCTACTGACCACTAACGGTCGACAATGGCAGCTCTCGTTGCCCGAACAGTTCGATCCACCCAAGCCCGCCAAAGGCACCCCTGACCGGGTGCTCGCGGTGGATGTTGGCATTAACACGGCGGCGACCTGGGCGGTCGTCGATGCTCAAGGCACTGTCCATGCACGCGGGTTTCTCTCGCGCACGGATAAAGACCGGGAGTATCGACTGATGAACCGCATCCGCCGTCAGGCACGCAAGCAAACCCGGCACGGAAGCCGGTTGCCACCGGGCTTCTGCCGCCGCGATCACCAACGGCTGACCTGTCTGGCGGATAACCAGGCCCATCAGATCAGTCGGCAGCTGGTGAATCTCGCATTCGACCACGGCTGCCAAGCCATGGCCGTCGAAGACCTGAAAGGCTGGCGTCCGAAAGCGGGTAAAAAGCGCACGCCGATGAAAGCGCGGTTTCACCGCTGGTTCCATCGCCAGCTTGTGACGCGCATCGAAAGCAAAGCCGAAGAAATCGGCCTGCGCTTCGTGGCGGTCTATGCCCGTGGTACGTCCAGCCAAGCGTTCGACGGGTCAGGGCCGGTGAAACGCGATAAGG
>NZ_WTKP01000023.1 GCF_009793355.1 Vreelandella zhuhanensis
TAAGTGCCTATTCAAAATTAATCGTGTGATCAGTTCCGTAACCACCGAGCAGGCGATGTACCTCATCACATAGGCGATCAAACGAAAGATAGGCACTCAAGGGCAGCCAGGTGTACTTCATCTGCCGCCACAGGATCTCGATCAGGTTAAGCTCCGGTGAATAGGCTGACAGGTAGATCAGATGCACACGCTGTGACATCCAATCTATAATTTTGCGCCTGAATGCCTTGGAGCGATGCATGCTGGCATTATCGAGCACCACGACGGCGAAGGTGTCCGGGTCTTTCTGCGCCACAAGCTGGTCAAACGCTTCGATGACCGTTTCCGTTGTCACTGTCTCGGTTGTCGTGTGGTAGACCAGTTTTCCGGCTCGACTGAGGAAGCCCAGCACATTTAGCCTTCGGCTGTGGTAGCAGGCAGTTACCTCCCAGGGCTTGCCGATAGGACTCCACGCATATGGCACCGACGACGCTTGTGAAAAACCTGACTCATCAAAGTAGTAGAGCTCGTGCTCGCCTTGATC
>NZ_WTKP01000003.1 GCF_009793355.1 Vreelandella zhuhanensis
CGACAACCAAGAAGCTGTGCTGTATGCCCACTGGCTTGTTGAAGTGCAAAGCGGCCATGTTCCTTCGCCTGAATAGGCATTCAAGGTTTTGTTATCGTAAGCGCTTATTTACCTGACCATCCAGTTACCTTTCCCGAGGTCGCTGGTAACTGCAAAAGGAGCAATCCATTGACTCAATTGCTCACCGATACCTTCCCCAGCCCGCCCTAGCGCACCTGCCTCCCTTTGCAACCTGTTCGCCGGCATTTTATGCGATGTCGTTCTCAAGCATTTTCTCAACCTCGATTTTTTGAACCTCACTGGAAAGATCAAGGGGGCCGGAGGAACAAATGGAATCTATCAACCAGATAATCCGAATATCTATACAATAATATCCAGGCTCTTTGGCAAGATCCTTCTGATTAGGTCGCAACCAGCAAAATAACATCCCACTGGGGCTGGCCAAGTCACCTGGGAGGCGGCGATGGTTTGACCAGCATCGTCCTTTCCCAGGTGGGTGAAGTTGATAAACCTGTCGGTGCAAGGGACCAGCAGAACCAACAGCACGCCGGCCTGCACGGCCAGGAAGGTCATCAGGACGCCGGGAATCACCACGAAGTCCGAGCAGCAAGGCTGCCAGAAAGCGCCAATCCCTAAGCCCCTGGCCGAGCCGCGTCAATGGAACCTGGGTGAAGGTGGTATAGAACAGGCCGCCGAGCAGCGTCCAGAAAGGCTTCAAGGCGTGAGGTCACGTTCGGCAGACCCAGCCCAATGGCCAGGCCCGCCAGAATACCGATCAGATAGATCAGGTATGCAGAATAAATGTATTAGCTATTCTGCTGCAATGCAGCAGGCATCTCAGGCGCCATGCTTGCTCCGTGCTTCTGCACTACTCTAGGCAGAGTAACCCGCTGCGACATTTTGGCGTACCATTGCTTCACTAAAAGAGACATTAACGAGCATGAGGAGAGCGATAGATGAGCCAGACAGTAGCAGTGATTAAAGGCGACGGCATCGGCCCTGAGATCATGGACGCCACCCTGCAAGTGCTAGACGCCCTTGAGTGCGGGCTGAACTACAAGTTTGTCGACGCGGGCCTGGTGGCACTTGAAAAGCACGGCACGCTGATTCCTCAAGCCTCGTTGGATGCCATTGAAAAGTACGGCATTGCCCTGAAAGGTCCGCTCACTACGCCGATTGGTAAGGGCTTCTCGTCGATCAACGTGCAGCTACGCCGACATTTTGACCTCTATGCCAACGTTCGCCCCGCCGTTAGCTTTCCGGGCACCCGCTCTCACTACGACGACATTGATATGATCACCGTGCGGGAAAACACCGAAGGGGCTTACCTCTCGGACGGGCAAGAGATGATTGACGACGGCAATACCGGCATCTCGGTGATCAAAGTGACCCGTAAAGGCTCCGAGCGCATCGTGCGTTACGCCTTTGAGCTGGCAAAGCAGAATGGCCGTAAGAAAGTCACCGCCATTCACAAAGCCAACATCATCAAAACCAGCTCAGGCCTGTTTTTAGACGTTGCCCGAGAAGTCGCCAGCGAATACCCCGAAATCGAATTCCAAGAGATGATCGTGGATAATGCCTGCATGCAGCTGGTAATGAACCCTCATCAGTTCGATGTCGTCGTTACCACCAACCTGTTCGGCGATATTCTCTCTGACCTATGCGCGGGCCTAGTGGGCGGTTTGGGCCTAGCCCCAGGGGCGAACATCGGCGAAAAAGCCGCGATTTTTGAAGCGGTGCACGGCTCGGCACCGGATATTGCAGGCAAGAAAATTGCCAATCCCTGCGCGCTGCTGCTGGCCGCCGCCCAGATGCTCGACCACTTCGGCATGACTGTAAAGGGTGACGCAATTCGCCAAGGGATTCGCGCCGTGCTGGAGAACCGCCGTGATATGGTGACTCCAGACATGGGCGGCACCGGCACCACCGATACCTTCGCCCAAGCGCTGGTGGAACACCTAAAAGGCTGATAGCAGTTTATCGCTCTTGAACACGTATAGGCCTATCTTGATGTGTCAAGATAGGCCTCCAACTCGCCTCCCAACGCGAATATTCGGAGATATTCATTGCCCACTTAGTGAGCGGCACGGCTGGTTTCATAGGGGCCGCAGTAGCTTATCGTCTGCTAGAACGAGGCGATCATTTTATTGGTATAGATAATCACAACACCTACTACGACCCTAACTTAAAAGAAGTCCGAGTCCTCCGGTTGTCCACTTTCTCTAGTTATACACATACGCGTATAAATGTTGCTGACCAAACAGCCATGGCAACGCTATTTAAGCAGCACTCGTTTCAACATGTGATTCATTATTGACCGCATGCGACCTGTCTTTGGCTCATGCCTACCCCAATACAAGCGTGAATCTGGTATCGTTGGATCTGGATCAGCTGTCGGTATCTCATGCTCTGCTTCACTTTGGTCGTAAAGCAGGGAGAGTACCGGCGCTGGCCCTCCTGCTTCTACCGGGTGGCCCAAAGTGCTGCAGTTATTCTATGAATCCAGGTTTTTGACAAGATATAGAGCATTAATCACGAATCAGCAAAAGGGTGGGCTACGACAAAGCACACCATCGAGACAGCGCCTTCAGCGTCGAGGGGCACCATTGATCTGCCGCGGCGTCCAGCCACATCCTGATCTGGCGAGCGTGCACCGTGATTGTCGCTACCATCTTGAGCACCTGCTCCCGCAGTCGTATCAGGCTCCAGCCCTGACGCGCCTGTGTCTCGATCAGGCAATGCAGCCGGTGCAGCACCTGGTAGGCGCAGAGACTCAGCAACAGGTTGACAAGTTCCGATGCTGACGGAATAAGAAATGGGCTTCCGCCTTTTTTATGGGCGTAGCTTTCATTCGTGGTTCTGTCTGTCTTGCTGTTTCTACCACGGAAAAAAGCCTAGTCATGGTTCTAGGGAGAAAGACCACAATAAGAGGAACAGCAGATAAGCAGATTACCGTCTCATGTGTATGCAATTCGGTGCTAGCCTCTCCAAGCGTTACAACCGGCTACTACCGAACGGATGGCCGACCTGACCGATAGGCTTGGAGTACGCCTTGCACAAGTAGCTCGCCGCGTAGAATACCTCGGCGAAGGTAGTGGGATCGTAGTGGCATTCCCAATGCGGGTTAACGGGATCGCGTTTGGGGCGGTGCTCGAAAAGGCTGGGCTGAATCATGGCGGTTTCCTGGGCTATGTCTGGATATGCAGACGCACGCACGGGCGAGTACCGGCCGCAGAGGGCCGTTCTCATGGGGGCGTTAGGCGTCATCAGGGAAAGCGCACCGGGCGTGTCATGCCGGTGTCGCTTGTCGGGTAGGTATCGCTAAGGCACATGAAGGATAGGCTGGCTCATGGCTGGCCAACCCATTAAGGGATGCATAAATAACCCTGTAAGAGCGAGTCATCCATCATCCCGAGCGCCCACTCCTTGTTAAGGCGCTTCTTTTTTCTACGCTGATAATCCCTCACAAGGACGCGCTGAACGCCGATCCGAGGAGGGGTGGCCTATTTACAAGGAAGCAGCGATAGCGCCTCACAGGCGCTCTCATCCAGGCTGCGTCGCCGGCTACCGTCGAAGCAATGCACGCCCTGGCCAATGGGTTTGGAGTAGGCCTTGCACAGGTAGCTGGCCGCGTAGAAGACCTCATGGAATGCCGCTCGGTCACCGCGATGAAAGTAACGCACCGCAGATTTCTCGGTTAAGCGGTCTTGAGTCACGTTAACCAGGCCGCCCATCTTTTCCAACGGCCAATTGATTGCCCAGGCCCACGCCCGCACCAGGCGGTGATACAGGCAATCACCGTCATAAGCTTCGTCACTCCCGTCCATGTAAGCGCTCAACGTCCCGAGGCGTCGGAGCGCGTTGCCATTGAAAAACAGCCAGGCGTGGTAGTGAGGCTTGTCGCTGGTGTCCTGTTCCCGGCACCAGATATAGCGCATGTCCGGGTCATGCGTGGTCTTGATCAGCGTCAACTCACAGCTCAAAAAATGTAGGAAACGGCTTATCACGGTATTATGGGACGTTAGGCTGCTGGCAGGCAGGGCCTCGGGGTAACGCAGATCGAGCGGTACTGCCAGAATCCGACTGTGGGCATCGCGAGCTTCCTTCATCACCCGATAGGTCTTTTCCAAATAATTGGTGATCAGGGGCCCACAAGTCATTTGTACCGACATGTTGTGAAACTTCGGGAGATGCCGGAGACGAAGCTGAGTGTTGTCCCGATGGCGTTTACGACCGTGCAGAAAGGATTGGAAAGGTGAACTCATCGTGGTGATCTCCTGACACGCGCCCACGGGCAGGCCCACGGCGCTAGGCCGTGTCCCAGACGTGGCGGGTGTGGTGGTTAAAAGTGAAAAGGGTCATGCACGCCAGCACGAGACCGCGCTTACAGGCGGTCGTCGTTTTAAGGCGTTAGGCGGGGATGCCCCAAGGGGCGATACCCAACGTGGGGGGCGGTGCTATCAAGTTATACGTCGGCTTATGGGTAGCCACGGTAGGTGAGGGGTGACACAAGGGGACACGGTCGCTTCCAAGGCGACCGCTAATGGGCTTTCCTCATGGACCTACCGTTCTCGGTGTTGGCGAACTTTCTTACGGGTATTGTTGGATACCTAGCAATCAACGCTGACTGCGGGTGGTGGTGATTGGTTACAGCGCTAGAGGGGATAGGTCGGAGGCTAGGGGCCTCCTTCCATGATGATTACCCCTACGTTAGCTGATGCATATTACTATTAACCGAGCAGATATCAGGCGTGAGGCAGATAAGCCATGAAGGCGAAAGCCACGTATGGCAAGGGCTGTCAGCGTGTGTCATCCACTTTTTTGTCCTATTTGTCGTTAAAAAACAATTCCATTTTTATCAGTGAGATAACCGCAGGCTGAAAAGCCTGCCTCACGTTCACAGGATGAGACCCGCCAGTAAAAGTTATTTCAGATCTATATCACCTAAGGGATAGCACTCGGCTATCGATGTACGTTCCGTATCTCCCAGGAGAGACCGATGACACGATGCCCTTACTGCGGTGTCACGCCGCTATCCTCGCTTGCGTCCTTCGGGAAAGTGAACCACACCGGCTTTTGTGGAAGCCGTTTCATTTAAGTCAGGCCGCCATGGCCTGATCAGTTTCTATCAATAAAGGTTGCGATCCAGGTTGGGTCGCAATGGCTCAGAACATGGAACACGCCAGTAAAAGTTCTCACCGGATGGAGGAATACAGCGACTTCCATCGCTGTGTGCATGCTGCGTCCTGGGCGTAGTGGTCCAATGAAACCGGACGCTAACGACCTTCAGCGGAGTAGGTGTTGTTAGATTTTGTCATGCTCAAGCATTGAGGCCATCACGAAACCCGGTGTGATTCAGACCACTGAATAACGGTAAAAACCCACCTGGTGTAAGACGCAGTCTGCGTATGCGTGACTGTGCTCAACATTATTTGAGACCTATATCACTCCTGTGACCCCAGCCCCCTGGGACCTTCTCATTCACAGGAGCGCACTCTATGCCCCCACCTTGTTTACGCTGCACAGCCACACGCACGCTTAATCTTGAGACAGCCCGTCACCTTGGTATTGCTAGTGGCGCACTGATCGGTGGCGCCGTCGGGGCCTATCGCGCGTTCAGTTCCGATGGCAACACTGACCCTGCTTCGCGCTTTCCACTTGCCAAATTACCTATGGCGGTCATGGGCGCAAGTACCGGTGGGTTAGCGGGCTCTCTCGCAGTACAACGCTGCTTCTCTCAATGGATGCCGCCTGGTGAAGGCACGCCCTGGCTGTGCTTGTCGTGCGGCTACGCCTTTCGTCAGCCGACGCCCTCCGTGGCCTCTCCCTCCTGACCCTCTCGCCGCTTGGCGGCTAACCCTCTTTCTTGCCCAACCTAATGCGCTGGCTGTCCGCCGGCGTTTTCGTGTTTTTAAAGGAGTCATTTTCATGGCACACCTCGTTGAACAAATGGCCTACGTCGGCGATACCCCCTGGCATGGCCTGGGGCAGCAGCTTTCCCGCAACCAACCGCTGGACGTCTGGCAGCAGCAAGCCGGGATGGATTGGCACATCGAAGAGGCGCCGGTGCGCTTTATTGCCGAAGGGGCGAGCCACCTGGGCAGCATTCACTCCTTCCCGGAACAGAAGGTGCTTTACCGTTCCGATTCCAAGGCGCCACTGTCGGTGGTCTCGCAGCGCTACAAGGTGGTGCAGCCCGAGGAGATTCTGGAGTTTTACCGCGACCTCACCGAGTACGCCGGGTATGAGCTGGAGACCGCTGGCGTTCTCAAGGGGGGCCGCAAGTTCTGGGCCCTAGCCCGGAGTGGCCTGAGCACCTCGCTCAAGGGCCAGGATGAGGTGAACGACTACCTGCTGCTGGCAACCTCGTGCGATGGCACGCTGGCGACCATGGCCACACCGACCACGGTGCGGGTGGTGTGCAACAATACCCTGCAGATTGCCGTGAATGGCACCACGCAAGCGGTGAAAGTGCCCCATCGCTCGGAGTTTGACCCCAACGCTGTGAAGCGTCAGCTGGGGATTTCGGTTTCCCAGTGGAACGACTTCATGTACCGCATGAAGGCCTTGGCCGAACGCAAGATCAGCCACCGCGAAGCCCAGCATTACTTCCAGTCGGTAATCTGCGGCACCCAGACACCCCTGGACGATCCGTCCAAGCTGCCCAACTACCGAGCGCTCAACAAGGTCCAGACGCTCTACCACGGCGAAGGACGCGGCTCGCACCTGTCTACCGCCAAGGACACCGCCTGGGGCCTGCTCAACGCCGTGACCGAATACGTGGATCACGATAAACGCGCCCGCAGTACCGACACCCGGCTGGATTCCGCCTGGTTCGGTCAGGGTGCGCAACTCAAGCAGCAAGCATTGGATACCGCCCTTGAACTGCTCGCTTGAGGGGTTGCTGCGTGGCCTTGATGGTCCCCGGTGCCTGTGACGCCCCGCTTCTGACTTCTTTCTTCATTGTCACCCTGCTCACGGCATAAACGCCCAGCTTCTAAAAGTCTGGGCGTCTTGCTGTGGGGCTTATTGCCGCGAGATTCCACGATGACCTTTATTTCTCACGCGATCGAAATCGCATTAACCCGACTCACTCAGCAGCTGCTAGAGCAGCAGACGCATCAGGCTGTGTCGCTGATATGCGCCAAAGGGCAGTTTTACCGGGCGGAGGTACGCCTGGTACCGATTGATCCCCAGGCGCTGGCTGATCACTTGCCGGAATAACGCCATTTTCCCTGCTGGGCTCGCAAGGCCCATTGACCCCTTGGAGGTCTCCCATGGCACAACAACCTCATGTAGTAAATTCGTCTGCCCGCGCAGCCACGTCACCGAAAAACGCCGCACCCACAGCGGGAACGTCAGCGACGCCGGCTCCGGTTGACGCTCAAGCCACCGTCGACAGCACCGCGATCATTCAGGTGATCGAACGCGCGGCCATGAACCCTGACGTCGACATCGACAAGATGGAACGTCTCCTGCAAATGCAGGAACGCGTGCTGGACCGCCAGGCCATGATGGCCTACAGCGCCGCCATGGCAGCCATGCAGACTGAGCTGCCCAGCATTGAGGAACATGGCCAGGGCAATAACGGCAAGTACGCCACCCTGGAGGATATCGTCGATACCGTGCGGCCGATCATGCAAAAGCACGGCTTTGCGGTGAGCTTTCGCATTCAGACCCAGGAACGTGGCATCGAGATCACCGGGGTCTTGATGCATAAAGATGGTCATCGTGAAGAGACCGGCATGCTGCTGCCCGCCGACATGAGTGGTAACAAGAATGCCGTGCAGGCGTTTGGCTCCTCCACCAGCTATGGCAGGCGCTATGTGCTGTGTGCCCTGCTCAATATCACCACCCGGGGCCAGGACGACAATGGCAACCAAGCTGGGAGCATCAAAAGCGTCACCCCCTTCCAGGCGGGTCAACTCCAGCGACTGATCAGCCAATGCCCGGCCACGACCCAGGAGTGGTTCAGCGGCAAGTACGGCGCGGTGGTCCAGGTGCCGCAAGTCGACTTCGACAAGCTGCGGGCATCGCTTTCCAAGCGTGCCATTCAATAGCCTGCCTATACCCCCCTTTAAAAGGAGACCCCATGCAACTGCTGACAATGGCGCAAGGCTCCCCCGACTGGTTAGCCGCCCGCTTAGGGCGCGTCACCATGTCGGAACTCAAGACCTTGCTGGTCAACGGCAAAGGCCCCGGGGGATTTGGCACCGGGGCTTTTTCGTACATGCACCAATTGATTGGCGAACGGATTACCGGCGAATTGGCCGAGCCATTTCAGGGCAACATCCATACCCGCCGAGGGCATGAACTGGAAGGCGTGGCCCGAGAGCTCTACCACGACGCCACCAACGAGCCTGAGCCCCGGGAAGTCGGCCTCATTCTCAACCAGGGCGTGGGTTACTCGCCCGACAGTTTGGTGGGCGAGAACGGCCTGTTGGAAATCAAGACCAAATTGCCAAAGTACCAGATCGAGGTGCTGCTCAATGGCGAGATCCCTGCCGAGCACATCGCCCAATGCCAAGGCGGGCTCTGGGTCAGCGAGCGGGACTGGATCGACTTTGTGAGCTACTGGCCGGGCATGCCGCTGTTTATCAAGCGGGCATATCGAGACGACATCCTGATCCGGACCATTGCCGAACGGATCGACGCCTTTCACGAGGAAATGGACCGCCGCCTGGCACAGGTGATGGCCGCGTGACGCGACCCCTACACCACGATTCAACAGGCTATCTCACGCCATAGACGCCGGGGCCACCACCCCGGCGTTTTTATTTCTTGGAGGGAACCATGACGCACAGCAAACTCAAAGCCGGGGAAGTGGCCGGGACTTATCATGTCACGGCCCCGGTCACCGAGGCCGATATCATCAGCATGGCCAAGCGCTTTGCCCGCCGCCGACTGGCCAAAGGCCGCAAGATTACCCAGCCCTCGCAGGCCTTTGAGCACCTGCAGCTTCTATTACAGGATTACGAGCACGAGGTATTCAGCGTGCTATTTCTGGATAGCCAGCACCGCGTGATCCGTTTCGAAGAAATGTTTCGGGGTACCATCGATGCTGCCAGCGTTTACCCACGTGAAGTGCTGAAGGCTGCGCTCGCCTATAACGCTGCAGCGGTGATCCTGGTTCACAACCACCCCAGTGGTGACCCCAAGCCCAGCGACGCTGATCGCCGCATCACGCAACGTCTCAAGGAAGCGCTCGGGCTGATGGAAATCCGCGTGATTGATCATGTAGTAGTGGGGAGTGAGGGGCATGTCTCGTTTGCGGAGCTGGGTATCCTCTGAATTAAATAGTTTTTCAACACGAGCGTTAGCTAATCGTATTGTTAATCATCTGCAATAATTTTGGTTGCTGAACCTGCACAGGGAATGACACTATATAATTAAGATTTTCATGTGCAGATCAGGAGGCTGTTAGCTTTAGGGTATATCATGATCGAATTGACGTTCAGAGATCGGAAAGCTATTAGGGAATCAGCATTGTGAGTATATTGACCGAAAGCGAAATTTTAGAGCTAACGATAGAAAGAATGATCTTCCATGTGGTAGATCCTGAATCAGATGATCCCGTATTTTTAGCAGAAGTTAGTCCTCCTAAATGTGCAGAGTTTTTTATAGAAAGAATAAAAGAGACCTTAAGAGGAGCACAATATCTGTTCTTACCAGGAGCTGGTGTTCCTAGTTTACTTCGTCGAGCACTACCTGGTAGAAGCAATGTTGATGAGTTTGTGAAAGTATCCCATGAGCTTTCAGAAAGATTTAAGGAAAAGGTGAAGCAAGATAAAAGACTTGCTTCAGGTGTGTTAATGTTTTTTTTGGTTAAAACTACTAGTGATGAAAATTTAGTAGCGATAGTTAAGTATGAGCACCAGCAGGTGGTTTCCTATTCTTATGCTTTGGATAAAAACGGCGATGTTGCTTTAGATGGTGAAGGTAATCCCGTTCCAGATTTAGAGACGTTAATAGAGACTTTTACGCAAGATCGTAAAGCAATGCAAAAATCTGCAGTTGTTCGATTTTCAAACATAAATGATGTGGGGCAAGAAGTTGAAAGAGATCGCGTTGTTGTAGTTGATCACTCATCTAGAAAATATAGAGATGCTACACAACATTTTTCTAACTTTCTTGATATAAGACGTCTGCTAGAGCCCAAGGAGCTAACAAAGCGGCTAGAAGAAGCTACTGTTGAAACTATTAAAGCTCACGTTGATGAAGTTCCTCCTGAAGTGGCAAAAGCCCCAAAAAGATTTGTTCGAGAAACTTTTTCTAGGCTAGATGGATTCGATTTTGAAAAACCAGAAGAATTTATTGGTGCAATTATTCATGGTGTGAGTTCTGACTCACCAATCCTCAAAACTTTTGAAAAAAATACGAAAAAGCATGGGATTAGTACAGAGGCATTTGAGTTTTCAGGAGCGGTGCCTCCCCCGGCAGAGTATAGAAGGATAGTGACAAATGAGGGTGTTTCAATTCTGTTCTCTTCAAGTCATGAGGCTGATGGTAAAGTGAAAAAGCATCCTGAGGATAATGGGGGATTTACAATTACCGTAAAATCAACTGGATTATATCGCGATGATGAACTCGAAAAAATGCCTCGCATTCCTGATTGATAACATAGACTCAGGCAGCAATGTCAAAGAGACCCTAGAAGAGCTAAGTATTTTTATTGGCTCAAATTCTGTCTCTGTTGAAAGCATTAGAAATGCTTTGTCCGAGTTTGATAATAGTGAAAATTCAGAGTGGTCGATATACATTCGCGATGGGGAATATTCGGAAATTTCTCTAGAGGATATCGATGGGGAAGACTTAAATATATTAATAAAAAAGCCTGTAGGGGGAAGGTTGTTTTTTGCGACTGTAAATGGCTTTCTTTATGAGTTGGATAAAGAGGAGTTGTTATATGTAAAAGAGATCTTAGTGCTTCAAAATTTTTCTGCATTTTGTACACGTAGATACTGTATTAAACCTTGGGATGGTGAGTTGATACATAGCTTGCCTCGACAAGAGAATGGTTCTGACGAAGTAGATCCAAGAATAGGGCTAGTTCGTGATTTGACAGCTAAAAAAGTTCCCGCTGATCCATACCGTTGGCTTTTAACCGGCCCGAGTAGTGAGGGGAAATTGTGGTCTAAGTGGCAGAATATAGCCGTGCTGAAATTGTCTACAATTTTGGTTTCAGAGGTTTGGGCTGAAGACGTTAAAACAAAAGTGTCAATTCATGGCTCACGTAAAATTATATTTAATCTTGAAGATTTTTTAGATGATCCTAGCTTTTACGGACAACTGAAAGAAGCTATTGAGTGGCTGCTAGTACGGCAAGATGCAGATGCAAGGCATGAGGTTTTGATACGACGTTTAGCTACACTTCTTTGGCAGGATGAAGATAATAACTCTAGTTGGATTGTAGCTGCTAAAAAAGTATTAAAGGAAGCTCTTGATGGGGCGCGTCTCGATCATAAAGCTTATATAAGGTATAAATCAACCGAGGCTGTTAAAGCTGTTGCTGATTTAAGAAAAGCTGTGGGTGAAGATATTTCTAAAATAACCTCTCGAGTCCATAGGTTAGCAAACGGTTTTATTGTAGGTTTAGCTGCTCTTGCCGCAGGGTTAGGTGTTCGCCTTACTTTGATAACATCAAATGGTAGCTGGGAGTGGTCTGGTTTAGTATTTTGTATAGTAGTTTTGAGTGTAACTTGGACTGGAATATTGCTTCAACGATATATAAGCTCAAGTTCACTTGTAAGTGACCTTTGTCACATGCGGAGCTGGCATAGGAGTGTGCATGTTGCTTTAAGCAGGGCTGAATATAAGGATCTTGCTTTACGACCAATTCTTGATGCAATCCAGCTTTACAAACGTACCATAAAGTTGATGCATATTGGGCTGGTGGTTTCTTCAATAATATTCTTTTTGGGGTTTATTGGTTTACCTGCCATTCATAGCGGAGACCAAGAAGATGCGAGCAGTCAACAACAGCGTTCTGAGTCTATAAAAAAAGAAGAGTAAGAAGTTTATATTGAACTTACCCCCCTACAGAAAAACTTATTCGGGAGAGGGAGCGTTTTTACAAAGCGTTATCAATCGCCACGCGCACTTCCTTCGGATCACCCTTCTCAATAGTGGCCATTACAAAGACAGCCTTACCATCGGAAGCTTTTGCCCACTGCTGGCCAATGAGGTTTTTCTCACGTGAATCGCGGTTTTCCTCGGGCGTTCGGTCTTTGCCTTTGTATTCCACGACAAGCAGTTGGTCATCGTCGAGCAGGGCGACAAAGTCTGGATAGAATTTGTCGGTGGAGGTTGGCAGCGAGAACGAATTTGGGTGCCTACTGACATTACGCGTCCAGTATTTTACCCTCGGGTGCGAATCGATCATGAAGGCACATTGTTCTTCCTCGCCATTGACCTTTTTGGAGTCAAAGACGGGCACATCGTCAGGCCCCATAAAGTGCTTTTTGAAGTGATAGCTTCCGCGATATTTCGGAATCCCCGCATACATCTCATCGAAGAAGGTAAAGCCTTGGTCGAAGGAGACCTCAACATGGGCATCAGGCCCGAACAGGTTGGCTTGGTAGACTTTCTCGCGCTCCGCTTGGCGGAAGCCATGTATTTTTTCAGACAGCTTGCGAGCGAGAATAAATTTGCAGCGCATCAGCTGCGACAAGCTTAGCTCGCGGTCACGTGTTAGGTAGGTCACGACGTCACTTAGCCAAGCCAGTAATTCAGCTTGGCTCAGCCACGGAGTACGTATTTTGCGATCTAGCCATTGCACCAAGCTGGTTGGCGTCCAGTCGTCTACTTCGACGTTCATGATGAGCTGTTCAGCGGTATCGCCAGAGCCAATGGTGACGCGGTTGCCGTCCAAATCAATTTCAAATGTGTTTGTGGTATCCACGATACTGAATTCGGACGCTTCCAAGCGAGCAGGGTGGTCAGCAAGCGACCACTCATGTTGCTCCATGAGAATATCAGGGTCACCAAATACCATCTCCCCCTGCACGTAGGCCATCAAGCGGGGCAGCGTGAAGGTTTCTCCCTTCTGTGATGGCGGTATGTCGTGCTGGTATTTAGTGTGGTGTTCGTTGATGCTTTGCTGAAGCTGCGGTTTAAGCGATTCAGGGGCATAGCTGATCAACGTGTCGGCTTCTTCGGGCTTGAGGAAGCCCTTTACTTCCACGTGGCTCTTGCCGCTCTCATCAAAAGTCACTTGCACCTTCGATGGCACCGCCGTGTTCATTTTGCTGGCTTCTTCCTGGCTAGCCTGAATGGCTACTTTCATCGTCGGGGTGGGCCGAGGCTGTCGTCCAAACAACCCATCATCAAGGCCGAGCTGTTCGGCTTCGATATTATCCTCTGCCTCGCTCTCTTCAAAGCCCATATCAATGAGCTTATCGCGTAGGCTGTGGGCGGCATCCATAAAGTGCTTTGAAACCAGCTTGGCGTAGGATTTATTCAGCGCTTTTTCTTTACGTTTTTGGGCGTAAGGCATGCGCAGTACGCGACCAAGAAGCTGCTCAGCATCGGTTGAGCTACGAATATTGGCCACCGAACAGAAAACATAGGCAAACGAGCAGTCCCAGCCTTCCTTGAGCGCTTCGATAGTAATGACGTACTCGATAAGACAATCAGGTTTGAATAGATTAATACCGTCTAATTCGCGTTGCGTCCCCGTTGCCACTGCGATTTTATTAGGATCAATATTTTCGTTTTCAATCAGGTGCTGTTTCAGTACCCCTACGGTGACCTCTTCCCCTTTTTTTTGTGCCTGGAAGAGCACGATAGGACGAATATAAGCTTCGCGATCGCGTTCAGCGTGCTCTTGTAGCTCGGCTCGCTTCAAAATGGCCGAGTTAACCGCCCCTTGCCATGTCTCAGCTTCATCCAGAACCACGGGCATTTTGATCATCTCTTCATCTTTCAGCTCCTGGGCGGTCACTGAATGAAGCAGATTGTTAAACCCCTTAGGTGTGGCGGTGAATTCGATGAGCGCGGTCGGGTTAATCCGTTCGTAAACTTCTTGGCTGAGGTTGGAACCGGCCTTATGGGCTTCATCCATGATGACCAGCGGCTGGTGAAGGTGCATCAGGTTAGCGAAGCTAAATTTAATATTGCCCTTCTCAGTGCGCTCCAAATCTGGCGTTTGAGGAGAAACCGCTGAGAAATGTGGTTCCATATCCTCGTTATGCGCATAGACTTTGCGCCCATCGGTATTGCTAACGCGCAGTGTTTGAATGGTACCTACAACCACGCAGAGATTGGAGCGAAGGTCATGCGGCTTGATGTGGGTAAAATCGCCAATATCAAAAATTCGCACGCGTCCATCGAACGCTTCATCCAAAGCTTTTCGGTAGGGATGGCGAGGGTTTTTAAGGGCCTCGGCTGTTTGCATACGAATGGTGTTGGTGGGTACTAGCCATAGAACCAAGGGGAAGTCTTTTTCTACCCAAGAGTCTTTGGCCACTGCAATTGAGTGAGCGGCGAGAATCGTCTTACCGCCGCCGGTGGGTAGGCGTAGGCAAACATAAGGCGTATCTGGTAGCGTTTTGATCGGCGTGTATTTAGCAGGATAACCCCGAAGCCGAGTGGCTATTTCAGGCTTTTCGGTAATTTTTTTGTATGCCTCTTGCGGGCCAATCACCCGCGCCTCTTCCAAGTAGGTTTTTAGCGTATCGAGCGAGGCGTGTTGGTAATCCTTTAACTTCATGTGCGTGCCTTAACATCGTAAGGAGTTTGCTTAAACTCGATCTGCTCAGCGTTGAGCGTTGCCTCTGATAGCATGGTGCGCTCGCCATAAATGGTCATGGGGCCTTTAAAATCGCCTTGTGCAGCGCGAATTACGGCTAGTGTCTTGCGAGTAAGCACGTTGCCATTAGAAGCTGCTTTATCACCTAAAATACCGTTGTATAGGAGAGCATGACCATGGCCGTTATGGCTTCCGAGGAAAGGTGTCTGGTCATTCGACTTTCCCCATGATGTACCCGTCTCGGTAAACCAAATATGCGCTGCCAGCACCGGGAATTTGATGTCGGGCTGAATTTGCCCATCTTCCGTAAACACGGGCGGGCCAAGCCGGTAAAAACGGAAGCCACCGCCGCCTTGCCAGTTGTGAGCCTCCGATATCCCGCCTTGTTCACCATCAACAACTTGCTTGAGCCTGGGAACGCAGTGTGTGACTGCGTGCTCGCCCATTTCAATGCCGATATATCGACGGTTCATTTTGTGAGCGACGGCAGCTGTAGTGCCTGAACCGAGGAAGCTATCGAGAACGAGGTCGCCAGGATTGGTGGCTATTTGGAGAATGCGTTCGATCAAGCGCTCGGGCTTGGGAGTACCAAATGTGTCATCGTACCCAAAAAGAGCTTGGTTCTCTTTTTTACCTTCTTGGGAATGGCCGACGTCCGTATGAGGCCACCACGTCCAAGGAACCATGCCTTGCATTTCAGCTACAAACCTTTTAACCGCAGGTGCCCCGTCGCCTTTGGGGCCAAAGTACATCCTTTTGTCGGCTAAAAATTGCTCATACCCTGCTTTAGTGACTCGCCAACACCGTCCTCCTGGGGGTGTAACTACGCGTCCAGAAGGAAGAGTAATTTCATACATCTGATTAGGGCGGTAACCAGGTGCTGTAAAGTCTCTAGCCTTCCAGGGGCCTCGTTGGTCTTTGTCTGGGTTTTTGAACTGTTTGGTTTGAGCTTCACTAAGCGGAATGAGATTTCGCGTTTCTTTAAATGTACGGGGCTCCATCGCATAGCAGAGCACGTACTCATGGGCATCACTGATGGCAACACGGGAGTCTGGTGCATATCGTTTCTGCCAGACGTTGGTAGTCACAAATTTTCGTCTACCAAATACTTCGTCGCAGATGATTTTTAAATAGGCATGCTCGTCTTCGTCAATACTGATCCAGATTGACCCATCCTCTGCTAGCAGATCGCGCAGTAGCTCCAAGCGGGGCCACATCATAGCTAGCCATTTGGAATGCTCTAAATTGTCGTCGTAGTGTTCGAAGGCAGAGCCGGTGTTGTAGGGTGGATCGATATAAATGCACTTAACCTGACCAGCGTAATAGGGCAAAAGTGCCTTGAGGGCGTCGAGGTTATCGCCCTGGATGAGCATATTCCCGGAATTCTGGTCACCATAGCCAAGCTCGGTAGCTTCTTCCATCAAGCGATAGGGCACCTTTTCAGCGGCGCGTACGTCTTCGTCTCGGGTCAACCATCGCAGTATGGGCATGTACTGATGTTTTCCTTAGCAGCGTATTACTCGGGCTTAGCTTATGGCGACATAATACCCTTTGTGGAGGGTAACTTCTAAAGCGGTTGGCATGCATTGATCAGTAGAAACAGAAATTAATGGCTGCGTGGATAACAGGAAAAAAGGGGAATAATCGGCTTTGCCGCAACATCGCACTGAAGGCATTCGTGAGCCAAAAAGAAACGCTAATGTGCGGCAAGCTCGTTGAAAAAAGTGGGATTATCCTGAATCGTCGCCAGTACCTTAGCGGCTAACCCCGTAGGGTTACGGCGCTTGGTTTCCCAGCTTTTGATGGTGTCCACACTGGTACCCATGGCGCGGGCAAATTCCGCCTGAGAAACATAAAGCTTGGCGCGAATGGCTTTTACATCGGCCACTTCATGGCGTGTGATGCGGCTAGCCTCTGTGTTGCCCTGTTTAATCTCAACGGCTTCTTGCAGCGATGTTTGGAGTTCGTCAAAGATGCTCATTCGGAAACCTCCCCCTTTAATTGGTGGGTCAGTGTTTTCAATGTGGCCTTTTCAGCGGGCGTCAAGCTGTCCTTCACGCTCTTGGGGTAGGCCAATATCAGGTAAATCTTTTCTGCCGTCGCTAAAAGTAAATGACCCGAGCACCGCCACGGTTGCCGCCTGGTTGTCATCTGGCTGCTGACAGGGTGAAAACCGTGTGAGTAATGTAATCCATGGAAAGTGTTAACACTTTGATAATGCTTGGTTTCCGCGTTGCAGGCGCGATCCCAAAGTTTGTTTGGTTGCACTCATAATCCCTTGGTCGTAGGTTCAAGTCCTACTGGGCCCACCAATTAAATCAATAAGTTGTGTAGTTCCCCCTCGATTCCTGCGGGCGCGCCATCTGACGTTCTGCCATCCGCTCATAAATACCTTCAGCATTCACTAAAGATAACAAGAGCGCTACTGCAGTCAAAAAGGAACTTACGGATGGCGAAGTCATCTGGAGAAAGCGCGCTGATGGCAGTGGTACTTGGCGGTATGACTTCCGTCTAGCGGGAAGGCGTTACAAGGGTATTCTAGGCACTGAGCCAAAGCTCATCAGCGAGACAGGGTCAGATCCTCTCTCAATCACGTTGACATCATCCCGCATATGTGTGATAATTGCTCGCAGTTGGTTAGCAAGCAGTGAATATTGTCAGTTGTAGTCGATTCTTTCGGTAGCCTGGTCATATCCCCTTGTTTTATCCGCTTCACCTCGGGGCAACACCCGGCAACTTGTATACAGCGCTAAGCGCAAAGGAATTATCACATGGCAACTGGCACAGTTAAGTGGTTTAACGACGCTAAAGGTTTCGGCTTCATTGCTCCTGCTGACGGCGGCGACGATCTGTTCGCTCACTTCTCAGAAATTCAAGCTGAAGGCTTCAAATCCTTGCAAGACGGTCAAAACGTTTCTTTTGACGTGACCCAAGGCAAGAAAGGCCTACAGGCTTCAAACATCCAGCTCGCCTAACTAGCATTTAGTTACGAGCTTCGAGCCGAAAGGCTTCGAAAAACCAGGCCCGCTTATGCGGGCCTGGTTTTTTTGTGTCTGTTTGCCAAACAGTAACGACTCTCTCGGTGCGCTCCGGCGATTGTGGCTTCATTATACCGGGCCTCACGGGCCGGTGTAGGCCGTTTGTCGACCGCTAATTACCCCCTCAAAATCAAGATAAGACGGATAATCTTGAGTTCCAGGCAATGGCGAGGCGAAATTGAAAAAAAATTGGAAGGATTAAACTAAGTTAATTTCCTCCCAAATTGGGAGGTTTATCTTAGGGATAGAGGGATCGTGAGCAAGGGTACGCTCGATTTGGCCAGGAGGCCGGCCCTCACCCATTTCCATTGTCCTGTTTTTTTTGCCTGCCCGCACGCAGGGCAATTTTTATTTCTAGGCCCTCTCAGATCCTTTCCCAAACCCGCAAATTTGGAGAATGAACATGACCGATCAATCGATTCGTGTTGACCTCGCCGATGGGTCTTCCTGGTACTTTTCTTCGGAAACCACGGCAGCGGAAAGGGGCATGCTGATGCTTTCGCATATTCAGGCCATTATTGAGGATATGAGGCTGAACACCGATAAGGATCGGCCTATGCCCCACGCTCTGCGGCAGAAACTCATCGTTGAGATGGATTTTGCCATGGGACTGATGGAAGAAGCAGCCTGATTCCTTTCTGTTTGTTCTTCGACGGGCAAACCGGTCTGGTTTTCGCAGGCCATCTATTCACCTTTTGATCGTTTTATCAACCTGGGCTGGAGGCGATGGTGGTGGCTGTGTGTGGCCATCAGCGAGCCGGTCATGGGATGCTTGGCTTCTTGGTCTTGTCTAGCAAAGGCGGCGTAGGCACTTCCTTGGGCCTGGGCACCACGCCAGACGACTTGAAGTCTTCAGTTGGCCATCTCCCGGTTGCGGCCCTTGGCCTTGGCCTGATAGAGCGCTAGGTCGGCTCGTTTGACCACCTCGGTAGCCAGCTCGTCGGGACCGACCTCGACGACACCAAAGCTTGCCGTGACCGGCCCCGCTTCCGGAAAATCCGTGCCGACAATAGCCTGACGAAGCTTTTCGGCAAGCTGCACGGCTTGGGAAAGCGCGGTTTCCGGTGCCAGCACCATGAACTCGTCGCCGGCCCAGCGCGCACAGAAATCGGTCGTGCGTAGATTCTCAGAAAGTACGCGAGCGAAGTGCACCAGTACCTGATCGCCGACATCATGGCCATGAACATCGTTGATGGATTTGAAGTGGTCGATGTCGAGCATGATGAGTGACAGGGGCCGCTCGTAGCGCCTGGTACGCTCGATTTCCTTTTCAAGGTGTCGATCGAAGCTCAGCCGGTTAGCCAGGCCTGTGAGCATGTCCGTGCTGGCTATCCGCTTGAGTTCCTGCTCATGCTGCATGCGCCGGGTAATGTCACGCTGAACCGAGACAAAGTGGGTCACGACGCCAGCCTCATTGCGCACCGGCGAGATGTTCCATTCCACCTGGTAAGGGATACCGTCCTTACGGTAGTTGACCGTGTTTGCCTCGAAATACTCACCAGCCGCCAGGGCCGCGCGCAGACGGTGGAGCATCTCGCGGTCGGTTTTCGGCCCCTGCAGCAAGCGCGGTGTGGCGCCCAGTAGTTCCTCGCGGGAATAGCCGCTCATGCTCGTCATGGCTGCGTTGACATAGACGATCTCCGGTCCGGGAAAGTCGAGGCTAGCCGTGGTGATAAGGACGGCATTGAACGACTGCTCCATGGCGGTTTCAAGCAACCGCAGGTATTCCATGTCTCGCATAAGGCTCTGATTCATTGCTGCCGTCATCCAGGATCATTCAGGTAACAAGGGATTTGCCGGAGAATCGTCCGAGCTCTTGTCGCACTTAAACTAAAAAAATAAATATATTTTGGTGAAACTACACTACAGCAAAGCAAAGCACAGCACAGCACAGCACAGCACAGCAAGGCCATTTCACGATGAGAATCCCCTGGATGACATCGCCTTCGCCCGAGCCGACGTTTCCGATGCCTACGCCACGGCAGAAGCATTAGACTGAAGCCCGATGACGGACGACATATGTCCAATGATCGACGTCATCAGGGGCTCCAAAGGCTTATCTCTGATATGGACTTTGCGGCGGGACTGTTGGAAGAAGCGGCCTGATTCCTTTCTGCTCAGTCAGCCATCAGGCCGTTTCGGATGCTTCATACCGGTGTACTGAAAGGGTATGCCCATGCAGGCACAGCGATCTACGAACTGGCCAAAAATTGCGGGCTCCCTTTCCATCAACATCTACCTTGTTTTTGAAAAGTTCATAATATGGTGCTCTCCCTAGCCTGAGGGCTGCTCATTTATCGCTAGGCTGCTAAAGTTCAGGTATTAGAAAAGTAATCAAAAGGGCCTGGCCTCCCTTAACGACTACCAAAAAACATACTAAGTGGAGCGCATTGTGCAAGGCAGCGATAACACATCAGTAAATTTCGGTTTCCTGGCCGAGCATGACGCGCTTTTCGTACAGTTGGCATCGGCTGCGGAGGGAGCCTTCTCCAGCGATCCCAACACCACGTTAATCAAGCTACGCCAGCTCGGAGAGGCGCTTGCCCAGCATCTGGCGGCGTCGTCAGGGATTGATTTCGATGACCAAACCAGTCAGTCCGATCTGCTCTATCGCCTGAATCGAGAAGTCCGCCTGGAGCCACAGGTAAAAGAGCTTTTCCATACCCTGCGCATTGAGGGCAACAAGGCAACCCACCAGTTCCGCACTCGTCATAAAGAAGCCATGGACGGCCTGAGGCTGGCCCGTGAACTGGCCATCTGGTTTCACCGCTCCTTTGGCAACGCTGGCGCTGGATTCAAACCGGGTCCGTTCGTGCCACCGCAAGACCCCAGTGCCCAGCTACGCCAGTTGCAAGTCGACATCGAAAAGCTTCGCCATGACCTGAGGCACGCCAGCATGGAGCTGGACAGCAGTCAGCAACTTAGCCAGCTCGTTGAACAGGAAAAGACCGAGTACGAAGCCCTCGCTCTGGCTATGGAAGAAGAATCCCGAGCCAAAACGCTGGAGGCAACCGCCCACGAACAGGCACTTGTACAGCAAAAGCAGGATTACGAGCAGAAGATCAAGGCACTCCAGCAACAACTGATGGAACAGGGTGAGAAGCCAGTCTCCGCTCAACGCCAGGAAGTGGCTCAGAAGACAAAGGCGGCTAGCCAGCAGATTATTTTGAGTGAAGAACTCACTCGTATCCTGATCGACCAGCAACTGGTTGAGGCGGGCTGGGACGCCGACAGTCAGGAAATTACTTACCAGAAAGGCGCCAGGCCAGAGAAAGGCACTTACCGTGCCATTGCCGAATGGCCCACTAACCATAACGGCAATAAAGGCCGGGCAGACTATGTACTGTTTGCAGGTCTTGCGCCCATTGCAGTGGTGGAGGCCAAGAAAGAAAACACCAACGTGGCGGGTAAAATTCATCAGGCCGAACGTTACAGCAAAGGCTTCAAGGTAGACGCACCCCTAGTCGGTACCTGGGAGCTGGCGGGCCGCACCATCGCCTGGCCAGCCGACGATGAAGGTCACTATATGGTGCCTTTTGTCTATTCCTGCAACGGTCGGCCCTATGTTCCCCAGCTGGCCGAACAATCGGGTACCTGGTTTCGTGATGCGCGTGATCCCAGTAACACCCGGCGCGCACTGTCACGATTTCACACCCCCGCGGGGCTGCTGGATCTACTGGAACGCGATAAAGAAAATGCCGAAAAGCTGCTCAAAAACGAACCCTTCGGTTACCTGAAACTGCGCGACTATCAACAGAAGGCCATCACGGCGACCGAAAATGCCCTGTCCCGAAACGTCCGCTCCGTACTGCTTGCCATGGCCACAGGCACCGGCAAAACCCGTACCATCATTGGCCTGATGTACCGCTTCCTGAAAACCGAACGTTACCATCGAATTCTATTCTTGGTAGATCGCACAGCACTCGGTCAGCAGGCTATCGATGCCTTTAACGAAGCACCTCTGGAGCAGAACCAAACCTTAAGCAAGATTTACAACGTGGCGGAACTGGGCGATATGGCCGCCGAGATGGAAACTCGCGTTCAGGTGGCCACCGTTCAGGCCATGGTCAAACGTATCTTTATGAGCGATCAGCCGCCGCCCATTGACCAGTTTGATTGCATTATCATTGACGAAGCCCACCGGGGTTACACCCTGGACCAGGAAATGACCGAAGGCGAGCTGGCGACCCGCGATGCCAGCCAATATATCTCCAGCTACCGCCGAGTGTTGGATTACTTCGATGCGGTAAAAATCGGCCTCACTGCCACACCGGCCAAACACACCAGCGAGATCTTCGGCAAACCCGTTTACACCTATTCCTACAGGGAGGCCGTCGCAGACGATTGGCTGATCGACCACGAACCGCCTATTCGTTACGAAACTCTGCTGACCAAGAACGGCATCCAGTTCGAGAAGGGCAACCCGGTGGAAGTAATCAACACTCGGACCGGCGAAGTGGACACTACCGAGCTTGAAGACGAGCTGAGTTTTGAAGTTGAGTCCTTCAACCGTCGGGTGATCAACGAAAACTTCAACCGGGTTATCTGCGAGGAACTTGCCCAGGAGATTGACCCCTTTGGCGACGAAAAAACCCTCATATTCTGCGCCACCGACCTGCATGCCGATATGGTCAAGCGGCTGCTGGATGATGCCTTCAAAGACCTCTATAACGGCAGCTACAATGAAGCCGCTGTGGCCAAGATTACCGGCAAAAGCGACAAAGTCGATCAGCTGATCCGTCGCTACAAAAACGAGCGTTATCCCAGTATTGCCGTCACTGTTGACCTACTGACTACCGGCATCGATGTACCCAAGATCTGCCACTTGGTATTCATGCGCCGGATACGCTCGCGCATTTTGTACGAGCAGATGATTGGCCGCGCCACACGGCGCTGCGATGAGATCGGCAAAACCGTATTCCGTATTTACGATCCGGTCGATATCTACGCCGCGCTTGCCGAGGTCAATACCATGAAGCCCCTGGTGAGGGACCCCAATATCACCTTGGAGCAACTGGTCGACGAACTGACCGACGAGGGCCATTTAGAAGCGGCGCTGAACAGCCCGGGCGAACAACTGGGCGAAAGCCAGGCTGATGTAGTGCTTAGCCAGCTCAGCCAGAAGGTAATGCGCGTACTGCGCAAGGCCGACAACAAAGCCGAAAGCCGACCGGCGCTGAAAGACAAGCTGGACGAACTGCACGAGCTGTGGGGAGTCGAGCCGAAAACCCTGCACCAGCACCTGCATAAACTTGGCCCTCGTGAAGCGTCGGCATTCATCCGCCAGCACAGTGGCCTGGTCAATCAGCTTAGCCAAGTAAAATCCCTGGTAGGCAGCGACCAAATGCCCGTGATTTCGCATCATGAAGACGAACTCATTCAGGAACCCACCCAAAGCTATGGCGTGCACCAACGGCCAGAAGACTATCTGGACAGCTTCAATGCGTTTATCAAAGAGCAGATTAATCAATCGACCGCCTTGGCAGTGGTCGTCAACAAGCCCCGCGACCTTACCCGCCAGCAACTTAAGGAAGTGAAAGTACTGCTGGATAACCACGGCTACTCGGAAGCCAACCTGCAAAGCGCCGTGCGCAACCAGACCAATAAAAACATTGCCGCCAGCATCGTCGGCCATATCCGCCGCGCCGCGCTGGGCGAGCCTCTAAAGCCCTTTGAGCAGCGTGTGGCCGAAGCCATGGACCGCATCTATATCCAGCACAATTGGACATCGGCCCAGCGCAAGTGGCTAGACCGCCTGGCCAAGCAGCTTACCCATGAAGTCATCATCGATCGTGAAACGGTCAATCAGCTACCTGCATTTCAGGGCGGTGCTAAGCAGCTGAATAAAATTCTCGGGGATGAATTGGATACCGTACTGGAAGATCTTGGCGAGGCCATGTGGCCACAGCAAAGTGCATAGATTTTTCGATTTTCTGAACATTTGGGCCCTTATATGCAAAGAAAAGTGCCGTTTCCTTTGCATATCCGCCCAGACATGTATAGATTTTTGGTTTTTCTATACATTAAATGAGAAAGGGACGTTCCGTGCCGCCAACTCTGCCCCTTGAAGCCCTCGAACAGTGGGAAACCCGAACCGTGCTTAAGAAGGCAGCGGAGGCACACCGCTATCTAGCCGAACTCAAAGGTGTCGCGGCGACCATCCCCAACGAAGAAATTCTGATCAACACACTAACGTTGCAGGAAGCCCGGCACAGCTCCGAAATTGAAAACATCATCACCACCCAGGATGATCTTTACCGCGCCGTTGTCGCGGATGAAGCCAGCGTTTCACCGCAAACCAAGGAAGTTCAGGACTACGCCACGGCACTACGAGCCGGGTTCCGCAGTGTTCGACAGTCCCGACTGATTCGTCTGAACGATATCCTGCTCATTCAGGAAACCCTTGAAAAAAATAACGCCGGCTTCAGGAAGCTACCGGGCACCGCATTGAAGAACCAGGCCACGGGGGAGGTCGTCTATGAGCCGCCTCAGTCAGCTCAGGAAATCGAAGCGTTGATGAGCAATCTGGTCGACTACATCAACGATGACGAACGGTGCGATGCCGACCCGCTGGTAAAAATGGCCATCATCCACCATCAGTTCGAGAGCATTCACCCGTTCTATGACGGCAACGGCCGAACCGGGCGCATCATCAATATGCTTTACCTGGTCGCCAAGGACCTGCTCGACTTGCCCGTGCTGTATCTCAGCCGTTACCTGATTCAAACCAAAGCCGGCTACTACCGAGAACTACAGGCTGTGCGTGATACCGGTAACTGGGAGCCGTGGCTGCTTTATATGCTTGAGGGTATCAGCCAGACCGCCCGACAAACTATTGACCTGATTGGCCAGATCCGGGAACTGATGCAGCACACCAAACACCGTATGCGTGATGAGTGCCCGAAGATCTACCGGCAGGAACTGCTGAACAACCTGTTCAACCATCCCTATACGAAAATCGAATTCGTCATGGAGGATCTGGCCGTCAGCCGCATCACCGCGACCAAGTATCTCGATGAACTGGTCAATATCGGCCTGCTGGACAAAACCAAAGTCGGCCGCAGCAACTTCTACATCAACACACCGCTGATGGTGCTCTTCCTTGAGCGCGCATAAAACAACCCGGAACTAACCATGACCAATAACGACATCGTCCAGAAGCTCTGGAATCTTTGTGATGTGCTGCGAGATGACGGCATCAATTACTCGGACTACGTCACCGAGCTAGTGCTGCTGCTGTTTATTAAAATGGTGCACGAAAATACCCAAGCTGAATCACTGAAGCGTCACGTGCTACCCAAAGGTTGCCGCTGGACCGACTTGAATGGCAAATCGGGCATCAATCTGCTTGATGACTACAAACGCATTCTGCTCAGCCTTTCCAGCGGCCGGGATGGTGCGGGTAGATTGGTTCATGACGACCCCTTGATCAGCGCCGTTTATGCTGATGCGCAAACCCGCCTGCGCGAGCCGCGCCACCTGGAGCAGATGATCAAAACGCTGGATCAGATCGACTGGTTTAGTGCCCAGAAGGACGGTCTAGGGGATCTTTACGAAGGTCTGCTTGAAAAGAACGCTAATGAAACCAAGTCTGGCGCAGGCCAGTACTTCACGCCCCGGGCGTTGATCAACACCATGGTGCGCTGCCTGAAACCCCAGCCTGGCGAGACAATTCAAGATCCGGCTGCGGGAACAGCGGGCTTTCTAATTGCCGCCGATCAATACATCAAGGATCAAACCGACGACCTGTTTGACCTGAACGCCCAGCAGCAGGCTTTTCAGAAAAATCATGCCTTTGTCGGTATCGAACTGGTGCCCGGCACCCGCCGTCTGGCGCTGATGAACTGTCTGCTGCACGGCATGGAAGGCGACGATGAAGGCGTGGTTCACCTAGGCAACGCCCTGGGCCAGACTGGCGCCAGCCTGCCCAAAGCCGACGTCATTCTCGCCAATCCGCCCTTTGGCACCAGCAAAGGCGGTGATGCCAGCGTCACCCGCGACGACTTGACGTATAAAACCAGCAACAAACAGCTGGCCTTTTTGCAGCACATCTACCGCAACCTGAAGCCCGGTGGCCGTGCAGCGGTGGTGTTACCGGATAACGTGCTGTTCGAAGCTGGCGTAGGCACCGATGTACGCCGGGACTTAATGAACAAGTGCAACCTGCATACACTCCTGCGTTTGCCCACCGGTATCTTCTACGCCCAGGGTGTGAAAACCAATGTGCTGTTCTTCACCAAGGGCAGCGCAGTGGACAAGTATCAGGAAGAGAACTGCACCGAAAATGTCTGGGTTTTTGATCTGCGCACCAACATGCCCAGCTTTGGCAAGCGCACGCCGTTTGGTGAGCCACATCTGAAGCCATTCGAGAAAGTTTTTGGAGATGATCCCAACGGTCTGAGTGTGCGACAGGAAGGTGAATACAGCTTCCATTCCGACAAGGTCGAGCTGCCGGAAGAAGCGGAAGAAAACCAGGGTATCGATCCCCGTTTGGCCCACAGTCGCTGGCGCAGCTTCAGCCGCCAGTGGATTGCTGAACACAAGGGCGACTCGCTGGATATTTCCTGGCTGAAGGACAGCGACAGCGTGGACGCTGCCAATCTGCCGGAGCCGAGTGTATTGGCGGGTGAGGCGATGGGGGAGCTGGTGCAGGCGTTGGGGGAACTGGATGCGCTGATGCGGGAATTGGGGGCTGAGGAAGAAGCTGATGGGGCTCGGGCTCTCGTTGGCGAATCCTTTGGGTTCAAGGACATAGTCAAGTTATGAGTATAGAAAAGCCCACAATGTGGTTACAAACCAGTATCGGCAGCCTGTGTAACTTGATAAACGGAAGAGCATTCAAGCCCAAGGAATGGAGCGAGGCAGGGCTTCCGATTATCAGAATTCAGAACCTGAACAACCCAGACGCAAAGTATAACCACTTTGACGGAGAGCTGGCAGACAAACAAAGGATTGAAACTGGTGACTTACTTTTTGCCTGGTCTGGAACCCCCGGAACATCTTTCGGTGCCCATGTTTGGAAGGGAGAGACTGCTGCTCTCAACCAGCACATCTTCAAGATTGAATTTTCTGAGGCTCTGATTGACAAACGTTTTTTGCGATATGCAATAAACCAAACATTGGACGAACTCATTTCCGGTGCGCATGGCGGGGTAGGGCTTCGTCACATAACCAAAGGTAAGTTTGAAGCCACCGAGATTGCATTCCCGTCTCTGACTGAACAGAAAGTCATCGCCGACAAACTCGACACCCTGCTGGCACAGGTGGAAAACACCAAAGCCCGCCTCGAACGCATCCCGAAAATTCTCAAGCGCTTCCGCCAGTCCGTGCTGGCTGCGGCGGTGAGTGGGCGATTGACGGAGGAGTGGCGAAGGGACTCTACCTACAACGGAGAAGGATATCCGGCTTCTTGGACGTTTAAACATCTTTCCGAAGTAGGTCAGCTCGCTAGGGGCAAGTCTAAACATCGCCCTAGGAACGATCCCAGGCTATTCGGCGCTGATTACCCATTCATTCAAACTGGCGAAGTTGCGAATGCCGCTGGCGAAATAACTTCCGCTACCCGGTTCTATAGTGAATTTGGCCTTCAACAGAGTCGTCTCTTTCCTGCCGGTACTCTGTGCATAACTATCGCGGCCAATATCGCCGATACTGCCATTCTTGGAATCGATGCCTGCTTTCCGGATAGCGTTGTTGGTTTCACGCCAAAGGATTCGGAAGCACTTGCCTATTTTGTTAAATATTTGATCGATGTAAACAAACAGGATCTTGAATCTTTTGCCCCTGCCACGGCGCAGAAGAACATTAACTTAAAGGTTCTGAACGAGCTTCGCTTGCCATTCCCATCTTTGGAAGAACAAACCGAAATCGTCCGCCGAGTAGACCAACTCTTCGCCCACGCTGACCGCATCGAACACCAAGTCAACAACGCCCTGACGCGCGTCAATAACCTCGCCCAGTCCGTCCTGGCCAAGGCGTTCCGGGGCGAACTCACAGAACAGTGGCGCAAGGACAACCCCGAGCTGATCAGCGGGGAGAACAGTGCCGAGGCGTTGTTGGAGAGAATCAAGGCGGAGCGGGCGGCTGTGACGCCGATGAAGAAAACCCGCAAGCGCAAGGTCACTGCATGAGCGATATCAAGTTGTTTCAACTTACCGGTACCAGTGCTACCGAACTGAGCGGTAAAAGCGCACAGCTGGAAAAGGATCTTCAAAACCATATTGAAGCGAATATGGACGCCCTGATCGGTGTGCGTTTTTTGGCCGGTGAATACAGTACCGGCAAAACGCATAAGGGCCGTATCGATTCCTTGGGGCTGGACGAGAACGGCTGCCCGGTGATTGTGGAATATAAGCGTCACAGCAACGAAAATGTCATCAACCAAGGTCTGTTTTATCTGGACTGGCTGCAGGACCACCAGGCCGAATTCAAATGGCTGGTGATGGAGAAAATCGGTAAAACCGAGGCCAAAGATATCGAATGGAGCGGCACCCGCTTGATCTGTATTGCCTCAGATTTCAATAAATATGACGAGCACGCCGTTCAGCAGATCAACCGCAACATTGAGCTGATGCGTTATCGTTATTTCGGCGATGAGCTGCTGCTACTGGAACTGGTAAACGCACAGACCGCCAACCAGACCGCACCCGTCGCTGGTGCGTCACTATCGCCCAAAAAACCGGCTAAAAGCATCAGCAAAGACAAAAGCCAGCAGGAACGCCTGGTTGAAGCACCGCCCACGCTGGTTGAGCTGTACCAAACCGTCTGCCATTACGTTGAGCAGCTAGGTGATGAAGTTCAGCGCAAAGAACTCAAGCTCTACACCGCATTCAAAAGCATTCGTAACTTCGTATCCATTGTGGTGCTATCAGGAAAAGATCCGCGCTTGCAGATGTACCTGAAACTGCCCGGTGCGCTCGGCGAAGAAACGGCATTCAGCCGTGACGTCACCAGCATCGGCCACTGGGGAACCGGAAACCTTGAGGTGAATATCCGCACGGCAGGAGACTGGGAGAAGGCGCGAAAGTTGGTGGACCAAGCGTATCAGGAAAGTTGAAATAGAAGACTTTACCAACAGGTGGAAAACTCCTCATGCATTCAATGACGGCATGCCATCCGTGATCGCAGAAGAAAAACTTAAAATACTGTCCGGGATTAGTTGACCACCACAGTGGAGCGAATTTTTCTATCGAAAACCGGAGACAGGACCATCGTTGATCGCCGACAGCGCCTCGTTGGCTTCTAGGATCTGTGCCTCGATGCCCGTGACGCCCATGTCCTTTAAGCGGGCGGTGTGCATCCTGCAGTAGGCTTCGGCGTCCGCGCGGGTAGTGAACAGGTAGACGCCGCCCGCGCGCTTGCTCTTCGGATCTTCGGTCCAGATCTTCCAGAGTAGGCCAGGTTCGTCGTTGATGGATTGGGCCAGCGGCGTCATCGCATCGACCATGGCCTCTCCGAAGGGGCCGTCGAAAGGAAAGTGAACCTGCAGTATCGTCGGCATGAAAGCCTCCCTGTATTAGTAGAAAACGTTACATTACGGTCTATCCTATTCATGTCATGACGGCACGGCAATCACTCAGGCCAGCAACCGCCTTGGCACTGAGCCAACGCTCATCAGCGAGACAGTGTCAGATCCTCTCTCAATCACGTTGACATCATCCCGCAGATGTGTGATCATTGCTCGCAGTTGGTTAGCAAGCAGTGAATATTGTCAGTTGTAGTCGATCCTTTCGGTAACCTGGTCATATCCCCTTGTTCTATCCGCTTCATCTCGGGGCAACACCCGGCAACTTGTATACAGCGCTAAGCGCGAAGGAATCATCACATGGCAACTGGCACAGTTAAATGGTTTAACGACGCTAAAGGTTTCGGCTTTATTACTCCTTCTGAAGGCGGCGACGATCTGTTCGCTCACTTCTCAGAAATTCAAGCTGAAGGCTTCAAATCCTTGCAAGACGGTCAAAACGTTTCTTTTGACGTGACCCAAGGTAAAAAAGGCCTCCAGGCTTCGAACATTAAGCTCGCCTAACTAGCATTTAGTTACGAGCTTGAAGTCGAAAGGCTTCGAAAAACCAGGCCCGCTTATGCGGGCCTGGTTTTTTTGTGGCTGTTTGCCAAACAGTAACTGCTCAAAACGGTGCGCACCGCTTTCAGGCCTCCCCAGGCCCCATTGCCATCGACGGTTTCGGCGCCACATAGCGATATTTTTTTAATGATGAATTGCCTATGAGCATTACCCCTTTTCAAGCGCTGGCTTGCCCGCTGGACGGCGACCCGTTACAGCGAAACGGCAATGCATGGCGCTGTGCGGCAGGGCATAGCTTTGATATTGCCAAGCAGGGCCATGTGAATTTGCTGCCCGTACAGCAGAAGCGTTCAGGCGACCCCGGCGACAGCAAGGCAATGGTTGCGGCACGCCAACGCTTTCTCGATGCCGAGCATTACCAACCCATCGCCGATGCGCTCAGCCAAGCCGTTTTGAAGAGTTTCCCCACCGATGCCACGCTCAGTTGCCTTGATGCCGGCTGCGGGGAAGGCTACTACCTGCGCGCCTTGGCGAAAGCGGCATCTGAAGAGCAAGCGCTGGCGCTGGCGGGGCTGGATATCTCCAAATGGGCGATTCTCGCCGCCGCCAAGCAAGACAAAGGGGCCAGTTGGCTGGTGGGCAGCAACGCAAACCTGCCCGTGCAGCCCGGCACGCTCGATCGGCTGCTGTGCATGTTCGGCTTTCCTGTGTACAGCGAGTTTGCTCGCGTACTCAAGCCGGGTGGCATGCTGCTACAGGTGGATGCCGGGCCGGACCATCTGCGTGAGCTGCGCGAGATCATTTATCCCACCTTGAAGCCGGAGCGCACCAGAGAGTTCCAGATGCCGCAAGGCTTTACGCGCCTGCACACAGAAACAATCCGCTACCCGCTTGAACTGAACGGTGCAGATAGCATTGCCGATCTGCTCGCCATGACCCCGCACCTTTATCGCGCCAGCGCCGAAGGCCGGGCGGAAGCGGCGTCGCTGGAGTCGCTCGTTGTCACTGTGGATGTACGCCTGGTGCATTTCTCCCGCAATACACAACAGGCTGAATGCTGAATGAGCACTCTCAAAAGCCCTGCTAAAAGCCCGCTCAACGCCTCTTTGTGTCCCTGTGGTGGTGACAAGCCGTTGGCCGACTGTTGCGGGCGCTATCACGCCGGTGAGCTGGCGCCGACTCCTGAGGCGCTGATGCGTTCGCGTTACAGTGCTTTCGTGTTGAATCTTACCGACTACTTGCTGGCAAGTTGGCACCCGAGCACTCGCCCGGCAAACCTGGCGCCGGATAGTTCGTCACGTTGGCTGCGCCTCGAAATACTCGAAAGCGCAGAGGAGGGTGGCAAGGGGCAGGTAGCGTTTCGCGCTGTCTTCAAGGAAGGGCGGCGTTGGGCGGTACTGGAAGAGACTTCTCGGTTCGTGCGCGAAGAAGGGCGTTGGTTCTATCTGGATGGTACTCCCGATATCACTCGGCTCAAGCCCGGTCGCAACGATTATTGCCTGTGCGGGAGCTTACGCAAGTTCAAGAGCTGCTGCGGTATCTAAGAAATCTTGCTGTTTTCGAGCCCGAATGCTCGCCTCACGTAGCGGTTGTGCTCCATGTCTTCATGCGCTGCAAAAAAATACCCACTGACATGCGTTGAATACTTGTCATATTGCGGGAATCTTTACCACACTCTGTAGAGCTACGGGGAACGTTGCTGCAAAACGCCAGGTTCCGCTTCCCGTTAGCCAATTTACGTCAGGTTTAGAATCTCGAACCAGGGAGGAACTTCAGAGATGGCCAATCAACCTAAAACAGAGCAGCAAGAGAAGCGTCATGAAGGGCGCACCGCTAACACCTACCACCATTTTCTCAATGAGTTGTGCACGCCCGGCGATATGAGCAAGGAAGAGGCGGAAAAAGCCACAGTAGCGGTGTTGGGTGCCTTGGAAAAACGAATCCAGCCTACCGAAACCAACAAGATGGAAGCACAACTCCCCCAGAAGCTGCGGGAACTACTGGACCATAGCGGGATCGATAAAAGCGCGGCCCCGCAACGATTCGGCAAGGATGAGTTCATTGAAATGGTCGCCTCGGACCTGGATGCCAACCCGGAAGAGGCGGAGTCGATCTCCCGTAGGGTGTTCGCCACGGTACGCGCCCAAATCAGCGACGGCGAAGCAGAGGATGTCGCCAGCCAGCTTCCTCCGGATATTGCTCAGCTGTGGCGCGAGCGGCCGACATAAGCAGGCCATTCCAAGCCGTTGGTTTTCTTGAAACTACATCAGCAACAGTCTTGAGATTCAGGCGTCACTGCAGTTGAGCGACGCCTTTCTCTCGTTATGCTCGATTTCAGTATGTCCGGCCCGTCTAATGCTTGAGGATGACGTAGAAGGCGTGAATGATGCCTGGAATATAGCCGAATAGGGTCAAGAGAAGATTCAGCCAGAAGTGGCCTTTGAACCCGACCTCCAGAAAAACGCCCACCGGTGGCAAGAGAAGGGCAAAAATCATTTTGATGGGATCGGTCGCGGTGAAGGCCATGGTACGTTCCTCGATTGCAAATGGATGGCTACGTGATGCTTTGAGCCAATCCAGCGCTATCCGTTCAGCCACTTCCGATATTAGCTAGAGTCCCACGGCTTTGAGCAACTTGACGTTAATGGGGCGGGCTGCATCCAGAAAACCTTCCCAGGGATCTTCACGCAGTGCCGCAAGGCGTCGGCGCAGGTTCGAGACATCGTAGCGGTCGGGGCGCAGGGTGGCATTGAGTTCGTCCCAGCGCACCGGTACGGCGACGGGCGCGCCCTTGCGTGCACGTACGGAATAAGAAGCTACCGCCGTGTTGCCGCGTCCGTTACGCAGGTAATCGATGAACAGAAGGCCTTCGCGCTTGGTCTTGGACATCTGAGTCGTCAGACGCTCAGGGTCGTCCTTGGCATGTAACTGCGCCACCGCCCTGGCAAAGGCTTTGGTTTGCTCCCAGTCGGCTTCGGGCACCAAGGGCACGACCAGGTGAAGCCCCTTGCCGCCGGAGGTGCGCACGAAGCTTTGCATGCCGAGTGATTCCAGGCGGTCGCGAAGTGTACCGGCCACGCGCAGGATTTCCTTCCAGTTCACCCCAGGCGAGGGGTCGAGATCGAAAATCAGCATGTCCGGATGCTCAACGTCATCGATATGGCTTCCCCAAGGGTGGATCTCCAAGGCCCCGGCCTGGACCAGGCCCACCAGGTCCGCAGCCGACTCTACATAGAGGTAGTCGGCACTGCCTCCCTTTTCGGGGATTTCGATGCGCGGCACATTGTCGGGAATGGCGCTGCGGGGATGCTTCTGAAAAAAGCATTCATCCGTGCGTCCTTGAGGGCAGCGCACCAGCGAGAGGGGCCGTCGCGCCAAGTGCGGCAATATCCAGTCCTGAATATCTTCGTAGAAGCGAGCCAGGTCGAGTTTGGTCAAGCCCTGCTCGGGAAACAGGATTCGATCAGGGTGGGTGAGCCGCACACCGAGTACGTCGGTTTCATCCTTTCCGGCGCGGTCTTGCGCGCGGCGTTGAGCTGAAGGCTTGGCGTTGGGTGCTTTGCCGCTCGAGGGGGGGGCGGCACTCGGCTTGCTGCGATTCATGCGAATTTCCTTTGGGTTGCGATCTTCACGCAGCCCACGAAACGATGGATGCCGTAAACGCCCGTCCCGCGTGCGCTGAGTGAATTCCACATCGATCACCAGTTCCGGGCGTACCCAATGGACGGAACGTTCATCGGGAACCGGAGCATTGAACGGCGAGCGAGACGTTTCCAGCTTCTGTAGGGTGGCGCTCAGCGATTCAAGTTGCAGGCTACTGAAACCGGTGCCCACACGTCCGGCATACTCAAGCCGGTCGTCGTTATCGAATGCCCCCATCAATAGCGACCCGAAACCACTGCGTGAGCCTTGCGGCTCGGTGTAGCCACCCACGACGAACTCATCCTGAAGGACACACTTGGTCTTGAGCCAATCCTTGCTGCGCTTTTCCTGATAGTGGCTAGAGGCGCGTTTGCTGATGATGCCTTCAAGTCCCTTCCGGCAGGACTCTTCATAAAATTCAGTCCCGCGGGAATCGATATGCTCGGAGTAGCGGACTTGGCTGTCATCCTTGAATCCACTGGCTTTCAGTAATTGGGAAAGGGCCTGCTTACGCTCGATAAGCGCTACCTTTTTCAGGTCATAGCCTTCCAGATAGGGCATGTCGAACACTTGGTAGACGAGGTCGTCAGTACGCTTGTCGCTCATGGCTTCCTGGAGATGGCGAAAACTGCTGATACCGTTTTTGGCCAGTGCGACGACTTCGCCATCGATTAGGGCGGATGTCACCGGAAGCTGCGCCAATAAGTCGGCAAGTTTGGGAAGGCGGTCCGCCCAGTCCTTGCCATTGCGGGTCATCAGCCGTACTTGATTGTTTTCGATACGGGCCAAGATACGATAGCCGTCAAATTTCACTTCGTGAATCCAGGCATCGGTATCCGGGGTTTCGTGTACCAGGGTAGCCAGTTGCGGCCGGAGCTCGGCGGGAAGCTCGGCACGCCGGGCGCCTTTCAGCGAGCCGGGGTCGGGAAGGGGGGCTTCACTGCTTTGGTTTTCGTTCGTATTGCTGTTTTCGTTGCTTTGGTCATGTTGTGAGGCCCAGGTAGCGTCGCGATCTTCTGCGATCTGGGCCATGCTGCGCCCGGATACCACGCTGCTGTCTTCCTCGACACTGACCTCGGGCGTGTCATTCTGGCCGTCATCGCTGCGTTTGATCATCAGCCACTGTTTGTCATCCTGGGTATCTTTCTGCTTGCCACCTTTCATGCGGATCAGCGTCCAGCGGCCTTTGAGCCTTTCGCCGTCGAGTTCGATGTCGAGGTGACCTTCCTTCTGCTCGCCGTGGGCCTTCCATTCGCCTCGATCCCAGATCATGACGGTGCCGCCGCCGTAAGCATCCTCAGGAATGACACCCTCGAAATCGGCATATTCCAAAGGATGATCTTCCACCTGTATCGCCAAGCGTTTTTCGCCGGGTTCAAGGCTGGGACCCTTGGGCAGCGCCCAGCTGCGCAACACCCCCTCCTGCTCCAGCCGAAGATCAAAATGGTCATGGCTCGCTGCATGTTTATGCATCACGAAGCTGTGTCCAGAAGTGTTGTGTCCAGAAGCGTCGTCGTCATGCCGTTCCCCGGCGGGCTCGGGGGTGCTTTCGAAGTTACGCTTGAGGCGGTATTCCTTGAGCTTTGCCATCGCCTTTCCTTGAGCCTGGATCTGCTGATTATTCAGTCAGCCTAGTCAAGCAATCCAGCGCCGCCAAGCATGGGCAAGTAATCCGGCTACAGTAAAAAAGCCATACTTTTCAGAGAAAATGGCTGAGAAAACGTGATTGAGCAAATGGTTCTTTGGCTGAGCCTGCGCCTTGGGATAATTAAGGCCATCACTTCACTGCAAAGAGGTAACCAATACCGGGACTGTGCCGCGTTTCAACATGCCAAGCTCTCTGGCGGCGCGCTTGGAGAGATCGATGATGCGTCCCTTGACGTAAGGACCGCGATCGTTGATCAGCACTTCCACTTCGCGGCCGTTGTCTCGCCGTGTGACCAGTACCTTGGTACCAAACGGCAAGTCTGGATGTGCGGCGGTCAAGGCTTGCTGGTCAAAAGGCTCACCGCTGGCGGTGGTCTTGCCCTGGAAGTGGTCGCTGTAGTAGGACGCCACACCCTGCTGAAGTATTTCTGGTTCGTCGTGCGCCTGCCCTTTGCCGGCACAACCGGTCAGCATCAGGCCTGTCAGGCAACAGGTTAGAAACAGACGGGATATTTCCATAACGTTTTACCTCATCACTACCATGTTGCGCCGACTCCTGTATTCTTTTTCGCATCCATACGAGCAGGCGCGCTCGCTCTGCGCTATGTGGCTTCCCTGGCAGAATAGGGACCTAGCCTTGAAAGCTCTGACCCACACTCACTGGCAATGGTTCATTGACCACTATACTTGGTTTCTAACTCGATGTTACGGGAAGGGTCCCATGACCAAGCAGATGGCACAGAATACAGAGAATATGGGTCGATTGCGCATCGGCACATCCGGGTATCAATACCGCGATTGGAAAGGGCGTTTCTACCCGGAAGACATGCCGCAAAAAGCATGGTTTGATTACTATGCCGAGCAATTCGGCACGGTGGAAATCAACAATACCTTTTACAACTTGCCCACCGCCGAGACCTTCGATAACTGGCGCGAAGCGGCGCCGGAAGGCTTCAAATATTCTCTCAAGTTCAGCCGTTACGGCAGCCATATCAAGCGTCTCAAAGACCCGGAGAAGAGCATCCCGGCCTTTGTCGAGGTGGCCGAACGACTCGAAAAGCACCTTGGCCCGATCCTGCTGCAATTGCCGCCTAAATGGCGAGTAAGACCGGAACGCCTGGATGCGTTTCTGGAACAGGTGCCCGGCGAGTGGCGCTGGGCAGTCGAGCTGCGTGATCCGAGCTGGCTCAACGAGGATGTCTACGAGGTGCTGCGCAAGCATGCCACGGCGCTATGCATTCATGACATGCTTGAGGATCATCCAAGGGTAATCACCGCGGATTGGTCCTACCTACGCTTTCACGGCGATAACTACGCCGGAAATTATTCATCGCAGTTTCTGGTTGCAAAAGCTCGACAGATTGTCGAGCAGCTTCAGGGCGGCCGGGATGTCTATGTCTATTTCAACAATACCAAGCAGGCCTGCGGCGCCCAGGATGCCCTGAATCTGAAGCGTTATATCGATGACCGACTCTGACCCTAAAGACTCGAAGCATTGGATGGCAACGCTCAATGACTGGCGAGTCTGGCAATCCTGTTCCAGTCTTGTTCTCGATACCTTCGTATTCTTTTCAGGGAGAGAAATGATGCCCAATCGTCGAGAATTTCTGAGCGGTGCGGTGATTGCCGCAGCAGCCACCGCGGCATCGCCATTGTTGGCTACCGAAAAAACGGCTGGCGGGAGCAATGCTGCCAACGCCACCAGTGGCTCGGCTCTGCCTCGTAAACCTCCGCTCGCCTCCGGTCTGTTTCCCCCGGACGCTGAGTTCGGTGTGGGCGGCACTCAGCTCGGCAACATGTTCAGGGTGACGCCCGATGATGAGGCCCAACTCATGCTTGAAGCCTGCTGGAACAACGGGGTGCGCTATTTCGACACCTCGCCCTGGTACGGATTGGGATTGTCAGAACGCCGCATGGGACATTTTCTGGATGACAAGTCGCCCGACGATTATGTGTTGTCGACCAAGGTAGGGCGGCTACTGGTGCCTGATGCCTCGGCGAACGACATCAGTATCTGGGCAGGGAGGCTGAATTTCGATTACCGCTACGACTACAGCGCCGCCGGGGTACGTCGCTCGGTGGAGGACAGCCTTCAGCGCCTGGGGCTACCCAAGATCGATATCGTCTATATTCATGATTTGGCGCCTAGTAACCAGGACATGGGCGAAGAGTGGACGCAATACCTCAAGACCGCGCTCGACGGGGCCATGCCTGAGCTGACCCGCATGCGCGAGGAAGGCATCATCGGCGCCTGGGGAATGGGGGTCAATGACATCGAACCAAGCCTTGCCGCCATGGATAATGCCGACCCCGATGTGATTCTGCAGGCCACGCAGTACACCCTGATCAATCACGAAGACGCCTTGAACCGCCTGTTTCCGAAGTGCCGCGATAACGATGTGTCGCTGGTGATCGGCGCACCGCTGGGCTCGGGCTTTCTTGCCGGCACCAACTACTGGATGTACAGCAAGGATATTCCCGATGGGTACTGGAAGCAGCGTGATCGGTTGAGCGCCATGGCGCACGAGCATGGCACTGACCTGCGCACCGCCGCTCTTCAGTTCACCGCCGCGCCCGACGTGGTTGCCGCCACCATTCCCGGGGCGCGCAATGCCGTACAGGCACGGGAAAACCGCGCATCGATGGACGCCGATATCCCGGCTGAATTCTGGCAGGCGCTGAAGGAAGAAGGGCTGATCGCCGAAAATGCCCCGACACCGAGCTGATCATGCAGCAAATAACCGACACCCAGCGCCTAGGCGATGACCTGGCGCAGCAGTGCAGACCAAAAGCACAATGCTTGATCGGCGTGGAACACGAAAAATTCATTTTTTCGCGCTACGACAAGCACCTGTTGCGCTATGCCGGAGGTGCCGGAATTCACGCTCTGCTGGCCAAGTGGCAGCGTTTTGGATGGCAGCCGAGCTTCGAACAGGACAATCTCGTCGGCTTGAAACGTGAAGGGGCTGCCATCACGCTAGAACCTGCCGGACAGCTTGAACTTTCCGGAAGCCCTTGGGCCGATCTGCACGCTGTTTATGAGGAAATGCTCGAACATCGCCTGCAGCTTTCGGAGCTTGCCGATGAAATGGGGCTGGGCATAATGGCCTTGGGGTTCGCCCCGCAGTGGAATCGGGAGGCGGTGGACTGGATGCCGAAAAGCCGTTTTCACATCATGCGGGGCTATATGCCCAAGGTGGGCGTGCATGGCCTGGACATGATGACGCGCACCTGCTCGTTTCAGCTGAATTTCGATTTTTGCAGCGAACAGGACATGTGCGACAAGTATCGCGTGACAATGGCCTTGCAGTCTTTGGTAATGGTGGCGTTGGCCAATTCTCCCTTCGCCGATGGTCGGGACAGCCGGCTGAACTCTTATCGTAACTACGTCTGGCTGCACACCGATTCGGCGCGTTGCGGGATCCTTCCGCTGGTGTTTTCGCCGGAGCTGAGCTTTACCACTTATGTTCAGCGGGCGTTGGAAGTACCCATGTACTCGGTGAAAAGAAACGGTGTGCATGTGGATCTTGCCGGTCGTTCTTTCGCCGACATGATGCAAGGCGCATTGCCTGAACTGCCCGGAGAAAAACCCACGCTCAAGGACTGGAAAGACCATCTCAATACCTTGATGCATGATGTGCGGCTGAAAGATCACCTGGAATTGCGCGGCAATGACTCCCTTACCCTGGAGCACAGCATGGCCTTGGCCGCGTTCTGGACGGGAATTCTTTACGATGATCAGGCGTTGAGCAAGGCGCTGAAGTTTATCGAAGGATGTGACGTGGCACGCCTGAATCAGCTTAGGCATCGTTTGTCCGAGGTGGGCATGGCGGAAAGCGCCGAGGTGTCCGTGGAGGGTGTTTATCCCGCTGAGTCGTTGCTTGCGGCGTTGAAATACGTGACGGCGTTGGCCCATGAAGGGCTCAAGAGACGCCAGAAAGTCGATGTGGACGGCGCGGATGAGGCGCTTTATCTGCAGCCGCTGCAGGATATTATCGAACAAAGGCTCAGCCCGGCGGAGCGATGGCGCAAGCTTTTTAAGCACCAGTGGCAGGGTGATCTCAGCCCCCTGTATCGGCACGCTGTGTTTTGAAGAGGATTTTCTTGCCTGGCCGCCATGAAGTGACGGCCAGGCGTCCTGCGGCTGCCAGGCAGCCGGGCTATTGTAAAGGACTGCTACTACAAAGGGCTATTACAGCCGCACCAGCATCTTGCCTTTGTTTGCCCCTTCAAACAGCTTGAGGAAGGCATCGGGGGTGCTTTCCAGGCCGTCTTCGATGGTTTCTTCGTAGTCGATTTCGCCCTTGGCGACTTTCGGGCCGACCTCTTCGAGAAACTGCGGATAGTGCGACCAGTGATCGAAAATGATGAAGCCCTGCATGCGCACGCGCCGAATCAGGATTATCGCCAGGTTGCCGGGTGCTGTGCTGGGCCTCGTGGCATTGTAGTCGGCGATCAACCCACATACTGCGATGCGCGCCCCTACGCGCAGGTTATCGAGTGCCGCTTCGAGGCAGTCGCCACCCACGTTTTCGTAGTACACATCGAAGCCCTCGGGACAGGCCTGCTTGAGGTCCTCGCTTAACTGCTGGGCGTCCTTGCCGCGGTAACTGACCGCCTTGATTCCGTGAGATTCCAGCCACTCAAGCTTTTCAGGCGCGCCGGCGATCCCCACCACGGTGCCGCCTTTGGCCTTTGCCAGTTGCACTGCCAAGGAGCCCACCGCACCGCTGGCGGCACTGACCAGAACATTGTCGCCTTCGCGCATCTTGGCAATCTCGTTCAGGCCCGTCCAGGCGGTCATGCCCGGCATGCCGAGCACGCCCAGATAAGCCTGTTCGGGTACCTCGATGCTTGGCAACGCTTCCAGCGTATCGGCGTCAAGCTGGGCAATATCACGCCAGCCGCCCATGTGACGAACCTTGTCACCTTCGCTAAAACGCGGATCCCGGCTCTCGATCACTTCGCCCACTGCAGCGCCCTCAAGCGGAGCATTGAGTTCAAACGGTTCGATATAGGTGGTGACGCCACTCATTCGTCCACGCATGTAAGGGTCGACCGACAGCCAAATGTTGCGAATTCTCACTTCGCCATCTTGCAAGGCAGGCAACTCGGTGCTGTGCAGCTCGAATAGCTCGGGCTGCGGCATGCCTTGGGGATAGTCATTGATGGTGAAATAGCGTGCCTGCATGGTCATGCTCCTTGCGGTTGGGGTCGTGTGTAGCAAATTGCGTTCGGCTACTGCTTCTCGATACTTGCTCTCGACATGTCTTTTCGCCAGTCGTTCCTGTCACAGCCTAGCATTGCACAATCAACGCTTGCCTCTACTAGTATGAAAGACGACTGACAGTATGAAAGGCAATTTACTTCGTCGCTTCCGGGAGAACGATATGACGGAACTGGATCGCTATGCCTACCCGCATCGGGTGCTGCACTGGCTGGTGGCGGCCGTGCTGTTGCTGGTGTTACCCATCGGGCTTACGTTGGGCTATCTGGGTTTCGAAGGGGCTGTAAGATGGTTCGGCGAGCCCATGACCAACCTGCTTTATACGACCCACAAGACATTGGGCGTGACGATGCTGATTCTGATGACGCTGCGACTTATCAGTCGTCTGGGCTTTGTGGTCCCGATTCACGATCCTCCGCTTCATCCCTTCCAACGTGTGCTGAGTACCAGTGTGCATCACCTGCTTTACTTGACGCTGTTGGTGATGCCGATAATCGGCTGGCTGGCCACCGCTAGTGGCGGCTTTCCAGTGCAGTTCTTTCACTGGAACCTGCCGGGGTTGATCGGCGAAAACGAAGCCCTGTCCGAACGTTTATTCCTTGTACATGGCTGGTTGGGCTGGGTGATTCTGGGGCTGGTGGCGTTACACATTGCCGGTGCGCTTTTTCACTGGTGGATAAAGCGTGATGGAGTGATGAAACGCATGAGCTTATTTTGAAAAGCCTGACTTAGCCCTGTAGACGGCATGTGAAACAACGACCACCAAAGCGAGTGAAGGGGAGTGATTTGGATCCATTCAATCCATCCAGTTGGTCGCTGGCCGAAAGCGTGGGAGTTTTCACGGCATGCGCTTTAGTGATTACTGTATTGGGAATATGGATTACTCAGGTGGTCGACCAGCTGGCCGATCGGACGGGGCTCGGGGAGGCGGTCGCAGGTGCCGTGCTGCTTGGGGCATCGACCTCGCTTGGCGGCTCGGTACTCTCGGTTACCGCTGCCTGGCAAGGTCATCCTGAACTGGCGGTGAGTAATGCCTTGGGCGGTATCGCCGTTCAAACCTTGTTTCTGGTGGTGGCCGACCTGGCCTATCGGCGTGCGAACCTTGAACATGCGGCCGCCTCCGCACCGAACATGTTGCAAAACGCCTTGTTGATCACTCTTCTAGGCTTGATTCTTCTGACCCCCACACTGCCCGAGATTACATTGTGGGGCATTCATCCAGTCACGCCGATACTGCTGGGGCTTTATATCTATGGCATTCAACTGGTACGAAGCGCCCGGCTGTATCCCATGTGGAAACCTTCGGTGACGCGCGAAACGCGCGAGGACACGCCGGAAGATACTTCGGTGATGCCCACGCTTCCTCGGTTATGCGGCACTTTTTTATTCTTGATGATCGGCCTGGGGTTTGCCGGTTGGGTGCTGGCCCCTACGGCGAACAATATTGCGATCAAGACAGGACTCAGCCACACGGCGGTTGGGGTGTTGCTGACCGCTGTGAGTACCTCGATTCCTGAACTTGTCACCTCCATCGCCGCGGTTCGCCGGGGTGCCTTGACCTTGGCGGTGAGCGGTATCATTGGCGGCAATGCCTTCGATACCCTCTTCACGGCGGCCTCGGATATCGCTTATCGGCCGGGCTCCATCTACCACACCATGACCGCTGAAGTGATCCTTTGGGTGTCATTGACCCTGGTGATGTCGAGTATCCTGATGATGGGGTTGATCCGCCGCCAGGAGCAGGGGCCGGGGCGTATTGGCTGGGAAAGTGTCACCATCATGGTGCTTTACTTTCTCGGTGTGCTGCTGTTGCTGATGGATATGAATGGCTAACGTTGTCAGCCCTTCTTATGCCCTTCGCACTCAGGAATCGCTATCGTGCTTCGGTTCGGGTGGCTTGGCCAAGCGGCACTCTACTTGGCGGATGATGTCCTGGCTGAGCTTGTGCAACAGAGGTTTCGCCGCTAGTTGGACGGCCTTTTCCATCGGCCGGTTATCCAGATGATATTCCAAGGTGAGGTGAACGCGAGTGCCGCCTTCTATGGGCGTGAAGTCGAAATGCCCCTGGTTGGAAATACCGCTCAAGGAGCGCCAGGCAAACCGCTCCGGCGGAAGCGTCTGGGTAATCTCGATATCGAAACACAAGGACTGCCCGGCGATATGGACTTCCCATAAGTAGCGGTCGTCATTCAAGCGAACTATGTTGTCTATGGCATCGCTGTAAGAGGCGAAGCCTTCCACTTGGCTTACCAACGCAAAAACCGCTTCTCGTTCGGCCTGGATGTCGGCTTGGTGCTCAATGATGGGCATGGCACTTCAACGTGGGAAGGGTGTTTTCAACAGTGTTCAAGGAGGATGGCATGAAGGTGAACGTTTGCAAAACCACTCGGCGCCTTTGCGTTATGAAATCATGCTTGGGTGGTGTTGACGCATGAAGGTGCTGCTTATCTTGGGCCATCCGCGTGTCGAGAGTCTGTGCGGCGCCCTGGCGGATGCCTACAGTGAAGGCGCCCGGGCGGCGGGGGTGGATTTACGCCGCCTGGATCTTGCCGAACTTGATTTCGACCCGCATGTGCATACGCTCTCACCCAACCAGCAACCGCTGGAAGCCGACCTGAGCCGGGCGCGGGAGCTGGTGGAATGGGCAGAGCATCTGGTATTTGTCTATCCCACCTGGTGGGGCGGGACACCTGCGCTGTTCAAGGGTTTTCTGGATCGCGTCATGCTGCCGGGGTTCGCATTCACTACCTGTGAAAGCGGGATCGGTTACGAAGGGCTGTTGAAAGGGCGTTCGGCGCAGCTGATTACCACCATGGACACGCCTCCCTTGATCCACAAACTGCTGTATCGACAGCCGGGAAGAAATGCCTTGGCGAAGGCGACCCTGGGATTTTGCGGGATTCGTCCGGTGCGCTACCTGGCCTGCGGTTCGGTCAAAGACTCCACTGCCCGGCAGCGTCAGGCATGGCTGGCGCGGGCCAAGTTCCAGGGGCGGCAATTGCAGCGTGGCCGCATTTCCCCTTTCGAATGGCTGCAACACAAAGCCGGCGCCTGGCTCAAGGCGCTGCGTCTGCAGTTCTATCCCATGACCTGGGTGGCTTATGCCATCGGTGCCCTGGCGGCTTCACCCCCTGGTGATCTGTTCACCACCGGCCTCTTCTGGCTGGGTTACCTTTGTCTATTTCTGCTGGAGGTAGCAACGGTACTCACCAACGATGTCATCGACTTGCCAAGCGATCGGCAAAATCGCTTTTACAGCACCTTCACGGGTGGCTCACGAGTATTGGTGGATGGGCTCTTGAGTCAACGTGAAGTCAAGGCTGGCATTTTCGTGTCGCTGCTGGGGTTCGCGGCCGCCTCGGCGTGGCTTGTGAATCTGGCGCCAGGGGCCGCGGGGAGCATCACTCTGGTATTGGTGGTGCTGGCGATATTAGCACTGGGGTATACGGCGGCGCCCTTGAAGCTCAGCTATCGCGGCCTGGGTGAACTGGATGTGGCGGTCACCCACAGTATCGGCGTGCTCTTGAGCGGTTATGTGATTTTCGGAGGTGACTGGTACGCCGCCTTTCCATGGCTTTTAAGCCTGCCTCTGCTCTTGGCGATCGTGCCTGCCATCACGCTCTCGGGCATACCCGACCTTGAGGCCGATGCGGCGGTTGCCAAGCGTACCCTGGCGGTACGTCTCGGGCGTCGCGGTGCGCTGGAGGTCGCTCTGGGTTTTACATTGGCTTCTGCAGGCGTGGCGCTCATCTGGCATCTGCTGGGCATCGCCGAGGGGGCTTACGGCGGTATTGCCTATGTGGTGGTTCCCCATGCCGCCTTGCTGGCCTTCTGTTTATATCGCCAGAGGGGAAAGGTCGAGCTTGCGGAAAGGGGCAACATTTCCTCCCGGATCGATGGGCTGATGGGTGTCTCGCTGAGTTATGTTCTGTGGTTTGGGTTGTTTCCGCTGTTTCAGTTGCTCGGTCACTGAGGCATCAGTCCAGGAGTGAGGTGAGGCGTTGGCTGAGCAAACGCCTGCCGGCGCTATTCTGACTACACTTCATCAGGCATCCTTACTCAAAAATCCTGAATTGCCGGAGCACCTGCCCATGGACTACCTCGCCTATCGTCATGCCCTTGACGTTCAGCTGAAAGGCTCGGAATTACCGTTTCCAGAAGCGGAGTTCGACCGGCGCCGCGCCAAGGTGATAGATGCCATGCAAGCCATCGGGCTGGAAGCGCTGTTACTCACCGACCCGGCGGATATCTATTACCTGACCGGCTATCACACCTTCGAGGTCTCGGTGCATACATGTCTGGTGTTTTCCGCCAAGCGTTGTGTGCTTCAGGTACCTTCCATCGAGACCGGCCCTGCGGTAGTCACGGCCAAGGTGGATGAAATTCTCGGGTATCGCTGGGAAGGCATCGACGAGGTGGTCGAGCCGCTTTACGACGTGCTGGCCCAGTACCATTCCATCGGCCTGGACAGCTGGAGTGCCGGACTGCGCCATGGCGTGATCAGTCAGTTGCAACAGCGCTTGGGTAGTGGGCGCTTCCGGGAAGGCGGGCAAGTGCTGGATGGAGTTCGCGTCGTCAAGACACCGACGGAGATCGAATGTCTGCGGGAAAGCGCACGCATTACCTCGGCCGGACTCAAGGCGGCAATCCAGGTGATTCGACCCGGGGTGACGGATAATGACGTGGCGGCGGAAGGCTCGCGTGCGCTGCTGGAAGCCGGGAGTGAATTCATGAGCCTGCAGCCAATTGTCACCGTCGGGCAGCGTATCAGCATCATCCACGTCAACCATAAACGCCGTGTGATCGAGCCCAATGACCCGGTGTTTCTGGAGTTCGGTTCGGCCTATCAGCGTTACACCGCGCCGATGATGCGCACGGTGGTGGCGGGCAGGGCGACTCCGGACATGCAGGCGGTGCGCGATGTGTGCCGCCGCTTGTTCGAAGTGCTGTGCGATGCGATGCGCCCCGGCAATACCTTCGATGATGCGGCTCGGGCAGCGGATGCCGTCTTGGCGCTATGGAGTGACAAGCTGTTTTTCTCCGGGGTCTACGGTTATGCCGTAGGGGCGCAATTTCCACCCAGCTGGGTGGAAGGCACCGGTTTTATCGCCCGGAACCAGATGCGCGAATTCGAACCCGATATGGTTTTTCACCTGCCATTATGCCTGCGTTGGCCGGGGCAGTGGGGCATCGGTTTAAGCGATACCGTGCAAGTGACCCCGCACGGCGCCGTGCCGCTTACCGATAATGGCTGGCAGCTGGAGGAGCGCCTGGATTGACCCGGTAATCTGCCTTGTATCTGCGAGATTGGCTGTCTACGTTGAAGAGACGGCGATGCTGGTAACGGTTTAACCACTGTCGTGAAAACAGGAGCAATTACAGGAGACGTGACACAGGAGAAGTGAGTCATGGCAAAAAATCCGCATACCAATCCGAACAGTGACGGGCCGCACGATACAGACGTCACTACCAACGAATCGAGCAAGTCGGATAACCTGGAACATTACCGCAGTGATGCCGAAGGACATGATCTGCGCACCAATCAGGGAACGCGAATCTCGGACAACCACAATTCGCTGAAAGCCGGAGAGCGTGGCCCTACTCTGCTCGAAGATTTTGTCTTTCGCGAAAAGCTCAACCATTTCGACAATGAACGCATCCCGGAGCGCATCGTGCATGCGCGTGGGGCAGCGGCACATGGCTATTTTCAGCCTTATGAAAATGCCGTCCAGTACTCCAAGGCAGGGGTGTTCAAAGACCCTGACAAGAAAACACCGGTGTTCGTGCGCTTTTCCACGGTGCAAGGCTCTCGCGGCTCCAATGACACAGTGCGCGATGTGCGCGGTTTTGCCACCAAGTTCTACACCGACGAGGGCAACTGGGATCTGGTCGGCAACAACATGCCGGTGTTCTTCATCCAGGATGCGATCAAGTTTCCGGATTTCGTGCATGCAGTAAAGCCCGAGCCGCATAACGAGATTCCCATGGGCCAGTCGGCTCACGATACCTTCTGGGATTTCGTGTCCTTGATGCCGGAAGCCACCCATATGGTGCTGTGGACCATGTCGGACCGGGCCTTTCCACGCCACTTTCGCAATATGGAAGGCTTCGGTGTGCACACCTTCCGGCTGATCGACAGGCAGGGCAAGTCGCGCTTCGTCAAGTTTCACTGGAAACCGGTGGCCGGCACCTGTTCGTTGATCTGGGACGAAGCCCAGAAACTCTGGGGACGTGACCCAGACTTCAACCGCCGCATGATGTGGGATGACATCGAGAGCGGCGATTTTCTCGAATACGAGCTGGGCATCCAGGTAGTGGAAGAAGAGGACGAGCATAGCTTCGATTTCGATATTCTCGACCCCACCAAGATCATTCCTGAGGAGCAGGTGCCGGTGACGCTGATCGGCAAGATGGTGCTCAACCGCAACCCGGACAACTTCTTTGCCGAGACCGAGCAGGTTGCGTTCAACCCCGCCCACGTGGTGCCGGGAATCGACTTCAGTAACGACCCCTTGCTGCAAGGGCGGTTGTTTTCGTACACCGATACCCAGATGTTGCGCCTGGGCGGGCCGAATTTTCACGAAATTCCAATTAACCAGCCGGTATGTCCGTTCCACAACAATCAGCGCGATTCGATGCACCGTCAGACCATCGACAAAGGTCAGGCGTCCTACGAACCGAACTCTATCGATGGCGGTTGGCCGAGTGAAACCCCACCTGCCGAGGAGAATGGCGGTTTTGAAACCCATTACGAGCGTATTGACGCCCATAAGGTGCGCGGTCGCAGCGATTCCTTCGGCGATCATTACTCCCAGGCCACATTGTTCTGGAACAGCCAGTCGGATGTCGAGAAAGAGCACATCATCGCCGCTTATACCTTCGAACTTTCCAAGGTGCAGCGACCCTGGATTCGTGAACGGATGATCAAGGAAATCCTGCCTAACATCGACCTGGAGCTGGCGCGTCGTGTCGGAGAACTGCACGGCATCGAAGCCCCGACCCAGAAGCCTGCTTCGGCGGATGAGCTGGGCCATAGCGCGCAGACCGATTCCGAGGCGCTGAGCCTGATGGCGCGCCTGCCGGGCCACATCGCCATGCGCAAGGTCGCAGTGCTGGTGGCCGATGGCGTGGATGCCGCCCAGCTGGACGAGATCAAGAGCCGGCTAGAGGGCGAAGGGGCTCAAGCCATGCTCATCGCACCGAGCATGGCGCCCGTCAAGGCAAGCGATGGCCGGATGGTGTCTCCCGACGCCATGCTCAACGGCCAGCCTTCGGTAACCATGGATGCGGTTATCGTGGCCGATGGGCAGCAGAGTATCGATGCCTTGGCGCAATCGGGCCAAGGGCGCTATTACCTCCAGGAGGCTTACAAGCACCTGAAAGTGATTGCCGCTATCGGTGAAGGGAAACGTCTTCTGGAGGCCGCCGAAATACCTGTACCGGAAGACGGAGTGATAAGTGGCGCTACGCTGCAGGACGTCTTCGCTGATTTTTGTGAAGTGCTGGGCAAGCACCGGGTCTGGACACGCGATTCCAAGGCAAACATGATGTCCGCATGATGTTTGCCTAAGCAATCCTTGACAAGGAACCCAGATGACCCCTGCGATTCATGCCGCCAGACAGGCCGGAATGCCATTTCAGGTACATGAATACAGTCACGAGCCGGGCGCAGTCTCGTATGGCCTTGAAGCGGCCCACAAGCTGGGCGTATTGCCAGCGTGCGTGTTCAAGACCCTGGTGGTGAAGCTCGACGGCAATGCGCTTGCCGTAGGGATTGTGCCGGTGACCGCGCAGCTTGGCATGAAGCGGCTCGCCAAGGCGGCGGGAGTGAAAAAAGCGGCCATGGCCGAACCGGGCGAGGTGGAGCGCGTCACCGGCTACGTTCTGGGCGGGGTCAGCCCTTTGGGACAGAAAAAACGCTTGGCCACCTTCATTGATGCTTCAGCACAGGTTCAAGAAAGTATCTATGTGAGTGCGGGACGTCGCGGGCTGGAAATAGAACTGAGCCCGGAAGACCTGGCCGGCCTGACCCAAGGGCGGTTCGCGCCCTTGACCTAGGCGTGATGGCTGGCAACAAACAAGTTGGGCTGACTTATACCGCCAGAAAGGGCAGCGTAGAGCGGTTTCTGGTATGGTGCCGGACGTTGACAGGCACGGGTTGCCGTCCTGGGTCGCTGGCGCTGCCGGCGTTTGCTTTTTATCTTATGGCTTTTGCAGGTTGTCGTTGTGTCCGATGCTGATTCCCCCCGTTTTACCACACTAGCGTTGCCTTCGGCATTGCTGAGCAACCTGGATTCGTTAGGCTATCTAGCGATGACCCCGGTTCAGGCTACCGCGCTGCCTGCCATTCTGGATAAACGCGATGTGATTGCCCAAGCCAAGACCGGTTCAGGCAAGACGGCGGCCTTCGGGCTGGGGCTGCTTGCAGCACTGAATCCCGAAAGCTTTGCCGTGCAAGGCCTGGTGCTGTGCCCCACCCGAGAACTTGCCGACCAGGTAGCCGAAGAAATTCGCCGCCTGGCGCGGGCCATGCCCAACGTCAAGGTGTTGACCCTGTGCGGCGGAGCGCCGTTCGGCCCCCAGCTGGGATCGCTGGAACATGGTGCGCATATCGTGGTGGGCACGCCGGGACGCGTGGAGGAGCATTTGCGCAAAGGCTCCCTGGACCTTTCTCGCTTGACGATGCTGGTGCTCGATGAAGCGGATCGCATGCTGGATATGGGCTTTCAAGCCTCGCTTGAAGCGATCATCGGGCAGACGCCGGCTTCGCGGCAGACCTTGATGTTCAGCGCCACCTTTCCCGAAGACGAGCAGAAAGGCAGTATCCGGGCCATCGCGGCAGGGCTGATGCGTGATCCTCTGCGAGTAAAAGTGGAGGAGACCCACGACAGCACCACGATTCGCCAGCATTTTTACTTGATCGAAAGCGAGGCGGCGCGTTTTGCGGCACTGCGCCAGGTGCTGCTGCATTATCGGCCGGTCTCGACGGTGGTGTTCTGTAATACCAAGCGTGAAACCCAGGAAGTGGCCGATGCCCTGAATGAGGCGGGTTTCAGTGCACTTGCCTTGCATGGCGATCTGGAACAACGTGACCGTGACCGCACCTTGGTGCTATTTTCCAACCAGAGCGCTTCCATTTTGGTGGCCACCGATGTTGCCGCCCGCGGGCTGGATATCGCCGAGCTGGATGCCGTCATCAATTACCAGATCGCCCGCGACCTGGAAGTGCATGTGCACCGGGTTGGACGCACCGGGCGGGCGGGCGCCAGCGGTGTGGCCTGTACCCTGGTCAGTGAAAAGGAAGATTATCGTCTGGCGCGGCTGGGTGAATTTCTGGAGCAGCGCCTGACCTGCGAGCCGTTGCCGCCGGCCAAGAATCGTGAGCCGTTCTCTCCGCCAATGGCGACATTGCAACTGGACGGCGGCAAGAAGGATAAACTTCGTCCCGGGGATATTCTGGGTGCCTTGACCGGCGAGCAAGGAATCCCTGGTGACCAGGTGGGCAGGATAAAAGTGCTGCAGCGTAGTGCCTTCGTGGCGGTCAAACGGGATATGGTGAACGCTGCGTTGAACAAACTTGCCCAGGACAAACTCAAAGGACGTTCGTTTCGTGTGCGTCGCGTGAGCCGCTGATTGCCGCTTATTTGCAAGGCTTTGAAAGGCCGCTCCCACACCGTCATTTTCCAAGAGCCAAGAGGAACCAAGACAGCCAGTCATGAAAATACCTAAACGATTACAACCGCTGGTTGACGACGGCATGATAGACGAAGTGCTGGTGCAGTTGATGAGCGGTAAGGAAGCGCAGGTTTACGTGGTGCGTTGTGGCGAACAGGTACGCTGCGCCAAGGTGTTCAAGGAAGCCAAACAGCGCAGTTTCAAGCAGGCGGTGCAGTATCAGGAAGGGCGCAAGGAGCGCAACAGCCGGCGTTCGCGGGCAATGGCGAAAAAGACTCGCTACGGCCAGAAAGAGCAGGAAAAAGCCTGGCTCAACTCGGAAGTGGATGCTCTGTATCGCCTGGCCGCCGCCGGGGTGCGCGTGCCCGAGCCGTTCGGCTTCGTCGATGGCGTCTTGTTGATGGAGTTGATCAACGACGCGGAAGGCTATACGGCGCCGCGGCTGGATGACATCACTTTTACGCCGGAACAGGCTCGTGAGCATTACGCCACGGTGCTCCAGGAAGTGGTGCGGATGCTGTGCGCCGGTTTGATTCACGGCGACCTTTCCGAATTCAACGTCCTGTTCGATGGCCGGGTCCCGGTGATCATCGACCTGCCTCAGGCAGTGGATGCCGCCGGTAACAATGCCGCCCAGGAGATGCTGGAGCGCGATGTCGATAACATGCGCGATTATTTCGCTCGCTACGCCCCGGAGTTGCTGGAAACGCAATACGCCAAGGAGATCTGGGCACTTTACGAATCCGGCCAGCTGCATCCGGATAGCGAACTGACCGGTCAATTCGTCCTCGATACCCATATCGCCGACGTGGATGAAGTGCTGGCGGTGATCGACGACGCCGAGGAAGAAGAGCTGGATCGACAGGCGCGCATTCACGGCGACGAGGACGACGACTAGGCGGTACCTCAAGCGGTACCGTCGAATCGTCTACTGAGAGCTTCTATGCTGGCGCGCGTATTTCATTACTTTGAAAGATTGGTCAATCCCTACCCCGAAGGCGAGGTCAAGACACCGCCTTCGGGGTTGTTTGCCTTCATCCTGCATTTTTCCCGCCCGGTGTTGCCGCTGCTGGTGGCGATGTCGTTGCTGACGGCACTGGTTTCCGCCGCCGAGGTGGTGTTTTTCAGTTACATGGGCGATTTGGTGGATTGGCTTTCGACCGCCGAACGCGAAGGCTTTTTTGCCGACTACGGCTGGCGCCTGGCAGGCATGGCGGCGCTGGTGATCGTCGGCTTGCCGCTATTGGTACTCTTGCAGTCGCTGGTCACTCACCAGAGCATTTTCGGCAATTACCCGATGATTGGCCGTTGGCTGTCACACCGGCACATGCTGGGGCAGAGCCTGGCATTCTATCAAGACGAGTTTGCCGGGCGGGTGTCACAGAAAGTCATGCAGACCGCGCTTGCGATCCGCGAAACCGTGACCAAGCTGATGGATCTGATGGTGTATGCCCTGGTCTATTTCAGTGGTGCGATGATCCTGCTGGGCCGAGCGGACATGTGGCTGGTGTTACCGCTGGTACTTTGGCTGGCGGGGTACCTTCTGATCATGCGGGTATTCGTGCCGCGTCTGCGCGATATCTCCATGGCCCAGGCCGATGCCCGCGCCCAGATGACCGGGCGGGTGGTCGACAGCTACAGCAATATCCAGACGCTCAAGCTGTTCGCCGATACCCAGCGCGAACAGGCCTACGCGCGGGATGCCATGGAAGGTTTCATGCAGACTGTCCATCGCCAGATGCGCCTGGTGACCCGCATGTCGGTGAGCTTGACCCTACTCAACTCCCTGCTCCTGACCGGTACCGCGGCCATGGCCATCGGTGCCTGGTATTTCGAAGCGATCTCGCTTGGGGTGCTGGCCATTTCCATTGCCCTGGTGATGCGTATTCGCTTCATGTCCGACTGGATCCTGTGGGAAGTGGCCGGGCTATTCGAGAACATCGGCACGGTGCAGGACGGCATGAACACCATTGCCCGAGACCCCGAGGTGAAAGACGCCCCTGACGCCGATGAACTTCGCGTCACCCAAGGCGAGATTCGCTTCGAGTCGCTGCGCTTCGAATATGCCCAGGCGAAAGGGGAAACTCGGCGTGTCTTCGACGGACTGGACCTGATTATCTCTCCAGGAGAAAAGGTCGGTTTGATCGGGCGTTCCGGGGCAGGCAAATCGACCCTGGCCAACCTGCTGCTGCGTTTTTACGATCTTCAGGGCGGGCGGATTCTGATCGACGGCCAGGATATCGCCAAGGTGACGCAGACCTCTCTGCGTCATCAGATCGGCATGGTCACCCAGGACACCTCGCTGTTGCACCGTTCGTTGCGTGACAATATCCGCTACGGCACCCCCCATGCCAGTGATGAGGCTGTCTGGGAGGCGGTGTGTCGTGCGCATGCCGACAGCTTCATCAATGAGTTGATCGACCCCAAGGGTCGGCGTGGCCTGGACGCGCATGTAGGCGAGCGTGGTGTGAAACTCTCCGGAGGCCAGCGTCAACGTATCGCCATCGCCAGGGTGCTGCTCAAGAATGCCCCGATACTGGTGCTGGACGAGGCAACTTCGGCTCTCGATTCCGAAGTCGAAGCCGCCATCCAGGAACAGCTGGATACCTTGATGGAAGGCAAGACCGTGATCGCCATTGCTCACCGGCTTTCGACGATTGCAATGCTTGACCGCCTGGTGGTGGTGGATGAAGGGCGCATCGTGGAAACCGGCACGCATCAGCAATTGTTGGCCCGAGACGGAATCTACGCCGCGCTGTGGTGGCGTCAATCCGGTGGTTTTCTGGGGGTGGACGTTGCCACTGAAGCGGCACCTTGATGAGCGAAGGGCTTATTCGTCTGCTAGTGTCTTGACAGCAATTGGCCAATTTGCCAATGCATCAATCCGACATGCACAAGGAGCTTGCGATGAAAACGGTAACCCTGAAACAACCCGGTGGGCTGGATAACCTTCAGCTTCAGGATGCCCCGGCGCCGGGCGAACCCGGTCCTGGCGAGGTACGTGTGCGTATTCATGCCAGTTCGCTCAACTTTCATGATTACGCGGTAGTGGCGGGGATGATCCCTACCGAGGAAGGCCGCATTCCCATGTCCGATGGTGCCGGTGTGGTGGAGGCCGTGGGCGAGGGCGTAGCGGAATTCGCGGTAGGCGATGCGGTGGTCTCGACCTTCTTCCCCCACTGGCTGGAAGGCCCCGCCCGGGTGGGAAACTTTGCCACCACGCCGGGCGACGGCGTAGACGGCTACGCGCGCGAGCAGGTGATTCATCCAGCCGAGTGGTTTACCCATCAACCCAAGGGCTACAGCCATGCTGAATCCGCCACCCTGACCACCGCGGGCCTGACCGCCTGGCGGGCACTGGTAGTGGACGGCGGCTTGAAAGCGGGGGATAGCGTGCTGGTATTGGGCACCGGCGGCGTGTCGATATTCGCCCTGCAATTCGCCCGCATGATGGGGGCGCGGGTAATCGCCACTTCCTCGTCGGATGCCAAGATCGAGCGACTAAAGGAGCTGGGTGCCGAGCACACGCTCAACTATGAAAAAGAACCCCAGTGGGGCAAGAAGGTCAAGGAATTGACCGGTGGCCGCGGGGTGGACCATGTGGTTGAAGTCGGCGGCCCGGTCACCTTGCCGCAATCCATCGATGCAGTGCGTATTGGTGGACATATTGCCTTGATTGGCATTCTCACCGGGCGTGAGGGTGATATCCCCACCGCCAAGCTGATGGCCAAGCAGGCGCGCTTGCAAGGCTTGATTGTGGGCAGCCGGCGCAACCAGCAGGAAATGATTCGGGCGATTGACGCCACCGACATGCATCCGGTTATCGACCGGCGTTTCCCGTTGGAAGACATTGCGGATGCATTTCGCTATGAAGAAGCCGGGCGTCACTTCGGCAAGATCTGCCTGGAGTTTTGATCTCGCGCTATCTCTCGAATCGGGGGCGTGTCAGTCCTGGAGTCGGCTGTAAACCACGCCCTTGATTTCCACTTCGTAAATATCCTTGTAAGGCACGGTGATCCCCTCTACATCTCCGGGTTCGCCGTGGCTATGTTTCAGGTCGGTTTCCGGAATCACTTTCACTCCCACGAACCCCACATGCTGTATTCGGGCACTGAACCGGTTGCCGTCATGTTCCACCAGCACACGCTCTCCGGCGAAACATTTTTCCAGCTTGGCGTGAAGTTCTTTCTCGGTGACATGGACGATGCTCATGAATTCCCTCCTGCATTGATCAGCGACGGTATGTTATTTATCGAGAAATCAGCGTGTTCTATAAATATAAGTCTATAAACACTGCGCATCGATGCAAGATATATACATTTAGTTACCCGTCCTATGCAAGCGTAGCGCAACGTTCAGTGGCTGTCGTCGGGGAGTTCTGCGCTGTGATAGACGTTCTGTACATCGTCGAGCTCGTTGAGCATGCCCAACAATTTTTCAAAAACCGCGACATCATCGCCTTCCAGGGCAGTGGTGGTCTGGGGCAGGAACTGAATCTCGTCGACCTCGAAATCGATATCGCCGAAGGTTTCCAGCAGCGCCTGCTTGGCTTTGGCATAGTCGGTATGCGGGGCGAAGACGGTGATACGCCCGTCTTCCTGTTCGATATCGGTGACGTCCACATCCGCTTCCATCAATGCTTCGAGCACGGCTTCTTCGTCACTTCCGGCAAACGAGAAGATGGCGCAGTGATCGAACATGTGGCTGACGGTACCGGGCGTGCCGATCTTGCTCTTGGTCTTGGTAAAGCAGCCGCGCACGTCACCGAAGGTACGGTTGGGGTTATCGGTCAGACACTCGACGATGACCATGGCATTGCCTGGCCCAAAACCTTCATACCGCGCCGGTGAGAAGTCTTCACCACCGGCGCCGCTGGCCTTGTCCAGCGCTTTGTCGATCACGTGCGAAGGCACCTGGTCTTTCTTGGCGCGCTCGATCAGGCCGCGCAGGGCCAGATTGCCATTGGGATCACTGCCGCCGGCCTTGGCGGTAACGTAAATCTCACGGCCGTACTTGCTGTACACCTTGGTCTTGGCGTCGGCCGTCTTGGCCATGGATTCCTTGCGGTTCTGAAATGCCCTACCCATGTTGCTGTCCTGTGCTGGTCGTTGGCCGTGCCTGCCCCATGAGGGCTGCACGCTCGTCGAGAAAAAAGACAAATATTACCCAACACAATACCATGCTAACAGCGTTATTTACCTGTCTTGGCGTCCCTTGCCCGGCTTATCGCTTACACTAGGCAGCGTTTCTCGGCAACAATGGCCGGAGCGCCTATATCGCGCCTCAGGCGCATCAACAGGAGGACTTGAATGGCATTTTCACTGTGGCTGTCGTTAGTCGCGATCTGCATGATGGGGGCGATGTCGCCAGGGCCTAGCCTGGCGCTGGTGCTTCGCCATACGCTTGGCGGCGGCCGCGTGCCCGGTGTGGTGGCGGCGTTGTTTCATGCGCTGGGTGTCGGGTTTTACGCGCTACTCACCGTCTGGGGATTGGGAAAGTTGATCGTGCAATTTCCGCTATTATTTCAGTTGATTACCTGGGGTGGCGCAGCATATCTGGCATGGCTCGGAATCAAGGCGCTGCGCGCCGGAAAAGGCGGGGCGATGCATCCCGGTCAAGTCATCAGCACCAATGGCCAGGCGGCTCGGGAAGGCGTGCTGGTAGCGCTGGGTAATCCTAAACTGATTCTGTTTTTCGTCGCCTTGTTGAGTCAGTTCGTCACGCCGGACATGAGCATGACGGCCAAGGTAATTATCGTATCGACAGCCATGATCATCGACGGAGGCTGGTATGTGCTGGTGGCGGTGGCTCTGTCGCATTCGCGGGTGCTGCCCTGGCTGCAGCAACGGGCGCACTGGATCAACCGAATCACCGGCGTGCTATTGATCGCCCTGGCGCTACGGGTAATAGCCGGCCCCTTGGTTTAAGCGTTGCGCTGGCGCTTGGTCGGCACTCATGGCAAGGTTGATAATAGTAGATTGATATTGAAGTGAATAAAGAACCACCTCGTTGTACCGCGGTCTGTAGTGGGAGTAACCATGGCGATTCATGATCACGTTTGCTACACCCACCAGGGAGAACCCTTCAATTTGCATGCCTTGCGCGGGCAGGTACTGCTGGTGGTCAATGTCGCCAGTAAATGCGGTTTCACTCCCCAGTTAAAAGAGCTCGAGCAGCTTTATCTGCGCTATCGCGATCACGGTTTTATCGTGCTGGGGTTTCCCTGCAACCAGTTCGGCCATCAGGCACCGGAAAGTGCGGAAGAGTTCTGTGCCTTTGGAGAAACAAAATACGGGGTGACCTTTCCGTTGATGGAAAAGGTCAAGGTCAATGGCCGGGAAACGCATCCGTTGTTTGCCGAGCTCAAGAATGCCGCCCCGGGCGTACTGGGTAGCAAGGCCATCAAATGGAATTTCACCAAATTCCTGGTGGCTCGCGATGGCCGGGTGATTGCGCGCTTCAGCCCTCGCGACCATGGCCTGCCCCTGCGTGAAGCCTTGGAAAAGGCCTTGGAAGAACATTGACGCTTGAAAATGCTTGACCCGGTTTTTAGCGTGGAAGCTCGCCGCGAGCCACCATCACTCGTCCCATCAACTCGTTCCAGCGGTGACGCACCATCATGGTGGTCAATCCTGAAAACAGGGCCCAGCTCTTGCGCCGCCAACCGGTCAACTTGATGTTGTGAGTGACCAACTGTTGCATCAGCTTACGGTCATCGAATTTTCGCCATTCGCTGGCCACTGACATCTGATGACGCGACATGACAGGGGCCATTTCCAGGCGAAATAGCCATTCAAGCTCTTGCAGCGTCATTTCGTGAGCCTCGATGACTGCTACCATATGGGCGTAACCGCGCTCACCGGGTTCCTTGTCCAGCCAAAGCGGTGCCAGCGCCAGCCATAGCTCACCGCGCTCATCTACCAGTTGCTGTGCGTTCATTGTCGCCTCTGTTGTTCACCGGACCTGGCTTTGGGAGCCAAGGCGCCATCGTGCCGCGAAAGTCGATTTGGCTCAAGGGCGGACACCACGGCCAAGGCTCGCTAGAATGGTGCCTATTCCACTGTCTACTTACTATTGAGAGGTTTTGCGTGATTATCAAACCCAAGGTCCGCGGTTTTATCTGTACCACCACCCACCCGGTGGGTTGTGAAAAGAATGTCCTGGAGCAGATCGAAGCGACGCGTTCGCGTGGCCTGGACAAAAGCGCCGGGCCCAAGAAAGTCCTGGTGATCGGCGCTTCCAGCGGCTACGGCCTGGCGGCGCGCATTACCGCGGCTTTCGGGTATGGTGCCGATACATTGGGCGTGTTTTTTGAAAAGCCGCCCAGCGAGAAAAAACCGGGTACCGCCGGTTGGTACAACAGTGCGGCTTTCGACAAGTTCGCCAAGGCCGAAGGGCTCTACAGCAAATCGATCAATGGCGATGCGTTCTCCCATGAGGCGCGCAACAAGGCCATCGAGATCATCAAGCAGGACATGGGTCAGATTGATCTGGTGGTGTATTCGCTGGCTTCCCCGGTGCGCAAACTCCCGGACAGTGGCGAACTCAAGCGTTCGGCGCTCAAGCCTATCGGTGAGACCTATCGCGCCACAGCGATCGATACCAACAAAGACAGTATTATCGAAGCCGAAGTCGAACCCGCCACCCAGCAGGAAATCGAAGACACCAAGGCGGTGATGGGTGGCGAAGACTGGGAATTATGGATCGATGCCCTGGACAAGGCCGGCGTATTGGCGCCAGGCGCGCGCAGTGTGGCGTTCAGCTATATCGGTACCGAAATCACCTGGCCGATCTACTGGCATGGCGCTCTGGGCAAGGCCAAGGAAGACCTGGACCGCGCCGCCCATGAAATCGACCAGCGCCTGGCGAAAACCCAGGGTGGTGCCAATGTGGCGGTGCTCAAGTCGGTGGTGACCCAGGCTAGTGCCGCCATTCCGGTGATGCCGCTGTATATCGCCATGGTCTACAAGGTGATGAAGGAAAAAGGCCTGCACGAAGGCACCATCGATCAGCTCAACCGCTTGTTCGCTGACTATTTGTACGACGGAGCGCCTGCTACCGATGAGAAAGGGCGTTTGCGCCTGGATGATTGGGAGTTGCGTGATGATGTCCAGCAGGCGTGCAAGGACCTGTGGCCGAAGGTTACCACGGACAACCTCTTCGAGATTACCGACTATGCTGGGTACAAGCATGAATTCTTGAAGCTGTTCGGATTCGAGCGCGACGATGTGGATTACGAAGCCGATGTAAACCCCATGGTGGAATTCGACGTGGAGAACCTGTAACACTGAACTTGAAACATCGTATTGTCTGAATGAATAGCCTTGGCTTGACCGAATAGCGAGGAGATGAAAAATGGACACCAGAGAAAGCAAGACTCGGGAAGAAGAAAAGCAGCACTTAATGAACGAACGCTATCCCCAGGATGACGAGGAGATAGAATCGCATCATCAACCGGAAGCCCAGGAATCGCCCAAGGGGATGCATAAGCTGATACCTATCGTCATCGTGATTGTCGGGATTCTTTTGGTGGGTCTGTTGCTGTTTTCCGGGGTGACGGACTGACCGCGCTCTTCATAAAAAGTCACCAGTGAAACCTTAGCCATGAGGCAATGATTGCCGGGCCTTCGTGCCCGGCAATTGTGTTGTTATACCAACTGGGTAAGATGGATGTTCATACGATCTTTGTCTTGCCATTCATTTTATCCCATTTTCTTATCCCAGCAGGGAGCCTCTCATGGACTACACCCCGAATCGTCACGATTTCGATCGTTACATGACCCCCAACTATGCCCCCCAGGAAGTGATTCCGGTGCGTGGCAAAGGCAGCCGCCTATGGGACCAGCAGGGGCGTGAGTACATCGATTTCGCCGGAGGTATCGCGGTGAATGCCCTGGGACACTGCCATCCGGTGCTGGTGGAAGCATTGAAGACCCAGGGTGAAACGCTCTGGCACCTGTCCAATGTGTTTGCCAATGAGCCGGCACTCAAGCTGGCCAAGGCGCTGGTCGAGCGCACCTTCGCCGACAAGGTATTCTTGTGCTCTTCGGGTGGCGAGGCCAATGAAGCCGCCTTGAAGCTGGCTCGCCGCTGGGCGGTGGAGCACCACGGCGAGCACAAGGACAAGATCATCTCGTTTCGCCAGTCCTTCCATGGACGTACCTTCTTCACCGTGAGTGTGGGCGGCCAACCGAAGTATTCGCAAGGTTTCGGACCGATACCCGGCGGCATTCTGCATGCGGATTACAATGACCTGGAAAGCGTGATGCAGCTGGTCGGTGATGATACCTGTGCCATCATGGTCGAACCGATGCAGGGTGAAGGCGGTATCCTTCCGGCCACGCCTGATTTTCTTGAAGGGTTGCGCCAGCTGTGCGACGAGCATAATGCGCTGTTGATCTTCGATGAAGTCCAGACCGGGGTGGGCAGAAGCGGAGAGCTTTACGCCTACAAGAACTACGGCGTGACGCCGGACATTCTGACCACCGCCAAATCCCTCGGGGGCGGCTTTCCCGTGGCGGCCATGTTGACCACCGACAGGATCGCGCCATCGCTTGCCATCGGCACTCATGGCTCGACATACGGTGGCAATGCCTTGGCCTCTGCAGTGGCGCTGGCGGCCATTGAGTTCATCGATACGCCGCAAGTGCTGGAAGGCGTCAAGAAGCGTCATGCGCTGTTTCGTGGGCACCTTGAAACCATCAATGCCAAGCATGGGGTCTTCAAGGAAATTCGTGGGATGGGCTTGCTGATGGGTGCCCAGATGGCCACGGAATACGAAGGCAGGGCCAAGGACATTCTGGCGTTGGCGATTGAAGAAGGCTTGATGGCATTGATTGCCGGACCCAACGTCTTGCGGCTGGCGCCCTCGCTGGTGATTCCCGAGGAAGATATTGCCGAAGGCATGGCGCGTCTGGAGCGAGCCATCGAGAAACTCGTGGTTAAGGCATAAGCGCATGCTATTGATACGTCCCGTCAAAACCGAGGATCTGCCCGCTCTTGAGCGCCTGGCGGCTCGCGCCATACCGCCCTTGACCAACCTTCCGGCCCATCGTGAGCGGCTGGTGGAGCGTATTGCACGCTCGCAAGAGGCGTTCAGCCGCGATATCGACGCCCCCGGCGATGAACAGTACACCTTCGTGCTGGAAGACGTTAAGGGGGGAGAAGTGCTGGGAACGGCAAGCATTCGTGCCCATGCCGGGGCGCAGGATGCCTATTACACCTACCGCCGGGAAACCCTTATTCACGCCTCCCAGCAGCTCAACGTGCGCCGCGAGGTCGAAACCTTGGCGCTTTCCCATGAAGTGTCCGAGGCCAGCCTGCTATGTGCGTTCACCCTGGATGCGCGCTACAAGGGAACACCCGCGGAAAGCCTGCTGCGCCGGGCACGGCTGATGTTCATCGCCCAGTACCCGGAGCGCTTTTCAACCACCCTGGCGGTGGCGTTTCCGGGTTACCTGGACGAGAAAAGCGAATCGCCGTTCTGGGCCAGCGTCGGGCAGCATTTTTTCGCCTGTGGTTATGAAGCGATCAACCATATTGCCGGGGTGCACTCGAAAAGCTTTATCGCCGAAGTGATGCCGCAGTTCCCGCTTTATCTGCCGCTGCTCACCGATGAGGCGCGGGCCGTGATTGGTCATGAGCATCCAGCGCATGAAACAGCGCTTCGGGAAATGCTGGCGGAAGGCTTCAACCTTTCGCGTCATGTGGACATCTTCGATGCGGGGCCGTTGGTCGAGGCCCAGCGCGAACGCCTGGAAACTTGCCGAAGAGCTGCCTGGCATCCGGTGCGGTTGCGCCCGGCATCGACTTTGCCCAAGGCCGAACCGGTGATGATCGCCAACCAGAAACGTGAAGATTTTCGCTGCATCATGGCAAGCTATGCCCTGTCGCTGACCGGCCAGTTGATGCTTACCACGAAACATGCCGAAAGGCTTGGCGTGGAAGAGGGCCGTGCTGTGCTGGCCGCGCCCTTGGCGCTGCCATCGGCGCCGAATGTGCTCGATGAAGGAGAGATGTGATGCGCATTCGACCCATCGCACGTGATGATCTGGATGGCTTGCAGGTACTCGCACGCCAGACCGGTGTCGGCTTTACCTCGTTACCCGATAATCGTGAATTTCTTGCCGGCAAGATCGAAGCAGCCGCCTGTGCCTTCGAAGAACGGGTGCCGGTGGATGATCGGTTGTATTTTTTCGTGCTCGAAGACGAAAGCAACGGTGAGTTGGCCGGCTGTTGCGCCATCGAAGGGCAAGTGGGAAAGGGCGTGCCGTTCTACAATTACCGCCTGGGAAAACTGGCTCACTCCTCGGTACAGCTGGAGTTGCATCGCACGTTCGAGACGCTATTTCTGAGCTCCGACCACACCGGTGATGCCGAGGTCTGTTCGCTGTTTCTGCGCCCGGAATATCGCGGCCGGGAACTTCGCCATCTGCGCAACGGCGCGCTGTTGTCCAAGGCTCGCTGGTTGTTCATCGCCCAGTTCCGTGACCGATTCCCGGAAAAGGTGCTGGCTGAAATGCGCGGGGTATTCGACGAGGACAATAAAAGCCCGTTCTGGGAAAGTCTGGGCAAGCATTTTTTCCCCATGGACTTCAGCGAAGCCGACCGGCTGACCGGTTTGGGCCGCAAAAGCTTCATCGGCGAGTTGATGCCCAAGTTTCCCCTCTACACTACCTTTATGAGCGCCGATGCCCGTGCCTGTATCGGGCAGGTTCATCGCGATACGCGTCCGGCACTGGAAATGCTCAAGAAAGAGGGGCTGCGTTGGGAAGGCTATATCGATATTTTCGATGGCGGGCCCACCGTGGAAGCCTATATCGATGAAGTGCAGGCGGTGCGCCAATCGCGCCTGTGTCAGGTAGAAGTAAGCAAACAGCTGGTGGCAGGCGAGGAGCGCCGCTGGCTGGCGGCGACCACGGACATAAAGGATTTTTACGCCGCTTGGGTAGGGCGTGGGCCTTCGGATGACCAGATTATTATGGTGAGCGAGGCAGAAGCGCGGCAATTGCAGGTCAGCACGGGCGATACCCTTCGCTTACTCGAGACTTAGGAGACGGTTATGCACGCCAAACAACAACTATTCATCAATGGCGACTGGATCGATGGCGGAGCGGATGCTTTCACCAAAATCGACCCTGTAGCCAGGCACGCTCTTTGGGAGGCCAAGGCGGCGAGTCCGGCACAGGTCGATCAAGCAATTGACAGTGCCCGAGAGGCATTTTCGAGCTGGGCGCGTGTTTCTTTCAATGAGCGCCAGGCGTTGGTCCAGCGTTTTGCCGAGGTGCTCAAGAGCCACCGGGAAGCCTTGGCCGTCGCGATTGCCGGTGAAACCGGAAAACCTCTCTGGGAGGCGCGTACGGAAGTCGGTGCCATGGTCGGCAAGGTGACGTTTTCGCTGGAGGCTTACCACGAACGCACCGGAACACGCGAAAAGCCTGTGGGCGGTGCCGGCAATGGTGCGAAAGCGGTGCTGCGCCACCGCCCGCACGGCGTGATGGCGGTGTTCGGCCCTTACAACTTCCCTGGTCACTTGCCTAACGGCCATATAGTGCCGGCACTGCTGGCGGGCAATACCGTGGTCTTCAAACCCAGTGAGCAGACACCACTGACGGCCGATCTTACGCTGCAATGCTGGGAAGAAGCCGGACTGCCGAAAGGGGTGCTCAACCTGGTACAGGGTGGCGTGGAAGTCGGCCAGGCCCTGGCGGGTAATCCGGCTATCGATGGTCTGCTGTTCACCGGTAGCGCCAAGGTGGGGGGCATCTTGCATCGACAATTTGCCGGCCAGGTGGAAAAGATTCTGGCGCTGGAGCTAGGCGGCAACAACCCCTTGGTCATCAAGGATGTGCCGGACCAGCGCGCCGCCGTGCTGACTATCCTGCAGTCGGCCTTTCTTTCCGGCGGGCAGCGTTGCACCTGCGCGCGACGCTTGATCGTACCGGAGGGTGAGGTTGGCGACCGTTTGCTCGATGCGCTGGCCGAGGCCATCGCCAAGCTGCATGTCGCCGCTCAATTCGAGGAAACACCGCAGCCTTTCTACAGTGGCCTGGTGAGCGCGGCGGCAGCCGATGGTCTGCTCAAGGCTCAGGATGACCTGGAAACCATGGGCGGTATCGTCATGGCGCGCATGCAGCGGCTCGAAGCCGATACCAGTCTGCTAAGCCCGGCGTTGATCGATGTCACTGGTCTGGATGTGCCTGACGAGGAGCATTTCGGGCCCTTGCTCAAGGTGCACCGTTATCGCGACTGGGATGATGCCATCGCGCTTGCCAACGATACCCGTTACGGGCTTTCCGCCGGGTTGATCGGTGGCGAACCCAGCGATTGGGATGATTTTCTGCTGCGGATTCGTGCGGGTATCGTCAACTGGAACCGCCAGACCACCGGGGCTGCTGGTGATGCACCCTTCGGCGGGGTGGGTGAAAGCGGCAACCACCGGCCCAGTGCTTATTATGCTGCCGATTACTGTGCTTATCCGGTGGCTTCCATGGAGTCCGATTCGCTGGAAATGCCCGATACCCTGCCGCCGGGGGTCAACCTGTGAGCGCGATGGATTATCGGGAAGTCAACTTCGATGGCCTGGTCGGCCCCACGCACAACTACGCCGGGCTGGCGGTGGGTAACCTGGCCTCGATGAGTCATGAAGGTCGAGTGGCCAACCCCAGAGAAGGCGCCTTGCAGGGCTTGGCCAAGATGAAGTCGCTACTGGATGCCGGCTACGCTCAGGGCGTGCTGCCGCCCCAGCAGCGCCCCGATATCGGGGCCTTGCGTGCTCTTGGCTTCAGCGGCTCGACCATGGAGGTATTGTCGCGGGCGGCAAAAGAAGCGCCTCAACTGCTACGCGCGGTGTGCTCGGCATCGAGCATGTGGACGGCCAATGCTGCCACCGTGACCCCGAGTGTGGATGCGCCGAACGGCCGAATGCACATGACCCCGGCCAACTTGCAGTCAAGCTTTCACCGCTTTCTCGAGCCCGAAACCACCGGGCGTGTGCTGGCAGCGATCTTTCGCAACGAAGAGCATTTCGCGCATCACCCCGTGCTTCCGGCGACGCCTGCATTTGCCGACGAAGGGGCGGCCAACCATACCCGGCTATGTGGCGATTACGCTGAACCGGCGGTGCATCTCTTCGTCTATGGGCGCCAGGCATTCGGCGGCAACCCCGAGCGAGAGCCGAGACATTATCCAGCCCGCCAGACGCTAGAAGCCAGCCAGGCAGTGGCGCGCCAGCATGGGCTTTCGGCGGCCCAGACGGTTTTCGCCCAGCAGCATCCGGACGCCATCGATGCCGGTGTGTTTCACAACGATGTGATTGCGGTAGGCAACGGACCGGTATTGCTTTACCACGAAATGGCGTTTCTCGATGAGCAAAAAACGCTGGACGAACTGCGCGCCAAACTGGCCACGCCATTGATACCGGTACGGGTTCCGTTGGAAGCCGTCAGTCTGGAAGATGCCGTGGCTTCTTATCTGTTCAACTCCCAGCTGCTCTCCAATCCTGATGGCGGCATGACCCTGGTGGTGCCCGGCGAATGTCAGGAGCACGAAAGCGTCTGGCGCACGATCCAGAATTACCTGCTCGCGGGCAATAATCCGATCGCTGAGGTAATCGTCAAGGATGTGAAGCAGAGCATGCGCAATGGCGGTGGCCCGGCCTGCCTGCGTTTGCGTGTGGTGCTTAATGAAGCCGAACGCGCAGCGCTTTCGGGGCGTGTGCTGTTGAATGATGCGTTATACGGCGACTTGACCGCCTGGGTGAACCGCCACTACCGCGACCGCCTCACCCCGGATGACCTCGCGGACCCACAGCTTGCCGAAGAAACCCTGACCGCCTTGGATGAGCTGACTCAAATGCTCAAGATCGGCTCGGTCTATCCCTTCCAGCGGGGATAGTGTAAACGCCTTTAATCCAAAGATAAGCCCGGGCCACTTATTTACGGAGCCAGTTTTTCGGGACCAGGTCCCTGAATAGTAAGAAATGAAGTTTAATCAGCACTGCTGCCGGCGCCACCTACCATGCCGCTACGCAGATCACTCGCGCTACCGTTCGTTCCAAGGTGCTTGCCCACCGCATTTTCCGGTGAGCCCGCCATTTCACGAAACATTCCCATGGAACCGAGCAAGGCGGAGGACTCGTAGGGGATGAAGACCCGCTCGCCATCCTTGGCCATGTTGGGCAAGGATTTGATATAGCTCTGGCCGAGCAGGTAGCCCACGACGGTACGCTTGTTTTCTTCGCTGTCGCCGATGGCATTGAGTACCAGTTTGATCGACTCCTGCTCACCTTGGGCGCGTAGAATGGCCGATTCCTTGTCGCCCTGAGCATTAAGGATCGACGATTCGCGCTGGCCTTGGGCCTTGGCGATGGCAGCGGATTTCTCGCCTTCGGCTTCGGTCACCGTGGCGCGACGTTTACGCTCAGCAGCCATCTGTAAACGCATGGCGGTTTCCACTTCTTCCGGCATGGCGATGTCTTGCACCTCGACCCGAGAAAGCTTTACTCCCCATTTGGAGGCGGGTTCTTCCATGGCGGCCTGAATTTCGTTGTTGACCTCCGCACGCGACTCGAACAGCTTGTCGAGCTCCATTTTACCCACCACCGAGCGGAGTGTCGTCTTGGCCAGTACTTCCACTGCCTGACTCATGTTCTCCACTTCATAGACAGCGCGTCTAGGGTCGATTATCTGGTAGTAAAGGGCACCATTGATGCGCACCGTGACATTGTCCGTGGTTACCACCGGCTGGCCGGGGAAATCCATGACTGTTTCCCGGCGGTCGATTCGGATCTCGTCGCTGGTGATCGCTTGATATTCGTCACCCATCTTGCGGTAACGAAGCATTTTGATGGCCCGCGGCTGGTCGATGAACGGAACGATGATATTGATGCCGCTTTCGAGCACGCGGCTGAACGAGCCGAGCCGTTCGATGACCATGACTTCCGACTGGCGGACGATTACCAACCCTTTGGCCACGATAAAGATGCCGAGCAGTACGATGATCAGGCTGATGATCAATCCCGGGCTAACAGGTAAATCCATATTCAATGTTCCTTGAGTGAGTCGAGGGTAACGATGGCGGTGGTGCCATCGAATGACTTGAAAGTGACGACCATGCCTTCCGGAAGTTCGGTGGCGCCGTTTTCACTTATTCGGATGCGGTAAAAATCGCCATTGATCTTGATGCCTGTCGCGCCATCGAAATCGCGTTTAAGGGTGCGGTAGCTACGTCCCTTTTCGACACCGGTGCCGGTAGTGCCATAGGCCACGCCGCGTGGCGAGAACCAGGGGCGGATGAACTTGATGGCGATGGGCACCAGAAGGCCGGCGAGGATACCCAGGCCGACCAATTGCCAGGCAAGCGAAAGGCCCAACCAGGCAAGCAGGCCGGTGAGGGCGGCAGCCATGCCCAGCGCAAGCAGTACCATGCCACCGGAAGAAAGCTCCGCCAGACTAAGCAGTAAGGCGATGATCAGCCAGGCATAAGCGGGATTCCACTCCATCGAAGCTCCTGTAATGGCAACCTTTAATCAGGCTAGCGTACAGGATAACGGTAGCGGAAGGTGGCTGGCTGCATAAGGTTCGTGTAGAACATTAAAAACGCCCGGACGCTTGTCCGGGCGTTGGAGATAAGTTGTTAAAGCTACAGCTATTAGGAGGTAAGCGGTGACGGAGTGGGTCTATTGGCTGGATTTGGCCGGCGTGGTGGTGTTTGCACTTTCCGGGGTGATTCTGGCATGTCGCACCCGTATGGACCCATTTGGCATGTTGGTTCTAGCAGCGGTGACGGGAATCGGCGGTGGCACTCTGCGCGATCTGGTGCTGGGCGTTAGGCCGGTATTCTGGGTGAGCGACCCCTCCTATCTGTGGGTGATTCTGGCGACCGTCGGGCTGGCGCTGGTGGGGTTTCATTATATTCATCGACTTTCGCGAGGCTTCTTGCCGGTGGCGGATGCTTTCGGGCTGGCGCTGTTCACGGTTATCGGCACCCACAAGGCGCTGCTGCTGGGAAGCCCCGCTATGGTAGCGGTGTTGATGGGTCTATTGACCGGGGTGGCGGGCGGTATGGTGCGTGATGTTCTTGCTCGACGCATTCCCATGGTGTTGCGCGAGGAGGTTTACGCCACGGCCTCCATAGCCGGAGGCATCACTTACGTGACACTTGACGCTCTGGGTGCACCGTTCATGGCCATCATTGGCGGTTCGCTGGCGGTGACGCTGGGCTTGCGTCTGGCGGCTATTCACTGGAGGCTTGCGTTGCCGGTATTTGCCTGGGTGACGCTGCCTCCCAAGGAGCCGCCACCCGACGAGCCAGGTAAGTCGGCGCGAATCGCCAAGGAGCGTGTCCGCATGATTCGCCGAGAACACGATAGCGGCCGTGACCATGACTGAGACTGTGATCGAGAACACCGCTGGCAGTTCGGGGCTCATGGCTGGCGTTCGCGCCAGTCATTGAACCAGCGCCTGGGGCTGATTAGATGCAGTTCCGGTGAGTTTTCTTTTAGCCCGACCCCTAGGGCCAGAACGCCCAGTCGAGCATAAAGGGCGCCACTAGCCGTGCTGTCGCTTAGCATCAGGTCGGCGAGTAACGACAGGTTTTCCCCGCCGTGCAGCTGAATATCGCGCAGTTCCACCTGGTTTTCATCCAGGTCGAGTTGAGCCGTCCCTTCGATATTGCGCACGTTGAGCAGTCTCCCCAGCCATGGGTTGTCGCGGGCGCGTTGCAGAAACAGACGCGCCAGCAGGCCGCTATCGCGCATGCTCAGCTGCAACTGACTTTCCAGCGTCAGCGGTTGCGCCCAATGCAGTCGCGCCTGTTGTAAATCGAGCTGTACCCACCAACCAGCATCGCCTTGCGGGTCACCGGCGCCTTGTCGCTCAGTGGAAAGCCGCTGGACGTTATCCAGGCGCAGGCGCGAGCCATCGGCCTGAAAGCGACGTGCTTTCAAATCACCTTCGGAAAGGATAATCGCGAGTGTCAAATCCCCGCGCAAGTGTTGGTCGAGCAACGACAGCTCGGCACCGAACGCTTGCAGTTCCAGGTTTCCTTCGGCTTTTAGCCCCTTGAGCGTCATCTCGCTGCTCAGGCTGGCCTGGCCGCCGAGAAAGGTGATACCCGCTTCTTCCGGCAAGTAGGCGTTGTAGCGTCTCAGGTCGGGCACCTGGGTAATCGGTAGGGAAATTTGCGTAACAAAATCGCGCGGATCCGGTGTGTTCAACAGTTGAGAAAGTTGCCTGGTTTGGGTGACCAGGGCGAAATGCCGCCCTTCCAGATGAGGGCGCGGGTCATCTGTGCGGCGCAGCTCGAAACGAGGCAGAACCAGAGATAATTGGGCGTGATCATCCGGGTCAATCTGTGCGGTCAATTCGCCACGCCCGCGTGCCTGGTGGTCGAGAAACCCCACGTAGAGGTTGTCGGCATTGATACGCAACCGGCTGCCGGGCAAAGGGCGATTGCCTTCGAAATCAAGTTGTAGGCGCAGCTGGCCGTTGCCATCCACCGCCAAGCCATGAGCGTCGGGCAAAAAAGTATTGAGAAACCCTAGATGCTGCACCATGCCTTCGGCCACGACTTGGCCGCTGGGACTGTCTTCATTACGCTGAAAGTGGCCTTTTCGTAGCACCACCAAGCTTTCCAGGCGCTCGGTGTCGGCCTCGCTATCGGCTTGCCAACTCAGGCGACTGCCGCTGATGTCCAGCTGCGTGGCGTCCAAGGTCGCCTGGTTCAGTGTCAGGTCAAGCCGCATCTCACTGGTCAGGCTGTGGTCGCGAAAGCGGGTACGCAGCTCCCGGCCGGTCAGGGTGGCTTTCCCCTGGACGCCTTCCCGCGTGACACTCAAGCGTCCGTCACTTTGCGCACTGCCTTCCGCCAGGACCAGCGGCGAGGGGGAAGGGAGATAGGGCGCCAGATAATACTGCAAGACGGCAATGTCGGGCAGCAGCGCCGCCTTCCATTCCACGGAACCTTCGGCTTGGGCCAGGGCAGTGTCAGCGTCCAGCGGGCTTTCGAGGTGGAGGTCGAGATCGGCGTCTGTTAATAGGCGACGCCCATGGTGGTCGAGCTCGGCCTCATTCAGGGTGATATCAGCGCTCAATTGCCGACTCTCTTGCAAGACAGCGTTCAGCAAGCCGCGGCCTCTGGCAGCGAACCCCAATGCACGCGCCTCCAGGCGCGGGGATTCCACCCTGAGCTCAGCCTGGCTGGGGCGTGCCTCAACAATGGAGACGCTGGCATCAAGCGAGCCATAGCCACGCAGTTCGAATCCCTGGCCATCAAGGGTAGGGGCCAAGTAACGGTCGAGCATATCCAAGCGCGTGATATCCCCTTTGAGCGTGGCTTGGGCATGAGTGGGGGCTTCGAGTTGATTCAGAGGCTGGTTGGGCAGCTGGGTGAGTAGCGTCAGATGGGTATGCTCGGCGTAAGGCTCGCCATCCGACAGCATGACGTCGTTCCAGCGGGCGGCAAAACTCAGACTATCGGGAGTCTCGTGGGGTACCTCCAAGGTGACGTTGCCTTGGCCCTGGGCGTAGTGGGTGAGCGACATTTGCCGGGGGATCGACCATCGCCGGGCGCTGTCGGCGGTATCGTCGACTTCATTCAAGCGCAACTCATCGACCTCGACGCGCAACCGTGGCGAGTCAAGTCGCAGGCGGCTACCCGCTTGCAACACGCCTTTGGACAGCGAAAGCTCGCCCTGCAGTCTGCCGTGACCGGAAAGACTCAGCCAGGGCAACGCTTGCAAGTAGGGGTTAAACACATCCCAGGCATCCGCATAGGCTTGAATATCAAGCCTGCCGGAAAGCGCGCTGAGGATTTTCGGGCCGGCTTGGGAAGGGGTGACCCGTTCAAGGGAAAGGTCGGCGTTCAAGGCGATATCCCGGCTCAGGTTGCTGGAGCCACGATCGATACGTGCCTCTTGCAGCGAGAGAGCAAGCACCGGGATTTCCAGGTAATCCGGCGTTAGTCGGGTATCTTCGAGTTGAAGGTTGCCATCGCCTTCCAGACGGTACTCATTCAGGGTGAGGCGGCGAATCCCCTGGGCATTCAGGGAGGTGATATGCAGCTCGCCACGCAGCATTGCCAGCAATGAAAGCTCAATTGTTGCCTGCTCGGCGGCTAGCGAAAGGGCGAGTCGGCTATCGTCGCGAGCCAGGTAGAGGCCGGTGAGTTCCCAGCGGCCGGGATGACGGCTAGTGCCGCTTTCCCAGCTGATCTCGACACCTTCCGCCTGGGAAAGCCGCTGAGCCAGCCATTGGCTATTGAGCAACCAATGGCTAGCCGCTAGCCAGGCCACGCCGAGGGCGACAAGTATCAGCCCTATGCCGCCTGCCCAAAGGACGATACGCCTGGACAGACGATGGCGCACTGGCGTTGAAAGCTCCGACATGGCGTCTTCCTTTTGTTTAAAAAAACGTTTCGGGAAACGGCGGATGTCTGAAACATCTGTAGGTGTACCCTGACACAAGTAAATTGAACATCCTTGGCCTCCGGCTCCTGTAAGCCTCGGTTTTATGGCATTATGCGCGGGATTGGGTCATTTTGGATCTCGTTTTCAACGCAAGGCAGAGGCAGGCAGCAAACGCCATGTTCAAGGAATTTTATTCGCAGCGCGGAGAGCAAGTCATGATTTCCGCAGAGCAGGCCAGCCGATTCGCCAAGGGAGTGGCCGGCGACTACAACCCGATTCACAACCCCGATGCGCGGCGTTTTTGCGTGCCGGGGGATTTGCTGTTCACGCTGGTGCTGGAACGTTTTGGTCTATCGCGGCACATGCAATTTCACTTCCTGGCGATGGTGGGGGCGGACACCCCCCTGACCTTCAGCGAAGTGGAAAACGGCGATATTCATGTGACCGACGATAACGGCAAATGCTACCTGACGGTAACCCGCTCAGGTGAAACTACCCGCGACAACTCGGCGATCGATGCGTTTTCGCGTTGTTATGTGGCGTTTTCCGGCAAGAATTTTCCGCACTATCTCAAGCCGTTGATGGAAGAGCATGGGGTGATGTTCAACCCTAAGCGTCCGCTGGTGATTTATGACAGCATGGGCTTTTCGTTGGAACGTCTGGATGGCTTTTCCCCCAATTTAACGTTGAGTCGCTCATCGCTTAAGGTCAATGGCAAGCGGGCGGAGGCCCTGCTCGAATTTTCCATTCATTCCAATGGCATACCCATGGGTATCGGTTCCAAGAAGCTCGTGGTCAGTGGGCTGTGTGATTATGACGCCGTGGCCATGGAAGCTATCGTGGCGGAGTTTTATCGTCTCAAGGCAGCCTACGAAACCCCCTGAATGCATTCGCCTCGGTGCAACCAATGGATGTGCCATCATTGTCTTGGCTGCGGTATTCTCGTGCTTCACTGAAAAAAACATAATTCCAACAACACGGGCACCCTGGTGCCCTTTTCGCTGGATGGAGATGAGGCGCAACATGAACTTGAATAAAACCTTGGCGTTGGCCGTGACGGCTGCGACGCTGGCGGCGACTTCCTTTAATGCCCAGGCACGCGATTTCCGCTTGGGGTTAATCACCCCGGCGCAGCATCTGTGGTCAATCGAAGCCGAGGCCTTTGCCGATACCTTGAAGGAGCGTTCCGACGACGAACATAGCGTGACGGTTTATCCAGCTCAGCAGTTGGGTAACGAAGCGCAAATGGTCCAGCAGCTGCAAACCGGCGCCTTGGACATGGCGTTTCTGACCATCGCCGAGATTTCCAATCGCATTCCGGATTTCGGTGCCCTGTATGCGCCGTACCTGGTGGATGACGTCAATCACGCCGCCCGACTGTTGCGTTCCGATGCCGCCGCCGAGTTGCTCGAGCTTATGCCTGTCGAGGTCGGCATGGTCGGGGTGGGTTACGGCATGGTGGGCATGCGTCAGGTGCTCAGCCGCAATCCCATCGAAAGCGCCGAGGACATGAACGGCCTGCGTATCCGTATTACCCCCTTCGAGCCGATTCGCGACTTCTATACCGCCACGGGTGCGGCCCCGGCGCCGATGCCGCTGCTGGAAGTCTACGATGCGCTGGCCAATGGCCAAGTCGATGCCATCGATATGGACTTCGATTCCATTCTGATTCTCAAGTTTTACGAGCAAGCAGATAATCTACTGATTTCCAATCACATGATGTTCCCGATGGTGGGCGTGGTTTCCGGGCGGGTATGGCGAGAGCTTTCCGAGCAAGATCGTGAATTGATCGACACCACCATGGCCGAACATCTGGAAAACGTCCTGAGTGGTTTCGAAGAAATGGATGCGGCTCAGGAAGAACAGATCCGCGCGCTGGATATCAATATCGTTGAAGCCGATGCCGACTTCTTCAGTGAGGCCATCGCCGAGTGGGAAGCCATCTGGGAACCCAAGGCGCCGATGCTGGATACCCTGCGCGAAGAGGCCGAACGGCTGCGTGAACCAAAGCAGCAGTGAATGCATGGATAAACAGGCAAGCCGATAAAGGCCGAACTTGATGCTGTCACGTTTTTCATCATGCCTGGCGCAGCTGGAAGAAATCGCTGCTGCCTTTCTGGCGGCGGTGATTACCTTATTGATTCTGACCAATGTTGCCTTTCGCACGCTGGGCAGTCCGCTTTACTGGATCAGTGAACTGGCGATTTACGCCATGATCTGGATGACCTTCCTGATTGCCGGGGCGGTGCTCAAGCGTCGCCAAGGCATTGCCGTTACCTTGATAAGTGATGCCCTGCCGAGCTTCGGGCGCAAGCTGTTCGGGGTGTTCGTGGATGCCATGGTGCTAGCGTTCGCCTTGATACTGCTGTGGCTATGCTGGCGCTGGTACCAGCCCTGGACCTTGATGCAGGCGGGGTTCGATACGCGTGCCTTTCAGGGCGAGACGTTCAACTTCATCTATGCCGAAAACACCTCGACGTTAGGCGTGAGGAAGTTCTGGTTGTGGTTGATCCTGCCCTGGTTTGCCTTTTCACTGAGCCTGCATGGGGTGAGCAACCTTTGGCAGTCGCTGACGGGCTTGAGCGACCCGGCGAGTGTCCCCACAACGGAGCCGCCGCCATGACCATTGTGATATTCAGCCTATTGCTGCTGGGAGGGGTGCCGATCGCCCTGGTACTGGCGTTGACCGCCCTGTGGTACATCCAGGCCTCCGGCAATACAGTGTTGTTCGACTCCTACCCTCAACAGCTTTTCAGTGCGGTGGAAAGCTATGGGCTGCTGGCGATTCCGCTGTTCATGCTGGCCGGTGAACTGATGAACGAGGGCGGGCTGACCAAGCGTTTGATCGCTCTGGCGCGTATTTTCGTGGGGGGCTTTCGTGGCGGACTGGCCTACATCAATCTGGTCGCCAACATGATGATGGCGGCGATTATCGGTTCGGCTGCCTCGCAGATTGCGATCATGTCCCGCGCCATGGTGCCGGCTATGCAACAAGAGGGCTACAGCAAATCCTACAGTGCTGCCATTACCGCGGCCGGAGGCTTGCTCTCGCCGATTATTCCGCCCTCGATGCTGTTTGTGCTGTTCGGGGTAATGGCCCAGGTGCCGATTGCTGAAATGTTCATTGCCGGCATTCTGCCGGGGTTGCTGCTCGGCTTGACCTTTTTTGTCACCATCGCGGTAGTGGGCCTGGTGCAGCAATACCCGCGCGGTGAATGGCCCAGCCGTCGCCAGGCGCTTCACGATCTGCTCATGGGCCTGCCGGCGTTGAGTATTCCTTTGATCATTATCGGGGGCATATTGCTGGGCTTGGCCACGCCCACGGAGTCCGCCGCCCTGGCGTCACTGGCTGCACTTTTGATCGGGCGCTTGGTGTATGGCGATCTGAAATTCGGGCAGCTTCCCCGGGTGCTGCGGCGCACGGCAGTCAATGCGGGGCTGGTGATCATGCTGATCGCCGCCGCCGGGGTGTTCGGCTGGGTGGTGGTTTACGAGCGCTTGCCACAAATGGCGGCGGCCTGGATCGCCGCCCTGACCACCGACCCCTTCCTGTTCTTGTTGCTGCTGATCGGGGTGCTGTTGCTGGTGGGGATGATCATCGACGGCATCGCCGCTCTGATCCTAGTGGTGCCCATACTGCTGCCTATCGCTCAGGAGCAGTTCGGCATCAGCCCCTATCAGTTCGGTGTAGTGGTCTGCCTGACGCTGGTGATGGGGCTTTTGACCCCGCCGGTGGGGGCGGGGTTGTTTATTGCCTCCTCGATGACCGGGGCGCCGCCGCTGAAAATTTTCCGCTCTTTGCTGCCTTTTTTGCTCGCCACCCTGGTGACGCTGGTGCTACTGGCCTGGCAGCCCTGGTTGACTACCGGGCTGATCGGGCGCTGAGGATTCAGCTGCCGGGACATGCTCGGGTATCACCAGGGCCGCACTGTCACCCATCAGGAAGTCCCGGTTAAGTTTCAGCGCTTCACGCAGGAAATCCCACAATAAGCGCACCCGCGCCAGGCGGCGCTGTTCCTGGCGGGCGGTGATCCAGAACTGGCGGGTCACCGTCACTTCATCTTCCAGTACGCGCACCAATGAGGCCGTAGGTTCGGCCATGAAGCAGGGAAGTACTGCAAGCCCGGCGCCATGCAGAGCGGCGCTGTACTGGGTGGTGACGCTGGTGCTGCGAATACTGAAGTGCGCCTCTTCACTGAGGGTACGTGCGGGTAACAGGGGGTCGAGGTAACTCAGCTGGTCGCTGAAGATAAGATCGTCGACATAGCCGACCAGCGGGTGTCGGGCCAGCTCGGCCAAGGTTGTCGGGGCGCCATGGCCTGCCAGGTAATCCTGGCTGGCATAAAGGCGCAGCCGATAGTCGCATAGCCGGGAAATCACCAGGCCCGGACTTACCGGGCGTTCGATGGTAACCGCAAGGTCCGCTTCGTGGCGGCTCAAATTCACTACCCGGGGCAGGGCGAGGATATCCAGTGTGATGCCCGGGTGCCGTCGGCAGAAGGCGGAAAGCAGCGGGGCGATCACCCAGGTGCCGAAACCTTCTGTTACTCCCAAGCGTATCTGGCCACTGACCTGATGATTCTTGTTGGACAGGTTTTCCCCGGCTTCCTCGGCATGACGGGCCATTTCCTCGGCATGGGCCAACAGCTGCTGGCCGGCTTCCGTCAGGTGATAACCGTGTGTGCTACGCTCGAACAGTTGGGTGTTGAGTTGTTGTTCGAAACGCCTTGTGCGCCGCGACAAGGTGGAATGATCCAGCCCCAGGCGCCGAGCGGCATCGGTGAGCCGACGGCTACGCGCCACTTCGAGAAAGATCTGAATGTCATGCCAGTCGAGCATGGAGGCTCCGCCTGCAACGTGAGGGGTCTACTTTGTGTGGTTGTTTGTGCAATTATACACAAGCAATGTGCCTGAGTGCCCGTTGTCAGGCAATCCAACCTGCGGATAGACTCCTTGTTATTACTGTTCGTGTGTTTGTACACATAATGTCTAGCAAACAGAAATTGATAGGCAAACAAAAAATGATAGGAGCAATACCATGACCGTCCGCGAAATCCCCATGATTATCGATGGCCAGCCTGTTCAATCCAAAAGCCAGGAATGGCGCGAGGTGGTCAATCCGGCTACCCAGGAAGTGGTCGCCCGGGTGCCATTTTGTACGCCTGAAGAAGTCGATCAGGCGGTTGCCAGCGCCAAGGAAGCCTTCAAGACCTGGCGCAAGACGTCGCTGGGTAAGCGTATGCGCATCATGCTCAAGTTTCAGGCGCTGGTACGCGATAATGTTGCCGAGCTGGCCGCACTGATCACCGAAGAGCACGGCAAGACGTTGCCGGATGCCGAAGGCGAGGTAGGTCGTGGCCTGGAAGTGATCGAGCACGCCTGTTCGATCACTTCCCTGCAACTTGGCGAATTGGCCGAGAATGCCGGTAGCGAGATCGACGTCTACACCATGCACCAGCCATTGGGTGTGGGTGCGGGTATCACCGCCTTCAATTTCCCGATCATGCTGCCCTGCTTCATGTTCCCGCTGGCCATCGCCACCGGCAACACCTTCATCCTGAAGCCTTCCGAACAGGACCCCAGCTCCACCATGCGTCTGGTCGAGCTGGCTCACGAAGCGGGTATTCCGGCAGGGGTGCTCAATGTGGTGCATGGCGGCCCGAATGTCGCCAACCAGATCTGCGACCACACGGACATCAAGGCCCTCTCGTTCATCGGTTCCACCCATGTGGGTACGCACATCTATCGCCGCGCCAGTGACGCGGGTAAGCGGGTGCAATCCATGATGGGCGCCAAGAACCACTGTGTGGTGATGCCGGATGCCAACCGCAGCCAGGCCATCAATAATCTGCTGGGTTCCGCCTTCGGCGCGGCCGGTCAGCGCTGCATGGCCAACTCCGTAGTGGTGCTGGTAGGCGATGCGCGTGAATGGCTCGAGGATATCGTCGAAGGCGCGCGCAACATGAAAGTCGGCCCCGGTACCCAGCGTGACGCTGACCTTGGCCCGCTGGTGTCGCCCGCTGCCAAGGAGCGTGTCGAACACTTGATTGAGGTGGGCGAGAAGGAAGGCGCCAAGCTGATGATTGATGGACGTGGCTGTGAGGTGGAAGGCTATCCCAAGGGCAACTTCGTCGGCCCGACCCTGTTCGCCGATGTGACCGCCGACATGACCATCTATCGTGAAGAAGTGTTCGGCCCGGTACTTTGCGTGGTCAACGTCGAAACGCTGGATGACGCCATTGCCTTTGTCAATGCCAACCCCAATGGCAACGGCACCTCGATCTTCACCAATTCCGGCTGGGTGGCGCGTCGCTACGAAAGCGATATCGATGTCGGCCAGGTGGGTATCAACGTGCCTATCCCGGTGCCGGTGGCCTACTTCAGCTTTACCGGCTCACGGGCCTCGAAGCTGGGAGACATGGGTCCCAACGGCAAGCAGGCCATCGCTTTCTGGACCCAGACCAAGACCGTCACTGCGCGTTGGTTCGAGCCGGAAAACGTCTCCAGCGGTATCAACAGCACCATTTCGTTAGGTTAGAATTGTGTTGAAGGTAGCGTTATAAGAACGGCCCCGTCTGCAAAGGCGGGGCCGTTTCTTGTTGGATCTTTCACGATAACTGCATAAATTTTTAGCCGTCATGCTGCACTTTTGCATATAAACGCTGTTCCACAAAAACAAGGAAACATCATGAGTATTCCGATCAGTCGTTTTCCTCTTCCGGAAACCCTGGAAGACTTGCCGGAAGATATTCATTCCACCCTCTTGGCGGTCCAGGAGAAGGCCGGTTTCGTGCCCAATGTCTTCTTGATGCTGGCGCATCGTCCGGCGGAATTTCGCGCCTTCTTCGCCTACCACGATGCCTTGATGGAGCGTGAGTCCGATACCCTCACCAAGGCTGAAAAAGAGATGATCGTGGTGGCCACCAGCGCGCGTAACGCTTGCCTGTATTGCGTGGTGGCCCATGGCGCCCTGTTGCGCATCTACAGCAAGAACCCGCTCCTTGCCGACCAGGTGGCGATCAACTATCAGCTGGCATCGATCAACGAGCGCCAGCAAACAATGCTGGACTTCGCCATGCACTGCAGCCTGAGCGTAGGCGAGCTGACCAGCGATTGGGAGTCACGCCTGATGGCGTCCGGTTTCACCCAGGATGATATCTGGGACATCGGCGCGGTGGCGGCGTTTTTCAGCTTGTCCAATCGCCTGGTCACGCTTGCCGGGACGCCACCCAATGAAGAATTCTATCTGATGGGACGTGTGCCGAGGGACAAGGCGGCCATGTAAAATATGCCACGCTCTATCGACTGGTCCCGGGAGGGCTTTGCAAATCCAGCACGGCTAAAGGATCATGCCGCTCTCGGCCTCGGCTGATTTCACATTCCACTCACTGTCGCCAGGGGAGTCCCACCATATATTTCAAGGCGGGACTGAGATAGCGCCAGGCGCTGACCCTGGAACCTGATCCGGTTGATACCGGCGGAGGAAGTGCGACATGCCTTACCTGACGTCTGCCGTGCTCGTCGCGGCGCTTGTGTGTTTTGCGTTTCTCGGGCTACGGGCGCGCCGTGTCGACGGCCCCCTGGATGATTACGTCACGGCACGTAATTCACAAAATGCCTCGACACTGGGGCTCTCGTTTCTGGCATCGGGCATGGGGGCGTGGATACTGTTTGCGCCGCCGGAGATCGGTGCCTTTGTCGGCCCGCTGGCCCTGGCGGGTTATGCCATCGGCTCGGCACTGCCGTTCATTGTGCTGGGGCTTTATGGGCCGAAAATTCGCCGCCACTTACCGCAAGGGCGCAGTATCGGCGAGTTTGCCGAAGCTTGTTACGGCGCCGGGGTTCGCCGCTGGGTATCGCTGGTCTCGGTGCTTTACATGGCCTGCTTTCTTGCCGCGGAGTTGACCGCGATCGGCGCAATTACCGCCTTGCTTTCCGATGTGCCGCCCGCTTTGGTGGTGATCGGGGTGGCGCTGACCACACTGCTTTACACGGCACTGGGAGGGTTGCGGGCGAGCCTGGCCACCGACCGTTGGCAAGCATGGCTGTTGATTGCCTTACTGGCGCTGGTGGGGGGAGTCGCTTGGCTACGCTTGCCCGAGATGCCGATGGAGGCAGTGATGCCCGCCATCCCGGTCGCAGGGGCCCTGAGCGTTGCCTTGACACTGGTGATCGCGGTCACCGCAGCGAATCTTTTCCACCAGGGGTATTGGCAGCGGGTGTGGGCAGCGCGCGACGATAGGGCCTTGGGGCTGGGCGCCTGGCTGGGCGGCGGCATTACCGTCATTGTGGTGATGGTGGTCGGTGGCTTGGGGATGCTGGCGGCGATGAGCGGCGTAGCACTGGGCGAGCCGCCGATTCCGTTCTTTGCCTTGCTCAGCCAGGCCCCGGCCTGGTTGGCGCTACCCGCCCTGGTGCTGGCGGTGACCCTAGTGGCCTCGAGTGTGGATACCTTGCAAAACGGGATTGCCTCCCTGGTGGTGGCGGATTCCGGCAAGCGCGGGTTGTCGATCGGAGCCGCCCGGCTGGTGACGGTGGCGTTGATGGTGCCGGTGGTCATCGTCGCCTTGCAGGGGCTTTCGGTACTGCGTCTGTTCCTGATTGCTGATTTACTGTGCGCGGCCATCGTGGTGCCTGTGCTATTGGGTCTGTGGCAGCGGATGAGCGCCTTTTCCGCCGTGGCCGGAGGTGTGGCGGGCATGCTCGGCGCCGTCTTGCCGGGCTGGGTAACCCAAGGAAGCCTGGTCGAGGGAGTTCTGGCGGCAAGTTTTCCGCACAGCATTCCTACCTTGGCGCCTTTTCTGGGCGCATTGGTCGCCTCGACCCTGGTCAGCCTGTTGCTTGCCTGGCTCATGCCGCGAAGGCAGTAGCCAAGTCGACGAGCTGAGAATACCCGAGTCCATGATTTCTTGAACGCCGGAGGTGGTATGTTACGCACGATGCTGGTTTTTCCCGATGGCGAGTCCCACCAGGGCGGAGAAGAGTTGATCGCCACCTGGCGCGACTCGACAGATGCGCATATCTGGATTGATATGCAGGGGGAAACGCAGGACAGCGAGCGTGCCTTGCTGGAAGCCTTCGGTTGCCATCCCATGGCGATCAATGATGCGCATCGGGAGCGTCATCCGCCCAAGATAGAAGAATTCGAAACGCATACATTGATTATCTATCGGGGGATTTCCTCCTTCGACGGTGAACTCAATTACGTGCCGCAACCGCTTTGCTTTTTTATTGGCGAACGTTTCTTGATCAGCCTCCACCCCAGCCGGGCGCTAAGCGTCGAGCGGCTACATAACGACCAGGGTGAGGCACTGCTGCAGAAGTCACCGGAACAGGTGGCGCTGAAGGTGATGTATATCTCGGCCGGGTTTTACATTGATGGGCTGCTGGAATTTGAAACCGAGCTGAGTGACCTTGAAGATGAGTTGCTGGAAGCGGGTAACGATGACTTGATGCGCCGCATCACCCTGTATCGCTCACGCCTGGTCAAGATGCGGCGCATTTTCAGTTATCATCAGGGGATCACCCAGGAGTTGATCGCCTACGATTATCGTCACCTTCCGCGCGATGTTGCCGAAACGCTGCACGCGATCAATGATGTCTATGAACGCTTCGAGCGTCTCTACAGCCTGACCCAGATGTATTACGACATCTGCGGCGATCTGGTGAACGGCTATATCTCGATTGCTTCTCACCAACTCAATATCACCATGCGTGTCTTGACGGTGATTACCGCGATTTTCGTGCCGCTGACCTTCGTCGCCGGCATCTACGGGATGAACTTCGAATACATGCCTGAACTGACCTTCCGCTACGCCTACTTTGTAGTATGGGGGGTAATGTTGGGAATTGGCATTAGCTTGATATGGCTGTTTCGTCGCAAGGGTTGGTTCTGAGTCAACCCCCGCTAATCATTGAACCGATCAAACAACTCCTGTCCCAGCTAATGGTTAAGTAGGAGTCTTACCGTATCCCGAGTTTGAGAAAAACCCCCAGGCCATGATGACGTTTTGGCGCCGCACTGGATCCCTCCCGGTGTTACCTTTGTTATCTAATCAATAGCATTTCGTTGCGTTCTCCCGTTAGACAAGGTCGTTCAGCGAGATCCTGCAGGCATATGCCGTCGGCTACCCACAAAAAGTCTTTAAAGTCATGGCCAGGATGCTACGTTTTTTTGACGTTCTGTTTGCCGCCACAGGCCTGTTGATTGGTCTACCGGTATTGTTGTTAGTGGCCCTGGCCGGCTATCTGGACACCGGTTCCCCCTTGTTCCGGCAAGAGCGGGTAGGCTATCGCGGTCAGCCATTTGTGCTGATCAAATTTCGTACCATGAAGTGTGACACCGCCTGGGTCGCCTCGCATCTTGTTGATGCCTCCTCGATCACTCGCTTGGGTCATTTCCTGCGCCGGACCAAGCTGGATGAGTTACCCCAGTTGTGGAATGTATTGAAAGGTGACATGAGCCTGGTGGGACCTCGGCCGTGCTTGTACACGCAATATGAGTTGATCAAGGAGCGTACCCAGCGCGGTGTATATAACGCTCGTCCGGGGATTACCGGTCTGGCGCAACTCAATGCCGTTGATATGTCGACACCGCGGCTGCTGGCGGAAATGGATCAACGGATGTTGGCGACATTGGCGGTGCCGACCTATTTTCGCTATCTGTTCTTGACGCTGTTGGGCAGAGGGAGCGGCGATAGCGTGATCCTTTAGTACGTATTTTCGTGAACGACAAGGCAAACAATGCATGCAGGCTGTAGCAATCACCACCTTGCCGCTGTTGGTGCCGCTGGGCTATTGGCTGGGGTTGGCGATCACCTTGTCATGGGGGGTGCTTGCCTGGAACAAGCGACGAGCACGGCACTATTTGAAGCAGTCGAGAGGGCGCGGTGACGGTTTACTGCTGGTGTTGCTGCTAGGGGTGGGCGTGGTCGAGCTTGCGGCCGGCGCCTGGCATGACAGTTTGCGTCAAGCCTTGCCGTTGGCGGGTGCCGCCTGGCTTGCCGCGCTGGCCTTGTTGATGGTTCGTGCAGCACCGCCACGGCCTTCGGCATGGTGGGCCGGGCTGGCGCTTGGGGGAGTGGGCGTGGGTGGTTGGGCGGCGTGGCAAAAACTGGTGGAGGGGTTGACGCGTGCTACAGGGCATCCGCCGCTGCATTCCATCTTCTTCGGCAATCTTGCGTTATTGAGCGCTCTGTTATGTCTGGCCGGGTTGGGGTGGGCCTGGCAACAGCGCACCAGGCGTTTTTTTTGGGTGGCGCTGTTACTCAGTGGTGCCGCGGGAGGCGGACTGGCCTCGGCGTTTTCCGGCACACGAGGCGGGTGGTTGGCCTTGCCGCTGGTGATAGGGGTGTTCTATCGCGGCTATGCACGCCGATGGCGAGCAGTGTGGCGCTGGCTGGCGCTGAGTGCTGTGCTGGCGCTCATCATGGCGGTGTATGCGACCCCGCAAAGCGGCGTGGAAAAACGAGTGGACAAGGCGGTGGCCGAAGTACGCCGCTACATTGAAAGCGCGGACTATGGCTCCTCTGTCGGCGCTCGCCTGGAAATGTACCGTGGCGCATTGCTGTTGATCCGTGAGCGTCCCTTGGTGGGCTACGGCCACCAAGGCTATCAGCCCGCCATGCAGGTACTAGAGGAACAGGGCGTGCTAAGCCCCGGGCTAGGCAATTACTGGCATGCTCACAACGACCTCCTGGATGCCTGGGTGCGTCGTGGTTTACCGGGTTTCTTGATAATGTTGGCGCTTTATCTGGTTCCCTTGTGGCATTTTCTACCGGGTTTGCGTGCCGAAAACCCCGTCCAGCGATCCTTTGCCGTGGCCGGGGTGTTGTTACCGGTGGCCTTCATGAGCTTCGGCTTGAGCTATTCTTTTTTCGCCTATCCTGCAGGAATTGCGGTATATGCCGCTTGGCTTATCTTCCTCTGGGTTCAAGTTCCCGGGAAAGTCCCGCAAGATAGTCGCCATGTATTCTCTAATCAAAAGCCTGACGGCCCTCTTGTTGATGCCGATGCCTCTGATGGCGGCAACCTTTGCTACCGGATGGATGATCCGCCGGCTGGGCCGCTATCGCCTGGGTGACAGCCTGATGATAATAGCCATGCTCTTGCTATTGCTGGCTGTCTGGGCACGAAGCATGACATTTGACAACAACCTGCACCTCCGCTTACCGGGAGATAAGTAAGCCATGTTCGAGCGTATTCTGGTGGTCTGTACCGGCAACATCTGCCGTAGCCCTGTGGCAGAGGCATTTCTTAGACAACAACTGCCCGAGCGTCAGATCAGTTCTGCCGGCCTAGGCGCACTGGAAGGTAGGCCTGTCTCACCACTTTCGCGTGAATTGGCCGAGGCCGAGGGTCTGGATGTCACCCACCATCAGGGACGGCAATTGACAGCGACGATGATCCAGGAAGCCGATCTTATTCTGGTGATGTCCGAAGGCCAGCGCCGTGCCGTGGGAAAACAAGCACCGCAAGCCTTGGGTAAGACACTCTTGCTCGGTCGTTGGCTGGACAGTGGCGAAGGGCAGGATATCCCCGACCCTTATCGCAAAAATATGGAGATTTTCGAGCATGTCCATGCGCTGCTGAAAGAGGCCACCCGCCTGTGGGCTGAAAAACTCTAGGCACTTTCAGACAGAGCCAATCTCCGTCTGAAAACTCCCCTCGCTCCTTCTTCCTTCTTCATTTCCTATCTTGGATCTACCTGCAATGTTGCCGATTCGGCATGCCAGGCTCGGGTCCATTCCTTATTGAAAATCCTTTCTCAGTTAAGTGCCTCAGGCTAACAGTTAAGTACTTATGTAACGCTTTAAGTTACAGAGTGTTCTTTGTTGGCAGGCTTTTCTTGGAGTCATGATAAGAAGACTTATGAATGCCCATGATAACTTGACTAATACTTTTTGTTTTTATAGATCCATGAATTTAAAGAAATATGTAGTTTTAAGTTAAAAGATTAATTCCGCTTTAACCCTGCCTGGCATGACGTGTTTTCCTTTTTAATGATGTTAAGCCGCACTTTTCCACGAGTGCCAGGCGTTAGTTGTCTCACCCCACCACGCTTATGTAAATGGTAGTGCGTAATTTGTATTGTTATGTAAACTTGTGTTTGTCTGCCGAATTGGCAGTCATGTCTCATGGCGATACGCGGGTTGGCATCGCCAGGACGAATTTCTAATAAGGCTCTGGGAAATGCCTGAACACAATCCCCGGGCGGTAGCGTGGCAAGACACAAAGTACAGGGAGCAAAGAATGAATAAATTCAATGAAATAGAAGAGGTAGAACCTAGCGAGCGCCCGATGCGACTGGTTCGCTGTCTGATGTTGATCATGCTCCTGGGGGTGCTGAGTGGCTGTGCCATGGCCCCTGGTGGACATATTGATGAAAGCGAGCTTGGACAATCGCTGGATGGGCGAGTGACCGTGCAGCCGATCACGCCGGACCTGGTGGACGCGATGCACGTGAGGGAAGCACCCACCCAGGCAACTCCCCAGACATTGAATCAGGAAGTGCAGGGCTACGAGTATCGCGTGGGACCTGGCGACATCCTGAGCGTGATTGTCTATGACCATCCCGAGCTGACCATTCCCGCCGGCGCCGAGCGCTCTGCTGCGGAAACCGGGAATCGGATACGCCCCAACGGCACCATGTTCTATCCCTATGTGGGGCGCGTAAAGGTCGAGGGAATGACGCTTGACGAAGTACGTCAGTTGATCACCCGGCGGCTTTCCGAAGTGATCACCGAGCCTCAGGTAGAAGTCGGCATTGCGGCGTTCAACTCCCAGAAAGTCTATATCAGTGGCGCTGTGGAAACCCCCGGCACCCTGCCATTGACCATCGTGCCGATGACGGTACTCGATGCCATCAGTGAAGTAGGCGGGGCGCTTGATAATGCGGACTGGCGCAACGTCACGTTGAGCCGCAATGGTAGCGAAGAAGACATCTCGCTCTACGCCATGATGCGCCAAGGAGATATGACTCAGAACCGCTTACTGCGTGATGGCGATCTGCTGCATGTCCCGACCATGGAAAACCAGAACGTTATCGTGATGGGTCAAGTAATACGTCCCGGTGCGCTTGCCTTGGGTAACGAACGCATCACCTTGACGGACGCCTTGGGAAGAGCCGGTGGGGTGAATGAAAGCCGTGCCGAGCCCTCAGGTATTTTCGTGATACGAGGAAACCCGCCCGGTAGCGAGAAGATTGCCACCATCTATCAGCTGGATATTCGCGATGCCACGCGCCTATTGCTGGGAACACGCTTTCCTCTCCAGCCGCAGGATGTGGTGTACGTGACGTCGGCACCGCTGGCTCGCTGGAACACCGTGATCTCGCTGCTGCTGCCTTCGGTCAGCCTGCCGGGTGATGTCGCGACGGTCGCCACGGATGTCGGTGACCTGTAAGTACCGATTTGAATGATATTTCACGAGTGATGAGGCATGACCATGACTTACTTTCCCCCACCACCTTCGTCATCGTCTGCGCCCCAAGAGGGTGATGACCTTAATCTGCGCAAGTTGGTAGACACACTTTCCGACCACCGCTGGTTGATCGTGTCGATGACGGGACTTTTTCTGCTGGCCGGCTATTTTCACGCCAGTTCTCAGCCGGGAATCTATCAGGCGGATGCCTTGGTTCAGATAGAGAGCCAAGGTTCAAACTTGGCGCTTATGGAGTCACTGGGGGAGCAGCAGCAAGGTAACCCTACCTCCGCCGAACTTGAAATACTGCAGTCGCGCATGGTGTTGGGAGAAACCGCTGACCGGCAGGATCTGGCCATTCAGGTCGAGCCGCGCCGGCTGCCGGTGGTGGGGGACTTCCTGGTCAATCATGGGATTAACCAGGCGTGGTTCGAAAGCCTTACGCCGGCATTCATGCGCGAATGGATAGCGGGTTCCGAGGATAGCGATTGGGACAATCCTTATGTGTGGGCCGGTGAGTCGCTAGGCGTTGCACGTTTCGATGTGCCCGATGAAAACGTGGGAAGCAAGCATGTGCTGCGCCTCATGGAAGACGGCAATTTCGAGTTGCTGCTGGAAGAAGTAACGCTACTTACCGGTAAAGTCGGGGAGACGGTTCAGGACGATGCATTGGGTTATCGTCTTTTTGTCAGCCAGGTGAAAGCGCACCCCGGTGCAGAATTCATCTTGGAGCGGACGTCTTCCCTTAATGCGATAAAGGATTTGAAACGGCGTTTCGAGATCATGCCGCGAGGCGTTGATTCGGGGGTGTATGAACTGACACTGAACGGTGCGGATCGTGATCAGATCCAGCCGACGCTGGATACCTTGACCGGGGTCTTCCTGACTCAGAACGTGCAACGTCATTCCGAAGAAGCGGAGAAGCAGATCGCCTTTCTCAACGAGCAGATTCCCAAGGTCAGCGATCAACTGTCCGATGCCGAGGGAATGCTCAACGACTACCGGGCGCAACGCGACTCCGTGGACCTGACGTTCGAGACCGAAAACCTGCTCACTCGGGTAGTAGAGGTGGAAAACCAACTCAGTGAGCTGGCCATGCGGGAGGCTGACCTGGCTGAACGGTACCGTCCCTCGCACCCCAACTATCAGACATTGCTGAGACAGCGCGCCCAGCTTGAAGCCGAGCGTGACCAGCTTAATGCCCAGGTCAATGAGTTACCCGAGACCCAGCAGGAAGTGCTGCGCCTGACCCGGGATAGTCAGGTCAATCAACAAGTGTACGTGCAACTGCTCAATCAGCTTCAAGAAATGCGCCTGGTCAAGGCCGGCACCGTGGGTAACGTACGTATCCTGGATGCCGCCATGCTCAACCCCGGCACCATCGCACCGCGAATTCCTCTGATAGCCGGGGTCAGTGGCTTGGTTGGAGCGTTGCTGGCGACCATGCTGATAGTGGTGCGCTTGTTGCTCAGCCGAGCGATCAAGACGCCCGAGCAGCTTGAAGAGTTGGGGCTGCCTGTCTATGCCACGCTGCCGGATTCCGGCGAACAGGCGGGACTCACCGAGCGAATTCGCCCGCGCCGTTCCAAGAAGGCCCAGGAAGTTTTCCGAGGCTTGCTGGCCATCAAGAAACCCGCCGAAATTGCGGTGGAAGCCTTGCGCGGGCTGCGTACCAGTCTCTATTTCGCCATGCTCGAATCCGACAATAATCGGTTGATGATTACCGGGGCGAGCCCGGGGGTCGGCAAGAGCTTCGTGGCGGCCAACCTGGCGGCGGTATGCGCCCAGGCCGGTCAGAAAGTGCTGTTGATCGATGCCGATATGCGCCGTGGTCACTTGCACCATGCCTTTCATGGCAAGGGCGTAAAGGGGCTTTCAGAGTTGTTGGCACGGCGTATCGGCGAGGAGGAGGCCATTCGTCATAGCGATCTGAAAGGGCTGGATTATGTGGCACGCGGAAGTGTGCCGCCCAATCCATCGGAGCTCTTGATGCAGCACAGCTTCCACGATTTTCTTGAGGCGATGAGTCAACGCTACGACCTGGTGATAGTGGATACGCCGCCGATACTTGCGGTGACCGATGCCACTGTAGTAGGCAAGTTGGTCGGCACCAGCTTGATGGTAGTGCGTTTCGACCGTAACCCCCCTGGGGAAATCAAGGCCGCCAAGCGCCGCCTGGAGAATGCCGGCGTAAGACTCAAGGGTGGGATTCTGAACGGCGTGAAGAAGCCGACCAGTAGCCGCCACGGTTACTACGGCAGCTACCTCTATGCTTACCGGTGATCCACTATGCTGAAGCAATTACGCGAATTCTATTCATTATTGACTCAGCAACAAAGGCGTCGATTGCTGAGGCTCCAGATGCTGATCATTATCATGGCCCTGACTCAGATCGCCAGTGTGATCGCCATTGGTCCTTTCATGGCGGTGGTGGGTGATATGAGCAAGCTCCAGGGGGATGGTTGGCTTGCCTGGGCTTATACCTTCAGCGGCATGCAAAGCCCCAAGGACTTCCTGAGCTTATTGGGCGCCATGGTGCTCGGTGTGCTGTTACTGGCGGCAGTGTTTTCCATGTATACCACCTGGCGGTTGGCGCTTTACAGCGCTCAGGTGGGGGCGGAACTCTCGAGCCGCCTCTACCACTATTACTTGCACCAGCCGTGGTTGTTTCATTCCAGTCAGAACACCAGCGGCCTGGTCAACAAGGTATCCGCAGAAGTCCAACGAGTGACCACAAAGATCATCAATCCTGCCATGGAGCTGAATGCCAAGTCGATCATGGTGACCCTGATGACCTTGGCGATTTTTCTCTACAACCCGGTGGTGGCGATATCCGGTTTGGTGATTTTCATTGGCGCCTATCTACTGCTTTATCAAACGGTGCGCCGTTTTCTGACCATTCATGGAAAGCGGGTTTCCGAGGCTCAATCCAAACGCTTCAAGCTGATGAGCGAAGGATTCGGCGGCATCAAGGACCTGCTTTTATTGCATCGCCAGGCGGGGTTTACCTCGCGTTTCGAGAAGGCCAGCAATCGCATTGCGCGGGGCCAGGGAGTGACACAGGGATTAAGTGAAGCCCCGCGTTACGCCATCGAACTGGTGGCTTTCGGTTCGCTGATCTTGCTGGTGCTTTATCTGCTTAACCTCTACGAAGGTAACCTAGGCGCAATTCTGCCGGCACTTTCGATCTATGCTTTAGCCGGTTTCAAGATGCTGCCCGGTTTTCAAAAGATCTATACCTCTATCACCAAAATCCGCGGCAACTTGGCAGCCTATGACACGATTCGTGAGGATTTGATCGCGAGCCGCTGTGAATCGAAAAAAGGTTACGCAGCGATTGAGGCTCAGCCGGATGCGCGGATAACGCCATGGGTGCCTCGACGAGAGATCAAGCTGCAGGACGTGGTCTTCGACTACCCCGGAACACGGGCATTGGCACTGGATGGGCTGACGCTGACGATTCCAGTCAACCAGATGGTGGGCCTGGTGGGAGCCTCCGGCAGTGGCAAGAGTACCGCTGTGGATCTATTGCTGGGCCTGGTTGAACCTCAGAAAGGCCAAATCCTGATTGATGATGTACCCCTGACGCAAGAAAATTTGCGCCATTGGCAGGCGGGCATCGGTTTTGTTCCGCAACAGATATTTCTGTCCGATGCCAGCATCCTGGAAAATGTCGCCTTTGCGATTGATCGCAAGGATATCGACGTCGAGAGGGTCAAGGAGGCGCTGCATATGGCGCAACTCGACGATCTGATCGAAAAATTTCCCGAAGGTCTCGAAACACGCATAGGCGAGCGCGGTGTGCAGATATCCGGGGGCCAGCGCCAACGTCTGGGTATCGCCCGCGCCCTTTACCAGCAAGCCAGAGTATTGGTGTTCGACGAAGCCACCAGCGCCTTGGACGGCATTACCGAGCGTCGCGTCATGGAAGACATCCAGCGGTTTTCCGGCCAGATGACCGTGGTGCTGATTGCCCATCGTCTGGCGACGGTCAAGGAATGCGACATCATCTATATGCTCGAGGACGGCCGGGTGAGCGATGCCGGTACCTATGACGACCTGGCCAGCCGTAACCATACCTTCCAGATGATGGCTAATCTTTAGCCACGGTAGAAAAAAAGGTGTCGCCATGAATCTAATCGGTGCGCTACTGCTGTTCCTGGGTCTTTCACTAAGCAGCCTTTATTTGTTTCCCAGTGGTGGGCCCCAGCTGACTGATTTTGCATTGATCGGCTTTGCCGGCGCGATGCTTGTAATGTCACTGGGAGACGAACGTCTGAAAGTCTCACCCTTCGCCATATGCTGGGGAATGATGGTGCTCTGGGTGGTGCTGGTGTGCCTTGGCTGGACGTTGGTGATGGGAACCACCAGCTTTTTCAGGCCCGCCCAATTTTTCCTGTTCAATTTCCTGGTAGGTATCGCGTTGCTGCGTTTTCTGAGTGTTTACGGCGAACGCGCCAAGGGAATTATCCGCAATGGTGTATCCATTGCGCTACTGATCGCGGGTAGCCAAGTGTTGGTGCAATTGGCTTTAGGGATCAACCGTACCACCGGAAGTTTCAACAACCCCAATCAGCTGGCCTATTTTTCGCTATGTGGCGTGGTGGTGCTGTTGTTGCTCGATGATTTTCACCCACAGATGAGATTCTTGAGTTTGGCCGGGCTGGCTTCCGGCGTGCTGGGGATTCTAGCGGCTTCGTCGTTGGCAGCCATGGGAGGGGGCGTCATGGTATTAGTCGGCTGGGCCATGGCTAATGCCCGACAGGTCAAGTACTTCGCTCGCCTGTTGTTGTTGCTCCCTCTACTGCTGGGGGGTGTGTTGGTGGCCAATATCAGTTCGGACGGGCAAGTGTTGCGCAACCTGGAAGCGCGCATGGACAGAGCACCAGGCAAGGTGGATAGCGTCTATGAAGAGCGCAAGTTCGACCGGCTGATGAACTTTCCTGAATACGCCATCTTCGGGGCGGGAGAAGGCGAAAACGAGCGTTTCGCTCCCTACGATGGGCACGAAATTCATTCCTCCTTCGTCAACATGTTGTTTGCCTATGGCCTGCCGGGGCTGGTGCTTTTCCTGTTGACCATAGCCATCGCACTGCGTCGTGCTCCGCTTTACGTCTGGGCTGGGGTGGCCGGGCCTTTGATCTACTCCACCACCCATAACGGCCTGCGTGCGACGCTATTCTGGATGGTACTGGTGATCTGTTGGCATTTCTATCGGCAAGGCTCGGTGGCCACTTCGCGTCATGGTCTGGTTCTCGATTCCCCCTGAAATGCCGCCGTCAACATCGTGACTGGACAATCCGCAAGGAAGCTCGGCAAGTAAGAACATAAGGGGCAAACATGGCTAGTTTAATGAAGTCGTTATCGATGACGCCGCGTTGGATAAAGCGCAGGGTGCTTGTCGTGCTGGATGGCGTGATTGTGGCGGGTAGCCTGCAGCTGGCGACCATGATTCACCTGGAAAGCCTGCAGCCGCCGAGAAATACTTCCTTGTGGATGACCATCGGCTGGTTGGTGCCGATAAGTCTCTTGTTTTTCCACTGGCTCGGGCTGTACCGCGTGGTGATTCGCTACATGAGCCATGTCACCGTCCCGACAGTCGTCATTGTCGTGGTGACATCGGCCCTGTTAGTGGCACCGGCCAGTTACTTGGCGGGACATTCCATCGGGCCATCCATCATCGTTATCTATGCGCTGCTCTTGCTGTTGGGTATCGGCAGCCTGCGTTTTCTGCTGCGCGAGCTGTATCGCCATAGCCAGCGTCGTCAGCGCAAACCTGTGGTGATCTATGGGGCCGGGGCTGCCGGTTGCGAGCTGGTTGCCGCGCTTCGCAACGGGGGCGAATACGAGCCTGTGGCTTTCGTCGATGACTGGCGGGGTCTGGAAGGCGCCATGGTCGAAGGGCTGCGGGTACATCAGCCGGTAGCACTGGCCGCTCTGGTTCAGGAACACCAGGTCGCCATGGTGCTGTTGGCTATCCCCAGTGCACCACGTTGGCGCCGCCGCGAGATATTGCACTGGCTTTCGGACCTTTCCGTGCCTCTCAAGACGATCCCCGGCAGCGCCGATGTGATCGCCGGGCGGGCCAAGATCAGCGAGCTTCGCGAGGTAGCGCTCGAAGATTTGCTCGGCCGTGAGTCAGTGCCTGCCTTTCCCGAGCTGATGGAAGCCAATATTCGCGATAAGGCAGTCATGGTGACCGGTGCCGGAGGGTCGATTGGCAGTGAGCTGTGCCGTCAGATCCTTGCTCAGAATCCCGTTCGCCTACTGCTTGTCGACAACTGCGAATTTGCGCTTTACGCCATCGAGCAGGAATTGAAACAGCATATCGAGAGCACCCAGTCGCGCTGCGAGCTGAAACCACTGCTTATCTCGGTGCAGCATTCGGGCAGCCTCAAGGCAGTATTCGAAAGCTTCGAGGTGCATACCGTCTACCATGCCGCAGCCTACAAGCATGTGCCGATGGTCGAATTTAATCTCGTACAAGGGGTAAGCAATAACGTCTTCGGTACCTTGCATCTTGCCAAGGCGGCGATGGCGGCGGGGGTGGAAACCTTCGTGGTGGTATCCACCGATAAAGCGGTTCGCCCCACCAATGCCATGGGCGCTTCCAAGCGCTTGACCGAGCTTATCTGCCAAGCCTTCGCCTATGCGCAGTCCGGCACACGTTTCTGCATGGTGCGCTTTGGCAATGTCCTGGGGTCGAGTGGCTCCGTTGTGCCGGTGTTTCGCAAGCAGATCGAGCAGGGCGGCCCCATCAAGGTGACTCACCCTGACATCACCCGTTATTTCATGACGATTCCCGAAGCCGCCCAGCTGGTTATCCAGGCTGGTGCCATGGGTGAGGGCGGTGAAGTGTTCGTGCTCGACATGGGGGAACCGGTACGCATTCACGATCTGGCAAGGAATATGGTGCGTCTTTCGGGACTGGAGGTGAAAGACGCCGAGCATCCGGAAGGGGATATAGAAATCGTCTACTCCGGCTTGCGTCCCGGGGAAAAGCTTTTCGAGGAATTGTTGATCGGCCATGACGTCAGCAAGACGCGTCACGATCGCATCATGACCTCGAAAGAGCGTTTCTGGGAATGGCCCCGGCTGGAGGCCTTTTTACAGGAACTGGAGCAGGCCTTTATCGCGACCGACCATCTGCGTATCCGCCAACTATTGCAGTCGGCACCTCTGGACTACCATCCCCTGGACGAAATAGCCGATCTGGTATGGGAAGCGCGTCAGGCAATGCTCCCTCAAACGCGACGTCAGCGCCCGGGGACAAATGCCACCTTGAGAGCGGTTGCTCGTCTCGAGCCCGTATTGAAACCAGTAACCAAGGAAGGGTGAAAAGCAATAATTTTCTCAAGAGCATTCTCAAGAGCATTCTCAAGCACTCTTTAAAGCGCTCTCTTTAGCACAAGGAGAAAAGCTATGACGAACAGACAATGGAATGACGACCAGCAAGAGTGGCTATCAGGAATTAGCATTTTACTGGTCAGAGAGCGTGGGCAGGCGTATCTGGATACCCTGCGCAGCTTACTTGATCGTTATGGTTTCAATGTGTTGTGTGACGTGCCGATCATAGAAGGACAACGGCAGGCGCTAGCCCAGCGGATTCACGATGAGGACCAGGAGCGTGATGCCTGGCCGGTGAGTGGCGGCCTGCCGGCCCAGCTGCTGATTGTGCATGATGTACATCCTGTCGCGGAAGTCACGTCTTCGAGAGACGCCCCTGGACGGATCGACAATGTGCGAGTGCTTACGGTCAAGGCAAAGATTAGAGCCAAGATCAATCAGGCAGGTACCACGCAGGAACAATGCAATCCCGTGCATTTGTCCTGCAACGCGGCTCAGGCACATGACTATCTCAAGACACTGGTACCGCAGCAGATCGATAAAATACGTGAGACAGCCCAGCGGCATAATGCGGCATTTCGGACGCCTTACCCGGTACTGGCCGACCTGAGTAAACAGCTATGCCGGGCCAAGGTAGAGTTGGTGGATTTTCACGGCACCGAGGCGATTTGCAAGACGTTTCGCCCCGGACGCGAGCGCTATCTGGAGCGTGAAGTGAAGGCCCGTGAGTTAGGTGCCTCCTTGCCTGAAGTGTCGCGACTGCTGGAAGTAGGGCCTCATTACCTGGTATTCGAGCGCTATGCCGACCGGATGGAACGCATACTATCGCCTCGGGCGCCTTTTTCTCACCATGGTTTGCTGCCTATCTGGACCATCGAGCGCGTGAGAGCCGTCATCCTGCATTATCGTCGTCTTGGTTACGAGTGCATCGACCTCAATCCACAAGATCTTATCTACGACCCTTGCCAAGGTCTCAAGATCATCGATTTCGAATTCCTGCAACCCGGCCCTGACGAGATAGAAACGTTGAAGGGCAACTATGCCTGGTATGCAGTGCCTTCCCGTTTCACGGGCGACGTACCGCTTTCCGCCCGCCAAGGCTCCTATCGTAAGCGTTGGTTTCCCTATACCGGGCTGCCTCGAACCTTATGCCTGAACGAGCTTCCACGCCCGATCCTTGCCATGGTGCGCTCAGTGGCCTTGGTGCCCTTGACGTTGGATGGCCTGAGGCGAGTGGGGTGGCGGCATATACAGCGTCTTGTCCGCCATTGAAGTAAACGCTGTCTTTGTTCCATCCCCCTAATGCCCACGATCGCCTCGTCATGGAGTGATTAAATGAAGATTCTAGTTACCGGTCATGCCGGGTTCATCGGCTTTCACACTGCCAGGCGGTTGCTGGAGCGTGGAGATAGTGTCGTCGGCTTCGATAACGTCAATGACTATTACGACCCCGCTATCAAGGAAGCGCGCCTGGAGCTTCTTGAACAGACGGCAGCCGAGACGCGAAGTGACTACCTTTCCATTCGTGCCAATCTGGCCGATCAACAGGCGGTGACGGAATGCTTCAATGAGCATCGCTTCGACCGGGTCATTCATCTGGCTGCCCAAGCCGGTGTGCGCTATTCGCTGGAAAATCCCCATAGTTATGTGGAAAGCAACTTGATTGGCTTTACCAATGTATTGGAGGCGTGCCGCTACGCTGACATCGCGCACCTGACTTACGCCAGCACCAGCAGTGTCTACGGCGCCAATACGCGAATGCCGTTTTCCGAGCATGAAGGGGCCAATCATCCGTTGCAGTTTTACGCCGCCACCAAGAAAGCCAACGAGATGATGGCCCACAGTTATAGTCATCTGTTCAGACTGCCAACCACCGGGCTGCGGTTTTTTACCGTCTATGGTCCCTGGGGTCGCCCGGACATGGCGCTTTTCAAGTTCACCAGGAACATTCTGGCCGATGAGCCCATCCAGGTCTTCAATCATGGCCGTCATACACGTGACTTCACCTACGTGGACGACATCGTGGAGGGGATCATTCGCGCCAGTGACCACATTGCGACTCCCGCTTTGGAGTGGAACAGCGACAGCCCCGATCCGGCCACCAGCAATGCACCGTTTCGCCTTTTCAACATCGGCAACAACGATCCGGTGACGATCAGCGTGTATATCGAAGCCATTGAGAAAGCCTTGGGCAAGAAGGCCATCAAGGAACTGCTGCCCCTGCAACCCGGTGACGTTCCCGATACCTATGCGGATTCAAGTGAATTGGAAAAAACGGTCGGTTACAAGCCATCCACACCGATCCTCCAAGGCGTCGCCAACTTCGTCAAATGGTATCGAGACTACTATTCGCTGGATAAACCCTCGCTAGATAAATCCTCGTTAAATAGCTGTTCGTCGAATAAAAACTCGTCGAATAAAACCACTGCCATCTTGAGTGAAACGCCTGACTCACTTAGGTGAAACATCTTTCTCTCTTCTTCTCTTCACACCAATTCTCAGCAGGAAAGCCAATGAACGTTACAGTTTTCGGAACGGGTTACGTGGGCCTGGTTCAAGGCGCCACCTTGGCGGAAGTCGGTCATCACGTGGTTTGCGTCGATGTGGATGATAATAAGGTCGTACAACTCGGACTGGGCATCATTCCCATCTATGAGCCGGGTCTGGAGTCGCTGGTAAAAGAGAACCACGCTGCCGGTCGGCTTGAATTCACTACCGATGCGGTCGCGGGGGTCAAACACGGTCAAGTTCAGTTTATCGCCGTGGGAACCCCCCCGGACGAAGACGGTAGTGCCGACCTCAAGTACGTTCTCACCGTGGCCGCCACCATCGGCGAGCACATGGAGCGCGACCAGATCATCATCAACAAATCCACCGTGCCGGTGGGCAGCGCCGACAGGGTGCGCGCCGAGATAGAAAAGGTATTGAAAAAGCGTGGCCGCAACGATATCGGCTTTGACGTGGTGTCCAACCCGGAGTTTCTCAAGGAAGGCAGCGCGGTCGCCGATTGCCAGCGGCCCGACCGTATCATCATCGGTACCGAGTGCGAGGCCACTATCGAAGCCATGCGTGAGCTTTATGCCCCCTTCAATCGTAATCACGACAAGATCATCGTGATGGATGTAAAGAGTGCCGAACTGACCAAGTACGCAGCCAACTGCATGCTGGCTACCAAGATCAGTTTCATGAATGAGATGGCGAACCTGGCTGAGCGTCTGGGGGCCGATATCGAAGCGGTGCGTCAAGGAATCGGCTCCGACCCACGCATTGGCTATCACTTCATTTATCCTGGTGTGGGCTATGGCGGTTCATGCTTCCCCAAGGACTTGCAGGCGCTTATCCACACCTCGGATGCCATCGATTTTGACGCCAAGCTACTCAAGGCAGTGGAATCGCGTAACCAAGAGCAGAAAACCACACTGTTCCAGAAAATAAGCCAGCACTTCAATGCACAGCTGAAGGATAAGACGTTTGCCATCTGGGGACTTTCGTTCAAGCCTAATACCGATGACATGCGGGATGCACCCAGCCGCGTGCTTATGGAAGCGCTTTGGGACGCAGGAGCCAAGGTGCAGGCCTATGACCCGGAGGCTATGGAAGAGGCTCAGCGCCTCTACGGCAGCCATGAGAACTTGACCCTTTGCGGCACCAAAGAAGCAGCGTTAAAGAATACCGATGCCTTGATTATCGTCACCGAGTGGCAAAACTTCCGGGCTCCTGATTTCGAACTGATCAAAACCCAGCTTTCCGAACCGACCATCTTCGATGGGCGCAATCTTTATGAACCGCGCCGAATGGTGGCGAAAGGATTCACTTACTACTCGGTAGGTAGAGCCAAACCTGTATTACCATTATCCGTTTCCTATCAACCTGTATCAGTAATAAGCGGATAAGAATACTAATAAAGTCGTAACCAATCTGCACTACTTAACTTGTTGAAAAATAAATACGTTTGTCTTCCTTTTATTACTCATAAAGTTTTATATCTTTAACCCTGATGAGAGGTGGCCCATGTTCAAGCGTCAATTTGATTTTATCGCTTCTCTGATCGGGTTGATATTACTCTCGCCGGTACTTGCTATCATGGCTTTGTTGGTCCGCTATAAGTTGGGTGCGCCTGTATTGTTTCGCCAAGTGCGGCCGGGGCTTCATGGAAAGCCCTTCAAGATGGTCAAGTTCCGCAGCATGCGCGATGCTTATAACGCTGAAGGTAAACCGCTGCCTGACTCTGAACGGATCACTCCGTTTGGTCGATTTCTACGCTCTACTAGTCTGGATGAGCTGCCGGAGCTTTGGAATGTGTTGAAGGGGGATATGAGTTTGGTGGGGCCGCGACCGTTGTTGATGGAATATATGGACTATTACACTGAGGAAGAGATGCTTCGGCATACGGTTCGGCCTGGGATTACGGGGCTGGCGCAAGTTACGGGGCGTAATGCGACCACCTGGAATGGCCGCCTTGCTTACGATGTGCAGTACGTGAAAACGCAAACGTTGTGGCTGGATATCAAGATTATCTTCAAGACCATTTGCCAGGTAATCAAGCGCGAGGGAGTGGTGGTGGTTCCTTCCGAGGTTTATCAGAAATTAAGCGATGAGCGGAGGGGCGATGATTTATAAGCCAGTTCTTATGTTTTTTATAAGCGCTTTTCATAATTCCTATTAATTTTTCGAGGCTAAATATAATATGTTTGATATTGATTTTATAAAGTCCGAAAAGTTGCCGCCTTTATCTTGGTGTATGATTTTCGAGAAAAATGGTAAAGCAGTGCTACACCATGGCAAGTTTGTTGAGATATTTGGCAATGGTTTTTTTGAAGGTGGCTGGGATGGTGACGTTAGTGATATGGGATTCGATAAATCTCATTTTTTTTTAGGGTCAGGCGGAAAATTTTTGGACGATGGCGTATTAATTTCAACTCCTGGACATGCTTTAGAGAGAATTTATTCATCAAGGTTAGAGGGTAAGCTGTATTTTTCTAATAGCTTTCCATTTATTTTGGCCTGTTCGAGACAAATTATTTGCAATGATTATTATGGTTATGAGAGTGATTTCGCTTCGATACTCAACGGTGTAAATGGATACGTAAAAGAAGTTCCAACTAAAGAAGGGAAAGTAGGAATACATTACTTAAAAAATATTAAGATTGATCGCGAGCTGAATGTTGTTGAGAAAGAGAGACCAAAGCCGCCGGCCTTCTCTAATTTCGAGCACTATAATAAAAGCTTGTCTTTATATCTTGAAAAGTTTAAATCTAATATAACGAGCTCCCAAAGAGAAAATAAATTTGATTTTTGTTCGACCATTTCAAATGGCTATGATGCAGCCGCTTGTAGTGCAAAAGCGGCTGAAGTAGGGTGCGAGATTTTATGCTCTTTTAATTCGCCCGAAAAGTATCGAGAAGATGATGGTCGTGAAATTTCAAAAGCTCTTAATTTTGGTCAAGTAGAATATCGTGACGCGAACGAATACTTGAATAGAGATGATCTAATTGAAGCTGAATTTCTATCATCAGGTGAGCTTGGTACAGGCATCGTTTTTTCAGCATTTGAAGATCTTTGGGCCGGAAAAGCTGTATTTATGGGTGAAAGAGGTGACAAGCTTTGGGACAAGAATTGGAACGATGTGAATGACGAAATGCGAGTTGCTGATGAAGTTTTCGCTGGAACTTCTATGATAGAGAATCGTCTTCGAGTTGGTTATATTTTGATACCACTCCCTCTTTTTGGCGCGCTTAGCTGGCCTAGCATTTCCAGAATTAGTAATAGTGAGGAGCTTCGCCCATTTTCAGTGGGTGGTAATTATGATCGTCCAATTCCTAGAAGAATCCTTGAAGAAAAAGGGGTTTCGAGACATTTGTTTGGCATGAAAAAGAACGGAGCTGGGTTTAACTATCGATACGACAGCGTTAGACGGCTCAAAAAAAGAATGAGCTCTGCATCAGTGAAAAGTTTCAATGACTTTATTTTGGAATATGGGAAAGGTGATCTTAATTTAAATAAAATATATATATATATTTTATTTTTTTGGAGTAATAAATATCTATACGCTAATAAAATGTTTGAGGTGTTGAAGTTCCCGAAGGTTTTTCCAAGTTCTAAGCCGACCTTGATTGGAAACCCTGGAACTCCAAATGACCTTATGCGCTGGGGAGTTTATGAAACTACCCAAAAATATCTGCTGGCTCTTGAAGGTTAAGTTTGACTTTATTTATTTTTGGCGCCTTCGCGGTAGTTGTTTTATTGCTTGAAATTCAAGAGCGGGCCTGAGTGCTTGGCGCTTATTTTCAGAAATAATAATGGTTGTGGTAATTTCCAAATTTTTTAAAGAGTTGAGTTGTATATGATTGCCACACCAACGTATCCATCACCTTTACACCAACTTAAACGTTTGTCAGGTGTCTGGGGGATTGACCTTTGGGCGAAGCGTGATGATCTTATTCCGCAGTACATTGGCGGCAATAAAGTCCGCAAAACATTTGCGATTCTTCAGTCATATATTTTAAATTTTGGGCTTCCCAAGGTAATAATCACCAATGGCGGTGCCGAATCCAACCATGCACGAGTTGTTGCATTAATGGGCGCACAGCTCGGTTGTCAGGTGCATCTTGTGCTGCATGGTCAGGAATCAGAAACGAGCACCGTGGGCAATTCGTTTTTCTATCGCAGTGCGGGGGCTATTACCCACTACGTTACTAGTCAGGAGATTGGCCCGACGATCGAACGCCTGGAACAAGGCTGTGTTGAAAAAGGACAGTCGGTTTGTGTGATTCCCGGCGGCGGGCACGCGGCGGAAGGTGTAGAGGCATACGCTGAAGCTGTAGCGGAACTACCGGTAGCACCGGATTACATCGTCCATGCATCTGGCACAGGTGGAACTCAGGCAGGCTTACTCGCAGGTGTGGAACAGCAAGGCTGGAACACGGCTGTTGTTGGTATCTCAGTTGCCCGGATGAAGCAGCGTGGCATTGAAGAGGTTGTCAAACTGTTACCCGCAGGGATTTCCGAAGAGCGAGTGGATTTCCGGGATGAATACCGGTTTGGGGGGTATGAGCAGTATGGCCCGGAGTTAATGGCGTTTGTGCAGTCTGTGATCCGGGCTGAGGGAATTCCGTTAGATCTGACATACACGGGCAAGGCAATGTTTGGTCTGGCTCAGCTTGTGGAGGCTGGGGAGATTGCGCCTGGTAGTCATGTTGTTTTTTGGCATACGGGTGGTCTTTTGAATCTTCAGTCATCCGTTTATAAGGAGATATAAGTATGAGTGCAACTCAAAGAACTACTCTTGAGGGTTCTCGTCTTGTTTTGGTACCTTTAGAAAAAAGACATTTGTCTAAAAGGGTCGAGTACATAAACGATCCAGCCGTTCAAGCGACACTGAACTTTGATTATCCGACCTCCTTAGCTAAAACAGAAGCTTGGTTTTCAAAGAATGTTCTAGCCGCTAATCGAGTTGACTTTGCGCTTGAAAGCAAGTCGGGTGATGTGATTGGCTTCGGTGGTTATGTCAATGTGGATAGGGTAGTCAAAAAAGCGGAACTCTATATTTTTATTGGAAAAGATTATTGGTCTGGTGGATACGGGCGAGAGGCCTATAAGATCATTACAAATTACGGTTTTATTGAACTTGGATTGAATCGGGTTTATGGATATCAGCTGGGAAATAATCACAAAGCCAACAATTCTGTAAAGAAAATTGGCTGGTCTGTTGAAGGTTTCCTAAAAGACGATATTTACTCTCACGGCGAACTGAAGGGGCGTTCGGTTGTAGCCATACTTCGCGATGAATGGGCCGCTAATGGAGTTTATGATGAAGTTTTAAGCAAGCAGGCCTGTAATCGCATGGTAAATGTACTTCTCGCATGCGCCGGCCGGCGCCACTACCTCGCCTCCTACTTTAATCAGGCTCTTGGCCAGACTGGACGTGTAGTGGGTACGGATATGGATTTGTCTTCCCCGGCATTGCAAGCATGCGATGCCGCCCATAAGCTCCCTGGAGTGTTTTCGGAAAATTATCTTGACGCCTTGAAAGAAGTAGTTATTAAAGAAAAAGTTGATATGGTTTTTTCTCTCAATGATCTTGAGATCGGGTTGCTGGCTGAAAATCGAGATCAGTTTGAACGGGAAACGGGGGCTACGGTTTATGTTCCACCGGTTGAGACCTATCAGATCTGTTCTGATAAGTGGCATACCTATCAGTTTGCGAGAGAACTCGGTATTGATACGCCTGAAACTTTTATTTCAATTGACAAAGCTCTGAGAGCCCTCAAGTTAGGTGAGGTAAGGTTTCCATTGATTGTAAAACCCCGGTGGGGAAGCGCCTCTATTGGCTTGTTTGTTGTGGAATCAGAAGATGATTTGGAAGCAACTTTTCAGGCATGCAAAAATGCGGTTGCCAAAAGTGCCTTGGCCTCACTGGGTACTGAGAATGCAGTAATCATTCAGGAAGTCATAGTAGGATCTGAGTTCGGCGTGGATGTTCTCTATGGAAAAAATGAGAAATTTATTGGATTTTCAGTAAAAAGAAAAACTTGCATGCGTGCCGGTGAAACGGATAAATCCGTGACTGTTTCTCCTGATCCTTTTTCGGCTATTGTCGAGAAACTTGTTTCTGTATTGCCTCATCGAGGAAATATGGATTGTGATTTCTTTGAGAGAGATGGAAGGTTTTATCTTCTTGAACTTAATCCAAGGTTCGGTGGTGGCTATCCATTTACTCACATGGCAGGCGCGAATCATGTCCAGATGTTGATTGATGATTATCAAGGTCGGGAGCTAATTCCATACAGTTACCAGCTGGGCAAGGCGTTTGCCAAGTTTGATACCTTGGTTGAGGTTTCTGTGTAGCAAAGCCGTTATTACATGTAAATTTCTATCAGCTTTATTACATGTAATTTTCTATCAAATTTATGGCTTGTAATCTCTGATGCTTAATGGACCTTTTTCCCCCTGGCCTTCCTTTACCGAAGAAGAGGCCCAGGCAGTGCAGCGTGTGCTGCTTTCCAACCAGGTGAACTACTGGACCGGCCAGGAGGGCCGCCAGTTCGAGCGCGAATTCGCGCAGTTTTCCGAAAGCGACCATGCGATTGCCGTTTCCAACGGCACCACGGCGCTGGATCTGGCGCTGAAGGGGCTGGGCATCGGTGAAGGCGAGGGTCGGGGACGCGATGAGGTGATCGTCACCTCGCGAACTTTCCTGGCCTCGGTCTCCAGTATCGTCACCGCCGGTGCGGTGCCGGTATTTGCCGATATCGACCGGGGTTCCCAGAACATCACCGCGGCCACGGTCGCCGAAAAGATCACCCCCAAGACCCGCGCGATCATTGCGGTGCATCTGGCCGGCTGGCCCTGCGAGATGGATAAGCTGATGGCGCTGGCCGAACAGCACAGTCTTTGCGTGATCGAGGATTGCGCCCAAGCCCATGGCGCCCGCTACCGCGGACGCAGCGTGGGCAGCATCGGCCACGTGGGCTGCTGGTCGTTCTGCCAGGACAAGATCATGTCCACCGGCGGTGAAGGCGGCATGGTCACCACCAATGATGAGACGCTGTGGCGGCGCATGTGGGCCTACAAGGACCACGGCAAGAGCTGGGAAGCGGTCTACGAGCGTGAGCATCCACCGGGCTTCCGCTGGCTGCACGAAAGCTTCGGCACCAACTGGCGCATGACGGAAATGCAGGCCGCCATCGGGCGCATCCAGCTTGCGCGCATGCCCGAATGGAGCGCTGTGCGTCAAGCCAATGCGCAAAACATCTGGCGAACGGCGGTCGAGTGTCCTGGCTTACGGGTGCCGGTTTTTTCTTCCGGCGAAGCATCCGGCAGCCTAAGCGAGGGCTCCGAGCATGCTGCCTATAAATGTTATGTATTCATCGAGCCGCAACGGCTTAAGCCAGGCTGGAATCGCGACCGGATTCTGGATGAGATCAACAAGCGCGGTGTGCCCTGTTTCTCGGGAGCCTGTTCCGAGGTGTATCTCGAAAAGGCCTTCGAGGACACCGGCTGGCAACCGGAAATTCGGCTGCCTGTGGCACGCGAGCTTGGTCAAACCAGCCTGATGTTCTTGTGTCATCCCACGCTTACTCGAGACGAGATCGATAAGACCTGTCAGGTGCTGAAAGACGTCATGAAGGAAAGTGCCTAGCAGCTCTCTTTTCCGTAGCGACACTTTTCCGGCCGACTGAACGCTCAAGACCATTCATATCCGGTGCATCCCCTTAGACACACACCTATTCAACGCCAGGTAAAAAGCGCAAGGCTCAGGTGCTGCCTGGTGTTCCGTCGAGGAGTTCTTATGAATCCTAAGGTTGCCACATCGAATCGCCGCTTTCTGCTGGTTTCCGGTTCAAGTAATTCCCTGGTCAATTTTCGGGGGCCGCTGGTGCAGGCACTGATCAAGGCAGGACTGGAAGTGCATGCGGCGGCTCCCGGGCTCGGTGATGCCCCAACGACTCGCCGGAAACTCGAGGCCTGGGGGGTAGTGACTCACGATATCCCCATGCAACGCACGGGCCTGAACCCCTGGCGCGATCTTGTGACGCTGCAAGCACTGTACCGCTTGATGCGCAGCATTCGCCCGGAAGCCGTTCTAGGGTACACCATCAAGCCGGTCGTCTATGGGCTATTGGCGGCTTGGCTGGCCAAGGTTCCCAAGCGTTACGCATTGATCACCGGCCTGGGATATGCTTTTGCAGGAGAGGCTCGCGGTAAGCGTGCCCTGGTGTTTCAGGTGGTGCGCAGGCTGTATGCGGCAGCCCTGAATAGGGCGGACAGGGTATTTTTTCAGAACCCCGATGATGAAGCGTTGTTTCGTGAGCTGGGAATACTTTCCAAGCGTGTGCCTTCGCAGGTTCTCAATGGCTCAGGGGTGGACATGACCCATTTCGCGGTGGCTCCCTTGCCGGAAGGCCCACCGCGTTTCTTGCTGATCGCTCGTTTGCTGGGCGACAAGGGTGTGCGTCAGTACGCAAGCGCTGCACGACGCATCAAGCAGCAGCACCCTGAAATGGTGTTTCAGCTGGCCGGTGGCGTCGACAGCAATCCTGACAGCATTACCCAGGATGAGCTGGATACCTGGGTGGAGGAAGGCACCATCGCACAGTTGGGTTGGCTGAGCGACGTGCGCCCAGCAATTGCCGACTGCAGTGTCTATGTGCTGCCCAGCTATTACCGGGAAGGCACACCACGCTCGGTATTGGAAGCTATGGCCATGGGACGTGCGGTGATCACCACCGATGCCCCCGGCTGCCGTGAAACCGTTATTGAAGGCGATAACGGCTACTTGATACCGGTAAAAGACGTCGATGCACTTGTCGAGGCCATGCAGCATTTCATCGATCATCCCGCTCTGGTGCAAACCATGGGGCGGCGCTCCCACGAGATTGCTCAAGACAGGTACGACGTCCATAAGGTCAATGCAGTGATGCTGGAAGCGATGGGAATAGAGAGCCCGGCCTTTAACGACACCCTGCAAGACCCACTCAAACAGCCCACTCTCAGTGCGGCCTCGCGTGCTTCATGAAACTGCTCTGTGCCATTTAGCGTGCTTGCCAAGCTGATGTAGCAAACCATGCATTACGCCCCTCGACATTATTGTCCTTATAACATTGTCCTTATAACAATAAAGGAAACCTACTGATATGGCTTTTTTTTCGGTGGTCATGCCGGTCTATAACAAGGTGACGACCTTATCTGATTCTTTGGAATGTGTGTATCGCCAGACATTCCGGGACTTTGAAGTGATCGCCGTGGACGACGGTTCCACCGATGGTTCCCTTGACGTATTGCGTGAGCACGAACAGGCCGGCTTATTGAAGCTTTTTCAGCGTAGTCCGCCGACACCGGGAGGCTACGCCGCGCGCAATTTCGGTGCCGGTAAATCCTCCGCAGAGTGGCTGGTGTTCTTCGATGCCGATGGCATTCTGCTATTCGATCACTTGTCGTGCTTCGCCGATGCCATCGCTCATTACCCGGATATCGAACTATTCATCAACGCCTATCAGAAGATGGAAGGTCAGCGACGCTTGCCGCGTATCGAAGGGGTCCCCGTTAACCGGCTGAATCGCCTGGAAGCCCTGACCGCCTTTGCGCGTTTTGACTTCATTCATATGAACGGTGCCTGTATCCGACGCGAGCGGTTTTTGGCGTTGGATGGCTTTCCAGCCGGTCGTTACCGCCGCGGAGGCGATGTGTATTTCTGGTTAAAGGCGCTGTGCGAGCTGGAGGCGATTCACTACAACGCCACTATTACCAGCTTGTGCCTGCTTGAACACAGTGATGTCACTCGCGACAAGCGCAATCTTATCGATTTACATCCCGGGATTGATCTTTTGAAAGACTACGATTCGCAATTACCGCGCGATGAACGCCGACAGTTGCGCCTGGCGATCAATCGTAAGGTGCTTTCCTGGGCGGTGGAGAAAAAACAGCTCGGCCAGTCAGTGCGCCTGGACCTGGAGGCATTAAAGCTTGGAGAGATGAATATGCGGCTATGGTTGCACGCCATTTCATTGTTGGTGCCCCAACCTTATTACAATCGGCTGCGTAGCCGCATCAAATGAACCTGAGCGGGGTTCGGGATAACTATTGCTAAATACATTTGGTGTGAGATCACGGAGAAATTTCGATGCATATCTGGTTCAAATCATACGGCGATCTCGGCAGGGACATTACAAAGAATTTCGGGAAATTTTCCGGTGACTGGGACTTGGTCGTCGGTATCCCCAGAAGTGGAATGGTGCCCGCTTACATGATTGCACTTGCACTGAATGTGAATTGCACGGATATCTCATCCTGGGTGAACAACTATCCATTGAAAAGAGGGATTACCCGAGGACTGAGGAAAGAATTGAGCTTTCCTTGGGAGGCGAAAAAAGTCCTTATTGTGGATGATAGTATAATGACTGGTAAATCGATGAAAAGTGAAATCGATGCACTTCCCGGCTGGTTAGCGTCTCGTGCATCGACCCTAGCTGTCTACTCAAGCAAACCGATCAGGAATGATGTGGACATAATTCTTGATTTTCTTCCCCATCCAAGAGCTTTCGAATGGAACATTTTCCATCATAATGTCATAAATAGATCCTGTATTTGCCTCGAGGGAATGATCAACCAAGGTGAGCCTGACGGCGATAAAGTTGCCATGCGCTTTCGTTATATCCCCTCGAGAGTCATTGATACAATCGTTACTTGCCAGAAAGAATCAAACCGCCATGAGGTGGAAACCTGTCTGGCGAGCGACGGAATTTCATATCGAAATCTCGTCATGGTCAATAACGATACCAATGTCATGGCAATGGATTCTCTTGTCAGATTCAAGGTCGAGACGTTTATGGCTTCAGCGGCGGAGTTGTTTATCGAGGAGAACTCTGACCAGGCAAGGCTTATTTGTCAGGAAGCAAGGAAGCCTGTTTTCTGCTTGACTGATAATTGCATATATAATCCAAACGATGAGCTTGGGACACGTTTAATAAAGAATAAGGTAAAGTTCTTGATGTGGAAAATAGTCAATATCAAGATGCGATAGCAGAGAATATTCCCATATTGTGGTCTGGACAGGGAGGCGCCCAAGCATGGTGCCAAGAACCTAATGGATTACGATAGAACCTTCCTGTTCATGGCTGCTATTTTGTTTGATTTAGTCACCATGGGACTTTTCATCGGTAAGCTTGTTTGACGCCATGGAGGTGGCTGATGGATCAGATTAAAATCTCTGCCATAATGACTGTCAAGAATGGCTCCAGATACTTGGAGTCCAGCCTTTCTTCAGTTTTCTCTCAGACCTATCCCCCACAAGAAGTCGTTGTGGTCAACGATGGGTCCGATGATGATACTTGGGAAGTGCTCAAGAAGTTACGTCGTACGGCTCCAATTCCGGTTCAACTAGTGAATACGCAAGGTATCGGGCGCTCGAGGGCGCTGAACCTCGCTGTCAGCCATGCTCGACACCGGTGGTTGGCCAATATTGATGCTGACGACAAATGGCTACCCGAGAAATTGGAACAGCAGGCGGTTGCTGCCAGTCTGTTTCCAGATGCGGAACTGGTCGTCACGGCGACCCAGATTGTTTATGGGGAAGGGGAAGGAGAGTTGGATGCCAAGGGGGCGTTCTCAGTCACACCAATGGGGCGTGACAGATTTTATGTTCATAATCCGATAAACCACAGCTCTGTCCTGTTTACTCGGCGATTCCTTGATCAGGTTGGGGGCTATGATGAAGCATTGGTCCGGCAGGTCGATATCGACCTGTGGATTCGTGCCCTCAGGAAAGGTTATATATTCTACCGAGTGGATATGCCGCTAACTATCAAGCGACTTCACGATGGTCAGAGCTATGAAGTTGGAAATCGTTTGGGATATACATTTAATTCCTTCAAGATCAGTTTGAAAAAGCTATGGCAACTAAAGGCTCCTTTCTATTACTTCCCTATTCCTTTTGTAAGATTCGTTTATAATAATATTCCAAGGAGCATTCGGCATCGCTTGCTAAGATAGCTATGCTTGAAAAATATAACCACTTTTAAACGGCTAACTTTTTTAATTTATATTAGTATCTCTGGTAAAAGGCGGGGAATAACCATGAATTAAAAATCGCTATAGCGATTTGAGCGAAGACATCGCTGCGTCCTTGTTTCGTGTTCAGAGGAAAGGTTACGACCTGGTCATTGGTATTCCCCTTAGTGGCATGCAGGGGCTCGTGCCAGGTGAGCGTCATGATTCCTCTTGGCCGGTCATTTAATCTTTATTTTTAAACCAGAAACGGACGTTCCTCCCATGGCTGAATGCATGGTGGATTTCAGATTTTAAAGTGTTCTGATAAAAGGTTCATGTAATGAAACTATTTTATAGGCCAGAAGTCGATGGGCTCAGGGCAGTCGCCGTGATTCCAGTAGTTCTCTATCATGCAGGGTTCGATTTTTTCAATGGTGGTTATGTCGGGGTCGATGTCTTCTTCGTCATCAGCGGATATCTGATCACCAATATCATCTACAACGAAATGGTCGGCGGAAATTTCTCGCTTATCCGTTTCTACGAAAGGCGAGCAAGGCGAATATTACCGGCACTCTTCTTCATTACCATGATTTGCCTTCCCTTCGCCTGGATGTGGATGCTGCCGAATGACTTCAAGGAGTTGAGCCAGAGTATCATGGCCGTCAATGCCTTCGTATCGAATATCTTCTTCTGGCAGCAGATCGATTATTTTGCCGGACCGGCAGAACTGAAGCCGCTACTGCATACCTGGAGCCTGGCTGTCGAGGAGCAGTTCTATGTCTTCTTCCCGCTATTTCTCCTCTTCGTCAGGCGGTTGAGGAAAGAGCACTTCTTCCTGACCTTGTTGCTGGTATCCATTCTCAGCCTTGGCCTGGCGGAATGGGGATCCCGGACGCACCCGTCGGCTAATTTTTACTTGCTTCCCACTCGTGCCTGGGAGCTATTGGCCGGGGCGATGATCGCCATCGCCTTGCATGGTCGCGAGCTAAGATTCAGGAGTGCCTTCCGCGACCTGGGGGCTTTCGCGGGCTTGGCGATGATCCTCTATTCGGTGGTGATGTTCGATGATGACACCCCTTTTCCCAGCTTGTGGACGCTGATTCCTGTCATGGGGACGAGCCTGGTGATCCTATTTTCCCGGAACGATACGTGGTCGGGCAGGTGGCTTGGCTGGAAGCCGATCGTGGGTATCGGCTTGATGAGCTATAGCATTTACCTGTGGCATCAGCCGGTGTTCGTGTTCGCCAGGGAAAAGAGTCTTGTGGCGCTGTCGAGCAATGATTACCTGATGCTGTGTGTTCTGACCCTGGTGTTATCCTATTTTTCCTGGCGTTTCGTTGAAAAACCTTTCAGGAACAAGGCATTCATTGGCCGCAACCAGGTCTTCGCCGGAGCGGCAGGGGTGTCAGTTCTGCTGATCGGTCTCGGGCTTTATGGGGCTGTGTCGCAGGGGGTTCCGGGGAGACTGGATCCACGTGCGGTGCAACTCGCCGAGATGGTTGATGACCGGGATCCCAGGGTCCGTGAGTGCCAGGTGCTTCCGGGGCACTATGTTTCCCCGGAATCCTCATGTGTTTTCAATGGCGAGAAACCGCGCCTATTGGCGCTCTGGGGGGATAGTCAGGCGGGTACGCTCGTGAAGAACCTGGAACGAAGGCTGGAGACCCAGGGGCATGGCATCAAGCAGCTGGTGCATACCAACTGCTTGCCGATCGTGGGTTACAGAAGGAGTGATGGCATGGATGGGTGCACGCGATACAACGAAGAAGCCATCGATTTCCTGATCGATCACGAGGAAATCGAGATCGTTGTGATGGCGGCACGCTACCCTCTCCAGTTCGAGGGCAAGAGGTTCGACAATCGCGAGGGGGGGGTAGAAGCTGGCCATGAGCTGTATGCGATACCCTTGAAGAACTCCATGGGTGACGACGACAGGGTAGAGATCATGGGGCAGCTGATGCGTGACACCGTGCGCTCACTCCTTGAGGCGGGAAAGAAAGTGATGCTTGTCTATCCGATTCCCGAAGTGGGCTGGAATGTGCCGATTCACCTTGCCAAGGAAGTTATGTACGGCATCGAGAGGACAGAACCACTGAGCACGAGTCATGACGTTTTTGTCGAAAGGGTGGCATCGACCTACCATCACTTCGACCAGTTGGAGGATCACAAGAACCTCGTAAGAGTCAAGCCGGAGTCGGTGTTCTGCAATACTTTCATTCCTGACCGCTGCACTGCGGAGCTTGATGGAAAGCTGCTTTATTACGACAGTTTTCACTTGAATAATCTCGGTTCCAAGATCCTCGTTGGCCATTTGTTGAACGAGATGGCCGTGGCGGGTTGGGTAGACTCCAATAATGAATTACTGATTGCGAAGAAAAAGTATGCGGACTGACTTCCGGTTAGAAACTGCGTATCTGTCTGTCACCGAGTGACTGAATGAGCTCGCCTCTGGCGGGTTAACTCAGTTTCATAGTTGCCTGGCTGAATGTATCCATCGGCTTCGTTCGATCGTAAGGCCTCAGAAACATGCCTACGCATTCCGGAGCGATAGCGTATCTGGAATCATTTTAGAGAAAGACTCGACTTGACCCTTGATATCCGAGCGTGCCGAGACCCTGTTTTGATGTGGTACTCGACAAACGGCTGAGTTCTTTCAAGGACACATTTTGGCAGGAGGCGCTATGAGCAAGGTGATCGCGGTGGTACTCACCTACAATCGGCAGGATTTGCTCCAACAATGTCTAGGTGCCATTTATTCACAAACACGCTCTTGTGATCAGGTGATTGTCGTTGACAATGCCAGTAATGATGATACACAAAAGATGCTGAGTGAATTGGACTATCCTAATCTTAAGGTGTATTTGCTTTCGAATAATGTAGGTGCCGCTGGTGGGTTCAATGCCGGGTTTCGTATTGCTTATCAGGAAGGTGCCGATTTTGTCTGGATGATGGATGATGATGTTATTCCGGAGCCGCGTGCCTTGCAAAGGCTGACTGAGGCAGACAGTACACTCGATAAGAATGGCATTGATAGAGCATATCTGATTTCCACTGCTTTCACGGAAAATGGTTATGTGACCAACTCACCGTCCATTGACAAAACAAAGAATCACATTGGTTACCAGGATTGGCCAAAGTTTGCTCAATATGGTGTGGTCGCCGTCGATCGCGCAACTTTTGTATCTATTCTTGTCCCTCGCAGTACCTTGGAAAAGTATGGTTTGCCTATTTCCGCCATGTTTATCTGGGGTGAAGATACCGAGTATACATTAAGAATAACGAAAGATGTTCCCGGGTTTGTTGTCGGTGCCAGCAGGGTGATGCATTTACGACAAGAGAAAGGGGTGCTGAATATAATTTCTGAAAGCAGTGACGCACGCCTTAAATATCATAGATACTTGATAAGGAATAGAATATTTGTCACCAGGAAGTATCGCACTACTCATAAGCTACTAATGATCATGGGTTTAGATTTGTTTATGATATTCAAGCTTTTGCGCAGGGGGCAGTTAAAGAAAGCCAGTATCGTTACAATAGGGTTAGTCGAAGGTTTCTTTTTTTCACCTGCTGTTGAATACATGAATTATCCGGTTGACAGTCAATGTGTGCCATTAAGGATTTATCAGTGTGGGCCTTCCTGAAATATTACCAGTTTTTTCCAAGATCAATTTAATCGGATGAATAAGGTGGGTTCATGAATTTATTTTCGGTGATAGTGCCAGTACATAACAAGGTTTCAACTTTGATGGACTCGCTTGCGTGTCTATATAATCAGACCTTGAAAAATTTTGAGATCATTGTAGTTGATGATGCATCAACGGATGGATCTCTTCAGCTCTTGTTGCAAGAGGAGCGCAAGGGAAGACTGCGATTATATCAGCGAGACAAACCGGGACCTGGCGGCTATGCTGCGCGGAATTATGGTGCACAGCAGGCAACATCCAAGTGGTTGGTTTTTTTTGATGCCGATGATTTGCTTGTTTACGATCATCTTTCGAGGTTTGCTGACGCCATTTCGGACAACCCATCCACTGAGCTTTTTGTCAACGCCTTTCAGAAGATGAAGGGAGATAGATTAGTCCCACGAAGGGACTCCTTGAAAAGCGGTGTCCTGAGTCGTCAGGAAGCTCTAGCTGCGTTTTCTCGCTCTGATTTTATTCACATGAACGGTGCATGCATACGTCGTGATAGGTTCATCGACCTGGGAGGGTTTCCTGTTGGGCGATATCAGCGTGCCGGAGATGTATATTTTTGGTTGAAAGCGATATGCAACCTCAAGATGGTTCACTATGACCCCACAGTTACGAGTATGTGGTTGCTTCATAATAGCGGTGTTGTAAGCAACAAGAGCAATGTGATTCATATTCATCCTTGCTTCGATTTGAAGAAGGAGTGTGAGGTTGGTCTGTCTTGGCTTGAAAGGCATTATTTAAGGGCTGCAATAAATCGTAAGATACTTGCTTGGGCAGTGGAGAAGAAGAGAGTTGGGAGGCCAATTAAGAAGGATATGTGTTCATTAATGCTATTAAGTATGCGTCCTCACCAGTGGATGACATTGGCGTCTCTGACAATACCTCAGCCCTACTATGGAAGACTGCGGGATAGGGTGCTTGGGTTATAAAGTTCAAGTGTTTGGTCGGCGCAAGTTCATCATTATGCTTCATGGTGAAGCAACCACTGTTTGCGAGGGAGCCCACCTGCATAACCGGTCAAGCTCCCGTTGCCACCAATAACTCGATGACAAGGGACGACGATCACAATGGGATTGCGGCTATTTGCCATGCCGACGGCGCGAGCTGCGGTGGGCTGCTGCAGGCGTGCGGCAATCGCTGAATAACTGCAGGTAGTGCCATAGGGAATGGCACTCAGCTGCGCCCATACCCGCTGTTGAAAAGGCGTGCCGGCAGCCGCCAAGGGGATGTCGAAGTGTTGACGTCTCCCGGTGAAATATTCTTCCAGTTGTGTCTTGCAGCGTTCGAGTAATGGGTGGCTGCGAACGGGTTCAAGCTCATTCTCTACATAATCGATATGGGTGATGCCTTGGTCGGTGGCGCGCAGTTGCAGCAGACCGATAGGCGATTCACACGGGAGAGAGAAGTAATCAATGTACATGACGGCGGCTCCAGAATAGGCAGGTAGGGGCAGTCGTCAATGTAGCGCTATCTTCCAGACTCGTACATGATGCGATGCATGTGGCAATGAAATGAGGTCACTGAGATTTCCAGCAGAGCCTGGCTTATGCAAACTGAACTTATTCAGGCAGGGAGGAGCCGTTGATGGATAGCCCGAACGAACCCGCTGATTTGGAGCAGATGCTGGATCGTTTCAGTCAAGCCGAGGGAAACCAGGATAAAACAGTCAGGGTTAGAGATGTGGTTTCCTCGATAGGCCGTAGGTCGTTCGGCCCGCTCCTGCTGTTTCCCGGGATTATTACCCTATTGCCTGTGGTGGGCGATATACCAGGCGTGCCTACCGTGATGGCAGCGGTGGTATTTATCGTGGCGGGCCAATTGATTTTGGGACGGCGTTATTTCTGGCTACCGAATTGGCTGCTGGACCGTTTCGTTGAAAAGCAGAAATTCCACAAGGCAATCAAGTGGATGCGGCCGCCGGCAAAGTTTCTTGATCGCTTTCTTCGGCCTCGCTTGACAGTTTTCACTAAAGGAATAGGTACTTATGCGATTGCCATTGCCTGCATTCTCATCGCGCTGGCGATGCCGCCGATGGAAGTGGTACCGTTTACGGCCAATGGCGCGGGGTTAGCGCTTACCTTGTTTGGCCTATCGCTGATGGCGAGGGACGGTCTGCTTGCGTTGCTGGCTTTCGCTTTCATGGCAGTGACATTGGGTTTCATCTTTTATTACTTCCTATAATTTTTTCACCCAGGCCATGCTTGGCAAAAAATTTGCGCCCAACGCGAGGAGAAATTCCATGAAGCCCGATAGCTCTCTGGAGAACGATTCATTGGAAATACCCACCCGCATGGCGGCAATGCTGCTGACTGGGCATGGTGGCATCGACAAGCTCAAGTACCGTGAAGATGTCCCGACGCCCGCCCCTGAAAAAGGCGAGGTGCTGGTACGCGTCACGGCGACGGCGAAAAACAACACCGACCGCAAGGCGCGTGAAGGGCTTTATCCCACCAAGGATAAAGGCGAAGTGACGTCCTTTCAGATGGGCGGTTCCGCGACGCTCACCTTCCCGCGAATTCAAGGGGCTGATGTGGTCGGGCATGTAGTGGCGGTCGGCGAAGATGTCGATATCGCGCGTATCGGTGAGCGGGGGCTTCTCGACTTCAACCTCTACCCTGACGAGCGACGCGACATCAACCTGGTTCCGGATTACTACGGCCATGGTGCCGATGGCGGCTTTGCCGAATATATCGCCGTGCCCTCGGATCAATTCCATCGCGTGGATAACCCGGAGCTGGCCGATGCCGAGCTCGCCGCCATGGGAATGTGTTCCTACCAGACCGCCCTGCATATGCTCAATGCAGCAGGTGTAAAGGCGGGTGAGCGCGTCTTGGTGACCGGGGCCAGCGGTGGGGTAGGCACGGCCTTGATACAGTTATGCCGGGTGATGGGCGCGATTCCTTACGCCTTGAGCCAGCAGGAAAAGGCCGAAGCACTGCTGGCCTTGGGTGCGCAGGCTGTCATCGACCGTTCGGACATGGCCAATTTCACCGATAAGGTTCGCGCGCTGACCGATGGCCGACCCCTCGATGCGGTAATGGATCTGGTCGGCGGCGAAATGACCGACCGTTTCATCGATGCCATGATATTCGACATGAAGCAGCGCACGACTTACCCTCGCCTGAGTATTGCCGGGGCGAGCGGAAGTAATGTCAGCGAGATATTGTGGACCCGAATTTACCTCTATCAAGTGCAGATTTTCGGGGTTTCCCACGGTACCCGTGAAGAGGCCGAACAACTGGTGGCCTGGATTCGTAGTGGCCAGTTGAAGCCGGTGCTGCATGCCGCGTTCAAGCTTTCCGAACTCCATGAAGCCGAAACCTACTTCGTCAATCGTGGCAATGATTACCTTGGCAAGATCGTGATTGTTCCCGATGCTCAATGGCAAACCCGGGGTGCCCCTTTCGCGCTGGAGACCAGGCAATGAAGGCAGAAGACAACGTGATGCGCAACGAGCTGATCCTCCAGGTGATGGAAACCCATGCCGGCGGCGATGTCAGCCGTATCGTCACCGGGGGTATCGACCCTCTGCCCGGCGCCACGGTGCGCGAACAGATGGAATACCTGCGCGATGACGCCGATGGCCTGCGCAAATTATTACTCAATGAGCCCTACGGGCTTCCCGAGATGTCGGTGGACCTGATCGTTCCCGCCACGCATCCGGATGCCCAGGCGGGCTATATCATCATGGAAGTGATGGGATATCCGATCTACTCCGGTTCCAATACCATCTGTACCGCTACGGCCTTGCTGGAAAGTGGCATGATTGCAAAACAGGAAGGCAACCAGCAGTTCATGCTGGAATCCCCGGCCGGCCTGGTACATATCGAAGCGCATGTCGAAAACGGGGTGGTCGAGACCATCACCTGTGGCGGCTTGCCCAGTTACATTGATACCTATCAGACCACCATTCACGTGCCCTCGATTGGTGAGGTGACCTATAGCATCGCCTACAGCGGCGGGTTCTACGCCATGGTGGATGCCACCCAGCTGGGTTTCTCCCTGATCCGGGAAGAAGAGCATCGCCTGGCGAAGTGTGCCCATGCAATCGTCGAAGCGATTCAGGCCAGAAGCGGGTTTTCCCACTACACCTTAGGTGATGTCGGTCCCTTGCCGTTTCTGCATTTCATGGGGCCGCTTGCACAAGTGGGACAAGGCTTTTATCGCTCACGTTCAGCCACTTACGTTCACCCGGGGGTGATCTGTCGCAGTACCACGGGCACCGGTACTTCAGCACGCCTGGCCTTGATGAACTATCAAGGGCTGATTCAACCGGGGGACAAGCTTGAAACCGTGTCCCTGAGGGATACCGGTTTTATCGGGGAATTTGTGGCCGTGCACGAAGAAAACAGCCATGCCGTGGTAGAAAATACCATTACCGGTAAAAGCCATGTACTGGCGCGCTCGGAAATTCGCGTCAACTTCGAAGATCCCATGGTGCGAGAATGCAATAGTCTCCACCATATTCTCAGCAGCCGACACAAGGATACGCCAGGCTAGGCCTGAAAGAGCCGGCAGCGAGCCACCTGAAAACGCCCGATATGCTTAACCGCTATCGGGCGTTTTGCTGTTCAAGACCCACAAACCTGTTCAGGAAGATACCTTGCCGCGTAATACCTTGGTCTTTCCCTTTTGGGTTTTCTTGTCCACGCGTCGGCGTTGAGAGCCCTTGGTGGGTTTTGTGGGACGTCTGACTTTCTGTTCCTTCACGGCGCTCTGGATGAGTGTCTTGAGCCGTGCCAGCGCATCTTCTTTATTCAATTCCAGCGTACGAAAGCTTTGTGCCTTGATCACGATAATGCCTTCCTTGCTGATGCGCTGGTCGGAAAATGCCATCAAGCGCTCCTTGTAGAAGGGCGGCAGGCTGGAATGTGTAATATCGAAACGCAGATGCACGGCAGAGGCGACCTTATTGACGTTCTGTCCGCCTGCTCCCTGAGCGCGGATCTGGCTGATGTCGATTTCCCAATCGGCCAGTTCCACCGTATTGGAGATACTAAGCATGGTTTACCTCATGGTCATTGCTCTATGGCTTCACTCAAGGCTAACACATCGCCTTGACGACTTTCGGGTGTGCGACGACGCTTGATGGGCGCGCGAAAAGGAATTCTTATACCGAGCTCCCCATAGATGAACCAGCGGCACGCCGAAGGGAGCGTGAACTGGACGAAGCCAGTGAAGAGTCCTTTCCTGCCAGTGACCCGCCCAATTTCACCTTGGATGAGGAGGGAAAGGGTGCCTGAAAATATTCCCAGGGTGATTTCAAGATTTAGCTGATCTACACATTGCAAGAAAATTATCGTTCAGAAATTGATTAAAGTTAATGTGAGGGTGTTCGGTAGCTTGGGATACTAATTTCCACGGAGCAGTAACATCGGAACAAGCCAAGGACGGCTGCCATGGAAGACAGGCCAGGACGGCACTGCATGGAAGACAAGCCAGGACGGCACTGCATGGAAGACAAGCCAGGACGGCGCCGCATGGAAGAGCGACGAGGTGGTAGCCCAGCCTTTGTAAAGGTTGGGCTATTTTTTTATTTTTGTAATTATGCGAAGCATTCGATTGCCTGCTATCCTAATCTGAGTTAGGATTTTTTATTAGTTTATTAGTTTATTAGTTTATTAGTTTATTAGTTTATAAGTTTATAAGATTATAAGATTATAAGATTATAAGATTATAAGATTATAAGATTATAAGATTATGAAGTGAGAAATTTATTAAAAATATAAGGTGCCTAGTTAATAAGCTGCAGAATTTTCAGGAGCATACTTCTCAAGAAATTAAAATTCTTGAGAAGGCCATTGTTAGTGAGAAGTTTTTTGCTAGGGATGAAGACATTATCCGGCAAGGTGAATCCCCCAAGCACGTTTACCTTGTGATGGAAGGGTGGGTGAGTCGCTTCAGAAATAACCATGCTGGAAAAAAGCAGGTGCTCAATTACCAGCTTCCAGGGGATTTCTGCAACCTCCATACGACATTGGCCAAGAAGATGGACCATACTATTTCCGCTCTGGTTCCTTCAAAGATCGGTTTTATACCCCATCATGAAATTTATAATATCTATGAAAATCATCCGCATCTTGCTCAATCCCTGAATTGGACATCATTGATCGATATATCAATTCTTCAGGAATGGCTGGTCAATCTAGGCCTGCGCTCCTCCGATCAACGCCTGGCACATTTGCTCTGTGAGCTCCTTATACGTGCGCGTGCCGCCGGTTTGACGGATGACCATCGTTTTGAATTACCTTTGACACAGGCGCAACTTGGCGAGGCCATAGGTATCACGCAAGTACATACCAACAGGGTGATGCAGAGGCTTCTTAAAGAAGGACTAATTACTTTCAAGAATAAGAAGTTTCACATTGATGACTGGAATGGCATGAAAGAGTATGCGGATTTCGATGCGCTTTATCTGCATCTGGAATGTGCCGATTCCAGCTTGGAAAAAGATATCTGAAAAACAAATAGTCTTTGGCCCTGCAAGCAAGATGGTAAAGCAGAAATTTTTAATATTCCCTCCGGGCCATTCATGACGGTGGGGCTAGCTCGATTTTTCACGCCAACCGCTCTTCCAGTCTTTCCAGAAATGCCTTGATACGCGCGGCGTTGGTTCCCATATCGCTACGGCCGATACGCGAGGCGGATCGCATGTCGACACGTACCCCGTCGTCGGTTTGGGTCAGGCGTATGACCACATCGTCTTGAAAGCCGAACCAGGCCGTGGTGGCGGTGGCTTCGATTTTGTCGTCGGTGACGGCGGCTAGTTGCCAACCGGCATTTTCGACTTCCGCCTGTGCGGCACCAAGTACCGTTTCCATCGAGGCTTGCACCACTAACGGTTCGACATTCGGATAGGCCTGGCGCTGCTGACGCGCGGTGGCCTCGCCGGGGTAGTCCACTGCATTGGGGGCTTCTTCCCGCGCCTGAGCCAGTGCCTCGAAGGCGGGCGGGTCTTGGGTATCGGTGGTAATGTCATGGATCGGCGGCACGGCCTGGGCACGCTGCCAGTGTTGCCAAGGTACGCTCAATAGGGCAATAGCCCCGAGAATGGCGAGCCCGCTGAGTAGCGCCGGTGCCGTGCGGCGACAGATCGCCGCGATAAGCAGTGCGACCAGGCCTATTGCAGCGGCGCCAATAGTGGCGTAAACCCCGAAGCGCAGCGTATTGAAGGCCTCTCCCAGCGTGAATAGCTCCAGCCGATAGGCCGGCCCGGCCCCGGCTATCAATAATCCGCCAAGCAGTAACGCCAGCAATGCCAAGCCTGTCGCAAGCGTCGGCAAACGACCCCCACGGTTGGTTGTTTTCATCGATTTTCCTCTCTCAGAAGCCGCCGCTAGCCGGTAGTGGATGACAGCTGCCCCAGGCCGCTGATTCGGGTGACTTCACGGGTAACGGCGTCATCCAGCATGCCGCGCCCGCTTTCTACCAGCGAAAGCCAGTGGCGCGCGCGGGTAATGCCAGTGTAGACCAGCTCACGGGTGAGAATAGGGTTGGGGGCATCGGGGAGCAGCAGGGCGGTATGCGTGAATTCCGAGCCTTGGGACTTATGCACGGTCATGGCGAAAACGGTTTCCACCGCCTGTAGGCGCGAGGGCAATACCCACTTGATGCGTCCACTGCCGTCGTTGGCGGAAAAGGCCACACGCAATAGCTTGCGGGCAGGCGCTTGAGGGTTGGGCAGCGCCAGGCTGATGCCGATATCCCCATTCATCAGGCCCAGGCTGTAATCGTTGCGCGTGACCAGCACCGGGCGGCCTTCATACCAGCCGTGCTCGAGCTCATGGTCGCCGGCTTCGAACAGCCTTGCGCGGCGCAGGGCTCGGGCGATACGTGGGTTGAGTCCTTCCACTCCCCAAGGGCCCTTGCGCAGGGCGCAGAGTAGCTGAAAACTGCCGTGGGCTTTCAGTACATCCAGTGCCCAGGCGTCGAACAATGGGCGCTGGTGTTCGAGCGTTGCCAATGGCGGCGGCCGCTTGGCGGACAAGGTTTCCAGATAGTGGCGGTAGCCGGTAGGGGGAGAAAGTAACGAGCCCTTGCGATCATGCCGCCCTTGCCCATGGTTGGGAAAGCCGCCGGGGTTGCCGTTGACCACCAGCCGCGCCAACGCCGGATCGTCCGCATTTTCGAGGCGCAGCTGGCTGATATCCACGTAGCTTTTATGCTGCTCGTCGGGTTGAAATACCTTGCGCACCGCCCGGCGTTTATCCGCTGGGCTGTGGCTTTCATCCAAGGGGCGATTGACTGCCTGGGCAAGGCGACCTATGCCGCTGTCCGCATCGAAGCGGTGGCTGACCCGCAGCATGGCAATGGCCTGGTCCAGCGCCTGGCCGTCTTTCGCCCGATAGGCGGCGGGAATCGTGGTGCCGGTCATCTGTTCGAGCCAGGTACAGGTGTCGGGGGTGTAGCGAGCGCTTACTGCGTTCTGACATAGATCGCCCAGCACGGCACCCGCTTCCACCGAGGCGAGCTGATCCTTGTCACCCAGCAGTACCAGCCGAGCGCGAGACGGCAAGGCATTGAGCAGGGCGGCCATCATCTCGATATCCACCATCGAGGCCTCATCGACCACCAAGACATCCAGTGGAAGAAGGTTACCCGCATGGTGGCGAAAGTGGCGGGTATCGGGGCGTGAGCCGAGCAATCGGTGCAAGGTGCTGACCTGGGTGGGAATGGCCTGGCGCAGCCGGTCGACGCCTTGCTCTACCCCTGAGGTGTTGCCGCCAAGGCTTGCCAGGCTGTGTAAATCAAGCTCCTCGACCTGCTTGGCGATGGACTCGTTCAGGCGTGCCGCGGCCTTGCCGGTGGGCGCGGCAAGCTTGATGCGCAGTGGGCGCTCACTTTCCTCTTCGCCCAGCTGCAATGCCTGAAGCAGGGCCAATAGCTTGACCACGGTAGTGGTCTTGCCGGTGCCCGGACCGCCGGTGATCACGGCGAAAGGCGAACGACAGGCCAGGGCGCAGGCGAGTTTCTGCCAGTCGAGCGCCTCAGCCTGGGCCGAGGGAAACAACGCCTCCAGCGCCGCCGGCAAGACGTTTGAAAAGCTGGCTTGGGTAGGGGAGTGCGTCCAGGAGGGCTGGTCAAGCCGGGTACTGATCTGCCCACGAATATCCTGCTCGTATTGCCAGTAACGGCGCAAATAAAGCCGGGTGGTGCCGGCGATATCCCGGCGCACCAATGGCGTGGTACCGCTGCCTTCGGAAACGCCATGCTCGATCAGGACGGGATGTGCCAGAGCTGCCTGCCAGGTTTGCTGGGTCAGGCTGCCGAGCACTTGGCTGGGCAGCGGCGGTGGGTCGTTGAGGTCGTCACCTTCCGGGGGCAGCGAAAGCGCCAGGTCCGGGGCGGCCAGCGTGGTCGCAAGGTCCAGACACACATGGCCGCGCCCCAGCTGATGGCTGGCGAGCGCTGCGGCAAGTAACAACAGCGGCGGGGCGTCTTGCACTTCGCGATGCAGAAAAACCACCAGCGCACGGTCCAGCGCCCGCAACCAATCGCGCTCCACCCAGCGTTCGAGCAGGGCGAAGAGTTCATCGACGCTGTTCAATGCCGGGTGGGGCACGACGGGCTCATCCAGGCCTTCGAACAAGTCTCTCATGCGCTTCTCTCCGTGAGCTCTTCCCGGCCCTGAAGCGACGCCTGACCTTGAAACAGTGCATCGAGCCGTTCGATCAACGCCCGAGGCGGACGCTCGGCATAGACACCGCGGCTTTCGGGCTGGTTGGTACCGCGCAGGAATACCGTCAGCGAGCCACCGATGTGGCGGTCGTAGTCATAGTCGGGCAAGCGCGACTTGAGCAAACGATGCAGCGCCAGCAAATAGAGCGCGAACTGCAGGTCGTAGCGTTTCTCGGCCATGGCGGTAAGCATCGCGGCCCGGCGGTAGGCGTCGTCATCCACGCCCAGGTGGTTGGACTTCCAGTCGGCCACGTAATAGCGGCCCTGGTATTCGAATACCAGATCGATGAAGCCTTTGAGCATGCCGTTGAGCGTATCGGCATCCAGCGACGGGCGTGGCGTCCCCGAAAGGGTGTGAGTGCTGACGATGGCATCGAGCTTTCGCGTGTCGACCCGGTGCGAGGCGAACCAGAATTCCATTTCCACCTGGTAGGCGCTGAGTTCGCGCAGCTGCAGCGAAGCGCCATCCGCCACACCGGGCAGCGGCAGGGGGGTGGCCGGCAGGGCTTCGAACCAGCCATCGAGGGTGGCGAGCCACGGGGTCCAGCCGCGCAGCTGGCAGCGCCGGGCGAGCATGTCGCGGCGTGCGGCGGGGTCGCCTGCCACCTGAGCGAAGCCTTGGCGGCCGGCCCATTCCAAAAGCCCATGCAGGAAAGTGCCGGGGCCGGGGCCGCGGGGGAAACGATGCAGCGTGGGCGCGAGCGGCCCGGGGTAACGGCTGCTGTCCTGGGGCTCTTCGAGCACTTCGAAAACATTGGCTTCCTGGGCGGTGGCGGGCTCCAGCGAGGCGGAAATCCGCAATGCCGAGTAACTGGCGATCCACCAATGCTCGCGGGCGGGGCGCAGGGGAATCAGGGCGTCGCCCAGCAGAGTGTCGTCCTGGCTGAGATCGATCCGCTGTGCCGTGACGGGAGGCGCCGCTGAGAGAGTGATGGCGCCGCAGGCCTTGTCTTCCCCTCCCTTGAGCGCGGCCAGCGCCTCGCCGAACTTGTCTGCCGCGATGGGCTTGCCGTCGTTGAGCATCTGGCCGATGGCGCTGTCTTCCAGCCCCTTGAGCGGCGCCATGCCCAGCCAAGTGGCGTGGCGGGCGCGGGTCAGGGCCACGTAAATCTTGCGCAGATCCTCGCCCAGGCGCTCGCGGTCGGCAATCGCCACTGTCTGTTCATCGGCCGATAGGCTGATTTGCAACCGGCCCTGGGCATCGTGCCAGCGCAGCGGTGAATCGCTCGCCTTGGTGGGGCGTTGATTGCAGATGAACGGCAGGAACACCAGCGGGTATTCCAGCCCCTTGGACTTGTGAATGGTGATCACCTGCACCAAGTCGGCATCGCTTTCCAGGCGCAGTTTGTGGGCGTCGCCTTGGCCTGTCGGATCGGCGATGGCCTCGGCCAGAAAGCGGATCAGCGCATGTTCGCCGTCGAGTTCCTGGCTGGCGTGCTGCAGCAGCTCCCCCAGATGCAAAAGGTCGGTGAGGGCGCGCTCGCCTTCGCCTGAGGCACCGCTTTCCAGCAGCCGTGCGGGAACCGCGAAGTCGTTCATCAAGCGGCGTACCAGCGGCAACACTCCCTGGCGTTGCCACAGCTGATGGTAGCCGCGAAATTGCATGACCCGCGCTTCCCAGGCCAGGTCGTCCTGTTCCTGGGAACCGCTCAAGGCATCCAGGGTTGCCAGATCTAGCCCTAATGCCGGGCTTGCCAGGGCGGTTCTCAACAGGCGGTCGTCACTGGGATCGGCGCAGGCGCGTAGCCAGGACTCGAGCTGAGCGGCGATGGGGGAGGTGAATACCTTGTCCTTGTCGGAAAGATAGACACTTTTCACTCCGCGACGGGACAGTGCCTGGCGGATCGCCCGCGCCTCACCCAGGCCGTTGACCAGCACCGCCATGTCCGAAGGGGCAAGCGGCTGGAATTGTTTCTCGCCGGTGAAACCGGCCCGACCCTGACGGCCTTGAGCCAACAGCTCGACCATGTAGGAGGCACAGCGTTCGGCCATGGCCGTTTGATAGGCACCCTTGGCCAGGGGCTCATCGGCGTCCAGCTGCCACAGGGTCATGGCCGCCAGCGGCTTGCCGTCCAGGGTAAGCGAGTCCTTGCGCCCCTTGGCGGTTACCGCATGAAAGGGCACCGGGTTGGAGGCGTCTTCCTCCTTGAACAGAAAGGCCCCGCTGGGGTGCTGGTCGGCATGGCTGAAGCAGTGATTGACGGCGTCCACCATGGCCGCGCAGGAACGGTAGTTGGTGCCCAGGGTGACATGGCGCCCGGCGGTATCGCGCCGTGCTTGCAGGTAGGTGTGAATATCGGCGCCCCGAAAGGCGTAAATCGCCTGCTTGGGGTCGCCGATCAGAAAGACGCCATTGTCGGGCCGGTTTTCACCGATGCGGTAGACGCAATCGAAAATCCGGTACTGGACGGGGTCGGTGTCCTGAAATTCATCGACCAGCGCCACCGGGAACTGCCGGCGTATCTGCTCGCTCAAGGCGTCGCAATTGTCGCCTTCAAGAGCGCGGCCAAGGTGGAGCAGCAAGTCATTGGGGCCCATTTCGGCGCGGCGTTGCTGCTCGTGGTCGAGGCGCTTGCGACACCATTGCACCGCATGCGTCAGCAAGTCGGCATGGGGGTCGGGCAGCGCATCGAGCTCGGCGGGCAAGGTGGCCAGCGCGACGAGCGCCGGATGGGCGGGTGGTTCGCCCTTGAGCCAGATTTCCGCCATGCCCTCGGGGGTCAGGCGTTTCCAGGCGGCGGGGGTCAGGCCTGGCCAGATAGCCTCACTCGCGCTCCAGTCGCGCAGCGCGCCCAGCCAGCTGCTGCGGCTTTTCACATTGAAGCTCTGCCCCTTGAACGCCTTCTGTTGGGCGGCCTGTTCGAATAGCTCGACAAGCTGCTCGACCCAGGCGGCCCAGGGTGCCTTGAGGGCGTCCAGACGTGCCTTTATCTGCGCTTGGCTGGTGGCGATGGCCGCGTCGGGAGGCGGCGCCTTGGCCCCCAGGGCCGCGCATTCGGGCAGCAGGTTTCGCAAGGTGGCGTGCAGGGCTTCCGGCGACTCCCAGTAACGGCAAATCACGCTCAATTCGTCGCTCGCCAGGGGGTAGTAGAAGCTGCGCCAGTAGTCGCGCACCACCTCCTGTTCGAGTTCGTTCTGATCGTTTTCCAGGTTGAGCGAGAACAGGCTGCCGCTGTCGAAGGCGTGCTCGCGCAGCATGCGATAGCACCAGCTGTGAATGGTGGACACGGCGGCTTCGTCCATCCATTCGGCGGCGAGTTGCAGGCGCCGGGCACAGGCCGACCAGCCGGCCGGATCGTAGTCCTGACGCAGTGCCAGCAGTAGCTCGTCACCTTCGGGCTCGCGTTCGGGTTGCAGGAAGACCTCGGCGGCCTCGACGAGCCTTGCCCGAATCCGCTCACGCAGCTCCTGAGTGGCGGCATTGGTGAAGGTCACCACCAGAATTTCCGGGGGGGTAAGCGGCCGGGCATAGGCGGCTTCATCGTCGGCATGGCGGGCGCCGAGCACCAGGCGCACGTAGAGCAAGGCGATGGTAAAGGTCTTGCCGGTACCGGCGCTGGCTTCGATCAGGCGGCTGCCGTGCAGCGGAAACCTCAAGGGGTCGAGTTGGCTGATCTCGCTCATTTCCCCCCTCCCTTTACCGCCTGATAAACCGGCGCCAGCAACCGCTGGGTCAGGCTGGCGAAATCGTATTCGGCAAAATCGTGACCGGCAGGGCTTTCCGGGTGACGGTTGGCTTCGGTCAGCGCCGAAAAACGCTGCCAGCGGTGCGCCAGGTAGGGGTTACGGGCGACTTCGCCGGAAGCGAAATCATCTCCCTCATAAGCCTTGGCGGCGGCGCGCCAGGCATCGCTCTGGGCATCGCTGTCCGGCGTGCCTTCCTTGGCCAGCCAGGCAAAAGCGGTGGCCGGTGCCAGAGGCAGCGGCATGCGCATACCAGACTGCCAGGTGGTGATCAGGCTCTCAAGATGCCGGCGAGCGGCTTCGGCTTCCAGCGGTGCCAGGGTGACGTTTCCTGCCTTAGAAAGAAGTTGCGTGGTCATGGGGCTTTCCAGGTTACCCGCCAAATGCGAAACCCAGGGACGCAGCAAGTGATGCCAGTGGTAGGTTTTTTTCTTGATCAGGCTGCTGCTGAGTAGCAGCAACCGGCAGCGGTTGCCGTGACTATCGGTGCGTATGGCGTCCAGCCAGTCCTCCAGCGGTGGCGAGCCGGGGTGCGAATAATACACCGGCTGTGGTTCCTCCATGGCATGGGGCCACTCTTCCAGGGCGTTCGCGTAGTCCTCGAACAGCGCCGCCATGGGGTCGGCGAGCTGCTGGCGCATACGCTCGGCGAAGGCGCCCATGGCCAATACACCCTGGCCTTGCAGGCGTTCGAGTGTGTCGTGCAATGCCTGCTCACGCGGCTGGCCGTTGTCGATGGCGTGGCGCTGCGCCTGGATCAGGGTATCTTGCAGCTGCCAGTTTTCCAGGCCGTTCAGGGTGAAGGGTTCCTGGTCGAGGCTCAGGATATCCTGCTGTTCGAGGTAGATCTTGAGCCGGGTGGTGAAAAACGCCTTGGTCGGGTCGCGCAGAAAATTGCCCAGCTGGCTCAGCGTCAGGGGGTTATCCTGCTCGAAAGCGGCCAGAGGGCCTTCGGTTTCCGCGTCTTGCGAAAGCTTATTCGGAAGGTCGCTGAGTACCAGAGGATCGCTGTGTACCTCGCGCCATTCATGGGCATAGGTGATCAATCGCTGGGCGGCGACATCGCAAGCGGCGTGTTGCGCGGGGCTGGGGAAGTAGACACGGCTGAACGGCTGCAAGGGGTGTTCGGTGGTCAGGGCCGCGAGCAACGCTTCCCCGGCGTCTGCATCTGCCTGGCTGTCTCGCCAGCCCGCCTTGAGATGGTCGCGCAGCTGGCCGACCAGCACCGAAGGCGGCTTGTCGGAGTTATCCACGATGCTACGTCCCACCCAACTGAGATAGAACTGGTCACGCGCCGAAAGCAAGGCCTCCAGAAATAGGTAGCGGTCATCCTCGCGGCGCGAGCGATCGCCGGGGCGGTAGTCGACGTTCATCAGATCGAAATCCAGCGGGGGATGGCTTCTGGGGTAGTCGCCGTCGTTCATGCCCAGCAGGCAGACGCGCTTGAAGGGAATCGCGCGCATCGGCATCAGGGTGGCGAAGTTGACCGCCCCGGCCATGAAGCGCTGGGAGAGACTGTGCTCATCGATCTGTTCCAGCCAATGTTCGCGGACGATGGCCAGCGGCAGCTCATTCACTAGCCCGGCTTCCTCGGTGCTTTCCTGAAAACGTTGCAGGGCGTCTTCGAGCTGGGTCAGCATCAGGCTGTCGCGCGCGTCCTCGGCGCGAAAACAAGCTTCCAGTAGACCGCGCAAGCGCTGTGCCCACTGTTGGGCATCGCTCGGGCTCTGAAGCTTTTCCCACCAGTCCTCCAGCGTTTCGAGCAAACCGGCCAAGGCGCCGGCCAGGGCGGCTTCCAGGCCGCCGATATCATCGAAAGGCTCGATGCCTTGCCAGGCGCCGCTTCCGGCATTGCCCAGGGTGTAGCCCAACAGCAAACGGCGTAGGCCGAACGCCCAGGTGTTCTGTTCCATGCCCTCAGGCAGGTCCAGGTTGTGACGCTGGCCGCTGTGCAGCCCCCAGCGAATGCCGGCGCCTTGAATCCAGCGCGCGAGAGTCGGGAGGTCACTTTCCTGGATACCGAAGCGTGCACGCAGTGCAGGTACCTCCAGCAGGTCCAGAAGCTCGCTCACCGACAGGCGCAGTTCGGGTAGGCGCAGCAGGGTTTCCAGGGCAATCAACAGCGGTAAACGGTGGCGGCTACCCTGGTCGGAAAGCGTAAAGGGAATATAGCGCGGGTCGTCGCGTTCGAGCCGGCCGAAGACCGCCCGTATATGCGGGGCATACTGGTCGATATCCGGCACCATCACGATGATGTCTCGGGGGCGCAACTCGGGGTCGCCACTAAAGGCGGCGAGCAGCTGGTCGTGGAGTATTTCCACTTCGCGCTGGGGGCCATGAGTGACATGAAACACGATGGACGCGTCCTGACGGGGATCAGCGTTCGGCCAGTGCTCGCGGGTTTCCGCTAAGGGGCGCAGTTCGCGGATGTCGTCCTGCAGTTGATGCAGCAGGCGGGGCTTGTCCGACTCATCGACGAAGGGTTCGAACAGATCGATACGCAGCGCCTGATGTTCGAACAACCCCTGATAGGCACCGGCGTCGTCGTGTTCGTCGAGCAGGCGCAGGTAATCGCGCCCCTGCTTGCCCCAGGCCGCCAGCAGCGGTTGGGCGTGCAGGTGCAGATCGGCTTCGCCATCGCCTGCGCCCAGCACATCCAGGCGTTCGGGCATACCGCTCTTGCGCCGTTGGCGACGACTTGTGGCTCTCAAAAGCTCCTTGTGCTCGATGATATCGGCCCAGTAATACTGGCAGGGATTATGCACGCACAGCAGCACTTGGCTGAAGCGGGCGATGGCGGCCAGGGCTTCCAGGGTTTGCTGGGGCAGTGAGGAAATGCCGAACACGATCACCCGGCGCGGCAGGCCGGGCGGAGGTTGAGACGCGCTGAATGCCTGGGTGGCGTCGAGAAAGCGCCGATGCACCTGGGCACGGCTCGAAGAAATGTCATCCTGGGCGATGTCGTTGGCGACACTTTCACAGACAGCCCGCCACAGCGCCGGTTGCCAGCGCTGAGCATCGTCCAGGGGCTTGGGTTCGCCATGGGCGCCGAGCAAGGTGTCCTGTCCTTCGGCCCAGACTTCCAGCCAGTCGGCGCGATAGACCTGATATTGGTCGAAAAGGTCGGCCAGGCGCTCGGCGAGTTGATGGTGCTTGCGCAAGTCGTTATCACCATCCAGAAACTGGCGCAGCGCAGCGAACTCTTCGCGTTCGACCAATTCCGGCAGCAGGCGCAGCAATCGCCATACCAGGCGAGACTTGTCGAAGGGCGAGGTGGTGGGCACGGCGTCTGTTTCGCCCCCACCTTCATGGGCGTTGAGCACCGAGCGATACGCCTGCCACAGAAAGCGTGCCGGCAAGCTGATATCCAGTGCGGCGGCGATACCCGCCCCGCCCTGGGCCGCGTCTTCGGCCAGCGCCAGTTTCAGCCACTGGCCGATGCCGTTGCTCTGTACCAGGATGGTCTCGTTTTCCAGCGGGCCGAGAGGATGGCGCTGCATCCATTCCACCGCCAGGCCGCGCAGGTCTTCCATGCGGTTGCCATGGATGACCATGAAACCGGGTGTAAGAGCGGCGGCAGTGCTGAGCATGGCGGTTCCTTCGCGAGGTTTCGGGGCTAGTCAGGCAGTTTCGGGGCTGGTCAGGCAAGGCGTATGGTGCCATAGCATAAGGGTCGAGTCTGCTATCAACTCGATGCCTCTTGGGACGAGTGGCAATTGGATCGAGTGGCAAGCGGCGTTGCAAGACCAGCGGACTTGGCTAAGGTGAGAAGTGACTACGTGCTTTTATCGAGACAGAATTTTAACAGGAGTCAATATGCCTAAGGCGAACAATAAACAAGCCCGTATCGAGCCTATCTATGAGGCCGACGATCTGCATCAGAACGTGATCGGTTGGCATGTGATAGATGAAACGGAGCCCGAAAACGAGGTGGTGGTCAGTGAACATGAAACACAACAGGAGGCGATCGAGGCGGCCAAGGAATTTGAACAACGCGAAATTTGAAAGCGCTAGGCTTCATCAATCCGCAGTCTAGGCCATTCAAGGCACAGAATAACAAGCGCGCCATAGGCGCGCTTGTCGTTCGAGATAGGTGGGTATAGCAACGTCGCACTGGTCTTATGGTGGCGTGAGCTCCGGTTCGATGGTGCGGCGCAGGATGAGCAATTCATCGAGGCTCAAATGTTCCAGGCGACCGGATAGCAGGTCGCTAATCTTCTGCACGGGAAGGCCTGCACGCTGAGCGATTTCACGGCTTCCCAATTCCGAGGCGGCAATCAGCCGGGTAAGAATGCGCATCAAGCGCGTGCGTTTTTCCAGTTCCCTGACGTCGAGGTCAGGGCTGCTTCGCGGAGGATCAACCAGATCCGTGCCAGCGAACGAATGTGCCGTACTCATGGTGCTCCAATAGGCAATTGCGACAGGCACAGAATGCCGCTAATCGCAGCGCATTTTCAATGGAAAAATGATGAAAATTTCATTGCCGAGGCAAATGCCCTGCGAATGGCTGGCTCTGGTAGACTGTGCGCCTTATTTTTCGGGTGTCATTGCACCGCGTTTTCTCGATTGGCCGCTTGGCCGAGGAGTTATGGATGTCGTCGAACAGCTCGCCCAAGGTGGGTGTGATCATGGGGTCAAAGTCGGATTGGCCGGTAATGGAACATGCCGTCGCCATGCTGGAGCGTCTGGGCGTGAGCTATGAAACCCGTGTGGTATCGGCACATCGCACCCCGGATTTGCTGTTCGACTATGCCAAATCCGCCGCCGACCGTGGCCTTCAGGTGATTGTGGCCGGTGCCGGTGGTGCAGCGCACCTGCCGGGGATGGTGGCCTCGCAAACGCCGCTTCCTGTCTTGGGTGTGCCGGTGGAGTCCAAGGCGCTCAAGGGACTGGATTCATTGCTCTCGATTGCTCAGATGCCGGGAGGCATTGCCGTGGGCACGCTGGCGATTGGCAAGGCAGGTGCCACCAATGCCGGACTTCTGGCAGCGCAGATCGTCGGCTTGCATGATAAGGCCGTGCGCGAGGCCGTCGAGGCGTTTCGTTCCGAGCAGACGCAGAACGTGCTTGATAACCCGGACCCGCGTCCCACCCCCGAGTCACAATGAGCCTGAACCGCAATGAGGATAGCACCATGAATATCGGCATATTGGGAGCTGGCCAGCTGGGCCGGATGTTGGCACTGGCCGGTTATCCTCTGGGTAATCGGTTCACGTTTCTGGACACCACTGGCAACCCCAGCGTGGGCATTGGGGAGGTGATTGTCGACCCGGAAAACACCCAGCTCGAGACCTTTCTCGACCAGGTGGACCTAGTGACCTACGAATTCGAACATTTGCCCGTCGAGCTGGTACGCGAGATCGAAGCGCGCAAGCCGGTGTATCCAAGCAGCCGTGCGATTGCGGTATGCCAGAACCGGGTGGAAGAAAAGACGTTGTTCGAGCGCCTGGGCATTCCCACCCCGGCCTATCGGGTGGTGGAAAGCGCCGAGCAGCTGAAAGCAGCAGCCCTTGAACTGGGTTGCCCGGTAGTGGCTAAGTCGGTCACCGAAGGCTATGACGGCAAGGGGCAGGCGGTACTCAAGACGCCCGAACAGGCCGAGCAGGCCTGGGCCGAGATCAAGCATTCCAAGCTGATCGTCGAGGCTTTCGTCGATTTTGTGCGTGAGGTCTCGATGATCGCCGTGCGCGGCCGCGATGGCGACGTGGTGTTTTATCCCATGGCGGAAAATGTCCATGTGGACGGTATTCTGCGCTACTCCCTGGCGCCGCTGCCCGATCTGGACGAAGGCGTTCAGCAAACCGCCGACAGCTATATTCTGTCTTTGCTCGATGAACTGGATTACGTCGGCGTGCTGGCGCTGGAGTTGTTCCAGACGCCTGATGGCGGACTTCTGGCCAACGAGATGGCACCTCGGGTGCATAATTCGGGCCACTGGACGCAGAACGGTGCCGTCACCAGCCAGTTCGAGAATCATTTACGTGCCATTCAAGGTCTGCCCCTGGGCCAGACCGCCGCACTGGCACCGACCTGCATGGTCAATGTCATCGGTCGTGAAGGTGACAGCGCTGACATCCTGGCGTTACCCGATGCCCATCTGCATCGTTACGACAAAAGTGAGCGCCTCGGTCGAAAGCTGGCCCATATCAACCTGGTGGCGCCCACCCATGGTGAGCTTCTGGAGAAGGTGCGTCGCTGCGCCGCTTTATTGCCGGAGGCTTCCGCGCCGCGCTTCAGCTTCGAGTAGGCCTAGGCTGCTATTTTAGGCGCCCATCTTTAAGCGCCTATGATACCGCCGTCCTCACGGCTGATGACCAAGGTGGCCGAGCGGGGAAGGGCCTGTCCGCCTTCGGGCCAATGACTGGATAACTCGCCACTGGCGAAGGCTTCGGCGCTGGTGCTTGCGCCGGGGTACTGGACATTGACGAACAGGGTGCGTTGGTCGGGGGTCATGATCACGCCGGTAATTTCCTGGCCGACTGGGCCGGTGAGAAACCGCTTGATCTCACCGGTTTCAGGATTGGCTGCATGGTGCAAAAAGCTCGCCTCGGAGTCGTCCGATATGATGACAATGCAGACCGTATTTCAGGCAACAAGGCCCGGATTTCTGATCTTGGCCCCGCTTTGTGCCCTGCTGGGAATCTTGCTGGCGGTGCACCAGCCTATCTTGCTGGCTCCCTTGGAGATCGTGTTAGTCATGGTGGGCGGGTTGTTGGCTCATGCTGCCGTCAACCTGCTTAACGAATACGAGGACTTCCATTCGGGGCTCGACCAGATAACACAGCGCACGCCATTTTCAGGCGGTAGCGGCGCTCTGCCAGCCGAACCCACGGCAGCACCGGCGGTATTGAGTGCGGGGGTGGCAGCGCTAGTTGGCGTGGTGGCTATCGGGGGCTACTTTTTCTGGGTGCGAGGTTGGCCGGTGCTGGCTTTCGGGACTATCGGGCTGGTGCTCGTCGTTACCTATACGCGCTGGATCACGCGTTCAGCATGGCTTTGCCTGCTGGCCCCGGGAGTGGGATTCGGCTTGGCAGTGACTCTGGGCGCACTGATAGCGCTCGGTGGCCGAGTCGATTTGTCGGCACTGATGGTATCTGTGGTGGTCGGGCTGCTGGTAAGCGAGTTGTTGCTGCTCAATCAGTTCCCGGACAGCGAGGCTGACCGACATATTGGGCGCCGGCACCTGCCGATCGCGATTGGACTGCACCGCGCCGCTTGGCTGGTGGTCGTGATGCTGCTTGGGAGCTATGCAGTGACAGGACTGGCCGTGCTGACCGGATGGCTACCAGTGGCAGCCATGTTGTCCTGGCTAACACTTCCTGGTGCGCTTTGGCTGGCCTGGCAACTGCCTGGGGCACTGAAAGATCGGTCGCGTCTCGAGCCTTTGATGGGGCTCAACGTGGTGGTGTTGCTGGTGACTCTTGCTTTGCTGGCGGCAGGGCTTTGGTTAGGTTGGCCCTGACGCTCGGGTTCGTGGAGGGCGAAGATGGCGTAGGACATCGACGGCTACAGCGGCGCCACCCTGCGCGGCAACAAGGTTCGCTCGGCGTTTCGTGACGCGCTCAACCGCAGGGTCTACAGCTGACCTTTCACCGCGATTGTTGGGCGGCTATCGAGACAGGTAGCCACCATCAATCAGCAGTTCGCTGCCGGTGACGAACTTGGACTCGTCTGACGCCAGGTACAGCGCGCCATAGGCGATATCGTCTGGTTCGCCCACATGGCCAATGGGGTGTAGCGCATCCAGTTGTTTACGAAATGCCTCGACCCCTTCCGGCGATTCCTTGCCCAAATTTTCCACCAATGGTGTCCAGATAAACCCTGGATGAATCGAATTGACGCGAATATTATCCTTGGCATAGAAGAGCGCATCGTTCTTGCTCATCACCCGTACCGCCCCCTTGGAGGCATGGTAGGGCGGAAGGTCGGCAGCCCCTACAATGCCGTAGATCGAAGACAGGTTGATGATGCTGCCTTGCCCGGCTTTCTGCATGAAAGGAATCGCGTGCTTGGTGCAGAAAAATACCCCGTTGACGTTGATCGCCATGAGGTTGTTCCACTCTTCAGCCGTTACCTCATGCGTCGGCTTGTTGGGTCCCGAGATCCCCGCATTGTTGACCAGAACATTGAGGCTGCCGAAGGTGTCGGCCACCTCAGAAAATACGTTTTTCACTTGTTCTTCGCTGGACGTATCGAGGTGCCAATACTCGGCGGTACCACCGGCGTTGTTGATCTCCTCAACGACTTTTTTACCTTCTTCATCCTGAATATCCGTGACCGCCACCTTGGCTCCCTCGCGTGCCAATAGCAGGGAAATAGCGCGGCCAATGCCAAATACGCCACCAGTGACCAAAACTACTTTATTTTCCACACGCTTATTCGAACTTGCGTTGCTCACGGTCTTCTCCTTTTTTCAGCAACGAAGCGAAAGGCTCCATTTTAAACTGTTTTTAAAGTTCTGCTTTTGTAACGCAGTGCTATGTATTGATGTGATTCAAGTCTAGTCCAAACCGTTGGTCTTACAAAAAATTGGTCTTACAAAATAAAGCGTCAGCCAGCCGTAGGCTCTGGACTCATGCGATACGGACTTTCCAATACGACGCTCTCAACTATGCTGGAGTATGCATTGCAGTTGTTGTGTGAATGAGACCCTGCTTGAGGGAGGAAAGGATGCAAGACACCAATGAAGGTAAAGGCACCCAGCGTGGGCCGAAACGTCGCGAAGAAACCGGTGCGTCTAAACGTCCCTTGGCGCCGCGGCCAGTGACATCGGAGCTGCCTCTCCGCAAGCGCCGCCATGCGGCCAGTGGCGGACAATGGGAGGCCAAGGGTGAAGGCGATATTTTTAGTGTCACCGACCGAACGGCACATGCCGCCCTCGGCCGAATGACGGGTGGGGTTTCGCCGGTGGCTCTCATGCAGTCCTTCAGCGATTGGGCCTGGCACTTGAGTCTCTCCCCGGGAAAACAGGCCCAGCTGGGTGTCAAAATGGCACGCAAAGCAGCCCGGCTATGGGGATTTTTACCTAGCGCTGTACAGGGCGAAGGATGCAAGCCTTGTATTGAACCCCTGCCCGAGGATGATCGATTCGAGAGTGAGGCGTGGCAGAAATGGCCCTACAATGTCATTTACCAATCATTTCTGTTAAATCAGCAATGGTGGTACAACGCCGCCGTGGATGTGGATGGCGTCACACCGCACCACGAGGATGTGGTGGAGTTCGTGTTTCGGCAAATCCTTGACGGACTTTCACCGAGCAACTCGCCATTGACCAACCCCGAAGTGACAAAGCGGGCTCTGGAAACCGGGGGCAGCAATTTCGTCAGTGGCTATTTGCATTTCCTGGAAGATGCGCGGCGCCTTTCGGCGGGTGAACGACCGGTCGGCGCCGAGAAATACCGTCCCGGCGAAACGGTAGCGGTGACGCCGGGCAAGGTTATCTACCGCAACCGCTTGATGGAGCTGATTCAGTACAGCCCCACCACGGACAAGGTTCAAGCAGAGCCTTTGCTGATCATTCCTGCCTGGATCATGAAATACTACATCTTGGATCTTTCACCGGATAATTCCCTGGTGCGCTGGCTAGTGGGGGAGGGATACACGGTGTTCATGGTGTCATGGAAGAACCCCGATGCTGAAGATCGCGATATGGGGATGGAGGATTATCGCAGCCTCGGCGTGATGGAGGCCCTCGACGCCGTCAATGCCGTGGTTCCGAATCAGAAAGTTCATGCCGTGGGGTATTGTCTGGGAGGAACCTTGCTGTCGATTGCGGCCGCCGCCATGGCACGTAACAAGGACGATCGTCTGGCCTCGTTGAGCCTGCTTGCGTCAGAAACGGATTTCGAAGAGCCCGGCGAGCTGGAACTGTTCATCGACGAAAGTCAGGTGAGCTTTTTGCAGGACTTGATGTGGCAGCAGGGCTATCTGGACAAATGGCAGATGCGCGGTACCTTCGTGTTCCTGCGCTCAAATGACCTTATCTGGTCCGCTTGGGTGAAGTCTTACTTGATGGGAGAGCAGCTGCCGATGTTCGATCTGATGGCCTGGAGTACCGATGCCACTCGCATGACCTACCGCATGCATTCGGAATATCTGGAACGGCTGTATCTCGAAAATGCACTGGCTGAAGGCAACTACTGGGTAGACAACCACCCGGTGTTGTTAAGCGATATTCAGGTACCGCTTTTCTCGGTGGCCACTCGCACCGACCATATAGCCCCTTGGCGCTCCGTCTATACTATTCATTTACTGGCAGACACGGACATTACCTTTATCTTGACCAGTGGCGGGCATAATGCCGGCGTCGTCAGTGAGCCGGGAAAAACCCATCGTGTCTATCAAATTGCCGATACGCCTAGCGATGCATCTTACGTGGATCCCAACACCTGGCGAGAATTTGTTCCAGAGCGCCGAGGTTCCTGGTGGCCTGAATGGAAAGCCTGGTTGAGGGAACGTTCCAGTGGTGAAACCACGTCGCCACCCTCCATGGGGGCGCCGAAATTTGGCTATCAACCAATGGACGATGCTCCGGGGCGGTACGTGCTGCAGGAGTGAGCGCTTTGGAATATCTCGAACAGCCCGCTTCAAAACTTGGCTGAAGCGGGCTGTTGTATGGCAGAACAAGTACGAAATAGCTAATTTGAAGGGGCTAGGCGCTTATTCTTCCTCACCGAAATATTTCTGGTGGATTTCGTCGTAGGTGCCGTCTTGCTGCACCTCGTCCAGGGCTTCGTTGAAACGCTCGGCCAAGGCTTCATCGCGCTGACGGAAGGCGATGCCGAAACCGTCACCGAAGTACTCCTTGGGTTCGGTGATCTTTTCGCCGACCACTTGATAGTCACGGTTCTCGCTATCGATCAAGGTGGCTTTTCCTACGGGGTAGTCCAGAAAGACGATATCCAGGCGCTCGGCTTCCATATCCAGCACCATATCATCAGCGGTGGAGTAGCGGTTGATATCGGCCACGTTGCCATACATGTCAGTGACGTAATTGTCCTGCAGGGTGCCGCGTTGCACGCCGATGGTCTTGCCTTCGAGGCTTTCCTTGGTGGTTTCTTCCAGTTCGCTGGTTGCCGGAGCGAACCAGGCGGAAGGCGGCGTGAAGTAAGGGTCGGAAAACAGCACGGTCTGGCGGCGTTGATCATTGATGGTCATCGACGACATGATAGCGTCGTAGTTACGCGCCAATAACCCGGGAACGATGCCATCCCACTCCTGCTCGATCCATTCGCAGGTCACCCCGACCCGCTCGCAAAGCTCGTTACCCAGGTCGATGTCGAACCCGGTCAGCTCACCCTCGGGAGTACGGTATTCCATCGGCTCGTAGGGAACATCGACGCCGATACGTACATGATCATAATCGCGTGCCTGAGCGGTGGTGGCGGCAATTGCCAGGCCGAGTAGAGAAACGGTCAACAACTTCTTCATTATTTGACTCCTGTCGAGAGAGGTTCACCTGATGGTGATCAGCATTAACCTAACCCAGGATGCGAGCGAGGCAAAGTATTTGGTTAACGCGGAACCAACGTTTGTTTGAGCCAGGCGCGCTCGGCTCAGCTGAGTGGCCTGAGGTGTGCCAGCAATTTTTTCTCCAGAAAGCGAAAAAAATACAGGATCGCGAAGGTCAGGCACAGGTAAATTGCCGCCACGAACAGGAAGGCTTCGAAAGGCGCGTAATACCGTGCATAGACGAAACGGGCCGCCCCGGTCAGGTCCATCAGGGTGACCACACTGGCGATGGCGCTGGCGTGCAGCATGAAGATCACTTCGTTGCCATAGGCAGGCAGCGCCCGCCGAAAAGCGCTGGGGAGAATTATGCGGCGCATCATCAGATTCTGTGACATGCCATAGGCGCGCGCGGCTTCAATCTCGCCGCGGGCGGTAGCCTTGATGGCGCCGTGAAAAATTTCCGTGGTGTAGGCCGCCGTGTTCAAGGTGAAGGCAATCAGTGCGGGATAGAAGGCTTCACGCAGCAACGGCCAAAGAAAAGATTCCTGAATACCGTCGACGAATACCACGCCGTAATAAATGATATACAGCTGAATCAGCAGCGGTGTGCCGCGAAACACATAGGTGTAAAGATAAATCGGCAGACGAATCCATTGATGCTTCGAGCCGCGTAGTACCGCCAGTGGCACCGCCATTACCAGGCCTATTACCAGGGATAGAAATACCAGCTGGGTGGTGGTTACCAGGCCTTCCCAATAATAGCCCAGGGTTTGGGCGGTAAAGATTAGGTTGCCGGCTAGAATATCGTTGAACCAGGTGGAAATGTCCAGCATGTCAGTGCCCTCCGAAGCCGATGTTGTAGCGCTTTTGTAGCCGCGCGAAGATCCATTCGGAGACGCTTGCAATCACCAGGTAGGCCGCGGCCACCGGCAGCAGAAAAACAAACGGTTCATGGGTGGCGCGTGATGCTTCTGCAGCTACTCGCACCATATCGGTCAAACCGATGACCGAGACCAGAGCGGTGGTCTTTAGCAGCACCATCCAATTGTTGGAAAGCCCGGGAAGGGCGTGGCGCATCATTTGCGGAAAGCGAATGCGGCGAAACAGCAGCCAGTTATTCATGCCATAGGCACGGCCAGCTTCTATCTGGCCGTTATCCACCGCCATGAAGGCGCCCCGAAAGGTTTCTCCCATGTAGGCGCCGAAGATGAAACCAATGGTGAGCACCCCGGCGGCAAAGGCGTTGAAACTGATGTAATAATCTATCCCAAAATTATCGTAGAGCATGTCACTGATGACATTGACCCCCATCTGGCCGCCGAAAAATAACAACATCATCAGCACAAGGTCCGGTACACCCCGAATCAGTGTGGTGTAAACGGTGGCGGTTGCATGGACCAACCGGTTGCGGGACATCTTGGCGCTGGCGGTAACAAGCCCCAATACCAGTGCCAGCGCCAGTGACAACAGCGCCAGCTGGATAGTGACCCCGGCACCTTCGAGCAGGCGGGGGCCGTAACCTTGCAGGTCGAGCATGCTAAGCCTCGCAGGAGTCAGTATTTAGGTGCCAGAAATTGTTTCAGGCGCGGGGATTGAGGGTTATTGAGTACTTCCTTGGGATGGCCGGCTTCTTCGACGAGCCCCTGGTGCAGGTAAATCACCTGGCTGGATACATCGCGAGCAAACCCCATCTCATGGGTGACCACCACCATGGTGCGGCCTTCATCGGCAAGGTCGCGCATGACTTTGAGCACATCCCCGACCAGTTCCGGATCAAGGGCCGAGGTAGGCTCATCAAATAGCATCACTTCGGGATTCATCGCCAAGGCGCGGGCGATGGCACCGCGTTGTTGCTGCCCACCTGACATTTGGGCAGGGTAGGCATCGGCACGCGCAGTCAACCCGACACGTTCGAGCAGGGCGCGAGCGTGCTCGATAGCCTCTTTTTTAGGTTGGCCTAACACATGAACCGGAGCTTCTATGATGTTTTCCAGAAGCGTCATATGAGCCCAGAGATTGAAGCTTTGAAATACCATGGAAAGCTTGGCACGCATGCGTACCACTTGTTTCCAGTCCGCTGGTTCGCGGCCGTAACGCGTCTGCTTGAAGCGAATTTCTTCTCCGTGAAGCAGCAGGTCGCCTTCATCAGGTTGTTCCAATAAATTCATGCAACGCAGAAAAGTGCTCTTGCCTGATCCCGAGGCTCCGATCAAGGTGATGACATCACCTTTATGGGCTTTCAGTGAGAGACCCTTGAGCACCTCTGTCTCGCCGAAGCGCTTCTTGATGTTGCGCACTTCAAGGGGAATAGGCGTAGCGGCCATGACATAGGCTCCAATACGGGTGGTTGGCGCGAAAAGGAGGCGATTCTAACAGCCATGGCGTCAGAGAGGCGTCAACGGTAGCATTTTGATTATTCGACTTTAGTGGTAGACGTTGCCAGCAGTGCCGCGCGTTCGCCAAGCGCCACTCGAGCGTTGGGAAATACCACATGGAGCGGTGCTCCCTCCACACGAAACTCACCTGTCGCACTATCCCAAGCCAGACAGGCACCTGGTGGAAACGCCGTAAAGTTGGGAATAGCCTCGGAAAAACACAGCTGAAAGTCCACTGAATGGCGCCTTATCTCGTGGGTCACCTGGAAGAACGCCATGCTCTGGGGGTCTGCGGTGGCGGGCGGCTCCCCTTTTACCAAGGCCTTTAATAGCCCAAGGAAGGGCTGGAGAGACTGGAGGTCATTGTCGCCGAAGGGCGCAACACGGCCGAGTTCAAGAGTAAACGATTGGGCGCCGTGGTAGTGTCGCGAATAATGAGAAAACGTCCAGCTGGGCTGATGTTGACGCAAGACGGCCTGGATGTCGGCCGCGGCCAGCCATTGCCATTGCTCAGGCTGAGTAGGCGTTTCGGCAAACGGTTCAACCACAAAGCGCGGGTAACGGCTCTCACGAATGGCGGTATGCAGATCATAGTGCAGGGCAGGAAAACCGACATGTGATTGATAGAATGTATCCACGGCCGCCATGAGTTCCCGAGCGCGGTTGGGTTCCTCCCCAACATCTTCAAGACCGCGTTTAAAAAGACGGTTGAGGTTAGTGGTAATAAAGCGTTCGTTGTTCACCAGCGCTGTCAGGTTGCCCAGAATGATCAGTACCGGCGCCCCTAGAGAAAGTGTGCCGGCCTCAAGCCCTGCCAGCAATTCGCCGACAAGCTCCACCGGGGCGGTTTCATTGCCGTGAATGGCGGCGGAAATGATACAGGCGTGTGCGTCAGGGCGTGGTTGAGTAGGGATAAGTTCCAGAATGCCCGGGGCAGGGGAGTAATAACGCCCCAAGGGCAAGTTGCCGCTCAAGACGCTGGTCTCATCGCCACCCAAGGCTGCATCCAGCCAATCGTTTAACATTCAGGCATCTCGTTGTCGCTGCATTTCTTGCTGGTATTCGTCGGCCAGCGCTGTTTTTTGGTCGTCGGCAATGCCACGCCCGGCTAGCTGGAATGCTTCCTGTTCTTCCTCATCGAGATGATGAGTCACCAGATGCTGAAGCTGCTTGGCGTGGGTCAACCAGCTGGTGGCGCTGTAGTCAGTCTCATCCAGGCATTCGAGCAATTCATCGATTTCGTGATGCTCGGCGATGCTGTGACGGGCCTTTTCCTGAGTCAAGTCAACTTCCAGCATGGGTATGTAAAGCGCCCGCTCTTCGGCTGCGGCGTGGGAGTGCAGCTCTGTGCGTATTCTTTTATAAAGCGTATCGCGTTCCTCGCTGGCACCCTGAGTGGCAACCAGCTGGCTGAGCAAGTCTCGCTGAATCTCGTGGTCTTGGCGTAGCGCTTCGAAAATCGTCATGACTGTGCCTCCCATTGAATCAACGTTCTCTATTAATAGCGACAAGGAAGAAAGAGCGCAAGCCGGGCACATATCACTGGCTGGGCGAGTTCTATCGAGAAAATCGCATCAAGGCATCGAAAACCTTCGCTTTTTTCAGCCGTTAACTCGTCTATCTTGAAAGCTGGTGTTTTGGCCATTTGCCTATGAGCACCCTCTGATATCCACAACAGCTATCTATCACAGCTTTCCATTACAGCAAGGAGTCAGTTCATGACTAAGGTTCTGGTACTTTACTATTCCATGTACGGGCATATCGACACCATGGCAAAGGCCGTAGCGGAAGGCGCCAAGGCCGTCGAGGGAGTGGAAGTGACGCTCAAGCGTGTACCGGAAACCATGGACCCTCAGGCTTACGAGAAGGCCGGCGGCAAACAGGACTTTGATACTCAGGAAGCCACCCCTGCGGAACTGGCCGACTTTGACGCCATCATCGTGGGAACGCCCACGCGCTTTGGCAACATGACCGGACAGATGCGCACCTTTTTCGATCAGACCGGCGGGCTGTGGTTCAGCGGTGCACTGCGCGGCAAGGTGGCCAGTGTCTTCACGTCCACCGGTACCGGAGGTGGAGAGGAGATGACCATTACCTCCACCTGGACGACGCTGGCCCACCACGGCATGGTGATCGTGCCGATCGGTTATGGTATCGAGGAGCAGTTCGATATTTCCCAGGCCAGTGGCGGAACGCCCTATGGAGCCTCCACCATGGCCGGCGCCGACGGCTCGCGCCAGCCCGATGAACGCGAGCTCAAGATCGCCCGTTTTCAGGGCGAATATGTGGCAGGCATTGCCGCAAAGCTTGCAGGCTGATGCCGACCTGCCGGGCGGGCCCATCCTGTCAATGACCGTAGCCACGCAGGTCCCGATCCGCTGGGCCATCATGAAGGCTGCCACCAGTGCCAAGGGCGCCAGGATGCCGGTGAGCATGGGGTAGCGCCGATAGGGCACCGTGTCTCGATTGAGCTCCTTGGTCCGTCAAGTTGACTTGCATTTGACTTGTATCAAGGTGCTCCCAGATGACCCGGGCAGACAATACGACAATACGACAATACGACAATGCACTAAGCTCTAGGTGTTGTGAAAAAAGTTATTCTCTTAGAGGTTTAAGTTATGAAAATGACGCATTCATTGGCGGGTTCTTTGCTGGCGGCAACGCTCTTTTCCGGCCCTGCCTTGGCTGAGGAAGACGTCCCCGCCTACCGGGAGACGCAACTGGGACTCTACGTCACGGCGAGCGAGGCCTATGAACTGATGCAGGACAAGGAGCGAGCCGTCCTGATCGACGTGCGCGATCCCATCGAGATCAAGTTCACCGGCTTCGCCGAGCCCACTGATATCCATGTGCCTTGGGTGCTGGCCGACCGGAGAAACTTCGATGAGGAAGCGAAGACCTGGCCAATGGTCAGGAATGTCGATTTCGAGACCCAGGTGCGCGACGAACTGGAAGCCTTGAACGTGGCCGAGGACGACCCGATCATCGTCATGTGCCGCTCCGGCGCCACTCGCAGCGCCCCGGGCGCCGACATTATCACTGAGATGGGCTTCAGCCAGGTCTATTCGATGACCGATGGTTTCGAGGGTGGCAAGCTCGAGGAGGGCGACTCCAAAGGCGTGCGTGCGGTCAACGGCTGGCGCAATTCCGGCCTGCCCTGGAGCTACGAGATCGACCCCGACGTCGCCTGGCGCGCGGCTGAGTGAACGCCATCAGGAGGCCTTAGCCGCCGCTGGCTACCGGCTTGTTGGGTCTGCTTTGTCGCCAACTCGGGTTTCAGGGCCTGATGGTTAGAGATGGTGACGCCTTGTCGCTTGGCAAATTGGGAAAGACTGACTTCCGTCCAGGCGCTGGCGAGCCTCAGGAATGTTGGCGCTGATGTATCTTGTGCTGGTATTGCCGGCGCTGGCCAGCACCGCAGACCACCATGAATTCGAGACACTGCAGGGGCCTTTCGAGAGGGGTGAGGAAGTCACCAAGGCTTGCTTGAGCTGTCATACCGAGGCAGCACAGGAGGTGATGCAGCGGTGGACGGCGGAGACTTTCGCTGCAGCACCTGTCATCAGACCGAGAATCATGCGGTGCCCGGTAGCCGCATTCAGGTTTCGGCGGTGGACCACAATCGGGCGATCCGCCGAGGTGAGGACACCGATCGAAACCCGGCCACCTGCCAGGCGTGCCATGGCAATGCGCCTCACGAGGAGGGCGCAATGGCTTCGCGCCTCAACGAGCATACCCGGGCGCTGGCCTGCCAGACCTGCCACATTCCCACCTTCGCTCGCGGTGGGGTGCCTACCAAGATGGGCTGGGACTGGAGCAGGTGGCCGGGCTGCACGCCCTGGGCGCCTTCCTGATGCTCGCCTTCGTGATCATCCACGCCTACCTGGCCACCGTGGGCCACACGCCCACAGCGCATATCAAGGCGATGATCACCGGCTGGGAGGATGTACATGACAAGGAGGTGATCAAGCGCAGATCCTGAAAGTGAGAGACGTGAGTGGAACGACGACGGCCACCACCAAGGTGGTGGCCGTCGCGCCATGACAAGGTAAGCCCGCTCAGGCAGTGATGTGCTCGGCGATGGCGCGTCCCAGGCTCTGGGTGGTGCCTTTACCGCCTATGTCGGGCGTCAATAGCTGGGCGTCCCCGCTTTCCAGTACCGCTTCGATAGCCTTTACCAGCGTATCGGCGGCCTCCTGATGACCTAGGTGCTCAAGCATCATCGCCCCCGACCAGATTTGACCAATGGGGTTGGCAATGCCCTTGCCGGCGATATCCGGGGCGCTGCCGTGAACCGGCTCGAACAGGCTGGGGAAATTGCCTTCCGGATTGATATTAGCCGAGGGAGCGATGCCGATGGTACCGGTACAGGCGGGGCCGAGATCCGAGAGAATATCGCCGAACAGGTTGCTGCCCACCACCACATCGAACCAGTCCGGGTGAAGCACGAAGTTGGCAGTGAGAATGTCGATATGGAACTTGTCCACAGCGATTTCCGGATAGCCCGCGGCCATCGCCTCCACGCGTTCATCCCAGTAGGGCATGGTAATCGAGATGCCGTTGGATTTGGTGGCCGAGGTGAGCTTCTTTCGAGGGCGGGTGGCCGCCAGTTCAAACGCGTACTTGAGCACGCGGTCCACGCCCGTGCGCGTCATGATCGTATCCTGAATCACTACCTCGCGTTCGGTACCCTCGAACATCTTGCCGCCCACGCTCGAGTATTCACCTTCGGTGTTTTCGCGTACCACGTAAAAGTCGATATCGCCCGGCTTACGTCCGGCCAGCGGGCCCTTGATGCCAGGCATCAGCTTGCAGGGGCGCAAGTTGATGTACTGGTCGAAGCGCCGACGGAACTGTAAAAGCGAGCCCCATAGCGAGATGTGATCGGGTACTTTTTCCGGCCAGCCCACGGCCCCGTAGAACAACGCATCGAAGTCCTTGAGCTGCTCGAACCAGTCGTCCGGCAGCATCTTGCCGTGTTCGAGATAATAGTCGCAGCTGCCGAAGTCGAATGTCTGAAACTCAAGCGCAATATCGAAGCGTTCGGCGACTGCTTTCAATGCGCGCAGCCCTTCGGGGATGACTTCGGTACCGATGCCGTCACCGGCGATCACAGCAATACGGTGACTCATAGAGGGGCACTCCTTAAACTGGCACCCAGGCCAGCCGTTATATTAAGTTCGCTGAAGGCCATGAATCGAGGAGTCATGACATTTTGGTGGAATCGAATATCTTGTCGGCGCTAGCGGCGACAAAACCTTGAAACAGCGTGCCATCCGCTTTTGGATAACGCTTGGCGAATTCGTAGTAGCAGGTGGCGATTTCTTCTACCTGGCCGTCGGCAAAGGTGAACGGCTGACGGTCGGCAAGTGTCGATCCCTGCTCCAGTAACGCCTCGGGTGACCCCTTGACCCGGCCCCCGGATTCGTTGATTTTCAACCCCAGCGATTCGACCTTTTCGAGCAGCTTTTCCACGCTGTCGTAATGCGTTAGATGATTGACGCTGATGGTGAAGTGATTGGCCCTTAGCCCGATGATCGAAAGCCAAGCCGCGTATTCGCTCTCTCCCATCAAGAGGCGGTATTCATCGAAAGTGGGCGCTTCCCATAGGCGACCGCTCCACAGAATCTCGGGCGTGTTGACTGAATCCGGATCGACCTGCGCCACTAGGCGGTCGATGACTGCTTGAGACTCCAGAGAAAGTTCATCGCACTTCAATTCGGAAAGAAATACCCTCGGCTGGTCCTGCTGGGGTGGAAGGTAGCCCCAGGCACGCAAGTACTTGGCTTCGAAATCATAAGGCTCAAGCGGCGTATACCCCAGTGCCAACAGATGAGGTTCGAGAGCCGCCAAGGTGATCGGGCCGCGGTCGAAGGTGCGAAAGGCCACGTGATCGTTGACGATGGTTTCACCGTCTTCGATCAAGGCGTCATGGATACGCTTGGCCTGGGGCGTCATGGCGGTGTAGTCGTGCCAGAGGTGCTGGAAAAACTCATCGATAGTCATAAAAAAATAATCCTTGAGGTATCCGGTCTAGTCGAGTCGTTTCGGGTCTTGGCTGTCTGGCTACCGCTTAGCTTGTTCTATAGGAAGCTTGTTCAGCGAAAGAACACGTCAGGCGGCGGAGGCTGGAGGATTTGGGCATGCATTGCCTTGCTCCACCTCGATCAAGTCGTCTATCGGAAAGTCCAGCTCGGCGGCACGTTGTCGCAATCGCTGCTCGACTTGGGGGTCGAGTTGCGGAGTCCGCGAGAGTATCCACAGGTAATCGCGATTGGGTCCGGCCACCAATGCCCAGTCGTAGTCTTCATCCAGTTCAAGAATATTGTACCCACCATAGAAAGGGCCGAAGAAACTGACTTTCAACCTTCCAACGGTCTTGTCTTCTATGAAATAGGCCCGTCCTTCCGCTTCGTTCCAAGTACCCTCCTCCAGATTGTAGCCACGATTGATGACGCGCACCCCCTCGTCATCGCGCAGGCTGTAATCTGCAGTAACGCAATCCAGCCCCCGCTCGAAGGAATGATCCAGGCGGGCGATCTCGTACCATTGGCCAAGATAGCGCTCGAGCTCAAAGCCAGTGACCGCCTCGGTGCCCTTGGGGATGCCGGTACATCCGGAGAGCGTCACCCCGGCGATACTTGCGTATAACAATTTGCGCATTAGCTGGTCTCCTGACTCAAAAAATTAACGAAGGTGATGAATGACGGCGTAGGGTCAGTCGCGGGTCTCGCGTAACAGAAAGCTCAAGGGGTGCAGGTAGAGATAGGCGATTACCGCCACCCAGAATGCGCAGGTAGCGAGCACCACCCAGCCGAAAAACGAATCCACGTAGGCCAATTGCGAGTCGACCAGTAAAGGAAGCCACCAGAAGGCGGAGGCGCCCACCAGCAGTGAGGCGATAATCGCGCCATAACAGCGATAAACCAGAAATTGGTAGCCATGAATATAGGCGGCCAAGTGCAGTCCCAGTAGAATAATCAGCGCAATCGCAAGCGGCCATACATAGGGCTGAAACGTATCAATAAGAGAGTTCAAAAAATAAAGGTTCATCGATTTACGCGGGATACTCCCGGCTTTTAGCCGGGCAGGGGTAGCGCAATGTACGTCAGTACGCCTTGGCTACCGCCTTTCCCACGCCTCCTTGTGTGTTTTGAGTGGCGGATGTCAGGGAATGGTGGTGGGTGTCGATGTCTTTGATTCTTTTATCGCCTATCTTGAATATGGTAATCAGGATAGTCACCCTTCATCGTCGGGCACGCAAGTGTTGGGCGATAAGGGTGGGAAAAAGCGACAACCAGGGAGCCAATCGTTTGAACATACTCATGTTTACCAATACATATTGTCCAATCGTGGGTGGCGTCAGTGAGTCGGTCAAGCGGCTTAAATCTCGCCTTCAGGCGCTGGGGCATCAAGTATTGGTGGTGGCGCCCAAGATGACAGGGCAGCCGAGGCATGAATCCGATGTGATTCGAGTGGCAGCGGTTCAGCATTTCAACGGCAGTGATTTTTCACTGCCGGTTCCGATTCCCGGCCAGCTTTACGAGGCGATAGAAGCGTTCGCCCCCGATATCGTGCATTCCCATCATCCCTTCCTGTTGGGTGATACTGCGGCGCGAACTGCCGAGACCTACGGCTTACCCTTGGTATTCACTCATCATACGCTTTACGAACACTATACCCATTACGTGCCTGGGGATTCACCGCGCATGCAACGCTTCGCTGTGGCGTTATCCACGGAATACACCCACCTATGCGATGCGGTTATCGCACCCAGCGAGAGTATCAGGGATTTATTACACAGGCGTGGGGCAAACCCGGCGGTGCATGTGGTGCCCAGTGGCGTCGATACGCAGCGCTTCTTGCAGGGAGATGGCGCCGGGTTTCGCCGACGATACAAGATTCCAGCAAAGGCTTATGTGGTCGGGCATGTGGGCAGGCTGGCGAACGAAAAAAACCTGCCTTTTCTGACCGAGGCCATTGTGCAATTGCTGCGCAAGCAGCCGGAAACCCACTTTCTTGTGGTGGGGGAAGGCGATGCACGCCTGGCCATGCAGCGTGCGGCCACCGAGGCTTCAGTGGTCGAACGCTTTCATTTCACCGGTAAGTTGCATGGCCAAGCCCTGATCGATGCCTACCATGGTATGGATGTATTCGCTTTCGCCTCGCATAGCGAAACCCAGGGAATGGTGCTGGTAGAGGCGATGGCTGCCGGGTTGCCGGTCGCTGCGATCGATGCACCCGGCGTACGTGAAGTGGTGGAACAAGGCCGAAACGGTTGGCTTCTACCCAGTGACGACGCAGGCGCTCTGTGTGAAGTGCTCGCCGGCATGAGCGAAAAGGCTTCGTGTGAAATGTTGCGCCAGGGCGCGCTGAATACCGCACGAGGTTTTGATGAAGCCTGCTGTGCGGCGCGCTGTCTGGACGTCTACCGAGAGGTGATCGCTACGGAGAACACCACCCATCAGCATGTCGATACTGATGCCTGGGGGCGGGTGCGGGGCCGGTTGGAAGCGGAGTGGCAACTGCTTTGCCACCGCGGGCGAGTACTGCGCCTGGTGTTTCAGGACAAGCCCGAAAGCGACCTGCTGGCGCCTTCCAAAACGCCGGAAACCTTTCGCAAGTAGTCGGCTGGCCTCCATCCATCTCAATGACGCAATCGCCGTTGACGACGACGAGCGGCGTAACGGTTCAGGCCCCACATCGCCACCACGGCCAGCGCCAGACCGCCCACGGCAAGCCCCAGTTCGAAACGGTTTTCAGCGGTAAGAAGCGCTTCAAGCTGGCTACTCAGTAGCATGAGAACTGCCAGGCCCGGCACAATGCCCAGGGTAGAACCGATCATGTAGGCGCGAAATTTCAGGTGAAAGGCGCCGGCCATCATGTTGGTCAGGGTAAAAGGCGCCAACGGCAAGAGGTTTATCACGATCATGGTGCGAATGCCGCGCCGCGATAAATAGCGTGACATACCCCGTAAATGGCGGCCGCCGTAATGCAGCAAGGCGTCGCGCCCTAGCCAACGGCCTACCCAGTAGGAAGCCGCCGAGGACGCCAGCGTACCCAGCAGAGCGTAGCCGAACCCCCAGGTCGGACCAAAAAGCAAGCCGGTGCCCACCACCAGCAAGCTGAGTGGCAGCATGATCAGCAAGGCAGCGGCATAGATGAGCATGACCACCAGAAACATCCAGGGTGCATTGCGCCAGCGAGAAAGCTGACTGGCAAGCTCTGCCAAATATTGGGCGGTGAGAAAATCATGACGACTCAGCCACTGCCACATAACCCCCAGCAGTAGAAGCGCCAGCCCTCCAATGATTACCTTGATTAATCTGCCTTGCATGAAAATGACGCCTATACGCGCAGCCGAAGCCATCAGGATACGCTAACGTATCCTGAGCTGAACTTTTCCTCAATAGTTGGGGTGCTTGGCCTCAGGGACTGGGTTTGACAGCGGGGTTAATCAGTTTATCAGTCAGTGAACGTCGCCTGAATCACCGGCCAGGCGGGCCGGCCGTCACGGCTGGTGACGCCGTCGAGCATCGCTTCGACCTGGTCGAGATTGCCGCGAATCCATTCGTTGGCCACGGTGTCTGAATCTCGCTCCTCCTGGCCGAACTGCTCAATCATCCAGCTTTGCTCTTCGGCCGTGAACGCGAAGCCTTCAAAAAATGCTTCCAGGTTCGGGTGCTCATCGGCGAACTCGCTGCGCATTACCGTCAGGACGTCGCTCTCGCCGTTGTTCTCGCCGAACAGGTCTTTCGGATCGTCCAGATAGCGCATGGGTAGTTCAAGGTTCATCCAGTGTGGTGTCCAGCCGACCCAGACGATCGGTTCTTTGCGTGAAATCGCATCTTGCGCGGCGGACAGCATGCCGACCTCGCTGGTATCGACGAGGCTCCAATCGCCCAGGCCCCAGACGTCGTTGTCGATAGCATCGTGTAAAATCTCGCTGGCGGCGGAGCCTGCACCAAAGCCGTGAATCTGGCCGTCAAAAAGGCCTCGGTTGGCATCCAGGTCGGCGAAGCTTTGCACGCCCGCCTCGTAGGTATATGCCGGTACCGCGAGGGTCATCTGAGCGCCCTCTACATTATGCCCCGCATCGCGGATGACCCCGGATTCCTGGCGCGGATAAAACATCTCGCGCTGAGCGGGCAGCCAGGCGCCCAGGAAAACGTCGATGTCGCCGCTTTCCATGCCTTGATAGATCACCTGCAGGCCAATCTCATGCAGGCGTGTGTCGTAGCCCAAGGGAGTCAACAGCTGTTCGGCAATGGCGGTCTTGACGGTAATGCCGGGCCAGGCCGGTACGCCGAAATCAAGGGTGGCATCGTCGCCGTAAGCGCTGGTCGTGCTCAAGCCAGCGGCACTCAGCGCTACGGCTAAAGTGGTTTTCGTCAGGGAATGTTGCATGTGTCTCTCCTTGCGTCGTCGTTATAATGGGGCGCGATCAATGAAGTTGGCGAGCGAGCACCCGTAACCGTGACTCAAGCATGTCGCGGTCGAGGTAGGTGCCCTGCAGATGGCGCTGGCCACTGTTGGGGTCGAAGGCACGCCGGCCGTGGAGCACGCGGCGGTTGTCGAAGGCGATCATTTGCCCGGGCTCCAGGGTGAACTCCAGCTGGTGCTCATCGCTGTGGAACAGCTCCCAGAGCGTGCGATAAGCGCGGTACCAGGCGTCCATTTGCTCGGCCGGCAGATGCAGGGTATCGCGAATCCAGTTGTTGAAGCGCAGCTCGCGCAGGCTGCCGTCGGCGTTGAGGTCAATCAGCGGGGCGCGCATGGCGATATCGTGGGCCTCGTCCTGAAAACGAAAGTCGATCGGCGTTTCGCTCAGGGTTCGCAGCGCGCTCGGGTCCTGCGCGCGCAAGGCTTCGACCACGCGAACGCCGTCGGCAAACAGCGATTCGCCGCCGCTTGCGCCGTTTTGCAGGCAGTAGAGCAGCTGAATATCTGGCGGATGATGCCAATTGGGCAAATCAATGTGCAGCGCCAAGCCCACCGCCGTATAAGCGGCGTTGTTGGGATTGGGTTTGGAACGTACATCAAAGCGGTCACCGAAATTGGTGGCACGTTGGGGGCCGATTTTTTCCGCCAGGCGGCTCACTTCTTCCTCTACCAGCGGCCCGTCGGTGAGCAGCGCCAAGCCGTCACGCAGTATCGCAGTGAGCCAGGCTTGTTCGCCTTTCTCGGTCAGAAAAGCCGCATGCTCGATGCGTTCAGGCGTAAAGTGGTCGCGCCAGGCGCTAGCTTCAGGCAGCACGTTCGGCAGAGCGACTTCCGGACGGCGTTGGTGAAGCCAGCCGCCATGAAAGGCGCTGCGATGGCCGTCGGCCCAGGTTAACCGCAAATGGCCGTTGATCACGTTCATTTCAGGGGCGACCGCAATCGGTACCAGCGGGATATACAGTCGCTCGCGGGTTTGCGGATGGCGGCACTCGGCGCAGGCGCAATGGTCGCGCAGCCATAGCCAGGGGAGCTGTGTGGTATCGCCGTTTTGCCACTTAAGCTGGATGCTGCCTGTGTCGGGTGTCGCTGAGGCCAGACGGGGGCCGTCGGCATAGGGAAATAGCTCCTGCATGTCAGGAGCGCCAGGTGTCGCCACGCTGTTCATTGTTGCTCTCCGAGAGAGATCGATCCCGAAGGAGCAATCCCGAAAAGGTCGGTTAAGTTGGCACGGCGCCGTAGTGTGATGACTAGGATGCGGATTGACAGAGGTGGTGACAAACAATCAATCTGGCAGCTAAGGCCGAGCTCAGCTTATAGGTAACTTTTTCATGAACAGTCTTCCGCCCTTGATATGGCTACAGGCGTTTGAGGCGGCGGCGCGAACGTTGAGCTTTACCACCGCTGGACACGAGCTTGGCGTGACACAAGCGGCCATTAGCCAGCGTATCCGATTGCTGGAGGATCGCCTGGGACAAAAGCTGTTCGTTCGTCATCCCCGGAGCCTGTCGTTAACCCCTGCCGGCCAGGCGTGGCTACCGAGCATTCACGATGCCTTTGCGCGGCTGCAGGAAGGCACCTCGGAAGTGTTCGGACATACCAGCGGACAGCCGGTGACGCTACGCGCGACGCCGGTGATCCAACAGGCGTGGTTGGCGCCACGTCTGGTGGTCTTTCATCGCCAGGCGCCACAGGTGGCGATTCGCACCGTCAGCGCGATCTGGCCGGATGATTTTGGCCCGGAAGGCGCGGACATCGAGATTCGCTACGGTCGTGGCGACTGGTCGGGGGTGGAGATGTGCTCGCTAGGGGCAGAGTCGCTATTGCCTGTCTGCTCGCCGGCACTTGCCAAGACGTTACCCAAACCGGAAGCCTTGGCGGGGCATACGCTGATTCACGCGGTGGGGTTTGGCAGCGGCTGGGCTGCGTGGCTTGCGCAAGCGGGAGTGGCTGAGGTAGAACAGCATTGTTTTGCGCTGACCTGCGACAATCAGGTGATGACACTGGCTCTCGCGGCGCAGGGCGGCGGTGTCGCGTTAACGCACCGACGGCTTTTGCAGCAGCGTGCTGACTTGGTCGCGCCGTTCGATTTGCCGCTGCCCAGCGACGAGGGCTTCTGGCTGGTGCGCCCCAGCCGCCGTCACGTGAGCGACGAGGCGCAGCAGCTATGGCAGTGGCTGTGCCATGATCTGTCGTGACTTGTCATACGAGAGGCAACGCACGGAACGCGAGGAGAGCAACGATGTCGCGTCCTGACCTGCTTGAGCAGATTTATACGATTGTCGATCAGATTCCAGCGGGACGGGTGACGACCTACGGGCGCATTGCGGCAATGACCGAGGGCGCCACACCGCGAATGGTGGGAACGGCGATGCGTAAACTACCCGAAGGAAATACGCTGCCATGGCATCGCGTGGTATCGGCGACACGCCGCGTGGCGGATCATGGCGGCGCGCAACGTCAGATGGAAAAACTGCGCGAGGAGGGCATTGTGGTCGATGCTCATCGCCGCATCCCCACGCATCTATTCTGGCCTTAGGTGATGGCTTGTTACTGGTCGTCGAGATTGGCCCCGGACTTCCACGACCAGTCACGCCAGCGCAGATCGAACAGATCCTTGCGGCGATCCTTCAGGTTGGTCACCGAGCCTTCGGCCCGCACCACAGTCAGGCGGGTAAGATCCAGATCCGAGAAGAAGATCATTTCGGTGTTGGGGGTGGTTTCCGCCAATACCGCATCGTGGGGAAAGGCGAAATCCGATGGCGAAAATACCGCTGACTGGGCGTACTGGATATCCAGATTTTCGATTGACGGCAAGTTACCCACGCTGCCGCATAGCACCACGTAACATTCATTTTCAATGGCGCGCGCCTGAGCACAGTGACGCACACGCAGATAGCCGTTCTTGGTGTCGGTCCAGAAGGGCACAAACAGGATGTCCATGTCCTGGTCGGCGAGCAGACGGCTGATCTCGGGGAATTCCACGTCATAACAGATGGTAATCCCCACGCGCCCGGCGTCGGTGTCGAAGACCCTCAGTTCATCGCCACCTTCGATCACCCAGTCGCGTCGTTCCTGCGGGGTGATATGCAATTTGGCTTGGCGTTCAACGTTACCGTCGCGATGGAACAGATAGGCGATGTTGTAGAGACGGTCGTCGTCGCCTACTTCGATCATCGAACCGCCAATAATGTTGATGTTGTAGGAGATCGCCATGCGCGAAAGTTCAGTCTTGAAGCGTTCGGTGAAGCCGGCCAGAAAGCGGATGGCCCCCAGTTGGTCCTGTTGGGCGGAACGGTCTTGCAGCCCCATCAGCGGGGCGTTGAACAGCTCGGGGAAAACGGCAAAATCGCTCTGGTAATCGGACAGAGCATCGACGAAGTATTCAATCTGTTGCAATGCCGCTTCGACCGAGGCGAACTCACGCATTTGCCACTGCACCGCGCCCACGCGCACCTGAGTGGGGCGAGTTTCGAGTACGCTTTCGGCGGGCTCGTACAGAATGTTATTCCACTCGAGCAGGGTGGCATAACCCCGCGACTGTTCATCTTCCGGCAGGTACTTGTGCAACAGGCGCTTGACCTGAAAGCCGTTGGCCAGTTGGAAGGAGAGAATCGGGTCGTAGATTTCCTTGCGCGAGACTTTTTCTATGTACTCGGCGGGGGAAAGTGAGTCGGAGTGCTGGTGATAGCCGGGAATCCGCCCGCCGGCGAGAATCGCACGCAGATTCAGTGAGCGGCATAGCTCCTTGCGCGCTTCGTATAAACGCCGTCCGAGACGATAGCCGCGATAGTCGGGGTGAATCAGTACATCCAGCCCATACATGGCGTCGCCATCCTCGTCGTTGAGGATGATTTCGCGGTGGCCGATCAAGTCGTCGTACTTGTGCGGATTGGAAAAGTCGTCGTAATCCACCTGCACGGTCAGGGCCACGCCGATCAGCTTGCCTTCGTCTTCGATGGCGATCTGGCCGTCGGGAAATTCCTGGATCAGCTTGTCGATGGTGCGTTTGGGCCAGGCGCCCCCGATGTCATGATAGACGGCATCCATCAGAGCCTTGAGCGGCTCGTAATCTTCGGGGGTCAGGTTGCGCAGATTGAGATGCAGTTCTTCGAGGGACATTACTCACCCCTTTTTCGAAAATAGATCGACCATCCTAACATGTCGCATCCCTTCGACCGGAAGCCCGTTGGCACTCTTTACCCGTTACGGCTCCCCAGCTTTACGCATTACAGTCTTAGCTTTACGCAACAAAAAGCCCCGGCGGCCGGGGCTTTCTCGCATTGCAGGGGGTTAGCATTAAAGATCAATCATCGGGATCATTGGCCGAATCCACGCCGCTATCCGGTACTACCTCCCCATTCTCTACCTTGCTTTGGGGATCGATCATGGCGTCGTCAGGGTCATTCGCGCTATCGACGCCACCTTCTGGATCGAGCACAGGCTCGTCGGGGTTCACTTCACCACGAGCCTCGGGATCATAAGGGACGTCGGTAGGATCATTGGCCGAATCCACACCACCGTTCGGGTCGATGTCTTCACCGGGCTGCTCTGCAACCGCCATGCCTGACAATAAACTGAATGTGCCAACCAGTGCCGCAGCCTTGAGGATATGTTTCATGACAACCTCGTATCGTTTGGGTTAAGGGGCATTAGCATCCATTCATTATAGTGACGACTTTTTTTGGATGATGATGTAAACCTAGCTGGCTTATCTGGCTTTTCAAGTATTGTTGCATCATCAAGAAAGAGACGTTTCCTCATCAAGACAGAGACTCTCGGGTTCGAGGCAGGCGGTTCAGTGGCTGGGTCAGCAGTTGCGCCATGATTACGCCGGCAAGTATTAACAGGCCACCGACGAGATGGAAGCCGGCCACGATTTCGCCAAGAAATGCCATGGCAATCAAGGCGCTGAACAACGGCATCAAGTTGATGAAGATGCTCGCCTGGTTGGCACCTATCTGGCGTACCGCCCGCATCCACAGGAAGGTGGTAATGATGGAAGCCGGGATGCCGGCATACAGGATCAAACCGATATTAGCGGTACTGACGGGCGTCATCGGGCCGAGAAGATAGCCTGGCAGCAAGAAGAGTACGGCAAAGCACACCTGGGCATACAGCATTACCCAGGGTGGCAGTGCCATCGGCCAGCGTTTCAGCATCACTCCATACAGGGCGTAGCAGCTGGCGGCCACTACCATCAGCGCATCACCGAATGCCACTTCAAAGTGCAGCAACGAAAGCGGGTTGCCACGCCCCAGCAGCACCGTTACCCCGATAAATGCCACTATCCCACCGGCGATGCCGCCAAGCGTCGGTGCGACACGCAGGATCAGGGCGCTCAGCAGTACGGTGAGAAGGGGTACCATGGCGGCCAGGATGCCCATGTTGGTCGCGCTGGTGGTTTCCGCCGCCACGTAGGCCAACCCTTGCCACAAGCCCATGCCGAGCAAGCCGAGAAAAGCCAGTTTCGGCCACTGGCGGCCGAGTTCTTCCCGGTGACGCCATACTGCCGGCAGCACGAAGGGCGTCATGACGGCAAGGGCCAACACCCAGCGCAGAAAGGCGATACTGGTGGGAGCAATGGCACCGACGCTGAGCTGGTTGATGGTCATGTTGCCCGACCAGATCAGTACGGTGGCCAGGGGGACCAGAAAGTAGATCAACGGCATGGGATGTTCCTGTTGGCAAGCTTGGCAGGGGCTGTACGTCACACTCAGGATGGCATACGCTTGTTTGAATTTCGATTGGACGCTACCAGTATCGACTGGTTACTTCGATTGGTTACTCTACTAACAAAAGAGACTCTATCATGTCGCAAGCGTCTGCCTACCCCCATCTGTTTCGTCCTTTGAATGTCGGGCATCTGACACTGCCCAATCGTATTCTCATGGGCTCGATGCATACCAATCTGGAGGAGGTGCCGGAAGGCTTCGAGCGCTTGGCGGTGTTCTATGCCGAGCGGGTGCGCCATGGGGTGAGCCTTATCGTAACCGGGGGTATCGCCCCTAATCGGGAAGGTGCGGTATTCGAGAACGCCAATGCCTTGATAGATAACGATCAGCTGCCGCCTCATCAAGAGATGGTCAAGGCGGTACATGAGGCCGGAGGCTACATTTGCATGCAGATATTGCATGCCGGTCGTTATGCTTATTCTCCGGATCTGGTGGCGCCTTCGGCGCTTCAGGCGCCGATAAACCCCTTCATGCCGCGCGCCTTGAGCACCCAGGAAGTTGAGCAACAAGTCGATGATTACGTGCGCTGCGCCGCCCTTGCCCGGGAAGCCGGTTACGATGGTGTGGAAGTCATGGGGTCGGAAGGCTATCTGATCAACGAATTCATCTGTCCGCGTACCAATCACCGCGAAGATCAATGGGGCGGAAGTTTCACCAATCGCATCCGCTTCGCCGTGGAAATCGTGCGGCGAATTCGCGAGACGGTCGGCAAGGATTTTCTAATCATCTTTCGCCTTTCGATGATCGACCTGGTGGCGGATGGCAGCACCTGGGAAGAGGTAATCGCCCTAGGGCGGGCCATTGAAGCGGCCGGTGCCGACGTAATCAATACCGGTATCGGCTGGCACGAAGCCCGGATACCCACCATCGTCACCAGTGTGCCGCGTGCGGCGTTTACGCAAGTCACGCAGCGCCTGAAAGCTGAGCTTTCCATTCCCCTGATCACCACCAACCGTATCAACATGCCGGAAACCGCTGAGCGGGTATTGGCGCAAGGCCATGCCGACATGGTGTCCATGGCGCGCCCGTTTCTCGCCGACCCGGCCTGGGTGGAAAAGGCCCAGGCGGGCAAGTCGCAGGAAATCAATACCTGTATCGCCTGCAATCAGGCCTGTCTGGATCATACCTTTGCCGGCAAGTTGACCTCCTGTCTGGTCAATCCGCGTGCCTGCCATGAAACGGAGTTGATGATTGAGCCGGCGAGCCGGATCAAGCGAGTGGCGGTGGTGGGTGGCGGCCCGGCGGGACTGGCGACGGCGGTAACGGCCGCCGGCCGTGGTCACGAGGTGGTGCTGTTCGAGCAAAACGCCGAGCTTGGCGGGCAGTTCAACTACGCGCGCAAAATTCCCGGCAAGGAGGAGTTTTCCGAAACCCTGCGCTATTACCGGGTGATGCTCGACAAATACGCTGTGGAAGTGCGTTTGAACACACAGGCCGATACCCAGATGCTGAGAGACTTCGATGAGGTGATACTGGCTACCGGGGTGCGCCCTCGCGAGCTGGCCTTGCCCGGCAGTGACCACCCCAGCGTGCTGAGTTATGCTCAAGCGATCACCCACCCCGAACGCGTGGGTCGGCGTGTGGCGGTGATCGGTGCCGGTGGCATCGGTTTCGATGTCTCGGAACTGCTTTCGCATCAGGGCCACCCGACGCTGGATGTCGACGCCTGGTGCGATGAATGGGGCGTCGACCTGGACGTTTCGTCGAGAGGTGGGCTGAAGGCCCCGCAACCGCCTGAGGTGCCGCGAGAAATCACCATGCTCCAGCGCAAGGCTTCCAAGCCGGGCAAGTATCTGGGCAAGACCACGGGCTGGGTGCACCGCGTTTCTCTCAAGCAACGGGGCGTCACCACCCTGGCGGGCTGTGACTACCTCAAGATCGATGACCAGGGGCTGCATATACGCCAGGATGAGATTGCCCGGGTATTGACGGTTGACAGCATTGTGGTATGTGCCGGGCAGGAGTCGGTACGTGAATTGTTGGCACCATTGAATGCGGAAGGTGTCGCGGTGCATATCATTGGCGGCGCCGATGAGGCCGCCGAGCTTGATGCCAAACGCGCCATCGAACAAGGCACGCGTCTGGCGGCAGCGCTGTAGTCTGCCGGGTGACGCTCGAAGGAAAGGGCGATAAGGTGACGTATCCGGCCAAGCGGTTATCCCGTCTTGGCCGTCCATGGCGCCGGTGGCACCCGGCTGGCGCCGCGACTACGCTTGCCTACAAGGACTTTTACTCATGACTTCGGAGTGCACTCCGCGCTTTCTTGCCAGCGACAACACTTCCGGCATCTGCCCGGAAGCGATGGAATACCTGCTCAAAGCCAACCAGACGGACGATCTGGCCTATGGCAATGATCACTGGACGGCTCGGGCGGCGGATCGTTTTCGTGAATTATTCGACTATGATTGCGAAGTGTTTTTCGTTTTCAACGGTACCGCAGCCAACTCCCTGGTGCTTTCAGCCATGGCGCGCAGTTATCACAGCGTGATCTGTCATGAACTGGCGCATATCGAAACTGATGAGTGCGGGGGACCGGAATTCTTCTCCAATGGGTCCAAGCTGCTTACTGCACCGGGCCCCAACGGCAAGTTGACCCCGGAAGGCATCGAGGCGCTGGTCACTAAGCGCAACGACATTCACTACCCGAAACCGAAAGTCATTTCGCTGACGCAACCCACCGAAGTGGGCACGCTTTATTCGCGTGAGGAATTGCTGGCCATAAGGGCGGTTGCCGACAAGTACGACCTGCGCCTGCACATGGATGGTGCCCGTTTCGCCAATGCCTGTGCCAGTTTGAACGTCACCCCGGCGGAATTGACCTGGCAGGTAGGGATAGACGCCCTGTGTTTTTCCGGAACCAAGAACGGCCTGGCCTTCGGGGAAGCCATCCTGTTCTTCAACCGTGACCTGGCCGAAGATTTTGCCTGGCGTTGCAAGCAGGCAGGCCAATTGGCCTCCAAGATGCGTTTCGTGGCGGCGCCTTGGCTAGGGCTGCTGGAAAGTGGCGCCTGGCGCACCAATGCGCAACACGCCAATGCCATGGCAAGTTATCTGGCCGAAGGGCTGAGCGCCTTGCCAGGCATATCCCTGATGTTTCCCACCCAGGCCAACAGTGTGTTCGTGGAATTGCCGCCGGCGGTGATCGAGTTTCTGCGCCAGCGTGGCTGGACGTTCTATACGTTCATTGGGGCCGGTGGGGTGCGTTTTGTGTGTGCCTGGAATACCACCACTGCGCTGCTTGATAACTTGATTGCCGATATTCAAACCGCCCTGAGCTGATCCTTCCTCGCCTTCTCCGTTTGCTGCTCTGTTCAAATCTTCTGCTTTCAACGCAACCAATTTCCTTTCAGGCTTTCTTAGAATAGAACGAATAAAACAAAATTGGGTTGCGTTGAAGCGACCATCATCGTTATTGCTAATGCTGACTACGCTGATAGAAGAGGTACCTCGCGTTAGCCGACGCGTCGTATCGCCGAGGTTGGGCCAGAGGAGGCATCAATGAGCATCTTTGACCACGTTCAAAATCGTTTTTCCCGTGTTCAGCAAGAAGACATGAGCCTGCAGGAGTACTTGGAGTTGTGCCGGCGCGATGCGTCTGCGTATGCCAGCGCTTCAGAGCGGATGCTTGAGGCCATAGGCGAGCCCGAAGTGATCGATACCGCCAAGGATCCGCGCCTCTCGCGGATTTTCTCCAACAAGGTGATTCGTCGCTATCCGGCGTTCGCGGAATTTCATGGAATGGAAGAAGCCATCGAGCAGATCGTGGCGTATTTTCGTCATGCTGCTCAAGGACTCGAGGAACGTAAGCAGATTCTCTACCTGCTGGGGCCGGTGGGTGGGGGTAAGTCATCACTGGCGGAACGCTTGAAGCTGTTGATGGAGCGTATTCCGTTCTATGCCATCAAGGGCTCTCCGGTGTATGAGTCGCCTTTGGGCCTGTTTTCTCCCGAGGAAGATGGCGAGCTGCTGGAAAAGGAATACGGTATTCCGCAGCGCTACCTGAAAAGCGTGATGTCGCCCTGGGCGGCCAAGCGGCTCAAGGAGTACGGTGGGGATATTTCCGAATTCCGCGTGGTGCGCCTGTACCCCTCGCGGCTGCATCAGATTGCCATTTCCAAGACCGAGCCCGGTGACGAGAACAACCAGGATATTTCCTCTCTGGTGGGTAAGGTGGATATCCGTCAACTGGAACTTTATTCCCAGGATGACCCCGATGCCTACAGCTTCTCTGGCGGGCTGTGTCGCGCCAACCAGGGGCTGATGGAATTCGTCGAGATGTTCAAGGCGCCTATCAAGGTGCTGCATCCATTGCTGACCGCCACTCAGGAAGGCAACTACAATCCCACCGAAGGGATGGGGGCGATTCCCTTCAACGGTATCGTCCTGGCTCACTCCAACGAGTCCGAGTGGCAGGCATTTCGTAACAACCGTAACAACGAGGCATTTCTCGACCGGGTGTATATCGTCAAGGTGCCTTATTGCCTGCGCGTTTCCGAGGAGATCAAGATCTACGAGAAGCTGCTCGAAGATTCCTCCTTGAATGCAGCGCCCTGCGCGCCGGACACCCTGCGCATGTTGTCTCAGTTCTCGGTGCTTTCACGGCTCAATGTGCCGGAAAACTCGAATCTTTTTTCCAAGATGCGCGTCTATGACGGCGAAAACCTGAAAGACACCGACCCACGCGCCAAGTCGATCCAGGAATACCGTGATGCAGCGGGTGTGGATGAAGGCATGCAGGGGCTTTCCACGCGCTTTGCATTCAAGATTCTCTCCAAGGTATTCAACTTCGATGGCACCGAGGTAGCGGCCAACCCGGTGCATCTGCTGTATGTGCTGGAACAGGCACTCGAGCGTGAGCAGCTGCCCAGTGAAGTCCATGAGCGTTATCTGGGCTTTATCAAGGAGTTTCTGGCCCCGCGCTACGTCGATTTCATCGGCAAGGAGATCCAGACCGCCTATCTTGAATCCTATAGCGAATACGGCCAGAACATCTTTGACCGCTACGTCATCTATGCCGATTTCTGGATTCAGGATCAGGAATACCGGGACCCGGAAACCGGTGCGCTGCTCGACCGTCAGTCGCTCAACGAAGAGCTGGAAAAGATCGAGAAACCGGCGGGTATTTCCAATCCCAAGGACTTTCGTCATGAGGTGGTCAACTTTGTGCTGCGGGCGCGTGCTCAGAACAATGGCATGAACCCCAGCTGGCAGTCTTATGAAAAACTTAAAGGGGTGATCGAACACAAGATGTTCGCCAATACCGAAGAGCTTCTGCCAGTGATCTCGTTCAATGCCAAGGCGTCGACATCGGATCAGCGCAAGCATGAGGATTTCGTGGCGCGCATGGTGGACCGCGGATATACCGAGAAGCAGGTGCGTTTGCTGTCGGAGTGGTATCTGCGAGTGCGTAAATCTCAGTGAGCCTTGCCGGGAGGTCACATGACCTATTTCATCGATCGAAGGCCCAATGCCAAGCACAAGAGCGCTGTGAATCGGCAGCGCTTTCTGGAGCGTTATCGTAAGCATATCAAGCGCTCCGTGGAAGAATCGGTCAACCGACGCTCGATCACTGACATGGAGCGTGGCGAAAAGATTTCGATACCCACGAAGGATATTTCCGAACCGGTGTTTCAACATGGCCAGGGTGGTTCGCGCTCGATCGTGGCGCCGGGTAACAAGGAGTTTCTCGAAGGCGACCGGATACAACGCCCCAAGGGGCAGGGCGGCCAGGGAGGAGGCCAAGGCGATGCCTCCAACCAAGGTGAAGGCATGGACGAATTCGCCTTCACCTTGAGCCGAGAGGAGTTTCTGGAGTTCGTCTTCGATGGTCTGGAACTTCCGCATTTGCAGCGCAAGCCGCTCAAGTCCCTGGATGAAGTGAAAATGGTACGGGCCGGCTTGAGCCGTGACGGTGTACCTTCACGTATCAGTATTACCCGCTCGATGCGAGAAGCCTATGCCCGGCGGATTGCCTTGCGCGCGCCGATCCGGCGTGCCTTGAAGAAAGCTCAGGAGGCGCTGCAAGCGGAAGAGCGCAAGGATTCCGTGTTACGTAATCCGGCGCGAATCATCGAACTCAAAGCGGAAATCGAGCGGCTGGAAAAACGCCTTGAGGCAATACCGTTCATCGACACCTATGACTTGCGTTACCACCAGCTCAGCGCTCAGCCGCAGCCGTCAAGTCAGGCGGTGATCTTTTGCGTCATGGATGTGTCGGGCTCGATGACGCAAAACCACAAGGATATCGCCAAGCGCTTTTTCCTGCTGTTGTATCTGTTCCTGGAGAAGCACTACGAGAAAGTCGAACTGGTCTTCGTGCGCCACCATACGGCGGCGCGGGAAGTGGGCGAGGAGGAATTCTTCTACTCACGCGAAACCGGCGGGACCATCGTTTCCAGCGCCTTGAGGTTGGTCGACAAGATCATCGAGGCGCGCTATCCCCCCGGGAAGTGGAACCTCTATGTGGCCCAGGCCAGCGATGGGGATAACTGGGACGATGATTCGGATGTCTGTCGGGAACTGCTGCTCAAGAAACTGATGCCGCAACTGCAATATTTTGCCTACGTGGAAATCACCCCGCATGAGCATCAATCCCTGTGGCAGGAGTACGAGGCAGTGGCTGAGGTGTTTTCCGACCGCTTCGCCATGCGCCAGATCGTCGAAGCCGGAGACATTTATCCGGTGTTTCGCGAGCTGTTCAAGCGTCGGCTCAGCCAGAGACAGTGAGACGACACTCAAGGAGTGCGCCATGAATGACAAACGCCGTCCAATTGCCAGCGGCTCTGACTGGAACTTCGCCATACTCCAGCGTTTCGATACGGAACTTGCGTGTCTGGCGGATGAATACCGCCTGGATACTTATCCCAACCAGATCGAAGTCATCACCACTGAACAGATGATGGATGCCTACGCCAGCGTAGGCATGCCGGTGGGCTATCATCATTGGTCGTTCGGCAAGCAGTTTCTGGCCGTGGAACAGGCCTACCGGCGGGGCCAGATGGGCCTGGCCTATGAGCTGGTGATCAATTCCGACCCCTGCATCGCCTATCTCATGGAAGAGAACACCCTGATGATGCAGGTGCTGGTCATGGCCCATGCCTGTTATGGGCATAATTCCTTCTTCAAGGGCAATTATCTATTCCGGGCCTGGACGGATGCCGAATCGATCGTCGACTATCTGGTATTCGCCCGCAAGTACATTGCCCAGTGCGAAGAGCGCCACGGGGTCCAGGCCGTGGAACAGCTGCTGGATGCGTGTCACGCCTTGCAGAACTACGGTGTGGATCGCTATAAGCGGCCATCGCCGATTTCGGCAGAAGAAGAAATACGTCGCCAAGATGAACGGGAAACCTATCTCCAGACTCAGGTCAATATGCTCTGGCGGACTATTCCTGAACCCCCGCGCGGTGATGCGTCGCTAGCGGGTGGCATGAGCCCGGAAAACGATCCGCTGGGATTACATGCCACTGGCCGGTATCCTTCTGAGCCACAGGAGAACCTGCTGTATTTCATCGAGAAAAATGCGCCACTGCTGGCGCCTTGGCAGCGCGAGATCGTACGTATCGTACGCAAGTTGGCCCAGTATTTTTATCCCCAGCGCCAGACCCAGGTGATGAATGAAGGCTGGGCATGCTTCTGGCATTACACTTTGATGAACCGGCTATACGACGATGGCTTAGTTGACGAAGGATTGATGCTGGAGTTTCTTCAGTCGCACTCAGCGGTTATCCATCAACCCGATTTCGATAGTCCCAATTTCAGCGGCATTAACCCTTACGCGCTGGGATTTGCCATCTTTACCGACATAAAACGTATCTGTGTGTCGCCAACCGAGGAAGACAGGGAGTGGTTTCCGGATATGGCGGGAAGCTCATGGCGCGAATCGGTGGAATTTGCCATGCGTAACTTCAAGGATGAATCTTTTATTCAGCAGTTTCTATCTCCCAAAGTGATGCGCGACCTGAAGCTCTTTCTGGTAGTGGACGATGACCAGGAGGAAACCCTGGAAGTGGGCGCCATTCACAATGAGCGTGGCTATCGGCGTGTGCGCGAAGCCTTGGCCATGCAATACGCGCTTTCGGTCCGTGAGCCCAATGTTCAGATAGTCGAGGCGGATATTCGAGGGGATCGTTCCTTGACGCTGCATCATGTCCAGGATGCACGGCGCCCGCTAGGACGGAGTGTCTACCCGGTAATGCGCCATCTGCATCAGTTATGGGGCTTTCCGGTCAGGCTTGACTCCTTTGAAGCGGAGCGTGTTACTCGACGGTACCATTGGCCGATAGAAGGGGAGGAGGTTCAGGCCGGTCGTTGAGCTCATCTACAGGAAGTAGATGGAGCTGCTATACAGAATTGCTACACAGACAATTGTCCCGCGTCTAAACGCGGGACAAAGGTACAGTTGCTTAAGATGCTTCAGGCAGAAACAGATTACATCTGAGCAGTCCAGGACTGGCACCAGCCCTGGGGTTCTACGCTGTTTTGCGGGAATAGCTGGCAACCTTCATTCTCTTCCACGAAGAACATGCAGTTATTGCAAAATTCGCCTTCGCTGTAGGCCGGATGATCGCTGGCTTCGCTGGCCACTTCGACATAATTCAGGGCTTGGGCGTTACTGGAGGAAGGGTCCAGGCGAGGTAATGTTTGGGCAAAGGCGGCCTTGGAAAGGATGCCGGCGCCCAGTGGCAAGGCGGCAAGGCCCATAAGGCTGTTACGCATGAACTTGCGACGGCTTTGATTAGCCATGGTGTCTCCTTAAACGTCACGGTCTGACGTATGGTCACGATTGATAGGGTGGTTTGCCCACCTCTTACTCCGATAACATCTGAACAACGGAGTCCCGGAACCTATGCTAGCGGAAGGCGACACGGTCTGCGAATACCTGTTTCAACCCAGCGACAATTAGTCACGGCCTGGGGCGAGTGCTGTGGCAAACAGAGGTGGGTGTTATACTCGCTGCGCATTTCTTTTTATGAAGGGTTCGTCATGCAAAATGCTGTCATCTTGATCAACACCGAGAAAGGCCAGGTGAAAGCGGTAGCCGAGCGCCTGGCGGACGTCGAAGGCATCAGCGAGGTCTATTCCACTTGTGGACGTTACGATCTGGTGGCCATTGCCCGGACCCGTGACTTTGAAAGCCTCGCGGAGTTGGTGACGGAACGTCTCAATGCCGTGGAAGGCGTGAGTGACACTGAAACCTTGAATGCAATGCAGGTGCATTCCCGCCACGATCTGGAAACCATGTTCTCCCTGGGCTGGTAACAATTATCGGATAAAAAAAGCTGTTGTTGGATAGAACAAACCGCCAAGCGGAGAAATCGATCTTGCGTAACTCACTATCTCGTTGGCGCCGCCGGGGCCGCAACCTCGGTGTTTCGCTGTTATTCGTGGTAATGGCATCGGGGTTATGGCATTTCCAGGAGCGCCAGTACCGCGATGACTACAACTGGATGGGCACGCCGACCTGGGAGTCTTTGCATCCCACCACCTTTCATCGTGTATTGCGTAATGACGGCTTTCTGGTGGGTTGGTCGGATGTCCGGGTCAACGCTCTTTGGGTCAGCTATCAGCTACATGCCGTGGAAGATGCGCGCATTGGCGCGCGACCGACTTTCCAGGCGGATTGGCGCACGCTATGGCCGATTGGCACCAACGAATATTCTGGCAGTGGTTACGATCGTGGGCACTTGGCGCCAAATTACGCGATCGCCGCGGTGCACGGGCGTGCAGCGCAGTTGCATACCTTTCGCATGAGCAATATGGCACCGCAGCGCCCCGACCTCAATCGGCAGCTATGGCAGCGACTGGAAGAGTCGGTGATGGATCATTTCGCCCCGCGTTTCGAGCAGTTGCAGGTGATTACCGGGCCGGTATTTCCGGAATCCTTCATGGATAACGTCTTCAATCGTGTCGGCCTGGTGGAAATTCCCGAAGCCTTCTACAAGATTATCGTGGCGCCTCACGCCGAAGCGCCGCAGGCATTGGCGTTCATCATGCCTCAGACCGCACGTGGTAATGAGCCGTTGGACGATTATCTGGTGAGTATCGATCAGGTAGAGGCACGTACCGGTTTGGACTTCTTCCCCAATCTGCCTCAGGACGTTGAGCAACGTCTGGAAAGCCGCATCGAGACGGACGGCTGGGCGTTGGAAGAGGTAGCCAAACGGCCGGGACGGTTTCAGTAGATAACGGATTGCTTGAAGGTCAATATAAACAGTGGCTAATACAGCAAAAAATTGGCGCGACAAGCGGGACTATACGGTTGGGACTATATGGTATGACTGGATGGTACGATGGGAAGATGACGCAGAAAGAAGGGGAAATAATAAGAAATGATGCGGTTGGACGGTACCATGAAGCATGGTGCCCAGGAGAGGACTTGAACCTCCACGTCCATACGGACACTAGCACCTGAAGCTAGCGCGTCTACCAATTCCGCCACCTGGGCGCATCATGTTGCTGCTTTTTCGATGTGATCGGTTGTGTTCGGTATGGTGCCCAGGAGAGGACTTGAACCTCCACGTCCATACGGACACTAGCACCTGAAGCTAGCGCGTCTACCAATTCCGCCACCTGGGCGCATCATGTTGCTGCTTTTTCGATGTGATCGGTTGTGTTCGGTATGGTGCCCAGGAGAGGACTTGAACCTCCACGTCCATACGGACACTAGCACCTGAAGCTAGCGCGTCTACCAATTCCGCCACCTGGGCGAACACAAGCCTGCCTACATTTTATGCGACTGTCTTCAAGTACAGCCTTCACTACTTCACCTCGCTGTGACCGAGGTAACCAGACATTCTTGAATAATATACTCAAAAACTAATGGTGCCCAGAAGAGGACTTGAACCTCCACGTCCATACGGACACTAGCACCTGAAGCTAGCGCGTCTACCAATTCCGCCATCTGGGCAAGTGGCGCGTATATTACCCGCCTGGTAATGGAATGCAAGCCTTTGACGGCGTTTTTTCTTGCCCTACAGGCGATAAACAGCAAGGAAGATGGTTGGGTCATTCAAACAGCGGCGCTATACTGCGGGCATGACCAATCATAGACTTGTTTTTTCCGACACATTCGCTGCTGGAACCTTGTGCATGCGACGCTTGGCGTCCGCGCTCCATCATCACTTCTCTTTAGAGCACCTGCTTCTAAATACTCTTCCCCTGCCGCCGCTGAGGATGCCGAAAGCATGACGCAATGGACTTTACGTGACGATCCGCACGCCGAACGCGAAGCGCATAAGTACGACAAACCCGCGCCTAGTCGCGAATATCTTCTAGCTGCGCTTGAAGAGTACGGCAAACCTATTACCCACGAAAACATGAGCCGGATGCTGGGCCTTGAAGATGAAGATCTTCAAGAAGCAGTACGTCGTCGCATGGCCGCCATGGAGCGTGACGGCCAGGTGCTACGCAATCGCCGCAATGCCTATGCCTTGATCGATAAGCTGGACTTGATCAAGGGTAAGGTGCTGGGCCATCGAGATGGCTTCGGTTTTCTGGTGCGCGATGACGGCAAGAAGCCCGACCTGGTGTTGCAGTCGCGGCAAATGCGTCGCGTCTTCCATGGCGACCATGTCCTGGCACGTGTCACCGGACGTGACCGCCGCGGGCGTGACGAGGCCACCATTTCCGAGGTGCTGACACGCAACACCCAGACAATCGTGGGCGTGTATCGGGCCAATACGCCTGAATTCGGCATCCTGATTCCCGAGAACCCTCGTGTCACCCAGGAAGTGATCATTCCTCACAGTGCCTGTGGTGGTGCCCAGGACGGGCAGGTGATTTCAGCCAAAATCGTCAAACAGCCAGAAACGCGCGTGCAGCCGGTAGGGGAAGTCGTCGAAGTACTGGGCGAACGCATGGACCCCGGCATGGAAATCGATATTGCGATTCGCAGTTACGATATTCCTGCCGAGTTTCCACCAGAGGTGCTGGATCAGATTGCTGGTATCTCGGCGGAAGTCGTAGAAGCCGACAAGGCCCACCGTATCGACCTGCGGGATACGCCGCTGGTGACCATCGATGATGAGTCGGCAAAAGACTTCGACGATGCGGTCTGCGCCTGGAAGACCAAGTCGGGCAGCTGGAAATTGCTGGTGGCGATTGCCGACGTTTCGCATTACGTTCGGCCGAGTGCAGCGCTGGATGAAGAAGCGCGTACACGTGGCACCTCGGTATACTTTCCGGGCCAGGTCGTGCCGATGCTTCCGGAGCTTCTTTCCAACGGTCTGTGTTCACTGAACCCGCATGTCGACCGTCTGGTGCTGGTCTGCGAAATGAATATTTCCAAGACAGGCACCATCAGCCGTCACCGCTTTTATGAGGCGGTAATGCGCTCTCATGCGCGCCTGACCTATAACAAGGTGGCGGCGATGCTCGATGAGTCGAGCAAAGAGGGCGAGGCGCTGCGTAACGAGCATTCCTCCTTGGTCAAGCCGATCAAGAACCTGCATGAGCTTTACAAGCTGCTCCGTCAGGCACGTGAAGAGCGTGGGGCGATCGATTTCGAGACCACCGAAACCGCGATCATCTTCAATGAAGAGCGCAAGATCGAAAAAATCGTGCCGCGCTCACGCAACGATGCTCACAAGGTAATCGAGGAATGCATGCTCGCGGCCAACGTGGCCACGGCACGCTTTCTCGACAAGCATGACCTCCCGGCGCTTTACCGCATTCATGAGCGTCCCGCTCCGGAGCGCCTCGACAAGCTGCGCCTGTTTCTCAATGAATTGGGGCTTTCCCTGGGCGGCGGCGACGAGCCCACCCCTCAGGACTACCGTACTTTGGCGGAGACGATCAAGGGTCGGCCGGATTTCGATATCATTCAAACCGTGATGTTGCGCTCGATGAGTCGTGCCGTGTATTCACCGCAGAATGACGGCCACTTCGGCCTGGCGTATCCCGCCTATGCTCACTTCACCTCACCGATCCGGCGTTATCCGGATCTGTTGGTTCACCGCGCCATTCGTTCGGTGATTCGCGGGCCACGCCAGACCAATACGGTGCTGCGTGCCGAAGGCGCGCCGGTCGAGCCGCCAAGTAAATGGTGTCCTTATACGTTCGAGCAGATGGTCGAGCTGGGTGAGCACTGTTCGATGGCCGAACGTCGCGCTGACGATGCCACCCGTGATGTCGAAGACTGGCTCAAGTGCGAGTTCATGTCCGACAAGCTGGGTGAAGTCTTTGAAGGGACCATCGCCACGGTGACCCAGTTCGGGCTTTTCGTGCGCCTGGATGAATTCTATGTGGAAGGGCTGGTGCACGTCACATCGCTGCCATCTGACTATTACCACTACGAAGCCGAAAAACATCGACTCAAGGGTGAGCGGACCGGTTCGAGCTATCGCTTGGGTGATGGCCTCACGGTGCAGGTCGCGCGTGTGGACATGGATGATCGTAAGATCGACTTCGCCCTGGAAAATGACAAGCCACGTCCTAAGCGTCAGCCGCGCAAAAGCCGCTCGGCGGACAAGAAGGAAGGCACCCATAATAGCGGTGAGGGTGCACGGCGAACTCGCCGCGGGCCACGCAAGACGTCACCCAAGAAGGGGTAAGTAATGAAACCGGCGTCTTCTCGTCAGCATCTCAAGGTGCCGAATGGCCTTGAGCTGGTATTTGGTGTGCATGCGCTGCGCAGCCTGCTCGATCGTGGTGAAGCTCCCCGTGAATTATGGGTGCAGCAAGGGGCGGGCACGCGCCTTGCGGCTCTAGTGGACGAAGCTCAATCCAAGGGAGCATTGGTCAAGGAACGGCCCCGCGAAGTGCTCGACCAACTGACCCAGGGCGGTGCCCATCAGGGTGTGGCGGCGTTCTGCTCGCCTTTGACACCCGAAGGCGAAGAGTCGTTGTGGCTCAAGTTGCGCGCCTGGCGGGCACCACAGCCGCCATTGTTTCTGGTGCTCGATGGTGTGACCGACGTGCATAACTTCGGTGCTTGCCTGCGCAGTGCCGATGCAGCCGGTGCGCATGGGGTGATCGTGGCCAAGGACAAGGCCGCTCCGCTCAATGCCACCGTACGCAAGGTGGCCTGCGGTGCTGCTGAAGTGGTGCCGGTCTATCAGGTCACCAATCTGGCGCGCACCCTGGCCAAGCTCAAGGTCGAAGGTGTATGGATTACCGGTACCGCCGGGGAAGCCGAATCCAGCATCTATCAGATCGACTTCACCGGCCCTGTCGCCCTGGTGATGGGCGCCGAAGGCAAGGGCATGCGCCGCTTGACCCGCGAAGCCTGCGATAATCTCGCCAAGCTGCCCATGGCGGGGCAGGTGTCGAGCCTGAATGTTTCGGTGGCCACGGGTATCTGCCTGTTTGAGGCGGTGCGCCAACGACAGCTTGCAAGTTAGTCGCTGCGCCCCTAAAATGCCTGCGCCCGTTTGCCTGACAAGCGGGCGCTATTCTACTTGATGCCTCCGGCGTCTCGTCGCTTGCTGCGATGACTCGAACGGAGGCATTTCAATCACCTCCTTGCTTCCCTGTCGTGGTGCCTCGGTAGCACGCGCATTGGAAGCTGCCAAACCGCAAGGAGATCGTATGCGTCATTATGAAATCGTGTTCATGGTCCATCCGGACCAGAGCGAGCAAGTGCCGGCCATGGTCGAGCGCTATACCAGCATTGTCACCGAAAATGGTGGTACCGTGCATCGTCTGGAAGATTGGGGCCGTCGCCACCTGGCTTACCCGATCAACAAGATCCACAAGGCTCACTACGTGCTGATGAACGTCGAGTGCGGCGGCGAGACTCTCGACGAAATCGAGAACATCTTCCGTTTCAACGATGCCATCATCCGCAGCTTGGTCTTGCGCTGCAAGGAAGCTGTCACCGAAGCTTCTCCGATGATGAAGCCGGCAGAAGAAAAGCGTCCGCGTCGCGAAGACAAGCCCCGCGAAGAAACTGCCTGATTTTATTATTTGCACGTTTGAAGGAGTTATTCCATGGCACGTTTTTTCCGTCGCCGCAAGTTTTGCCGCTTCACCGCTGAAGGCGTAAAGCAGATCGATTACAAGGATCTGGATACGCTGAAAGCTTACATCACCGAAACCGGCAAGATCGTTCCAAGCCGCATCACCGGCACCAAAGCACGTTATCAGCGCCAGTTGGCGACAGCTGTAAAGCGCTCGCGTTACCTGGCGCTTCTGCCCTACTCCGATAGCCACAAGTAAGTTGCTAGCGTGATGTTGGTACTCGCCCGATGGCTGATGCGCGGCATACCCTACGCCGCCGCCGGGGCTGCTTTGGCAACCCTGGTGCCTTGGCTATTCTGGCTGGGGGCGGCAATCGCCGCCCTGGCGACGCTGCGCCATGGCCTTGTGCCGGCGCTTCCTGTGGTTATCGCCGCCGCGCTACCCGCCGGCTGGTGGTGGTCGCAGGGTGATGTGATTCCGCTTGCCAGCGTACTGCTGGTGACGCTGATGGCCGTTATTCTGCGTGAGCGAATGCGCTGGAGTGAGGCACTGATTGGTGGCTCGCTGGCTGCCTCGGCAATGATCCAGTTGGGTGTTTTCACTCCGCCGGGTGACACCCGCTTGATGCTTGAGGAGTTGCGTAAAGGCTCCCCTGAGATTGATCGCATGCTGACCGAGTTCACCAGCCAAGGGTTTGATACTCAGGTGCTGGCTGAACTGGTCATCAGTGGCGTCACCGGGTTAGTGGTATTGCTGGCATCGATAGGCTGTCTGGCACTGGCGCGCAGCTGGCAGGCCGGGCTTTATAACCCGGGAGGCTTTCGCGAGGAGTTTCACGCCTTGCGCCTGGCGCCTCGGGAACTGGCCGTTCTGCTGGTGCTGGGTGTGGGGGGCATGCTGCTGGGAATTGCGCCGTTGGCCATGCTTGGGTGGGTACCTTTGCTGATCGCTGGCATTGCGTTGGTACACGGGGTTATTGGATTAAAAGGGATGAATGGCTTGTGGTTGGTAGCGTTCTACGCGCTGCTTATCACCACATGGCCCGCGATTCTCATCGTGCTGCTGTTGGGCCTGATCGATACGCTAGCGAATTTTCGCGCACGGTTGGCTCGCAGCAACTGACAAGAGGTTTACGAGATGGAAGTCATTCTGCTCGATAAGATTGGTAAGCTGGGCGGCCTCGGTGACAAGGTCACTGTAAAGCCTGGTTATGGTCGTAACTACTTGGTGCCTTACGGCTTGGCCGTGCCGGCCACCAAGGAAAACATCGAAGCCTTCAATGCCCAGCGCTCCGAGCTCGAAGCTCAAGCTGCCGAGCGCAAGGCCGAAGCCGAAGAGCGTGCAGCACAGCTCAATGAAATCGAACTGTCCTTGACATCGAAAGCCGGTGACGAAGGCAAGCTGTTCGGTTCCATCGGTCCGCGTGATATCGCCGATGCGATTTCTTCCGCGGGTATTGATGTGGTCAAGAGCGAAGTTCGCATGCCGCAAGGTCCGATTCGTCACACCGGCGAATTCGACATCGATCTGCATCTCCATCCAGAAGTGAATGCAGTGGTGCGTGTGGTGATTGTGGCTGAATAAGCCGCTTGATCTCGCCAGACCATCAAAGGGCGCGGGCTATCCCGCGCCCTTTGTCGTTCCGGGTTTATCAACGACACCCCAGTCACTGATTTACCCCTCAGGCTACCGGTTTGAACGATATCGAGCGTTCAAGGAGCAAATGATGCAGGACAGGTCTTCTTCCGACCAGGAAACGGCAGCGCTCAAGCTGCCTCCTCATTCGTTGGAGGCGGAGCAGTCGGTTCTCGGCGGGTTGATGCTGGATAACCAGGCTTGGGACAATGTGTCGGACCGGTTGGTGGCCGATGATTTCTATCGCTACGAGCATCGCCTGGTATTCAACGTCATGACCTACATGGCGGAAGCCGGACAGCCGCTGGATGTGGTCACGCTCTCGGAGGCCCTGGAAGCACGCGACCAGCTGGATACGGTCGGTGGCCTGGCATTTCTGGCCGAACTTGCCCGCAATACCCCCTCGGCGAGCAATATTCGCGCCTACGCCGATATCGTGCGTGAGCGGGCGACGTTGCGAAAGTTGATCCGTGCCGCCAGCCAGATAGCCGATGGTGCTTTCAGCCCCCAAGGGCGTCCTGCCGATGAACTGTTGGACGAGGCCGAGCGTCTGGTCTTCCAGATCAGCGAGGAGCGGCCTAAAAGCGGTGGTCCTCTCGGCATGAGCGAGCTTTTGACCAAGGCCGTGGATCGCATTGACGAGTTGTTCAATCTCAAGGGCGAAATGACCGGCTTGTCCACCGGTTTTCGTGACCTGGACGAGATGACGACCGGCTGGCAGCCCTCGGATCTGGTGATCATTGCCGGAAGGCCTTCGATGGGCAAGACCTCCTTTGCCATGAACCTGGTGGAACACGCGGTAATTTCCAGCGATAAGGCGGTGATGGTGTTTTCCATGGAGATGCCCGCGGAATCCTTGATGCTGCGGATGCTGTCCTCCCTGGGGCGAATCGACCAGACACGTGTGCGTACTGGCCAGCTGGAAGATGAGGATTGGCCACGGCTGACCTCGGCGGTCAACCTACTTAAAGACAAGCAGCTGTTCATCGACGACACTGCGGCGCTTTCGCCCAACGAGATGCGTTCGCGCATACGCAGGGTGGTACGCGAGCACGGCAACATGGCATTGATCATGATCGATTATCTGCAGTTGATGCAGATTCCTGGTTTTTCCGAAAATCGTACCGGGGAAATCTCGGAGATTTCGCGTTCGTTAAAAGGGATGGCCAAGGAATTCGGTTGCCCGGTGGTAGCGCTTTCCCAGCTTAACCGTTCATTGGAGCAGCGTCCGAACAAGCGCCCGGTGATGTCGGATTTGCGGGAGTCCGGGGCCATCGAGCAGGATGCGGATGTGATCGCCTTCGTCTATCGTGATGAGGTATACAACCAGGACAACCCGGATAACCAGGGGCTGGCCGAATTGATTATCGGCAAGCAACGTAACGGCCCCATCGGCACGGTGCATATGGCATTTATCGGTAAATACACCCGTTTCGAGGACTTGGCCCCGGACAGCTACGGGGAAGCCTTCGGCGGTTGAGCCGATGTTGAGAGACGGTTGAGGCGCAATGGCCAAGCCGCATAATGCCCAGTCGCGAAGGGCAGGGCCGATAAGCAAACGCACGAACGAGACTGGCGTGCGAGTGGCAATCAATCAAGTGGAGAAAGCAATGGCTGGTGGTTTTCGACGGGGTAATCGTCCGCGCATTCCCAAGTTGGAAGCGCGGGGTGAGCTACAATCGCTGGAGAAGGAAGGGCCGTTCAAGGAATGGCTGGGGATGCCGGATCTTTACCGTTATCATTTGGTGGTGGAAGGCGAGGCCTACAGTTATCAGACGGAAGACAGTGAGTTGCCTGTCGCGGTCGGTGACAAGGTGGTGTTCCGCTATAAGCAGACCAAGGCGGGTAACTGGATTGACCGTAACTCATTGGGAAAGGCGATCGACCCAGCTGATTATCAGTAATATTTGATGAAGATACTTGGAACTCCCTTGCAGCATTGCCGTCATATTTGTGACACTCAACCGCAATGGAAATGTCATCAGGCACAGTCAAGCTGTGCCTGAGTTGTATTTAATGCAGGAGGGAACCATGGAGTTCAAGTCACTCAAGCCGTTCGTCAAACAGCATGATAATTTTGAAATACGGGTGATTACCCACGCCGGCAGCCGTTTCTATCAAGTGGAACTTGAAGATGTGGAAGGGCAGCGCCACATGCTGACTAATCGTAAAAAACCGATGCTATTTCGCGCGCTCGACGATGTTTACCTGGAGCTCAAGCGAGCCGGTATTCACCGTGCTTACTTGGTGCAGTATGTGCCCCAAGATGAAGTGGTCGGTCGCGAAGCCCATTATGATGCCCCTCTGACATCGCGCATGCCGCTAGTCTTTTGAGTATCTGATGGTTGTATAGCAACCTCGTTTTTTAAGGTCGTTCTCAAGACCGTTTAGCACAACGTTTAGCTTGGCGTTTTTCCCACCACTGGCCCAGCCGTACCCGGCGGCGGGCACAGAAGCGCTAACCGGCATTCGTGCCCTTATGCCACGCCCCTATCCAATACGCCCCCATCCAACATGCCGTCTGTCCAATACCAGAGGTTTAGACAAAAGCTTGTCTATTGTTATACAAATTATGTCAATAGTATAACTTTATGCCGCCGCGGTGATGAAAAATGCTAAGATTCAGTCACGGATAATGTATTTGCCTAGGAGTATTGCATGACCACGACTGTAGAGAAGGACCAGCCCGGTACAGGGCGCTTGGCGCATGCCGCCTCCGACCACCCGCCGGTGGCCCCCACCAAGGTCGGTGTGGTGCTGGCCAATCTGGGCACGCCCGATGCCACCGATTACTGGTCGATGCGACGTTACCTAGGTGAATTTCTGTCCGACAAGCGGGTGGTGGATTACGCCGATTGGAAATGGCAGCCCCTGTTGCAGCTGGTCATTCTCAGCAAGCGTCCCTTCTCTTCGGGAAAAGCGTATAAAAGTATCTGGAATATGGAAAACAACGAAAGCCCGTTATTGACCATTACCCGTGCGCAAACCGAGAAAGTGACTACGGCGCTGCACGAGCTTTACGGTGATAATGTGGTGGTGGATTTCTGCATGCGCTACGGCAATCCTTCCACCGATAGCGTGATTCGGCGACTTCAGGCCCAAGGCTGCGAAAAAATCGTGTTCTTCCCGTTATATCCGCAATACGGCTCACCGACCACCGCGACTGCCAACGATCAGGCCTTTCGCACCTTGATGAAACTCAAGTGGCAGCCCTCCATTCGTACGGTGCCGGCATATTTCGAGCACCCGGAATATCTCACGGCGCTGGCCAATTCAGTGCGGGAGGTCTATGAAAACACGGCGTCACGCCCGGAAAAATTGGTGGCCAGTTACCACGGCGTGCCCCAGCGTTATCTGATGGAAGGCGACCCCTATCATTGTCACTGCCAGAAGACCACGCGCCTGTTGAAAGAACGGCTGGGGATGGCGGATGAAGAGATCGTGACCACTTTCCAATCCAAGTTCGGGCCGGAGAAGTGGGTGGGGCCGGCTACCGTGGACTATGTGGCGGAGCTTGCCAGGCAGGGCAAGAAACATATAGCGGTGATATCCCCAGCGTTCGCCTCGGATTGTGTAGAAACGTTGGAGGAAATTCAGGAAGAGATCCGCGATAGCTTTCTGGAGGCCGGGGGCGAGACCTTCACCTATATTCCTTGTCTGAATGACCGCGACGATCATATCGCAGCCCTGACAGCAATTATCCGCAACGAACTGGGTGGCTGGCTCTAGCCAATGAAAAGGCCAATGTATCAACGACTACATTGGCCTTCTCGCTACCCATCCTGCTTGTCAGCCGTGTCCCTGATCGGGGTGCGGCACCGGCTTGTCACCGATTTCTTCATCGCGCAGCTCCGAAGGCCGGCCTTGGGTCTTGTCGACATGAGGCAGCTGCAAGTGCAGCCCGGTCTTGGCCAGCAAATGCGCGCTGACCGGGGCGGTGATGAACAAGAACAAGGTAATCAGTATTTCCTGGATATCCGGCTTGCCCTGGGCACCCCAGAAATACAGCATCGAAGCCAGCAGAATGCAGCCAATGCCCAGGGTGGTTGCCTTGGTGGGGCCGTGCAGGCGCATGTAGAAGTCGCGCAGGTGGGTCATGCCCAGCGAGCCGATAAATACGAAGATGCCGCCTGCAATCAGCAGGAAACTGATCACGCCCTCAAGAATCACGTTAATCGTCATGGAGCCTCCAAGGCCTTTTTTATTCGATGATATCGCCGCGTAGCAAGTACTTGCACACCGCTACCGTGCTGATGAAACCGAGCATGGCGATCAACAGTGCCGACTCGAAATAGGTCTTGGTGTTGAGCCACAGGCCCATCATCACAATCAAGGCAATGGAATTGACGTACATGGTGTCCAGGGCCAGCAGTCGGTCGGGAAGCGAGGGACCCACGGTGAGTCGATAGACATTCAGCAACAGCGCCAGGATCACTAGCGCCAGACTGATCTTGAGTGCGATAGCTAGCATTCATATATCTCCATAAGCGGTCGCTCGTAACGCTCGCGAATGTGATTGATAAGCGCCTCTTCGTCCTCCACATCCAAAGCGTGGATCAGCAGCGTCTTGCCATCCATGCGCAGGTTGGCCGAGACCGTTCCCGGGGTAAGGCTGATGGTATTGGCCAGCAAGGTAACCGTGAAACGCTTCTTTACCATCAGTGGATACTCAACGAAATGCGGACGCATGCGGCGCCAAGGGTTGATGATCAACCAGGCCACCTCGAGATTGGCGACGATGATATCGCCGAGTACTCGCAGAACGAAGCGCAGCAACAGCCAGGGTTGGCTGACATGCGGCTGTAGATCCCAGAAACGGTAGGTAAGCAGAGGAATGACGATCGCCAGTACGCTCCCCAGCAGAATCTGGCCGAAGGCCATGCTACGTGTCATGAGTAGCCATACCAGCAACAGCAGGATCGACAACAGAGGTGTCGGCAGCCAAGAGCGGGGCTTGATCATCGAGACTCTCCGTCGAGAAGGGCATGAATCATGCTCTGGGGGTTGGCCAATTGGACGGCGGTGGCGTGAGTGTAGTCGCTGATCGGGCCCGCCAGTACCACCAGCAGGGGGGATGCGCCCAATAACCAGACGACGCCGAACCATTGGCGGCGCGGTAACGTTTCGCCAGCGGCTTCACCGTGGCTGCGCCAGAACAGGGTGGAGCCGGCGCGGGAAAGGGCAATCATCATGCACAACCCACCGCCCAGCAAGATGGGCCACAGCCACAACCGCTGAGTGCCTTCGGCGGCTATCAGCAGAAATGCCTTGCCGATAGCGCCGGACAGCGGAGGCATGCCCGCCACCGCTATGGCCCCGAGAAAGAATAGCCCCGCCAGCCAGCCGCCCTGTTTGAGAGGGCGGCCTTTCACCAGCCGTGTTCCGGCTTTACCGCGTTGCACACCGATCAATTCGGCAAGCAGGAAGAGCCCGCCGGTCACCAGGGTGGTATGAATCAGATAATAGAGTAGCGCGGAGGTGGCCTCTACCGAGCCGATGCCGATGCCGGCCAGCAGGGTGCCGACCGAAAACAACACCAGATAGGCGACCATCAGGCGCAGATCCCGTGCCGCCAGTATACCCATGGCGGCGGCTACCAAGGTGGCCAGGGACAACCACCAGACCCAGGATTGTTCCAGTCCGGCGAGCGGCCCCGCCTGTTCGCCGAAGAGCAGCGAGTAGACCCTGAGAATCGCATAGATACCTACCTTGGTCATGATGGCGAACAGCGCCGCTACCGGGGCAGGAGCCGCGGCATAGGCACGCGGCAGCCAGAAGTAGAGGGGCAGGATGGCGGCCTTGAGGCCGAACACCACCAGCAGCATCAGGGCGCCGGCCGTCACCAGGCCGGCCCGTTCGGCAGGGAGTTCGCTGATCCGCACGGCCATATCGGCCATGTTGAGAGTGCCGGTGGCGCCGTAGAGCACGCCCACCGCAATCAGAAACAGTGAAGAGCCTGCTAGGTTGAGTACCACATAATGCACCCCGGCCTGAATGCGTGCCTTGCCGCCGCCATGCATCAGCAGGGCGTAAGAAGCCAGTAACAAGACCTCGAAAAATACGAAGAGGTTGAACAGGTCGCCGGTGAGAAAGGCACCATTGATGCCCATCAGCTGGAGCTGGAAGAGCCCATGGAAATTGCTGCCTTTCTCGTCGTCACCGCCACAGGCGAAGACCACCGCACCCAGCGCAAGCACGGCGGTCACCAATACCATCAAGGCTGACAGGCGATCGAGCACCAGAACGATACCAAAGGGAGGCTGCCAACCGCCCAGCGCGTAGTAGCTTACTTCGCCGCCGGCGGCTTGGGCCAGCAGTGCGATGCCGATCATCACCAGCAATGCAGTCGCGCCCACGCCGATCAGGCGCTTGGAGCGGGTGCCGCCCTGGCGGCGGCGCAAGGTCAGAATGCCGGCCACCAACGGCAGGACGACCGGCAGGACAATCAAATGCTGTATCACTGGCGTTCCTCCTCGCGGCCGTCGACATGATCGTTACCCGCCTCGCTGCGGGCGCGCATCGCGAGAATCACCACGAAGGCGGTCATGGCGAAGCCGATGACGATGGCCGTAAGTACCAGTGCCTGCGGCAAAGGGTCGGCATAGCTTGCGGGGCCGTCAACGATAGCGGCCCCATCGGTGGTCAGCCCACCCATGGAGAACAGAAAGAGGTTCACGGCATAGGAGAGCAAGGTCAAACCGACCACAACCGGAAAGGTGCGTCCGCGTAGTGTCAGGTAGAGACCACAGGCGGTGAGAACACCGGTGGTGATGGCGTAGAGGCCTTCCATCAACGTTTCTCCTTGGTGGAACGTTCGGTATCGCTTGATGCTGGTTGCTTGACCGGGCGGTGCGCGGTGGTGACCTTGCCCAGATTGGCCAGAATCATGAGGGTAGCTCCTACCACCGCCAGATAGACGCCTAAATCGAAAAGCATGGCGGTGGCCAATTCGAACTTACCCACCAGCGGTAGATGGAAGTAGCCGAAAGCCGAGGTCAAGAACGGCTTTCCGAACAACCAGCTGCCCAGACCGGTAAGAGTAGCGATGGCGACCCCGGCAATAGCGACCGGTTGGTAGGGAAAGTCGAGGCGGTACTGGACCCATTCGACGCCACGCGCCATGTAGACCAGGATAAGGGCCACGGCGGTGATCAGCCCGGCGATAAAGCCGCCGCCCGGCATGTTGTGTCCGCGCAGGAAGATGAAGGCCGAGACCAGCAGCGCCAGAGGTAGTATGGCCTGGGAAATGGTGGTCAGGATCATCGGATAGCAGTCCGGCGACCAGAGGCGCCCCTCGTTATCGCTGTGAGGCATGAACAAGCGCAGACGATTGAGTAGCTTGAAGATCGCCAGCCCCGCGAGGGCCAGTACGGTGATTTCACCCAGGGTATCGAAGCCGCGAAAGTCGACCAGAATCACGTTGACCACATTGTGACCGCCACCGCCGGGCACGCTGTTTTCCATGAAAAAGCCCGATATCGGGTCGTTGTCACGGGTTAGCACCGCATAGTTGAGGCTTGCGATGACCGTGCCTAGGGAGCCGGCCAGGGCTATGTCGCGCAGGTTGCGGCGTGGCGAGGACTCGCTGGCGGTTTTCTGGGGCAGAAAGAACAGCGCCAACATCAACAGAATCATGGTGACGACTTCCACCGACAGCTGCGTCAGGGCCAGGTCGGGAGCGGAGAATCGCGCGAAAGTCAGCGCGACCACCAGCCCCACGACGGAAAGCATCAGCAGCGATATCAGGCGGTGGCGGTGGGTGAGCACGGTACCGATGCCACCGAAGATCAATAGACCGGCGCCCAGCAACAGTACCCCGTCGAGAGGCTGGTTGCCCCGGCTGCCGGTAAGGGCTCCCATGCCGGCCAGGCCCAGTGTGCCCATGACCAGGGCGGCGAACAGCAACAACCCCATGTAACGTTGCAGTGAGCCGCCATCGAAGCGGGCCAGGCCGCTTTCCGCCCGGCGAGCCAGGCATTGCATGGCACTCTCGAAGACCAGGCGAGCATCCACCGGCTGGAAGCTTTTGGCAAAACTTTTCAGGTAGGGGTGACGCCAGTAGAGAGCAATACCCGCGACGATGGCCACGAAGCTCATGGCCAGCGGCAGATTGAAGCCATGCCACACTGCCAGGTAGAACGTCAGGGCTTCACCGAGCACAGCCTGGGTGGCCAGCCCCAGCAGGCCGGTGGCCAAGGCGGCAGGAAATATCCCCACCAGAACGCAAAGAACCACCAGCAATTCCACGGGTAAGCGCATCAGATGTGGCGGCTCATGAGGAGATTTCGGCGGTGCTTGGCGAGCCGGCTTGAAGAAGACTGCATATACCAGGCGTAGTGAATAAGCCACCGACAGTACGCCACCCAAGGTCGCCAGGACAGGCATTATCCAGCTCAACCCGCCCAGCACCGGTGTGACCAGCGTCTCGGTGAAGAACATTTCCTTGGAGAGAAAGCCATTGAGTAGCGGTAGCCCGGCCATGGCGGCGGCGGCCACGGTGGTCAACAGGGCGGTGACCGGCATGGCGCGCCTGAGCCCGCCGAGGTGGCCAAGCTCGCGGGTGCCGGTTTCGTGATCGATGATCCCCGTACTCATGAACAGCGCCGCCTTGAAGGTGGCATGGTTGAGTATATGAAAGAGCGCGGCGAGCACCGCCATGGGACTGCCGATGCCCAACAGCACCGTGATAAGCCCCAGATGGCTGACCGTGGAAAACGCCAGGATGGACTTGAGGTCGGTCTTGATCAAGGCGAACCAAGCGCCGTACAGCATGGTGACGATACCCACCAGCGGTACGATGACCGACCATAGCTCACTGCCGGCGATAGCCGGATGCAGTCTGGCCAGCAAGAAGATACCCGCCTTGACCATGGTGGCCGAGTGCAGATAGGCCGACACCGGCGTCGGTGCGGCCATGGCGTGGGGTAACCAGAAATGAAACGGAAACTGGGCCGATTTGGTAAAGGCGCCGAGCAGCACCAGTATCAGCATCACCGGATAAAGAGAGTCGGCAACAATCAGCTCGCCGCTGGCCAGTACCACATTCATGTCGAAGCTGCCGACCATGTTCCCCAGCAATATCAGACCGGCAAGCAAGGCCAGTCCGCCCGCGCCGGTGACGGCCAAGGCCATGCGTGCTCCTTTGCGAGCATCGCTGCGATACGACCAGAAACCGATCAGCAGGAAGGAGGAAAGGCTGGTAAGTTCCCAATAGAGCCACAGCAGCAAGAGGTTGTCGGACATGACGATCCCGACCATCGACGCCATGAACAGGATCAAATAGGCATAGAAGCGTCCGAAAGGCTCCTCCGGCGACAGGTAATAATGCGCGTAGAGAAGAATCAACAGACCGATGCCGATTATCAGCAGGTTGAAAAGCAGTGACAAGCCGTCAAGGCGAAACGCCAGGTCCAGCCCCAGGCCGGGGATCCAGTCAACGGAGAAGCGTAGTGCTTCGCCGGCGTTCAGCGCAGGCAACTGAGCGAGCGTCAGTAACAGGGCAAGGGCCGGCAGCAAGGCGGTGGCCAGAGAACAAAAATGCCGACCGCGTCGAGCGGTCAGCACAGGCACCAGTACCCCTAGCAGGGGCAGCAGGGCTATCCACAGCAATGTCATCGATCAGTCATCCTGCACGGGTCCGAAAGAAGGGTGGGTGAGAACCGTCTTGCTCACCGCAGCGTCGATAGCTCTACTGTAACGTAAAACAGCGCTTCTGGCTCCCTCCTTGCCTTTCAACATCTTGGCTCTATACAGTAAGGGTTTCTGCAGTTGTGATTCATGTCGTTGTGATTCGCCGCCTTGAGTGGGGGGTGTCGAATCGGCGCATGCCGGGAGGATGCATCATGCAACTCGCAGTGCTGGGAGGTTTTGTGGTGGCGGGGATGGCGCCCCTGCTGCATCGCTGGTTCGGTGCTCGAACACCTATGCTAATGGCGTTGTTGCCCGCGTCCTTGACGCTGTGGCTGCTGTGGCAGTGGCCGACTATCATCGCGGGAAATGTGCTGCTGTTGGAGTGGGCCTGGGTGCCGGGGCTCGATATCACCCTGACGTTTCTGATAGACGGCCTGGCTTGGCTATTTGCCATGTTGATCAGCGTGATCGGCGCACTGGTGCTGGTGTATAGCGGCGACTACCTGCGCGGCCATCAAGATCTGCCCCGCTTTTTGGTGGTGATCACCGCTTTCATGATGTCGATGCTTGGTCTGGTGCTCGCCGATAACCTAGTGACCCTGTTCGTGTTCTGGGAACTCACCAGTATTACCTCCTACCTCTTGATCGGCTTCAACCACACCGACCTTGCTGCACGCAAAGCGGCCCTCCAAGGGCTAATCGTTACCGCAGGCGGAGGCTTGGCGCTACTCGCAGGCTTCGTCATGCTGGCAGTGGCGGGAGGCAGCTGGTCACTTTCCGAGCTCATCACGCAAGGCGAGGTATTGCGCGAGCATTCGCTCTACACAGCACTGCTGATCTGTGTGTTGATTGGCGCCTTCACCAAATCGGCGCAGTTTCCGTTTCATTTCTGGCTACCCAATGCCATGGCCGCCCCGACGCCGGTGTCGGCCTATCTGCACTCGGCCACCATGGTCAAGGCAGGTATCTATCTGCTGGCTCGGCTGCATCCCGCCCTGGGGGGCACCGATACCTGGGTGATCAGCCTGTCGCTGGTGGGGGCCTTGACCATGGCGACCGGCGCCTTTCTGGCGATCCAGCACACCCATATCAAGAAAATGTTGGCGTATTCGACGATCATGGCACTGGGCACCTTGACAATGTTGTTGGGTATCGGCACCCAGGGTGCCCTGGTGGCTTTCGTGGTTTTCCTGCTGGCGCATTCGCTCTACAAGGGGGCGCTGTTCATGGTGGCCGGCATTCTCGACCATGCAACCGGCACCAAAGATGTCACCGCCATGGGCGGGCTAAGGCATGCCATGCCGTTGACTGCCGCAGCGGCTTGCATCGCCGCTCTTTCATTGGCCGGCTTGCCGCCGCTACTTGGCTTTGTGGGCAAGGAGCTGATGTTCGAGTCGGTGCTTGAAGCGAGCCATTATCAAGGCGTTATTCTGATACTGGCATTCATCGCGGCTTTTCTGACATTGGCGGTGGCGGTGATCGTCGCCTTGCGGCCCTTCTTCGGCCCGCGGCGCGAAACGCCAAAAACACCTCATGAAGCACCGCCGGCGATGCTGATTGCCCCGGTCCTGTTGGCCGAGCTGTCGCTATTGCTGGGCTTGGTCCCGGCGCTGCTGGATGGCTTGGTCGCGGCTGTCGTGACAGGCATAAGCCTTGGTGAAGTCAGGGGGGTAAAGCTGTCGCTGTGGCATGGCATCAACCTGCCGCTGTTACTTTCCCTGGCTAGCCTGGCGGCGGGAGTGCTGGTTTTTCGTTACTGGCATGCATTGCGCGCCAGACTGGCACGCCTGGAGCCGATCATGGCGCGTGGCCCGGAAGCCGGTTACGAGGCGTTGATGCGCGGCCTGGTCAATGTGGCAGAATGGCAGACGCGGCTGCTTCAGAATGGCTATATCCGTAACTATCTGGTGATGACCCTGCTGGTGTTCTTGGGGTTGGTCGGCCATGCGTTAGTGTTTCGCCACTCACCGAATATAGCGCTGTCCATAGACGTGTATTTCCACGAAGCGGTGGCGGCGGGGCTGATGGTGTCCGGTGCGATAGTGGCCTGCGTGATGCGTTCGCGTCTGGCGGCGGTGGCGGCGCTGGGGGTCATGGGTTTTTCGATCGCCCTGACCTTCGTGCTGTTCAGTGCGCCGGATCTGGCGATTACTCAGTTGCTGGTGGAAACCTTGACGGTCATTCTGCTGGTGCTGGTACTGTTTCGCTCGCCACGCTTTGCCGACCTCTCCACGCCTGTCGAGCGATTGCGTGACCTGGTGGTTGCCGTGCTCACCGGGGGGTTGACAACCCTGCTGATGCTGGCGGTATTGAACGGGGAGCGATTGCCGCGAATTTCCGATTACATGGTGGCCAACAGCCAGCCGCTTGGGCATGGCCACAATATCGTCAATGTCATCTTGGTGGATTTCCGGGCACTGGATACCTTGGGCGAGATGTTCGTTCTCGCCTTGGCGGCAATGGGGGTCTACGCCATGCTGCGTTTTCACGTCGTGGACTACGATGCCCGGCATCCCCCGACCCCCCGGGAGAATACTGATGATTAGATCAGGTACCTTGATTCTCAACGTGACGGCACGCCTGTTGCTGCCTTTGCAGCTGCTGTTTTCGGTGTTTCTGTTATTGCGGGGTCATGACGAACCGGGCGGCGGTTTCATTGCGGGTCTGGTGGGGGCGGGAGCCTTCGTGCTCTACCTTTTTGCCTACGGCAGGGCCTCGCTGCACGCCATGCTCAAGGTGACGCCTCAGGATCTGGTGGGGGCGGGGTTGTTGCTGGGAATATGCTCGACACTGCCTGCCTGGTGGTACGGCGAGCCTTTCTTTACCGCCCATTGGTGGACGGTACCGATTATCGGTTTCAAGGCGTCCACCACGCTGATCTTCGATATCGGCGTCTACCTGACAGTACTGGGATCGGTGCTGACAGCGATCACTTCGCTGGTGAGAACCGATCAGGAGGAGCATCGAGACAGTGCCGAGGAGGTGCCATGGAATCGTTGATGGCGATTGCTATCGGTATTCTTTTTGCCGCTGCCATCTACATGATGTTGCGCCGCTCCATCGTCAAGCTGGTGATTGGCCTGATGTTGCTTTCCAATGCTGCCAATCTGCTGATCTTCGTTACCGCCGGGATGACCCGTGGGGCGCCGCCGTTGGTCCCCCAGGGGCTGACGGCCCCGCCAGGTATCGTGGCCGACCCCTTGCCCCAGGCGTTGGTGCTCACGGCCATCGTGATTTCCTTCGGCGTACTCTCGTTTGCCGTGGTGCTGGTGCGTCGTGCCTGGGAGATCGTCAAGGCCGATGACCTGGACAAGATGAAGGATACCGATACGTGAACCCGCAAATCGCGCTTCCTATCCTGATCCCGCTGTTTTCGGGTGCCTTGTCATTGGTGTTCTGGCGTTCGAGGGCCGTGCAGCGAGTGATTGCCGTGGGCGGTACGGCGGCCTTGTTGCTGACGTCGCTGTGGCTGCTGGTGACGGTCAATCGTGACGGCATTCTGGTGATGCATATGGGCTCCTGGCCGGCACCTTTCGGTATCAGCCTGGTCGCCGATCTGCTGGGTGCCATCATGGTGGTGCTCACCGGAATCATCGGCTTTGCCGTGGCATTGTTTTCACTGGCGACCGTGGGCCGGGGGCATGAGGCCTATGGCTACTTCCCGTTGATGCACCTGCTTCTGGCGGGGGTCGCCGGTGCCTTTCTCACCGGGGATATCTTCAACCTTTATGTCTGGTTTGAAGTGATGTTGGTGGCTTCCTTCGCCTTGCTGATTCTGGGTAGCGAAAAGGCGCAGATGGAAGGCGCCATCAAGTACGTCACGCTCAACCTGGTGTCGTCGGTAATTTTTCTGGTCGCGGTAGGGCTGCTTTACGGCATGGTGGGAACGCTCAACATGGCCGATATCGCCCGTCGTCTGGCGACGCTCGAAAACGACGGTATGGTCGATGTGTTGGCGATGATGTTCATGGTGGCCTTCGGCATCAAGGCGGCGGCGTTTCCGTTGTTCTTCTGGCTGCCGGCTTCCTACCACACGCCGCCGGTGGCGGTCTCGGCACTGTTCGCCGGCCTGCTCACCAAGGTGGGGGTCTATGCACTGTTTCGGGTGTTCACGCTGATCTTCCATCACAGCCCGGGCTATACCCATGAGATCCTGTTGTGGGGGGCGGGGTTGACCATGCTTTCCGGCGTGCTGGGGGCGGCGGCCCAGTTCGAGTTCCGGCGAATCCTGTCGTTTCATATCGTCAGCCAGATCGGTTACATGATTCTGGGGCTGGCGCTGTTCACGCCGCTGGCGCTCATCGGCGGGGTCTTCTACATCATGCATCACATCATCGTGAAGACGAACCTCTTCCTGGTCAGTGGTATCGTGCACCGCCTGCGCGGCAGTTATGACCTCAAGAAGCTTGGTGGATTGTATAAAAGCCATCCCGGCTTGGCGGTACTGTTCTTGATCCCGGCACTATCCCTGGCCGGCATGCCGCCGCTTTCCGGTTTCTTTGCCAAGTTCATCGTGGTTCGTGCCGCCATCGAGGCCGAGGCCTACGGTGTCACCTTCATCGCGCTGCTGGTGGGGTTGCTGACGCTTTATTCGATGACCAAGATCTGGGCGGAAGTGTTCTGGAAAGCCACACCGCCGGAAGGGGATATCGTCCCCTTTCCGGCGGTTAGCCAGCGCGAGCTCTGGTTGATGTCGGCGCCGGCGGTGGGCCTGGCCGCCTGTACCCTTCTGATCGGGCTCAATGCCGAACCCTTCTATGCGCTGGCCGAAGCCTCGGCGGCGGAGCTGCTTACGCCTGAACGCTACATCGAAGCGGTGCTCGGCAAGGCAGAGGAGACAACGCCATGATCGGAGCTGCCTGGAATTTGCTGCTCGGGTTGGCCTGGATCGTGCTTAGCGGGGATTTCAGCGGGGGCAATGTCCTCGCCGGGCTAATCTTCGGCTATCTGGTGCTGGCGCTTATTCAATCCCAGGTACCGGCGCTTGACGGTTATGCCCAACGCTTGCCCCGGCTGATTTGTTTTATTGGTTTTTTCTTCAAGGAACTGCTGGTAGCTAATCTCAAGGTATCCTATGACATCGTGACGCCACCCTGGTACATGAAGCCTGGGGTAATTGCCATGCCGCTCAAGGCGCGTACCGAGTTCGAGATCGCCTTCGTCGCCAATCTGATTTCGCTGACACCGGGCACGCTCAGCCTGGATGTCTCCGATGATCGACGCGTGCTGTATATTCATGCGATGTTTCTGCATGACGAAGTGGAACTGCGCCAGGGCCTGGCCGAGCTCGAGCGTCGGGCGCTGGCGCTTTTTCACTGATTGCTTCTTGTAGATTGCTTCTTGTAAATGTAAAGGAGGCGCACCATGTCGACCCTGATCTTGCTGAGCTTGGCGTTGATGTCACTGGCACTGTGTCTGGCTTTCGTGCGGCTTTTTCGCGGCCCCAGTCTGCCGGACCGGGTGGTGGCCCTGGAGCTATTTTCATCGATTCTGGTCGGCATCATCGGGCTGGTCGCCATCGCGACCGATGTGCCCAGTCTGGTCGATGTGGCTATCGTCATGGCATTGATGGCGTTCATGGCGGCGATCGGTTTCGCTCGCTTTCTGGAACGAGGAGGGCCGCGCGATGATTGAGCTTCTAAAGGGCGGGCTGATCCTCGCAGGAGCATCGTTCATGTTTGTGGCGGCCCTGGGGATACTGCGCCTGCCCGATCTGCTGACGCGCATGCATGCCACCACCAAGGCGGCGACGCTGGGTACCACCTTGATCATGCTGGCGGTGGCGTTGCACTTTGCCGAGGCGGCGGTGGTCGCCCGAGCCTTCGCGGTCATTATCTTCATCATGATGACCGCGCCGGTAGCGGCCCATGTGATTGGCCGTGCGGGCTATTTTGTGGGCTCGAAACTCTGGTGTGGAACGGTAAAAGATGAGCTTAGGCCTAACTATGACCCTTTGACTCATGAACTCAAAAGCGGCATGGAAACCGTTGAGAATGCCCAGCGTCAGCCGCGGGATACCGATCCGGACTAATCAGATAAAAGTAATTGAAATCAAATGTTTGTAGCAAGCTAGCGCTCTTTGCATACGCCACCTTCGGGTGGTTTTTTTGTGCCTGAAGAAAGGCCTGCAAGCAATTCTTGAACAGTAATTACACGGCAATATATGTACAGTAATTATACAATATAATATATTTGGTTAAATAATTTACCGGTCAGCACGCGTAGCGACGAGCCAACAGCAGGGGAAATGATATGGAGAAAACAGTATGCACGGTGGCACAGGCATGACGGCTGACATCGTATGGTTGCAGGATGATCTACGTATCGCGGATAACCCGCTATTTCACTTCGATACCGCACCGGATCAGCTGCTGTGTCTTTATGTTCTGGATCAACACTGGCTAAATACGCTTTTCCAGGAAGAAGATGTGGCGCGGATGGGGTCAGCGCGTCTGCGTTTCATATGGCAGAGCCTGATGGCGTTGCGCGGCGAATTGCTCAAGCGGGGCAGTGACCTGCTGGTACGCATCGGGTCGCCGGACAAGGTAGTGGGTGATCTTGCCAAGCAATTGAATGTACGCAGTATTCGTGTACGGCAAACCGCCGGCCTGGACGAAAGACGCTATCAAGCGGCTGTGCGCGCCAACCTTCCCGCGAGTACCGAACTGCAGACGGTGGAAAGCGGGCTGTTGCTTGCGGCGCAATCGCTACCCTTTGCCTCGCACGCCTTGCCGACGAGTTTTTCGGCGTTTCGCCGCCAAGTGGAAGCCCAGTGGTCAGTGCCTTCGGCCTTGCCGGCGCCCATCACTCTACCGCCTTGGCCGGAAGCGCCCCGGGGGTTTCCGGCGCTCCAGCTGGTGTGTGAAAAAAGTGCCGACTGGCAACCCGATGCACGTCAGGGGTTGGCATACGTGGGTGGCGAAGACGCCGCTCACAAGCGCCTGGAAGATTATCTCTGGCACCAAGGTGGAGTCGCGACTTATAAACAAACCCGGAATGGCTTGTTGGGCGCGTATTTCTCCACTCGGTTCTCACCCTGGTTGGCGCAGGGATGCCTCTCTGCTCGACAGGTATATGGCGAGGTGCGCCGATGGGAAGCCTGTCATGGGGCCAATGAGTCCAGCTATTGGATCATCTTCGAATTGCTCTGGCGGGAATATTTTTATCACGCTGCCCGATTGGAAGGGGCCGCCTTGTTCGGCTCCCGTCAACTGCCCATCTCCTGCGCCAATTTCAATGCCTGGCGTGATGGCAGAACAGGCGTTGCCTTCATCGATGCCGCCATGCTCGAACTGAAAAGTACCGGCTGGTTATCCAACCGCGCCCGTCAGAACGTGGCCAGCTTTCTGGTCAAGGACTTGAATGTCGATTGGCGGTTGGGCGCCGCCTGGTTCGAACATTGTTTGATTGACTATGATGTAGCGAGCAACTGGGGAAACTGGCGCTATATTGCCGGTATTGGACGTGATCCACGTAAAGATCGCCACTTCGACGTGCTCAAGCAAGCCGAGCATTACGATCCGGACGGTCTGTATGTCGCGCACTGGTTGCCCTGAACTCGAAGTGTGGCCCTCAAGGGTTGAACGAATCCGCTAAATAGAGAAACACAGCATGGCGAAAATGATTGATGACAGACGTGTAGTTTGGCTCTTGGGGTTGGCTGGACTGATTCCCTTCATCGTTACCGGCGTTCTTGCATGGACTGCGCCATCGTCATGGCAGCTCATCGCGGTATATGCCTTTCTATATTACAGCGCGGTCATTCTTTCCTTTCTGGGCGGTGTGCAATGGGGCATGGCGTTGAGCCATCACGCTGGCGAAAGGGCTGGTATCAGTCGGCGTCTGGCGTTGGCGATGGTGCCGAGTTTGATCGCCTGGCCGGCCCTTCTCCTGAACCTCAGTACGGGCGCATGGGTGCTGGCTATCGGTTTTATACTGATCTGGGCCTACGATACTAGCCGGGAGGGGCGCGCCGGATTTCCCGGATGGTATTTGCCGCTGCGTTCATTGCTATCGGTCGTAGTGATATTGACCCATTTGTTGGTTATCTGGCGGCTAAGGTATCTGTCGGGCTAGCGTGATCACCCGATCTGCGAGATCATCGCGTGCTTTAATTTTATTTTCCCGGTTGGGGTTTATGTGGGCGGCAAGAGCGGCTCGTCAAGGGTCGCCCATCAAAGACAGGTTCCTTTCTATGTGTAAAACCCATATTCGTTTTTCCCTGCGCGGTTCAGTGCTGGGTGCTGCGGCCATCCTGACATTTACCTTGGCGCCATTGGCTGCGGCCGGCAATGCCCTGTTATCCGAAGTGGATGCCCAGGTAGCCGAAGATGTCAGTCACACCGATTTCAGCCAGTGGCTAAGAGAGTTTCGCCTTTATGCGCGAAGCGAAGGCATCGATGAAGCGACCCTCACCCAGACTCTCGATGGGTTACGTTACCGGCCTCGAGTCATTGAGCTGGATCGGCATCAGCCCGAGTTCGTTCGGGCGATCTGGGACTATCTGGACACGGCCGTTTCCAGTACCCGGGTCGATAACGGGCGCGAAAAACTCGCCGACCATGGCGCCACCGCAGAACGCATGGCCCGGCGCTATGGTGTGCCTGCCGAGGTTATCGTCGCGATCTGGGGAATCGAAAGTAATTACGGCAGTAATTTCGGTGATTTTTCCACCCTGGAATCCTTGGCCACCCTGGCCTATGAAGGCCGGCGACAGGCATTTGCCCGCAATGAATTGATGGCGGCACTGCGTATCATCGAGCAAGGTGATATTGCCGCCGAACGAATGGTGGGTTCCTGGGCGGGGGCCATGGGCCATACCCAGTTCATTCCGTCGAGTTTTGAAGCCTATGCGGTGGATGGCGACGGCGACGGTCGACGTGATATATGGCAAAGCATCCCCGACGTCATGGCTTCCACCGCCAATTACCTGGCTCGGGCGGGTTGGCAAGCGGGGCAGCCATGGGGGGCGGAAGTAGCGCTTCCCGAGACATTCGATTACGCCCAGACCCAACGCTTGAGCACCGCCGCCTGGGCTGCCCAGGGTGTGCGTGCCATTCGGGGGGAACTGCCTGAATTCGAGAGTGCGGCGTTAATCGTGCCGGCCGGTGCCGATGGCCCCGCCTTTGTGGTGGGGCAGAACTTTCGTGCCATTTTACGCTACAACAATGCCACCAGTTATGCCTTGGCCGTCGCTACTCTGAGCGATGCGATTGCCGGGCGTGAAGGTGTCGAACAGTCCTGGCCGCGCGAGCAGGCTCCGTTGAGTCGCCAGGATACTCGGGAACTTCAGCGCCTATTGAATGATCAGGGTTATTCGGTGGGTGGCGCGGACGGCATCATGGGTCCCAATACTCGGGCCGGGCTACGTACCTTTCAACGTGACAACGGTTTGACCCCCGATGGTTTCGCCACTCAGCGCCTGCTCGCCCGGTTACGCCAGGCACAGTGAAAGTGATATACGAATTCTGTCATTACGGAGTCGATGCATGATAGGCAAAACAAGCTCGGGTCGAAGCATGGTACATGGCGCTCTGGCATACCTCATTGGCATAGCGCTGTTCGCCATGAGCGTCAGCGCGGTGCAAGCCGAGGAAAAGGTCTTCGGCTGGGTGGAAAAGGCTACCCTGAAACCCTGGGGGATAGAAGTGAAGGCCAAGTTGGATAGCGGCGCCCTGACGTCTTCCCTGGATGCCCGCGATATCGAGCTGTTCGAGAAAGATGGCGAAGACTGGGTACGCTTTCGCTTGAAACTGGAAAATCAGGCCAGCGGCGAAACGTTCAGCGATACGCTGGAGCGCCCGTTATATCGCGAGTTGACCGTGCGCGGCGCCGGCGGGCGTGATGAACGCCCGGTGGTGTTGTTGAAGGTGTGCATGGGCAACACTATTTACGAGGAACAGTTCAGCCTGCGTGACCGTGGGGAAATGAATTATCCCCTCTTGCTGGGGCGGCGTACCCTGAGTCATCTAGGGTTGCTCGATGTACGGCGTACCTTCATGCAGACACCCGATTGCGAGAAGGACGCACCCCTGGTGGCTCATGAGTCGAAAGACTAGGCGTCGGCGTTAAAAAATCCGCGCCAACAAGGCGGTCACGGCGGTTTCCACCCGCAGGATACGCGGGCCTAGATGTATGCCCTCGCAGCCGGCTGTCAGCAGCTGCTCGACTTCCCAGGGAATAAAGCCGCCTTCCGGGCCGACCAGCAGTAGGCTCGGCTGAGTAACTCCACGGGGGCAAGGCCGAGGCATGCCGGGATGGGCGAGAAGCCCTTGGCGAGCTTCCAGCAGGCCGGGCAGGCTGTCTTCCAGGAAAGGACGAAACCCCTTGGCCAATTGAATGCTGGGTAACTGGGTATCCCGGGCTTGCTCCAACCCGAGCAATAAATGCTGGTGGATCTTGTCGTCGCGCAGCTCTGGAGATTGCCAATAGCTCTTTTCCACTCGCTGGGTATTGAGCAAGGTAAGTTGCTTGACCCCCAGTGCGGTCACGTGCTCCAGGGTTCTGGCCAGCATGCGGGGCCGCGGCAGGGCCAGCACCAAGTGGACCGGCAGCGCTACCGGGGCAGGCTCATCCAGCGACTCCAGCGCGAAGCAGGCTTGGTGTTCATCCAGCTTGCTCAAGATGGCTTTACCCATTTTGCCACCCCGGATACCCACGCTTAAACGATCCCCTTCCTGAGCGCGATGCACCTCATGTAAATGGCGTAAGCGGCGGGGGTCGGTGATGCGAGCAGAAGTCGGACTTGCCAGCTCGTTTGGGTCGATCAATATCAGATTCATGGCGAAAAACGATTTTTCCGGAAAAAATGAAAGACAGGGATGCGCCTATGCCGCCGGGGAATTGTCAGCGGTTGCTTGCATGGGCGTGTGTTGCAGGCACAATACCAGCATCGGGCTAAAAAGCTCTATTGCTTCAAAGGAGATGCGCAGTGCGCGTAATTCGCAAGTATGCCAATCGCAGGTTGTACGACACCCAGCAAAGCCGCTATGTCACCCTAGAAGATCTGCGTCACTTGATCCTTGAGGAAGAGCCGTTTCGGGTGGAAGACGCCAAAAGCGGTGAAGACCTGACGCGTACCATTCTGCTCTCGATCATCATCGAACAGGAACAGGGCGACGGTGAATCCGAGGTATTCTCCAATGACCTTCTGGCGCAGTTGATTCGGGTCTATGACATGACCTCGCCCTTGCCCTTGTCACGCTACCTGGAGCAGGGCACGCGTTTGATGCTGTCGCAGCAAAAACGCATGCAAGACCAATGGAAGCAGGCGGTGCGTAATTCGCCAATAGAGGTCATGCGTGATCTGGCGGAAGAGAATATGCACTTCTGGAAAAAGACCTTCAACAAGACGGACCAGGACGCCATCGAAAAAGACGCGCCCGATAATCGGAATGAGAGCACTGACGAGACTGAAAAACCTGAAAAGAATGATAAAACGCCTGGTTGAGCCAGGTTTCCCCGTCCTATGGCGCGATCGAGCCAGGCCGCCTACGCTGTGGCATAATGCTGCAACGCATTGACAGCTTCCCAGGTCGAGAAGGAAAGACATGAAGGTTTTGATTATTGGCGGCGGTGGCCGCGAACATGCACTGGCGTGGAAAATAGCCCAGTCGAAAAATGTCGAGCAAGTGTTCGTCGCCCCAGGTAATGCCGGCACCGAGCACGAGCCGAAGGTTGCCAATGTCGCCATTCAAGCCGTTGACCTCGATGTGCTGGTGGATTTTGCTAGCTCTCAAGCGGTGGGGCTGACCATCGTCGGTCCCGAAGCGCCACTGGTGGAAGGTGTCGTGGATCGTTTTCAAGCGGCCGGGCTGGCTATTTTCGGCCCCACCCAGGCGGCCGCTCAGCTTGAAGGATCCAAGTCTTTCACCAAGGATTTCCTGGCTCGCCATCATATTCCCAGTGCCGATTATCAGACGTTTACCGAGGTGGCCCCCGCCCTTGAATACCTGAAGCGCCAGGGCGCACCAATTGTGATCAAGGCCGATGGGCTGGCCGCCGGCAAGGGTGTGATCGTCGCCATGAGCGAAGCCGAAGCGCAAGCGGCGATTCGCGACATGCTGGAAGCCAATACCTTCGGTGATGCCGGGGCACGGGTGGTGATCGAAGAATTTCTTGAAGGCGAGGAAGCCAGTTTTATCGTCATGGTGGATGGCCAACATGTAGTGCCCATGGCGACCAGTCAGGATCACAAGCGTGCCTATGACGGCGATACCGGTCCCAATACCGGTGGCATGGGGGCTTATTCACCGGCGCCGGTGATCACCCCCGAGGTTGATCGACGCATCATGAAGCAGGTCATCCTGCCCACGGTTGAAGCGATGGCCGCCGAAGGTCATCCGTATACCGGATTCCTTTATGCCGGGCTGATGATCGATAAGCAAGGCAACCCCAAGGTAATCGAATACAACTGCCGTTTCGGTGACCCGGAAACCCAACCGATCATGCTGCGCCTGCGTTCGGACCTTGCCGAACTTTGCCTGGCAGGTGCTCAAGGGAAGCTGGAAGGTAAGCATTGTGAGTGGGACCCGCGTGCGGCCGTGGGGGTGGTCATGGCGGCGGGAGGGTATCCGGGCGACTACCGCAAGGGCGACGTTATTCACGGTTTGGATAATATTATCGGAACCGGCTGCAAGGTATTCCATGCGGGAACCCGGGAAAATGCCCAAGGGGATGTCGTGGCTGCCGGAGGCCGGGTGCTGTGTGTCACGGCGCTGGGCGAAAGCGTCTCTGCGGCGCAGCAAACGGCCTATCAAGGGGTGGCCGAGATCGACTGGACGCAGGTGGAGTATCGTCGCGATATCGCGTTCCGCGCCATTGCCCGTGAAAGCCTGCATAAGGATTCATGAATTCATGCGTCCGAGCCTCATGTCCCCAGAAGCAGCCTGAAAGGAAAAAAGCATGGAACGAGTGAAGCTGGTATTTCCCCATGAGGCGGTTTTCCATCGTCACCCGATGACGGTACGCGTGACCGACATGAACTATGGGCATCACTTGGGCCACGATGCCCTGGTTTCGTTGCTGCATGAAGCTCGCATTCAGGCGTTGGCGTCACTGGGGCTGAACGAATGGGACATGCATGGCTATCCCAGCGTGGTGGCGGATCTTGCCGTGCAATATCAGAGTGAGGCACGTTGGCCGGATAGCCTGAGCGTGGAAACTGCTATTCCCACCCCTGAAAGCAAGGCGTTGAGCATCTATCACCGCGTAGTTAAAAGTGCTGGTGATAAGAGCGACGGTGAAGTCGTGGCAACGGCACGCGTCAACCAGCTGTTGGTCGATACACAAACGGGGCGTCCGGTCACGATTCCAGAGACAGTGCTGGCCGTCCTTGCCGAGGCGGAGAAAACCTGATGTCACGGGAATATCCGATCATCGCGGTGACCGGTTCCTCAGGGGCGGGTACCACCACGGTCAGGCGCAGTTTCGAGCGCATGTTTCTGCGCGAGGATGTGCATGCCGCCGTGGTCGATGGCGATGCCTTCCATCGCTATACCCGGGATGATCTTCACCGTATCTTTCGCGAAGAACCCGAGCGCAAGCACGAGCTTTCGCATTTTGCCGTGGAAGCCAACCAGTTGGATCGACTGGAAAACCTGTTCATCGAGTACGGGGAGCAGGGGACCGGCACCTTTCGGCATTATATCCATGCCGAAGACAAGCAGATGATCGAAGCCGGCTATCGTGTGGGTACCTTTACCGAATGGCAGGGGCTGCCCTGTGGTACCGACCTGCTGTTCTATGAAGGGCTCCACGGTGGGCTGGTAACCGAAGAGCATGATATTGCTCGACACGTGGACCTGCTGGTGGGTGTCGCCCCGACCATGAACCTGGAGTGGATCCAGAAGATCGACCGCGACACCAAGTTGCGCGGCTATTCGCAGGAAGCGGTGATCGATACCATTCTGGGGCGCATGGACGACTACGTGCGCTACATTCAGCCGCAGTTTTCACGCACCCACATCAACTTTCAGCGGGTACCCACCGTGGATACCTCGAATCCCTTCGAGGTCCAGGACATTCCCACGGATGCCGAGTCCTTCGTGGTGATTCGTTTTCGCGACCCCTCCACCGTGGATTTTCCGTGGCTTCTGGCAATGATCAAGGATGCCTTCATGACGCGGCCGCATACGCTGGTCGTGCCGGGCTCACGTTTATCGCTGGCCATGGAGTTGATCCTGGCACCGCTGGTACGCCATCTTCTCGCCCAGCGCCGGTTTCGCTGAGAGACCCGATTTTGGCAGCCAGCCAATAACGCAACGACATGCAACACAAGGAGATTTTTTCATGGATTGTCTGTTTTGCAAGATCATCAATCAGGAAATACCCGCGGATATCGTCTATGAAGATGACGAGGTACTGGCCTTTGACGACCTCTCGCCCCAGGCGCCGACGCATATCCTGATCGTTCCCAAAAAGCACATCGCCACCCTGAACGATATCGAGGAAGACGATCTTGAAACCATCGGTCGGCTGCAATACACCGCCGCCAAGCTGGCCAAGGATCACGGCTTTGCCGGTGACGGTTATCGGGTGGTCATGAACTGCAACGAAAAGGGCGGCCAGACGGTCTTTCACCTTCACATGCACCTTATGGGAGGCCGGCAATTCACCTGGCCCGCCGGTTAAAGGGCGTCATGCTCATCAAGGGAGGCAATCGCCATGCGTCGTAATCTCAGTCGTACGGATAATCTTATTCATCAATTCGATACCGTGTTGCGCACCTTGGTGCCGCGTGCGGCGCAGCCGTATCGGCCCAATCCCGCCGGGAAGTTGGCCGAAGAACCGCTTGATGAGCAGGAGCGTCGCCATGCCGAGGGGCTGATGCGGATCAACCATACCGGTGAAGTCTGTGCCCAGGCGCTGTATCAGGGGCAGGGAATGACCGCCAAGTTGCCCAAGGTGCGCGGCCAGATGGAAGAGGCCGCCCAGGAAGAAATCGACCATCTGGCTTGGTGCGACCAGCGGCTGCAGGAGCTGGAAGGGCGCACCAGTTACCTCAACCCCTTGTTCTACGCCGCCTCGTTCGGAATAGGCGCCACGGCGGGCGCCATCGGTGACAAGATCAGCCTGGGATTCGTCGCCGCCACCGAAGATCAAGTGGGAAAGCATCTGGAAGAACACATGAAAACCTTGCCGCAAGCCGACAAGCGTTCTCGGGCGATTCTCAAACAGATGGCGATCGATGAAGCCCACCACGCCCAGCTGGCGCTGGAAGCGGGGGGCGCACGCTTTCCCGCGCCGGTAAAACTGGGCATGTCCCTGATGTCCAAGGTCATGACCAAAAGCGTCTATCGGCTTTAGCCGCCAGGCAGAGAAAGTCGAAAGCAGCAGAAGTTGAAACAAGTGGAAACAAAAAAGGCCCCTCCGGGGCCTTTTTCAGTCAAGCGTAGTTATTGCTAGTTAGCATCATGCATCGATACGCTTGTACTTCATGCGCTTGGGCGAGTCATTGCCGACACGCTTCTTGTGGTCCGCCTCGTAATCGGTGTAGTTGCCGTCGAAGAACACCACCTGAGAATCGCCTTCGAACGCCAGAATATGCGTGGCGATGCGGTCCAGGAACCAGCGATCGTGGGAGATCACCATGGCGCAGCCGGGGAAGGCGAGTAATGCTTCTTCCAGGGCGCGCAGGGTCTCGATGTCCAGGTCGTTGGAGGGCTCATCCAGCAGCAGCACGTTGGCGCCCTGCTTCAAGGTCTGAGCCAGCTGCAGGCGGCCACGCTCACCACCGGAAAGCTCGTCCAGACGCTTTTGCTGGTCGTTGCCCTTGAAGTTGAAGCGGCCTACATAGGCGCGCGAAGGCACTTCGTAGCCGTTGATGTTGAGCAGATCCTGACCGTCGGACACCGCTTCCCACACCGTCTGCTTGTCATCCAGGGCGTCGCGCAGCTGCTCGACGTAGGCGATCTTGACGGTATCACCGACCACCACTTCACCGGCATCGGGCTGTTCCTGGCCGGTAATCAGCTTGAACAGGGTGGACTTGCCGGCACCATTGCCCCCCACAATCCCCACGATCGCACCGGGCGGCACGCTGAAGGACAGGTCTTCGTAGAGGACCTTGTCATCGAAGCGCTTGGCGACGTCATGAAACTCGATGACCTTGTCGCCCAGGCGCGGGCCGGGCGGAATGTAGATTTCGTTGGTTTCATTGCGCTTCTGGAAATCGCCGGATTGCATCTCTTCAAAGCGATTCAGGCGCGCCTTGCTCTTGGCCTGGCGTCCCTTGGTGTTGCTGCGCACCCACTCGAGTTCCTGGCGAATGGCTTTCTGGCGTGAAGCCTCCTGCTTGGCTTCCTGGCCGAGACGCTGTTCCTTGGTTTCCAGCCAGTTGGTGTAGTTACCTTCGAAAGGCAGGCCCTGGCCACGGTCGAGCTCCAGAATCCAGCCGGCAACGTTATCCAGAAAATAACGGTCGTGGGTAATCGCCACCACGGTGCCCGAATAATCGTGCAGATAGCGCTCGAGCCAGGCAACCGACTCAGCATCCAGGTGGTTGGTGGGCTCGTCGATCAGCAGCATGTCGGGGCTGGAAAGCAGCAAGCGACACAGGGCCACACGGCGGCGTTCACCCCCGGAAAGGGTGCCCACCTTGGCATCCCAGGGCGGCAGACGCAGAGCTTCGGCGGCGACTTCCAGCTTGCGCTCGAGGTTATGCGCATCGGCCGCTTCGATGATGTTTTCCAGACGCCCTTGCTCGGTAGCCAGGGCATCGAAGTCGGCATCCGGCTCGGCATAGGCGGCGTAGACGCCATCCAGCTTTTCCTGAGCTTCCTTGATCGCGCCCAAGGCTTCCTCGACGGTATCCCGGACGTTTTTGCCGTCGTCGAGTTCCGGTTCCTGGGGCAGGTAGCCGACATTGAGGTCCGGCATCGGCCGTGCTTCGCCTTCGAACTCCTTGTCGACACCGGCCATGATGCGCAGCAGGGTAGACTTGCCCGAGCCGTTAAGGCCCAGTACGCCAATCTTGGCGCCGGGGAAGAACGACAGGGAAATGTCCTTGAGAATTTGCTTTTTGGGCGGCACGACCTTGCCGACCCGGTTCATGGTAAAAACGTATTGCGCCATGGATATCCGTTATGTTGAAAGATCGAAATAAGAAAAGGAAATGTTGCTGAGGGGAAGATGATAGAGGCCGGCCAAAAGAAAGGCCAGCCGATGCCGCCTATTGCATGAGCCAGCAAGCGCTGGGAGAGGGTGATTCAAGGGGGTAATCAGGGTTAACGTATGATGCCTTCTTTTACCGTACGGCTTTGATCATTACTGCTGTAACACGATTTTTTCGTATTACTCTTCCTCGTCGTCCCAGCTGTCTTCTATCACGCGTTTCAGGCGGCGTTCTTCCAGCAACGCTTCCACTCGTCGGCGGGCACGCAAGGTATCGGTCTTGCTCGATGAGCGACTACGCCCATAGTGTTCATCATTGACAGCTTCTGAGGTGTCAAGTTCATCGGAAGCGTCGTAAGCCTCTTCGGTGAAATCACGATTCAAGGGGTTACGGCTCATAAAAGGCCCTCCAACCCAAAACCGGCTTGGCCGGCAACACAGCACTGCTTCAGCCATCTCGGCATGAAGCGCCAAGCGCTGCGATCAGCGCCTTTTGGCTATATAGCGGTTCCGGTAAGGAAATGCAAGCCTTGGAGAGGCGCTTTTTTATTCTTCGATATCGTACTTTGCTTTCAGGTGAGCCAATTCATGCTGGGCTTCTACACGTTCGGTCACGTCTTTCTGTACGCCGATGTAATAGGTCAGATTGTCGGTTTCGTCGTACATCGGGGTAATGGAAAGCTCATTCCAGAATAAGGTGCCGTCCTTGCGATAATTGCGCAATACTTCCCGGCAGGGCCTACCGGCCTTGAGAGCCGCGCGAATCGCCGTCAAGCCTTCCTGGTCACGGTCTTCGTTTTGCAGAAAGCGACAGTCACGGTAGAGAATTTCGTCAGCAGTGTAGCCGGTCAGGCGCTCGAAGCCCTTGTTGACATAAATGAGAATGTTCTCATCGCCTTCCTGTTCGGCCACTACAATACCGTCTTCCGAGGCGTCAATGATGCGTTCGAGTAGCGCCGGGTTGATCAAGGGAGATCGTTTCATCAAGAGGGTTCCTGTTGCTGCTTCAAGCCTTCCGGTGGCCTCGCGACCAAACGGCATTTCTGGGCATTTTTGGAATATGCATTTGTGAATAGGATAGCAAATGCCCCATCAAGCGGCGTTTATCCTGCTGCCATCATGGCTAGCCGAGCCATGGTTTGCAATTGGCCGCGGCTAACAAAAAGCATCATTCCACTTCAGGCAGGCGTTGAGCGCTCAGCATAGCGGCCACGGCGACAAGGCTCAGTACCACCAAAAGCATGGGGGTGCCCAGCCATTGGGCCAAGGCCCCGAGTATCCCCCCCACGAGCAACATCAGCACACCGGTCAATGTATTGGAAAGCGCCACATACAAGGCTCGGTTGTCCTGACCCGCCATATCGACAATATACGTCTTGCGCCCCAGGCGTACCCCATGATGAATGATCACCAGCAGCGCATAGACCAGGGCGTAGGGCCAGATAGTCTCACTCCAGGCAGCGGGCAGCCAGGCGGCACCTGCACCCAGCAGGCAGCACAGGCTAGTGCCCAGGGCGGCGTCGCGCATCACACCACGGCTGGAGCGGTCGGCTCGCTTGCCCCAAACCGGGCTTGCCAGCATGCCGGCAAGCCCGGAGACCACTACCATCAACCCCAGCCCACCCAGGTCGGTGCCGCTTTGGCGCTGGCCGAGCAGGGCGATGTAGGGCAGAGCCAAGGCACTGGAAAGCAGCAGAGCCCGTGACAGGTTGAAGTGCAAGAAGGTGCGGTCCTCCCTGAGTAGCGATAACCCCAGCTTGATGCTGTCCCAGGCATTTTCGCCACCTTCCACCGCGCCCGGCGTTTCGCGAATCCGGGCGGCGCACAGCGCATTCAGCGCCCAGCCCAGAGCCGCCACCGCCAGCAGCACGGCCAGTGCCACTTCCCCGGGGCGGTCGTCGAACAGCATTAAGATGCCCCCCGCGACCACGGTAGCCACCCCGGCGAGACTGCCGCTCCATCCCATCAAGGTGCCGCGGCGTTTCTTGGCGATGGTCTTGCCCAGCACATCTTTGGTGGAAATCGAGGAAAGCCCACGCGCCAGGGCCAGCAAGGCCAGTACACCCAGCACCAGGGCTCCGCCTAGGCTGCCCCGGCCAAACAGTGCCAGCAGGGCCAGTCCCAGCGCCGCCACTGCCTGCAAGAGACCGCCGGTAACCCATACCCACTTGCGTCGGGGTTTCAAACGAATGAAGCCGGCGACAAACAACTGCGGCAGCAAGGCGCCCGACTCGCGGATCGGTACCAGCAGCCCGACCATCCAGACCGGGGCACCGATCACCCCCATCAGCCAGGGCAATACCAGGCGAGCGTTGGAGAGTTCATCGGCCAGTTTGTTGCCCAGCGAGGCGACCAGGTGCAGGAAGAAATTGCGCGGCTGTTCATTGCAGGCGCTGTCGGCAATGTCGTCACACATTCGGCTGTCTTCATCGCCGGTCAGCCATTCGTACACCCGCGACTGGGAAACGTCCTGGTCGGCCATAGAGCCTCCTTGGCTGTTATCATTGTATGTATTGTGGCGCGATAAATTGTCCTTAACCAGTACCCAAGGCATCAGCTAGAAGGAAACCCTATGTCACGTATCCGGATTCGTTACTGTACCCAGTGCCAATGGCTGTTGCGCAGTGGATGGTATGCCCAGGAGCTGTTGTCCACCTTCGGCGAGGCAATTACCGAGGTGGCGCTGATGCCGTCTCACGGCGGTACCTTCGAGATCTGGTGTGACGACATTCTGATATGGGAACGCAAGCGCGATGGCGGCTTTCCTGACATCAAGAAGCTGAAACAGGCGATTCGCGACCAGCTCGACCCCGGGCGTGATCTGGGGCACCTGGATAGATGACCCAGGATAGACAAGCCATGCTTTATGGTCTGGGCGCGGTGGCCCTGTGGTCCACGGTGGCCACGGCATTCAAGGTGGCCTTGGCGTGGATGAGCCCGCTGGAATTGATGTGGCTGGCATCCCTGGTGTCCTGGGTGTTGATGGGCGCCCTGGTCGTGCGCCAAGGGCTGGTCAATGAAGCCTTGCGCCGGGGCTGGCGCACTGCGGCCTGGGCCGGGCTGATGAATCCGGTGGCCTATTACCTGGTGCTGTTCGCCGCTTACGACCGCCTGCCGGGCCAGGAAGCGATGGCGCTCAATTATACCTGGGCGCTGACCATGGCATTTCTGGCGGTGCCTCTTCTGGGGCACCGTTTGACGCGTATCGACGTGCTTGCCGGCATGGTCGCCTATGCCGGGGTCTGGGTGATCGCCACCCGTGGCGCGGTACTCGATGTCGATTTTGCCGATGTCTGGGGGGTGGTGTTCGCGCTGGTTTCGACGCTTCTATGGGCGCTTTACTGGTTGCTCAATACCCGGGATGCCCGCTCGCCGCTGGTGGCCCAGTGGCAGAACTTCAGCGTGGGGATGCCGGTGCTGACGCTATTGTTATGGATGGGGCCGGGATTCGAGTGGCACGGCTGGTCGGCGGTAGGCGCCGGCGTCTATGTCGGGTTGTTCGAAATGGGGGTGGCTTTTGTGCTTTGGCAGCTGGCGGTGCACAAGATTTCACGCACCGCCAAGGTCTCCAACCTGATCTTTCTTTCGCCCCCGGTGTCGCTGTTTCTGCTTTACTGGGTAGTGGGCGAGCCGATCCTGCTTTCCACCTTGCTGGGGCTCGGGTTGATCCTCGCCGGGCTGGGCCTTCAGCAACGCCAGAAGGTACCCGAGCCGCTATAGATGCGGCTCGCTTGCCTCACTCCTGATTCAGCGCTGTTTCTATGCCTTGCTCCTCCAGAAACGGCGCAAGGGCAGGCCAGACATTATCCAGAATGGCGGGCTGGGCGGCGGCCGTCGGATGAATGCCGTCGCTTTGCATCAGGCGCCTCTTCAAGGCGACGTTTTCCAGCAGAAACGGTACCAGGGTAAGGTCGTAGCTCGCTGCCAGGTCGTGAAATACCGTGGTAAAGGCATCGCGGTAGGCCTGGCCATAATTGGGCGGAATGTCGATGCCCAGCAGTATCACCTTGGCACCGGCTTGCTGGCTGGTCTCGATCATTTCTGCCAGGTTGGCACGCATCCGCCCGGGAGGCAGACCGCGCAAGCCATCATTGCCGCCCAGCTCGAGCAGAACAATATCAGGGTCGTATTGTCCCACCAGTGCCGGTAAACGCTGCGCCCCCCCGGTGGTGGTCTCGCCGCTGATGCTGGCATTTATCACCTTTGCCTGTTCATCCAGGCGTTCGGCCAATAGCGTCACCCAGCCCTGCGCCTGTTCGATACCATAGGCGGCGCTCAAGCTGTCGCCCATTACCAGCAGCGTGGGGCGCGCTTGCGCCCAAGCCGTGCTTGTATTTAAGCAAGCCGCAAGTATCAGCAAGACAAACCAAGCGGTTATCATGCCTCTCAGCTCACGCTTTGCCACAGGGATGCCCTTCTTCATGTCCAACTCCTTTACTCGAACGTCCGGAACCTCTGTCAACGATACATCCATTCTAGACACACCCATTCTACATGCCGAAGGCTTGACCAAGAGGGTTGCCAGCGGCGAACGACAGCTGACCATCTTGAGTGAACTGGATTTGACCGTGTTGCCTGGCGAAAGTGTCGCGATCCTGGGGCGCAGTGGGGTGGGAAAATCCACCTTGCTGGGATTGCTTGCTGGCTTGGATACCCCCACCGCGGGTGAGCTTTCCCTATTCGGCCAGGCGCTCAGCGAACTCGACGAAGACGGCCGTGCCATGTTGCGCGCCGGGCGGGTGGGCTTCGTGTTCCAGAATTTTCAGTTGCTGCCCAGCCTGAGTGCCCTGGAAAACGTGCTGCTGCCGCTGGAGCTTTCGCCTCGCGCGGGTGAAGAAGGCACGGCCAAGGATTGGCTGAACCGGGTGGGGCTGGGCGAGCGCGTCACGCATCTTCCCAAGCAGCTTTCCGGCGGCGAGCAACAGCGCGTCGCGATAGCCCGGGCCTTCGTGGCCAACCCTGAGCTGGTGTTCGCCGATGAACCCACCGGCAACCTCGACCCGCACACCGGCGCCACGGTGATCGAACTCTTGTTCTCGCTCAATCAGCAAGAACGCACCACCTTGATACTGGTGACTCATGACCATGCCCTGGCCGGGCGTTGTGACCGCTGCTTGCGCCTGGAGGAAGGGCGTCTGGTGGAATTCGACCCCAGCGAGGTGACGGCGTGAAGGCTCCCACTCTTCGCCTGGCCGCCCGTGGCCTGAAACGCGACCTGCGCGCCCCGGACGTGCGGGCGCTGTTCATTGCCCTGGTACTGGCGGTTGCCGCCTCGACCATGATCGCCTTTTTTCTCGACCGCCTGGATCGCGGCCTGGAACGTCAAGCCGGGCAGATGCTGGGGGGCGACCTGGTGCTGGAGCAGAGCGAGCCGTTTTCTCCCGAGTTACGCCAGGCATTGATCGATGCCGGACTCGTGCTGAGCGACCAGGTGGATCTGGTCTCGATGATCAGCCGGGAGGATCGTTTTCAGTCGGTGAGCCTCAAGGTGGTGGATGATGTCTATCCGCATTACGGTGTCTCGCATGTGGATCTCGGCGAAGGTGTCGAGGAGGTGGCCTCCGGCCCCGCAGCCGGTGAGGCCTGGATCGACCCGCGCCTGCGTGAGCTGGTCGATCTGAAGCTGGGCGACCAGGTGCAGATCGGCCAGACCGAGCTGCGGGTGAGCGGTATCATCGAGCGAGAAGCCGACCAGTCCGGCGGCTTCAGTAGTTTCAATCCACGTGTGATGATGAATATCGCCGATCTGGAGGCCACCGGCCTGGTACAGCCCGGCTCAAGGGTAGAATTCGAGATTCTCGCCGCCGGGCCGCCGGAGGCGGTCAACCGTCTGGATGACCGCTTGGCACAGCTGCGCCGCGAGGGCGTTGAAGTGCGCGATGTGCGCCAGGATCGCCCCCAGCTGGGCAACGCTCTGGAGCGAGCCGAAAGCTATCTGGGTATCGCCGGGCTCGCCGCCGTGCTGCTGGCCGGCGTCGCGGTGGCCATGGCCACGCGGCGTTATGTAGAGCGCCACCTGGACACCGCGGCGCTGCTGCGCTGCTTCGGTGCCACTCAGCGTCAACTGGTACATATTTTCACCCTGCAGCTCGCCGGGCTGGCGCTGGCCGCCTCGCTGCTCGGGGCACTGCTCGGGGTGCTTGGCCAGGCGCTGCTGCTGCGCCTTCTCAGCGCTTTTCTGCCCATGAGCCTGCCGGCACCCGGCATCATGCCGCTATGGCTGGGTATGTTGACCGCCCTGGCGGTCCTGGTGGGGTTTGCCGGTCCCACGCTGTTGCGCCTCAAGCGAGTCAGTGCCCTCAAGGTGTTGCGTCGCGAGCTCGACCCCTTGCCGCCCTCGGCCTGGCTGGTGGTCAGCGTGGCATGCGGCGTGTTCGGTGGTTTGCTGTGGCTTTATTCGGGCAGCATCACGCTGGCGCTTGGGCTATTGCTGGGCGGCATTATGGTGCTGAGCGTCTTATGGGGGGTGGGCGCCGCCTTGCTGGCCTTGCTGTTGCGCGGCATTCAAGCGCTTCCCAAGGGCGGTGAATGGACCCAGGCGCTGCGCCTGGGTGGGCGCCAGCTGGCACGGCGTCGCCAAGCCGGGCTGGGGCAGTTGCTGGCATTCTCGATTACCTTTTTTGCCATGGCGATGATCGTGCTGGTGCGCGGGGATCTTCTGACCACCTGGGAGGCACAGCTGCCCGCAGACACCCCCAATTACTTCGCCATCAATATTCAGCCCGGTGAGCGGGAAGGCTTCGATGCCGCGATTGCCGATAGCGTGGAAGCCCAGAGCTCTCTGTACCCCATGGTGCGTGGGCGAATCACTGCGATCAACGGCCAGCCACCACGAGAGGCAGTGCCGGAAGAGGCCCGGGGCGACAATGCCCTGCGCCGTGAACTCAACCTCACCTGGCAAGCCGAGGTTCCCGAAGGCAATCGCGTGGTGGCGGGAGAATGGTTTGATGGCTGGCAGGCTGACGCCACCGCCTCCGAGACTGCCTATTCGCAGGGCGGCAGTGGCTGGACGGCCGCTGTGGATGCAGAGTCCCAGCCGCCGCCGGTGCCCGTCTCCATGGAAGACGGCCTGGCACAGCGCCTGGGATTGGCGCTGGGCGATCAGCTGACGTTCAGTATCGGCAGTGACGAGGTTCGCACGAAAATCACCAGCCTGCGGGATCTGAACTGGGATAGCTTTAGGCCCAACTTCTACGTCATCTTTCCGCCGGGTGTGCTCGAGCGTTACGGCCATAGCTACATCACGGCGTTTCACTTGCCGAAAGAAGAGCAAGGCATCTTGCCCGAGCTGGTAAGCGAATTTCCCGGAGTCTCGCTGCTCAACGTGGATGCCATTCTCGGCCAGGTGCGTGATGTGCTCACCCAGGTGACGCGTGCCGTTGAACTGGTGCTGGGGCTGGTGTTGCTGGCCGGGATCAGTGTGCTGTATGCCGCCCTGACCGCCAGCCGTCCGGTGCGGGCTCACGAAAGCGGCCTGCTGCGGGTGTTCGGTGCCGGCAACCGGATGATTTCCCGCATTCAAGGCGCTGAATTCGCCTTGCTGGGTCTGGCCAGCGGCCTGCTGGCCGCCGTTCTCGCCGAGCTTGCCACGGCCGTACTGTATATGTTCCTGCTGGACTTGCCGCCGCGCCTGCATATCGAACTATGGCTGGTGCTGCCGCTGGGTGCGGCTTTGTTGATCGGCGTGATCGGCCACGCCCTGTCTTACAGCCTGCGACGCCAGGCGCCGGCCGCCAGCCTCGGCTTGCTGGGAGAGGCGTGACACTTGTCCCGCCAGACACCAAGGTGGTGTATTGCGAGCATCGGGAATATTCTTGACGCTAGGTTTTCCAGGATGTTTTCTCTTGATACGGAGGTTTTGCATGTCACAGCGCCTATCCAATCGCAGTCTGGCCGGTAGCGGTTTATTGATTGCCACTTTAATGGCAACTACCCCGGCGCTGGCCAGCGCCGAGCGTCTTGAGGCCGAGCTGCGTGCCTTGTTCGCTCAGGGAGGCGAACTGAGCATTGGCGACGTTTCAGATGCCATGTTGCGCAGCCGCTATACCGTTGAAGACATCGTATTTGATAGCGTCGAGGGCGAGCGTCTGCGGATTGGCAGCTATGTCGTCGATGGCGACTACGACCAGCCTGAGCGCGTTACGCTGCAAGACATCCGCGTGGAAGACCGCCTGACCGAGCTTGCGCTGTTGCAGATCGAGGAGATCGTTCTCAATGAACCTTCCCGGGCGGTATTTCCGCTTCACGAGGCGATGGAAGGTCAGGACTTTCAACTGGGCGGCTTGACGATCGACCAGATCGTGGTGGATCTCGACTCCGACCTGGCGGAAGAATTTCTGCGCGATGCCGGGGTAAAGCGTGGCCGAGGGCGCCTGGATATTGAACGACTTTATGGCGAGTCGCTAAGTGCCGATGCCATCGGGTTGCTCGAAATAAACGGCCTGGCGGCCACCGGGGAAGACCTCGAGGAATTCGGCAGCGGTTCCCTGACGCTCGATTCATTGCGTATGGAGCAATTGAGCGGACTCGAGAATCCCGAGGAAGGGCAGTTGAACCTGCTGGTAATGGAAAATTTCGCCATCGACAGCGACCGCCTGGTAGGTCGGCTCGATGAGCTGCGTATCGATGGGGATCTTGCCGATGGCGAAGGTGGCATGTGGCTGGAAGCCTTCGAAGTCGACCTTGAACGCATGATCGCCAACGCCCCGGCCAAAGAGCGCACCCAACTGCGCATGGCGAGCAATTTGCTTACCGGTGGCAGCGGCACGCTCAAGCTGGACGCCGGTTTCAACGGCCGTTGGGAGCAGCACAACGACCACAGCACTTTGGGCGGTGACAGCCGCATCACCCTGCACGACGCCATGCAGCTAGCCTTCGGCGTCAATCTGCCGGTGGTGCTGCCCGAAAATACCCAGCCGATGGATGTCTTTCACGATGCCAGCCTGCTGGATGCCGCCACGCTATTGGGCGGCGATCTTTCGCTGACGCTAAGCGATAGGGGGCTGTTCGGCCGGCTGGTCACGGTGGGCGCAGCCCTTGAAGGAATTACCGAAGCCCAGCTACTCGAACAGGTGCGCACCCAGGCCCAAGGTTTCGGCATGATGATGGGGCCAGAAGTCCAGCAAGTGCTCTCAGGCTTTGTCGCCTTGCTGGAAGGCAGCGCCAGCGAGCTTGAAATCAACGCCACCCTACCGTCACAAAGCAACCTGAAAACCTATACCGATGACCCCCTGGGCCTGCCCGGCCAATTGTCGCTGCAAGTGGAAACGCGCTAACGCTTTTCCTTCAGCTTTTTATTCATTAATGTCATTCATGAGCTACCTGACGCGGATTCGATGAAACCCGCGTCAGGCTGAGTTATCATTGCCGCCTGATTTTCCCCTAGCCTGTCCTTTCGTTTAACGAGGTTCCCGCCGATGTTCAGCCGTGACATGACAATTGCCGGATTCGATGATGCCCTGTTCGATGCCATGCAAAAAGAAGTGGTGCGCCAGGAAGCCCACATCGAACTGATCGCTTCCGAAAACTACGCCAGCCCCCGCGTACTCGAAGCTCAGGGCAGCCAGCTGACCAACAAGTATGCCGAAGGCTATCCCGGCAAGCGTTACTACGGCGGCTGCGAGTTCGTGGATATCGCCGAAAACCTGGCCATCGACTACGCCAAGCAGCTGTTCGGCGCCACCTACGCCAACGTTCAGCCGCATTCCGGTTCTCAGGCCAACGGTGCCGTCTTCCAGGCGCTGGTCAAGCCCGGCGATACCATCCTGGGCATGAGCCTGGATGCCGGCGGCCACCTGACCCATGGGGCAAAGCCCAACTTCTCCGGCAAGCATTACAATGCCATCCAGTACGGCTTGAACGACCAGGGCCTGATCGATTACGACGAAGTCGCCCGTCTGGCGCGCGAGCATCAGCCCAAGATGATTATCGCCGGGTTCTCTGCCTACTCCCAGATCGTCGACTGGGCCAGGTTCCGCGAAATCGCCGATGAAGTGGGTGCCTACCTGCTGGTCGACATGGCGCATGTGGCGGGCCTGGTGGCCGGCGGTGTCTACCCCAGCCCCTTGCCGCACGCGCATGTGGTCACCACCACCACCCACAAGACCCTGCGCGGCCCGCGTGGCGGCCTGATTCTTTCGGCGGAAGGCAATGCCGATATCGAGAAGAAGCTTCAGTCAGCGGTGTTCCCGGGCGTGCAGGGCGGCCCCTTGATGCACGTCATCGCCGCCAAGGCGATCTGCTTCAAGGAAGCCATGGATCCGGCGTTCAAGGCTTACCAGCAGCAGGTGGTCAAGAACGCCCAAGCCATGGCCGGTGTGTTCATGGAGCGTGGTTTCGATATCATCTCCGGGGGTACCCAGGATCACCTCTTCCTGCTTTCCCTGGTCAAGCAGGGCGTGACCGGTAAAGACGCCGACGCCGCCCTGGGCCGGGCGCATATCACCGTCAACAAGAACGCCGTGCCCAACGACCCGCAAAGCCCCTTCGTCACCTCCGGCTTGCGTATCGGCACCCCGGCGGTCACCACGCGCGGTTTCGGTGAAGCCGAATGCCGCGAGCTGGCGGGCTGGATCAGCGATATCCTAGATGCCCTGGCCAAGGGTGTCGACACTGCCGCCATCGAAATCGATGTCAAAGGCAAGGTCGAGGCCCTGTGTTCGCACTTTCCCGTCTATCGTTGAGCGACAACCTGCTGGTGGTGGGAGGCCGGCTTGCCGGGCGAGCCCTACCAGGCCAACCCCCACCAGGCTGGCCGTATGGTGGGAGGCCGGCTTGCCGGGCGAGCTCTTGACTGTGGTTGTTGGTCGGCTACCTCTCGCGCGATAAAATTGCCCTCCCACCAGGCTGGCCGCATGGTGGGAGGCCAGCTTGCCATGCAACTTCATGAGAAGCTTGGTAAGTAGCATTAATACGATGGTATGGATGGCATATATCGACAATTATTTGCGAGCTGCCTGTTCGCACAAAACCTAGCCTCTGGTTCTGCGCCTGTGTAGTATGTGCTTCCTTAAATTGTAGAGCTAGACGCATTGAGCGGCTGAGCAATCCAGTTATGCATAAAGCCAGCCTACTAGCCTGTTTAAAAAATTATTGATAACAATTATTTACACAAATGCGTTTCTGCGCCCAGCGGTTTGTGCAGAGCTTGCAAAGTACCTTCCGGCCTCGGGAATGCGCCCTATCATCTCGGGGCGGTAGCGTGTCTTTAGTTTTTGATCATCTTATAATGGCGATACAGCATGAACCAAACTCCTCCGTACGAGCCGCAGCGTTACCCTCAAAATGACGAAATTTCCTTGGTTGATCTTGCTAAGATACTGATCAAACGCTGGAAAACCATGGTGTTAATTTTTCTTATCGTTGTGCTCGGGGCCTTGGCCTATGTGTTGCTAACAGAGCGCTCCTATGAGTACGTCTCGATCTATCAAGTGGCAGAGGAGGCGCCCGGCCGTGCTCTGGAAACACCAGCTTCCGTGTTGGCTAAGGTTAACAACCTCTATGTTGGGCCGGAGACGCGTAAACTCAGGGAGTCGGCAGGACTGGAGAGCCTACCCTTTGAAGTGACAGTAGCCAACCCCAACGACACCTTGCTTATTCGCTTGGGCTCGGAAGCGAGTGAGGACAATCATGAATTGGTAGCTCAGATGCATGAAGGGTTGCTGGCTCGCATGACGGAAGGTCAAGGAGAGCGGCTTGAAAGACGTCAGGCTTCCCTTGAACAGCAGTTAAAAAACACTGAAGCTGCCTTAGAGTCCGTCGAGCAGACCAATACCGAATGGGGGAGTGAGCTGATAGCTAGCTACACTGAACGCCTTGCAGGAATTCAGTTGCGTCTTACCCAGTTAAGTGAAGGCCAAGTTGTACAGGTTGCTATGCAAAGTTTGGAACCTACGGGGACGAGCCGCAGCTTAATTATGGCGTTGGCTCTGGTTCTTGGCGGGATGTTGGGGGTGATAGCTGCCTTTTTTTCACAGTTTGCGGTTGTAGTGCGGGATAGTTTGTCGGAAGAAGCATGGTAAAACATCTCTTATTAAAGAGTGGCATGTTGAGAGTTGCTTTTAATTCTAAATTCTTGCTTAGAGTTACTAATATAGGTTTGCGGGGAGTCACGCTTCTATCTAAATTTTTGCTTATTTTTATTTTGGCAAGATTTCTTGAGCCAGCTGAAGTAGCGCTATATGGGTTGGTCGTGGCGACTGTGGGTTATTCCCTTTACGGGCTGGGTTTCGATTTTTATAGCTATAGCACCAGAGAAATTCTAGGGAGTGATAAAGAGCACTGGGCTAGGCTGTTAAGGGATCAAAGCGTTTTTTTTGGTTTGGTGTATTGCCTGGTTATTCCTCTTTTATTACTGGTTTTTTATAATGAGCTTCTGCCTTGGTCCGTTGCTCCTTGGTTTTTCATCATTGTGGTCTTGGAGCATTTGGCTCAGGAGTTGAATAGGCTGCTTGTCGCTATTTCCAGGCAATTGCTTGCAAGCGTGATACTTTTTCTCCGATCTGGGCTTTGGGCCCTTTTTGTCGCCCTTGTTTTCTGGCTGTCAGAAGATATGCGTTCTATTGATCTAGTGATGACAGCTTGGGCGTTAGGAGCTGCAGCGGCATGTTTTCTGGGAGCAAGTGCCCTTATGAAGCTGGATCGGAACTCCTTGAAAAGCAGGGTTGACTGGTCTTGGATAAAACGAGGGATCGTAGTGGCGCTTCCCTTGTTGGTGGCGACATTAGCAGTAAGGGGAGTGTTCACCATTGATCGTTATTGGGTGCAAGCGATCGCTGGTGCCGATATTCTAGCTGCTTATGTGCTATATTTTGGTGTGGCAAATGCCATAATTTCATTTTTGGACGCTGGTGTTTTTGTGTTTCTTTATCCTAAGATGATTTCTGCTTCAAGAAATAAGAACCGTAAAGAATTTGATAAAGGCATGCGGCAGCTGCTGGTTCAAACAGTAATTGTGACAATCGCTTTTTCGGGTCTTGCAGCTCTGCTGATTCATCCGTTGTTGGGTTGGCTGGACAGGCCAGTTTACACAGAAAATGTTACACTGCTTTATCTGCTCTTGATAGCCATTGGAGTTTATGCCGTTAGTATGATTCCACATTATGGAATGTATGCAATGTCTTTTGATAGACATATCATTATTAGCCATGTTTTGGCTTTGCCGTCATTTGTTGTGTTGGCTTATGTTTTTTCGGAATGGTCTGCCAAATATGCAGTCCCGCTGGCGTTGTGTGGTTCTTTCGGGTGTGTGCTGGCTTATAAAACGGCGGCTTACCTGAGTGTCAAAAGAAAGAAAAATTGGGAGTTGGCAGAGCAACAAGAAGCTTCTGTTTGAATCCAGAATATTAGGAAATAACATGTTTAATAATGCATCAATACTCATCACCGGTGGTACAGGCTCTTTCGGTCACACCTTTATTCCGATGTTGCTTGCACGCTATAACCCTAAAAAAGTGATTATCTTCTCGCGCGATGAGATGAAGCAGTGGGAGATGGCCAAACTTTTTCAGGGCGATGAGCGCGTGCGTTTCTTCATCGGCGATGTGCGCGACCGTGAGCGTCTCTATCGGGCGCTGGATGGCGTTGACTATGTGGTGCATGCCGCAGCGACCAAGATTGTGCCTACTGCCGAATATAATCCGTTTGAGTGCATCAAAACCAATGTGCTCGGCGCCATGAACCTAGTGGATGCTTGCATCGATAAGGGCGTGAAAAAGCTGGTGGCGCTTTCCACCGATAAGGCCAGCAGCCCGATCAACCTTTACGGTGCCACCAAGCTCACCTCCGACAAGCTATTCGTGGCGGGCAATCACTACGCTGGCCATAACCCCACGCGTTTTTCTGTGGTGCGTTACGGTAATGTGATGGGCTCGCGTGGTTCGGTGATTCCGTTCTTTATGTCGATCAAGGACAAGGGCGTATTGCCGATTACCGATGAGCGTATGACCCGCTTTATGATCTCGCTTGAAGAGGGCGTTGAGCTGGTATGGCACGCCTTTGAAGACATGGAAGGCGGTGAAATCTACGTCAAGAAAATCCCCTCCATGAAGGTAACTGACCTGGCGCATGTGATTGCACCTGAAGCTAAACAGGAAGTTGTCGGCATTCGCCCGGGGGAAAAGCTGCACGAACAGATGATCAGCATCGAGGATGCTTACTATACCTACGAGTACCCCGAGCACTACAAGATCTTGCCGCAGATCAATAACTGGGATAAAGACGCCAACCGCATTAAAGATGGCAAGAAGGTAGCGCAGGATTTTGTCTATTCCAGCGACAATAACAGCGAATGGATGAGCGAAGCAGAGCTCCAGGCCTGGATCGAGCAAAACCGCGAGAAAATTGGAGCGATCTAATGATTCCTTATGGACGCCAGGAGATCACCCAAGCGGATGTTGATGCCGTGGTCGCGGTGCTCCAGTCGGATTTTCTGACACAAGGCCCGCAGGTGCCGCGCTTTGAGCAGGGTGTAGCTAAGCACGTAGGCGCTAAGCATGCGTTAGCCGTTAACAGCGCCACCTCGGCGCTGCACATTGCTTGTTTAGCACTGGGCTTGGGGAAAGGTGACTGGCTCTGGACCAGCCCCATTACCTTCGTGGCGTCAGCCAATTGCGGCCTTTACTGCGGCGCGCAGGTGGATTTTGTGGATATTGATCCACGTACCTACAACCTCTGTCCCGAAGCGCTAGAAGCGAAGCTGCAAAAAGCGGAACAAGAAGCGCGTTTGCCCAAGGTACTGGTGGCCGTTCATCTCTGTGGCCAGCCCTGCGACATGCAGGCGATCCATGCGCTCGGCCAACGCTACGGCTTCAAGATCGTCGAGGACGCCTCCCACGCCATCGGCGGCCAGTACCAGAATGAGTACATCGGCAATAGCCGCTATAGTGACATTACCGTGTTCAGCTTTCACCCGGTGAAGATCATCACCACCGCCGAAGGCGGCATGGCGCTGACCAACGACGAGAGCCTGGCAAGCCGTATGGATCTTTTGCGCAGCCACGGGGTGACCCGCGATCCAGCACTGATGACTCACGAGGCTGACGGCCCCTGGTACTATCAGCAGATTGCACTCGGTTTCAATTACCGCATGACTGAACTGCAGGCGGCGCTGGGCGTCAGCCAGCTTGAGCGCCTGGACGGCTACGTGGCCCGGCGCAACGCCTTGGCTGAGCGTTACGATACCCAGTTGGCTGAACTGCCAATCATCACCCCTTGGCAGCATCCAGACAGCTACTCGGGGCGCCACCTTTACGTGATTCGGCTTAAACTTGATGAGATCAGCGTCAGTCATCGCCATGCCTTCGAGACGCTGCGCGACCAGGGTATCGGCGTTAACCTGCACTATATCCCGGTGCACACCCAGCCTTACTATCAGCAATTAGGCTTTCAACACGGAAATTTCCCTGAAGCTGAGCGCTACTACGCTGAGGCGATCAGTGTGCCGCTCTATCCTACGATGAGCGAGTCTGAGCAAGACCTGGTGATCGCCGCCTTGCGCAAGGCGTTGGGGCTGTGATGAGTGAGACGTCAGTCACTGGCTGCATCGCCGTGATTCCCGCCCGTGGCGGCAGCAAGCGCATTCCGCGCAAGAACATCAAAGACTTCTGCGGTAAGCCGATGATCGCCTGGTCGATAGAAGCGGCCATCGCGAGCCGCTGCTTTGATCGGATCATCGTTTCTACCGACGACGATGAGATGGCGGCCGTGGCTCGCGACTGGGGGGCTGAGACACCGTTCATCCGCCCAGCCGCGTTATCGGATGACTATACCGGCACCATTCCGGTAGTCGCCCATGCGATTGAATGGCTGGGCGAGCGTGATCAAGCCCCGCAAGCCGTGTGCTGTCTTTATGCAACCGCTCCCTTTGTTCAGCCCGATGATCTTCAGGCCGGATGGCAAGCACTGCAGAACGCAGGCGTTGCGTATGCCTTTTCGGTAACCAGCTACGCTTTTCCCATTCAGCGCGCCTTGCGTCTGACTGCCGAGGGGCGGGTGGCGATGTTCCAGCCCGAGCATTTCACCACCCGTTCCCAGGATCTGGAAGAGGCTTGGCACGATGCCGGCCAGTTCTACTGGGGGCGCGCCGAAGCCTGGTTACAGGATAAGCCTATCTTTACCGATGATGCCGTGCCGGTAAAATTGCCTCTTCACCGGGTGCAGGATATTGATACCCCTGAGGACTGGCAGCGCGCTGAATGGCTGTTCAAAGCCTGGCAGGCGGAACAGCAAAGGCCTCAGCTATGAACAAACCGGGTTACAACCATCAACCAAGCAGCGTGGTCGTATTCCGCACCGATGCGTCCTTGCAGGTTGGCTCCGGCCATGTGATGCGCTGCTTGACGCTGGCCACAGCGCTGAGAGAACAGGGTGCAGCGTGCCACTTCCTATGTCGCGAGCACTCCGGCCACCTGATCGACATGATCGAGGCACGCGACTTTACAGCGCACCGTCTGACTATGCCGAGACAAACCGACTGTGCTGCTCGGGAGAGTGACGGCCAACCCGCCCATGCGCACTGGCTAGGCACGAGCTGGCAGGCCGATGCCGAGGCCTGTCGACCAGTGTTGGCACACCTTGCACCGGACTGGCTGGTTGTGGACCACTATGCGCTGGATGCACGGTGGGAGGAAGCTGTGCTGCCCGAGTCAACGCGCCTAATGGTGATCGACGACTTGGCTGATCGGCCGCATCGCGCCGACCTACTTCTCGATCAGAACCTCGGCCGTGATGTCGCCGATTACGCCCACTGGGTGCCGGCAAACTGTCAGGTGCTGACAGGGCCGCACTTTGCCCTACTGCGTCCCGAGTTTGCTGCTCTACGTAAGGTGAGTTTGGCTCGCCGTCACCAGCACCCTCCCTTCAAGCGGCTGCTGATCAGTTTAGGCGGAGTGGATAAAGATAACGTGACCGGCCAGGTGCTTAGCGCCTTGCGCGACTGCGATTTGCCTCCCGCCTTAGACATTGAGGTAGTGATGGGGGCCACAGCGCCTTGGTTGGATGAGGTTCGTCACGCTGCCCTTACCATGCCTTGGCCCACTAATGTTGTGGTAAACATCAGCGACATGGCTCAGCGCATGGCGGATGCCGATCTTGCCATAGGGGCGGCGGGCAGTACCTCTTGGGAGCGTTGTTGCCTTGGCTTACCGACGCTAATGATCGTCCTGGCGGAAAACCAGCGGCAGGTAGCCTCTGCGCTGGATAATCTTGGCGCCGCCAAGCTGTTAGGGCCGGTCGACGTCATTGCCGAGACGCTGCCGAGCTTACTTAATAAGCTGGGATCATCAGCGCTGTTTGAGATGAGCAAGACCGCTGCCACGCTTGTGCTAGGAAGCGGCACTGAAGAAGTGCTGGCTGAAATGGAACAAGTCGATGAGGCATATCTGATAGGAGAGATACACTTGTGAGTAGTGACCTGGGCTTGCTGAGAGCCATTGAAGATGACGAACTGGAACTGATCCTGAGTTGGCGCAATGCACCAACGGTACGTCAGAATATGTATACCCGGCATGAGATTTCACTTGAGGAACACCTTGCCTGGTGGCATAGGGTACGCGGTCGCCAAGATCAACACTATTTTCTCTATGAACATGACGGCCAACCACTGGGTGTCGTGTCATTCACCCAGGTTCACGCAAAAGACGCCAATGCCAGCTGGGCGTTTTATGCATCGCCAGAGGCGCCGCGTGGCACAGGATCGCGCATGGAGTTTCTTGCCCTCGAGCATGCTTTTGGGGGACTGATGCTTCACAAGCTTTATTGTGAAGTTCTTGCCTTTAATGAACCGGTGATCAATCTTCACAAGAAGTTTGGCTTCAGTGTTGAAGGCATCCTAAGGGAGCAGCATCGCGTCGATGATACCTATGTGGATGTGATACGCCTGGGTATTCTTCATCCCGAATGGGAAGCAATGCGTGACACCCTTTATCGCAAGCTGAGCTCTAAACAGTGAAGGAACAGACAATGCCGAGTATCCAAATCGCCGGGCGAGACATTGGCCTGTCTCATTCCCCTTATATTATCGCTGAACTTTCGGCTAACCATAACGGCAAGTTAGAAAACGCGCTGCGCATTATAGAAGAAGCTAAAAAAGCCGGGGCTGATGCGGTAAAGCTGCAAACCTACCGCCCCGATACCATTACGCTGGATTGTGACAGCGAAGATTTCAAGATCAAGGGCGGTCTGTGGGACGGACGTACCCTCTACGAACTCTACGAAGAAGCCCATATGCCCTGGGAGTGGCACCAGCCGCTATTTGAGCATGCTCGCAAGTTAGGCATTACCCTCTTCAGTTCGCCCTTCGATACCACGGCGGTGGATCTGCTTGAAGACCTTGGCGCCCCCGCCTACAAGATCGCCTCCTTTGAAGCTATAGACTTGCCATTGATTGAATACGTGGCGCGCACCGGCAAGCCGATGATCATCTCCACCGGTATGGCCGATGTGGAGGAAATACAAGAAGCGATTGATGCCGCGAAAGGCGCCGGGTGCAAGGAACTTGCGATTCTTCACTGTGTCAGCGGCTATCCTGCGCCAGCCGGAGATTACAATCTGCGTACCATTCCCGACATGATCGAGCGCTTCGGGCTGGTGACGGGGCTTTCTGACCATACCATCGACAACACCACGGCCATTACCAGCGTGGCACTCGGAGCGAGCTTGGTCGAAAAGCACTTCACCTTGGACCGCAACGGTGGCGGACCGGATGACAGCTTTTCGCTGGAACCCAGAGAACTCGCCGCTCTGTGCCGTGACGCCAAGACTGCCTGGCAGGCACTGGGCCAGGTGGATTACGGCAGAAAGTCCAGCGAGCAGGGCAACGCCCAGTTCCGCCGTTCTCTCTATTTTGTTAAGGATTTGAAGGCTGGTGAGATCATTACCGAAGATGCGGTGAGGAGCGTGAGGCCGGGATACGGTGTAGCGCCTAAGTACTTAGCACAAGTGATAGGAACCCCCGTAGCTTCTGATATCACCAAGAATACACCGGTCTCACTTGATCACCTCTAGGACGCATTCGTGTATATCTCATGTTGAAAAAATCCCCGTTAATATCTTTAGCTGATATCAAGGCTCTTAGTGAGTATGTGATTAATCGAGAAAGAACAGAAAGAGGGTTTAAACAGTCAATCATTTCAATGTACGAATATAATGCAAAATGGTCTAATCTTTTCTTTCGATCTGCCATTCATGTTGTGAGTTTTTTTCTTCGACCATCGTCTAAAAGAAAGAAATATATGTTTTGGGGAACCAAGTTTGAAGAACTTATTCTTTCGCTTCCGGCTGAAGAAGTATGCATAGTAGGTGGTCCCAAACAACTGATTTTTTGTCTAAAAAATCGTCGTGCCTTTCTCCCCGAAATGAGCTTTTGGCATTTTCTTGTTGATGAGTTGAAAGGTGGGTCCCATCCTGCGAATATGCAAAGGCTTTCTTCTAGTATTTCAGCTCTTTCTCAACGGCTGCGCCGAATTGCTGACGAAAATGCATTATTAATAATAGATAATGATTCTCTTCCTGCGCAACGAGCAGTTATTCAAGCTTTTCGCATGTCGGGTGTTGGGAAAAGCATTTGTATTCAAGATGGTGTTTTTCAGAAAAAATCTCCAAGTCATATTTATCATGGTTGGTTTGCGGATAGATTCTTTGTGATTGATAACAACCAGAAAGTCTTACTTGTAGAAAAAGGCATGTCCGCTGAAAAAATCAAGGTAATGGGGTTTCATTCCACTCCCTATCAGCCCAAAAGAGTATTGTCTCCTCCCAAGCATCGAAGAATCTGTCTGATTGGCCAACCTTGGTGGAAATATGGCGAGGAAAGGGGTGAGCGCTACCTATCAATTCTCCAAGAAATCACTAATATTCTTCAAAAATCCGGCTATGCCGTTTCTTTCAAACCGCATCCATGGGAGCGTGGTAGTAACTACCTTAAAAACATCCCAGATGTGATAGATATTTCCATGGCACAAGCCTTGGAGCAATATGATGTTTTTATTTCCCTGACGTCTACGGCCTTGCTTGAGGCTGTAGCGTCGGGGCGCGTTGCTGTACAGGTGGTAGATTCAGCATTTGATGCTGATAGGTTTTGTGATTTTAGTGAAGTTGCCTCGATTTCATCTGGAAGTTATGAGTTATCAGATGAGTTAATTAATTGTGTTAAGAGAGAGCCTTTGCCCAAGAGGAAGGAAGTTAAACCTCTTGTTAAAAGGTTCCAAGAGGCTCTCAGTGGAAAAAATTAATTACCATATTTCATCCAAAATGCTAGGTGTGATTTTTATTCTAGCGATTTCGCTTATATTGTATTATATAGGCGTGTCTTTGGAACATTCTCAATACAATTTCGTTGGGCTTCTTTTCTTGGTTGCGATAGTTTGTTTTTTCGGGTATCAACCGTCCTTGGGGTGGGTTTTTTTTGTTTACATATTTGGGCTTTTGTTTTCTGTTTTTTCAAGTTTTTTCGTAGAGTATTATTCTATTTATCTTATTGAGGTAAAAGCATATGCTGAGCCCACCGGGGCGGGGTTTAGAAACGCTTTCTTAGTTGTTATATTCTTTTGCAGTATTCTTCTATCCTTTAATTTTTCAAAAAAAATTTTTTCAATAAGATTTAAAAGGATAAAGAATCTAGATTTTTTAATATTAAAGTTTTTTGTTTTTATGGGTTATGTGCTCGTAACCTATATGGCTTTTGTTGTTATTGTATATGGAAGTCCATTGACGATGGGGGTTGATCGCTTTACTTATTGGGCGAGTATTGCTCCGAGTAAATATCGTTATATAACCTCATTAATGCCGATTTTTGCTTTTGCAATATCGTATTCGCGTGAAATTCGAGTGTTGCCGAATTGGTGTTCTGTTTTTTGGTTGGTTTTGGCTGCGTTTTTATTAGTTCTTGGTGGCGAGAAGTTTTCTGGACTATTCTTGTTGATTTATTTTTATTTTTTGCCATATTTTTGCGTGGTCCAACGGCGGTTTTCCAAGCGAGCAGTTCTAGCTGGGTCTTTCTTATTACTTGTCTCCGTTTTGCTTGTGCTTTATAACTATTATTTAATATATGGTGCTAGGTTTTTAGAGATGTTTGGGGCGAGGCTTTCCCTTCAAGGGCAGATGTTGTTCTCCCTTGATAAAATAGCCGAGATCGAATTTCAAGGATTAGACGCCTTGTATTCGCATTTCTTCGGCTGGGGCGTTGTAGGGGCAGAAGAAAAAGGAATAAGGTACTTAATGTATTTGGTCGCTCCGCATGATGTGGTGAGCAATTTTATAGAAGGAGGCGCTACCTTTACTGCCCCTTTTCCGGCAAATATAAGCCATTTTTTTGGCCTATATATATCTCCAATTATCGTAATGTTATTAGGAGCAGTGTCTGGAGTTATGGGGTGGGTTCTTCATCAATCATTGAGAGATCGATCATTTTTGTCAAGCGTTATAGCTGTAAAAGCTTTCTTCTTTGTTTATGTTGCAATAACTATGGGCGAGTCTTATATGTTATTTGAATGGAAGATGGCTGTTTATTCGCTGCTTATTTTGTTTTTAATTTTCCTATCAGGGTTCCGGCTCAATGAAAAGTGAAATGTTGGTTCTTTTAGCAGCTTATAACGGTCAGAAGTATATACGGGAACAACTCCTTTCAATTTTTGAGTCGGAAGGTTGCCTTTCGGTATCGGTGCTTATAGGTCTTGATCCAAGCTCTGATAGTACGGAGCTTGTTGTTGAGGAATTTGAAGGTGAAAGTTGCCTTGTGATTAAAAACAAAGAACCATCCGGAGGCGCAAAAAATAACTTCTCCCTATTAGTGGAACATGCTCTTGACTCAGATAATAAGTACTTTGCTTTTTCTGATCAAGATGATGTATGGGATGCCGATAAGCTGTCGCTGAATCTTGATAATATGCGTGAGATGGAGTTATTGTACGGTGCTAATGCGCCGGTTCTTGTTTTTTCTGACTCTAGGGTAGTCTCTGAATCCATGGAGATGATTGAGACTTCCTTTATGAAGGCCGAGTCTCTAAATCCTGATTTTTGCGATGATTTTAAAAGATTGGTCATCCATAATGTTGGGCAAGGTTGTACATTTTTATTTAATAGAGCTCTGCTGGAGCTTGCAGCTCCAGTTCCTGACGGTGCTAGGATGCATGATCATTGGTTCATGCTCGTTGCATGTGCCTTAGGGAAAATTTCTTATATTCCTAAGCCCTTGCTTTCATATCGGCAGCATTCCACTAATGTGGTGGGTGCCCATGGTCATGGAGTGCTCAGCTCTATAGAGAAGTTTTTGTTTAAAAAACAAAGCATAGTTGATTCGATAATAAAAAATCAAAAGCAAGCGGAAGTGTTTCTGAATCGGTATGGTGACCTTTTGGATAAGAATCAAGCTACATTCTTGAGAAAATACTCATCTCTTTCTAGAGAGAGCTTGTTATATCGCAAAATATTTTGTATTAAACATCGTTTGGCCATGAGTGATTCCTATAGGACTGCTGGTTTTTATCTCTTTCGATGAAAAGGTTGTTTATGAAAAGTGCTGTTATTTTTGACGGTGCAGTTTTTTACACAATATTTTCTTATCGAGGAGGAGTTTATAAGGTCTATTTTTTGACTTGGAGTCGATTGGGAGGAAATAATATTTTTAGAAATAGTTTGTCGTTGAAAAACCAAGTGTCATAATTGTTAAAGTGAGGGATGATGTCGCATACTATTGAAAATGGCTCCATGCGTATTGCCTGTATCATACCGACATATAATGGTTGTGATGATCTTAGTCGGCTGCTTGACTCACTAGAATATCAGAGTTCTGAATTCGATCTATTTGTGGTGGATTCCAGCTCACAAGATGGCACACAAGAACTGGCTCGCGCTCGCGTGCCAAACCTGGTCGTGATTCCCGGCAGTGAGTTCAATCATGGTGGCACGCGGCAGATGATGATCGACCGCTATCCTGGTTACGACGTCTATGTGTTCATAACTCAGGATGCTTACCTGGAAGATATTGATGCCATCCAGCGATTGGTGGCGCCGTTTATGGATGAGCAAGTCGGGGCGGTATGCGGACGGCAGGTGCCACATCTTGATGCTGGGCCCTTGGCACAGCATGCGCGCTTATTCAATTATCCTGATGTATCACGTGTCAAGTCTTTGGAGGATGCTCGTGAGCTGGGTATCAAGACGCCCTTTATGTCTAACTCCTTTTCCGCTTACCGTGGTAAGGCTATCAAGAAAGTGGGTGGATTTCCCGTGCATGTGATTCTATCCGAAGACATGTATGTCGCGGCAAAAATGCTGCTAGCCGGATGGAAAGTTGCGTATGCCTGCGATGCTCAGTGTAGGCATTCCCACGATTATTCCTTAATAGAAGAGTTTCGTCGTTACTTCGACCAAGGCGTATTTCATGCTCGCGAGCCTTGGATTCGGCAGCGTTTTGGCGGTGCCGGAGGGGAAGGGCTGCGCTATGTTAAATCCGAACTCAAATTCCTTGGTTTTTCACGTTTGTATCTTTGGCCTTCGGCATTCATGCGTAATGCCTTGAAGCTTGTGGCATACAAGCTGGGCCAACAGGAGCAGAAGCTTTCAATCAGCTCAAAGAAAAAGTTGGGTATGTACAAGCGCTATTGGGATAGCCCCTATACGGAGAAGCATTGATGCACATTCTAGTCACCGGCGGCGCCGGCTTTATCGGTTCTGCAGTGATTCGCCACTTAATGGACAATACCTCTTGCGAAGTAGCCAATGTCGATAAACTCACCTACGCCGGCAATCTGGAGTCCTTGGCCTCAGTCAGTGATTCACCTCGTTATCATTTTTATCAGGTAGATATCTGCGATGCAGCGGCGCTTAATCAGGTGTTTGACGCATTCAAGCCCACCCATGTGATGCACCTAGCGGCAGAAAGCCATGTGGATCGCTCGATTGATGGTCCGGCGGACTTTATCGAAACCAACATCGTCGGTACTTATACCTTGCTGGAAGCAGCACGCCGTTACTGGACCGCATTGGATGGCGCCGGACGTTCAGCCTTTCGCTTTCATCACATTTCCACCGATGAAGTGTATGGCGATCTGGAAGGAACGGATGATCTGTTTACCGAAATCACGTCCTATGCGCCCAGCTCACCCTATTCAGCCTCCAAGGCTAGCTCCGACCATCTGGTTCGTGCCTGGCAGCGTACCTATGGCCTGCCCACGCTGATCACCAACTGCTCCAACAACTACGGGCCTTACCATTTTCCCGAAAAACTGATTCCGCACATGATTCTCAATGCCTTGGGGGGTAAGCCTTTGCCGGTGTATGGCGATGGTTCACAGATACGGGATTGGCTGTATGTGGAAGACCACGCCCGTGCGCTGGTCAAGATTGCCAAAGAAGGACAGGTGGGTGAGACCTACAACATTGGCGGGCACAACGAGAAAAAGAACATTGAAGTAGTGCGAACCCTCTGCGCCTTGCTGGAAGAACTGGTACCGGCTGAAAAACCAGCGGGTGTCGCACGCTATGAAGACCTGATTACCTTTGTGAAAGACCGCCCCGGTCATGATGTGCGTTATGCCATTGATGCCGGTAAGATCCAGCGCGAACTGGGCTGGGTGCCGCAGGAATCTTTTGAAACAGGCATTCGCAAAACCGTGCAATGGTATCTGGACAATCCTGAATGGTGGCAGCGAGTATTGAGTGGGGATTACCGTTTGGGGCGCCTGGGCGAAAGTAGCGTACCTGTGCAGTAACGACCAGAATCCATGAGATTTCAGTGAAGGTGTTTTATGAAAGGGATTATTTTGGCCGGTGGCTCCGGCACGCGTCTGCATCCGATTACCAAAGGCGTTTCCAAGCAGCTGTTGCCCATCTACGACAAGCCGATGGTCTACTATCCGCTTTCCGTGTTGATGCTGACAGGGATTCGTGAGGTGCTGATCATTTCCACCCCCGAGGATTTGCCTAACTTCCGCAAATTGCTGGGTAATGGTTCCGACTTCGGCATTGAACTAAGCTACGCGGAACAGCCTTCTCCAGACGGCCTGGCGCAGGCGTTCATCATTGGTGAGGAGTTCATCGGGAACGATTCCGTTTGCCTAGTACTCGGCGACAATATCTTCCACGGCCAACATTTTTCTGATCAGCTGAAGCGAGCCGCGGCCATGGAAAGTGGCGCGACGGTCTTCGGCTATTGGGTGACTGACCCAGAACGCTTCGGTGTGGTGGAGTTCGACGACCAAGGCACTGCGGTTTCCATCGAAGAGAAGCCGAAACAGCCGAAATCACCCTATGCGGTGACCGGATTGTACTTTTACGACAACGACGTGATCGAAATTGCCAAGGCGGTGACCCCTTCCGAACGCGGTGAGTTGGAGATCACCAGCGTGAACAATGCTTATCTGGAACGCGGTGACCTGCACGTGGAGCGCCTAGGCCGTGGCTTTGCCTGGCTGGATACCGGCACCCACGATAGCCTGCTGGAAGCCTCCCAGTATGTGCAGACCATCGAACATCGTCAGGGTCTGAAAGTCGCCTGTCTTGAAGAGATTGCCTGGCGCCAAGGGTGGCTAACAGCTCAGCAGCTCTCGCAGCAGGCCGGTGCCTTGAGCAAGACTGGCTACGGCCAGTACCTCCAGCGGCTGTTAGCTACGGAGGGGGCACAGTGAAGGTCATTGAAACTGCACTGCCTGGCGTGCTGATCATCGAGCCCAAGGTGTTCGGTGATCATCGCGGATTCTTTCTTGAAAGCTTTCAGGTCGAGCGCTACCGCGAGGCAGGTGTCGACCTGCCGTTCGTGCAGGACAACCACTCCCGTTCTGAGCGTGGTGTACTGCGTGGCCTGCACCTGCAGCATAGCCGTCCACAGGGTAAGCTGGTAAGCGTCAGTCGTGGCGTTGTGTATGACGTTGCCGTCGATATTGATCCTGCATCGCCCACCTGCGGCCAGTATGTGGGCGTGGAGCTCAGCGATGACAATCATTGCCAACTCTGGATTCCGCCGGGCTATGCGCATGGTTTCTGTGTGATGAGTGACGTGGCGGACTTTCAGTATAAGTGCACGGATTTCTATTATCCTGACGACGAGACAGGCCTGGTGTGGAATGACCCTGATGTTTCCATTCCCTGGCCAATAGCGACTCCCAGGCTGTCCGAAAAGGATCAGAAACTACCGACGTTGCGCCAACTGCTTAACGGGGAAGAATAACGATGCATGTGCTGGTAACAGGAGCGACAGGGCAGGTTGGTTATGAACTCCTGCGCCTGGCGCCCGAAGATTTTACGGTAGCAGGGTTTGGGTCAGCCCAGCTTGATATTACCGACGCGGCGGCAGTCGAAGAGTCAGTTGCGCGTGAGACGCCTGCGCTGATTATCAATGCAGCGGCATACACGGCCGTCGATAAGGCCGAGGCAGAGCCGGAGCTGGCATATGCCGCCAACCGAGATGGAGTGGCGAATCTCGCGGCGGTGGCAGCACGGCGTGGAATTCCTCTACTGCATATCTCTACTGACTATGTGTTTGCCGGTGATGCCAAGACCCCCTACCGTGAGGATGAGACGCCGGCGCCCACCGGAGTGTACGGAGCCAGCAAGTTGGCGGGAGAGCAAGTTCTGGCGGAGACCTGTGCGAGCCATCTCATCATGCGAACCAGCTGGGTGTTTGGTGCCCATGGCAACAATTTCGTTAAGACGATGCTGCGTCTGGGTCAAGAGCGCGAGAAATTGTCTGTTGTGGCCGATCAGCATGGTTGTCCAACCTCAGCTGCCAGTATTGCCCGGGCCTTGTGGGCGCTAGTAGAGCAGTACCGTGATCAGGGCACCCTGCAATGGGGACTCTACCACTATGCCGGTTTGCCTCCGTGCACGTGGCATGACTTTGCCAAGAACATCTTTGATATTGCCCATGAGTTGGGTCTTATAAGTCAGAAGCCGATGCTCGTCGCGATAGGGACAGAAGACTTTCCGACGCCAGCGAAGCGGCCAGCCTGGTCGGTTCTGGATTCATGTCGCCTGAAGCGTGTGCATGGTATCGGGCCATCGGATTGGCCAATGGATCTACGTGACGTACTAACAGAGTTACGCTCTCTGCGCGATAGCTGATCGACTCATCTTGGCAAAGATCAATCGCCCTACATAAATAGTGGTATCTCAATCAGAGCCAACAACGGATTTGACCATGTCAGGAAAGACCAAGGGACTGACTGAGCAGTATCCGGCTCAGTTGGTAGTGCCGATAGTCGATTTGCTCGCTTTTATATCAGGAAGCTTGCTTTCACACTGGTGGCGGTTCGGTAACTTTCAATTACATGAGCGCTACGTTCTTGCGGTCGTGATTATTTCATTGCTCATCCTGCTGCTAAATGGCTTGTTGGGTGCTTATGCCCGGTGGCGGGTTACCCGTATCTCGACCTTGCTCGCTAGGCTGCTTTTCGTTTGGCTGGTTGTCGGTATTTTGGCTACCTCTATCATCTACTTTGCCCACGCTGCCGAACGGTACTCCAGGCTCTGGGTAGGAATGTCACTTCTCTTGTCCTTCATTATGGCGGGTGGGGTCAGGGTGTTAGTGCAGCTTGCGCTTCGACAGGCGCGCTTGAAGGGAAGAGCAAGACGTTCGGTGTTCCTGGTTGGTCCTGCTCATCATCTGATCAATGTTGCCAAAGGGATGCGAGCTTCTCCAGGTGAGGGCTATTCCATCGCTGGGGTCGAACGGTTACCTCGTATGCCCAATGATGCCTGTCTGGAACGCTTATCCCGGCGGGTAGCTTCTTCGGAAGCCCGCGAAGTATGGATCTGTGTGCCCCTGGAGATGGGCAGTACTGTACGCTCAATTTTCTTTGCGCTGCGCAACCAGACAGCAGAAGTCCGATTTATCCCTGAATTCCGGGATATGCATTTGCTTAATCATCGGATGAGCGAAGTAGCGGGGCATTATGCTATCGATCTGAGCGTGACCCCTATGAATGGTATGGCGCTGGTGATAAAGCGCCTGGAAGACATCCTTGTTGGGGGCCTTATAAGCCTTCTGATTTTGCCAGTGTGTCTTGGGATTGCCGTTGCGATCAAAATCACTTCACCGGGACCGGTGCTGTTCAAGCAGTATCGGACAGGTGCCAATAGTAGACAGTTCAAGGTCTATAAATTCCGCTCAATGGAAGTGCATGAGGAAGAGAGCGGCGTAGTCACTCAAGCCAGCCAAGGTGATCCCCGTGTCACAAAATTGGGTGCTTTCCTGCGGCGTACCTCACTCGATGAACTGCCACAATTTTACAACGTGCTACAGGGGCGTATGTCGATTGTCGGCCCACGCCCCCATGCCTTGGCGCACAATGAACACTACAAGGAACTAGTCGAGTCGTACATGCGCAGGCATAAGGTCAAACCGGGCATCACTGGATGGGCTCAGGTCAATGGATTCCGCGGTGAAACTGATACCTTAGAGAAGATGGAGCGTCGGGTTGAATATGACCTTTGGTACATCGATAACTGGTCGCTATGGTTGGACTTGCGCATCATTTTCTTGACTATCTTCAAGGGTTTTATTAATCCGAATGCCTATTGAGAAGCTAAAAATAACTCAGTTTAACGGATAGGCTATGCCTTTCTGGCTGTAGCCTGAGCCGCACTACAATCCAACTCTATATGCTAATATGGTCGGCCTTTGTGCTGGCCATTTTTATTTTTGCCTCTTGGTTTCTCTCGACGGATTCGCTATGACTACCATGCCTTATTACCTTCCCGCTGCGGTGAGGCTTTCAATGCGTTTGTATACCAGCCTGGCTGTATTCCTACTTAGTGCCATCGCCTTGATCGTGCCCAGTGGCTACTCGCTGGGTGCAGTCATGTTGCTGCTGGGCAGTGTTGTGCTGTTGGTCAAGCGGCCGGCACTGGGTTTAAGTCGCCAGGACTGGCTGGTGATGGCTGCCTTGGCTGCCTATGCCGCCATCGGCATGCTGGAAGCCTGGTGGGATGGCCAAGGCACGAGCGGGATCGACAAACCTGTTCGCTTCCTGTTGGCGGTGCCGGCCATGTTGCTGGTAATGGCTTACCCGCCACGCTTGAGCTGGATGTGGAGCGGCTTAGCCGTGGGGGCCATCGGAGCAGGCAGCTGGGCCGGTTGGCAGAAACTTGCCGAGGAGGCAATGCGTGCGACGGGTCATACTTATGTCATCCAATTTGGCAATCTGAGCATGTTGCTGGGTATTCTTTGTCTGGCAGGGTTGGGCTGGGCGGTAGTGCAGCCTCACCGAAGAGCCTGGGTGGCTTTGCTGCTGGTCGGGGCGGTGGCAGGTATGCTCGGCTCGATGTTCTCGGGTAGCCGAGGGGGATGGATTGGTTTGCCGTTCGTCCTGTTGGTGCTCTATAAGGGCTTTGGGCGCCAGTTGCCGGGCACAGTGAAGGTAGGGGCGTTACTGGTGGTTGTGATAGGGGGCTTGCTTGTGTATCTCCTGCCGCAAACCGGCGTCCAGCTCCGGGTACAAGAAGCTTTCAATGACGTTGAACTTTATGTGTCGGGTGAAAACCCGGCAACGTCAGTCGGTGCCCGCTTCGAGATGTGGAAGGGGGCTTATCATTTGATACAGGAAAAGCCACTCACCGGCTGGGGCGACAACGGTTATCAGCAAGGTATGCAGGCCTTGGCGAATGAGGGGGTCGTCGACCAGGTAGTGACGCACTATGGCCACGCACACAACGAATTCATTGATGCCTTTGCCAAGCGCGGGGTGATCGGCCTTGCCGTGCTGCTGGCTCTCTACCTTGTTCCCATGCGGCTCTTTGCGCGGCACATGACGGCTGAGAACCTTGAGTTGCGCTCGCTTGCGGTGGCGGGGGTGCTGCTCTCGGTGGCGTACATCGATTTCGGACTTTCGCAGGCGTTTTTGGCCCATAACAGCGGGGTGATGATGTTCGCCTTTTTGCTTGCCGTGCTGTGGGGTTCCTTCAGTTCCCGCTTAAAGACGGCTGAATGAGAGCAGAGACAGTTGCCGTGCTTGATCGTTGCCCGTGCATTCCTAGGTTTTTCGTACAAAACCTAGCTTCCTGCCTTTCGCCCTCTATCCATTCACTAATAACCACTGAGAAATCCATGTCTTTAAGCTATGCAGACTTGCTCAGCGCCGCAGAAACCCTGGCCCGCGAGGCGGGGGATGCGATCATGGCGGTCTATGCCCGCGACTTCAGTGTCGAAGAGAAGGCCGACAAGAGCCCGCTGACCGAGGCGGATCGCGCGGCTCACGAGATCATTGCCAGCGGGCTCGAGGCACTGTCCCTGAAGATTCCGGTGCTTTCCGAGGAGGATGTCGCGGGATTTCCGGGGCCGGACGAAAAGGGTCGCTACTGGCTCGTCGACCCCCTGGACGGCACCAAGGAATTCATCAAGCGTAACGGCGAGTTCACCGTCAATATCGCCCTGATCGAGAAGGGCAGGCCGGTGCTGGGGGTGGTGACTGCTCCGGCACTCAACACAGCCTATCTGGCCGCCGAGGGTATCGGTGCTTTCAAGGTCGATGAGAAGGGCGAGCGACATGCACTGCGGGTGGCCGGCAAGCCGGAAGGCCGCACCTGGCGCGTGGTAGGCAGCCGTTCGCATCCCAGCCCGGATCTCGCTGCCTGGCTAGACAACCTCGGCGCGCATGAAATGCTGCCCATGGGTAGCTCGCTGAAGCTTTGCCTTATTGCCGAAGGCAAGGCGGATACTTATCCGCGCCTGGGCCCGACCTGCCTGTGGGATACCGCTGCCGCTCAGGCGGTGGTGGAGCAGGCCGGTGGCCGGGTAGAGACCCTGGAAGGTCAGCCTCTGAGCTATGCCAAGCCTTCTGAAGTGCTGAACCCGCACTTTGTGGTGTGGGGATATTGAGTGTCAGAAAGTCAGCACCCGCGGCGCTGTCCATCGCCTAGGCGCTGAATCTCTCGATTCCCCAGACTCACCTGCTGGCCGACCTAGCCCGCCTTAACCCCGGCAACGGATCCGGCCAACACCTCGCCCGGCAAGCCGGCCTCCCACCAGGGGGCCAGACACATGATCCGTTTTCGCCAAGACCCCGACCGGAAAATCAATGTCGGCATAGCATGGCGGAACTGGTGCTTACCAACAGCCATGACCGCACGGCGGCTTATCAACTCGATCTGGGCCTGGTGGATATTCGCGTCTGGGATCATGTGGTGGTGGGTTACGAAGGCTATGTCTCGTTCGCCGAACGGGGCTGGCTGTAAGACTCTTTCAGCGACCCACGCCTGCTTTCCCCCCCACGGCTGCCGTTCGCGGCGCCGTGGGATGGGGCAGGGGAATAGCGTGAATGGGAAGGAGGTTTGCATTTGGGAATGAGCGTTGGGCGGTGCGTGTTGTGGTAAAATAATGGCATTGAGACAGGAGTCAGCATGGCGGATACCACTCACAACTACCACGACACGGGTTATAAAGAGCTATTCAGCTATCCGGAGTTCGTACAGCAGCTGATCGAAGGTTTTGCGCCTGCCGAAATCGCCGAACTGATGGACTTCACCACGCTCAAGAACCACAGCGGCAACTACATCACCCCGCTGTTCGAAGAGAAATTCGAGGATGTGGTGTGGTCGGTAGAAGTGACCTGGCAGGGCGTGACCCAAGAAGTGTTTCTCTACATTCTGTTGGAGTTTCAGTCCTCTGTGGATCGCAGTATGCCGATCCGGCTGATGCACTACGTAGCCTGCTTCTATGATCACCTGCTCAAGAATGGAACGACGACGCCACACAAGGGCCTGCCGCCGATCCTACCCATCGTGCTCTACAACGGCGCCGAGCGCTGGACGGCCCGACAGGATATCTACGACATGGTGCGCCCGGAACCGCCCGCGTTCCTGCAGGTCTACCAGCCACATCTACGCTACTACCTGATCGACGAAGGGCGCTACACTGATGAGGAGCTGGGGTTGCGGCAGACACCGCTGAGCGGAGTGTTCAGCATAGAGAAGGCGTCTACGAACAGGAAAGGGCTGCAGCAGGCCGTGGATCGGGTTGTGGCGATCATCCAGGTCGATCCCAATAAAGAGCGTATCGACCGTATTATCACCCGCTGGCTCAAGCGTCACCTGCAGCGGCTCGGGGCTGAGGTCAACCTGGATCAGCTCAACAGTTTGGTGGAGGATAAAGACATGTTGGCAGAGAACTTAGAAAACTGGGCGCAGCAAGAGCGCCGAGAAGAGCGCCAGAAGGTTCTGCAGGAAGCAGAGGCTCGAGCTTTAGAAGAAAAGCGTGACACTGTGCGCCATTTACTGTCGTTTGGCGTGCTTAGTGATGAGCAGATCGCGGAGGCGACTGGCTTGAGATTGGACGAGATTGCCAAGCTGCGTATTGAAGATAAGCACTGATCCCACCTTATTGATTGTATCCCCGCCTGATGCACAAAAAGGGCAGCCCCGATGCCTAATGCCAGTCAGTTAACGCTGACTGGCATTAGGCCTTGGTCACCTTTGATCGCGATGCTGGCCTGCTGGGCGTGGAGGCGGGCGAGTCCTTCTTCGGTGAGCAAGAAGGGCAAATGACCGAGCCAGTATCTGCCCGTGTCGAAGCGCTCAAGGCCAGCCTGGTGGGTTGACCTGGTAGGAGGGCGCTTCAGCGCGCGAGGGGTTGACTGAGCAAGCTCCACTACCAAAAGCTCGCCCGGCAAGCCGGCCTCCCACCAGGGGGGCCAGCCTGGTGGGGTTGACCTGGTGGGAGGGCGATTCATCGCGCGAGAGGTTGACTGAGCAAACTCCACTACTAAAAACTCGCACGGCAAGCCGGCCTCCCACCAGGGGGCCAGCCTGGTGGGGTTGACCTGGTGGGAGGGCGATTCATCGCGCGAGAGGTTGACTGAGCAAGCTCCACTACTAAAAACTCGCACGGCAAGCCGGCCTCCCACCGGGGGCCAGCCTGGTGGGGTTGACCTGGTGGGAGGGCGATTGATCGCGCGAGGGGTTGACTGAGCAAACTCCACTACCAAAAGCTCGCCCGGCAAGCCGGCCTCCCACTGGGGGGCAACTTGGTGGGGGTTGACCTGATGGGGGGCGATTGATCGCGCGAGGGTTGACTGAGCAAACTCCACTACTAAAAGCTCGCCCGGCAAGCCGGCCTCCCACCAGGGTGCGGTGGGTATGGGTGAATGAATCTTCACCCGACTGAGCTCAAGGTTTTGCTTGGCTAGAAAACTCATACTATTGGGTGACGTTAACTTCAAGGAGCGAGTCGATGAGTCATCCAGCCAGCCGCACTACTTCCTTTCCGCAATTCTTGCATCACGGCGGCGCCGATGGCGTGACCGGTAGCTGCCATCAGCTGTTGGCCAATGAAAACCATTCGTTACTGGTGGACTGTGGATTGTTTCAAGGGGAAGACGCAGCGCAAGATGCCTTTGCCCAATTGGAAGTGAATTTCGATATCAGCACCTTGCGAGCATTGATCGTCACGCATGTGCATATCGACCACATCGGCCGGTTGCCGTATTTGCTGGCCGCGGGGTATGCAGGGCCGATTTTATGTTCAAAGCCTTCAGCGCTGTTGCTTCCCCTGGTGATAGAGGATGCCCTGAAGATCGGCTTTACTCGCGATACGCGCTTGATCGAGCAATTCCAGCAGCGCGTGGAGAGCCAGTTGGTGCCCTTGGATTACGGCCAATGGCACACCCTGGTGGATGACGACAGCTTGTTGCTGCAAGCCAAGCTCAAGCGTGCCGGGCATATTCTGGGTTCAAGCTATGTGGAAGTGTCGCTGCATGACCGTGTGCAGGGTGGCAAGCAGCGGGTGGTGTTTTCCGGCGACCTGGGCGCGCCTTATTCGCCGTTGTTACCGGCGCCGAAATCGCCTTACTTTGCCGATAGCCTGGTGCTGGAATCCACTTACGGCGACCGTTTGCATGCGCCCCGGCGTGACAGGCAACAAGCCCTGAAAGCCGCTATCGAGAAGGCCCTGGAAAGTGGCGGCACGGTGATCATTCCGGCGTTCAGTATTGGCCGCACCCAGGAGCTGCTTTACGAGCTGGAAGGCTTGATATTGGCGGGCTCAAAACACGCTGAGACGCTATGGCGTGATCTGGAGGTGATCGTGGATTCACCGCTGGCGGCGCGTTTCACCCAGGTATATCGCCAGCTCAAGCCGTATTGGGACAAGGAGGCGCAACGCCGCTTGCGAGCGGGGTGCCATCCGCTGAGTTTCGATAATCTCTATACGGTGGATGATCACGAAACCCATGAGCGCACGGTGCGCTACCTGGCGCAATCCGGCCGCCCGGCAGTGGTCATCGCGGCCAGCGGGATGTGTGCCGGCGGGCGAGTGGTCAATTATCTCAAGGCAATGCTGAATGACGCTCGCCATCAGGTACTGTTTGTGGGCTACCAGGGAGCGGGTACGCCGGGGCGCGATATTCAGCGCTACGGACCAGAGGGTGGTTGGGTCGAGCTTGATGGCGAGCGGATTGATATCCGTGCCGGGATTACTACCATCAACGGTTATTCCGCCCATGCCGATCAGCGTGATTTGCTGAATTTCATCAAGCGAATGCGCCAGTGGCCGAAAGAGGTGCGGCTGGTACATGGCGATGAGGATGCCCGCCGAGCTCTGAAAGTCGAAATAGAAAACCTGGCGGCCAGGCGTGGGCATAAAATAGAGGTGATACTGCCAAACACTTGAGAAAACGCCGCACAAAAAAGCTCCGATGGTGGTTAACCATCGGAGCAACGAAACGAGCGTAAGTCTAGTTAAGCGAGCTTATGCGTTGTGATTATCACGCATGTCCGATCCTGTGTAGAATCAGAAAGTGTACATCGCCATGCCTTGCAGACGCACGGCATCACCATCTTTATCATCGGCCTGTTCGCGGGTGTGGTAACCGGCTTCAATACCGTAGCTGATGCGATCAACAGGCGACCAGATGTAGTTTAGAAAGAGGCTGTCAAATCTATCGTTGCCTGCATCGATATCGGCAGTAGCAATGCCGTAGGCCAGATTGATATTACCGGAACCTGCGGCCATGCTCATGCCCAAGGTGCCGCCTGTGGCCTCAATAGTTTCCAGGTCGCCGTTGTCATCTACTTGAGCGGGAGCTGTGGGGTTACCATAAAGATAACCGCCGATTCCATCACCGTGAGTGAGAGAGGCACGAAGTGTCATTGCGGGAGATACCTTGGCGGTGGCTTCTAGGTTGATGCCCCAGCCCATAGCGGAGTCGTCATCCCAGCCTTGTGGCGCCGCTGCCTCTCCTTCGGCATCGTAACTCAGTTCTCTCAGTACACCGGAAGCAGCGAAGTTGAAGTCGCCACCACTGTGCTGATAGCGCATGGTCAGATCAGGAAGAGAATTTTTAGCTACATCGTACTTTGTACGCCCAATCTCGACTTCTTCTCCACTAGTTAATGTTACAAGATCTGGCTGAGTAAAGCCTGCATCTGGTGTTTGTCCACGGGCACCCGGGTCTTCCAATGCAACTGAGAAGCCACCGGTGGTATAGCGTAACTGGGCTTGACGACCGATGTTTGCCTGCCCCGGCTGACCAGTGAAATCGATAGTCGGGGTCATGCCCAGGAAACCACCAAAGTTGGTCCAGGTCTGGCCGGCCAGAATGTCGTTCCACTCACCGAACGCATGGCGAAGACGCAGCGTGTCATTGCCTGAGCCGTAAAAATCGCCTTCGATAGTGGTGTTGAGCGTGCTGCCAGCCAAGGGAGTAGCGGTCTTGAAGCCGATACGGCTTTGCTTGGCATGGAAGTTAGTGTGGCCATCGGGACCGTCTTGGCCATCAAGGCGAATGTTGCCAGCAGTAACGGCATTACCCAAGTCAGCATCGGCATCATAGATCATGTCGAGCTTGGCATAGCCATAGACACTGGCCGTGGTGTCACCCACTTCAAAATTATAGGCGGAGGCAGTGCCGGCAAAGGAAGCAGCAGCGACGGCAGCGGCCAGCAGAGCTGTACGCTTAGCGTAGATTGTTTTCATGGTTACCCTTATCAAGCTAATTATAATTTGTAGTCATATCAGCTCATTGATTTATTGTTACTTCTAAATCAAAGCAGTTGAGCTTCGTCATGCATGCAACACAACAGTCATTAAACTATCACACTGAATTGCAGATTCCTCTCTAGACAAAAGTCCAAATAGTTTATTAGGTTTTGTTTTATAAGCGAAGTTTGAAATTCGAGGGGAGGGGCGGCTTTACGGTAGGATGTCGACTTGTCGGGCGAGCTTCGGGTGGTGCGTTTAAGGGCAACCCCTCGCGCGATAAATCGCCCCCCTACCTGGCGAATCTTGCGTGCCATGGGGCTTGCTGACCCTCGTTCCATTGCCGACAATGAAACTTTGGAAGGTCGAGCTCGTAATCGGCGGGTTGAAGTAATGATTCATTTGGAATGAGTCATTAGATAAAAAAAACCCGCCGAGGGGGCGGGCATAAAGGCTTGGCTTATGTAGACCATTGGTAAGCGGGGGTGTACGTGCTATCCAATGAGGTACAACTCCAGTATAGATATTTTTAGAGGTTTGCCAAGGGCAAGCGGTGGTTGTTTTGTAGTTAAATGTTACAGAGCTGCTTTTTCTTGCGGAGCAGTTGTCAGGCAGCCATTTACCGAGCAATCTCTTTATAAGAAGTTGGCAACTAAAAACCGGTTTCAAGCCTTTAAGGTGTCGCCATGAATACAGGTTTATCGCGTCTTTCCTCACCGGCTACCTCTGGCGAGGCACTGGCCCTTCAGCCGCGTCTGGTGTTGACCGATCTTGATGGTTCGTTGCTGGATCATCACAGCTATGATGCGTCGCCTGCCAAGCCTTGGTTGACCCGGCTCAGGCAGCTGGGAATCCCGGTGATCCCAGTCACCAGCAAGACCCGGGCTGAAGTGTCCCCGTTGCGTGAAGCCCTGGGGCTGACCGATAGCCCCTTCATTGCTGAAAATGGTGCCGTGATCGGCTTGCCGCAAGCCTGGTGCCATGCGCGGCTGGACCGCCCGGGCAATGGCACGGATGGGCTGGTGATCAAGCATGTCAGCGTGGATGTCGGCCTGATTCGGGCGCGTCTCAATGTCTGGCGGGAGCGCCTGGGGGTGTCATTCACTTGCATGAGCGAGCTGACCCTGGAAGAGCTCAAGTCCCTTACCGGTCTGGATAACGATGGGGTGCGCCTGGCCCGGCTTCGCGAAGGCAGCGAACCCTTGATCTGGCAGGATAGCGATACGGCCCTGGAGAGTTTTCGAGCGGCACTGGAAGGTGATGGGTTACGCCTGCTGCGGGGAGGGCGGTTCTGGCATGTGATAGGCCTTTCGGCCGATAAGGGCAGTGCCGTGGAGTGGCTTATCCAACGCTTTACTTCGTTACGCGGTCGGCAGCCGCTTTCCATGGGGTTGGGCGACGGCCCCAATGATATCTCCATGCTGGAAATGGTCGATCAGGCGGTGGTGATACGCGGCTGTCATGACTTGCCCGTGGAGCCACGGACTGCCGCGCTTTATCGCACCCAGGCCAGCGGCCCGGTAGGCTGGGCCGAAGGCGTGAACTATTGGTGGGGCGGTGGGGATGGGGGTCTGGCTGACTCCGGGGCGGTGTCAGCATGAGCGACTTTCATCAAAACGGCCTGATCACCGATTTTCACAACCTGACACGCCGCCCGGTGGAAAGCTTGGAGGAAGAACTCGTCGAGTTTTCTCGGCGTCGTCCCATGGGCTTGATTTTGCCTTCGCTGTTTTCCGAACTGGAAGGCCCTGCATTGCCGGGAATCGTCGATGAGCTTTCCAAGGTGCCGTACCTGAGTGAAATCGTGATAGGGCTGGATCGTGCCGACCGCGAGCAGTTTCTCCATGCCCGCGATTTTTTTTCCCGTTTGCCTCAGCATGCCCGCATCCTGTGGAACGATGGTCCACGCCTGCGCGAGCTTGATCAGGAGCTGGAAAGCCATGGATTGGGTGCGCTTGAGCCAGGCAAGGGACGTAACGTCTGGTACTGCGCCGGCTATGTGTTGGCGTCAGGTCGTTCAACAGTCGTGGGGCTGCATGACTGCGATATTCTGACCTATGAACGCGGCATGCTGGCTCGGTTGATGTACCCGATGGCGCATTCCCGCTTCAATTACAGCTTCTGTAAAGGTTATTACCCGCGCATTGCCGAAGGCAAACTCAATGGACGCGTCACACGCTTGCTGGTGACGCCGTTATTGCGTGCCTTGAAGATCATGTACGGACCCTTGCCTTACCTTGAATACCTCGACAGCTTCCGCTACCCGCTTTCCGGCGAATTCGCCATGCGCAGCGATGTCCTGGAAGGCATTCGTATCCCTGCGGACTGGGGGTTGGAGATCGGTGTGCTCTCGGAGCTGCACCGTAGCTACTCCAACCGTCAGCTATGCCAGGTGGATATCGCCGATTGCTACGACCACAAGCATCAGCCGGTAAGTAAAGACGACCCGGGTGGCGGCCTCAACCGTATGAGCCTGGATATTGCCAAGGCGCTGTATCGCAAGCTGGCGACAAAGGGTGTGAGCTTCAGTACGGAAGACTTTCGTACCCTGAAAGCGACCTATTACCGCCTGGCACTGGATTTGATCGAAGCCTACGACCACGATGCCACCATGAACGGCCTGAGCCTGGACCGGCATAGCGAAGAGCAGGCAGTGGAGCTGTTCGCCGGGAATCTGCTGGAAGCGGGTGCACTGTTTCTAGATAACCCGCGTGAACGACCCTTTATTCCCAGCTGGAGCCGAGTGCAGGCGGCGGTGCCGGATATTCTGACGCGCATGTACGCCGCGGTGGAAGAGGACAATAAAGGCGCAGTATGACTTTCGTCGCCTTGCGACAACTTGACTCAGGCAGCCTGGCTCCATCCCGGCTATCCTCTACGCAAATATTTTAAGTTATTTGTTTAGATGTTTTAGTTATTAAAAAGGTGCCGATCAATCTGTTTTAACCTGAATGTCATTGGCGGGGATGCCGGGCACGGTGTCGACGCTTTTCAGACCGATGGATCAAAAAGAAAAGGAGCAATAGCATGAAAACGAATGTAGGCAAGGTAGATAAAATCGCCCGTATCGTGATCGGCCTGGCGTTGATCGTGCTGGCACTGGCCGGCGTCATTGGTGTCTGGGGCTGGATTGGAATACTCCCGCTTGCAACAGGTCTGTTGGGTGTATGCCCTGCGTACAAATTGCTGGGTATCAATACCTGCAAGAGCGAAAAATAAGCCGTATTTAAGTTGAAGGGAGGATAGGCGTGGATTGGACAGCAAGCCTTCAGGGGCTGATAGGTGGCATCTTGATTGGTCTTTCGGCTACCTGGCTAATGGCCACGCTAGGGCGAATTGCCGGCATCAGCGGAATTGTGGGTAATCTCGTGACCCAGCGTCCCAAAGGTGACAGCGCCTGGCGTGTGACCTTCGTGCTGGGCTTGATCAGCGGCCCGCTATTGCTGATGGCATTGGGTGGCGACCTGGGTAATGTCGTGGGTCGGCCGGGCGCTGTCGTGGGTGAACCCGCAGGTGGCGTGGCCATGATGCTGCTGGCGGGCTTGTTGGTGGGCGTGGGTACTGGCCTTGGCAGCGGCTGCACCAGCGGGCACGGTGTCTGCGGGCTGGCGCGGTTATCGCCACGCTCACTCGCCGCCACCGGGGTCTTTCTGGGATGTGCCATCTTTACGGTGTATATCGTCCGGCACGTGCTGGGAGGTGGGGCATGAGAACATTAATGGGCTATATCGCCGGCTTGTTGTTTGGCTTGGGATTGGCGATTTCCGGCATGACTGATCCGGCACGGGTGCTGGGTTTTCTGGATATTGCCGGCAACTGGGATCCGACCCTGATGTTTGTACTGGGTGGCGCGGTGATCACTACCTTTATTGGCTATCGTCTGGTATTCAAGCGCCTTGAGCCCTTGTGGGGGGATGCCTTCCAGCTGCCCACACGCCAGGATCTGGACGCCAAGTTATTGGGTGGCGCTGCCTTGTTCGGGATTGGCTGGGGCCTTTCGGGCTACTGCCCGGGACCGGCAATCGCCTCTATCGGGGGCTTGACCCCGCCGCTTTTCGCCATGTTGATAGCCATGGTGCTCGGCTGGTTTGCGGCTCGGCGACTTAGCGTTTCCTGAAAGCCTCATCAGTCTCATGTTGCTTGAATAAGACGTCCCTGCCGGCTTGCCGGTGGGGGCGTTTTGCCTGTTGGCCGGGCATCAGGCCAAAAACCCAAAGAAAGCTACGACTAATTGCCTTGTCTCGATTGGCTTTGTTTCGAGCGCAGTTAACGTTCGTTTAATGGTGTCTTGGCATGCTTCACGCCTATAACAAGGAAATATCCATGCACGTACTGCTGATCGAAGATGATGCCCTGGTGGCTTCCGGTATCCGGGCCGGACTCATGACATTCGATTTTGTTGTGGATCATGTGTCCACCATGGCTGCCGCACGTCAGGCCATGCAAGCCGTGGCCAGCGATGTGGTGATTCTCGACAGAGGCTTGCCGGATGGCGACGGAATGAGCTTGCTGGAAGAGTGGCGCGCGGCGGGCGTTGCTACACCGGTGCTGATTCTGACCGCACGCGACGCCGTTCGCGACCGGGTGGATGGCTTGCAAGGCGGCGCCGATGACTACCTGGTGAAGCCCTTTGATCTCGATGAGCTGGTGGCTCGCTTGCGCGCCTTGCTGCGGCGTGCCGCCGGGCGTTCGAGTGCCATGATCCAGCACGGCAGCCTGACCCTTGACCCGAGAGCCCGAGCAATCAGTGTTGACGGCCATCAGGTGCCGCTTTCCCGGCGCGAGTTGGTGTTGCTGGAAACCTTCTTGCAGGCACCCCGCAGTGTGCTTTCGGCGAATCAGCTGAAAGATAGCCTGTATGGCATGAGCGATGACGTGGAAAGCAATGCGCTCAATGTGCATATCCATCATTTGCGCCGCAAGTTGGGCACGGGAGTGATCGAGACCGTGCGCGGCCTGGGGTATCGGCTGGGCAAGCCGGAAGCCATTTGCTTGCGGGGCACCGTGCCCAAGGGGCAGTTATGAGCCTGCGGCTACGGCTATTGTTGACCCTGGGCTTGACCTTGGCACTGCTATGGGGCGTGGCGGCTGCCTGGTTGATGCGCGACCTGGAAGCCAAACTCATGGAAACGCTGGATCAGCGTCTGGCCCAGTCGGCCCGCATGGTGGCCGGGTTGATGCTGCAACTGCCTGCCGAGGTCTGGGATACCGTCGACCAGCAGACATTGTCGATTCCGCCGATTGAGGGGCTGGCCTGTCAGGTACATTCCCCGCGTGGCGAGGTGATGGCACGCACCCATGCCGACATGGATGACATCTTGACCCCGGGAGAGCGGGGGCATACCTACCGTAAGGAAGGCGACGTGACCTGGCGCGTCTTCACCTATGAGCGTGAGGGGCTGACCATCATCACGGCGGATCGCATGGATGAACGCACGCTATTGCTCAAAGACGTGATCAAGGTCGCGGTGGTGCCTTTCATCGTGGCGTTGGTGGGCAGCCTGGGAGCGCTGTGGTTAGGCATTTGGCGCGGGTTGGCGCCGTTGACTCGGCTGCGCGTCTCGCTCGAGCGCCGCGACCCGGACGCCCTGGCACCGGTGTCAACCTACGGTATTCCCCATGAGATTCGTCCTCTGATCGAGACCCTCAATGGCTTGCTGGTAAGAGTGCAACAAACCCTGGTTCGGGAGCAGCGTTTCACCAACGATGCCGCCCATGAATTACGCACCCCGTTGACGGCGGTGAAAACTCATTTACAGGTGGCAAAACGAGTGAATGGCGATGCCGCTCGGGAGTCGCTTGAACATGCCGAACAGGGTGTTGCTCGCCTGGCCTGCACTCTCGATCAACTGCTGACGCTGGCACGGGTGGAAGGGCGCCTGGGCTTTGATGACGGTGAGCCAAGCAGGGTGGCGGATATCGTCGAATTGGCCATCGCCGATACCAATACGCCGGATGCCAGACGTTTTACGCTGCCTGATATCTGGCCCGAGGCGACATTGGCGATGCCGCGTGAATTGGCAATTACCGCTTTGCGTAACTTGCTGGATAACGCCTTGCGCCATGGCCCGGACGATACGCCGGTACAGCTGAAAGCCGAAAGGAGCCATGCCGGGCGCTGCATGACGTTTTGCGTCAGTGACCAAGGGCAAGGTATTGCGGCACCGGCGCTGGCGCAACTGCCCCGACGTTTCTGGCGTGCCGGAAGCCAGCAGGGCAGTGGCTTGGGGCTGGCGATCGTTGCCGCCATTGCCGAGCGTTTCGATGGGGGCATCGAGTTTTTCAGCCCCCCCGGTGGCGGCTTGCAAGTACAACTGACGGTGCCGATTATCGATCTCGACTAGGATCAATATAATCACAAGAGGGAGAAAACGATGAACAAGACAGTGATAAGGGGACTGGGCCTGTTGCTGGGAACCGGCTTGAATGCCGGTGCTGCAATGGCATTGGAAGGGGATGTTCAGCGTGGCCAGGAGGCGAGTGCCACCTGCGTGGCCTGTCACACAGCGGATGGTAGCGGTCTGAACGTGCCGGGCGGTGAATCCTGGCCGCGCCTGGCGGGACTGGATAGTGGCTACATCGTCAAGCAGCTCCATGATTTTCAGGAAGGACGCCGTGAAAATGCCAGCATGAAGCTGTTTGCCAACATGCTCGATGACCAGCAAATCGCGGATGTGGCGGCCTATTATTCCCAGATGCCGGTGACTCCCGCCCAAGGGGGAGAAGAGGCGGGTGAGGCATTGCTTGAGCGCGGCGAGCAGTTGGCGAAACGGGGTGACTGGGATGCCTACATCGTGTCCTGCAAGAGTTGCCATGGGCCGGGTAGCGAAGGCGTGGGAAGCGATTTTCCGGGCATCGCCAGTCAACATGCGGATTATATCGCCACCCAACTGCAAGCGTGGAAGAACGATGAGCGCAGTAACGACCCTCAGAACTTGATGGGAGCGATTGCCAAACGTATGAGCGACGAGGATATCCAGGCGGTCTCCGCCTGGCTTGCCCGTCAATCCGTGACCGCCGAGTAAGGGAGAGTGACCATGAAGCTATCGAAAATTACCTTGGCGGTACTGGGAGCGTCGTTGGCCGCAGGCCTCGGCGTGACGGCCTATGCGGCCAGCGGTGAAAATGGCCAGGGGGAGTCGCCTTATCAAGGTCTGACAGCGCTGGGATACCCGGCACCCCAGGAAGGCCAGCTGGTTCATGTGCCTCCCACCATGGCCGATCTGGACGATGCCGATATTCATCCCGAGCTCAAGAAGGTGATTCGGCGAGGCTATGAGCTGTTCACCGATACCCAGCAGCTGCGTGGCGAGAACGTCTTCAATGACATGAACTGTTCCAGCTGCCATTTGGGCGAAGGTCGCCAGCCGTTCAGCGCGCCGATTTGGCCGGCGGCGGTGACGTTGCCGGGTTTTCGCGGCAAGAACCAGCACGTCAACAATCTTGAAGAGCGCATTGCCGGCTGCTTTGCTTATTCGATGAACGGTACACCGCCGGAATATGGTAGCGACGACATGGTGGCGCTTTCCGCCTACCATCAGTGGCTGGCTACCGGCGCGCCCATGTACCCCGACCAGCCGATCTACGGGCGTGGCTTCCAGGCACCGCCAGATCCCGAGCAAGAACCGGACTATGCACGCGGAGAGGAGGTCTACCAGGCGCAGTGTACTATCTGTCACCAGGACGATGGTGCCGGCCATTATGAAGAGGGTGAGTACGTCTTCCCGGCGTTGTGGGGCGATGGTTCCAACAACTGGGGAGCGGGTATCGTGCGCACCCATACCGCGGCTGGGTTCATCAAGAACAACATGCCGCTGGGTCAGCCAAACTCACTTTCCGACCAGCAGGCGTGGGATGTCGCCTACTACATGGTGAGTCAGGAGCGCCCCCAGGACCCACGTTACACCGGTGACCTGGATGAAACACTGGAACTGTTCGGTTCGACGTTTCATCGCCATTCGCGCTATGGCGAGGTGCGTGAACATGACGACCATCGCCTTGCCGATCACGCCAACACTGGGGAAAAGGATTTTCTCAAGCCCTGGAATGTCGGGGTATCGCGGTTTGAAGAGCTGAGTGAATAAGCCTTCAATAAGGAGTCCAGTATAGGCAAGGCGCCCGCTTGAAACCGCTCAGGCGGGCGCTTGCATTTGAACCATCCTGGCGCGTGTCAGTACGTTAATCGGCCTGGGGAGTCGGCCCGTCCATCATTTCGATCAAGCGCTCTTCATTGGGTACTCCCTGTACCCGGTCGATACGCAAGGTGCCGTTTGCGTTGCGGCGTTGAAAAGCGCTGGTAGGCGTGGCGAAGAGGCCCAATTCTTCAAACAGCTGATTATTGGCATAAACCTGTTCTTCGATTGCCCGTGGCTGGGCACTGGCCTGGATGGACTGGCCCATTTCGCTGTGCTCATACAGGGCTTGCGACGGGTCATCGGCACCTAACAGGGCGGCGGCCTTGCCGGGGCTGTCCGGTTGCAATATGCCCACCATGATGTGGCGTAGCTGCACCTTGCCGGCGTTTACCCAAGGGCGTGTCTGCTCCCAGAATTTCTGGCAATAGGGGCAGTTGGCGTCGGTAAAGGTATAGATCACGCGCGGGGCATCACGCTCGCCATCCTGAATCCAGTGGCTGTCTTCCAATGCCTGCCATGTCTGGGCTTCCAATGGGGCGCGAACGTGTTCATCCAGCTGTGGCTCGGTCAGGTTGGTACCTTCGTCATCCATCAGCGTACCCAGTACCGCATGCTCGCCATCCGGGGTCAGGTAGATCGCCATTTCACGCCCCTGGGTGCTGGCGCCAAAGCCGCGCATGCCGCCGGGCGCCTCGAACTGGCCGTGAATTTCCATGCCCTGGTCGGCTAATGCCTGTATCGGTGCGGGCAATGGTTCGGCGGCCTGGGCAAGGCTGCCCATGGCCAGTGAAACGCCGGCCAGGGCGGGCAGGGCGAATCGCTTGCGGAGACGTAAGGCGATGGGCGGTAATGACATGAGATTCCTCGTTGGGGTAATGATTATGGCGGCATCTTCTCATGAGTTTATTATCAGGGTATGAGTTCCATGACGTATCAGTCATTTTCTTCTTAATCACTCACCAGCCAGCGAATGGCGTAGGGCGGCAATGGCGTGTCGGCCGACCAGGCTGGAGAATCCGGGTCGATTGAGTGCCACTGGCCTTGGCTGAGCCGCATGCTCAATGTCTCGCCGCCCTGATTCAGATCGAACGGCCGGTCGGTGACGTTATACAGTGCCAGTAGGCGACGGCCATCGGCCATCGGGCCGCGTTCGATAACCAGTAGCTCGTTGGGCGCGGGAAGCACCCGCTGCGGGGCGCTGGGATGAAAGCAGGGCTCCTCGCGGCGCTGTTCAAGCAAGCGGTTGAGTGCGGTAAATACCTTATGGGTAGGCGTCGTGGCGCTGTCCAGCAGAGGTTCCAGTTCCTTGAGCTGCCAGCGACGGCGGTTGATCGAACGTAGCCTGCCGCTGCGCTCCACGCCTTCCAGGTCGTTGGGGGTGGCGGTCAGGCTGTGCAGATAGAGCGCGGGAATCCCCTGCAAGCCGAGCATGATGGCTTGGCTGCATAGAAAGCGTGCCACCTGCCAAGGGTCGGCGCCTCGATGGGTGCCTTGCATGGCTTCAAACCAGGTGATGTTGATTTCATAGGGAATGTCGCCGCCTTCGGGGTTGCTGCGCATGCTGACAAATCCGCCGAAACGGTGCATCAATTCCAGCAGGGCATCGCGTTCGTGGTCGGGCAATAGGCCTTCCAGCGGGCGCACGCCGATGCCGTCATGGCTGGCGGTAAAATTGAGGTAGGTGCAGGAAGGCGGCAGGGGCGGCAAGCTTTTCAACCAGTCGCGCAGTGTTCCGGCTTCGCCGCGGGTCAGGGTATGCAGCAGCAAGGGCGGCAAGGTGAACTGATAGATCATATGGGCTTCATCCGGCTCGCCGCTGGCCGTGCGCTCGAGGCCGAAATAGCTCATGTTTTCGGTGTGCGGCACGTTGGTTTCGGTCACCACTAAGGTGCCGGGAGCGACGTGGTCCACCAGGGCGCGCAGTAGGCGAACCACCGTATGGGTTTCCGGTAGATGGACGCAGGAGGTGCCCAGGCGTTTCCAGAGAAAGGCGATGGCATCCAGGCGAATGATGCGCGCGCCCTGTTTCAGGTAGAACAATAGAATGTCGACGAATTCCAGCAGCACATCCGGGTTGGCGAAGTTGAGGTCGATCTGGTCGTCGGAAAAGGTGGCCCAAAGATGCCGGGTACCGCGCCGCGTGGCAACAGGCATCATCAGTGGCGTGCTGCGGGGTCGCACGACCTGAGATAAATCGGTCTCGGGCTCGAGTTCCAGGAAGTAGTCGCGCCCCGGCAAGCTATCGCTGAGATAATCGACGAACCACAGCGATTCCCGGGAGATGTGGTTGAGAATCAGGTCCACCATCACATCGTAGTGCTCGGCCAGGGCGCGGATATGCGACCAGTCGCCGAGTGCTGGATCAACTTCCCGGTAATCGATCACCGAAAAGCCATCGTCGCTGCTCCAGGGAAAGAACGGCAGAAGGTGAACGCCGCTGATGCGCTGGCCCAGGCGTTGTCGGATAAACACTTCCAGCACCTCGAGCGGTGGGCGTGGCTCATCGACGATCGAGTCACCGTAACTGATCAGCCAGAGATCCTTTTCGCTCCAGGTGGGAGCGGCTTGTTGAACGTTCGGGCTTTCTTGAGTGTTCTGGTACTTTTGAACAAGGCGCTGCAGGCGTCGCAGCACTTCGTCGGCATCAGGGCCGTAAAGATGAGTCAAGTACTGGTGGGCGTTGGTATCAAAGGCTGACATGGGGAGACTCCCGCATAAACAGATGCCACAGACACTGCAGCTTCTAGGCCAAATCGTTACAATGAGAAAATAAATCGCTTACTCGCGCTCGCGTATCGGGCTCGGGTCTACAACAGGTTGTGATTCTCATGCATTGCCCTTTTTGTGGTGCCAACGACACTCGAGTGACGGATTCGCGCCTGGTGGTGGACGGCGACCAGGTACGCCGACGCCGCCAATGTGCCAATTGTAGCGAGCGTTTTACCACTTATGAAACCGCCGAGCTGGTAATGCCGCGGGTGGTTAAGTCCGATGGCTCGCGAGAAACCTTTGATGAAGCCAAGCTGCGTGGGGGAATGCTGCGGGCGCTGGAAAAACGTCCGGTGAGCGCGGAGGATATCGAGGCGGCGGTGGAACGTATCCGCCAGACCCTGCGCGCCCGAGGCGAACGCGAGGTTCAGGCGCGGGATGTGGGCGAAACGGTGATGCAGACTCTCAAGCAATTGGATCAGGTGGCGTACATTCGCTTTGCCTCGGTGTATCGGAAATTTCAGGATCTGGACGAATTTCGCGCTGAAATCGACCGGATTACTCAGGAGCCGCAATCTTGATCGGCCCGCAGACGGCCTCCGGCCTGGATCATCGCTTTATGGCGCGGGCCTTGGTGCTGGCGCGACGCGGGCTCTATACCACCGACCCCAACCCGCGAGTGGGCTGCGTTCTGGTGCGTGACGGAAACATCGTGGGAGAGGGCTGGCATGAACAGGCCGGAGAGCCGCATGCCGAAATTCATGCATTGAGGGTGGCCGGTTCAGCGGCACCGGGTGCTACGGCTTACGTCACGCTTGAGCCTTGTTCTCATCATGGGCGCACCGGCCCCTGTGCCTTGGCGCTGCGCGATGCGGGCGTGACACGGGTGGTGGTAGCCATGGTCGACCCCAACCCTCAGGTAGCCGGCCAAGGGGTGGCACTGTTGGAAAAAGCCGGTATCGAGGTCATGGTGGGCCTGCTTGAAGAGGATGCCGAGAGGCTCAACCCGGGCTTCATTTCGCGCATGCGCCGCGGTCGGCCGTTCGTGCGCTTGAAAATGGCCATGAGCCTGGATGGTCGTACGGCCATGGGCTCCGGTGAATCGCAGTGGATTACCGGCCCTGAAGCCCGTACCCAGGTGCAGCGGCTGAGAGCACGTTCGAGTGCCATCATGAGCGGCGTGGAATCGATCATCATGGATGATGCGCGGCTCACCCTGCGTGCCGAGCAACTCAAGCTGGACGAGGCCGAGCGTATCGTCCGCCGCCAGCCGCTGCGGGTCATTCTGGATTCCCGGTTGCGCCTGCCCCTGACGGCGGCTTGCTTGCAAGAACCCGGGCATACCCTGGTGGTGACCGTTCCCGACCATGACCTGGAAAAATGTCGGCGCCTGGAAAATGCCGGTGCGCAAGTGCTGGCCCTGGCGGCGGGAGAGGATGGCCGCATCAGCTTGCCTTCCTTGTTACGCTGGTTGGCGGAAAACCGTCAGGTCAACGAATTGTTGCTGGAAACCGGCGCTACGCTGGCCGGTGCCATGTTGAATGCCGAACTCGTCGATGAAATGCAGCTATTCGTCGCTCCCACCTTGCTGGGAGGCGACGCCCGGGCGCTGTTTGCCCTGCCGGGACTTGCGCTGATGGCCGATCAGCGGCGCCTGGTAATTCATGACATGCGGGCAGTGGGGCGCGACTGGCGGATTATCGCCACGCCCGAGCCGACTAGCGCCACAGGCGATACCAAGGTACCCTGACGCGCGAAATCGCACGTAATGCGAAGCATATTTTCTGGAGATTCCATGGTGCAATCCTCCTCTGGGGGCCTGGCCCCCATCGCTGACCTGGTCGAGGATATTCGGCAGGGCAAGATGGTTATCCTCATGGACGATGAGGATCGGGAGAACGAAGGCGATATCATCATGGCTGCCGAAAAGGTCAAGGCCGAGCATATCAACTTCATGGCTCGTTTCGCCCGTGGCCTTATCTGCTTGCCGATGACCCGCAAGCGTTGTGAACAGCTCAAACTGCCATTGATGGTACGCGACAACGAGTCGGGTTTCGGGACCAAATTCACGCTGTCCATCGAGGCCACCGAAGGGGTGACCACGGGGATTTCCGCAGCCGATAGAGCGCGTACCGTGCAGGCGGCGGTTGCGCCTGGCGCGCGAGCCGAGGATATCGTTCAGCCGGGGCATATCTTTCCGCTGATGGCCGAACCCGGTGGCGTGCTAAGGCGTGCCGGGCATACCGAAGCTGCCTGTGACCTGGCGGCGTTGGCCGGCTGTGACCCGAGTGGCGTTATCTGCGAAATCATGAACGATGACGGCAGCATGGCGCGCCGCCCGGAACTCGAGGTCTTCGCCGCCGAATACGGCATCAAGATGGGCACCATTGCCGACTTGATTCATTACCGCATCGTCAATGAGCAGACCATCGATCATCTGGAAGCGACTCCCGTCTCGACCATTCATGGCGACCTGATGTTGCACGTCTTCCGTGACCGCATTCAAGGCGCGCATCATCTGGCCCTGGTGAAAGGCCAGCCACAGCCGGAGCAGCCCACAACCGTGCGCGTTCATCTGGCGGATACCCTGCGAGATCTGCTGGGGCTGCTCAAGGACGATGGGCACCGTTGGGATGGCCATCGCGCTCTGGACGAGATCGCTGCGGCGGAAAATGGTGTCTTCGTGTTGATCGACGACGGTCGCCCGCGCCGCGATCTCAAGGATCAGCTGGATGTCTTTCTGGAGCGCGTGCGCGTGCCTCGCACCAGCGACTCCGATGGCGCCGGCAATTACCTGACTATCGGCACCGGTTCGCAGATATTGCGCCACCTGGGGGTGGGCAAGATGCGGCTGTTGAGTTCTCCGTGGAAATTCTCGGCACTTTCGGGCTTTGACCTGGAAGTGGTGGATCGTCTGGGGCCGAACGATCCGGCACCCGAGCAACCCTCTTGAGCAGGAATCAATTGATGCAACCCCTTTCCCAAATCGAAGGTAGTTTTGTTGATGTGAATGGCCGCTACGTGATCGTGGTAGGTCGATTCAATCATCACGTGGTGGATAGCCTGGTGGAAGGCGCCGTGGATAGCCTGGTGCGTCACGGTGTTGATTCTGAAAATATCGACCTGGTCCATGTGCCCGGTGCCTGGGAGCTGCCGTTGGCGGTCAAGCGCGTACTGAAGGTGGTCAAGCCGGACGCAGTGATTGCCTTGGGCGCGGTGATCCGCGGGGGTACGCCGCACTTTGAATATGTCGCGGGTGGCTGTAATACGGCGATGAACAACCTGCAGCTGGAGTTCGAAACCCCGGTGGCCAACGGTGTGCTGACGGTTGAATCCATCGAGCAAGCTATCGAGCGTGCTGGCACCAAGGCCGGCAACAAGGGCACCGAGGCAGCCATGGCGGCCATGGAAATGGTCTCACTGCTGCGCGCCTTGGGCCCTGGAGTCGAACGATGAACGAGCCTCGTGCGAACAAGTCTTCCGCGGCAAAGCAGGCGCGCCATGCCGCGCGTGAGCTGGCCGTACAAGGGCTTTATCAGTGGGCGATGACCGGCAAGTCGATGACCACCGTCGAAGCCGAATTTCGCAGCCAATTGCCCGACGATGACATGGAAGATCATGAGAACTGGGCCAAGGTGATGCAAATTGCCGATATGGCTCTGTTCCATGAGCTGCTGCACAACACGGCACGCTTCAAGGGTGAATTGGACGCGGCCATTGCGCCACTGCTTGACCGTCGCCTGGTGGACCTGGATGGTGTGGAGCTGGCCATCCTGCGTCTGGGTGCCTACGAGCTCTCGCGTCGAATGGAAGTGCCGTATCGCGTGGTGATCAACGAAGGGGTGGAGCTGGCCAAGTCATTCGGCGCCACCGACGGGCACAAGTACGTCAACGGTATTCTTGACAAGCTGGCCAGTCGCCTGCGCAGTGCCGAGGTCAGCGCCCGTCGGCGCTGAGTCGCCATCTGCGAGGGACTTCTGTGGTTGCCGAGTTCGATCTGATACGTCGTTATTTTACTACGTCAACGGCGGATGCCGCAGCCGGCGTTTGTCTGGGAGTGGGCGACGATGCTGCCTTGCTGGCGCCGGCTTCCGGGCATCAGTTAGTGGTCAGCGTGGATACCTCAGTGGTGAATGTTCACTTCCCTGCAGAGGCCCCGGCGCGGGCAATCGGCCACCGCGCCCTGGCCGTGGCGCTGAGTGACCTGGCGGCCATGGGCGCCAGGTCGCGCTGGTGTTTCATGGCTTTGACACTCGATCAACATTCAGCCCCGTTAAGCGGTGAAAGCGATGCCTGGCTTGCTGACTACGCCGAAGGCTTTCTATCACTGTGCCGCGAGAGCAACAGCGTGCTGGCGGGTGGAGACGTCACTAGCGGGCAGCTGACCATCGGCGTTACCGTGATGGGAGAGGTGCTCGACGGCCAGGCAATCACGCGCCGGGGAGCCAGGGCGGATGACCTGATTGCGGTTACCGGCAGTGTGGGCGGTGGCGCCGGCGGCTTGGCATTATGGCAGCGCGGCGAGCGCGATCTGAGCCACCCTTTGCTCGAACGTTATCTTTTACCGCAACCCCGCTTGGCTGCCGGGCAAGCCCTTCGCGGCCTGGCCACGGCGGGAATCGATATTTCCGATGGGCTGCTGGCGGATCTCGGTCACCTACGCCGGGCGTCCTGTGTGGGTGCCGTGCTGGCGCCGGAAAGCCTGCCTTTGGCAGCGGGTCTGGAGGACGCCCTGGGTCGAGATGCAGCGATTCAGGCGGCATTAGGTGGGGGTGACGATTATGAGCTGTTGGTGACGCTGCACAGGACGCAGCTGGATGAGGCGCAACGCCGTCTGGCAGCGGTAGGGCAGACGCTGACGGTGATCGGTCACTGCCGTGAAGCGCCGGGTATATCAGGCGTTGGCCGGTATGCACGTGATGGCTGGCAGCATTTTTCCGGGGAGACGCCATGAACCGTGCACCTGCAAGCGTATGGCGCCGCCCGACGCATTTCTTTGCCTTCGGCCTGGGGAGTGGCGCCGCCCCTTGGGCGCCGGGCACCTTTGGTACCTTGGCTGCGATTCCATTCTATTGGCTGATGACCGATTTACCACTAGGCTGGTATTTAATGCTGTCATTTGCCGCTTTTGTGGTGGGTGTCTGGCTATGTGAGAAAACGTCACGCGATCTCGGGGTTCACGATCACTCCGGGATTGTCTGGGATGAATTCGTAGGCTACTGGATCACCATGGCGGCGGTGCCGTTTTCCTGGGAGGCCGCCTTGTGGGGGTTCGTGGTGTTTCGTATTTTCGACGTCTTCAAACCCTGGCCGATTCGCTGGGCTGACCGTCGAGTGGCTGGAGGCTTCGGCATCATGATCGATGATGTGATGGCGGGCGTTTATGCCTGGAGCACCATGCACTTGTGGTTCTGGCTGCATTGATAGCGGCCGGCTGAGCGCTCCCGAATGGTCTCTTGCCATTCGGCGTCATCCGGGAGGTAGGATGCGCAAGGAACGATTGATCGTACCCGTGCTAGTGGTAGTGGCAGTGGGCTGGGTGGTGGCACAACTACTTTCCAGCCTGCTTTTCGAACGCAGCCTGCGTCAGTCGCTTGAAGATCTGGAAGCGCGGGGCGAGTGGCGCGTGAACCGCACGGAAAGCCATCAAGGGTGGTTGAGTTCGCGTGGCCGTTTGATCTTGTCGCCTCTGTTGGGACGCCCTTGGCGTCTTGAAATCACCTATAACGCTCGGCATGGTATTTTCAGCACCGATGTTCAAGGGACGGTGTTGCCACGACTCGACAGTGCGCTTCAGCAAGCGGTCGGGGAGGTTTCCGCGCCCTCGGTGCCTCGCTGGCAAGGCCGTTATCATACCTTGAGCGGGTACAGTGAGCTGCGCCTGGCGCTGGCCCCTTTCGTGATCCAGCAAAGCGGCCGGGAACTGGATGTGCGTGGCGCTCGTTTGCGGTTGGAGGGGGTGCTGGGAGACTGGCATTTACGCGCCATGCTGGATCAATTGACCCTGACCGACGCTTCCGCCAGTTTGATGCTGGGCCCGGTGGAACTCGCCAGCCGCTACACTTATATTGAAGACGCCTACCATTTTAACCAGCGCGATCACCTGCACATCGAGTCTCTGGTATTGCAGCACCCGGATCTGCATATGCGCATCCAGCCGATTGATGTGTATAGCCACATGCACCTGGACGAGCGCGAACTACGTCTGGGTGGTGAGTTGGAACTGGGTGACGTGATATTGCCGGACGAAGCCCCCAATGTCCCTTTGCTCAATGGGCGGGTGTCGATGGAGCTTTCGCGACTGGATGCCGACGCCATTCGTCGAGTGATTGGCGAACTACGTCAGCAGGCCGCCTGGGGCGACCCTGATGTGCCCATGGGCGAGGGCCTCCTGGCCCGTCTGGAACCGCATATTCTTCAGGTGCTGAGTGACTCCCCACGCCTTGATGTCGATACCATCGCCTTGCACAGCCCGTTACTGGGCATCAAGGTGGATGCCGACGGCGCGCTGTTTTTTGATGCCAGGGACATCCAGGCCTTGAGCCTGGAAAATCTCGGTCAGCCTGATGAGCGAGCACGCTGGCTTGAGCGCATCGATGGCGACTTTACCTGGTATGACGCCCCGGCCGTGGCGGCCTTGTGGTTGGGGCTGCCGTTGGGTACTCAGACGTTGGAATTCGATGTGGTGCGAGGAAGCTTACGGGTAAATGGTCGACCGATGCCTGATATCGGGCCTTGAAGTTAGCGCCCGGTGCCCGCATTCCATGACCAAAGGCCAGACGGTATTTCACGCCGATAGGCAGGGTTCAATGGAGGGAGCATGAGCGATCAGGAATTTGACAAGGATAAGGACCAGGACCAGGAGTGGCAGGACGGCACCCAGGAAGGTCTGGAAGCGTTCACCGACTCGGATGATTCCAGCAGTGGTGCCCAAGGGGAGGCGTATCGCTCCGACGGTGAGCATTCCACATCGATGGTGCCCGCCGACGAGATATTGCCTGAGCGTATTTACCTGCTTCCCATCCACAACCGACCTTTCTTCCCGGCTCAGGTACAGCCGTTGGTGATAAACCGCGAGCGCTGGGAAGAGACCATGCGCCGGGTGGGTAATACGCCGCATCACACCATCGGGGTGGCTTTTGTCGGTGAACAGGGCGTGGAGTCACTGGATCACGAGGCCTTTCCCGAGTTCGGCACGGCGGTCAAGGTGCACAAGCTCAAGGGCGACGAAGAGCAGATTCAGTTCATTGCTCAAGGTCTGAAGCGTTTTCGCATCACGCGCTGGTTATCCAAGGAACCTCCCTATCTGGTGGAGGTGAGCTATCCGCGTGAGCCGGTGGATACCGAAGAGGAAGAGACGCGTGCCTATGCCATGGCGATGATCAACGGCATCAAGGAACTGTTGCCGCTGAATCCGCTATACGGTGAAGAACTCAAGCAATATCTCAACCGTTTCAGCCCGCATCAGCCTGGGCCTCTGACTGATTTTGCCGCCGCCATTACCTCGGCCAAGGGGCATGAGCTACAGGATGTCCTGGCTACCTTGCCGGTCGCCGAACGCATGCACAAGGTGCTGCCCTTGTTGCGCAAGGAAATCGAGGTGGCTCAGTTACAGGGCGAGATCAGCGAGCAGGTCAATGCCCAGATGCAGGATCGCCAGCGGGAATTCTTCCTGCGCGAACAGCTCAAGGTCATTCAGCGTGAGCTGGGCATTTCCAAGGACGACCGTGAAAACGACGTTGATACCTTTCGTGCCCGCCTGGAAGGACTGGTGGTGCCGGAGAAGGTCCAGGGGCGTATCGACGACGAACTCCAGAAACTCCAGGTCCTTGAAACCGGGTCGCCCGAATACGGTACCACGCGCAATTATCTCGATTGGCTGACCTCCATGCCGTGGGGGATAACCACCGATGACAAACTGGACCTGAACCAGGCGCGTGCCGTACTCGACCGTGACCATGACGGCCTGGCGGACGTCAAGGAACGCATTATCGAGTTTCTTGCCGAGGGCACCTTCAAGGGCGCTGTGGGTGGCTCGATCATACTGCTGGTAGGCCCGCCGGGGGTGGGCAAGACCTCCGTAGGCCGCTCGATCGCCGAGGCGCTGGGGCGTCAGTTCTATCGCTTTTCGCTTGGCGGGATGCGTGACGAGGCTGAAATCAAGGGCCACCGGCGTACCTATATCGGCGCCATGCCCGGCAAGCTGGTGCAGACCTTCAAGGAAGTGAAGGTGGAAAACCCGGTCATCATGCTCGATGAGATCGATAAACTGGGCCAGTCCTTTCAAGGCGATCCTGCCTCGGCACTTCTCGAAGTGCTCGATCCCGAGCAGAACGTGGATTTTCTCGACCACTATCTGGATGTTCGACTGGACCTTTCCAAGGTGTTGTTCATCTGTACCGCCAATACCACGGACAGCATTCCCGGTCCGCTGATGGACCGTATGGAACAGATTCGTCTTTCCGGTTATATCGCCGAGGAAAAGCAGCTCATCGCCAAGCATTTCCTTTGGCCGAAACTGCTCAAGCGCGACAATATTCCCAAAAAGCGCATCAACCTGACCGATGCCGCACTCAGGGAAATTATCGAGGGATATGCGCGAGAAGCCGGGGTGCGCCAACTGGAAAAACAGCTGCACCGCATCGTGCGCAAGGCGGCAGTCAAACTGCTGGAAAGCGAGCAAGGCACGATCAAGATTTCGGTCAAGAACCTTGAGGACTTCCTGGGTGCCCCCTTGTTCCGCAAGGAAAAGGTACTCAAAGGGGAAGGGGTGATAACCGGTCTGGCATGGACCGCCATGGGCGGGGCGACGCTGGCCATCGAGGCGGGCAAGGTACATACCCTGGACCGTGGCTTCAAGCTTACCGGGCAGCTGGGTGATGTCATGCAGGAATCGGCCAACATCGCCTACAGCTATGCCTTGGGCCACTTGAACGAATACGACGCGGAACCGGCATTCTTCGATACCGCCTTTGTGCACATGCACATACCCGAAGGGGCGACCCCCAAGGACGGCCCTTCGGCAGGGGTCACCATGACCACGGCGCTACTCTCCCTGGCCAAGCACCAGGCGGTAAACCGACCGCTTGCGATGACCGGTGAGCTGACATTGACCGGTCAGGTGCTGCCGGTAGGCGGTATTCGCGAGAAAATCATCGCCGCCCGGCGCAGCGACATCTTCGAGGTGATTCTGCCGGATGCCAATCGCCGCGATTATCACGAATTACCGGACTATCTCAAGGAAGGAATGACGGTGCACTTTGCCGATCGCTACCCTGACGTGGCCAAGGTGGTGTTTGGCTAATAAGGCGGCGCTCTAGCTTGGCGCCGCGGGGCATGCCAAAATCCTCGGCTGACTCCAACCACCCGCTGTCGGCCTTGCTCCTGTGCCGGGCAGCGGGTCGATAATCGCTAGAGGACACCATGCCTGAGTATCGCTCTCGTACTACCACCGCCGGTCGCAATATGGCCGGCGCCCGCGCCTTATGGCGTGCCACCGGCATGAAGGACGACGATTTCCAGAAGCCGATCATCGCCGTGGCCAATTCCTTCACTCAGTTCGTGCCCGGCCACGTTCATTTGAAGGACATGGGCCAACTGGTGGCGCGAGAGATCGAGAAAGCCGGCGGAGTGGCCAAGGAATTCAATACCATCGCCGTGGACGACGGCATTGCCATGGGCCACGACGGCATGCTGTATTCCCTGCCCAGCCGTGACCTGATCGCCGACTCCGTGGAATACATGTGCAACGCCCACTGTGCCGATGCGCTGGTGTGTATTTCCAACTGCGACAAGATCACCCCGGGAATGCTGATGGCCGCCATGCGCCTGAACATTCCGGTGATTTTCGTTTCCGGCGGGCCGATGGAAGCGGGCAAGACCAAGTTGCTCGATCACGGCTTGGATCTGGTGGATGCCATGGTGATGGCCGCCGATGACAGCGTGGATGATGAAACCCTGGCGGAAATTGAACGCAGCGCCTGCCCTACCTGTGGCAGCTGCTCGGGCATGTTTACCGCCAACTCGATGAATTGCTTGATGGAGGCGTTGGGTCTGGCGCTGCCGGGTAACGGTACCGTGGTGGCCACGCATTCGGATCGTCGCCGTCTGTTCGAGAATGCCGGCCACCGCATTGTGGAATTGGCTCGGCGCTATTACGAAGGCGAAGAAGCGCATCTATTGCCCCGTGCCATCGGCTCTCTAGCAGCCTTCAAGAATGCCATGACCCTGGATATCGCCATGGGCGGCTCGACTAATACCATTCTGCATCTGCTGGCCGCGGCGCAGGAGGCTGAAATCGATTTCACCATGACCGATATCGATCGGCTTTCCCGCGAAGTGCCGCAGCTGTGCAAGGTCGCTCCCAATACGCAGAAATACCATATCGAGGACGTGCATCGTGCCGGGGGAATCATGGCGATTCTGGGCGAGCTTGACCGCGCCGGCGTGCTGGATACCTCGGTGCCTACCGTTTACGGAGACAGCCTGAAAGTCGCCCTGGATGAATGGGACATCATGCGCAATCCAAGCCCGGAAGTGGTGGAGTTCTATCGCGCCGGCCCTGGTGGCGTGCCCACTCAAGTGGCGTTTTCCCAGAGCGCGCGCTGGCCGAGCCTGGACGGTGACCGTGCCACCGGCTGTATTCGCGATCTGGAGCATTCTTTCTCGCGCGAAGGCGGGCTGGCGGTACTTTACGGCAATATTGCCCTTGACGGCTGCGTGGTGAAAACCGCCGGTGTCGATGAGTCGATACTGGTCTTTGAAGGTCCGGCGCATGTCGTCGAATCCCAGGACCAGGCGGTGGAACACGTTTTGAACGATAAGGTGAAAGCCGGCGATGTGGTGGTGATTCGCTATGAAGGCCCCAAAGGCGGCCCGGGCATGCAGGAAATGCTCTACCCGACGTCGTACCTGAAATCCAAGGGGTTGGGTAAGGCCTGTGCCTTGCTTACCGATGGGCGCTTTTCGGGGGGCACCTCGGGGCTTTCCATCGGTCATGTGTCGCCGGAGGCGGGTGCGGGCGGTGCTATCGGTTTGGTGGAGCAGGGCGATTTGATTCGCATCGACATTCCCAATCGCACTATCAATGTCAAACTGAGCGACGCTGAATTGGGCGCCCGGCGTGAGGCCATGAACGCACGCGGCAAGGACGCCTGGAAGCCCAGCATTCAGCGCCTGCGCAAGGTGACTCCCGCGCTCAAGGCCTATGCGCTGCTTGCCACATCCGCCGACAAGGGTGCGGTACGTGATCTTTCCAAGCTGGATTGAGCTGGTCGTAGGCTGTAAAAGCCATACCCAAAACCAAGAACTCGCCCGGTAAACCGACCTCCCACCACAAAGCCGGGCTGACAGGGTTTTGACTGGTGGGAGGGCGATTCATCGTGCGAGGGTGTGGATATCAAAGCAGCTTGGGTGTTTCTGCGTTATCGGCGCGCAATTTGTCGCGGGCGATATACAGGGCGGCGATGGCGCGGGCTTCATGAAAATCTTCTCGCAGCAGCAGGGCGGGAAGCTCATCGAGCGCGTGGGTTTCCACAATCAAGGGTTCAGGCTCATCGCCGGGCAGGCGCTTGGGGTACAGGTCGGTGGCCAGCATGACCTGCATGCGATGGCTCATGTAGTTGGGGGCCAGCGAAAACTCCACCAGCGGCTCGATGCAGCGGGCACCGAAGCCGCACTCTTCCATCAGTTCGCGGTTGGCGGCGGTCACCACGTCTTCCCCGGGGTCGACCAGGCCCTTGGGCAGGGTCAGCACATAGTCTTCGAAGCCTGCGGCGTACTCGCGAATCAACAACACATGCTCGGGGTCGGGCATGGCCACGATCATCACCGCGCCATGCCCGGAGCCGGTCAGGCGTTCGAACTGCCGTTCCTCGCCATTGGAAAAACGTAACTCGAGCGACTCGACATGAAACAGGCGGCTGCGGGCCACGCTGGTACGCTTGAGAATGTGGGGTTTCTGCAAATAGGTGGGGGCGGACTCGGACATGCTGGCCTCCATGGCTGGCGGTAGGTGGTTGCGCTACAATAGCATGCTTATTAACGCCACGACCGGAGCCGCAATGATCGATTGGCGCGCTATTGATACCGTCCTGCTGGACATGGACGGCACCTTGCTGGATCTGCATTTCGATAGCCATTTCTGGCTCGACCATCTGCCCCGACGTTATGCCGAACTGCACCGTCTGGATGAAGCTACCCAAGAGACGTTGCGTGCGCGAATCATCCGCGAGCAGGGTACGCTCAACTGGTACAGTCTGGCGTACTGGAGTCGGGAACTCGGGGTGGATATCGTCGCCCTCAAACGCGAAATCCAACACTTGATTGGTCTGCGCGGCGATGCTCTGGACTTTCTCCAATGGCTTAAACAAGCTCACCCTCGCGTGGTGCTGGCAACCAATGCCGATCGTGAAAGTCTGGCGCTCAAGCTGCCATTGACAGGCATCGAACAATATCTGGATGCGATTGTCTCATCGGCCGACCTCGGCGTGCCCAAGGAAGCTCAGGAATTCTGGTTTGCCTTGCAGGACGTCGAACCGTTCGATCCCGAACGCACCTTGTTCATCGATGATAATGCCGCCGTACTGGAAAGTGCTCGTGAGTTCGGGATTCGTTATTTGATGGGTATCAAGCAGCCTGATAGCCGCAAGCCTGAGAAGGAATTGGAAGAATTCATTGCGCTGGATCGTTTCGCGCGTTTGCTACCCTCGGAATTACCCTACCCCTAAGGAGAGAGCGGATGAGCGACACTGTACGCCTGGATAAATGGCTATGGGCGGCGCGTTTTTTCAAGACTCGCCAATTGGCAAAGAAGGCCATAGAAGGCGGCAAGATTCACTACAACGGCGGGCGCTCGAAAACCAGCAAGATCGTTGAGCAGGGGGCATTGATTCGCGTGCCCCAAGGTTGGGATATTCTCGAAGTGGAAGTGCTTGCGGTGTCCGACCAGCGCCGGGGGGCACCGGAAGCCCGCAAGCTTTATGAAGAAACCCCCGAGAGCCGTGAGCGCCGTGAACGTGAAGCCGAAGCGCGCCGGCTGACCAACGAAGTCATGCAGCATCCTCTGAAACGCCCGGACAAGAAACAGCGCCGCGACATCCAACGGTTTCAACGCCATCAGGGCGATGAATGAACCGAATTGTGAGTTCTGAATTGAGAGTGATATGACCGACCAGATACAACGATTCCTGTTTGACCAGACCAACGTGCGCGGTGAAATCGTCACCCTGGAGAGCGCCTATCAGGAAGTGCTCGATCGCCATCAATACCCAGCGGCGGTCAATGCGCTGTTGGGTGAATTGCTGGCAGCCGTGGCGCTTTTGACCGATACCGTCAAACTCGACGGTACCCTGAGCATCGAAGTGCGCGGCCAGGGAGTGCTTTCCTTGTTGATGGCCGAGTCCAACCCCGGCGGTGAGTTGCGCGCGATTGCTCGGGTTTCTGAAGACGCCAGCTTGCCGGCAGAGCATGCCGAATTCCGCGAGTTGGTGGGCAATGGACAGATCGTGATCACTCTGGATCCACGCGAGGGCAATCGCTATCAAGGCATCGTAGCGCTGGATCATCCCAGCTTGGCGGGCTGCCTGGAAGCGTATTTCTCCCAATCCGAACAGCTGCCCACTCGCCTGTGGCTAGCGGCGGATGGCAAGCGGGCCGGGGGACTTTTGCTGCAACGCCTGCCGCAGCAGGCGCAGAATCAGGATGTGGATGCCTGGGAGCGTAGCGTTGTGTTGGGCGATACCGTCACGGCCGAGGAATTGTTGGGTCTTGAGCAGCGCGAGGTGCTGTATCGGCTGTATCACGAGGAAACCGTGCGAGTGTTCGAGCCCAAGGCGCTGCGTTTTGGATGCACCTGTTCGCGTGAGCGTATGGGGGCTGGGCTATTGACGCTGGGAGCAGGTGAGTTGCGCGATATATTGGAAGAACAGGGTGCCATCGACACCCAGTGCCACTTCTGTCACTCGCGCTATCACTACACGGCGGCCGAAATTGAAACAATGTTGGATAATCCTGACGCGCCATCACCCGTGATTCACTGATTATGTAGTCGCGATTCTGGAAGTGGCTGCCGATGCCGCGAAAGCAAAACGTCACACCGTTCAGGCCTGTCAGCTCCCCAAGCAAATGAGCGTTTTAATTTCAACGCGGCAGCAGCACAGCATATGGTGGTTCTGTCGTAGTTTAACTACAAGATCTTCTGCCAACGCCCCCGTTCCCTGGGGGCGTTGTTTTTGGCATAATGCCTGCGTTTTCATCGAACCTGGCCCAGTAAGCGGTTGTCGCATGGGGGTTGGGATGATTTTTTATGGCGTCGGTGACGCCTGGTAAATGAGAGAATCGGCCCAAAGGCCAAGGAATCGACATGACCACGACTCAAGCCGCTCCCCAAGTCCATGTTAATCTCAGCAGCGCCGAACTTATCGAGCGCGCCATAGCCCGTGGTGAAGGCCGCCTGTCAGCCGATGGCGCCCTGGTAGTCAACACGGGTGACCGTACCGGCCGTTCACCCAAGGACCGCTTCATCGTCGACGAGCCCTCGACTCGCGATCACATCGATTGGGGCAGCGTCAACCGCCCGTTCGATGCAGATAAGTTCGATGCTCTCTGGGGGCGGGTTGACGATTATCTGGCCAGTGCCGATCACTTCGTTTCCGAACTGCATGTCGGCAGTGATCCGACGTATTATCTGCCGGTACGTGTGACGACCGAAACCGCGTGGCACAACCTCTTCGGCCGCACCATGTTCGTGCGCCCCGAGGTATACAACCCCAGTGCCAAGAATAACTGGCAGATTCTCAATGCGCCGTTTTTCGAATGTGAGCCCAACCGCGACGGGACTAACTCCAGCGGTTGCGTGATTATCAACTTCACCCAGCAGAAAGTGTTGATCGCCGGCATGCGCTACGCCGGGGAAATGAAGAAGGCGATGTTCTCGGTACAGAACTTCCTGTTGCCGGCATCCGATGTACTGCCCATGCATTGCTCGGCTAACGTCGGTGAAGACGGCGAAACCTGCCTGTTCTTCGGCCTTTCCGGTACCGGCAAGACCACGCTCTCCGCCGACCCGGCACGCTATCTGATCGGTGACGACGAGCATGGCTGGGGTGAAGGCACGGTATTCAATTTCGAAGGGGGTTGCTACGCCAAATGTATCGACCTTTCCGAGAAAAATGAGCCGGTAATCTGGAAGGCCATCAAGTTCGGTACCGTGCTGGAAAACGTGGTGTTGAATGACCGTCGCGAACCCAATTACGCCGATGACGGCCTGACCCAGAACTCGCGTGCCGCTTACCCGCTTGAGCACATCGAAAAGCGTGTCCTGGAAAACCGTGCCGGTGAACCCAACGCCATTGTCTTCTTGACCTGCGACATGTCCGGGGTGTTGCCGCCGGTGTCCGTGTTGAGCAAGGAAGCTGCAGCGTACCATTTCCTTTCCGGTTACACCGCCAAGGTAGGGTCCACCGAGATGGGGGCTGCCGACGGGCTTGAAGCTACCTTTTCGACCTGCTTCGGCGCGCCGTTCTTCCCGCGTCCTGCCCGTGAATACGCCGATCTTCTCATCAAGCGGGTGGATGCCAAGGATGCCCAGGTCTATCTGGTCAATACCGGTTGGACCGGGGGTGCCTACGGTGAAGGGGGTGCTCGCTTCTCGATTCCCACCACGCGTGCCATTGTCAGTGCGATTCAGTCCGGTATGCTGCGTGATGTAGAAACACGCCATGTGGACGGCCTCAATCTGGCGGTGCCGGTTGCCGTGCCGGGGGTGGATTCCAGTCTGCTCGACCCGCGCGACACCTGGGAAGACCGTGCTGCCTATGACCGCAACCTCCAGGAGCTGGCGGCCAAGTTCGTGGATAACTTCAAGAAATTCGAAGGCGTCAGTGAAGCCATCGTCAAAGCCGGTCCCCAGCTGACCTGAACGAACGTTAGGCTTGGGTAATATTTGCCTAGATGAGAACTGACAGCTCAAACGATAGTCTGAACGGGGGAAGCGTATATCGCTTCTCCCGTTGTGTTTCTGGCATCTGGGGAGAAGGGCGAAGAATCTTTTACAGCCTTGATACATATCAGGCAGGAGAACTCTGATGAAGCGTCGGCATTTTTTAGGGTTGGCAGCGGCTGCCGGTGTGGTGGGGAGTTTGCCGGGTGTTGCGTTTGGTTTTCCACGGTTGAAGCTTTCACGTGCTGCCGACATAACGCCACTCGAACTCAGTGATGCCGAGTGGCAGGAAAGACTGACCGCGGCGCAGTATGACGTCCTGCGTGACCATGCCACGGAGGCGGCCTTTTCCAGCCCATTGAACGACGAATGGAGAGAAGGTCGCTATCATTGCGCCGGTTGCGATCTGGTGTTGTTCGAAAGCGCCATGAAGTTCGAGTCGGGTACCGGCTGGCCAAGCTTTTTCGAGCATGTCGAAGGGCACCTGTTGTCGGAACTGGACTTCAGCATGATCTGGCCGCGTACCGAATATCACTGCGCGCGTTGTGAAGGTCACCAGGGGCATGTCTTCGAGGATGGACCTGAGCCTAGCGGCTTGCGGTGGTGCAACAATGGGGTGGCATTGCGCTTCGTACCGGCATGAAGCGACATTGCGGCGATTGTGATACCTTGTCGCATCTTTGATGCCGCATGAGTTATTTGCGATATATGAATGTCAATCAGCGTATTATCTCGCGCCTTGCCGACGAGCTTGCCGTTCGCCCTCAGCAGGTAACCGCCACTGTCGAGTTGCTTGATGGCGGCGCCACCGTGCCTTTCATTGCCCGTTACCGCAAGGAAGTTACCGGTGCCCTGGATGACACCCAGTTGCGCCAACTGGACGAGCGCCTGCGTTACCTGCGTGAGCTGGAAGAGCGGCGTGCCGCGGTCATCACCGCCATCGATGAACAGGGCAAGCTGAGTGATGACTTGGCGGCCAAGCTGCAAGCCGCGGATACCAAGCAACGGCTGGAAGATCTTTATCTTCCCTACAAGAAAAAGCGTCGCACCAAGGCACAGATAGCTCGTGAGGCCGGCCTGGAACCGCTGGCCAATGCTTTGCTTGGCGACCCGACGCTGATCCCGGAAACCGAGGCCGCCAACTACCTGCGCCCCGCTGAAGGCGATATTGCCGCCATCGAGGATGCCAAGGCGGCACTCGACGGTGCCAAGCAGATTCTGATGGAGCGCTTTGCCGAAGACCCGGAATTGATCGGCATGCTGCGCGAACGGTTATGGGCCGAAGGGCGGCTGAGCGCCCGTGTGCTGGAAGGCAGACAGCAGGAAGGCGCCAAGTTCTCCGATTATTTCGAACATGATGAAGTCCTTGCCAAGGTGCCTTCCCACCGGGCGCTGGCCATGTTCCGGGGGCGCAACGAAGGCGTGCTGAGCCTGGCGATTCGTTTGCCGGGGGAAGAGGAGGCGCCGTTGCATCCTGCCCAGGTGATGATTGCCCGGCAGTTCGGCCTTCGCGATCAAGGGCGCGCTGCCGACCGCTGGTTGGCCGAGGTGGTGCGCTGGACCTGGCGGGTGAAGCTCTATACCGCCCTGGAAACAGAATTGCTGGGCCGTCTGCGTGAACAGGCCGAGCTGACCGCAATCGAGGTATTTGCTGCCAATCTGAAAGACTTGCTGTTGGCCGCGCCCGCCGGACCCAAGGTCACCCTGGCGATCGACCCCGGCCAACGTACCGGCTGCAAGGTGGCGGTGGTAGATGCCACTGGCCAGTTCGTGGCGCACACCACCATCTACCCTCATGCGCCGCAAAAGCAATGGCGGGAATCCCTGGCCGAGCTCGCCCGCTTGGCGAAAACCCATGCTGTGGAACTGGTGGCCATCGGCAATGGTACCGCCAGCCGTGAAACCGACAAGCTGGCCGCCGAACTGGTACAGCTGCTGGCGTCTGAGCAGCGCCTGAGCAAGGTCATGGTCAGCGAAGCGGGCGCCTCGGTGTATTCGGCCTCGGAATACGCCGCCCGTGAATTTCCCGACCTGGATGTCACGCTACGCGGCGCGGTGTCGATCGCCCGGCGCTTGCAAGACCCCTTGGCGGAGCTGGTCAAGATCGAGCCCAAGTCGATCGGGGTGGGGCAATACCAGCATGATGTCTCACAGCTGCAGCTTTCGAAAAGCCTGGAAGCGGTAATCGAGGACTGTGTGAATGCCGTGGGGGTGGATCTCAATACCGCTTCCAGTGCCTTGCTTTCAAGAGTGGCGGGGCTGAGTACCATCCTGGCCGAAAACATCGTCATGCAGCGCAATCAGCAGGGCGCGTTCAAGACACGCAAGGCCTTGCTGAAGGTCAGCCGTCTGGGGCCGAAAACTTTCGAGCAGTGCGCCGGTTTTCTGCGTATCAACGCCGCGGAAAACCCTTTGGATGCCAGTGCCGTCCACCCGGAAGCCTATTCGCTGGTGAAGCGCATGGCCGCGTACAGCGGGCGTGATCTGGGTGGTTTGATCGGTGACAGTGCGGCGATCAAGGCGCTCGATCCCGCCGATTTTGCCGATGAACGCTTCGGTATTCCCACCGTCAGCGACATTCTCAAAGAACTGGACAAGCCCGGGCGTGATCCTCGACCTGAATTCCGTGCCGCTGAATTTCGTGAGGGGGTGGAAACCCTAAAGGACCTGGAAGCCGGCATGGTCCTGGAGGGCACGGTAACCAACGTGACCCACTTCGGTGCCTTTGTGGACATCGGTGTTCACCAGGATGGGCTGGTGCATATTTCCGCGCTTGCCGACCGTTTTGTCGAAGACCCGCGCAGCGTGGTCAAGGCCGGTGATATCGTTCAGGTCAAGGTGATGAACGTGGATATTCCGCGCAAGCGCATCGGTCTTTCCATGCGCCTGGATGACAGCGTGGAAGAAGAGGCCGCCGCACCTTCCCGCCAGCCGGACACTAGCGCCAATGCCCGGCGTCGCCCGGCCAAGAACCGGGGGAAAGCGACACAGGAGGACAACGCTCCCGTGGGGGCGTTGGGCGCGGCGCTGCTCAAGGCGCGCCGGGATAACTAAGCCTGTGATAACTAAGCCTGTGTGGCTTGAATCTTGCCATGGCGGCGCCATATCCTTCTGCTTGATGGCCCCGCCGATCGATTTCACCCAGGCCCGCCCGGCGGGCCTTTTGACAAGGAGCGTTCACCTTGCTTGAACCTCTTGCTGTGCCAAGCTCATCCACGGAGTCAATCACAAGCTCGGTGCCGACTGCCCTTACCCGGCAGGTGGATCGTCTGATCCCGGCGGCTCGCCAAGGGCGTATCAGTCGTCTGCGTCGTGGTCTGGAAAAAGAGGGCTTGCGTGTTGATCCTGACGGGCATATCGCCCAGACCCCGCACCCTTGGGCGTTAGGTTCCAAGCTGACGCATCCGCATATCACCACGGATTATTCCGAGGCCCTGCTGGAATACATCACCCCGGTATATTCCCAGCCGCGCGAGGCCTTGTCCTTCATGGCCGACCTGCATCGCTACAGTTATCGCTACCTGGGGGATGAGTTGATCTGGCCGGGCAGCATGCCCGCGCGCCTGTCGGGCAATGAAAGCATCCCGATTGCCGATTACGGTACATCCAATGTGGGCAAGATGAAAAAGGTGTATCGCAAGGGGCTGGATGTGCGTTACGGGCGCATCATGCAGGCGATTGCCGGGGTGCATTACAACGTCTCACTGGCCGACGACATGTGGCAAGCGCTGCGTGAACTGGATGGCGCCGCCGCAACGCCGTTCAACGATTATCGCTCGACACGCTATTTCGGTTTGATCCGGCATTTCCGGCGCCACAGCTGGCTGCTGCTCTATCTGTTCGGTGCCTCACCGGCCATCGACAAGAGCTTTCTCGACAAGCACGCCCTGCCCGGCGGCAAGGTGCCGGAAAAACTTAAGATGCTCGATGGGCAGACGTACTTCGCGCCTTATGCGACGACCTTGCGCATGTCCGACCTGGGCTATCAGAACAAGGTGCAGGCGCAGCTCAAGATCTGCTTCAATTCCCTGTCGAATTACGTCAATACCTTGCGCCATGCGATTTCCAGCCCCTGGCCGGATTATGAAAAGCTGGGCGTCAAGGTTACCGACGAATCGGGCGAGACGCATTGGCAACAGCTTAACGCCAATATCCTGCAGATCGAAAACGAGTACTACAGCGATATTCGCCCCAAGCGCGTGACACGTCACAACGAAACCCCAAGCCAGGCACTCGAAGCGCGTGGCGTGGAGTACATCGAAGTGCGCTGCCTGGATCTCAACCCCTTCGATGCCTTGGGGATTACCGAAACGCAGATGCGCTTCATGGATACCTTCCTGATGTGGTGCCTGCTCAGCGACAGCCCCTGGATCAGCGATGAGGAATGCGACCGTCTGGACGACAACCGGCGCCTGGTGGTAGAGCGCGGTCGTGACCCGGCGTTGCGTCTGCTCAACGATGGCGATGCCTGTTCCATCGCCCAGTGGGGTGGGCAAATCTTTGCGGAAATGGCTGAGGTAAGCCGGTTGCTAGATGCCATGGAAGATGGCTCGCCGCATGCCGAGGCGTTGCAAGCCCTGGCGCCACTGCTGGAAAGCCCGGAGCTCACTCCTTCCGGTCGCTTGTTGACTCGCCTGCAGGTCAATCAGGAATCGCTGAGCGATGCCATGCTGGCGCTGGCCAAGCAACAGCAGGCGGAATTCATGGCGCAACCTGCGTCTCAACGTGCCCGGGAGGCGTTGCTGGAGCAGTTGGTGGAAACCTCCCATCAACAGCAGCAAGATATCGAGCAAGCCGATACGCAGAGTTTCGATGCGTTTCTTGACGATTACTTCAGCCGGGCTCGCGAATCGCGTATATCGAGCTCGCTTGCCTCCGGAGCCGCCTCTTGAATGTCACGACCGTACGCCCGGTGGCGCTGACGGGCCTGGCATTCTGCGCCCTGATGATGGTTGTTGCCCTGGGTCTTGAACATATCGTCGGACTGGCACCCTGCCCGCTGTGCATCTTTCAGCGTGTGGCGGTATTGGCCACGGCAGCGGTACTCGCGGTGGCAGCCGTGCATAATCCTCACGGACGCTTGGGAACGGCGGTATACGGCGTGCTTGGGCTTGTCACTGTGGGGGGTGGCGCATTCATCGCCGGTCGGCATGTATGGTTGCAGACGCTACCTGCAGATAAAGTCCCTAGCTGCGGCCCGGGGCTGGACTATATGCTGGATATTCTACCGCTCCAGGACGTGGTGGGGATGGTGCTTTCCGGCTCGGGAGAGTGCGCCGAGATTGATTTCATGCTGCTGGGTCTTTCTCTGCCCGCCTGGACGTTGATCGGTTTTGCCATTCTGGCGCTGGTCCCGCTGAGGCTCCTTTGGCTGGCATGGGCCAAGGGCGCTAAGTTCATTCCCCAGCGGGATTGACAGCGGGAACAGGAACAGGCGAATCTAGCCTCATCAAGAGAGAGCTGGTATCACCAAGGAGAGATTTTCATGCTAAGGAGAAAATTCCATGCTCGAAGATTGTAAAAATGCCCGGGAACGCTGGGGTGGTGTGCACTCACTGATCGATCGCTGGCTGGATCAGCGCCACGAGCTACTGGTGAGTTTCGTTGAGCTCAATGATGCCTGTGATACGGAGCTTGAAACGGTCAGCAAGGCGCGGATTGACCATTTCAGTGAAGTGCTGATGGATTACATCAGTGCGGGGCACTTCGAGGTCTACCCGCAACTGGCGGAGGAGGCTCGCGCCTTCGATGATGCTCAAGCGCTGCTGATCGCCGACAAGCTGCTTGAACGCTTGGAAATGTCCACCGAATTGGTGTTGGAGTTCGATACCGATTACGCCACTGCACTGAGCTGCGAGCATAACCTTTATCGCCTACCGGCCTGGATCGAACGTCTGTCCAAGGGGTTGAGTGACCGCTTCGTTCTCGAAGATCAGCTGATCGCCCGGATGCATGCCGTGCATAGCCCCGGCGCGGATGTTGCTTCAGCGGCACCCTGAGCGGGCTCCCTCTAGCGACAGTGCCGCTTGCCCTTGCCACCAAGCACCAGCATGCAGGGGGTCAGCAGCAAGGTAAGGGCGGTGGCAAAGGTCAAGCCGCCGGCAATGGCGCTCGACATCTGCGACCACCACTGAGCCGAAGGGGCATTGAAACCCAGGGATGGCGCAAAGAGGTTCACGTTCACCCCCAGCACCATGGGCATCAGACCCAGCACAGTGGTGATGGCGGTCAACAGTACCGGGCGCAGGCGTAGGCAACCCGCTTCAAGTGCTGCCGCGCCCGGCTCAAGTCCCGTGCCGCGCAGTTCATTGTAGGTGTCGATCAGTACGATATTGTTGTTGACCACAATGCCCGCCAAGGCAATCACCCCCATGCCGACCATCACGATACCGAAGGCTTGCCCGGTCACCAGCAGCCCCATCAAGACGCCGGCGGTGGAAAATACGATCGCCGAGAGCACCAACCCCGCCTGATAGAAACTGTTGAACTGAGTCACCAAAATCAACGCCATCAAGCCGATCGCTACCATGAAGGCGGTTCCCAGAAACTGTGCCGATTCCTGCTGATCTTCCTGTTCGCCGGCGACATTGACCATGACGCCCTCGGGCAATGAGGCAAAAGCGGCCTCGGCCAGGGCACGCAATCGCTCGTCGGCCTGGTAGCCGGGGGCCAGGCCGGCCTCCAGGGTAATTGTCCGACGACCATCGATACGGTGCAGCGTCCCTACCTTGGGACCCGGCGTGACCTCGACGAAATTGGTGATGGGCACTTGGCCGCGTGGGGTATTGAGGGTCAAGCGTTCGAGTTGGTTCAAAGAGCGCCATTGCTCAGGCAAGCGAACGCGAATGTCCACCTCGTCATTGACCCCCTGGGGGCGATAAGAGGAGACGCGCAAGCCGGTGGTCAATAATTGCACGGCACTGCCAATGGTGGTGATGTCGGTTCCGAAACGCGCCGCCGCCTCACGATCGACGTTTAGTCGCCACTCCACGCCCGGCAAGCTGCGGTTATCCTGGATATCCTCGAAACCGCCCAGCTCAGCCATCTCTTGGCGCAGAAGCTCTACTGCATCGGCGATACGTTCCGGTTGAACGGCACTGACTTCCAGCACGATGGGTTTGCCGCCTCCGGGCCCCATCTCCTGTTCGCGAAATTCCAGAATGATCCCGGGGATATCGCGGCTGCGCTCGGCCATGTCATCCAGAATCGCTTGAGCGGGGCGTCTTTGATGCCAGTCGATCAACTGGAACTGCAGCACACCGATAACATCGTTGCCTAGCTGCTCGTTGGGCACTGCAAAGGAGCGGGCATACAGCGCCTGGACTTCGCTCATGCCGGTCAGACGCTTTTCGACGCGCTGCACGATGGCATCGGTTTCCTCGGCGGAATAATCACCTCGAGCGCGCACCAGGACTTGCGCACTGTCCGGTTCTACCGCCGGGAAAAAATCCACGCCGTGGTTGAAACGGGCATAACCGGTGTAGATCAAGGCGATCAGCAGCAAGGTAAACGTCAGTACCCAGCCAGGATGAACAAGCAGTCGGCTGAGCGTGGTGCGGTAGAACCTGCCCAGGACGGTCGAGGGTTGCTGGTCGGAAGAACCCTTGGGGGCGAGAGCCGCCTTGCGGGTGAAAATACTGCCTAGCGTGGGTAGAAATATCAGCGCCATGGCCAGTGACGCCAGCAGACAGAGTATTACCGTAGCCGGAAGGTACTTCATGAACTGGCCGACCACGCCGGGCCAGAACAACAGCGGAATAAACACCGCCAGGGTGGTGGCGGTGGAAGCGATCACCGGCCAGCTCATGCGCGCCGCCGCATTCAGCCAGGCATCCCGCGGGGATTGATGTTCACGCAGATGACGGTCGGCCAGTTCACTCACCACGATGGCGCCATCAACCAGCATACCGGCCACCAGAATCAGTGCAAACAACACCACAATATTGAGGGTGAAGCCTAAAGTGCTTATCAGCAGGATGCCGGTCAAGAAGGCACCGGGAATGGTCAGGCCCACCAGCAAGGCGGTACGCCACCCCATGACCGCCACCACCACAATCAATACCAGCACCACGGCGGTAAGCACATTGTTCAAAAGCTCCGAGAGCATGTCTCGCACCGTGTTGGACTCGTCCAGAATGGTGGTGATGCGCAGCGACTCCGGAAGCAAGTCCTGGGCTTCGGCGAGCCGCTCACGCACAGCGCCAATAGTGGCGATGATGTTGGCACCGGCCCGTTTGGAGATTTCCAATACCACCGCCGGCTGGCCATCAATGCGCGCGAAGCCTTGTGGGTCCTTGAAAGTGGGGTGAATCCGGGCGACATCGCCGAAAGTGACCACACGATCCCCTTCCACTTTGACCGGCATGTTGATGACGTCTTCCAGCGTTTCGATAATCCCGGGAACCTTCAGTGCCAGGCGACCCGCACCGGTATCCAGGCTGCCCGCGGCCACCAGGCGGTTGTTGCGCGCTACCTGATTGAACAGGGCATCGAAATTCACGTCATAGCTTTCCAGCACCAGGGGATCGATGACGATTTCCAGAAGTTCGTCGCGGTCGCCGCCGATATCCACTTCTAGGACGTTGGCGATGCCTTCGAACTCTTCCTTGAGTCGCCGGGCCAGGGTAATTCGTTCGCGGGTGTCCAGCTGACCCGAAAGTCCAAGGCTCAGGACGGGAAACTCCGAGACATTGACTTCCATGACGCGAGGCTCGTCAGCCTCTGAAGGCAGGGTGGTGCGGGCGATATCGACTTGCTCGCGCACCTCCGAAAGGGCGGCATCAGGGTCGAATCCCGGATCGAACTCCAAGGTGATGGAGGCGTGGCCTTCGCTGGATTGGGCGCTTAGTTTACGCAAGCCCTCGATGCCGCTCAGCTCCTGTTCCATGGGCCGAACCAGTAGCCGCTCGCCATCTTCGGGGCTAACGCCTTCAAGCGAGAGTGCCACGTAGACCAACGGTATGGTGACATCGGGGTTGGCTTCCTTGGGAATCACTTGCCAGGCCACGATGCCTGCCATCAAGAGCCCGAAAAGTAACAGCAGCGTGGTGCGGGCATGGGAAATCGCGGCGTCAATCAGTCGGCGCATGCTTCGCTTCCTGATCTGTTTCGGCAACCACGAATTCCACACGCTCACCCACATCCACCAGCCCGCCGCCCAGCGTGATCAGTCTCAGTGGGGAGGGCAGGCCGGTTACTCGCGCGGCCTCGGCATCGGCGCTGACCAGCTCCACCTGAGTCTGTTGCACTCGATTCTGGTCATCCAGGTGCTTGACCGCCAGCTGGCCTTCGTCGTTCAGCACCAGCAAGGCAGGCGAAATGACGTGCACTTGCCGGGCGGGTAGGGTGATGGTGAGTTCGGCGCTGGCACCGGCCAAACGCAAGCCCTGAGGGTTGTCGATTTCGGCCTCCACCTGAAAGCTGCGTGTGGCCTCGTCGGCCCGGCTAGCCATATAGGTCAATTCACCGGAAAGCTGCCTGCCGTCAAGCAGGCGCACATCGACTGTGAGCCCCGGGCTGATCTCGCGGGCGCGCTGTTGAGCCACCCAGCCGCTGGCCAGCAGAGTACGGTCATCGATTAACCGCCCCCAGCTTTCCCCGACTCGGAGCAGGTCGCCAAGCTCCACGGTAATTTGATCAAGCTTCCCATCGAAGGGAGCAGTGGGGCGGGTGTCGGCTAATTGACGCTCCAGCTCCGCTACATCCGCCAGACTGCGGGTGACGGCGCTACGCAAACGCAGCAGGTCAGGCTGGGAAATCAATTGCCGTTGACGCAGACTTTCGGCGCCGGAAAGCTCGGCTTGTGCCAAGGCAAGCTCGTCGCGCGCCAGGGCCAGGCGTTCGGGCAACGCCTGGCTATCCAGTATCAACAAGGTGTCGCCGGCGGTGACCTCATCTCCCTGGGCTACGGGCAGCTCCATGACCTGACCGGTCTGGTTGACTCGCAGCGTGACGTTGCGCTGGGCCTCGAGTTGACCTTGAACACTTAGCGTAGGCAGGTAATCAGTACTGACGCGCTCGCTGACTTCCACGCCAGGCGGCTCGATAGTGGCTGAGGTTGCCGTTGGAGCCTCGCTTTGAAAGTGTTGAAAATCACCCAGTGCCAACCACGCCAGCAATCCGAGAGTAATCAGCGTGGCCAGAAGGTACGAAAAAGGGAGGCGTCGTCGCAGCATGAAATTCGTCCGTGTGATTCGAAACTCTGAGCTACACTTTCAAGCTCTGAGCTGCATTATTCGAGCTACTTATAATTGAGCTACAATTTGTGCTGCAAGGGCACACGCTATCACAAAGAAAGACTTTTGCAGGCGTGAAGGTACCGATATCGTGCCGGTAGATACAGGGGTAACGCCGGCACTAGCCGCAGGTCTGATTGAGTTTTACCCACGGTGAGAATACCATCTTGGCGTCTTGAGTCCGCGCCAGCGATTGCGACAAGCCTTGCTATACGCCATCTCCGGCAGTCATTCTCAGGCGAACCAACCAAGGAGCAACGATGAAAGATCCCGTACGTATTGCGATTACCGGCGGTGCCGGCCAGATTAGTTATTCTCTCATTTTCCGCATCGCCGCCGGCGATATGCTGGGACCGGATCAGCCAGTCATTCTTCAGCTGCTGGAAATTACGCCGGCCATGGATGCACTGAACGGCGTGGTGATGGAAGTCAACGATTGCGCGTTCCCGCTGGTTCAGGACATCGTTGCCACCGACGACGCGAATGTAGCGTTCAAGGATGCCGATTTCGCTCTGCTGGTCGGAGCGCGCCCGCGTGGCCCGGGCATGGAGCGCAAAGACCTCCTGGAAGCCAATGCCGCGATCTTCTCTGTTCAGGGCAAGGCGCTCAACGACCATGCCAGCCGTGATGTTCGCGTACTGGTGGTGGGCAATCCGGCCAACACCAATGCTCTGATTGCCTCGTGCAACGCGCCTGATCTCAGCTCGGGTCAGTTCACCGCCATGACCCGTCTGGATCATAACCGTGCTCTGACCCAGTTGGCGCAGAAGACCAACAAGCACGTCACCGACATCGACGGTATGATCATCTGGGGCAACCACAGTGCTACCCAGTATCCGGACTTGGCCCACTGCCGTGTCGACGGCAAGGCTGCTTTCGATCTGGTCGAGCGCGACTGGTACGAGAACGATTTCATTCCCACCGTGCAGCAGCGCGGTGCGGCGATCATCAAGGCGCGCGGTGCCTCTTCCGCGGCTTCTGCAGCCTCTTCCGCCATCGACCACATGCACGACTGGGCGCTGGGTTGTGAAGGCATCGTCAGCATGGCGATTCCGTCCGACGGAAGCTACGGTATCGAGGAAGGCATCATCTATTCCTACCCGGTACGCTGCAAGAGCGGTGATTATGAAATCGTTCAGGGCTATGAGCTCGACGAATTCAGCAAGGCCAAGATGAAAGCGACGGAAGAAGAACTGCGCGCTGAGCGTGCGGCTGTCGAACATCTGCTCGGCTAAGTATCGGCTGAGCCGGTAAATCGAAAACGCCCCGACGACTCAGGTCGTCGGGGCATTTTTTTGTCAGCTGGTCGTCGTCATTGGCTGAGCTTTGTACTCAGTCACGTAGACTCATGATGCGCCACTGACGTTCTTCCGCCACTCGGCGCAGGATGGGATCGGGGTCGACGGCAATAGGATGTTCGATTTTTTCCAGCAGGGGCAAGTCGTTATGTGAATCGCTGTAGAACCAGGCATCCTCGAGGGTGATGTCCTGATCTTCCAGCCATTGTTCCAGACGTTTGACTTTACCTTCCTGATAGCTGGGAATGCCGGTAATGCCCCCGGTATAGCACCCTTCATGGACTTCCGGTTCCACCGCAATAAGGTGGTCCACCCCCAGGCGTTCAGCAATCGGACCGGTAATGAAACGGTTGGTGGCGGTAATGATCAACAGCACATCGCCACGGGTGCGGTGGCGGGCGAGAAGCTCCTCGGCCTTGGGCAGAATATGCGGTTCGATCTTGGCCGCCATGAACTGCTGATGCCAGGCGGCAAGCTGCTCGGGAGAATTTTCAGCCAGGGGTTTCAGGGCAACCTCCAGGAATGCCTTGATATCCAGGGTGCCGGCGTTGTAGTCGGCCATGAAACGTTCGTTGGCTTCGCTGTAACTTTCTGGATCGACGGCGCCCTGTTCGAGCAAGAACTCACCCCAGGCGTGATCGCTGTCGATGGATAGCAGCGTATTGTCCAGATCGAAAATGGCCAGACTCACGGCGCTCCCCTTAGTGGTTTGTGTTAGGTAGTTTAGCGGGAGCGGATTATCGCAGAGTCGCGGGGCTATTCCCACTGATCGCGCCCCGACCAAAGGACAAGGCGAATTGAGTCAAGAAGCGCCGAAGGAGTAACGCGGCGCAAAGCGTAAAACATGATCGGAAGCGGTTTGTATTGATGGGGTTGATCGCCTTGTGGAAAAATGGGGGCAATTGAAAATTTAATAAGGTGATGTCCGTGATCGACGCTGACGGCTTTCGCCCCAATGTTGGCATTATCCTTGCCAATAGCCAGGGGCAACTGCTTTGGGCGCGTCGGGTAGGACAGAATGCGTGGCAGTTTCCTCAGGGAGGCATCAATGCGAACGAGACATCGCGAGAGGCGCTTTTTCGTGAGCTTCATGAAGAAGTTGGCCTGACCGCCGATGATGTCGAAATAATCGCTTGTACCCGGGGGTGGCTGCGCTACCGCCTGCCACGACGCATGATTCGTACCCAGTCCCGGCCGATTTGCATCGGCCAGAAACAGAAATGGTATCTACTCAGGATTCGCTGCCAGGAAAACAGAATCTGTATGACCGCCTCTCCCAAACCGGAATTTGATGGTTGGCGTTGGGTCAGTTATTGGTATCCACTGGGGCAGGTGGTGCCTTTCAAGCGGGAGGTCTATCGCCGAGCGCTGCGTGAGTTGTTGCCGCGGCTTCAGTACCTGGCTCAGGGGGATGAATGTTAAGGTTGTCGTTTTACTTACCCCTTGCCCAAGAGCGGGCACTTTATGCCAGGGAATTTCTCAGCGAGGCTAATAATGAAAACTAAGATGTCAATGCTGGAGGTTCTGCGTCGAATAATTCAGGAAGTCAACGGAGCGCGCAATCTGGATGCCGCTCTGTCGACCATGGTGCGGCGTATTCGCAAGGCGATGAAAACGGATGTTTGTTCGTTTTATCTCTACGACAAGGAAATGGAAACCCTGGTGTTGATGGAAACCATCGGCTTGCGTACCCAGGCGGTCGGGCGAGTCGTATTGCCGGTGGGAGAGGGACTGGTGGGATTGGTCGCCAAACGCAGTGAACCCCTCAATCTGGAAGATGCGCGAATCCATCCTCACTTTCGCTATTTTGAAGCGACCGGCGAAGAGCGTTATTCCAGTTTCCTTGGGGTGCCGATTATTCATCAACGCCGCATGCTGGGTGTGCTTGTGGTGCAGCAGGCGGAAAAGCGTAGTTACGATGATGAAGATGAGGCTTTTCTGGTGACCATGGCGGCGCAGTTGGCCGGGGTGCTGGCGCATGCCTTGGCCACCGGCAACTTGTCGCGTCCGTTGTTGGCCGACGGCCAGGCCACGTTTTCCGGCGTGGCTGCCTCGCCGGGCATGGCAATGGGCGAGGCGGTGGTCATTGCTCCTCCGGCGGATCTCAATAGCGTGCCGGACCTGGTGCCCAGCGATCAGGAGTACGAGATTACCCGCCTCAAGCAAGCCATTGGCCGCACCCGCGCCGAAATTCGCGCGGCGGGGGAGCGTCTGGCCAGCCGGATCTCGGCCCAGGAACTGGCGTTGTTCGATGTCTATCAACAGATGCTGGGGGAAGCGGCGCTTTCCAAAGAGGTGGAAAAGCGTATCCGTGAAGGACAGTGGGCACCGGGGGCACTTGCCGACGTGGTGCGCCGGCATGTGCAGTACCTGGAACGTGTCGACGATAACTACCTGCGTGAACGCGCAACGGATATCCGCGACCTGGGGCGCCGAGTACTGGCGCATCTACAGGAAGATACGCCTTCCACGCCCGAGATCTACCCGGATGAAACCATTCTTGTCGGGGATGAAATAAGTGTCGCCATGTTGGGGGAGGTGCCGCGTGAAAAGCTGCGTGGGCTAGTCTCGGTGCGTGGTTCAAGCACCTCGCATGTTGCTATTGTGGCACGGGCCATGGGCATTCCCACCGTGCTGGGCATGGTTGACTTGCCATTGCATCGGTTATCCGGGGCTCCGGTGGTGCTGGATGGCCACCGGGGGCGATTGTTCGTGCGCCCCGCGCCAGAGCTCCGGGTGCGCTACCAGACGCTTATTGACGAAGAACTGGCCTTGGGCAAACTGCTGGAGCATGAGCAGGACTTGCCCAGCGAAACCCCCGATCACTACACCATGCCCTTGATGGTCAACACCGGCCTGGCGGTAGAGGCCTCCAATCTGCTCAAGCGACGCATTAGTGGGGTGGGGCTGTATCGTACCGAAGTCCCGTTCATGATTACCGAGCGTTTTCCAGGCGAGAAGGAGCAGACCCGCCTGTATCGCGACCAGTTGGAAAGCTTCTCGCCGCTACCGGTGGTCATGCGTACCCTGGACATAGGCGGTGACAAGGATCTGCCCTATTTCCCTATCGATGAAGCCAATTCCTTTCTGGGCTGGCGAGGAATGCGGGTGACGCTGGACCATCCGGAAGTACTGATGGTGCAGCTACGGGCCATGCTTAAGGCCTCCCATGAGTTGGACAACCTGTACGTGCTATTCCCCATGATCACCAACGTGGAAGAGGTTGATGAGGCGCTGCGCCTGCTCGACCGAGCCATCGTGGAACTCAAGGAAGAGGGTGCCGAGGTCAAGCGGCCCAAGGTGGGGGTGATGATTGAAGTGCCTGCCACCATCTATCAAATGGATGCCTTGGCCGAGCGGGTGGATTTCTTCTCGGTAGGCAGCAACGACCTGACGCAGTATCTGCTGGCGGTGGATCGTAACAATCCGCGTGTAGCGGATCTCTACGATGCCTTGCACCCTGCGGTGCTGGCGGCATTGGATGAGGTGGCCCGCGACGCCAAGCGGCTAGAACGGCCGATTTCATTATGTGGAGAATTGGCCGGTGACCCTGCCGGCGCCTTGCTGCTGATGGCAATGGGCTTTACCAGCCTGTCGATGAACGCGCCGAGTCTACCCAAGGTGCGTGCTGCCATTCGTCGAGTGTCATGGACGGAGGCCAAGAAATTGCTGGGTGAGGTATTGGCGTTAGCGACCCCGACGGAGGTGCATCGCCATCTGGAAGCCAAGATGGATGAGTGGCAACTTTCACACCTGATGCCACCACGGGATTAAGCGTTAATGGGTACCTTCAGACGTATTTCTCCGAGATGTGTGCCCGAAGGTCCGAAGCTTTCCTCGGTAATGGTAATGTACTCTCCATCATGCAGGCTCAGCCAGGTGGTGGCGCGGGTGCCATAGGTTTCCCCGAGAATGAATGCCGCGGAAAGTTGTTGTTCCAAAATGAGCTCAATGCCGGTATCAGGCAGGCGTTCGAGGGGGGCGGTACGGGTATCCTGAATTGCTTGTTTCACTCGGTCCGGCCAATGGTCTTGCAGGTCTTCGTTCAGATTTTCACTCAAACGTTGGCAAACATGCGTGAGCTTGGGCCAAGGGGTATCAAGGTCGGCATTGGATAATCCGTGAACGCCGGGTGTCACCCTTTGAAGGTGCGTACTCTGGCGGCCCCGGTGCAAATGCCACAAGACATGCTGATCGCCCACCAGCAAGTTGAACCCGGCATAGCGCTGGGCGCCGTTTTCAGCCAAGGTCTGTAACCAGACGGACGGGTCCTTGCATTCCAATGCCTGGCGAACCAGGGCGCCACGGCTAGGCGCTGCCAAGGGCGTGGCCATGAGAGGGTCGCGCACATTGGTCAAGGCGGCAACGCGTCCTTGCCGGTTGACCGCAAGCCAGGTGCCGCCGGCTTCAAGGTCACGCCCGCCGACAATATGTGGCGCATCGGGCCAGCTTGACAGCGCAGCCGCAGGGCGCGCGTGGAATTCGTCACGGTTGGCGATCAATCTCAGGGGCAGTGGACTATCCGGTTGCCAAGCAAAGGCGATCAAACACATGGCAGGTTCTCTTGTGATGAAACATAGCGTTGGCCCAAGGGTACAATCAAGCGGGCCAGGGCGTATATATGACAAGCATTTCCAGGCCACGTACACTCCACACCGTGAGAGTCAGGCGTCAGGCCTGTTTCTGCGTGCCAACAGGAAGGCGACGATAAATGGCTCAGTATGATAAGCAAGCGTATTTCTGGAGCCTGCTGATATGGCCGCTCCTCTGGCCATTGTTGGTGGCGCAGTTGTTGCTCGTACTGCTGTGCTTGAGCGTGGGTTTGGTGGTGTGGGGAATGATGCCGACCTATGTTACCTGGAGTGCGGCGGGCTGGTTGATGCTGACGCTCTTGCTCGGCAGTAGCTTGAATGTCGCTGTGTTTCTCATGCTGGTAAAATCGCGCCTCAAACATTACGAAAGCCAGTTGAATCAGCAACTGGATGACCTCGAACGGTGCACCGGTGAAGTCCGGCAATGTGGCGGTCCCTCGGCTTTGCCGCCCCTGCCAAACCGAGGTGCTGACAGTGGGTGGTCGTCCCCACTGGGGCGGCTGTCGCGCTTGACTGAGAATCTGGGAGAGCTTGCACGCTGCGGTGCCTGTGCCGGTTCCCCGAGATCGTTGCCTGGGGCGCCGGAAAATCACCGGGAACACTCATTGCTGGAAAGCTTACAGCAGCAGCAACAGCAACTGACACAGTCACTTCTGGGGCGTGACCGAGCCCGGGAAGAATCCCGCTTGAAATCCAGTTACCTGGCATTGGTTCAACGTGAAATCGATCAGTTGATGGATTATCTCAATGGCTTGATGTTGGAAGGCAATGCGACACCGTGGCGTAACAATATCGGAGATATGCGCGAACAATTGGCGGACATTCGTGTGCTACTTTCCAATCTGCAAGGCGCTGACGCAGCCACTGAGAAGGGGCCTGAGCCAGAGGATGAGCAAAGCACGACGCTGATGGCTTCACGCTTGAAAATCCTGGTGGTAGATGATGGTCCGGTAAATCTTATGCTGGCATGCCAGATGCTGGAGAGCCAAGGCTTTGATGTGGAGGGTGTCAGTAGCGGACAACAGGCACTAAAACGTCACGAACAGCAATACTTCGATCTGGTGTTCATGGATATTTTCATGCCTGACCTGGATGGTAAGCAGACCAGCCATTTGTGGCGTGAGCAGGAACAGGCACTCGGGCAGAAGGCTTCAGGAAAGAACAGTAGCGTGCTTGTCGCATTGACTGCCAATGCCGACCAGGCTGGGCGCGAACAATGCCTTCAGTCAGGCATGGATGACTTGCTGGCCAAGCCTTATCAGCCTGATGCCTTGCTTGACGTCATTCGCCGGTGGTTTCCCACCGTTATCGAGGAAAAACAGCAGTGAGCCAGCCTTTATGAACGCCTTGGCAACATCGGTGGGCTACCTGGGGCTGGGTGCTGCGGCCGGCACCCTGGCCGGGCTTTTCGGCGTGGGGGGTGGCTTGATCATCGTGCCCGCTCTGGCATTTGCCTTCACGTTGCAAGGAATGGCGCCGGAAATCATTATGCATCTGGCGGTGGGGACTTCGCTCGCTACCATTGTGGTGACGGCGACTTCCTCGGCCTTGGGGCATTTTCGCAAGGGGAGTCTTTACCGGCCTTGGTTTCTGGCATTGCTGCCAGGGTTGATGCTCGGGGCGGTGGGCGGTGTTTTTGTCGCCGATACATTATCCAGTACCGTATTGGGCACCCTGTTCGGGGTGTTTGTACTGCTGGTGGCCGTGAAAATGGCCTTGGGGTTGGCGCCCAAGCCTGGCTCCATAGCGCCAGGCAAGCTCGGCATGGGGTTTGCCGGCGGGGTGATTGGGGGTGTTTCCGCTTTGTTCGGCATCGGTGGCGGTACTCTGGCCGTGCCCTGGCTATCGCGTTGCGGCGCGACCATGACCCAGGCGGTGGGTACGTCAGCGGCTTGTGGGCTACCCATCGCTCTGTTCGGGGCGCTGACCTTCATTGTGGTCGGTTGGGGACACCCGTTGCTCCCTGATTGGGCCAGCGGTTTTGTCATGTGGCCGGCTTTTTTGGGTATCGTCATTGCCAGCGTACCTTTCGCTCACCTGGGCGTGAAACTAGCTCATGTATTACCGGCGCGCGTATTGCGCTTGGCCTTTGCCGGATTATTGGCAATCGTGGGGATGCGTTTTCTATTGACGTAAGCCCATCGTAGGGACACTCATTCACAGTCCTTAAAACCAGACAGACTTTTAAGACAGACTTAGAGAGAACCGATGCTGACATACCCCGATATCGATCCGGTCGCCATTGCCATAGGGCCTATCCAGGTACATTGGTATGGCCTGATGTACGTCATCGGCTTCGTCGCCGCCTGGTGGTTAGGCTGTCGCCGTGCCCCGCGTATCGGCTTGAACAAGGATGACGTGGGCGACTTGCTGTTCTACTGCGCGATTGGCGTGGTGGCTGGAGGCCGGCTGGGTTATGCCATCTTTTATGGGCTGGAGCAGTGGGTTGCCGATCCGTTATGGGTATTTCGGGTCTGGGATGGGGGAATGAGCTTTCACGGCGGCCTGATCGGGGTCGTTGTGGCCACGATATTCTTCGCACGTAAGAAAAAGTTGGCGCTTTTCACTCTGGGTGATTTCATCGCACCGCTGGTCCCTATCGGTTTGGGTGCCGGACGTATCGGTAATTTTATCAATCATGAGCTTCCCGGGCGGGTCACCAACCTGCCATGGGGCATGCCATTTCCGGGTATGGGGCCGGAGCCACGCCATCCCACGGCATTGTATGAGGCGCTGCTGGAAGGTGCTGTGTTGTTTACTGTTCTATGGTGGGTATCAAGCAAACCACGTGCCCGTGGGCTGGTTTCCGGTTTGTTCCTGCTGCTTTACGGTCTGTTCCGTTTTGCCGTTGAGTTTGTGCGCTTGCCGGACCCGCATATCGGTTTCATCGCTTTCGGCTGGGTAACCATGGGTATGCTGCTTTCACTGCCCATGATCGTTCTCGGTGGGCTGTTGGTTGCGTGGTCACGCAGCCAGCCGGTGGATGGAACAAAGCGCTCGGCGTGAATAACCGTTTTACATTCAATTTGTTAATTTGACGCTGGATACACCGTGACTGCTGAAAAATTGCCTGCTATTGAGCAACCTTATCTGGATTTGATGCGCACTGTGCTGGAAAACGGCGTAGAGCGTCGCGATCGTACCGGGGTGGGAACGCGCTCCATCTTCGGTCATCAAATGCGTTTCGATCTTTCGCGTGGCTTTCCTCTGGTGACCACCAAGAAATTGCATCTGCGCTCTATCATTCACGAGCTTTTATGGTTTTTGCGCGGCGACACCAATATTGCCTACCTCAAGGAAAACGGGGTGCGTATCTGGGACGAATGGGCCGATGAAAACGGTGATCTCGGGCCGGTGTATGGTTACCAGTGGCGCAGTTGGCCTGACCCGCAGGGCGGCCATGTGGACCAGATCGGCAAGGTGCTCGCGCAGATTCGCACCCATCCGCAGTCCCGTCGTCTGATTGTTTCCGCCTGGAACCCGGCACAGGTGGATGAAATGCAACTGCCGCCGTGCCATTGCCTGTTCCAGTTTTATGTGGCCGAAGGCAAACTTTCCTGCCAACTTTATCAGCGTAGCGCGGATATCTTCCTGGGCGTGCCGTTTAATATCGCAAGCTACGCGCTGCTATTGAGCATGGTGGCCCAGGTAGTCGGGCTTGAACCGGGGGAGTTCGTCCATACGCTGGGCGATGCCCATTTGTACATGAATCATCTGGAGCAAGCGCGGGAACAACTGACGCGTTCGCCGAAAGCGGCTCCTCGCCTGGTACTCAATCCTGAGATCAAGGATCTTTTTGCCTTTGGTTTCGATGATATTTCCATCGAAGACTATGAGTTTCACCCCCCGATCAAGGCCGAGGTCGCCGTATGACTGCTTCAGAAACCCTGGTGCCGGTCGCCATGATTGTCGCCATGTCCAAAAATCGTGTTATCGGCGTGGAGGGTAAGCTGCCCTGGTATTTGCCGGAAGATCTCAAGTTCTTCAAGCGTATCACCCAGGCCAAACCACTGGTGATGGGCCGGAAAACCTTTACTTCCATTGGTAGGGCGCTGCCCAATCGGCTCAATATCGTGGTTACACGCGATACGTCATTTGCTCCCGCTGGCGTACGGGTATGTCATGACCTGGCGTCCGCCTTGGCGCTGGCCGATCAGCAAGCCACCATTGATGCAGCTGAGGAAATTATGGTGATGGGCGGCGGCGAGATCTACGCCCAGGCGCTACCCTTTGCTCAGAGGCTGTATGTCACCGAGGTTGACGTGGAAGTGGAGGGCGATACCTACTTCCCCGAGATTGACCCGGTAACGTGGCAAGAAACTCAGCGAGTCGCGGGGAGCCCTGCCGAGGGGCAGCCTGATTACGATTTTGTGGTTTATCAGCGCCGGCAGCCGAACCAGTAGGCAATGCCAAGGAGACATTGGGTATGACGCAATCTGTGCTGCAGTTACTGGAACATTTGGAGCACCGCCTGGACATGGCTAACGTGGAATTACAAACGTTGCGTGAAGAAAATGCCCAGCTCAAGACGCAACTTCGCAACCTGGCGGCACCGCAAACGCCAGTAGCGACGGAGTCGGCATTACCCGAGCCGCAACCCCCGCCAGCGGCTACTTCCTCGTCGACTCAAGGCGAAGTGCAACCGCCACCCCGGCAGCCGGCAGCAGAAAATGTTTCAGCGGCGCAAGAGGCGCCTTCTCCTCAGGCATTGCTGGCTCAATGGTATGAGCGCTATCCGAAGACGTTTTTCAAAGGCCACACCCAGCCGTTGAAAGTGGGCATTCACGAAGATTTGGCAGCCAAGGAGCCGTGGTCGAACAAGCTGATACGCCGAACCCTGGCCAGTTACGTCAACCTGCCGCGTTACCTCAAGGCCATGCGCGAGGGTTCGACACGTATCGATTTGGAAGGCAAGCCTGCAGGCGTAGTGGATAAGGCCGCCGCCCAGCACGCTGCGGAAAAACGTACCCCCGCTTCAAGGCGCAGGCCAGACGCGCGCCGTCTAGCCAAGCATCAGGCGTCTACCTCTAGCGAAAAATCGAGCGGGCAATCAGGTATCGTTGAGGATAAAGCGGCTGCCGACAGTGCCGGCAGGAATAAGCACAGCGAAGCCGTCGATCGTTTTGAAAAAAACCAAGCCGTTCATCACGCCAGCGAGCCGAGTGCTGCTCCCAAAAATGAAACCATGCAAAGCAAGCTTGCTGCGCTGCGGCAGAAATATGAAGGCAGCTGAGACTGCCGTGCTGAGGTTTGGTTCCGGCCCTATCTGATGAATAATTGGAAAACAGTGTTTTTTTCTATTGCGCTCGTTGGAGTCCCGGTATAGAGTTTGCCCTGCGAGCATTGGAATATAACAAGGCTGAGCTGAGGACATGCCACATACCGTCGGAAAAAACCCACGGATGGCCAAAAAGAGCATGCCCAGCGAGCCGGCTGTATCGGCGCATATCGCGCCCTACAGAAAACGATCGAAACAGTAAGCTAGTTAAAGGAATTTTAAACATGAAAAAGACACTCTTAGCGACTGCTATCGCCGGCGCTGCCGCAATGGCCGCCTCTGGTGCCCACGCTGCTACCGTCTATAACGAAGACGGTACCAAGTTGGATATCTACGGCAACATCCAGATTGCCTACTACAACACCGATGGCGGCGTAGTAGTAGACGAAGATACAAATGAAGAAAGAGTTGTTGGGTCACTTGATGGTATCGCAGATAACGGTACTACTTTCGGTTTTGCTGCCGAGCACATGATTACTCGTGACCTGACCGGTTACCTGAAGCTCGAAATCGACGACTTTGATGCTTCCAACATGGCGACTTTTGATCGCAGCGGCCAGACCGGTGACACCGCTTATGTCGGCTTGAAGGGCAACTTCGGTGATGTGCGTCTGGGTTCCTACGACCAGTTGATCGATGACTGGGTCCAGGACCCGATCACTAACAACGAAGGCTTTGATATTTCTGACTCCACCGTTGCACATGGTGCCGGTGGTGACCAGCAGGAAGACAAGGTGACTTACACCTCGCCGGCTCTCAATGGCCTGCAGTTCGCCGTGGGCACCCAGTACCGTGGCGACAGTGAGTCTTCGGATCCTGCAGATTTCGCAGATAATGGTCCTTCCTTCTACGAGGATTCCGGTAACGCTGCGTTCTTTGGTGGTGCCAAGTATACTGCAGGCGCTTTCTCTATCGCCGCCGTCTACGACAACCTCGACAACATTCAGTTCGTTGATGGTAACGGCAGTATCGATAGTGTCGGCGATGCATATGGTATGACCGCCCAGTACACCATCAACACCCTGCGTCTGTCCGCCAAGGTTGAGCGTTTCGATTCTGAAGCAGATGATGCCCTAGATACCAACTTCTATGCACTGGGTGCTCGCTACGGTTACGGCAATGGCGATATCTACGGTGCCTATCAGTATGTCGACGTGGATGCAGCTAGTTTCCGTAGAGGGCTTTCTGACGCCATTGATCCCGACCAAGAGTTCGATACCGGAGACGATAATCGCAACGAAGTGATTCTCGGTGCTACCTACAACATCTCCGATGCCATGTACACCTGGGCCGAGCTTGCTTGGTATGATAAGCCAGAAGACGAAGACGACGGCGTTGGTGTTGGTGTAACTTACTTGTTCTAAACCCCGGTCGCAGGAGTTTCCTGCCCCCTAGGGTTTTGTTATCGAAAGCCGATCCTCCAGGGGATCGGCTTTTTCATTGGTAAACCGACATATAAGCGAGGTTCCATGAAACAGCCGATCATAATCGCGAGTCTAGTGGCGTTGGGAGTGATGATAGCGACGCCGGCGATGGCGGACAGTGCAATGCAAGAGCGTTTCCGTGAAGAAGGCAAGCAGCTTGATTTAACCGGTTTCCTGCAGTCCGACACCGATGCGCGCAGCCGCAGTTTTCTGTTCGGTGGCACGCACGAGCATGATTTTACCGTGAAGGAAACGGGAGTTTATTTACTCGAAAGTGAGGTGCCGGGCGGGCGTTCCGAGGATTATCGCATAGCTGGAGAGCTGCTGAATGCCCAGGGTGACGTACTGGCCCGCAGCGAAGCACTGGGCCAGAACGATGGCCTGGCCATGCGCCAACGGCTGACGCCGGGTGACTATACCTTGCGTGTCGAGGCGCATCGGTTTGGTACCCGAAGCGATGCCATGGATAGCTTCTACTACATTACCGTGAGTGGGCTCGATGAGCAGGGCAGGCCGAAGACTGATGCGGTTGATAGAGGTGAAGGCTTGGTCTTTACCGGCCAGGGCCGTGAGTCAAGCCGTAGCGTTTTCGTGCGTGGCTCGGAGACTGTTGCGACGATTTCCGCACCTTCTGTTGCATCGGATGCTGCCGGGAGTAATCCTGCTACATCAGCAGCAGACAGTGCTCAGCCCCAGACTTCCAGTGAAACTAGCGCTGCAGCAGCGCAACAGGAAACCTCCGTCTCCCCGAGAGAGGGTTTTGAAACGATCGTCACTGATGTCAAGATTCGCGCAAAAGGTGAGGTGTTGACCTTTGAGGTAGCCAAGCCGGGCACCATTGCGATTACCACGTCCACATACCCTGGCGGCTATGAAGATACCTACCGTATCGAGTTGGACGTTCTGGATGAATCGGGCAATGTCGTCGCAGAAGGCGCGGGAGAAGGCTTCGATGGCGATGTCGACCTTCAGACCAGGTTGTCGCCGGGGCGTTATCGGATTCGTGTGAAGGGGCAAAAGTTTGGCTCCGCACATTCAGGGGTCAACAACTACGAACTGAAAGTCGAACAGCTGAATCGGCGATAACTCTTGTTCATGAAGGCTGATGCTTGGAAGTGAATTGAAGGCGGAGTTTCCTCCGCCTCAACGGCAGGCGATCAAAATGGGTGGGCGCTTACCTGCTCAATCTTTCTTGAGGTGTTGAAGAGGCATTTCCAGGTGCTGGGGGCGCTGAAGAATGTTGAGCAGCACGATGGCGCGCTCCTCTCCCTTGGTACGGGTAAAGATGGCCTCGAGTTCCTTGAAGGGCCCCTGTGTGATCCGGACTTTTTCACCGGCCATGAAATAAGTATGGGGGGTCTCATCCACGGCTGTGGCGTGAGCCTTGAGTGTTTCCACCAGATCATCGCTCACGGGCACGGGTTTGTCTGCAAAGGTGAGTAGGCGCAATACGCCTCTTGTCGAGCGTATAGGACGCCAGTTGCTAGCGATTTTATCCAGTCTGATAAAAAGGTAATAAGGAAATAATGGCTCAGTGATCCAGGTGAGCTTATTTTGTCGCTTTCGCTGTATTTTCAGCACAGGATGAAGGATTTCATAGCCTTGATTGGCGAGATGCTCAGCGGCGCGAAAAGACTCGCCTCCTTTGCATTGAATGACATACCAGTAGGGTGTTGCATTCGCCATCGGCTTGTTTGGCTCCATACGTTCATCCTTGAGCTTGAAACATAAACGCCTACTCTTTCAAGAGCGGGCGTTATAGTCAACGTTTTCAGCTTCAAAGGGTTTATTGATTTAATATTGACGAGGATCAATGCGTTGAAAAGCGCCGTAAAGAAGGTGATTGGAGGAGGGCAAGGAGTAAGCGATACTCTCGTGCCGATGCGATGTTTCGGATGTGCCATTTGTCACTGTTCTTGTTGGGTTTGACGCATACCCAGAAGCAAATCACGTGGCAGGTTTTCTCCTAGGCTATTAAGGATAAATTTTTGATTTTCAAGGATAAATACTGCCTGTGCGCTTATTTCATACGCTAGGTTTCAGGCGCTGCTATGGTTCGCTACAGAACCGGCTGTTGCTGGGAGTTGCGCTTGCCTGGTTGTTTATAGTGGCCTTGGTGCTAGGCATTACCTGGCAGCTGGGAAAGGAAATGGTGCAGGAAACCAATATCTCGCATTTGCGTTATGAATCAAGACTATTGGCGGACGAAATTACCCAGCAGGTAAGCATACGGATTAAAACCCTGGAACGGCTTTCATTGCTCTTTTCGCAGCGCATTAATCCGAACTGGCTACAAATGGAATTGCGCCACCATGATACCTTGCTGGAGTTGTTTGAAGGCTTGGTAGTTTCGGATGCCTCCGGGCGCCTCATCGCCGATTGGCCGGTAGTGCCTGGGCGAGCAAATCTTGAAACCGGGCAGCAGGAATATTTTCGCATGCTGCGGAGTACCGGGCGACCCTACGTCAGTCAGCCGTTTGTAGGCCAGGCCAGTAAGATACCGATGGTATTGATAAGTGTGCCCCGCAAAGGCCCCGAAGGAGAGTTCCAGGGGTTTGTGGGCGGTGTGGTGAGCCTTAATCGAGGTGGTTTGTTCGACCGTCTGGCTCGCCTTCGATTGGGCGAAAGAGGTTATGCCAGCGTGGCAACCGCCACAGGTAAAATACTCTACCATCCCGATCGTGACTTGATCATGCAGGATGTGCCGTCAGCCAGCAAAAATCCATTGCTGGATCTGGCGCTGGATGGCTGGCAGGGCGATGGGGTGGGGGTGTTGCTCAACGGGGAGAGAGGTCTTCAATCGTTTTCTCAGGTCTGGCCGGCGGACTGGGTAGTGGGGCTCTTCTTGCCCATGGAGCAGGCACAATTGCCACTACAGGAGTTTATTCGGCAATTGTGGTGGGTATGGCTTTCGCTGGCTATTCTCATGTTGCCGCTATTATGGGTGTTACTGAGACAGATGCTGTTACCGTTGCATCACCTGGAAGAGCAAATCGGGGAAGTGGGGCTGGGGAGGCGGCGTAAGGTCAATCTCGATACCAATATGTTCGAACTACGTGAAGTCTCCAATACGTTTAACCGGGTCGAGGATGAGCGCCAGGCGCTGCTGACCAGCCTGCATGAACGCGAGGCATTTCTTGATTCAATCCTGAGTTCTACCCCTCAAGGCATGTTCGTCGCCAACTTGGATGGGGATATTACCTACATGAACCCGGCACTGCTCAAGATGTTGGGTATTGAAGCCGGTGCCCAGCCAAGCGATTGGCTCAAGCAGGTTCACCCTGATGACCGCCCGGGTGCCGTGGACATGTGGCGGCATAGTTTGAGAAGCGGGAGTGAATTTCTGCGTCAGCTACGCTTTCATCGCAGTGATAATGAAATGTTGTGGTTGGAAGTGCATGCCCGAGCTGTGTTGTTGACCCAGGGAGGGCATTCATTGGGGTTGGTGGGAATGGTCAAGGATATTACCGAGCGCCGTCAGCAAGAAGCCATTCAGCGCTGGGAAGCCGAGCATGACCCCCTGACTGGTCTGTTGAACCGGCGTGGCTTTGAGCGCCGCCTGGAAGAAGCGTTCGCCGATTTCCAGAAAACCAACACCCCTTCGGCGTTGATCTTGTTCGATCTCGACCACTTCAAGCCGATCAATGATGAAGGTGGCCATGCCTTGGGGGATGAAATGTTACGGCGAATTGCACAGGTTGTCGCCTGGGAAGTGCGTCGCAGTGATCATGTGGCCCGCCAGGGCGGGGACGAGTTTGGTGTGTTGCTGCCTAGCTGTACGCTGCACCAAGCGAAGATCATTGCCGATTCCTTGCGCAAGGCGGTGGCTGAAATTTCCGTTATCCAAGAAAGTAAGGACGGTACGGCAAGTAAAGAATATAAAGTCACTCTAAGCCTGGGGGTGACGACTTTTTCAGAAGATGACACCGCCATTGACGTTGCCATGGAGCGCGCCGATTCCGCCAGTTATGAAGCCAAGAACCTTGGGCGTAACAGTGTGGTGGTCAAGGTGGCAAATGCCACTGGCAACCATGAAGATCTGATCACTCTATTTGATTGAGCGCTTTGTTTGAATAAGTCACCCAGCTTCAGGTCCGACGGGAAAATAATGGCGTGTCTTGTTGGCGATACGCACCAGAGCCAACATCAGCGGCACTTCGACTAATACCCCCACTACGGTAGCCAGTGCCGCACCGGATTGTAGCCCGAACAGGGCAATGGCAGCGGCAACGGCCAACTCGAAGAAGTTGCTGGCGCCGATCATCGCCCCGGGAGCCGCCACGTTATGAGGTACTTTCCAGGCTTTGGCCCAGCCGTAGGCGATAAAAAAAGATCAGAAACGTCTGAATAATCAGCGGTATTGCGATCAGGACAATATGCAGGGGATTATTGAGGATGACATCTCCCTGGAAAGCGAATAGCAGAACCAAGGTGATGATCAGGCCGGTAGGGGTGATGGGCCCAATGCGCTTCATGAAAATATTGTCGTACCACTGCGTGCCATGCCGAGCGATCAATGTGCGCCGGGTCAGGTAGCCGGCAACCAACGGAATCACGATATACAGCACCACCGATAAGGCCACGGTGTCCCAAGGCACCTGAATATTCGATACCCCCAGCAGGAATACCACGATAGGCGCGAAAGCAAATAACATAATAAGATCATTGAGGGCCACCTGTACCAAGGTATAGGCGGCATCGCCGCGCGTCAGGTAACTCCATACAAATACCATGGCGGTGCAGGGCGCGGCGCCCAGTAAGATGGCGCCGGCCAGGTATTGGCTGGCTAATTCTTCTGGAATGAACGGTCGAAACACCACCATCAGGAAAAACCAGGCGATGATGAACATGCTGAATGGCTTAATCAGCCAGTTCACTGTGGTGGTAACGATCAACCCCTTGGGCTGACGACGCACACCGAGCACCGCGGTAAAGTCAATTTGTGCCATCATTGGAAAGATCATCGCCCAGATCAAGATCGCCACTGGAATCGATACCTGAGCAACCTCGAAGCGTGATAGTGCCTCGGGTATGGCGGGCGCCAGCTGACCGAGCAAAATACCAACAACGATAGCCAGTGCCACCCAGACGGAAAGAAAACGTTCGAACCTGCCCATTCCTTGGGTAGCGTTGGGAGCATCCTGTTGGGTCATAAGGCAATATCCTTGTTAGCGGGGTCGGTGTGCCATGAATATATGGATTTTCATATATTAATAAGGTGATGCCAAGGGCTTTCTCAAGGGCGTCTCAAGCGCTAGCCATCAGGTAAAAAAATACCGGGCATAAGCCCGGCATGAAAAAAGATGATTTGCTCGGTCTTATTGTCGCCGAGCAATCTGCTGGGCTTCGACCAGTTGAGCGTAATCCAGCAGGACTTGTGCTGCTTCGAGTACTTGGGCGCGATCTACCGGGGTATTTTCTTCTTCCTCGATGTCTTCATCGCGGGCATCGATCCATTCTTCCAGCGGATCCATGCCTAGAGCGCGACGCCGTTGATTTTCCAGTGCGAGCTGTTCGGCCTCTTGCGCCTGCATTTCACGCTGGCGTTGCTCGCGATTCAAGCTGACACTGGTGTGTTGTTCTCGCAGCTTACGTGCCAGTTCCGACTGGCGCTCCAGGTAATGGAAGTTAGGCTCTTCCTGGGCGCGTGTCTGATGGCGGCTGAGCAAGGATTCCATGAAATTCTCAGGCTCGCCATAGCGACGGTACTGCACATTCTGGACCGTATCCCAAGGCAGGGCGTTATCCAGGCTGCTTTCTCCGATTCGCTCCGGGTCGAACAGGCTGGGGAAGATAATGTCCGGTTCGACACCACGGTTCTGAGTGCTTTCACCGGAGATCCGGTAGAACTTGGCGCGGGTCAGTTTGATTTGGCCATGGCTGAGTTCGCTCATGGTTTGTACCGTGCCTTTGCCGAAGGTCGAGCTGCCCAAGACCACCCCACGACCGTAATCCTGGATAGCACCGGCAAATATCTCCGAGGCTGAAGCGGACAGGCGATTGACCAATACGCCGATTGGACCGTCGTACAGGGCACCGCTCTCGCTGTCGCCATAGAGGTTGATGCGTCCGCGAGCATCCCGCACCTGAACGGTGGGGCCTCGGTCAATAAATAGTCCGATCAAGGCGTTGGCTTCCTGCAGCGCGCCACCACCATTGTTGCGCAGGTCGAGTACGATACCTTCCACTCCCTCCTGCTTGAGGCGTTCTACTTCCTGGGCCACATCGCGGGTGGTGCTGCGATATTCCTCTTCGCCGGCCTGCCAAGCGTCGAAATCCACATAAAATGTGGGAATCTTGATGACCCCGAGGCGATGGGCGCGGCCCTCACGTTCGATCTCGATGACTTCACCCTGAGCGGCCTGGTCTTCCAGATCGACAGTGTCCCGGGTGATATTGATGACCTGCGAGCGAGTCATGTCCACGGCCTGGGCGGGGACCACATCCAGGCGCACGACCGATCCTTTGGGGCCGCGAATCAAATCAACCACGTTATCCAGGCGCATGCCCACTACATTGACCATTTCGCCGTCTTCCTGACCCACGGCCACGATACGGTCAGCGGGCTCGAGAGCACCGGCGCGCTCGGCGGGACCGCCCGGGACCAAGCTGGATACCTTGACGTACTCTCCATCGGATTGAAGCAGGGCGCCGATGCCTTCCAGTGAAAGGCTCATCTGGATATCGAAGGATTCACCTTGGCGCGGAGAAAGGTAGCCGGTATGAGGGTCGATGGTGCCAGTGATGGCGGCCATGAAGAGCCCAAAGACATCTTCCGGCTCGGTCTGGCGTACGCGGGAAAGCTGGCCTTCATAGCGCTGGCGTAGAGTGGTCTCGACCTGCTCATCGTCCTGGTCCGAGAGTGACATGGTCAGGGCGGCATTCTTCAAGCGCTTGTGCCAAAGTTCGTCAAGTTCCCTTTCACGGATGGCAAAGGGCACGTCTTCACGCTCCAGTTCCAGGCGCATGTCGCTGTCAAAGCTGAAATCAAGCCCGTCGCCGAGCTCGGCCAGCAGCCACTCCAGGCGATTTTCCATACGTTCGTTCAAGCGCTGGTGAAGGGCGAAGATTCGATCGAGATCGCCATCGAAAATGACTTGATCCAGGCGGGTTTCCAGATCACGGAATTCATCGATATCGCTGCGTAGCAGGTAGGCATGCTGACCATCCAGAATATCCAGATAACGCTCAAATGCTGCTTTCGACCATTCTTCGTCGAATTCTACCTCGGCGTAATGGCCGTAGCGGAGTGAATCCGCGATCTCTGTCGCTACATGACGCTGGGCGTCCGTCGGCTGTAACTGGGCCGATGCCACTGGGCTGGCCATCACCAGTACCAAGGCAAGCGCAGTCGCGCGCGAAAGCGTTGCAAACAGGCTCATCAATCAAGCTCTCCCGGATTTGTGTACACTCTGGTTCCTAGACCCGCATCTTTCTAGACCTGCAAGCGGCCCATGAGTTGCATGATGACGCAACTTATGCCGAGGAAAGGCCATTGTAGCAGTTCATCTGCCGGGCCGAGACGCATTCATTACAGTTATGAGGAATTTCATGTCCAAGTCTGCTAGCGCCGACGGGCTGGCGCGGTTATGTGATTTTTTAGGGCAATCCCCCACCCCCTGGCATGCCACGCAATGCATGGCTCAGCGCCTGGAAGCGGCAGGGTTTCGTCGTTTGGAAGAAACCGCCGCCTGGCAGCTATCGCCTGGCGAGCGCTTTTATGTCACCCGTAACGACTCCTCGATCATCGCCGTTCAGCTTCCTCAAGGGGAGCTTCAATCGTTGCGTATGCTGGGTGCCCATACCGACAGTCCGGGGTTGCGGCTCAAGCCCAACGCCGTCCAGCATGCCGCTGGTTGGCTGCAGCTGGGGGTGGAAGTGTACGGCGGCGTGTTGTTCAACCCCTGGTTTGATCGTGATTTGGGGCTTGCCGGCCGGGTGCATGTGCGCCACACCGACGGGCACCTGGAAAGCGTATTGCTGAATGTCGACAAGCCCATCGCGATTATTCCCAGCCTGGCGATTCATCTGGATCGTGATGTCAACAACGGCCGAGCAGTCAATCCTCAGACGCAAATGGCGCCGGTGGTCATGCAAAGTGAGCAAACCGAGCTTGCACCGCTGCTCGAGGGCTGGCTGTACGAGCAGCATGGCTTGGAAAACATCCAGGTAATGGATTTCGAGTTGGCCTTCTACGATTTGCAACCGGCGGCCCTGGTGGGCTTGAAACAGGAATTGCTCGCCAGTGCGCGGCTGGATAACCTGCTTTCGTGTTTCATCGGCCTGGAAGCGTTGCTGGAAAGTGACGGCAGCCAAGCGGCGCTGTTGGTCGCCAATGACCATGAAGAAGTCGGCAGCGCCAGTGCTTGCGGTGCACAAGGGCCATTTCTCGGCGATGTGCTCAAACGTATCAATGGCCAGGTCGGTGAAGGGAGCGAAGAGGCGTTGATTCGCTTGATACAGTCGTCGTGCATGATCTCCTGCGACAACGCCCATGCCTTGCATCCCAATTTTTCCGACAAGCATGATGCGGCGCATGGCCCGCGGATCAACGCTGGGCCGGTGATCAAGGTCAATGCCAATCAGCGCTACGCCACAAACAGCGCGACGAGCGCCTTGTTTCGTGATTTGTGCCAAGAGGTAAAGGTGCCGGTGCAGACATTCGTTACCCGGGCCGACATGGGATGCGGCAGCACGATAGGGCCGATCACGGCCACGGAAATCGGTGTGCCGACGCTGGATGTGGGCGTTGCGCAATGGGCAATGCACTCGATTCGCGAAACCGCCGGCACCCAGGATGTCGGCTACTTGATCCGGGTGCTCACCGCCTTTCTCAATCGCAAGCAGCTGAGTTGATCGAACTCTTGCATGCGAGTCCATACAAACCTTGCATACAAAAAGCCCGCTGACGGAATCAGCGGGCTTTTGGCAATCTTGGTGGCTACGCCCTGATTTGAACAGGGGACCCCATCATTATGAGTGATGTGCTCTAACCAGCTGAGCTACGTAGCCTTTCAACGGGGGCGGATACTACTCAGCAACGCACCGCCCGTCAAGCGTTCATTGCGCAAGGGCACAGGCCATCAGCCATCCTCTAATGGTAACCACTCGATCGCAGCACTTATCACGTCCTGGTAGTTGCGGATTCGCTGTACATAGTGCACCGGTTCGTAGCCTCGCGCGTAGCCATAGCGGGTCTGGGGGTAGTAGCGCTTGTCAGCCTTGAGCGGTAGCACCTCTTTCATGTCATCCCAGGAGTGCGGGTCCTTGCCCAGCTCGCGGGCCAGCTTTTGAGCGTCTAGCACGTGACCACGGCCAATGTTGTAGCTTGCCAGAGCCAGGTAGGTTCGATCCGGTTCAGGGAGGGTGTCGGGTAGGCGCTGATGGCGGTCGGCGAGGTAGCGAGCGCCACCGTCGATAGCCGCTGCTGGGTTCAAGCGATTATCGACGCCGAGGGATTCAGCGGTGTTCTGAGTTAGCATCATGATGCCACGTACGCCGGTGGGAGAAACGGCCTGGGGATCCCAGTGCGACTCTTGGTAGGCCAAGGCCGCGAGAAGATCGGCGGGCATCCCGGTTTCTTCTTCGGCTTTTATAAAGAGGTCGAGGAAGTGAGGTAGACGCTCGCCGATACGTTGGTTGAGTGCGCGCAAGTCGACGAAGTCGAACTCGCCGATATAGGCGTAGTAGCGGTCCTCCATCGCCGCGATGCGCTTTTGACCCTCGGTGCTCTCTCTCCATTGATCGGCCATCTCGGCCAGTGCCTGGTGTTCCGGGGGAAGGTACCAGCCCAGCCAATCGCCGCTGGTGAGGTTCATGGCAATCTCCAGGTGCGGGAAGTGGCGGCGCACTATTTGCACGATATTGGAGTCGGCCAAGGTGCAGTCAATGCGCTTTTCGGCCACCTCGGCCAGCAGCATCTCGGTGGTGCGAGGATCCTCCTCGAAGACGATGCCGGTGTGCTGGTTGACCAGACTCTGGAGCTTTTCCGCGTAGCTGGAATCCGCCGTGACGCGGATATCGATCTCGGCCATTTCCTCTATTTGGCGTGGCAAGGGCCGCATATCGCGATGGCAAACTAGCTGCTCAACGATGTCGGTATGGGTGGGTCCGCGGTGGAAGTGTTCATCACGCGAGGGAAGGTGGGTTAGACCGGCCGCGGCCAGCTGTACTTTGCCCTCTTTTAGGGCCTGAAGCACCGCCGAGGTAGACTCGAACAGCATCCATTCAACCTGCCAGTCGTGGGCATCGGCGAATGACTCGACCAGGTCGTGCTCCGGTCCGGCCGGTGTCTCGTCACGATCAAGGTAGTAGGTGGTGGCGCTGTTCCGAGTGGCCACCTTGAGTATCCCGCCCGGTTCGGGCGGGTCAAGCTGCGTGACGGGTGGTGATTCGCTCGGGGGTTCGCCCTGTTCGCAGCCCGGGAGCACGAGCAGCGACAGTAGCAAGATGACGATTAACTGGCGGGGACACATTTCCCGATCATGGGGTGGGCGAAATAAAGACATTTATCAAGACTAGCAGGCTTTCGCGCTGCCAGAAAGGCAGCGCTAACCGGCCCTAGGCACGCCTAATGCTCGTCAAGGCCCATCGCTGACCTCATGAAGTGAATGTCCTGCTGGCTACACATTGAACCGGAAGTGAATCACGTCGCCATCCTGGACGATGTACTCCTTGCCTTCCAGGCGCCATTTGCCTGCATCCTTGGCGCCTTGTTCGCCGCCTAGCGAAACGAAGTCGTCATAGGCGATCACTTCGGCGCGAATGAAGCCTTTCTGGAAGTCGGAGTGGATAACGCCTGCGGCTTCCGGGGCGGTTGCTCCTTGCTTGACGGTCCAGGCGCGCACTTCCTTCACTCCGGCGGTGAAGTAAGTCTGTAGACCAAGCAGGGCGTAACCGGCACGAATCACGCGGTCCAGACCCGGCTCGGACATGCCCATTTCATCCAGGAACATGGAGCGTTCCTCGTCGTCAAGTTCCGCGATTTCGGCTTCGATCTGGTTGCACACCGGTACCACCACGGCACCTTCCTCGGCGGCAATTTCATTAACCACATCAAGGTAAGCGTTATTTTCAAAGCCATCTTCATTGACGTTGGCGATGTACATGGTGGGTTTTAGTGTCAAGAAACCGAAGCTCTTGAGTTGGCGCTGATCCTCTTCATCCAGGCCGAAACTTCTCAAAGGATAGCCTTCAGCCAGATGGGGCTGAATGCGCTCGAGAATCGCCTTGGTGGCGATGGCCTCCTTGTCGCCGCCCTTGGCGACGCGTACCAGGCGTTGAATGGCACGCTCTACGGTATCCAGGTCGGCCAGCGCCAGCTCCATGTTGATAATTTCGATATCCGCACGAGGGTCGATCTGATTGGCCACATGGATAACGTTATCGTTGTCGAAACAACGCACCACATGCGCGATGGCCTCGGTCTCGCGAATGTTGGCCAGAAACTTGTTGCCCAGCCCTTCGCCTTTTGAAGCACCCGCCACCAGGCCTGCGATATCCACGAATTCCATGGTGGTAGGCAGCACTTTTTGCGGTTTGACGATCTCGGCGAGCTTGTCAAGGCGGGGGTCGGGCATGGGAACGATGCCCACGTTGGGTTCTATGGTGCAAAATGGGAAGTTTTCTGCATCGATCCCGGATTTGGTCAAGGCATTGAAAAGGGTGGATTTGCCGACGTTTGGCAAGCCAACGATGCCGCAATTGAAGCCCATGATGTATTCCTGAAAGTCTGTACTTGAAAAAATGCAGCTGCGCGAACTTAAAAACTGAATGCTTAAAATAATACCGCCGCGCAACGCCAGGGCGCGTCACTCTAAGGCTTGACGCTGTGTAGCCTGTTCATGGCTTTGGCCCAATCTCCCACCACGACATACGGCAAGGTGGCAAGGCACTCAGATAGGGCATCCTCAATGGCGGCCTGTTCCGATTTTCCGGGTCGGCCAAGCACGTAATTGGTGACTTGGCGTGCATCCCCGGGATGACCGATGCCGATGCGAGCGCGATGAAACTGCTTCTGATTACCCAGCGCATTGATGATGTCGCGTAGCCCATTGTGTCCGCCATGTCCGCCGCCGGTCTTGTAGCGAGCCTGGCCGGGGGGGAGGTCGAGCTCATCATGGGCCACCAGCAAGTTTTCCGGAGCCAGCTTGAAAAACTGGCACAGGGCGGCCACGGCAGCTCCGCTGCGATTCATGAAGGTGGTCGGGTTGAGCAGGTGCAGTTCATGATCGTCGAGCCGTACCTTGGCGTATAGCCCCAGAAACTTCTTTTCCGGACGCAGTTCGCTATGCGCTTGTCTGGCCAGGGCATCGACCAACCAGGCGCCGGCATTGTGGCGTGTGGCGGCATATTCGGCCCCAGGATTACCCAGTCCGATGATGGCTGTCACCTGACTCATACTCTCACCTCCAAAAAAAAGATCAAGCGCCGGAGCGCTTGATCAATATCACGAGGGCCATGCGAAGATGGCCCTGGCAAGCGCTTACTCTGCGCTGGTGCCGCTTTCTTCACCGCCTTCTTCGTCTTCCTCGGTACCGCGTACCTTGGGCTTGACGATGCTGAGCACGGCGTTGTCATGATCTTCGCCATGGGTCAAGGCGACGATGGTGACACCGGCAGGCACCGTCAGGTCGGACAAGTGCAGGGTGGTACCCAGAGCAAGCTCGGAAATGTCGACTTCTAGGAAGTCTGGCAGGTCCTTGGGCAAGCAGCTGATTTCGACTTCGTTGGCCAGGACGTGCAATTCACCGCCATCGTCCTTGATGCCTGTGCTGTTTTCTTCACCCACAACATGCAGCGGCACGCGCAGGGTGATTTCGTGAGTGGCATCGACACGCAGGAAGTCGGCATGAATCAGCAGCGGCTTGAACGGGTGACGCTGCAGGTCACGCACCACCACTTGCTCTTTCTTACCGTCAACTACCAAGGTAAGCACGGAAGAGAAGAAAGTCTCGTCTTCAATGGCCTTGTAGAAAGCGGTTTTTTCCACGGAAATGGATTGTGGAACAGCTTCACCACCGTAGATCACGGCGGGAACCTGTTGGTTCGCACGACGCAGGCGGCGGCTCGCACCTTTCCCCAGGTCGTTACGAACGCTGGCGTTAAGGATAAAATCAGACATGTAATGTGCCTCTTGGTTTAAGTAAGGAAACGTCGCCGCCCGCGACCAGACAACGACATTTCCGGGAGCTCCTGGTGGAGCTGAGTTGTCAGTGCCGCTTAGTGGAACATGGCACTGACAGATTCTTCGTTGCTGACTCGGCGAATCGCCTCGGCAATCAGGCCGGCTACGCTGAGCTGGCGGATCTTGCCACTGCGACGCGCGATATCGGACAACGGGATGGTGTCGGTCACCACCACTTCATCCAGCACCGACTCGGTAATATTGTCTACCGCCGGGCCGGAGAGAATTGGGTGAGTTGCATAGGCCACCACACGTTTGGCGCCATGTGCCTTGAGCGCCTCGCCTGCTTTGCACAGCGTGCCGGCGGTGTCGATCATGTCATCCACCACCACGCAGGTACGGCCTTCGATGTCACCGATGATATGCATCACCTGAGCCTGGTTGGCCTGGGGGCGGCGCTTGTCGATGATCGCCAGGTCCGCATGAAGTTGCTTGGCAATCGCACGAGCACGTACCACGCCGCCCACATCGGGAGAAACCACGACCAGATCATCGTAATTCTGACGTTCGATGTCGTCGAGAAGAATCGGCGAGCCGTAGACGTTGTCTACCGGCACATCGAAAAAACCCTGAATCTGGTCGGCATGAAGATCCATGGTCATGACGCGATCAACGCCGGCCTTGACCATCATGTCGGCGACTACCTTGGCGGAAATCGGTACGCGGGCGGAGCGCACGCGGCGATCCTGGCGGGCGTAACCGAAGTAAGGCAGTACCGCGGTGATTCGAGCCGCCGAAGCGCGACGCAACGCATCCACCATCAGGATCAGTTCCATCAGGTTGTCGTTGGTCGGTGAACAGGTGGACTGAAGGATAAAGACATCCTTGCCGCGCACGTTCTCGTTGATTTCGACCGCGATTTCACCATCGCTGAATTGGCCTACCGTGGCGTTACCCATGCGGCTATCCAGGCTCTCGGCAATCTTATGAGCGAGTTCGGGGTTGGCATTCCCGGCGAAAACCATCAATTTTGACACGCGCAACCACCTTTGCAGTGTTGGGGATCGTGGGAGGAACAGGCCTTTTGGCCATCGCTCAGAGCGGCGGGATCAATTTTTCGATATCCAGCTCGGCAACCGAAGCGATGGCTCTGGGTGTTCAGCACCCCAGAGCATCGTGAAGAGGAGAGATGTTGAGACCGCGTGCCACGAAGGCATGCCAGCGTTGATTGGCAGCTGCTGCTAGTGCCTGTGCCGCCTGCTCGGAATCCAGGCGAGCAAACAGACAGGCACCGGTGCCGGTCAACATGCTGGGTGCGTACTGAGACAACCAGTCAAGTGCTTGTGCTACTTGCGGATAACGCAACTTGACGGTGGGCTCGCAGTCGTTACGCCACTCAGGCGCTCCCCCCTGCAGTGCGCGCGCCATGGTAATGGGGCGGCTGTCGCGTGTCAATTGCGGGTCATTGAACACCCGCGGGGTGGCGATGCTGATCCCGGGGTGCACCACCACGAACCAGGGCGTATCGAGGGTCACCGGGGTCAAGCGTTCCCCGATGCCTTCCGCCCAAGCTGCACGGCCATGGATAAACACCGGGACATCAGCCCCCAGCTGGGCCCCTAGGGCGGCAAGGCGTTCAAGGCTCAGGCTGAGTTGCCACAGCTGGTTGAGTCCCAAAAGCGTCGTGGCGGCATTGGAACTGCCGCCGCCCAAGCCGCCGCCCAGGGGTAAGCGCTTTTCCAGATGAATGTCCGCTCCCGAAGAGACATGGCTGGTTTGTTGCAGTAGCCGTGCGGCGCGCACCACCAGGTTGTCCTCGTGGGTAACAGCTTCAAGCGCAGGGGAAAGGTGAATCTCCCCATCCCGTCTGGGGGTCAATGTCAGGGTGTCGCCGTGGTCGAGAAACTGAAACAGGGTCTGCAGCTCATGGTAGCCATCGTGACGGCGACCAACGATATGCAGCATTCGGTTGAGTTTGGCGGGTGCCGGTAGAGTCAGCCCTGCGGTCATGCGATTTCCTCAGGGTTCAGAACGCCATTGATTGATCACCAGGGTAATTCTGAGGTCGTCGTAGTTGAGTACCATGCGGCGTGGCAACCAGAGATCATCGAAGCGTTCCCAGTCGCGATAATCGATTTCCCAGCCGTCCTGTTGAAGATGGCTGGGAAAGCCGAGCTCATCGGTTTCCAGGCGGTAGCTTGCATGGTCACCGGGAAGGCCGCGTACCCAATCAGGCATGGCGTCTACCGGAAGCGACCAGCCGAGCTGCGCTTCCATCAAGGCTTCAGGCGTCTCGGCTTCAAAGCGGCCCTCACTGGTGGTCAAGGAGTAACGCCCTTCACGGCCTTCCAGTACGCTACGTCCGCCCCCGAAGGGACCGCTGATCAACATGCGAAAATAGTGCGGATATTGATTCCAGTCGAGATTGGCGCTGGTCGACTCTTCTGGCGTACGCAACCCGACCTTGCCTATCAGGCCCCAGGTATCGAGTCGTTCGAGCGCGGGTTGCTGGGCTTCCCATTGGCCGCGTTGACGCTCGCCTTCGAGAGGTGCACCGGGGGCGGCGCAACCGGCGAGAAGCATGACGGCAAGTGCCGGGAGTAAAAGGCGTGAAAATGTGGGTGACGCTAATAAAGAGGGCATGGAAACTCCGGGAAAGTGTAAAAGGTGACGAGAAATGGTTGCATCATGAACTACTCGCGGAAGGAGCAAGCTGGGGATGGCGTTCAAGCAATTTGTCTATCTGCGGATAATCGCTGAAACGCTGCATGACCTCCAGAATCACTTGGCGAGCTTCAGAGGTGCGTCCCAAGGCATGCAGTACTTCCGCCAGATGGGCAGCAATTTCCTGGTCGGGCATCAGGGCATAAGCCCGTTCAAGCCAGGGCAGCGCCTGTTGCGGGTCGCCTTGGCGGTAATGGACCCAGCCCAGGCTATCCAGTACCGCAGGATTGTCGGGTTCTTGCTGGTAAGCACGCTCGATCAATTCGCGCGCTTCCTCCAGGCGATTGGTAAGGCCAAGGTCGGCCAGGGTGTAGCCCAGGGCGTTGAGCACCATGGCATTATCGGGTTCGTTTTTTAGAATGCGCCGTAAATCCCGCTCCATGGCTGCGAGGTCGCCGTCTTCCCAAGCGCGCATCGCCCGCATGTAGAGCAGCTGGGTATCATCCGGGGTGCGACCAAGTTCGCGATCAAGCAGAGCGCCTGCGGAGGCCTTCATGCCGAGTTCATCGAGCAGGCTGGCTTCAAGCATGACCAATTCACTGAAATATTCTTCAAAGCGCATGCGTTCGATCCGTAAAAAAGCCCGGGCATCAAGCAGGCGATCATTCCCGATCAGCATGCGTACGGCGGCAATGCGCGCCGGCATGAATTCCTCTCCCGGTTCGACCTGACGGTAATACAGCAGGGCATTATCGACATCATCCTCATGCTGGGTAATGGCGCCCAGTAGGTAGTAGGCCAGAGGCGGCGTGTCCTCCTCGGCAATAAGTGGCTGCAGTAAACGTCCGGCCGGTTCGGGATGACCTTCTTCCAGATAAAGCTGAGCCAGGGCCATGCGTAGCGCTTGGCTACCCGTATGTCGTTCAAGCAGGGCATCGGTATATGCTTCGGCGGCGGCAATGTTGCCAAGCCGGGCTTCCGCTTGGGTCAGCAGTAGGATGAAACGTGCGTCATCCGGCGAGAGCTCAAGACCGCGTTTCGCCGCACGACGTGCCGTGGCAGGGTCCTGATTTTGCAATGCCAGGTTGGCGCGGGTTAGCCACAGGCTGGGCTCTTCCGGCGCGAGCGTTGCTGCTTGGTCAAGCCGGCGCATGGCACTTTGCGTATCGCCGATAGCGGCTTCGAGCAGGGCGGTTCCCAAAAGGACATCGCTATGAATCTCTGGCGCTTCGACATCGGGGCGAGCCAGGTAAGCATGTAACTGGGCAACCAGTGGCACCAGCGGCGCGTTTTCCGCGACAGCCGTTTCGGCAAAGCTTGCCACGTCACCAAAGCCGCCGCTGCGTGCGACATTCAGTCGCTGCCTGAGGCTTTCCTGCCAATTGCCACGCTGTAATGACAGATCGGCCAATAGACGGGCGGGAGCATCCGACTGAGGAGAAAGCTCGCGCCAGCGTCTTGCCGCTTCTTCCAGCAATGTCGGGTCGTTGGCGAAGCGTGCCGCCAATGTGGCGCGCTCGGCTAGCTCCGAGGTGGGATAACGTTGAGCGGCATCCAGGTAGCCGCGGCCCGCCGCGCTGTAATCGCCACGCTGCCCGGCCAGTTCGGCGCCCAGCAGCGTGCTCAGACCGGCGGCATCGAGCCCTTGGGTAATCGGCGGTGCCGAACGCATGGGGTCCGAGGGAAAGGTCTCAAGTATCCCTTTCTGCGATTCTTCTTGAGAGGTGAACGTTTGGCAACCGCTGAAGAAAACGGCCACAGCGATCAAGGAAAATAGGGTCCAACGTGAAGGCATGCATTTCTCGCTCAGGTTGCCTGAAGTGTCAGCATAGCGGCTTGCCGCGGCGGGGCAAAGTCGTGTGCGCCTGTTGGTTCATGGCTGTGGTAGGATATATCGCCTTGAAGGGGCGATGAACAGCCCCGGCGCGTTCAAATAACCGAGCAAATCTGCCTTACGCGGGCATTCAATGACCATGCAGAGACTGACACTAGCGAAGACGCATAACGCATGACGCTTCTTGCCCTGGGAATCAATCATCGCACCGCCACGGTGGCCGTACGCGAACAGGTGGCCTTTACAGCGACTCAGCTGGAAATGGCGCTTGCCGAACTGCGCAGCCTACCGCAAATAAGCGAAGCGGCGGTACTTTCCACCTGCAATCGCACGGAATTGTATTGCGTGACCGATGCTGAAGGTGAGCAAGTCGTGCTCGACTGGCTGGGGCGTTTCCATGGCTTGCGGGTCGAGGAGCTGGCGCGCTGTGCTTACCATTACCTGGATAACGATGCTGCCCGCCATCTGATGCGCGTGGCAGTAGGGCTGGACTCCATGGTATTGGGTGAGCCGCAGATACTCGGCCAGCTCAAGGACGCCTATCAGCAGGCACGCGATGCCGACGGCTTGGGTGGCGAACTCGAGCGCCTGTTTCAGCACACCTTTGCGGTGGCCAAACAAGTGCGCACGGAAACCGGGATCGGCAAGAATCCGGTATCCGTGGCGTACGCGGCTGTCAGCTTGGCCAGCCGTATCTTCGATGACTTTTCCCGGGCGCGAGCGTTGTTGATCGGCGCCGGCGAAACCATCGAGCTAGTGGCGCGCCATTTACATGAAGCCGGGGTGCGCCATCTGACCGTTGCCAACCGGACGCGCGAGCGCGCTGAACGCGTCTCGGCCGAGCTGGGCGGCGAAGCGATTACTCTGGAAGAAATCCCTCAGGCCCTGGAACGTGCGGATATTGTGATTTCTTCCACCGGGTCGCCGCTGCCGATATTAGGCAAGGGGATGGTCGAGCGCGCATTGAAGAAACGCCGCCACAGGCCGGTATTCATGGTCGATATCGCCGTGCCCCGGGATATCGAGCCGGAAGTGGGTGAGCTTGCGGATGTATTTCTGTATACGGTGGATGACCTGGAAGAGGTCATCCAGGAAAATCGCAAGCATCGCCAAGTGGCCGCCGACCAGGCGGAAACCTTGATTTATCACGGTGTGGCCAGCTGGCAACATGATCGGCGTATTCGTAATGGTGGGGAATTGATTCGCGATTATCGACGCCAAGGTGAAACTCTGCGCGACATCTCGCGCCAACAGGCACTTGAGCGTCTGGCGCGTGGCGAAGACCCGGCTGAGGTGATCGAACGTCTCGCCCATCAGTTGGCCAATCGCTTGATGCATCAGCCGACCCAGGCGATTCGTGACGCCGCCTCCCGTGAGCAACACGACCTGCTCGATGCCGCCTCAAGCCTGTTACTCCCCGCCGAAATGCCCGCTCTTGCCCATCGTCAGAAGGATAATACGCCTGCATGAAAGCTACGTTGCGTCAACGCCTTGAAGCCTTTAGTGAACGGTTCGAAGAACTCTCCATGCTGCTGTCCGAACCGGAGGTAATCAACGATCAGCGTCGTTTTCGGGATTACTCACGGGAATATGCCGAACTCGAACCACTGGTTGACACCTGGGCCCGGTTTCGCGAGACCGAAGGCGACATGGAAGCGGCCGAGCAGTTAAGCCACGATAGCGACGCGGAAATGCGTGAGCTGGCCCAGATGGAGCTGGCGGAAGGGCGTGAGCGCCTGGAAGCGCTTGAAGCCGACCTCAAGCGATTGCTGGTGCCGAAGGACCCGGATGATGGGCGCGGGGTGTTTCTGGAAGTGCGCGCCGGAACCGGGGGTGATGAAGCCGCCCTGTTTGCCGGGGACCTGTTTCGCATGTATGCCCGTTATGCCGAAAAACGCGGTTGGAAAGTGGAAATCGTCAGCGCCAATCATGGCGAGCAGGGCGGTTACAAGGAAGTGATTTCCCGGGTAAAGGGCGATTACGTTTACGCCCATTTGAAATTCGAGTCCGGCGCCCATCGGGTTCAGCGGGTGCCGGCCACCGAGTCTCAAGGCCGCATTCACACCTCGGCCTGCACCGTGGCGGTGATGCCTGAGGTCGACGATATCGGCGACATCGACATCAACCCTTCCGACTTGCGTGTCGACACCTTTCGTTCCAGCGGGGCGGGTGGCCAGCACGTCAATACCACCGACTCCGCGATACGCCTGACCCACTTGCCCAGCGGCGTCGTGGTGGAGTGCCAGGAAGAACGCAGCCAGCACAAGAACCGTGCCAAGGCGATGTCGCTTCTGGCCGCCAAGCTCAAGCAGTCGGCCCAGAACAGCCAGCGTCAGGCACAGGCGGACACCCGCCGCTCCCTGGTGGGCTCGGGGGATCGCAGCGAGCGCATTCGCACCTACAACTTTCCCCAGGGGCGCATCACCGATCACCGCATCAACCTGACGCTCTACAAGCTGAACGAAGTGATCAGCGGTGAACAGTTGGATGATGTGATCGAACCCTTGATCAACGAATATCAAGCCGAACAGCTGGCAGCGTTGCAGGATGCCGGATGACATTGGACACCTTGGTCATGCAGGCCGCCAAGCGCTTGAAGCAGGCCGGCTCATCCAGCCCGCGCCTGGATGCCGACGTGCTGCTTTGCCATGTGCTGGGGCGTGAGCGTGCCTGGCTGTACACCTGGGGCGACAAACCCTGCCCCACCTGGCAGCACGCACGTTTCGATGCGCTGATTGCCGCTCGCGTTCAGGGCATGCCGGTGGCCTACCTGACCGGTGAACGTGAGTTTTGGGGGTTGCGCCTTGCAACGTCGCCGGAGACCTTGATCCCCCGTCCGGATACCGAAACCCTGGTCGAAGCCGCGCTGGCGCAGGGCTCTCAGCCTGGCGGGCGCCTACTCGACCTGGGGTCCGGTACCGGCGCCATCGCGCTGGCCTTTGCCAGTGAGCGGCCCGGTTGGCAAGTGGTGGGGGTGGATATCCGTGAGCAAGCCGTGGCACTTGCGCGGGACAATGCCCGGCGCCTGGCCCTGGCTAACGTAACCTTCCAGCTCAGCGATTGGTTCGCCGCTCTGGATGACGCTACCCGGTTCGATGTTATTCTCAGTAATCCACCTTACATTGCGGCCGATGATCCGCACTTGACGCAAGGGGATGTTCGCTTTGAACCGGCTTCTGCCTTGGTGGCGGAGCAGTCCGGCTTGGCGGATCTGTATCATTTGATCGCCTCGGCAAGCGCCTACCTGGAAAGCGGTGGCTGGTTGCTGCTGGAGCACGGTTACACTCAGGCTCTGGCGGTGCAGCAGGCCTTGCGTGAAGCCGGTTATGTCGAGGTGCAAAGTCGCCGGGATCTGGGTGGGCACGAACGTGTGACCCTGGGACGCTGGTTGCCAACCCCTGCTTGAGCCTAAGACAATACAGCCCGATAGGAACTCAACAACACAATGAAAATCAAAAACCGAACACTGGACCGTATTGACCTCAAAATCTTGCGCGCCTTGCAGGAAAACGCGCGTATCTCCTATGTCGACCTTGCCGCCGATGTCGGCCTTTCCACCACGCCCTGTCTCGAGCGTGTCAAACGGCTGGAGCGCGCGGGCATCATCCGCGGTTATCAGGCGATTCTCGATCCTAGAGCGCTCAAGGCCAATCTATTGGTTTTCGTTGAAATCAGTCTGGAAACGCAATCCCCGGCGGTGTTCGATGAATTCCGGCGGGCTGTCAAGGAGTTGCCCCAGATCCAGGAGTGTCATCTGGTGTCGGGTCAGTTCGACTACATTCTCAAATGCCGCATTCCCGAGATGTCCGCCTACCGCCAGCTACTCGGCGATGTGGTGTTGACGCTACCGGGGGTCAAGGAATCCAAGAGCTATGTGGTCATGGAGGAAGTGAAAGAGAGCTTCGCCTTGCCGGTACCCGATATCGAGGAATTCGACGATAAATGAAACAGCCAATGCAGGATCAAGCGTTGCTGCGTTATAGCCGCCAGATAATGCTGCCGGAAGTGGATATTGACGGCCAGGAGCGCCTGCTGGCCGCCCGGGCGCTGATTATCGGTGGGGGCGGGCTAGGCTCGCCGGTGGCCCTGTACTTGGCTGCAGCAGGCGTCGGGCAAGTGACGATTGCCGATGCCGATGAAGTGGAACTTTCCAACTTGCAGCGCCAGATCGCCCATCGTGAAGACGATATCGGGCGTAACAAGGCAGAGTCTGCTGTCGCTGCCGCTGCGGCACTCAACCCGCATTGTGAACTCAGCGCCTTGCCCGTCGAGTTGCAGGGCGACGCCTTGCTTGAAGCGGTGACCAACGCGGACCTGGTGCTGGACTGCACCGATCGCTTTTCCAGCCGTTACGCAATCAACGCGGCCTGCAGAAAAGCCGGCAAACCGCTGGTGTCGGGGGCGGCGATTCGCTTTTCAGGGCAATTGGCAGTATTTGACTCCCGTGATGCTCAGAGCCCTTGCTATGCCTGCCTGTATCCGCCGGATGGCTCAGGGGATGAAGCCTTGAGCTGTGCCGAAAGCGGCGTTATCGCACCGCTGGTGGGGTTGATCGGGAGCTTTCAAGCGCTGGAAGCCATCAAGTTGCTTAGCGGTGCAGGTAAGGTGCATCAGGGGCTTTCCACTTTCGATGGATTGAGCGGCCAGTGGCGCCATTTTCGTGTCATGCGTGACCCCGCCTGCTTGGTATGTGGCGTAGCCTGAAACGAGTGACTCGGGACTGATGATAGAGCTTTGAAAGAACGGCATAAAAAACGCCCGCTACTCTTAGGAGAGTAGCGGGCGTTCGGGTTTTACAGCGGTTTTTCGATCAATTGCGGATGCGATCAGTTACGGATGATGAAGTCGAAGGCACCGAGAGACGCTTTAGCCCCTTCGCCTACAGCAATCACGATCTGCTTGTAGGGGACGGTGGTCACATCGCCGGCGGCAAACACACCGGGCACGGAAGTCATGCCGTGGGAATCGATGATGATCTCGCCACGCGGGGTCATTTCGATAGGCGAACCCTTGAGCCACTCGGTATTGGGCACCAGACCGATCTGGACGAAAATCCCCTCCAGGTCGACTTGTTTCAACTCATCGGTGTGACGGTCCTTGTAACTCAGGCCGGTGACACGGTTGCCGTCGCCATTGACTTCGGTGGTCTGGGCGCTGGCGATGACCGTGACGTTGGGCAGGCTTTTGAGCTTGGTCTGCAGCACGGCGTCGGCGCGCAGCTCGCCCATGAATTCGATCAAGGTGACATGGGCGACGATACCCGCCAAGTCGATTGCGGCTTCGACACCGGAATTGCCACCGCCGATCACCGCCACGCGCTTGCCTTTGTATAGCGGACCGTCGCAGTGTGGGCAGTAGGCCACGCCCTTGTTACGGTACTCTTGCTCGCCGGGGACGTTCATTTCCCGCCAGCGGGCACCGGTGGCCAGAATGACGGTCTTGCTTTTCAGCGTAGCGCCCGAATCGAAGCTCAGCTGATGCAGACCGCCCTGAACGTCCGCAGGGGTGAATTTCACCGCGCGCTGCAGGTTCATCACGTCAACCTCATAATCCTTGACGTGCTCTTCCAGGGCTCTGACCAGTTTGGGGCCTTCCGTGTGCGAAACGGAGATGAAATTTTCGATCCCCATGGTATCGGCCACCTGGCCACCAAAGGCTTCAGCGGCAAGACCGGTATTGATGCCCTTGCGTGCAGAGTAGATCGCCGCGGAGGCACCGGCAGGGCCGCCGCCAATAATCAGGGTGTCAAAGGCGGCTTTTTCATTGAGTTTCTTGGCATCGCGCTCGGCGGCACCGGTATCGACCTTGGCCAGAATCTGCTCGAGGGTCATGCGACCTTGATCGAACGGCTTGCCGTTCAGGTAGATGCTGGGTACCGACATGACTTCCCGCGCTTCGACTTCGTCCTGGAACAGGGCGCCATCGATTGCCACGTGACGAATGCCGGGGTTGAAGATAGCCAGCAGGTTCAGTGCCTGGACGACATCCGGGCAATTCTGGCAGGAAAGCGAATAATAGGTCTCGAACAGGAAATCGCCTTCGATCGACTTGATCTGCTCGATGACCTCATCGGAGACCTTGGGCGGATGCCCACCGGTCTGGAGAAGCGCCAGTACCAGGGAGGTGAACTCATGGCCCATGGGAATCCCGGCGAATACCACCCCGGTCTCTTCGCCGGGGCGATTCAAGGCAAACGACGGCCTGCGGCTATCCTGACCGTCGGTTTTCAGGGAAATCTTGTCGCTCAGGCTGTCGATGTCTTCGAGCAAGCCGAGCAACTCCTGTGACTTGACGCCGTCATCGAGGGACGCAACGATCTCGAACGGCTGAGTCACCTTTTCCAGATAAGTTTTCAACTGATTTTTCAGATTGGCGTCCAACATGACAGCGGTTTCCTCGCAATAAAAAGATAACTTCAAGTAGCGTGCCCACACAAGAACACAATGACCTGGGTGGGCCGATGAAACGATGTGCGGGAAAAACAAACGCCCGAGCGGGTGCCCGGGCGTTGGGCAACGTCGCAGTCAAACCATGGGTACGTTAAGTAGTGGCTTGGGCTGCTTCAGAGCCGGTATGGCAGGCGGTTTAGATCTTGCCGACCAAGTCTAGTGACGGCGCCAGTGTCTCTTCGCCTTCTTTCCATTTGGCCGGGCACACTTCGTTGGGGTGAGCCGCGACGTACTGGGCCGCCTTGACCTTGCGCAGCAGTTCTTCGGCGTTACGGCCGATGTTGCCGGCATTGATTTCGACAATCTGGATCTTGCCCTGGGGGTCAACCACGAAGGTACCGCGCTCTGCCACACCGTCGGCTTCGATCAGGACTTCGAAGTTGCGCGATACAGCGTGAGTCGGGTCCGCTAGCATCGGGTAGTTAAGCTTGCTGATGGTTTCGGAGCTGTCGTGCCATGCTTTGTGCGTGAAGTGGGTATCGGTGGAAACGCCGTAGATTTCCACGCCCAGCTTCTGGAATTCTTCATAGTTGTCGGCCAGGTCACCCAGTTCGGTGGGGCAGACAAAGGTGAAGTCAGCCGGGTAAAAGAAGAAAATGTTCCACTTACCCTTCAGGCTTTCTTCGTTGACGTCGATGAATTCGCCGTTGTGATAGGCCTTGGCGGAAAATGGTTTTACTTCGGTGTTGATAAGGGACATTAGTGATGTGTCTCCGTTGAGTGGGGTGGATGGCTAAGTCGATGGGCACAGGATAGCGCCGGGCGCGCCATAGTGAAAATTGAATGTTCTGATTGATTTGATAGTTTTTTACTATCTATCAGTTGGGCTATCCTTCTTTCACTGGGCAATTTAGCTGAGTGCCCTCAACTACTGCCTTTCGAACGCTGCTGCGAATGTTGGGCCGTTTCAAGCGGATTGCAAGGCTTGCCCGGTGGATTCAGGCTTAAAGCACGTCATCGTCACGGCCGGTGGTTACCGTCAGTTCATCGGTTATCGGGGAAACCTCTACCTGCAGTTGAATGGGCGCACAACATTGATGGCAGTCTTCCCAGGTGGTGTGGCTGCCTTGGGAGGCATCGATAAGGAACTCCAGGGCGCTATCGCAGTAAGGGCAGTGGAAATGGTAGGGAACAAGAGCGTCTTCCGGCATGGTGCCTCCATCGAGTGTGGCTAAAGATGAACGAGTTGACGCGCATTCTGTATTTCGATCCACTAGGATGCATAATGCACTGGGTAGATTCCACGTTAAAATAAGCGAGAGTAAACAATGAAGATGCGTTCAATCGTGTTGGCCGCCGCTTTGACGTTGCCAGTGGCAGCCATGGCGGAAACCCCCAATATCGAGCCTGGGGAATGGGAATTCGTCAGCGTGACTCAGATCAAGGGCGACATGCAGATCCCGGATCGGACCGAAACCGATCGTCAGTGTATCACCCAGGAAGAACTTGAGAATGACGCCTTCACGTTCATCGAAGAGGAAGAAGGTTGCGAGGTGTTGAGCCAGCAAGCCGACGCTGACGGCCTCTCCTACAGCATGGTATGCCGAGCGGAAGGTGGTGAAGCGAACATCGACGGCAACATGAACTTCATGGGTGACCGTGTGGAAGGCAGCGTGGATATTCTTACCCAGTCGCCGATGGGTGAAATCAGCATGAATACCACCATCGAAGGCGAACGCATCGGGGAATGCTAAGCAGTCAATGCCTAAGCTATTAGGCACACGCCGATGCAAAACACAGGGTCGCCCGAGGGCGGCCCTGTGTTATTAGGGGATCTTGGCTATTTCCTCGTCCAGCTGACGTTTGACCGCTCCGGGAGATCCGGTATGTCGCGCCAGCAGGTCGTATGCCACAGGTACCACAAACAGCGTGAACAGCGTGGCGGCGCCTACTCCGGCGATGATGACGGTACCAATCACCAGACGCGTTTCAGCACCCGCACCGCTGGAAATGATCAGCGGTACCGCGCCGGCCATGGTGGTCACCGCGGTCATCACGATCGGCCTCAGGCGTGTCACTGCGGCTTGCATCAATGCTTCCTGAAAAGCCAATCCTTCATCACGAAGCTGGTTGGCAAACTCGACGATCAATATGCCGTTCTTGGCCGCAAGGCCGACCAACATGACCAGCCCCACCTGACTATAGATATTCAGCGATTGTCCGGTGACATACAGCCCTAGCAAGGCGCCGAAGATCGCCAGCGGGACGGTGAACATGATGACCAGCGGATGGATAAAGCTTTCAAACTGAGCGGCCAGCACCAGAAATACCACCAGAATGCCAAGTCCCAGCAAAAAGCCCGTCGCCCCGCTGGCTTCAAGGTAATCGCGGGAGGCGCCCTTGACGTCGGTCTGGACTTCCGCCGGCAGTACCTGGGCAACGCTGGCATCCAGGTAGGCCATTGCTTCTCCCAGAGGATAGCCGTCGGCCAGATCGGCTTCGATGGTGATTGCGCGCAGGCGATTGAAGCGGTTGAGGGTGCTCGGTCCGGCGAAGTCGGTCAGGGTGACCAGGCTTGCCAGCGGAATCAGCTCGCCGCTGCGTTGGGAGCGCACCTGCAAACTGTCCAGTGAGCGCGGGCTGGGGCGAGCGTTAGGCTCGCCCTCCAGGATGACATCGTATTCTTCGCCGTCATCCACATAGCGCGTGACGGTGCGTCCCCCTAGCAAGGTTTCCAGGGTGCGGCCGATCTCGCTGACGGTGACCCCCAGCGAGGCGGCTCGGTTATAGTCGATGTCCACGCGCAGCTGGGGCTGGTTTTCTTCGTAATCGCTGTCCAGCCCGGTCAGGCGAGGATTGTCTTCGCGGATATGTTCAAGCAGGGTATCGCGCCATTCGGCGAGCTGGGCATAAGTGCCGCCTCCGAGTACGTACTGCACGGGTTTTTCCACTCGCTGGCCGAAGCCTTGGCGCATTACCGGAAAGGCGCGAATCCCCGGAAGATCGCTGAGCAAGGTGCGGATATCGGCCATGATCGCCCAGGCCGAGCGTCGTTCTCCCCAGTCGGCCAGGCCGATAATCACGAAACCGCTATTGAAGTTCTCGATATTGCCCCAGCCGCGCGGGGCGCGTACCACGGCGCGCTCGATTTCGCCGGAATCCACCATGGGCAGTAGCCGAGCCTCGATCTCGTCCATGTAGTCGAGCATGTAGTCATAGGTGGCGCCGGGGGGGCCGTTGACGATCACGAAGAAATTGCCGCGATCTTCTTGAGGGGTATATTCGTTGGGTAGTTGGCCATTGAGCCATAGCATGCCGCCGATCAACCCGACGAAGACCGCAATCACCAGCAGCCGCGCCTTGAGTACCCGCAACAGCATGGCACGATAGATAGCGCGTGAGCGCTCCAGCCCCCGCTGAACGGCATGGGCGATACGACCTTCATGCATGTTCGGCTTGAGAATCTTGGAAGCCATCATCGGAGTAAGCGACAACGCCAGCACACTGGAAATGGCCACCGCCGCCGCCAGGGTCAAGGCGAATTCGGAGAACAGCCGGCCGATATCCCCCTGGAGCATGCTCAAGGGAATGAACACGGCGATCAGTACCAGGGTGGTGGCGATGACGGCGAAGGCGATCTGGCGAGTACCGCGAAAGGCGGCGACCAGGGGTGTTTCGCCATAGTCGTGCATGCGCCGGTGAATGTTCTCCAGCACCACAATCGCGTCGTCGACGATCAGGCCGATGGCCAGCACCAGTGCCAGCAAGGTCAAAAGATTGATCGAAAAATTCATCACACCCAGGGCGGCGAAGGTGCCGATCAAGGCGATAGGCACGGTCACGGCGGGAATCAGGGTGGTGCGCAGGTTGCCCAGAAAGACAAAGATCGCCACCACGACGAGCCCCATGGCAATGAACAGCGTCTGCACCACCTGGGAAATTGCCCCGGAAACGAACACCGAGGCATCGAAATTCAACCCCAGGGTCATGCCTTGGGGCAGGGTGGGCTGCAGGCGTTCCATTTCGGCCTTCACGCCTTGTGAAAGCTCGAGCACGTTGGCGGTGGACTGTTTCATCATGCCCAGCCCCACCATGGGCAGGCCGTTGCCGCGAAAGATGGTGCGTTCTTCCACGGCGCCTATCTCGACCCTTGCCACTTCGCCGAGCCGAACCAGATAACCGTCTTCACTCTGGACGATGGCCAGGCGGCGAAAGTCTTCCGGGGTGGAAAAACTGCGCGGCAGGCGCACGATGAACTGGCGGTCCTGCGACTCGATGGCGCCTCCGGGTAGCTCGACGTTTTCACTGCGCAGGGCGGCTTCCACGTCACTTGCCGAGAGGTTGCGAGCGGCCAAGGCATTGGCATCTAGCCAGATGCGCATCGCATAGTCACGCCCGCCACCCACTCTTACCTGGGCCACACCGGGCTGTACCGAAAAACGATCCACCAGGTAGCGGTTGGCGTAATCGGTGAGTTCGGCCATGCCGTAGCCTTCCCCCGACAGGCTCAGCCATACCACCACTTCCGAGCTGGAGTCGGCCTTCTGTACCTCGGGCGGTTCCGCTTCCACGGGCAGGTTATCCAGGGAGCCGGAGATGCGGTCACGGATATCGTTGGCGGCGGCGTCGATGTCCATTTCCAGGGAGAACTCGACATTGATACTTGAACGACCATCCTGGCTGGAGGAGGAAATCACCTCGATGCCTGCCACACCGGCAATCCGGTCTTCGAGCAGTTGCGTGATGCGGGTTTCCACGACACTGGCGGAGGCACCCGGATAGCGCGTGTCGATGCTGACGACGGGTGGGTCGATGGAAGGGTATTCCTGCAATGGCAGCCGATTCAAAGCCAGCAGACCGAAGGCGACAATCAGGGCCGCCAATACCATGGCGAGTACCGGGCGTTGAACGGAGATATCCGACAAGCGCATCAGCTGTCTCCCTGTTCGCGACGCGATTCGAGAAGCTCACGCACCGAGGTTTCGTCGTTGGCGATGCCTAGCAGTTGGACATTATCGCCTTCGCGGCTGTGCTGTACGCCGTGGCTGACGACAAGTTCACCCTCGTTGATCCCTTCAAGCACCTCGACATCGCCCGGGCGGCGTTGGCCAATCTGGACCTGACGCCTTTCGATGCGATTCTCTTCCTCTTCGTGAATCACCAGAACGAAGTGGCGCTCCCCTTCGGGAATCAGGGCGGCTTCGGGAATGACGATCGCTTGGCGTGGGCGGCGTCGCACCACGACTTCCATCAGCATGCCGGGGCGCAGGCGCATCTCAGGGTTCTGCAATTCGGCGCGCACGTTCATGCTGCGCGAGATGGGGTCCACTCGGCTCCCGATGGTGGCGATTTCCCCTTGAAAGGTATAGCCGGGAAAAGCGGCACTGTTGGCAGTGAGGATCAAACCGGGTTCGAGAACGTCCAGAAAGACTTCCGGCACCGCGAAATCCAGTTTCATGATGTCGAGCTTGTCCAGGGTGACAAGCGCCATGCCCGGGGTGACCAGAGCGCCGGTACTGATATTACGAAACCCGACGCGCCCGCTGAACGGTGCTAGCAGCCGGTAGTTGGCAAGGCGTGCCTGCAACGCCTGGATTTCCGCCTCGGCTTGGCGTAGCCGCGCCTGGGTATCTTCCACCTCCGCACGCGGCGCCAGGTTGCGCTCCAACAGTTGTGACGCCCGGTTCAAGGCATTGCGCCGTTCATCGCGAATTGCCTGAGCGACGCGCAGTTGCGCCTGTTCTTCGTTGTCTTCCAGCTTGATCAAAAGCTGTCCGGCTTCCACCTGTTCACCGTCGCTAAAATTGATCTGAGCGATGATTTCGGTAAGCGTGGCGGAAAGGGTAATGCTCTCGTCAGCGCGCAGGGTGCCTAGTGCCTCGATCGGGTCCGACCAGGGTTCGGGTGTCGCGCGGGCGCCTATGACCGTCGGTACGGACTGGGCTTGCACGGAAGAGATGAGCAGCAGTGTCAGTAGCCCGGCAAGAAAAAAACCACGAAAGGGGAAGGGCATGGAGGTATCTCTTAAAGCAAGTGAGTCTGAAAAGTGTGCCGGTGACGCATTACAAAATAGGCGACATGCTATTCTGGTTCATGCTGTGTATAGCTTCTGTATACCATAGGAATGCCCTTCAAGCACGTAAGGGTTGCCGTCTCGATTGCTGGAAGACCAAGGTTAGCTGTTAGAATAACTGTCTTCTATCTTGCCCTCTGGAGCCGTTTTGATAATGGATGATCGCTTTAATGAGCTGACATTTTATGAGCCAGCATTTCATGACCTATGACGTGGTGGTGGTCGGCGCCGGTGCCGCAGGGCTGATGTGTGCACTGACAGCCGGCTATGCCGGGCGCCGAGTGCTGGTAGTCGACCATGCCAATAGAGCCGGCAAGAAGATTTTGATGTCGGGGGGTGGGCGCTGTAATTTTACCAATCTCGCCACGACGCCAAAACACTTCACCTCGGCCAATCCGTCTTTCTGTATCTCCGCTCTGAAACGCTACCGCCCGGAACACTTCGTCGAGCTGGTGGAGCGACACGGCGTCGAGTACGTAGAAAAGGCCCCGGGCCAGTTGTTCTGCGCAACCTCGGCAAAGGAAATCGTTGCCTTGCTGCTTACCGAATGCGAATGGGCGGGCGTTACGGTTCAGTTGAAAACCCGGATTGATCGCGTCGAGCGCCAAGGCGAGGGCATGCGCCTGGTAACGTCGTCCGGCAAGGTGGATGCAGGTGCGGTGGTGGTGGCCAGCGGTGGGCTATCGATTCCGAGCATGGGCGCCAGCGGCTTCGGCTATGATATCGCCCGCCAGTTCGGCATCGAGGTGACGCCCACGCGCCCCGGCCTGGTGCCATTTACCTTGAGCGACCCTTGGAAAGCGCGCGCCGCCGCGCTTTCGGGGCTCAGCCTGCCGGTAGCCGTCAGTTGCCAAGGTAAGCGTTTCGAAGAACCGCTGCTGTTCACGCACCGAGGGCTTTCAGGACCTGCCATGTTACAGATTTCCAGCGTCTGGCAACCGGGTGAGTCACTCGAAATAGACCTATTGCCCGGCGAAAGCGTTTTCGAACAGTTATGTTTGGCACGCAGAGAGGCACCCAAGCAGCAATTGGCTACCTGGCTGGGGGAACGCTTTCCAAAACGTTTGGCTCAAGCGTTGCTTGACTGGTATCCCGAACCCAACCTGGCGGGTGGCACCTTGGCGGAATGCTCCAACGCCACTCTACAGGCGTGGGCCGAACGGCTTAATCATTGGCAGATAAAACCCTCCGGCACGGAAGGCTGGCGCACGGCGGAGGTAACATTGGGCGGCGTGGATACGGATGCAATTTCTTCGCGAACATTCGAAGTCAAGGTCTTGCCCCAGCTGCGCTTTATCGGTGAAGTGCTGGATGTTACCGGCGAACTGGGTGGATACAACTTTCAGTGGGCCTGGGCAAGTGGGGTGGCCTGCGGCAACTCTATTTAAGTACTATTTAAGGTATTGCCGAAACTTGCGCACCACGACATACCCCGCCAAGAGGCGCTTGGCGTTGTGCAACATTCGATAGGGGTGGCGCAGGCTGTGCCAAGCCACTAGGCCACCCGCCATGTAGAGCGGCGTTTTCAAGCGCTTGAGACCGTTGTCGAAAGATTGGCCAGCACGCAGAAAACGCTCACTTTCTACTAGAAGGTCGATACGCTGCTGCTCGAGCAGCGTCAGCAGCGCCTCTTTACGCTCCTGGCGAGTCGGAGAAGAAGGGTTAGCGTCTCGATTTGTCATCATGAGCATCCGCTTCCAGCAGGTTTCGGTCAGCCGCCAATTGGTTCAAGGTTTCCTTGAGCAGGGTATGGGTGCGAGCTTGTTTGCCGGCAAGAAGTGCGAGAATGCCGCTCAATGCAAGTAGCACGCCAGCACTACCGGCAATCGCGATGAGACGGTAGCTATCCCAGAAGATAACCACGACCAGCGTCGTTAAGGTGGCGATACCCAGCAAGAGAAGCACCAAGCTGGCGCCTGCCAATAGCAGTAGAGACAGCAGGCGGGAACGCTCTTCCTCAAGCTCAAGAACCGCCAGGCGTAACCGTGTTTCTCCTCCGGAGAGAAGCGTTTTCAGTAAGCGCTTGGCGGCTTCGAATACCCGTTGGGTAGGGCCCAGTGCCATCAGCGCCGCCCGAGCAACATACCAATGATCATACCGGCGGCAGCACCGATACCAATACTGGTCCAAGGGTGGTCGCGCACATAACGGTCGCAGGCATCTGCCTGATAGTTAATGTTCTGACGCGCGTTGTCATAGATATGTTCGCCACGCGACTCAAGCCGCGAACGTGTTTCCTTCAAGCGCTTCTCGGCACGATCACGCATTTCACGCATTTCGCCGGAGGCATCCTTGGCAGTGGCGTTAACCAGTTCTTCCACTGTCTCACTCAGGTAACGCAAATCCTGTTTTAGCTGATCCGTGCTTGTTGGTGTTTCCGTGGAATGTTTAGCCATTCAGATTTTCCTCTAACGGTTAGGTGACATAACCAGCATAGCAGCCGTAGGCCGGGACACAAGTTACCTATCAATTATTAACGATTGAAGCCGCTGGCACTGAAAACGGGATTTAGACTGACTCCCAAGCTTAGGCGGTGTACGCGATGATCATAATCGACCAGGCTTTCTCCATAACCGTAATAGTACTGTATATGGGCGCGCAGACTATTGAATGCCGGCCAGCTGTAATCCAGCTGAGTGCCGATATTGCCAGCGCTGGGATTGCCGCGCAATTGAGTACTGACTTCATGGTTATCGTTAAGGCGTTTACTCAGCCGGATATCACCATAGCCTAGGTAGCGGTCGATATCGGGGTTGTCATCCTCACTTTCAGATTCCGGTATGCGCCAATGAGGCGCCAAGGTCAACGCCCAATCGCCACGCTGCAAGGTAGTCTCCAAATACAGCCGATTCCAACTGCGTGAAAGCTCTTGTGAACGGCCATTGGACTGGTGGTTCAGGGCGATCCGATTGCGAGTGTTGACCCAGCCGAAAGCATTCCAGGCATTGTCGAAATCGATGAAGATTTCCGGCTCGTAATTGGTTTCGCGAAACGGCGAGGAGGCATCGGTATTGTAGGCTTGCCACCAGCTGCGTTGGGTGTATGCGAAGTAAAGATCACCATGGTCACCGAAAAGTCCTTCGATCAAGTTGACTTTAGTGCTGAACTGAAACTTTATTTCCGCCTTGTCCGGGCTCGCCTCTGACGATAATTGGCGAAATGCCTCGCGATTGGGGTTCACGTTGTAGCTAACCGGGAAGAGGTAGTTTGCCCGATGGGTGGTGATCGAAAACGGATTACGGCTTGATTCTTGCTCAAGGTGGCGACGTTCATTGAGGTCCTGGAAAGCGGCCGCCTCGGGGAGCGTTTCGGGGGCTTCTTGCTGATTTGTCGAGTCGGTAATCTCTCGCCGTTGTTGTTGAAGCTCGAATAGCTCAGCACTGAGGGCCCTGATGCGCGCATCGATGTCCTGTGTATCGTTTTCGGCTGATGCACTCAAAGGGAGCATGCCAGCAGCCATGAGGGCAACCGTGACCAAGCATTTTCTAGCACCTTCTTTTACATCCACCATTTTTCCAGAAGACAATTCATCACTACATGGGTTTTTAATACATGGGTTTTCGACGAGCATGGCAATAATCCATGAGAAAAAAGAGAAGGGTAAAAAAAGAAAAACGGAAGGCGGTTTCCATGATGCCATATGAGCAAGTCAACTTCCGTGTGATTGCCAAGCACAAGCCTTGGTTCGACAATACAACGCTTGTCCGGTTCCGGGCTATTGCACGAGTAAACAGCAGTGGCATATGGTGTAAATAATAGCTTGAAAATCGCGATTCTCTCAGTAATTCGGCGCTGGCGCTGAATTTCCGACCAGTGCCTCGGTTGGTGCGCCAGGCTGCGAGAACCCTCGGGCATCCGACCTGGAACTGCAGGTGTTCCGCTTGAGGACGGCATCGAGGTTGGACATCCTGAACGTGAAGGAAGTCGTCGACATTCTGGCGCAGATGGCGGACGCGCCGGACATGGCCGCAGGTGTTGATGAGCGACAGGCGCGCGCCCAGCATCGGATCGGGGTGCTACGGGACAAGGCCATGGTGAGATTGCGATCCCCGCCGGGCTGCGTCAATTTGAGGTCGATACGCGGGCGTCTGTCCAGAGCATCGTTTGCGGGATGTCGGAAATGGCGGGTGCCCTGAACGGTGGTGCTGTCTTTCGCTACACTTACCACACGCCTGATCATCGGCGATATGCAGAAATTGATTGTCAGCGAAGACTACAAAATGGACGGAGAAATTGGGTTTAAGGTTGCAGAACTGGCGCTTTTTGAGTTATGGCCTGTACAGCTTCAATTTCGAGTGACGCAACGTCGTCAATATGGGGAACTGGAAAGCATCCATTCAGCGTAAACAGGCATGCAGTAGAAATTCCCGGTTACCGTCGCTGCCGGTAATCGGGCTTTCCTGCCAATGCAGTACTTCGAAACCGCACATTTCGCAGGCGGTCTGGATGCGCTGCTGCACCTCGGGGTAACGGCTGGCATCGCGGACGAGACCCCGCGTATCGACGGCATCCGGCCCCAGTTCAAACTGGGGTTTCACCAGTGACACAAGCTGTCCACCGAATTCAAGTACGCTGGCGATTTCTGCAAGAATCAGGGTTTGTGAAATGAACGATACGTCCATCACCACGATACTGGGGGGCTGGGCTTGAAGTGCCGTGATGACTCTTTCGGACTGGCTCAAATAGCGTGCGTTGATGCCTTCCAGGCATTCCACGCGTGAATCGCCGCGCAAGCGCTCATCAAGCTGACCGTGGCCGACTTCAATGCCCACCACCCGTGCGGCGCCATAGTGTAGGGCACAGTCGGTAAAACCTCCGGTGGACTGACCGATATCCAGCACGCACTGGCCTTCCAGGCGCAGCGCCAATGCTTCCAGCACGGCTTCGAGTTTTAAACCCGCGCGCGAAACATAGCGTTCTTCGGGGTCGTCCTCGACACACAGCTCAGTGGTTTCAGCAAGCTTTTCACCAGGCTTGCACAGCACTCTGCCATCTTCCATCAACGACACCCGCCCATGACGAATCAAGCGCTGAGCGCGGGTGCGTGAGCGCGCCAGCCCTTGGCTGAGCAGCAGCTGGTCAAGTCGGAGCATGTAAAAATTCCGTGAGGAGTAAGCCGCCAGTATAGCGTTTCATTGTAAGGCGTAGCTATCGGGAGGGTCTGGTTGTCATGCCATCGCCGCCATCCAGTCGACGGCGTTGGCATGCTGGAACAATGGTGTTATTTGACCGGGGCTTGAGTGGCTTGAAGGTCCGTGGGCGGTATGCGTGACGCACCCCAACTGCGGAACAAGTAGCCTTTTACGTTTTCCAGTTCGGTATCCGACACTTTGGCAAGATCGCCTCGCTCCAAAGGGTCGTAATGGAAGATGTACAAGCGCGAGGCAAACTGCTCGATGGGCAGTGATGCCTCACCGAAGCGTTCGCCGCTGCCGGCGGTACCCACCTTGACCTCATCTCCCCAATCCTGGCCACTATCGTTGTTGGGATTGTAGAAATACACACGCATCACCTCGCGCGGGTCAAGAGTGATACGCAAGATGGTGATAGCGTGCCAGCCAATGAAGCGGGCGGCGCTATCGGTAAACGCAATGCCGGCGGGTTGGGGGTGAATCAGGGGCTGGTTGCCATTGTAGTAGGGATGGTAGCTGGCGTAGAAATGCCGCAAGAAATCGTCCACCTCGAAGAGGTTGCCGGTGGCGACATCCACATTGATGCGAAAGCCACGGCCCGACCACCAGCCGTGGAATTCCGGGTTGACCCAGCGGTGCGGGTCACCTTCACGTCCCACGCAACGTCTACCCATTTCGGCATAAATCCGATCTAGGTGCGGTACCACCAACAGTGACACCGGATCAAGGTCCATGGGCAGTTCGGTGGCTACCCCGGAAAGGCTGGCCATTGAGGAAATCGGCTGGCCTTCGAAGTGCATGATGATCTCGTCATCGCGTGCGGCCCAAGCCACCATCTGCAACAGGTAATCCGGGTCGTTGTAGGCCCACATGGAAAGTGCGCGCGCCGACTGACAGGTGGGGTTGTTGCCTTGCCCGACCCCCAGCGGCATGCCCAACATGCAAACCACGCCTTCCAGCAAACGTGCCCGTGGTGAAGCGCTGTCGCCGTAAGTCAGGGTCAAGCGGGCTTCGGACCATTCGGAAAGTACCAGCCCGAGTTGGCGCCACATGGCGGGGGCAACCGGCGGCTGATAAAGAATGCCGCGTTCCAACATTAAGGAAAGTCCATACAGTGCCTGGGACGTGGCCGGATAGACACCGCCTCGAATCAAGGCATGGACCAACTCCCGATAGCACATCAGGCAATCGCGCCCGGTGGAGGAGAGCCCTAGCGTTTCGGCCACCAGGTTGTCATTTTCTTCGAGCAAATGGCGCAACAGTACCGGATGGTAGGGCGAAACCAGGCCGGTATCGTGCATGGCGCGAGCAAAGCCGGTCGCCTCGGCCTGGAGTGAGGCTTGATCCATATGTTCCAGTCGTTCGCGATACACATCGAGTCCGGGGTCTTCACGGCATGCCTGGGTCGGGCCGAACAGGGAACTAACCAGGCGGTCGGCTCCCTGACCGCTGCTTCCCAGATCGATTTCCGGGTTGGCTTGGCACAGGGCTATCTGCATGATCATTTGCTTGATCGAATCGACCTGGATCGGACGTTGTTTGAGAATCCGCCAGATTTCCTCGATCAGTTGATCGATGACGTGTTCATAACCGATTCGCTCGGCGAGGTGCTGAAACAAATGGCGTGGAATAATTGCCAGGCGCCCCTGCGTTTCACGCTCGGCTTCGCTGGGAGTGCTGAACAGCAGCCACAGATTGATCGCCATGGTCTGGGTCAGGTAGTGGTGGGCATGCTCGGCGGAAATCTGGTCATGAATGTATTCCCCCTTGGCAACCGCCAGCAGGCGCAGCTCGCTCAGGGATTCGATGACCACCACATTGGGGTCAGCGCTTTTCAATGCATGAGGGGTGAGGCTGGGTACCAGATACTGGGGCGTTTCCCAGTCGGAGCCAGCGAACACACCGGCTGCCTCCAGTGCTTGGGCACGTTGCTCGATAGCGGCCGCTCCGCTCTCCTGAAGCAATACACGGCGAGCGGTATCCAGCACGCGAGGCAGTTTTCCGGGCTTGGAAAAGGCTGGCGCCTGCAAAAGCAGGCGCACGGCGTCATCAAGCTTGGCCAACAGGCCGGTCAGTTTCTCATTGCTTGGTGGCGATACACTATTATCAGTAGTCACAAAGACTCCTTATCCCGGCGATTGCCTGGGATTATACATAGAAGTCGAGCTCTTCCTGATGTTTCAGTAAGTCACGCAGGGTATGCGCATCGTCGCCCTTGAAGTAAATAAGCCCCCAGTGAGTGCCGAAAGCAGTACGCTTGGTCACCGTTTCTTCCATGGGCGCGGTCAGCTCATGCGACTCGAAGTAAGGGTGGTCTTCGGTCTCCTCGGGAATCTCCAGGCGGCTTACCACGCGGCGGCGAGGATACACCCCAAAGCAACCGGCGAAGCCATCAGCATCTACGACTTCCTTGGGGAAAAAGGCCGCGACTTCTTCTGAGGTGCTCTTGGGATCAAATACCAGCATGGAGGCCTGGTAGGCATTGAAGCCATAGACCTTTTCCAGTAGCTCGAATACCTTGAAGCCGGGCGGACGATAGGCCACTTCCCCGAAGTACATCTCACCATCGCTGGTGACAAAGTACTCGGGATGGATCAGGCCGAACTCGATGTCGAATGCCTTGATCAGCTTCTCGATCTGCTGGGTGATCTGTTCGCGGTATTTTTCCAGCTCCGGCGAGGCGGGAACGAACACTGAATATCCCAGCGTCACGTATTCGGAAATGTTCAGAAAGACGATCTTGCCCTTGTGGACCCAGGCTTCCACGGCGAATTCCCAACCATCCAGGTGCGACTCCATCAGCACCGGGAATTCCTCGTCGGGAATGGTATCGACTTCATCCGGGGTGCGGATAACGCGGTGACCAAGGCAGCCGGCCTTGTCAAACGCTTTAAGGTGAATCGGGTCGTTGGGATCGCCATCGAGCTTGAGCAGCGTCTGGTTGACGCGCTTTAGGAAACGCACCACATCTTCCTTGTCGTGGGCTTCTTCGAAAATGCCCACACGGATACCGCCCAGCTGCGCCCGACGTTTCATCAAGGCCTTGTCGCGCAACAGCAGCGACTGGCCGTAGATGCGGGGGTTATCCAGCAGCACGGAGTTGATCGCACCGGCCCATTCCACGGTTTCTTCATACAGCGGAATGGCCACGTCAACGCCTTTTTCCTTCAGCGTTTCGGCGATTTCGATCGAGCGGTCGTTCAAACGCTCGAAGTTCCAGGGCACGTAGGGGATATCATGTTTCTGGCAATAGTCTTCCGCCCAATCGGGGGCCACCACAATGTAACGCCGGTCAAAATTTTCCGCCGCTTCGATGGCGTTCAGGCTCCAGCCTAGCAGGGCGATATAACCCTTGTTTGGATCCTTTTGCATTAATGATGACTCCGTTATTGGTGAAGGGGTTGAGGCCGGTGCTCTATTTTACACACCGCACCGGCCCTATCTACCGTAGACGAGAGTTGCATGCGCTGGCTAGCGTTGTCATTGCTCGTACAGCTAACGCAATGCTGTCGAAAAGCACGGATGGACACCGTAACCCTCGAGGTTTCAGGAAGTGAATGTGATAATCTAGTCGCAGGTATTATCAATTTCCAGTGACATCATTCAGCGCAAGAGGAACGGGCCAAGATGGCGGCCAAGCCGATCTATCGTGTCGTAGTGCACCAACAGGGTGAAATTTGGGATTTATACGTCAGGGAGATCTTTCAAAGCGAACTCTGGGGCTTTATAGAGGTCGAGGAGTTTGTGTTTGAAGATCCCGGTCGCCTGGTAGTGGATACTGCCACAGAGAAACTCCAACGTACCTTCGAAGGCGTCAAGCGCAGTTACCTGCCGCTGAACGCTATCGTGCGTATTGACGAAGTGGAGCGTGAAGGGCCTCTCAGGGCGGTAAAAAGTGAATCAAGCATCGCTGAATTTCCCCGTCCGTTCCCCTTGCCTCCACGAGGTGAGTGAGCCTTTTTTGGGCGAATGGAGCGGGCAGAAGTCATGGGCAGGTAAGTGTTTACAATTCAGGACAGGGTCAAATGCGAGTAAATTTATCTCATCCCCCTTTTTCGCGTCTCGCGGTGGGTATGCTGCTGGGTGCCACCAGTCTGATGATGCTGGCTCAGCAAGCGGAGGGTAACGCTTGGGTTTCTGAAGAGCTGACCACTTATGTGCGCAGCGGCCCAACCGATGGCTATCGGATCATCGGGACACTCACCGCAGGTGAGCCGGTAGAAGTGCTGGAAACCAGTGGTGACTACACCCGAGTGGAAAATAGCGAGGGTGACACCGTTTGGGTACTGAGCAAGGAATTGCAGGAAACGCCCAGTGCTGGTGAGCAATTGCCGGTATTGGAGGCGCGGGTCGAAGCATTGAGTGCCGAGCTTGAAGGAATCAACGAGACGTGGGAGCAGCGAGTCGCCTCCATGACCCATACCCTGGAAGTTCGTGAACAGCGAATTGCCGAGCTTGAAGTGCGCAACAATGAGCTGGACAGCGAAACGGAACAGTCGCGCCAACAGATGCGAGCGCTTCAAGCGCGACTCGATACCCAGGAAGAAGATTTGTTGATGCGTTACTTCATGTACGGCGGCAGTGTCGCCGGGGCGGGGCTGTTAGTGGGCTTGATCGTGCCGCATTTGCCGCGTCGGCGTAAAAAACGTGACCGTTGGTTCTAGAGCATGAGCCTCGAATGGATGACGCGCTGGCGGGAAGGACGGATTGGATTTCATTTGAATGATGTCCATCCCGCTCTGGAGCGCTACTGGCCGCAACTGGAAGTGCCTCCCGAAACCAAGGTGCTGGTGCCGCTGTGTGGCAAAAGTCTGGATATGCGCTGGTTGGCTCAGCATGGCTATCCGGTCCTGGGCATCGAGTTGGTGCCGGAAGCCATTGAACAGTTTCTGGCCCAGCGTCAAGGCGAAGTGTCACGTTATCGCCAGGCTGGGTTTGATATATCGCGCCAAAGTAGCATTGAGTTGTGGTGCGGTGATTTCTTTCATCTGCATATTCAACAGGCCGCTGAAATCGGGGCGTTTTATGACCGCGCCTCCTTGATTGCCCTGCCACCGGCCGGACGCCAGCGTTATGCCTTTCATCTGGCTCAATTGGTTCCGCCCGGGGCGAAAGGGCTGCTGATAAGTCTGACCCACGAAAAGTCCAGCGCCGGCCCACCTTTCAGCGTGCCGGCGCAAGAAATTCAAGAGGTTTTTTCTCCCAACTTTCGCCTGACCCATCTGGAGGACAGTGCCTCGGATGCCATGGGCAGAGCCGAGTCGGTATGGGCGCTCGAGCGTCGCGGTCCGCGGGACTGACTAGCGCGCCAGAAGTCTGGCTAGCTCCGGGTCTCCGAAGACGCGGTCCAGCCCATCACTGAGCAAGTCATTGAGCATGCGGGTGTTGCTGTCACGATCGGGTTTGATCGCATAGCCCTGGGTGCGGCGTGAGGTGTAAGTGCCGATATAGGTAGTGCCCTGATGGCTGGCTTCGGCACGAAATACCGCTTCCAGGCGTGCTTCATCGATCAATGCCTGGCCGCTGTCACCGTGAACATAGGCCAGGTTATCAAGCACCAGCACAAGTCTCGGGCGGCCCTCGGCGGGCTCCTGCGTTGGCGTGAAACCCATGTCACGCACCGCACGTTCGGCCTCTTTCTGAAGGTGCGGAATCAGCTCATGGCTACTCACGGTGATATGCGCCGACGACATGCCACTACCGGTACGATTGCCGATGATGTCGCTGTCGCGCCCATCCTGAGCGATTACCGTGACTTTCTGGCCTTGGCCTACCTGGGGAACACTGGCGGAACGTTGGGGGCTAAGTTGCAAGTAATGAGGACTGGCACAGCCGGCCAGCCAAAGGCTGACCAGCAAGATAATAAATCCATGAAAGAAATGACGCTGCAGCATGGTGGCGCTCCCTGAGGCAAGGCAAAAGCAATATAAAAACCTCGGCGAGTATAGCGCGCGCCTTGCCCCAGGCAAATGCTCATGCCGTGCTGGGTGAAGGGGAAAAGCTGGGTGATTGCTGGGCAAAGCGATGCCAGCGACGCGGTTCGACATAAAGCCGTTGGCCTCGGGTTAACCCCAGGCGCTCGAAGTCAGCGTGCCTGATGGTGGCAAGCCAGGGGTTGGCCAGCCAATCGGCTTCCAACTCGACACGGACTTCAGCGCCCACCGGAACGGTAGCGGTAACCGTCACCGGTAAATGGGCATGCGCAGTGGGTGTTTCGATCAACCTGAGTTCATGGGGACGAAGCAGTAGCTCTTCGTGGCCATCGGGTAAATCCACGTCCAGGCGTGCATCGCCGCAGGTCAGAATGCCGTTCTGCACCTTGCCTTCCAAGTGATTGACATCCCCCAGGAACTCGAACACAAAGCGGTTAGCCGGATGCCGATAAAGCGTTTCCGGGGTATCGATCTGTTCGATCTTGCCGTTGCTCATCACTACCACCCGGTCGGAAAGCTCCAGTGCTTCTTCCTGATCATGGGTGACGAACACGCTGGTGAAGTTGAGCTCATCATGCAGACGACGCAACCAGCGGCGCAAGTCCTGGCGCACTTTGGCATCGAGGGCCCCGAACGGCTCATCCAGCAGGAGAACGTCCGGCTTGACTGCCAAGGCGCGGGCAAGCGAGACGCGCTGTTGCTGCCCACCAGAAAGCTGGGCGGGAAATCGGTTGGCGAAGTCTTCCAATTTGACCATTTCCAGCAAGCGAAACACTCTTGTGCGAATCTCGCCGGTACTGGGACGCCGGTTGCGCGGCATGACTTTCAAACCGAAGGCCACGTTTTCGTAGACGCTCATGTGCCTAAACAAGGCGTAATGCTGAAAGACGAATCCGATACGCCGGTCACGCACATGCACATGGGTTACATCCCGGTCGCCGAACAGGATCTTGCCCGAGCGGGGATGGGTGTCAGCACTTTCCAGCCCGGCAATGATACGCAGCAGGGTGGTTTTACCCGAGCCGGAGGGACCCAACAGACCGACCAGTTCACCTTCGTGAATGTCCAGGTTGACCGGCTCCAGCGCTCGGGTATTACCGAAATGCTTGGAAATCTGCTGAAGACGAATACTCATAAAAATGCCTCCCGGCGCGATGCGCGCCATTCAAGCCCTGCCTTGGCTGCCAGAGTCAACAAGGCGATCAAGGCCAGCAAAGCTGCGCAGGCAAAAGCCCCCACGGCATTATAATCCTGGTAAAGCTGTTCCAAGTGCAGCGGCAAGGTGTTCGTCTGGCCACGAATGGCGCCGGAAACCACCGATACCGCACCGAATTCGCCTACGGCGCGAGCGTTGGTGAGTATCACGCCATACAGCAGTGCCCAGCGAATGTTGGGCAGGGTGATACGCCGAAACGTGGTCCAGCCTGAAGCGCCGAGTACCACTGCCGCTTCTTCTTCCTTGGAACCTTGGGCCTGCATCAGGGGGATCAGTTCCCGGGCCACGAAAGGGCAGGTCACGAAGATAGTCACCATGACGATGCCTGGCCAGGCGAACATCAATTGAATGTCATAGTTATCTAGCCAGGCGCCCAGCCAGCCGGTACGCCCGTATAGCAGAAGATAAATCAAGCCTGCCACGACCGGCGATACAGCGAAGGGGATATCGATCAAGGTCTGCAGTATCCGTCGCCCCGGAAAGCTGAAGCGAGTGACCAGCCATGCCAGGGCCACACCGAATACCAGGCAGACAGGGATCGTCAGCACAGCAACGAACAAGGTCAGGCCGATGGCGGACAGGGTATATTCGTTGCTGACATTGTCCCAGAACACCTCCACGCCCTGGGCGAATGCTTGGGCGAAGATCGCCACCAACGGCAACAGCAGAAATAGCGCGGCAAGACACAGGGCGGCACCGATCAATAGGCGCCGGACAGTCGGAGCATCACCAATGCGTCTCATCAGCCTTTTCCTCCATGCAGGCGCCGTATGAAGCGCCCTTGCCAGATGTTGATGGCTAGCAGTAGCGCAAGTGACACGAACAACACCACCGAGGCGATCGCCGAAGCCCCGGCATAATCGTATTCCTGCAATTTGACGAAAATCATCAAGGCGGTGATCTCGGTTTCATAGGGCATGTTGCCGGCAATGAAGATGATCGCTCCGAACTCGCCCAAAGAGCGTACGAATGCCAGGCCGGTGCCGGTGACCAGTGCCGGCCAAAGATGCGGCAGGATGACTCGACGAAAGGCGACACCGTCGGTTGCGCCCAGCGACATGGCCGCCTCATCTACCTCTATCGGCATGTCTTCCAATACCGGCTGCACCGTACGCACTACAAACGGAATACTGGTAAAGGCCATGGCCAGGGCGATCCCCACCCAGGTATAGGCGACCTGGAACCCTAACGGTTCCAGCAAGCGGCCCATCCAGCCATTGCTGGCATAAAGGGTGGCCAGGGTAATGCCGGCAACTGCTGTGGGTAGGGCGAAGGGCAGATCCATCAGCGCATCGAGAAGCCGCTTGCCGGGAAAGCTGTAGCGTACCAGCACCCAGGCCAGCAACAAGCCGAACACAGCATTGATCAACGCCGCCACGGCAGCAGCGCCGATCGTCACCATATAGCTTGCCACCACTCGGCCTTCGGTGATGATGGCCCAGTATTGCGCCAGGCTGAGGCCAGCCAGCTGCCCGAACAGACCGGTCATGGGTAATAGCAGCACCAACGAAATGAAGGTGACGCTGATGCCCATGGAAAGGCCGAACCCCGGCAGCACACGGGTGCTGCCGGAGCGAAACAGGGCGTTGGGTTTTAGGGCGCTTGATTTTAAAGCATTAAGTTTCATGCGTTGAGGTTACCGACGCTGAAGCTGGTCAAGGAGAGCGCCCCCTGCGAAGTGAGTTTCCATGGCCTCATTCCAGCTGCCGAAGACATTTTCCACTTCCAGAAGTTTGGTTGCCGGAAATTGATCAGCGAATTCGGCGACGACGTCTTCATGGTGAATCCGATAGTTGAAACCGGCGAGCAAACGCTGGGTGTCTTCTCTATAGAGATATTCCAAGTAGCTTCGGGCAAGGTCCATATTACCGTTGCGTTCGGCGTGTTCTTCCACCACGGCGACCGGGAATTCGGCCAGAATGCTTACCGGCGGCACGATGACTTCATAATCTTCCGTGCCGTACTCGCCGCGAATGTTATTGACCTCGGACTCGAAACTGATCAGCACATCGCCGATACCACGCTCGATAAAGCTGGTGGTAGCCCCGCGACCGCCGGTATCGAACACTGAAACATTACCCAGGAAGGTGCGCATGAAATCATGGATCTGTTGTTCGTCGCCATCGAACTGATCCTCGGCAAAGCCCCATGCCGCCAAGTAGGTATAGCGGCCGTTGCCGGATGTCTTGGGATTGGGAAACACGATGTCGACGTCTTCACGCACCAGATCATCCCAGTTTTCGATACCCTTGGGATTGTCCTTGCGCACCAGAAAGGCGGTGGTGGAATAATACGGTGAGGCATTGTTGTCGAATTGGCTCTGCCAGTCCTCAGCGACCAGGCCGGCGTCGGCCAGCACCTGAACGTCGGTTACCTGATTGAAAGTGACGACGTCGGCACGCAGGCCCTGCATGATGGCGCGTGCTTGCGCGGAAGAGCCGCCGTGAGACTGCTGGATGAGAACGTCCTCTCCTTCGTTTTCCTGCCACCAAGCCTCGAATTCAGGGTTGATGGCGGAAAACAGTTCACGCGCAATGTCGTAAGAGGAGTTCAGCATCTCGCGGTCTTGAGCAAGCGCCGGGGTGGAAACGCCGACACCCAGAGCAAGAGCAAGAACGCTGCGCCGCAAATAGAGAGGAAATGTCATGGGGTACTCCTTGTTCGGTAAACCTGACTAATTGTTGGGCGGTCAGGATTTAATTGAGAAAAAGGGTAGCCCTGTTATTATGGAATTACAATCCTGTTTGTTATTCTTTTTTGAAATATAGGTGTGCCTTGGGAGTGTGCAGAACGCCTGTGCAGTGTCGCTTGCTCTGGTAAAATGCCGGCCTGTTGTGCTTCGCTACTTCATTTTTCCGCTGCTTTATTCTGGATGACACCATGACCGCAACGTCACGCGATTTCCTGATAGCTCCCTCGATTCTCTCCGCCGATTTTGCCCGGCTGGGGGAGGAAGTGGATAACGTCCTGGCCTCAGGGGCTGATATCGTGCATTTCGATGTCATGGACAACCACTACGTCCCCAACCTGACCATCGGCCCGATGGTATGTGAGGCGTTGCGCAAACATGGCGTGACGGCGCCTGTCGATGTGCATCTGATGGTCAAACCGGTGGATCGTCTGATCGGCGATTTTATCGATGCCGGAGCCACCTATATTACCTTTCATCCGGAAGGCTCCGAACATATCGACCGCTCGCTACAATTGATTCGCGAAGGCGGCTGCAAATCCGGCCTGGTATTCAACCCGGCGACGCCGCTTTCGTACCTGGATTACGTCATGGACAAGGTCGACATGATTCTACTGATGAGTGTCAATCCGGGTTTCGGCGGCCAGAGTTTCATTCCAGCCACCTTGGACAAGGTGCGCGAGGCGCGGGCGCGTATCGACGCCTCGGGGCGGGACATCCGTCTGGAAGTGGATGGCGGCGTCAAAGCGGATAACATCGTGGAAATCGCTCGTGCGGGCGCTGATACCTTTGTTGCCGGTTCAGCAATTTTCAAGGCGCACCAATCCAGTGACCCCCATGGCTACGACAGCGTCATCCGGCAGATGCGTGAGCAATTGGCGCAAGGCTAAAGAGAGCAGGTATAAAGAGACCGTAATAAAGAGGTCGTGATAAAGAGAGAAGATATGCATCCAATACTGGACGAAAAGCGCCTGTTGGCATTCGATCTCGATGGCACCCTGGTCGATTCCGTGCCCGACCTGGCGGTGGCAGTGAGCAAGGCGCTGCGCGAGCAAGCACTGCCCGAGCCGCAGGAGGAAGAAGTGCGCGACTGGGTGGGCAATGGTTCCTGGGTATTGATGGAGCGCGCCTTGAACTGGGCACTGGGCAAAACGCCGACGCCTGGCCAGTGCGAGCAGGGCCACCGCGATTTTCTTTACCATTATGGCTTCGCGCCTTTTGCCCGGACGCTTTTGTACCCCGGGGTCAAGACGACGCTGGACGCCCTGGCTAGGCTTCCCTTGCACTTGGTGCTGGTGACCAACAAGCCCGAGCGTTTCATCGAGCCGATCCTCACTCATTTCGATTTGGCCGAGCATTTCTCGCTGTGCCTGGGTGGCGACTCCCTGTCGCGCAAGAAGCCCGACCCGCTGCCGCTTACCCATTGCGCCGAGCATTTTGGTATTTTGCCCGCGCAATCTTTGATGATAGGCGACTCGCGTCATGACATCGCTGCCGGCAAGGCGGCGGGCTTTGCAACATTGGCCGTGCCTTACGGCTACAATCATGGACAGCCTATCCGCCTCAGTGAGCCTGATGTGGTGCTTGACTCCCTGGAGCAGCTGCTTTCGCCTGTTCCCCATGCAACAAGGACCGCTTGATGATGACCCCGGAACGCTTCCAAGAACTCAGCCTCGCCGGCTATAACCGTATTCCGGTTTCGCGAGAGGTGCTGGCGGATCTGGATACGCCGCTTTCCACTTACCTGAAGCTGGCCAACACGCCTTGGACTTTCCTGCTGGAGTCGGTTCAAGGTGGCGAAAAATGGGGGCGTTACTCGATCATTGGCCTGCCCAGTCATGAGCGTATCGAGGTTCGCGGTTTCACGGTTCACCATATTCGTGACGGCGAAACACAGGGCGTGACCGAAGTGGAAGATCCGTTGGACTGGATCGAGAAGTTCCAGGCGCGTTTCAAGGTGCCCAAGCTGGATGATCAGCCACGCTTTGATGGTGGCTTGGTGGGCTACTTCGGCTACGAGACCATTCGTTATATCGAACCGCGCCTGCGGGGAGTGGAAAAACCCGACCCCCTGGGTGTGCCGGATATCTTGTTGATGGTGTGCAATGACCTGGTGGTGTTCGATAACCTTTCCGGGCGTTTGACGCTGTGGACCCACGCCGACCCTGCCGATTCCCAAGCCTTGGCACAGGCGCAGACCCATTTGCAGCAACTTGAAACGCGCCTACGTGAAGCACGCGTCGACCCGCAAAGCAGTGGCAGTGGCCGTAGTGCAGTTCAGGAAAGCGATTTCAACTCTGGGTTTACCGAAAGCGGCTTCAAGGCGGCAGTGGAAAAGATCAAGGAATACGTCTTGGCAGGCGACATCATGCAATGCGTGCCGTCTCAGCGCATGTCGATTCCCTATCAGGCCTCGCCGCTGGATTTGTATCGGGCATTGCGCAGCTTGAACCCTTCGCCGTACATGTTCTATTTCAACCTTGATGATCATCAGGTAGTGGGTTCCTCGCCGGAGATTCTTACCCGCCTGGAGGGTGATGAAGTGACCGTGCGGCCCATCGCCGGTACCCGTAAACGCGGCAAAAACGAAGAAGAAGACAAGGCGCTGGAGGCGGACTTGCTTGCCGACCCCAAGGAAATCGCTGAGCACCTGATGTTGATCGACCTGGGGCGCAACGACGTGGGGCGTATCAGTGAGATCGGCAGTGTCGAAGTGACCGATCAAATGGTCGTCGAGCGATATTCGCATGTGATGCATATCGTTTCCAACGTCACCGGCAAGCTCAAGCTGGGCCTGACGGCAATGGATGCCCTGCGCGCCACTTTTCCGGCGGGCACGGTATCCGGTGCGCCCAAGATCCGGGCACTGGAAATTCTCGATGAGCTCGAGCCGGTCAAGCGTGGGGTTTATGCCGGTGCCGTGGGTTATCTTTCCTGGCACGGCAATATGGACACCGCCATTGCGATTCGTACTGCCGTGATCAAGGATGGCCAGCTGCATGTTCAGGCCGGCGCGGGTATCGTCGCCGATTCAGTACCCGAGATGGAGTGGCAGGAAACCCTGAACAAGGGGCGGGCGATTTTCCGTGCAGTAGCCATGGCCGAACGCGGCCTGGATAACCTCGACGAAAGCTGAGGCTAGGCCGGAAAGAAGGGAGTGCAACTGTCGTGGCGTCAGCCGTGCTTGTAGCGTTGGCGTCGCCATTGCCGGGCGATAAGCCCATGAGAAGGCGACAGCAGCAAGGCCAGCAGAAACAGGGTGGTGGCTACCAGTACGATTGTGCCGCCCGAGGCCACATCGAACGTCACCGAAAGCGATAATCCGATGACCGCCGACAACACACCGACGCCCACCGACAAGCCCAGCATGACGGCAAAACGATCGGTAAGCAGATGGGCCGTGGCTCCCGGTGTGATCAGCATGGCCACCACCAGGATAATGCCCACGGTTTCCAGGCTGGCGACGATGGTCAGGGTCAGAAGCAGGATCAGCCCGTAATGAATCAAGCCGGTATTGAACCCCAAGGCCTGAGCCTGTTGTGGGTCGAAGGTATAGAGCAACAGCGGGCGGTAGGCCAGCGCCACGACGACCACTGCCAGTACGCCGGAAAATAGCGTGAGTAACAAGGCGGAAGGCTGCACCCCGAGCACATTGCCGAACAGGATATGCATCAGGTGAGTGTTGGAGGCGATCTTGCTGATGATGACGATGCCTAGAGCAAAAGCGGCAGTGAACATCAAGCCCATGGCGGCATCGGACTTGATCCGGGTGTGACGTTCTATTGCACCAATTCCCAACGAGGTCAGGGCGCCGGTAATAAAGGCGCCGACGAAAAACGGCCAGCCCAGGAGATAGGCAATCGCCACCCCTGGAAGAACCGCATGGGAAATGGCATCCCCCAGCAACGACCAACGCTTGAGTACCACGAAGCAGGAAAGCATGCCGCATATCGCGCCGACCAGTATCGAGGTCAGTAGGGCGCGTTGCATGAAGGCATACTGAAAGGGCGCGGCCAGTGATTCGGGAAGCCAGCCAACGATTACCATCAGGGCATTGATCAGCAGCTCGACCAAGGAAAAGCCCAGCATCTCGAATGCTTGCATTATTGCCACTCCTCGGCTAAATCCAGCGGGGTGGCGACAGCCATACGTGCCAGCATATGTTCGCTCAACATCTGCTCTGGTATACCTTGATCGACCACGCCGCGATTGATCAAAACCACATGGTCGGCATGCTGGCGTGTTCCCACCAGGTCGTGGGTTACCATGAGAATGGTGCGTCCGGCGCTGCGTTGTTGCGCCAACACCTTCAGAATCAAGCGTTCACTGACTGGGTCGACCCCGGCCAGGGGTTCATCCAGCAGCAGTACCTTGGCGTTTTGCGCTAAAGCGCGCGCCAGCAACACGCGTTTTTTCTGTCCGCCGGAAAGTGCGCCGATGGGGCGCCTGGCAAGATCCGACATGTTCACTGCTTCCAGAGCCTCTTCAACGGCCTGGTGATGCGCCCGGTCAGACCAGCGAGGCGGCAATAGCCGACGCCAGACAGTATCCTGGCGCATGAGACCGTAGCGTGCGGTCATCACGGCTTCTTTTACCGAGATCGGAAAATCCCATTCAATGGCTTCGCGTTGTGCCATATAAGCAATGGTGCCGGCCCGGCGGTGCTCGGAAAGGGAACCGCCGAATACCTGAATGGAGCCGCGTAGAGGCTTCATGCTGCCGATCAGCAAATGAAACAAGGTCGATTTGCCGGCGCCGTTGGGGCCGATGATGGCCGTCCATTGATGGGCCTTCAGTCGCAGGTTGATATCCATCAGTACCGGCTGGCCGTCATAGGCGGCGTAGACCCCCTGAATGTCGACTGCAGACGAGTCAGGCTCTGAAATCACTCCTGGATTCCCCCAAGGGTGTCGCGCAAGAGTTTTGCATTGTGACGCATCAAGGCAAAGTAATCGGCTGCCGGCCCTTCATCGGAGCTTAGCGAATCGACGTAAAGCGGTCCTGCTATCTCAACCTGAGTATCGCGGGCTATGGCAGTGACATGGCGATCGGAGATGGTGCTCTCCCAGAAGAGTGCCTTGGGTTGACGGGTATTGACCAGGTCGATCACACGCATGACCTGGCTTGGGGTGCCTTCGGTTTCGCTATTGGTGCCCCAGATGCCGTTATGAGTAAAGCCATAGGCATCGGCAAAATAGGAAAATGCCGCTTCGCTGGTGATCAGCAAACGCTGGTTGTCGGAAATCGTACCGAGTAATTCAGTCAATTCCTGATGCAGGGCATAGAGGGCGTTGACGGTGTCTTCGGCACGCTGATGAAAGGCATCGGCGTGGGCGGGTTGCTTCTCGGCAAGTGATTCGGCAATCACGTTGACATAGGCAGCAGCCGCACGTGGGTCCATCCACATATGCGGGTCGGTTTCACCTTCGTAGTCGCCGGTGATAATCGGCAAGGTGGGATAATCGGCTTGTGCGGCCAGTTCCACCAAGGGAACGTCTTCGGATAAGGTGGCCCTGACCTGAGACATCCACTGTTCCAGATTGAAGCCATTATAGAAAACGATATCGGCATCTTCCAACGCCATGAAGTTGCTGGGGGTGAGTTCCCAGTCATGTGCTTCGGCGCCGCGAGGGGTGAGCGAGGTGACATTGCCGTGCTCACCCGCGACACGTTCAACCAAATCGGCGGGAACAGAGAAAGTGGCCACGATTTCCAAGGGAGTATGATTATCGGCCCAAGCCGTCGACACGCTTGTAATAAGCCCTATGTTTAGTGCAAAAAAACTTGAAAAAATAAGGCCTTTTGCATAACTGCGCACCTTGTGCATATCGCGCTCCCGGCAATCATGATAATGCTGACGATGATAGAGACTGCACGGAGCTCTTACCAGCATCAATAAACTATCGTGGCTAGACACATTTTCAATCGTTTGCACTGGGTGGTGCGCCCGCATCCCGCACATTGGTGCGACCCCGGAATAGCAGCGTAGCACCCAACCACACCAAACGGTACAATCGGCCTCAATACCAACGCCTGCCGCACCGCAACTCATGGCATCGTGAGTGAGATTATGAGTGAACATATGCGCGCAAGACAACAAAGCCTATAGGAATCAAAAGCTTATGCCTAAAAAGGTTTTGATGATCGACAATTACGACAGCTTCACCTTCAATATAGTGCAGTACTTGGGGGAGTTGGGCGCCGAGGTGCTGACCTATCGTAACGATGAAATCACTGTGGAAGAAATCGAGGCAATCGCGCCAAGCCATTTGGTGATTTCACCAGGGCCTTGCACCCCCAATGAAGCGGGTATCTCGATGGCGGCCATCAAGCATTTTGCCGGCAAGCTTCCGATTCTAGGCGTTTGCCTGGGTCATCAGGCGATTGGCCAGGTGTATGGCGGCGAGGTGGTTAGAGCGCCGCAGGTCATGCATGGTAAAACTTCCGCCGTCGAGCATGACGGTACAGGGGTGTTTGCCGGCTTGGATAACCCCTTGGAAGTCACGCGCTATCACTCCCTAGTGGTGGCAAGAGAAAGCTTGCCTGGCTGTCTGGAAGTGACTGCCTGGACAAGCAAGGAGGACGTGACGCCCGACTTGATCATGGGGTTGCGCCACCGCGAGCTGGATATAGAGGGGGTACAGTTTCATCCAGAATCGATCCTGACCCACCAGGGCCATGAGCTACTGGCCAATTTTCTCAAGCGTGGCTCGAGCGCGGCTTAACGCTTGGGCGCGGCTTATTGAAGCTTAGATAAGTGCCATGCTGCGCTACCCAATTCCCTGAACGCGAGGACGTCCTTTTCATGCAGATGCGAGATGCCATCAACGCGGTAATGCGCCGTGAACACTTATCCTTTGAAGCTACCCATAGCGTCATGCGGAAAATCATGACCGGCGAAGCCACTGATGCTCAGGTCGGTGGCTTCTTGATCGGGTTGGCCATGAAAGGGGAAACGGCGGAAGAGATCAGTGCCGCCGCTCAAGTCATGCGTGAACTGATGAATCGCGTCTCGATCCATGCCGAGAATGTGGTTGATATCGTGGGTACCGGGGGAGACGGCGCCAACCTTTTCAATGTGTCGACTGCGGCAAGTTTCGTGGCGGCTGCCGGCGGCGCCCATGTCGCCAAACACGGCAATCGCAGTGTGTCTTCGTCTTCAGGCAGTGCGGACCTGTTCGATGTGGCAGGAATCTACCTGGATCTCAAGCCGGAACAAGTCGGGCGCTGTATCGAGCAGGTCGGGGTAGGGTTCATGTTTGCGCCCAATCATCACCCGGCGATGCGTTATGCCATCGGCCCAAGGCGGGAAATGGGCGTGCGCACCCTGTTCAATATCCTGGGGCCGCTGACCAATCCAGCAGGTGCGCCGAATCAGGTATTAGGGGTCTATGCACCGGAACTGGTGCCGTTGATGGCGGAAGTGCTGCAGCATCTGGGCAGCCGCCACGTCATGGTGGTTCACTCCGAGGATGGCCTGGATGAAATTTCTCTGGCGACACCCACCCAAGTAGCGGAATTGAAAGATGGTGCGATTACCCAATACACCATCACCCCGGAAAGCCTGGGCATCGAACGCCAGAGCCTGGCTGCGTTGCAGGTGGCGAGTGCCGAAGACAGCCTGCGCCTGGTGCGTGCGTCCCTGGTGGGCGATGGCGCAGCCGCTGATATAGTGGCCTTGAATGCCGGCGCTGCCCTCTATTGCGCCGGGGTTGCCGATGATTTGAAAGAAGGCGTATTGCTGGCCCAGGATGCTCAGGCATCCAAGTTGCCGCTGGAAAAAATGAACGAGCTGGCGAATTTCACCCGGGTCTTCCGTTGAGCGCTGTTTCTGTCCTTTTTGCGAAGAGATTTTCATGAATCAAACTGTCACCCCTACCATCCTGACCCGTATCCTGGCGCAAAAAGATGCAGAGGTTGCCGAACGTCGTCAGGCGGTATCTGAAGCCGATCTTCTGGCATTGGCGGTAGAGCAAACGGCGCCACGCGGTTTTATCCAGGCGTTGACGCAACGCATCAAGGCGGGTGAGCCTGGTGTGATCGCCGAGATCAAGAAAGCCTCTCCCTCCAAGGGCGTTATCCGGGAAGTTTTCGATCCAGCTGAGATTGCCATAAGTTATGCTCAGGGTGGCGCGGCTTGTTTATCCGTGTTGACCGACGCGAACTTCTTTCAAGGCCATGAGGATTACCTGATTGCCGCTCGGGATGCCTGTGATCTGCCGGTAATCCGCAAGGATTTCATTACCCACGGCTATCAGGTATCCGAGGCGCGGGCCATTGGCGCCGATTGCATATTGTTGATTGTGGCGGCGCTGGATGACAGCCAGTTAGTGGACCTTAATCGACAAGCCATCGAACTTGGCATGGATGTGCTGGTCGAGGTTCACGATGCGCAGGAGCTTGAGCGAGCGCTCAAGCTGGGGCTTTCTCTGGTGGGTATCAACAACCGCAACCTCCACACCTTCGAGACGCGCCTGGAAACTACCCTGGAACTATTACCGCTGATTCCCGCTGAAATCCTGGTGATCACCGAGTCCGGCATTCACGAACAGGCGGATATCCAGCGCATGCGCAGCCACGACGTTCACGGCTTTCTGGTGGGTGAGGCCTTCATGCGCGAGGAAAATCCGGGAGAGGCCCTGCGCCGCCTGTTCTTTACGGCGTAGGGTCTTCACGGCATAGTGCGTCGTTACGCTTTATAAAGAGCAGAGCATTACTCAGCCGACTCCCTGAGGGAGCTGCGAGTGGCGGCCTGCTCTTTTTGCTGATCGTCGGGGATTTGCATCCCTCGAACAACCGCAGGACGGGCGCCGACTCGCTTGAGCCAATTCAGCAGGGGGTTCAGGCCGGCCACTGCCTCGGCTTCGGTCTCTTCCTCACTGAGCTCCTCAACGGCAGTTTTCGCCCAGGCATAGCAGGCGATATCTGCGATGCTGTAGTGAGCGCCTCCCAGGTAAGGCTCCTCCTCTAACCGGGCATTCATGACTTCCAGCAAACGCAAGGATTCCTCGCGATAGCGCTTGATGGCCATGTCGCTTTTTTCCGGGGCGGCATTCTTGAACCAGTGCCATTGGCCTACCATGGGTCCAAGGTGAGCCATCTGGAAAAATAGCCAGCCCAATGTCTCGCTACGCTCTTCACCTGATTCCGGCAGTAGAATGCCGGTCTTTTCCGCCAGGTAAATCAGGATATTTCCCGACTCGAACAGCCGTCTCGGCTGCCCCGAGGCATCCTTGGCCTCATGATCGAGTAGTGCCGGAATCTTGCCATTCGGGCTGATTTTGCGAAATTCGGCGTCGTGTTGCTGCTCTTTGGTGATGTCCACGGCAATCACCCGATAAGGCAAGCCGAGCTCCTCCAGCATGATGGAGGCTTTCCTGCCATTGGGTGTGCTCCAGGTATATAGCTCAATCATCACGGTGCTCCTTTTAACGGGGTCTGTTGATTCGAAACTAGCGATTCACTAACCACAGTAGTATCGATAGCAGCAGGCTTGCCAAGATCATCGTGGTGACAGGAAAGTAGAAAGAGAAATTCTCACGGCGAATGACGATATCCCCGGGCAACTGGCCCAGGGGAAGTTTGGAAAGCCAGGGCCAGAGCAGGCCGATAGCCACAATCACCAATCCCAGCACGATCAGGGTTTTCGACATTCTCCCTCCTGAGAATATTGTTTAATGGCGGCCGCTTTCCTTGAGGGTTTTCAATAACCCCTGCAGCGGATGCAACAGCGTTGTCTCGGAGAAGCGTTTGACCTGGCTGCGACAGGAATAGCCGGTCGCCAGTAACAGGTCTTGGCGTTGACTGTCTTCCACCACCGGTTGCCAGGATTGCGCATAAATGGTGGTTGAGGTGGCTAGGTTACGCGTCTCATGACCATAGGTGCCGGACATGCCGCAGCAGCCAGTCGCGACCAATTCCAGGTTCAGACCGAACGCTGCGAACACTTGCTGCCAGGCCTTGGGGCTGCCCGGGGCATTGGTTTTTTCCGTGCAATGCGAAAGCAACTGATAGCCGGGGTCGTGGAGCGTCAGGTCATGCGGCACGAAACGCGCGCCCAGCGACAACAGCCATTCCTGAAGCATTAGTACTTCGGGTACCGCCTTGGCGCCCAGCGATTTGACGTATTCTTGACGATAAGTGAGGGTCATGGCCGGGTCGATACCTACCAGGGGCACGCCGAAATCGGCAAGGGTGCGCAAACGTTTGGCCTGCTTTTCGGCGGTGCGTTCGAAGGCGCCCAGAAAACCTTGTACGTGCAAGGGTTTGCCATTGGCGGAATAAGGCGCCACGAATACACGGATATCCAGGCGCGATAAAAGCTCGACGATATCCATCACCAGTTTAGCTTCAAAGTAGCTGGTGAACGCATCCTGGACAATCACCACGCTACGGGCTTTCTGTTGTTCGGTAAGCAGCGCCAGAGAGGTGGGGGTGGCTTCGCTGATTCCCCAGGCCTGGCATTGTTTTTTCAGGTTGGCGCGGGAAAGTGGCGGGCTATCGCTGATGCCCAGGGGGCCTGCCATCAATTTTTCGACCCAGCGTTGGCCGATCAAGGTGTTATACACAGGCGCCATTCTGGCGAGCGCCGGCATGGTGAATTCCGTGGCGCCGATCACATAATCACGCAACGGACGCAGGTAGCGACCGTGGTAGACCTCGAGAAACTGCGAGCGAAACTGCGGTACGTTGACCTTTACCGGACACTGGCCGGCGCATGACTTGCAGGCCAGGCAGCCGGCCATGGCGTCATACACTTCATGGGAAAAATCGTTGTTATTGCGGCGGGCCAATGTATTGAAGGTGCGCACCGGGAAGCTCTTGATAAATCCCCAGCGGCCTTCGGCTTTCTTTTTACGCGATTCATCCACGACGTCGATGCCGGCTTGCCCTTGCAGCCGCAGCCATTCGCGAATCAGGCTGGCACGCCCCTTGGGCGAGTGAATACGGTCTCGGGTGGCTTTCCACGATGGACACATGGGGTCATCGACATCGTAGTTGTAGCAGGCGCCGTTGCCGTTGCAATACACCGCGGCGTCATAGGCTTGCCATGCCTGTTCGTCAATCTGACGATCGAGTTCCCCGCGTGTGGTCACCCCATCGATGGCCAGAAGATTGGGGTCGTTGGCTTTCACCGGCGTGTCGCCCAGTGGGGTGGCGATCTTGCCCGGGTTCAACTGGTTGTGGGGGTCGAAAGCGGCTTTCACACGTTGCAGGCTGGGGTAAAGGTCACCGAAAAATTTAGGCGCGTATTCCGAGCGTATGCCCTTGCCATGTTCACCCCATAGCAGGCCGTGATATTTTTGGGTCAGGGCGGCGACTTCATCCGACACCTCTCGAATCAGGCGTGCCTGCCGAGGGTCTTTCATGTCGATGGCGGGGCGTACATGCAATACCCCGGCATCCACATGGCCGAACATGCCGTATTCCAGCCCCCGGGCGTCCAGGGCGGCGCGAAACTCGCCGATGAAATCCGCCAGGTTCTCCGGTGGCACGGCGGTATCTTCGACAAACGGAATCGGGCGCTTTTCGCCCTTGGCATTGCCCAGTAGCCCCACCGCACGCTTACGCATGGCATAGATGCGCTGAATTTTCGACCTGCCTTCCGCCAAGGTGTAGCCCAGCCGAGGCACGCTTTCATCATGGGTAAGGTGCTGGGTAAACGCTGCGACGCGTTCAGCCAAACGCTCGGGATCATCGTCGTTGAATTCGATCAGGTTGATGCCGCGAATCGCCACGACCTGGGTGGTTTCGCCATCTTCCTGGGGAAAGAACTCGGCGACGCTGTCCCAGACGAAATCATCCATCGCCAGCAGCAATACCTTGTCATCGACGGTTTCGATGGAAGTGGGACGTGACGGCTGCGGCTGAGCAGATGAGGAGCCGCTTTCCATCAGGGCCTTGGCGTCACGCAGCGCCTCCATGAAGCTTGCATAGCGCACGTTGACCAGGGTGGAGTGCTTGGGAATCGGCAGCACATTGAGCACGGCTTCATTGAGAAACCCCAATGAACCTTCCGAACCGCACATCAGACTGTTGATATCCAGGCGGCCTTCTGCATCGCGCAGGTGGGCCAGGTCATAACCGGTCAGGCAGCGGTTCAGTGGGGGAAAGGTCGCCTTGATCAGCTCAGCTTGGGTGTCGATGATGTCTTGCGCGGTCTTGTGGACGCGACCGCGAATACCGCTTTGCTCGCATTCGGCCTGTTCTTCCGCCTTGTTGAGTGGGCGGCTCTTCAGGTGACTCCCCCCCAGCAGGATGCTATCCAGTTCCAGGACATGATTGCGCGTCTTGCCGTATTCGCAGCTGCCTTGGCCACTGGCATCGGTGGAAATCATTCCGCCGATGGTGGCGCGGTTGGAGGTGGAAAGGTCCGGGGCAAAGAACAGCCCATGCGGCTTGAGAGCCGCATTGAGCTGGTCCTTGACCACGCCGGCCTGCACGCGCACCTGCCGGTTTTTCGGGTCGATATCCAGAATCCGGTTCATGTAGCGCGTGACATCCACCACCAGCCCATCGGTGAGCGACTGGCCGTTGGTGCCGGTGCCGCCGCCTCGTGGGGTGAGGACGATATTGCGATGCGGCATTTCCGATGCCAGCTTGGTGATGCGTTGGATATCTTCGGCATGCCTGGGGTAGAGCGCCGCCTGGGGCAAGCGCTGATAGATCGAGTTATCGGTCGCAAGCACCGTGCGATTAGCGTAATCAGGCGCAATATCGCCTTCAAAACCGGCGGTTTTCAGCGCTGCCAGAAAACGTACGTAATGCTTGTCGAGACGCTCGATAAGAGCGGTTTGAGTATCCAGAGGTGCAATCATCAGATTTTGCGCGAGATACCCGGTACTTCTAGTGCCGGGAGGGATAGCGCGTCGCCCGCAGGGCGACCAGGATTACGCCACCGTCTGTCCCGCTCCTCCTTTTTGTCGGTTAGTGGATGTCAGGTGATAGCCGTAGCCATCGCTGCGCTGGGTCACCGCGCAGTATTTGTGCGAGATGCCTTGCACCGCTCCGTGTTCGGTCTGGATGTTAAAGCTGCCGGTTTTGCGCACCGCGACACGCCCGGTATGCGTTCCGGCTTTCTTGCCGGTTGGCACGATAGCCTTGACCATATCGCCGGTCTGAAACCCCTGAACTTGCTTTTGCCGCATCAAGAAACCGCGAGGGAAGCCGTGCTTGGTTAAGCGGGTACGCTTGTAGCTGCCGCGCCCGGTGGCTTTGATGGTCAGCGTCGGAACCGCCCAATCGTGCAGAGTGTCGAAAGCACCGACACAGGCCGCATCCAGGGCGTGGGTTTTGGGAATAGTAAGGCGCTGGCGGTTGTATTTGGTGCGCCCGCCAGTGCCGACGGCCATCGGCAGGCCGGTCGTCTTGAGTGCGCTGAACAGCGACCAGCGGATCGCGTTGACCGCACTGGCGTCGCGTAGTGGCTGTTTAAGCTGGCGCTCTACCCGCTCAAGCTGTGTTTCAGCCGTGTGTCCGTTGGCTTTCAGGCGCTTTCTTAGCCCTCTGTCGGTGGCAAAGAAGTCAGCCAGCGGCAGGGCATCCTTGGCTTGGTTACAGTCGTGGCAACTCAACGTCAAATTGCTGACGCGGTTAGAGCCTTGGCGCGTGCGCGGCACGACATGCTCGATTTCCAGTGGCGTATCCTTGGTGCCGCAGTAGGCACACTCACGGCCCCACTTTTCCAGCAGGTACTCGCGTACCTCGTAGCCAAGCAGCGTGCCTTGCTGATATTCCACGCCGCTAATTTCAGGGTTTTCCAGCTTTTGGGTGTCGAAACGCACCAACTCCTGGCTGATCGCAGTGATCGGTGTCAACCGAGAAAACCGATTGACCCACGCCATCACCGTATCCACCTGATGTTGCAAGCTGGGGGCCAGCCAGCCCTTGGGCTTGGTGCGGTTGTCAAAACGCGGCGCGCGGTAACGCAGGTTTTTTGAACGGCGACGCCGCCGAAACGCAGCCCGCTGTTCCATCGCCTTCCTGATCGAGTAGCCGCGATGAACGAGATCAAACAGACATAGCACATGCCGCTGGCCATCGTTCGTTTCACGCATCAGCGCCAGCCCGGTCGTCTTGCTGCCGGGGTCGATGCCCAGGCGTAACGGCTGGGTGTCGCCACCCATCCTATCCTTCAGCCGGATCGTGAACGGATAGCGCTTATGCACCACGGCGCGGCCACGTTCCAGCAGCAACCGAGCGCGCTTCTCGCTACACGGCATTAACGGCTGCTTGTGTTTATCCAATACGAAAACCGCCATGGCGATTTCCTCCGTGTTAATGCCCTTACGGGCCTGGTGTCGCGGGGCTTGCGCCCCGTCTCCCCTCGGGAATGTCGATAACCGGCTCCTGCGTTTCCGCAGCGGTCAGAACCTTCGGCGTTTTACCTTGCGCCCATGGCGGCGTACCGCAGCATGATCCTGACCTTCCAGAGCCCGCCGCTGAGGAAGTACGGCGGGGTGGGTCTTGGCGACCTGTTACCAACGTAGCGGGTTGGCTACCGCCCTCCCTGGTCAACCGGGCTTGTTGTTACAAGCCTCCGGCTTCAGCCGGAGGTAGTTGACGTTCAAGCCATATTCAAGCCATCGCTGCCGGCGTTGCCGGAGGGGAAGTAAGTAGGGCTTACTTTACCGCAGCGAAAGGTCAGGCGCACTCAGCGCCATGCATTGCATTACCCGGCCAACGCTTCTTCCACCAGGCGGCGAGCTTCTGTCGACATGGGCAGCGCCAAGGCCAATTCATGCGCTTGAGGTGACATCTTTCCCCAAGTCTTTTGCACGATGCGCAGCATGTGGTCGTGTTCCAAGGTGCGCGAAAAATCGCCGAAATAATTTTCCAGAAAGACCAGACAGGCGCAATCTTCCAATGCCTGAACGCAGGCGTCACGACCCAACCCTTGCTTGCGGATCATCCAGGCGACACGCGCGGCGTCTTCGGGACTGTAACCGGCGTTCTCCATCAGGCCTGCGGTGGTCTCGCCGGCGCGCTTTCCCTGGTCGCGACGCCAGGTCAGATAGCCCACCCGACCTGCGGGGTAGTCTTCGCGCGGCACCTGCCAGCGTTGCAGGTGCTGAGCGCGCACTGCCAGCCGCAGCAACTCATCCGGGGCTTCATGAACTCTTTCCAGCCATTCGCTCATGCGTTGCGCGTACCATAATTCTCGGGGAACCGGCTCGCCACCCACCTCGACATGGCGGGGGTCTTGGTCATGCAGCGCATCGAGTGCGGTCAGGGTCAGCTCGAAAGGTGACGAAGTGCTCATGCGGGGCTCCAAGGGTTGGGGGGTTCTATAGGCATATTTTGGTGCCGAATACGTCTCATCATGCAATGCCTCCTGGCTGGTTACCAATCGCCAGCCTTGTAATCTACATGTACGGCCAATACATGCTGTAGCATTCACTGAATCACGTGCGCCGGTTTTTCCGGAACCACCTATTCCATCAATGGTCAGTTGCTACCTGTTTCCGGAAATCATTTTTATGCAGTCAATCAGTTTTTTTGATTCAGTCGGTGAAAAAATAGGCGAGATCATTCGCGCCTTCGTCGATTTTCTAGTGGCAATGTTCAGCAATTTCTTTGGTGCCATGGATGCCTTCGTGGATGGGTTGACCCGGTCGCTAGGCATCAACGCCTCGTTCTTCAGCATCGCCGTACTGGTGATCGGTCTCTTGATCGTTTTCGGCGGCATCCGCGCTCTGCTGCGTGGTTCGGTCGTTGGCGGGGTGCTCCGAACCTTGGTCGGGCTGGTGATTCTTTCTTGGCTGATTCCCTGAGGCCTCTCCATTAGCTCCCCCTTACCTATTAAAAACGAGGATTTTTGGTAACGTTCCGGTGAGGCCATGGCTCCTGGGTCGGCTTTTGCCTACAATAGGCACCTTTTCGCGCAGCTTGCGTTGCGCATAGTTGATTGATTTCAGGCCAAGGGACAGGATTTCATGCTCGATCCGAAACTGCTGCGCGGTGATCTTGAAGAGGTTGCCCGACAACTGGCCCGGCGGGGCTTTGTGCTCGATATCGAGCAGCTGCAAAGGCTGGAAACCCAGCGCCGCGAGCTGCAAACCGAAACCGAAAAATTGCAGAATGAGCGCAATCAGCGTTCCAAGGCAATTGGCAAGGCCAAGGCCAATGGCGAAGATATTGTCCCCTTGTTGGCGGAAGTCAGCGATCTTGGGGACCGTCTGGATAGCGCCAAGATCAAGCTGGCCGATGCTCAGGAACAATGGGAGACGCTGGTGAGCGGCATGCCCAACCTGCCGCATGAAAGCGTGCCGGAAGGCAAGACTGAAGACGACAACGTGGAACTTCATCGCTGGGGCACGCCGCGCGAGTTCGATTTCGAAGTGTTGGATCATGTCGATCTGGGCAAGAAATCCGGTTATCTCGATTTTGACCTGGCAGCCAAGCTGACCGGTGCCCGCTTTGCGGTGATGCGGGGTCCGATTGCGCGCCTGCATCGTGCGCTGACCCAGTTCATGCTGGACATACAGACCGAGCAACATGGCTACGAAGAGTGCTATGTGCCGTATATGGTCAATCGTGACTCCCTGTTTGGCACCGGCCAGTTGCCCAAATTCGGCGAGGACCTGTTCAAGCTGGATGACGAGCGCGGCTATCACCTGATTCCCACCGCCGAGGTGCCGCTGACCAATTTTGCCCGTGACGAGATACTCGACCAGGCAGTGCTACCCATGAAGCTGACCGCGCATACGCCCTGTTTTCGTAGTGAAGCGGGGTCGCATGGGCGTGATACGCGGGGCATGATTCGCCAGCATCAGTTCGACAAGGTCGAAATGGTACAGCTGGTGGAGCCGGAGACCAGCTATACGGCGCTAGAGGAAATGCGCGGCCATGCGGAAGCGATTCTGCAAGCGCTGGCGTTGCCGTATCGCGTGGTGACCCTGTGTACCGGGGACATGGGGTTCGGCGCGGCCAAGACCTACGATCTGGAAGTGTGGCTGCCTAGCCAGGAAACGTACCGTGAGATTTCGTCGGTTTCCAACTGTGAGGATTTTCAGGCGCGGCGCATGCGAGCGCGTTTTCGTCATCCCGAAGAAAAGAAGCCTCGGTTACTGCATACCTTGAACGGCTCGGGCTTGGCGGTGGGACGTTGCCTGCTGGCGGTAATGGAGAATCACCAGCAGGCCGACGGCTCGGTGACTATTCCTGAGCCGCTGCGTCCTTACCTGGGTGGGGTCGAGCGGCTTTCTCTGTAATGGCCCATTGAACGTTGACTCCGGCATCGATGCGAATGATGCCGGGGTGATATTCGGCTTGGGTGCCACTGCTTTCCATGCTGTCGGCACGTATCGACATCATGCGCGGGGCGAAGACCGGCGATTGCGTTTCCTGGACCTGAGTGATCTCGCCAAGCGTAATGTTCAGCGTGTCGGCCATCAGTTGCGCTTTATGGCGAGCTTTTTCTAACGCTTTTACCAAGGCTTCATCGGTGGCGGCTTCACGGTCTTTCAAGTCGAATTGAACGCCGTCAAGCGAGTTCACTCCCGCATCGACCAAGGCATCAAGTATATCTTCCAGTCGCTCCAGGTCGTTCAGTGCTACCTCGATAGGGCGTTCCAGGCGGGTACGTACAAGCGTTTCTCGCTCATTGCTCTGCGAAGGACCGTTGACATGTTCTGGTCGTATATTGAGTGACCCTGCATTGATGGCGTCACGCGCCAGACCTATTTCTTCCATGTGACCAATCAGCTCGCTGGCACGCTGCTCCAGGCGTTGGCGTGCCTCGGCCAAGGCGTCGCTATCCTGCGTCTGGCTGTCACGTTGCGCCACAGCGGGGGTGTGTTCCCACAGCCTGGCCTTCAAGGTGGCCTTATCTGGTTCGACGTCCATCGAGGCTTGGGCTTGAATGTTGATTGAAGGCGGTGGATGAGAGGCCGAAGCGGAGGCGGAAGGCGCGCTCATGAGTACGACAAGAGTGCCGAGGAGTGTGGCCAAAAATGGGTGGCGCAGCGTTTTGGCGTGATCAAGCGGCAACATATTAAGCCTCCTTGCAGAAAACCGACGTATTGGTTGATATCTGAGCGGGTTGAATGAGCGGGTTGGAAGCATGAGACGTTGGAAAGTTCACTCGCGTCCGCACGAAGCGGCTCAAGAAAATGCCATTGGGTTTGTGCTCTTGGCGAGCCGCAACCATGATGGAAAAGATGGCAGGCAAGAGTAATGGATATGACGAAATTAACGGATGAGTATTACCGCAATGTGCCTCTGAACGCTACCTTGGCGATGGCGGCATTGGTGGTGATTGTGGCTGGAATGAAAGCCGGAGCCGAGTTGCTCGTGCCGTTGCTGCTGGCAATTTTCATTGCTGTTGTGTGTACGGCGCCGGTGCAGTGGTTGAATCGGCGGGGATTGAGCTTACGCGCTGCTGTGTGGCTGACGCTGTTGGTGTTGCTGGTATTTGTCTCCTTGCTCGGTTTATTGGTGGTGAATAGTTTTACTACGTTTATTGAAGCATTGCCCGACATTGAATCACGTTTGTATGAACATTACTGGAATATACTCAATGTCTTGGCCTCGAAGGGGTTGGCGATCAACCCGGACCAGCTAAGTAATATATTCAATATGGATGAAGAGACTTCCTGGGTTCCCCAGTTTCTGGGGGAAATAGGCAACCTTTTCATGCAAAGCATTATTGTGTCATTGCTGGTCATTTTCATGCTGTTTGAAACGCTGAATTTTCGCGAGAAGGTATCGCGCGCACTGGTCAATCCAGCACCGAGCTTGAAGCGTTTCAGAGAGTTCAGTTCAACGCTTAAACGTTATCTAGCGGTCAAGACCATGATCAGCCTGGTCACCGGCATATTGGTTTGGCTGGCCTGTCTGGCTGTAGGTGTCGACTTTCCTTTGCTGTGGGCGGTGTTCGCCTTCGCGTTGAATTTCATTCCCAATATCGGCTCGGCGATTGCGGCGATACCACCGGTGCTGCTGCTGTTGGTAGCCCAGGATGGGGGCTTGCTGCAGGCAATGATATTGGCCTCGGCTTACTTGGTAATCAATTTCGTACTGGGAAATTTGGTAGAACCTAGAGTGATGGGGCAGGCGTTAGGATTGTCGACGTTCGTCGCCTTCCTTTCGCTGGTGGTATGGGGATGGATCTTCGGTGCGGCCGGGATGCTGTTATCGGTGCTTTTGACGATGACGCTGAAGATTGCTCTAGATAGTCATCCGCAAACACGTTGGATGTCGTACCTGCTTGGCCCGGGGGCAGGCGGGCCGAAGGCGCCTCCCAGTATCGAGGAAGCCGACCTGCCGCCCTCCAAGCGTCGCCAGTAGCCAACGAATGACGCCGCCGACTCAAGGTCGGCGGCGAAGCTACACAGGGGGCAGGACAGGGGTCAGGCGTTTTGATCGATAAACTGTGCCAGCTGTGATTTTGACTGAGCGCCTACCAAGGAAGCTACCTTGGTACCGGACTTGAACAACATCACGGTGGGCACGCCTCGCACGCCTTGTTCCGCTGCAATTTCCGGCGCGTCGTCGACGTTGATGCTGACCACCTTGAGATTCGTTTCACGCTCAGCGGCCACTTCGTCCACTACCGGCGCCATCACCTTGCACGGGCCGCACCAAGGTGCCCAGAACTTCAGCAGTACCGGCTGTTCAGCGTTAAGTACTTCCTGTTCAAAATTGGCGTTGGTGACATCAACATTATTGGCCATATGCTTCTCCCGTTTGCGTTGCTCTTACTGTTACGTTGCCTCAAAAGTGAGCAACGATCATCATGCGGTGTAGTGGCGTTTTACCGCGCCAAGTCGGCAGATGTTAGCGGGCGTAGAAGGTGGTGGCAAATTTCCTGTGCTAATACGACAGCGGAAGACCTTGGAGCGCGTTGCGCTTAAAATGCTGGATGTATATGCTATAAGGTAATTATTCTTGGATTATTTATTCTATCGAGCGCTATACCGAGATGCTATATCAAGCCTGTTATCAGGATGGCAAACGTTCGTGAGAAAGGCTACGGGAGGGGAGCATGAAATTACAACAATTACGCTATATCTGGGAAGTGAGTCGTCACAATTTGAATGTGTCGGCCACTGCGCAAAGCCTCTTCACCTCTCAGCCGGGTATTTCCAAACAGATTCGATTGCTGGAAGATGAGCTTGGCGTGGAGATATTCGCCCGTAGCGGTAAGCACCTGACCCGGGTGACGCCTGCAGGGGAGGCTATTATCGAGCTGGCAGGAAGAGTGCTGCGTTTGTCCGAAAACATCAAGCAAGTGGCTCAAGAACACAGTGATGAGCACCGGGGTAGCTTGTCTATCGCTACCACTCATACTCAAGCCCGCTATGCCTTGCCGCCCGTGATCAGCGAGTTCACCCGTAAATATCCCGATGTGGCCCTGCATATGCAGCAAGGTACGCCTAAGCAGATTGCCCAGATGGTAAGTGAAGGGCAGGCGGATTTCGCCATTGCCACCGAATCGCTGGAGCTTTTCACGGACCTCATTCTATTGCCATGCTATCGTTGGAACCGTTGTGTGTTGGTACCCAAAGGTCATCCTCTGGAAACCCTTGAAGGCCCGCTTACCCTGGCAACTTTGGCAGATTATCCCTTGGTGACCTACGTTTTCGGTTTTACCGGTCGTTCTCAACTGGATGATGCCTTCAAGGCTCAGGAGCTTACGCCTAATGTGGTGCTGACAGCTTCTGATGCCGATGTGATCAAGACATATGTACGTCTGGGGATGGGGGTCGGTATCGTTGCGCACATGGCGGTGGACCCGGCGTTGGACGGCGACCTGACGGTGGTGGATGCAAGCCACTTGTTTGCCAGCTCCACCACCAAGATCGGCATCCGTCGGGGCACCTTCATGCGCGGTTATATGTACGATTTCCTTGAACGCTTTGCACCGCACCTTGACCGTAACCGAGTCGATGCGGCACTGACGGCGGGTCCGCGACATGAACAAGCGCTATTCGAAGGCCTGGAGCTGCCTGAATATTAAAAGTACTGCCTGAAAGCCAATCGGTCAGTGCTGAAGATGTAGGCCGCACTCGCGTTTGTCTTCCACCTTGGTGGGGTCGAAATAATCGAAGTTATTGGGCAAGTCGTGAGCCTGTAGATACTGGTACATCTCGCGTGCCGTCCAGTGAAGTACCGGGGCTACCTTCAACAGTCCATCAGCATTACGCGATACCGGCTGCATGCGTGAGCGCTCAGGAGTGTCTTCGGCGCGCAGGGCGGTAATCCAGACGTCCGGCTGCATTTCACGCAACGCCCGCTCGAAGGGTTCCAGTTTCACTTCCTGAGTGAATGCCGTGTGGCGCGGGTCCTCGATATCGGGTACCAAGCCCTCCACAGCTTCGCGGTGGGCGCGTGAGCGACGCGGCAAGTAGGTGATCAAATTGAGGTTCAGGCGCTTGGTGATGTCGTCGGCAAATTGATAGGTGGCCGGCGTGTTGTAGCCGTTATCCATCCATACCACCTGAATATCCGGCTGAACCTGGGTGACCAGATGCAGAATCACCGCTTCGAAAGGGCGAAAATTGGTGGTGCAGATAGCGTGCTTGCCGAGGCCCAGCGCCCATTCGGTCAAGGCTTTCGGGTCGTGACCCAAGTCACGATTGATAGTGTCCAGATCCAGGGTCATTGGGGTCTCCGGTGGCAATCAGAAAAACAGACATTGTCGATATGCCTAGCCTATCAAAGGGGCTTGGCCTCTCCCCAATACCGTTTGGTTAGGGTTTTATATTCCTTTTTGATTTATAGAAACCGATTTTTATGCCCTATTCAAGGGCGCCGATTAAATGTCGAATCTTGTCGAGTGTCTCGGTATATTCTTCGGCCTCCACTGAGTCCGCTACCAGCCCACCTCCGCCCCACACATGCAGCTCACCGGCATCGGCGATGACGCTACGAATGGCAATAGAGGTATCCATGTGGCCGCGCCTATCCACATAACCCAGGCTGCCGCAATACATACTGCGCTGGCTGGGCTCTAGTTCGTCGATGATCTGCATGGCACGCACCTTGGGGGCTCCGGTAATCGAACCGCCGGGGAATGCCGCTTCCAGTAAGGCAAACGGGGTGCTGTCAGCGCTTAATTGCCCCTGCACCACGCTGACCAGATGATGAACATTGGGATAGCTCTGGAGTTTGCACAGTTGAGGGACGCGGATGCTACCAGGCTGACAGACACGTCCCAGATCATTACGTAACAGATCCACGATCATCACATTTTCCGCACGATCCTTTTCGCTATTCAAAAGTTGGCTTGCCAGCGTTCGATCCTCTTGTGGGGTCTTGCCGCGCGGTCGAGTGCCCTTGATTGGATGGGTTTCCACCCAAGGATGGCGGCATTGAAGAAAACGCTCGGGAGAAAGGGAAAGTACCGCCTTGTCTGCCCACGCCATGTAGCCCGAGAAAGGGGTCGGGGTAGCATTGCGCAGGCGCAGGTAGGCTTGCCATACATCGCCTGTATAGGGGGCATGAAAGCGCTGAGCCAGGTTGATCTGATAGCAATCCCCGGCGCGAATATAACGTTGAACGGCTTGAAAGCGCTGGCCATACGCCTGACGGTCCAACTCTGCAGTAAACGCCTGCAGCAGGGTAAACTCGGAGGAGGCGGGGGGTGGCTGTGCAAGCCATCTTTGAACCTGCCGGCCACGTTCGACCGTTGCTACCAGCCAGGCTTGCTGGCAATGATGATCCTGGATGATCGCCCAGTCATACAGACCCAAACGGCAGGCCGGCAGCTGAGTCACGGCCTTGCCTGTGGCGTCAATGGCATGTAGCCGGCGACCCAGGTCATAGCTCCAATAGCCGAGTAAACCGCCTAGGAAAGGCAAGTCGCTTTCGAGCGTGATAGGGGGGAGCTGCTCCAGTAGTTGCTGCTGGGCCTGAAAAACATCAAGGTCGGCGCCGTATTCTTCCAATAAAGGCGGTGTGCAATGCAGCCGGCCTTGCTGCGTCACTTCCATCAACGCTAGGGGGTCGCTGCTCATGATGTCGTAACGCCCCGACGTGGCAACGGGACGGCCGCTATCCAGCAGGATCGCGCCGGGACGTTGACGCAACCGCGCAAACAACGCCAGGGGGCTGGAAGAATAAGGCAGGGCAGTGATCATTAATGGCGTTGTCATAAAGCAAAATGCCTGGCCGATTAGAGGCGACACATTCTAGGCGCGATGAATCGATGAGGCCAGCAAGTGAATATGATGACTTTTTCACGCAATGCTTAGAAGCTTAAAATCACACTGATTGTTGACAGTCAGGCGGTTAAGAGCTCGTTAAAATACAACGAAAGATGTATGACATCGCCCCCTATGGCTTATTGACGCCATCGTTACAGAAAGCTAAAGTCTTTTCATTACTCAATTGTCGACAATTTTCCATGACGCTATTTGATTCCGGCTTAGAAAACCAGGATACGACCAGCACCGAAACGCTCCATCCCGAAGTGCGTACCTTGGCTGAGCGCGTATTTCATCAATTGCAGGATGCCATTGTGCGCGGCGAGCTTGCGCCCGGCAGCAAGATCACCGAGCCGGGCCTTTCCAAGTCGTATGGTATTTCCCGGGGGCCGCTACGTGAAGCCATGCGGCGGCTCGAAGCTCATCGACTGATCCAGCGCGTGCCGCATGTCGGTGCGCGAGTGGTGCAATTGTCGATGAAAGAGCTGCTGGAATTGTTCGATGTTCGCGAAGCCCTGGAAAGCATGGCGGCGCGCTTGGCGGCCGAACATATGAGTGCCGAGGAAATCGCTGGTCTTCGAGAGGTGCTGGCGGTCCATGAGCGTCAAGCCGATCTGCGCCGGGGAGAAGCCTACTACCAGCGCGAAGGGGATCTGGACTTTCACTTTCGCATCGTTCAGGGCAGTCATAACCACATGTTGATGACATTGCTGTGCGATGACCTTTACTACCTGGTCAGGTTGTACCGCACCCAGTTCAGTGCCAGTGGCACCCGGCCTCAACTGGCGTTTGTCGAACATCACCGAATCGTGGATGCCATAGAAGCCGGTGATGCGGAATTGGCCGAATTTCTCATGCGGCGCCATGTCAGCGCCTCCAGAGCCAATGTAGTGGACCGTTACGCAGCAGCACTTGAACAACAGACTTGACTATCAGAATTGAACAATCGGCTTGAAAAGCCGACCCAGGCGTCGCGTTGACGTCGGACAATCATCAGGAGACTTGTATGACTCAACAGACGCCAGGTGCCCGTTTTCGCGCAGCCCTCGAAGCTAATCAGCCGTTACCGATCGTGGGAACCATTAATGCCTATACGGCGATGATGGCCGAGCGGGTAGGACATAAGGCGATTTACCTTTCCGGTGGCGGGGTGGCCAACGCCTCGTTCGGCTTGCCTGACCTGGGCATGACCACTATGAACGATGTGGTGCAAGATGCCCATCGCATCTGTGGCGCTACGGATTTGCCGTTGCTGGTGGACATCGACACCGGCTGGGGCGGCGCCTTCAATATCGCCCGTACCGTCAAGGAAATGCAGCGCGCCGGTGTAGCTGCCGTGCATATCGAAGACCAGGTTGCCCAGAAGCGTTGCGGTCATCGTCCTAACAAGGCAATTGTCTCTCAGGCCGAGATGGCCGACCGCGTCAAAGCCGCCGCTGATGCGCGCATGGATCCGGACTTCTATCTGATCGCGCGTACCGATGCCTTCCAGAAAGACGGACTGGATGCCGCTATCGATCGTGCCAATGCCTGTATCGAAGCTGGTGCCGATGCCATTTTCGCCGAAGCCGTGCATACCCTTGAAGACTATCGCGCCTTCTGCGAGCGAGTTGATGCCCCGATTCTGGCCAACATCACCGAATTCGGCGCCACACCGCTATTCAGTCAGCAGGAGTTGGGTGACGTGGGTTGCCGCATGGTGCTGTACCCGCTTTCCGCCTTCCGCGCCATGAACCAGGCCGCGCTCAAGGTTTACCAGAGTATCCACGAAAAGGGCCATCAGCGTGATGTGATCGAGCTGATGCAGACCCGCGACGAACTCTATGATTTTCTTAATTATCATGATTTTGAGCAAAAACTTGATGCGCTGTTCACTGACCAGAACGATGCCGAATAACTGTCGGTGCGCACAGCGACGACACAAGCAGCTTTTAAAACAGAAGGTTTTGAAACAATAGCGTTGTAACGAACGCTCTTACAACGATAAGTGCATTATCAAGGAGATACCAGAATGGCAGATAAACCGACTAGTGGCGCAGGCCTGCGTGGCCAGAGTGCAGGTACCACCGCCCTATGTACCGTTGGCCAGACAGGTTCCGGCCTGACCTATCGTGGCTTTGACATCAAGGTATTGGCGGAAAAAGCCCGTTTTGAAGAAGTCGCTTACCTACTGCTCAAGGGAAAGCTGCCGAATCAGGCCGAGCTGGACGCTTATATCACCAAGCTGAAAGGCCTGCGTAGCCTGCCACAGGCGCTGAAAACGGTATTGGAACAGATTCCGGCCTCCGCCCATCCGATGGATGTAATGCGCACCGGCGCCTCCATGCTGGGCAATTTGGAAACCGAAGAGAGCTTCGAGCAGCAGCAGGATGCCTCGGACCGCTTGCTGGCCGTGTTGCCTTCGATTATCTGCTACTGGTATCGCTACTCGCACGATGGCATTCGCATCGAGACCGAGACCGACGACGATTCCGTGGGCGGACACTTCCTGCATCTGCTACGCGATGAGCCGGCCTCCGAGCTGCACGCTCACGTAATGAATGTCTCGCTGATTCTGTATGCCGAGCATGAGTTCAACGCCTCGACCTTCACGGCGCGCGTCTGTGCCTCGACGCTTTCCGATATGCACTCCTGCGTGACTGGCGCCATCGGCTCGCTGCGCGGTCCCTTGCACGGCGGTGCCAATGAAGCCGCCATGGACATGATCGAAGACTGGACTTCTCCCGAGCAAGCCGAGCGCGAAATCATGGGCATGCTCGAGCGCAAGGACAAGATCATGGGCTTCGGTCACGCCATCTATCGCGAGTCCGACCCGCGCAACGAGATCATCAAACATTGGTCCAAGAAGCTCTCCGAGGATGTGGGTGACCAGGTGCTCTACCCGGTTTCCGAGCGTGTCGAGGAAGTGATGTGGCGCGAGAAGAAGTTGTTCTGCAACGCCGACTTCTTCCATGCCAGCGCTTACTACTTCATGGACATCCCCACCAAGCTGTTCACGCCGATCTTCGTCTGCTCGCGCGTCACCGGCTGGTGTGCTCATGTGTTCGAGCAGCGTGCCAACAACCGCATCATTCGTCCCAGCGCCGATTATGTCGGGCCGGAGAAAAGCGAATGGGTGCCGATCGAGCAGCGTGACTGATCCCACCCTGGCCGCTTGAGGCGATAAAGGCGGCCGTTTCCCGGTCGCCTTACTTTACTCAAGCACGACTCGAATCGAACACTACTCGGGATGACCTGACGCTATGAACACTGACTATCGCAAGCCTTTGCCTGGCACGGCGCTGGATTATTTCGACACCCGTGAGGCGGTCGAGGCAATCCAGCCGGGTGCTTATGCCAAATTGCCCTACACCTCACGGGTGCTGGCCGAAAATCTGGTGCGTCGCTGCGATCCGGCGATGCTGACCGATGCGCTCAAGCAGTTGATCGAGCGCAAGCGCGACCTGGACTTTCCCTGGTACCCGGCGCGGGTGGTATGCCACGACATCCTGGGGCAAACGGCCCTGGTAGACTTGGCAGGCCTGCGCGATGCCATCGCCGAGCAAGGCGGTGATCCCGCCCGGGTCAACCCGGTAGTGCCCACCCAACTGATCGTCGACCACTCCCTGGCCGTCGAACATGCCGGCTTCGAGGAAGGCGCTTTCGAGAAGAATCGTGCTATCGAAGATCGGCGCAACGACGACCGCTTCCACTTCATCAACTGGACCAAGACGGCGTTTGAGAACGTCGATGTCATTCCACCGGGCAACGGCATCATGCACCAGATCAATCTGGAGAAGATGTCGCCGGTGGTCCAGGCACGCGATGGCGTGGCCTTTCCCGACACCTGTGTGGGCACCGACAGCCACACACCAATGGTCGATGCGCTAGGCGTGATTTCAGTGGGCGTGGGTGGCCTCGAGGCCGAAAGTGTGATGCTGGGTCGCGCCTCCATGATGCGCCTGCCCGACATCATCGGTGTGGAACTCAGTGGCAAGCTCAAGCCGGGCATCACCAGTACCGACATGGTGCTGGCGATCACCGAGTTCCTGCGTCGCGAGCGTGTGGTAGGGGCTTATCTTGAGTTCTACGGTGAGGGCGCGGAGAGCCTGAGCGTGGGCGACCGGGCGACGATTTCCAACATGACGCCGGAATATGGCGCCACGGCGGCGATGTTCTACATCGACGGCCAGACGATCGATTATCTCAAGCTCACCGGCCGCGAAGACGACCAGGTCAAGCTGGTGGAAACCTATGCCAAGGAAACCGGGCTCTGGGCGGATAGCCTGAAAGATGCAGAGTACGAGCGCGTACTGACGTTCGACTTGTCTTCCGTGAGTCGTACCCTGGCCGGACCTTCCAACCCTCATGCGTTATTGCCCACTTCCGAGCTTGCTGCACGCGGCATCAGTGGCGTAGTGGAAAACGAAGAGGGAAAGATGCCGGATGGGGCCGTCATCATCGCCGCCATCACCAGCTGCACCAATACTTCCAACCCGCGCAACATGGTGGCGGCAGGGTTGATCGCACGCAACGCCAACAAGCTCGGCCTGACCCGCAAGCCTTGGGTGAAATCGTCGCTGGCGCCGGGCTCCAAGACGGTGAAGATGTACCTGGAAGAAGCCGAGCTCATGTCGGAGCTCGAGGATCTCGGTTTCGGTGTGGTGGCCTATGCCTGCACCACTTGCAACGGCATGTCCGGGGCGCTTGATCCGGCCATCCAGCAGGAGATCATCGACCGCGATCTTTATGCCACAGCGGTGCTTTCCGGCAACCGCAACTTCGATGGTCGTATTCATCCCCATGCCAAGCAGGCCTTTCTTGCCTCGCCGCCGCTGGTGGTGGCCTATGCGATTGCCGGCACCATCCGCTTCGACATCGAAAAGGATGTGCTGGGCCATGACCACAACGGCAATCCGGTGACGCTGAAGGACATCTGGCCCGCCGATGAAGAGATCGATGCCATCGTCAAGCAGGCTGTAAAACCGGAGCAATTCCGCAAGACCTACATCCCCATGTTCGATCTGGACAAAAGTGCCCGGGCCAAGATCAACCCGCTCTATGACTGGCGTGCTCAGAGCACCTACATCCGTCGTCCGCCCTACTGGGAAGGCAATATGGCCAGGCCCCGGGGCCTGACCGGAATGCGCCCGTTGGCGGTACTGCCGGACAACATCACCACAGACCATCTATCACCAAGCAACGCCATTCAGATGAACAGCGCCGCCGGTGAGTACCTGCACAAGATGGGCCTGCCGGAAGAGGACTTCAATTCCTATGCCACCCACCGCGGCGATCACCTGACCGCCCAGCGTGCAACCCTTGCCAACCCCAAACTGTTCAACGAGATGGTGCAGGAGAACGGTAAGGTCAAGCAGGGCTCTCTTGCTCGCGTCGAGCCGGAAGGGCAGGTAGTACGCATGTGGGAGGCCATCGAGACCTACATGTCGCGCAAGCAGCCCCTGATCGTGATCGCCGGTGCCGACTACGGCCAAGGCTCATCGCGGGACTGGGCGGCCAAGGGCGTGGCCCTGGCGGGCGTGGAAGCCATCGTCGCCGAAGGTTTCGAGCGTATCCACCGCACCAACCTGGTGGGCATGGGCGTACTGCCCTTGCAGTTCGAGGAAGGTACCACGCGCAAGACCCTGGCCATCGACGGTACCGAGACCTTCGACGTGCTCGGCGAGCCTGCACCCCGGGTCAACCTGACGCTGATCATCAATCGCGCCAACGGCGAACGCGAGGAAGTACCGGTGATCTGTCGCCTGGATACCGCCGAGGAACTGTCTATCTATGCCGCGGGCGGCGTGTTGCAGCGCTTTGCCAAGGACTTCCTCGAGTCTACGGAAGGCGCGACCGCCTGATTGCCGGGCCGCATGGCCGAGCACAGGCACTTTTTGTATAACGTCTAACCTCGACCCGGCGCCGGAAGGCCCGGGTCGAGCTCGATAAAAGGACATGATTCATGGTACATAAGCCTCAGATCAAGATTCCCGCTACCTACATGCGCGGCGGTACCAGCAAGGGTGTTTTCTTTCGTCTTCAGGACCTTCCCGAGGCCGTCCAGAAGCCGGGGCCCGCTCGGGACGCACTGCTTCTGCGCGTCATCGGCAGCCCCGACCCCTACCAAAAGCAGATCGACGGCATGGGTGGGGCGACCTCCAGCACCAGCAAGATGGTGATCCTGTCCAAAAGCACTCAGCCCGATCACGACGTGGATTACATGTTCGGCCAAGTCTCCATCGACAAGCCATTCGTCGACTGGAGCGGAAATTGCGGCAACCTCTCGGCGGCGGTGGGTCCCTTCGCCATCAGCAACGGTCTGGTGGACGCCGATCGCATTCCGCAGAACGGCGTGGCCGAAGTGCGCGTCTGGCAAGCCAACATCGAAAAGACCATTCTGGTTCGGGTGCCCATTACCGATGGCGCGGTGCAGGAAACCGGCGATTTCGAGCTTGACGGCGTGACCTTTCCCGCCGCCGAGGTGCCGGTCGCTTTCATGGAGCCGGCGGATGGCGAAGGCGCCATCTTCCCCACCGGCAACGTCGTGGATGAGCTGGAGGTGCCCGGCGTGGGTACGCTTACGGCGACGATGCTCAATGCCGGCATCCCGACCATCTTCGTCAATGCCTGGGATATCGGCTACACCGGTGCCGAGTTGCAGGAAGCGATCAACAGCGATCCCAAGGCACTTGCCATCTTCGAGACGATACGGGCCCACGGGGCGCTGCGCATGGGACTTGTCCCGGCTATTGCTGAGGCCGCCAACCGTCAGCACACCCCCAAGGTGGCTTTCGTCGCCCCGCCCCTCGACTATGTAACTTCGAGTGGCAAACAGTTGTCTACCAATGACATGGACCTGACGGTGCGGGCGCTGTCCATGGGCAAGCTTCATCACGCCATGATGGGCACGGCAGCCGTGGCCATCGGCACTGCTGCGGCCATCGAGGGCACTCTGGTCAACCTGGCGGCTGGCGGCGGAAAACGCAAGGCGGTCACTTTCGGTCATCCATCCGGCACCCTGCAGGTAGGCGCCGAAGCAAGCCTGGTCGACGGCCAGTGGCAGGTAGACAAGGCCATCATGAGCCGTAGCGCTCGAGTGCTGATGGAAGGCTGGGTTCGCGTGCCCGGTGATGCCTTTTAAGCTGTGCTACGCTGAACTTATACTCTCGATCAAAAGCGTATGCTCGATCGAAAACACCAACAGGAGCGAAGCGAATGAGCGCGACTGTCGAAGCCAATGTTCGTCCGGATTACGATGACGAACTGCAAAAAATTGCCGACTATGTTCTCAGTTATAAAATCGAAAGCAGCGAAGCCTGGGATACCGCCCGAAACTGTTTGATGGATACCTTGGGCTGTGGCTTGCTGGCGCTGCGTTTTCCGGAATGTACCAAGCACCTGGGGCCGCTTGTGGAAGGCACGATAGTGCCGCATGGCGCCCGCGTGCCGGGTACTTCCTTCCGCCTTGATCCGGTCAAGGCAGCCTGGGACATTGGCGCGATCATTCGCTGGCTGGATTATAATGACACCTGGCTGGCGGCGGAGTGGGGGCATCCTTCCGATAACTTGGGGGGAATACTGGCGGTGGCTGACCACCTTTCGCAAAAACGCCTGGCTGAAGGTGGTAATCCACTGACCGTGCGCGATGTGCTCGAAGCCATGATCATGGCCCATGAGATTCAGGGCGTGTTGGCGCTGGATAATTCCTTCAACCGTGTAGGTCTCGATCATGTGGTACTGGTGAAGGTAGCGACCACCGCCGTAACTGCCAGGATGATGGGTGCTAGCCGCGAGCAGCTGCTTTCCGCTCTTTCCCATGCCTTCGTCGATGGCCAGAGCCTGCGCACCTATCGCCATGCGCCAAACGCCGGCTCACGCAAGAGCTGGGCGGCCGGCGATGCCACTTCTCGAGGGGTACGCCTGGCGGATATTGCCATGCGTGGCGAAATGGGTGTTCCGGGCGCACTCACAGCACCGCAGTGGGGCTTCTACGACGTATTGTTCAGCCACACCAACAAGGATCTGGCGCTGAAACCCGAAAGCGAACGCAAGTTCAGTTTCCAGCGCGACTTTGGCAGTTATGTGATGGAGCACATTCTGTTCAAGATCTCCTTCCCTGCAGAGTTTCATTCCCAGACGGCTTGTGAAGCTGCCGTGACATTGCATCCACGGATCAAGGGTCGCCTGGACGAGATCCAGAAGATCGTGCTCACCACGCACGACTCGGCGATTCGCATCATTTCCAAGTCGGGTAAGTTGGCCAACCCGGCCGACCGTGATCACTGCTTGCAGTATATGACTGCGGTGCCGCTAGCTTTCGGCAACTTGGTGGCTGAGCATTACGAGGATGATTTTCACGCAGCTCACCCGATCATCGATCAGTTGCGCGAGAAGATGGAAGTGGTGGAGGATGAAGGTTATTCCAGGGATTATCATGACCCACAGAAGCGCTCCATTGCCAATGCGATTCAGGTCTTCTTCAAGGACGGTACTTCTACGGATAAGGTCGCCGTTGAATACCCCATCGGTCATCGGCGGCGACGTCCTGAAGGTATCACAGTGTTGGAGGACAAGTTCAGGCGTAACTTGGCGACGCGCTTTCCGCAGGGTCGCACTCATGAGATTTTCGAACTGTGTAAAGATCAATCGCGTCTTGAGAAAACGCCTGTCAACAAGTTTGTGGACTTATTTGTAATCTAAAGGCGTTAAGTATCGGTACAAGTGCCAAGCCCAACATCTTTGATGCTGGGCTTTTTCTAGGCTGTTAGAACGTTAGCTGCTCTTGCATGTTTTCAACCGTGGCCGGGCCAATGCCGCTAACTCTTGTCAGTGCTTGGGCGTCTGTGAAATCGCCATTGCTTGTGCGCTCTTCGATGATAGCGGCGGCACGGCTGGGACCGATGCCCGGTAGTTCGGCGAGAAGTTCTGCATCAGCAGTGTTGACGTTAATCGGAGCAACCTCTTGAGCAAACAACGATGTACCAATGCTCAAGCCCAATCCAAGCAAGAGCGCAGCAAAAAATCCCTTGAATGATCCTTTCATGATTATTCCTTCTTATGTAGAAAAGCTTATAAAAATAGCGATATAGAAACAGCTGCCGCTACCGCAATGCCCGACCGCTGTATTCTGAGTTGCGTTAGCTAGGCGAGATGACCACGCACTTTGTGTGGTCATTACCAACATACTCACCTGCGTAAAAATTACTGTCGGAAAAAGCCGCTTTTTCATGTAAGCCATTTACCTTTAATAAAGAAAGAAAATGCTTACATGCCAGGAAAACTCAATGGCTGGTGAGGTGCCGATAGACTGGTATACTTCAGAAAATTATTATTGGAGCTCTCATCGTGACGACTGAATCCCCTCTGATTATTGCGTTGGACTACCCTTCGCTGGATGCTGCACTGTGCATGGCCGATCAGCTGGATCCTCGGCATTGTCGAGTCAAGGTAGGCAAGGAGTTGTTCACGCGTAGCGGGCCGAGCGTGATCGAAGCGCTTCATGGGCGAGGCTTCGAGGTGTTTCTGGATCTCAAATTTCATGATATTCCTAATACCGTGGCGAGTGCCGTGCAGGCGGCCGCGGAGCAGGGCGTGTGGATGGTCAATTTGCATGCCGGGGGTGGGCGAAGGATGATGGAGGCGGCACGCGAGCGGTTGGCACAGCATGACCTGCATACGCATTTGATCGCGGTCACGGTGTTGACCAGTCTGCATGCCGAGGATTTGCGTGAAGTGGGCATTACGGCATCGCCTGCCGAGCATGTGGAGCGCTTGGCGTTACTTGCTCAGCAAAGCGGAATGCAGGGGGTAGTGTGTTCCGCCCAAGAAGCCGGTCGACTGAAAAACGTCTGTGGAGAAGACTTCTTGAAGGTAACGCCGGGCATCCGGCCAAGTTTTTCTGCAACCGATGATCAGCAACGTATCATGATGCCAAAACAGGCAATGGCGGCGGGGAGCACGCATCTAGTGATCGGCAGGCCAGTAACGCAGGCGAAAGATCCCATGGAGGCATTGGCTGCTATTCAAGCCGAGTTGTCGGTGTCTAGCTAGCTTATTCTCCTTCGACCCCGGTGATCGGTTTGGTGGTGCCCCAACGTCGGCAGGCAGGGCATTGCCAGTGTAAGACGTCACCAGCGAACCCGCAGCGCTGACAGCGGTGGCGAGGACGGTTTTCGAGCAGGGCGTGAGTGTGGCGTTTGAGCAGTACCAGGCGTGAGTCGGGAGCTGGCCTTCCATCCAGGCGTTGGCTTTCCATATATAAATCCATCAAGTAATCAATGCCTCCCAAGCTGGGGGCTCGACTCAATTGATTGCCGACCATCTCAATGGCTTTGTCTACTCCTTCATGTTGATGAATCACGTCGCCAAGCAAGATAATTACACTGGTGTATGGCGTCTCGCTAAGCAGCTGCTCCAAGTGTTGCCTCAGGCCGGTCTCATCGTTGTTGAGCTTGTAAGCGCGCTTGAGCAGGGGTAGTAGGGTGGGGATATGATCCTTGTCCTGAGCGGGGATACGAGCCAGTTGCTTGATGGCGTGAAAGTAATGCCCATTTTCCATGGCTAGTTCAGCCAATATCAGCGTGGCACGCACACAGGCTTCATCCAGTTGCAGGGCTTTGCGCAAATGGCGTTTGGCCAGAGCGCGGCTGGCTTGCTGAATGTCGTCCTGGGCGAGTTCGCATAACCAGTGTGCAGCAGGGCGACGCATTTCGGGGTGATGCTTCAGCGTCGGCAAAGTGACATCGAGCGCCGCTTGCCATTCCCCTTCACGCTCAAGCAGATTGACCAGTAACTGCTTGGCGGCTTCTTGGTGTGCATCGATGCGAGTGGTATCGAGCAGAGAACTGAGTAAACGCTCGGCGCGGTCATACAAGCCTAGTGCCATGAAGTCACGCGCCAGCTCAAGCTGCACTTCCTCGTTCTGATGTGAGCTGAGCGCCGGACGGGCGAGCAGGTTCTGATGAATGCTGACAGCCTTGTCTGCTTCGCCGCGTGAGCGAAACAGCTTGCCCAAGGCAATGTGGGTATCAATCGTATCGCTGTTGACTTCGAGTACGTTGATGAAAGTGGTAATAGCCTGGTCGGGTTGCTCATTGAGCAAGTGATTCAGCCCGACAAAATAATCACGTGAAGGCGTTCTGGAAGGGGGCTGGGTACGCGAAATGTTGCGATATGCACGATACCGGCCCAGCCCATAGCCAATGGCAATGGCTGCCAACAAAACGGCCAGCAGCACGATATCGAACATTTACGCCAGTTCCTTGAGCTCCTGAGTGCGCAGGCTATCCAATTCTTTGCGTTGTTGTTTATTTTGCCGTTCAGCTCGGGCGAGCAGCGCTCTCAAGCGCACATAGACGCCGAGCATAGCCATCATGCCTAGCACGACACCCACGGCAAGAGCAGCCAGCAGCCATACGGATAATGACACTGGCGGTAGCTCCACCCATATCAGGTTCAGGCCAATGGTTTGTTGGTTGTTAACGGCAAACAAGATGCCTGTCAATATTACCACTAGCAGAATAACGGCCAGAAACAGCCCTTTTATCCAACGCATGAGAGTTTCCTAGTCAGTGACTTGTTCAGTGCAGCTATTGTGAATGAGTCGACACGCGACGTCATCCGCATAAGGTCGGTTAATTTCGCGTAGGGCGGAGTAAGTAGGGCGGAGTAAGCAGTCATCTCAGTAACCCAGGGCGCGACTGGCATCCACTTGTTCTCGTAGCTCCTTGCCAGGCTTGAAGTGAGGCACGTATTTGCCCTCCAGTTCCACTGGGTCGCCTGTTTTGGGATTGCGCCCTGTACGCGGTTCTCGATAATGCAGAGAAAAACTGCCGAATCCGCGGATTTCCACGCGCCCGCCAGTGGCTAGGGCATCGGTGATGTCATCAAGTATCAGGCGCACCGCTGTTTCCACTTCCTTGACGGATAATTCGGGCTGATGCATTGCGATTTGTTCAATCAATTCTGACTTGGTCATCGGTTGGCTCCATGCGAACGTTGAAGGCCGTGGCGGACGTCCGACCTCATGGCACTCTTCTCAGCATACTGTGCAATCCTGGATAAAACAATTTAGATAAAACAAGGTACTAGGCTAGATTGTCTTCAGCGCCTGCAGTGAGGCTGGCGCGCCTATTCCTCTAAGGTATACTAGCGGTTCATTTCTCCTATTGCAGAGGCTGACATTGAGCGAAGACACGTCCTCGGACGCCATACTACGTAAGCGGCTCTATTGGCATTCTCGTCGTGGCATGTGGGAGCTGGATTTGCTGTTGATCCCCTTTCTTGAGCAACGTTTCGTCCAACTCGATAAAGAAGACCAGCTGGCCTATGAAGCGTTAATCGAAGAAGAAGATCAGGATCTGTTCATGTGGTTAATGCGCCGCGAATGGCCGCAGGAGCCGGAGCGGCGACGTATCGTACAAATGATCGTTGAACATGCCGAAACCACCGATAATTCTGCATATCGCACCCTCTAGGCTGGCGATAGCCCTTCAGCTCATACTGGCCCTGTGGCTTGTGGTCATGGTCGGCTGGATGGCGGGAGTGCTTGTTGGCGGGATAGCGGTGCTTCTCAGTGCGCTGGGTATTGTCATGGAGGCGCGCCATCAGGCACGGGGTACCTTGACGATATCCGGCGCCTTCCCGGCTTGCCGGGCTCAGTGGGATGCCAATCAAGAGGCGCTGGGGTCGGATTGCTCAGTGCAATGCGATTATTTGGGTCCTTGGCTGATAGGCTTGCGTGTGGCAGGGCGCCGAATATGGCTTTGGCCGGACAGCGCCTCTGCCGAGCAGAGCCGCGCTCTGCGCAGATGGTTGCGTTATCCCTGAGCGGCTAGTCGAGCTCATCGAGTGTGATGAAAGAGGGAGATGCCCTCTCAGCGAGATCAGGCCAATCAAGGTTGTAGTGGAGCCCGCGTGATTCGCGGCGCTCTCTTGCACATGTCACTGTCAACCGCGCTAATTGTATCGCTTGGCGCAGCTGTTGGTGAGCAGCTTTGTTCTCTGTGTTTGGGGCTATTTCCCCCAGTCTCTGTTGAAGCGCTTTCAGCTGGGCTGCAGCTGTGTCGAGCCCTTGATCATTGCGAACGATGGCAACATATTGACTCATGGTCTGGCGCATAAGCTGGCGAATCTGGGGAATCTCTTCGTTGCCGTTGCTATTTGAGTCTTGGGGTAGCGTAAACGGCGCTAAAGCGGCGCTAGGGCGTGATTTAGGCGCACGCAGTTCCTGGGCACAGCTCCGGGCAAATACCAGGCACTCAAGCAAAGAATTGCTGGCCATGCGATTGGCGCCGTGCAGGCCAGTGCAGGCGACTTCGCCGATGGCATATAGCCGCGGTACATTGCTTGCTCCCTGCAGGTCGGTGGCAATCCCGCCGCAGCTGTAATGTGCCGCCGGTACCACGGGTATCGGTTGTTGAGTAATATCGATCCTGCGCGATAAACAGTGGGCCAGAATAGTGGGGAAGTGGTGACGAATGGCCGTTTCACCGAGATGGCGAATATCCAGCCAGACGTGACCTTGCGTGCCGTGTTGGATCTCGGCATCGATGGTTCGTGCCACGATATCGCGAGGAGCCAGCTCACCCCTTGGGTCAATATCAAGCATGAATCGGTGCCCATGTTCATTGAGCAATCGACCCCCTTCACCTCTCACTGCTTCACTGATCAAGAAGGCCGGGCCTTCGGGGTCATAAAGGCAAGTGGGATGAAACTGCTGAAATTCCAGATTCATCAAGGTTGCACCGAGCTCGGCAGCCATGAACATGCCCTCGCCGCTGGCCGGTGCAGGCGTGGTGGTGTGCAGATAAAGCCCGCTGGCCCCCCCGGTGGCTAGCACGGTGTCATCGGCAACCAGGGTGTGAGGCTGCGCATTGTCATCCAGGCAGTAAGCACCACGACAGTGGCCGGCTGTATCGCGTAGCAGGCCGATAACCGCCAGGTCGCTGCGTTGGGTAATATGCGGATGCTGAGCCACCTTGTGCAACAAGGTATCGACCACGGCACGGCCAGTGGCATCATCCGCATGAATAATGCGCCTGGCACCATGCCCGCCTTCGCGCGTCAGATGATAGGGGTAGCGCGCCTTGGGGTCGGGGTCGGGAGTAAACGCCACCCCGGTATCAATCAGCCACTGGATAGCAGCGGGGCCGTTTTCCACCGTGAAGCGTACGGCCTGTGGGTCGCACAGACCATCACCTGCCACCAGGGTGTCATTGATGTGGGCGTCTAGATCGTCATCCGGCGAAAGTACTGCCGCAATGCCTCCCTGGGCCCAGCGGCTTGCACCTTGATCATCCTGAGCGGGGCGCACCAGGGTTACCGGACGGCTATCGGCAATTTCCAATGCCAAGGTTAAGCCGGCAACACCACCACCGATAATCAATACGTCGGGTTGAGGCGGGGTCATGGCCGAATCTCCTTTCAGACAGAGCCTGGCCTAGGCAATCTTGAACACGAGCGGCCGCTCCAACCCCAGTGGTTGGAGGGGTCGAATCATAACGTGAAAGTCAGTGTTTAGCGATGCTGCCCGTATGGGTGGCTTACCAGGCAATTGCCCAATCAACAACGGCATGAGCGTCGAGATTAGTAAAGGAGGGCGGTGCCGAAAGCTGAGGCAGCTAAAGAAAGAAAATCGAAAGGAGAGATTCTGACAGAGTATTTGGTGCCCGGAGCCGGACTTGAACCGGCACGGGGTTGCCCCCGAGAGATTTTAAGTCTCTTGCGTCTACCGATTTCGCCATCCGGGCGGTCTGGATACTGCCAAGCATTGCACAAGGATAGGCACTGCTTCGAAATGTGATGGAGGCTGGAGTCGGAATCGAACCGGCGTACACGGAGTTGCAGTCCGCTGCATAACCACTCTGCCATCCAGCCTTCAAGAGTCAATGGAGCGGGAAAGGAGATTCGAACTCCCGACCCTCGCCTTGGCAAGGCGATGCTCTACCACTGAGCTATTCCCGCTCGACTCGTGGGCGAATTATACGGATAAACCTGTGTCTGTCAACGGCTTGATGCGTTACATCGACCGACTTAGATGCGGCCACGCAGCTTTCAGATACTGAATCATCGACCATAGGGTCAGCATGGCCGCGGCATACAGAGTAATAACGCCTAACACGGCCAGGCTGTGGCCGGGGGGGAAGGCCAGTAATACCAGCAGGGCGATCATCTGCAGGCTGGTTTTTACCTTGCCGATCCACGAAACGGCCACTTGACCACGCTTGCCCATTTCCGCCATCCATTCCCGCAGAGCGGAAATGACGATTTCCCGACCGATGATGACTAGGGCGGGCAGCGTCAAAATCAATGTTTCATAACGTTCGATGAGCAGGGCCAGCGCTACCACTACCATGAGCTTGTCAGCCACAGGGTCGAGAAAGGCACCGAACGGCGTCGATTGGTTCCAGCGACGGGCCAAGTAGCCATCTAGCCAGTCAGTGAGGGCGGCGACTGCGAAGAGGGCGGCTGCTAGCGGCAAGCTCCAATCGAAGGGCAGGTAAAACAGCACCACCAGCAACGGAATGAATGCAATTCTAGCCAGTGTCAGGATGTTGGGTATATTCATCGCGAAGAGCGATCCTTGCCATAGATAAACGAGGAGGATGGGGAAATGATCTGTTCATTCTATCCGCCTTGGCTCACGGCATCCATGCCGTTATAGGGTTTATCTCACAACTAGCCGTGAAGTGAGCGGTGAATGGTTTCCGCTAAGGCACTGCTGATGCCGGGGGCACGGGCGAGTTCCTCGCGGTTGGCTTTTTGAACCCCCTGCAGGCCGCCGAAATAGCGCAGCAGTTCACGCCGACGTTTGGGGCCGATGCCGGGAATGTCCTGAAGGGTCGAGGTGCGGCGAGCCTTGTCGCGTTGCGCCCGGTGCCCGGCGATGGCGAAACGGTGAGATTCGTCACGAATGTGCTGGATCAGATGCAGGGCGGGAGATGCCGGGTCCAGGGAGAGGGTGTTGTCCGAGGTTTCGAGAAATAATGTCTCGAGCCCGGCCTTGCGGGTACTGCCTTTCGCCACCCCTAATAAACGAATCTCCGGTAACGCCAATTCATCGAGCACCGTGCGTGCCATGTTGAGTTGGCCTTTGCCGCCATCCACGATCAGTATGTCGGGCTTTTCCGCCTCTCCGCTCTTGACGCGCTTCAGGCGGCGAGTGAGCACTTGCTGCATGGCGGCGTAATCATCGCCCGCGGCCACCCCTTCAATGCGAAAGTGGCGGTAATCGCCTTTACGCGGCCCATTTTGGTCAAATACCACACAAGATGCCACCGTGGCCTCGCCTTGGCTGTGGCTGATATCGAAACATTCCAGACGTTGTGGCGGCTCATCCAGATGCAAGGCGTGCTGCAGGGCTGCAAAACGCTTGGAGAGCTGTGTCTGGTTTGCCAGTTGGGAGGCTAGCTGTTGCTCGGCATTAGTCATTGCCAAGTGCTGCCATTGGGCGCGATGCCCGCGTACCTGGTGGGCCAGGCGAATGCGTTTGCCCGCCTGCTGGCAAAGCGCCTCGGTCAATAGTTCGGCATCGGCTAGCGGGTGGCTGATAATGACCTCCCCGGGAATCTCTCGAGGTTGGCCGAGGTAGAATTGACTGACGAAGTCCGCCAGAAGCTGCTCGGGGGTCAAGTCGAGATCGTTGGCAGGCATGTGATGTCGAGCGCCTAGTAAGCGTCCATCGCGCACGCTTAGCACGGAAATTCCCAGGGCGCCGGGGCGTTGAGCGAGGGCGAATATGTCGGCGTCGCCACCTTCAGTATCAACAAATTGGCGTTGCTGCAGTTCACGTAGCTGTTTTACCTGATCGCGAAAGCGGGCCGCTTCTTCGAAGTTCAATGCTTCGCTTGCCACTTCCATGGCATGCGTCAGTGCCTGGGTGACAGCATCGCTCTTGCCTTCCAGGCACATGACGGCATGTTCGAGGTCACGCTGATAGTCTTCCTGGCTGATGTAGTCCACGCAGGGCGCGCTACATCGCTGAATCTGATACTGCAGACAAGGCCGTGAGCGGTGAGCAAAAACGCTATCTTCGCAATTGCGGATACGGAAGATTTTCTGCATCAACGACAAGCTTTCGCGCACCGCACCACTGCTCGGGTAGGGGCCGAGGTAACGCCCGTCATTGCTGCGCTTGCGCACGCGTTTATATTCCAGTGCCGGATAAGGGTGACGGTCGCTGACGAACACGAAAGGATAGGATTTATCGTCACGCAACAGGATATTGTAGGGCGGGCGGAGTTCCTTGATCAGCGTCTGTTCCAGCAGCAATGCTTCTATTTCGCTGCGTGTCACGGTGACCTGGATGTCGGCAATATGCGCGACCATGGCCTGGGTCTTGGTATTCAGCCGGCCACGAAAATAGCTCGATAAGCGGGCTTTCAAGCGTTTAGCTTTGCCCACGTAAAGCGTTTCACCTCGAGCATTGAGCATCCGGTAGATGCCCGGTGCCTGGCTTACGTTGTCGAGAAAGTGCTTGGCATCAAAAGAAGAGGTAGTCATGCAAGGCCTGGCGGTAGAAGTGGCACCCCGCTAGTTTAACAGAGGTGCACAGCCTTCACTCTATCGTATCGAAGCCTTCCACCAGACCATGGCGCAACGCCATATGGGTGAGTTCAACATCGGTGGTGACTTGAAGCTTTTCAAACAAACGATAGCGGTACGTATTAACGGTCTTGGGGCTCAGGTGAAGTCGGTCGGAAATTTCCTGTACGCGTTGACAGTTTACGATCATCATGGCGATTTGCAGCTCGCGATGAGAAAGTTGTATGAAGGGGTTGGCATTTTCGTTAAAAGGAGAGAGTGCCAGGCGTAAAGCGATTTCCTGGCTGATATAGCGTTGTCCATGAAACACTTGGCGTATGGCGGTAACCATTTCTTCGGCTTGTGTCCCCTTGCTTAAAAAGCCGGCTGCCCCGGCTTCCAGCAGCCGCCGTGCCACGCTGTCTTCCATGTGGGCGGTAAGTATCAATACCTTAATGTCTTGCATGCCGCGCTGAATACGGCGCGTGGCTTCCAGTCCGCCAATGCCGGGCATACGAATATCCATCAGCACAATGTCCGGCCGTAACTGGCGAGCTCTAGAGACGGCCGTTTCTCCATCCTGCGCCTCGCCCACAATCTTGATGTCGCTTTCGCTGTTCAGCAGATGGGCAATACTGGTTCTTACCAAATGATGATCATCAGCGATGAGAACGTTAATCAAGGTAAAAGCTCCTGCTTGAGCGTGGCAGTAACTGCCGTGGGAAGGTTGGGGTGGTTTATCTAAATTGTATTATTTAGCCACAGCCTGCCATAGCCGGAGGCAAAGTAGAATTAGCAAAGCGTGATGAGATACTATGTTTAGAAAAATCTTGACCCTACGCAAAGATATCATTAATATTCGCCTCGCTGTCGTTTTGCAAGGGCAGCAGCGTGGGGCCTTAGCTCAGCTGGGAGAGCGCAACACTGGCAGTGTTGAGGTCAGCGGTTCGATCCCGCTAGGCTCCACCAACCACCTATCAAAAAACCGCCTGAAGTTAAGCTTCAGGCGGTTTTTTTGTGTCAGGTTTTTCGTTTGATTAGTGAGAAACCTTTCCCAGCAACAGAAACTCAATCAAGGCTTTCTGGGCGTGCAGGCGATTGCCTGCTTCCTGCCACACGACGGCTCGGGAGTCGTCCAGCAGTGTCTCGCTGATCTCTTCGCCCCGGTGCGCAGGCAAACAGTGAAGAAACAGCACATCTTCCTTGGCGTGATCCAGCATCGCTTCTGTTACCTGAAAGCCAGTGAAATCGGCGACACGTTTGGCCTGTTCTTCTTCCTGTCCCATGGAGGCCCAGACGTCGGTAGTGACCAGGTCAACGCCTTGAACGGCTTGCACGGGGTCGTGAGACAGCGTGACGCGCTCACCAGCGGCGGCTAAGATATCTGAGCGGGGCTCATAACCCTTGGGACAGCAGATGCGCAGCTGGAAGTCGAACTGGCGTGCGGCATTGATCCATGAATGGCACATATTATTGCCATCTCCGATCCAGACGGCGGTGCGTCCTTTTATGCTGCCGTGCAGTTCCGTCCAGGTCATTACATCGGCCAGTAGCTGACAGGGGTGGTAATCGTCGCTCAATGCATTGATGACAGGCACCGTGCTGGCATCCGCGAAGGCTTCGATGCCGGCATGCGAAAAGGTGCGGATCATGACCGCATCGACCATTTCCGATAGTACCCGCGAGGTGTCAGCGATAGGCTCCCCGCGGCCTAGTTGCGTGTCGCGGGGCGAAAGAAACAAGGCATGGCCACCGAGCTGGGTCATGGCCGTTTCAAATGAAACACGCGTGCGTGTGGAGGATTTCTCGAAGATCATCGCCAGGGTGCGATTGGGCAACGGCGTGTAGCGTGGCCCTTGAGTCTTGAGATTGCTCTTGATGGCAATGGCGCGCTGAATCAGGTAGTGCAGCTCATCCGGGTTAAGATCCAGCAAAGTCAGAAAATGACGTGTCGCCATGGCAACTCTCCGCGCAAAAACCACCATCCTAGCCAGCCCGGGGGGGATGCGCAACGCGAAAGGCACGCGTAGAATGCTGGATACCAACAAGCTTGAGTGGCATGCTCGGGTATTATTTTCGACAGATAGCGATACTTCTGTTCGAATCGTACCTTCAGTAATGCCTATCAAGCGGTTAAAAGACGTAACCGAGCCATTGGAAAGGAGGTGTCATGAGCACCACAGTTGAGAATATCCAGCAGCAAATCAGCGAAAATACCGTTTTGGTCTACATGAAAGGAACCCCGCAGTTGCCGCAATGCGGTTTTTCCGCCCAGACAGTTCAGGCGCTGATGAGTTGTGGTGAGCGCTTTGCGTTCGTCAATGTGTTGGATAACCCCGACATTCGCGCTGAACTGCCCAAGGTGGCTAACTGGCCCACTTTTCCCCAGCTGTGGGTGGAAGGTGAGCTGGTGGGTGGCTGTGATATTGTCGTGGAAATGCATCAGAGTGGCGAGCTGGAAAAGCTGGTCAAAGCAGCTTCCGAACGTGCCAATGCCGCTGAAGGCGACAGCCAGGCCTAAGGCATTGGCCAAGGTTTAGCGTTGAGTTTGGCAAAGTGTGTTACTTGCCGGCCCGGTCTTCTTGCCGAGGCCGGCAGCCCAGTGCCCGCTTTATACCAGTTTCCGGTTTATAAAGTAGCGCCGGTTGGCGAGCGTGCCCGCAGCCGCTAGAATATCTGTTGTATAACGTCTTTTCTGTAATGGCTATTGCTGGTGGGGCCGCATCGTCGGGCGACACAGTGATGGTTTATTACGGCTATCTTCTCGCTGTCCATCAGCTTTGCTGCAAGGATGTCATGCTCGATGAGCTATCAGGTACTGGCACGTAAGTGGCGACCACGCACTTTTCATGAACTAGTGGGTCAGGCCCATGTACAGCGTGCTCTGGTCAATGCTTTGGATCAGGGGCGCCTGCATCACGCTTACCTGTTTACGGGTACTCGGGGCGTAGGCAAGACCACTCTGGCGCGTATTCTGGCTAAGTGCCTGAACTGTACGGCTAACGGTTACGGCGATGAAGGCGTGACCTCGACCCCCTGTGGGGAGTGCGATAGCTGTCAAGCGATCGATGAAGGGCGCTTTGTCGACCTGATCGAAGTCGATGCAGCCTCGCGTACCAAGGTAGAAGATACCCGGGAGCTGCTGGATAACGTCCAGTACGCCCCGACGCAGGGCCGCTACAAGGTGTATCTCATCGATGAGGTTCACATGCTTTCCACCAGCAGTTTCAATGCCTTGTTGAAAACGCTGGAAGAGCCGCCGCCTCACGTCAAGTTCCTGTTGGCCACCACGGATCCACAGAAGTTGCCGGCTACGGTGCTTTCGCGCTGCTTGCAGTTCACTCTCAAGCACATGCAGCCGGTACGTATTGTCGAGCATCTCGCCATGGTGCTTGCGGCCGAACAGGTCCACTTCGAGGAAAGCGCGCTATGGCTTATCGGGAAGGCTGCCGATGGTTCCATGCGCGATGCCATGAGCTTGACCGACCAGGCCATCGCCTTCGGCCAAGGAAGTGTCCAGCACCTGGATGTGGCGGCCATGCTGGGTACCCTCGACCATCGCCATGTCTTGGCGCTGGTCGAGGCGCTGGCCGATATCGATGCGCCGCGGCTGCTTCATGAAGTGGCCGAGCTGGCTGAACAAGGCCCTGACTTTGCTGCCGTTCTGGATGATGTAACCGCTGTGCTGCATCGTCTGGCCGTCGCTCAAATGGTGCCGGAGGCAGTGGACAACGGACACGGGGATCGCGAAACGATTCTCGCGCTGGCCGGGCGTTTCATCGCTGAAGATATCCAATTGTATTACCAGATCGGCATACAAGGCCGAGGCGACATGGTGCATGCCCCCGACTTGCGCAGTGCCTTGGAAATGACGCTGTTGCGCATGCTGGCGTTTCGTCCTCAGGGTGTGCCCAAACCGCCTCAAGCGTCCCTGCCCATGCGCGCCGAGCCGGCGGCTAAGTCCGAGTCTTTGCAGGCGGCGTCTTCACCACCTTCGGCGCCCGCGGCGGATGAAGCGTTGGCGCAATCACCCTCAGAGACAGCGCAGCCAGCCTCGTCGCCGCCCCCTTGGGAGAAGTCGGTTGACGCTACGCCGGATAGCCCTTCCGAGCCGCAGGCGCCACTTCCTCCTGAGCCGAAAATGGTTCCTCCTTGGGAAGGCCAACCCAGTATCGAGGCGGAGGCCGCCAACGAAAGGACGCCTTCCACCGAAATACAGATCGCTGTTTCGGATGAGCCCATCGCTGAAGCCGAGGCATCGCAAGCGACAGAGCCGGGACGGCTGGACCATCAGGCTTGGCTGGAGTTGTTCGATTCATTGGGGTTAGGGGGATTGACGCGCAACCTGGCGGCACATTGTATTATCGAAGAAGATAACGGTGCGGTACTGCGCTTGCGTCTCGACCCCAGCCAGGCGGCGATGCAAGCCGACGTCCATCAGCAGCGCTTGGAAAAATCGCTGGAAAGCCAAGGGTTTCCTCGCAAGGTAAGTTTCGAGGTAGCAGCGCTGCCCGAAGAACTGGAAACCCCCCGCCAGCGCGAAACACGCCATGGTCGTGAGCGTCATGCCCTGGCGGTGGCAGCCCTGAACAAGGATCCCCATGTACAGAAACTTCAACAGGTATTCGGGGCTAAGCTGATAGAATCCAGCGTCAAGCCGGCGGAAGAGCTGCGCTAGCTTATCCAGATACCAGATCAATTCTTGCTTTTTTGAAAGAGGATGCACAGATGTTTAAAGGTGGAATGGGTAACTTGATGAAGCAAGCCCAAGAAATGCAGGAAAAAATGCAGCACGTTCAGGAAGAAGTCGCCAAGGCGGAGGTGCTGGGTGAGGCGGGTGCCGGTATGGTCAAGGTCACCATGAACGGGCGTCATGATGTCAGCAAGGTGGATATCGATCCCAGTGTCATGGAAGAAGACAAGGAATTGCTGGAAGACTTGCTGGCCGCGGCGGTCAATGATGCCGTGCGCAAGGTCGAAGCCGATTCCAAGGCCAGGATGGAAGAGGCCACGGCCGGTTTGAACCTGCCGCCCGGCTTCAAGATGCCGTTCTGATCGATGCGATTTTCCCCGCTTGTCGAAAGACTCATGGAAGCCTTTCGCGTATTGCCCGGCGTTGGGCCGAAAACCGCTCAACGCATGGCAATGCACCTGCTCGAACGTGACCGTGAGGGTGGCCAGCGTCTCGCCGAAATAGTCAGCCTTGCCTTGAATGAAGTGGGCTATTGCCAGCGTTGCCGCACCTTGACCGAGCAACCGCTGTGCGCCTTATGTGAAAGCCCTCGCCGAGACGATGCCTTGCTGTGCGTGGTGGAATCGCCCGCCGATCAGCTGGCAATAGAAGAAGCCGGTGGTTTTCAAGGGCGCTACTTCGTCTTGCATGGGCATCTTTCCCCGCTGGACGGTATCGGCCCTGAGGATATCGGGCTGGATCAGCTGGAAGCACGCATGGCCGAGGGTGGCATCCGCGAGGTGGTGCTGGCCACCAATCCCACCGTGGAAGGTGAGGCCACAGCGCATTATATCGCGGCGCAACTGGCCGAACAGGGTGTCACGCTTTCACGCCTGGCCTATGGCGTGCCCATGGGGGGAGAACTTGAGTATGTGGATGGCGGCACCTTGAGTCGTGCCTTCAACGGCCGTTTGCCGTTTCGTAGTGAGTAGCCTTTTTTAGCCAACCCGGAATCAACCCATTGCCGAATTTGACCCCACCTTCATTTCACTGGATCGATAGCCCCGAAGCCTTGGATGCCGCTTGCCTGAGTGTTGCCGAGGCTGAGGTCATTGCCCTGGATACCGAATTCTTTCGCGAAAAAACCTTTTATCCGATTCCCGCCTTGATCCAATTTACCGCCGGTGAATTGGCTTATCTGGTCGACCCTCTCGCCACGCCCTGCACCGACGCCTTTCGCAAGCTTCTTACTCAAGGCCCCGTTAAGTTGCTGCATGCATGCAGTGAAGACCTGGAAGTCTTTGCCCATTGGGCGCAAGCGTTGCCCGAGCCATTGGTGGATACCCAAGTGGCCCAAGGATTTCTCGGGGAGAACCCGGGCATGGGGTATCAAAAACTGGTGGAGTTCTGGGTGGGTGAAACCTTGCCCAAGGAAGAGACGCGCTCCAATTGGCTGGAGCGTCCGTTAAGCCAGGCGCAATGTCATTATGCGGCACTCGATGTCATTTACCTGCTCAAGGTCTGGTACCTGCAGCGCGAACACCTTGAGCGCCTGGGTCGGCTGCGTTGGGTCGAACAGGAATGTGCCGAGCTTATTCAGCAAGCGGGGCGTAGCGTGGCTGCGGATGGGCAATGGTATGTGCGTCAACGCCAGTTATGGCGTTTGGCGCCGCGTCAGATCGAAGCGTACCGGCTATTGACTACCTGGCGTGAAGGCGAGGCGCGGCGACGCGACCTGCCGCGCAACTGGCTGGTCAGCGATAAACTTTTGTATGCCATCGCCGAGATGCTGCCCACCAATCGATATGAACTGGCCGAGGTCGAAGACATCAAGCCGACATTGGTGAAAAAAGAAGGCGATGCCTTGCTGACCTTGGTTAAAAAAGCCTGCACCACCACGGAAAATGACTTGCCGCCGGCACTTCCTGCACCTACCGCCCCGGCATTTAAATCGCGTTTCAAGGCATTGAAGGACGTCGTCAATGCGCAGGCCGAGGCGTTGGGCGTGGCACCTGAGATGTTGTTGCGGCGTCGGGATATGGAAGCGTTGGTGATTGCCGATATGGCACAAGTGGCACTTCCGCTGCCCAATGGCTGGCGAGGAGAATGCATGAACCCGGCGCTGGAAGGCGCCTTGCGAGAACTCTCATGACCGATGACAAATTACTGTGTGAAATCTTCAAGAGTTCACGCAAGGAAGAAATGTACCTTTACGTGGATAAGCGCAAGGGCTTGGGTGAGGTACCTGATGGGCTTCTGGAACAGTTTGGCAAACCGGTTCCTTACTTGACCATGATTCTGAGGCCGACAACCACATTGGCCCGTGCCAAGGCAGTGGACGTGATGGCAAAGATCGAGGAACAAGGGTTTTATTTTCAGATGCCTCCCGCCAAGGAAGAATATTTGATGGATCTTTACCGTACGCCGACGCAGGCGCGTTATTGATCACGTAGCCTTTAAAGGCGAGGAGACTCTATGCGTGAGCGTTTCTGGGAGCGTTTTTCTCTTGAAGAGCTGACCTCCCAAGAATGGGAAGCTCTATGCGATGGCTGCGGTCAGTGCTGTCTGCTTAAGCTGCATGATGACGAGACCCAGGAGCTGGCAGTGCTCAATGTGGCGTGCCGGCTACTGGATATCGGCAGTTGTCAGTGCAGCGATTATCCCAACCGTTTCGATAGCGTACCGGATTGCACCCAGCTGACCCCGGCAAGAGTCAAGGAATTCACTTGGTTGCCGAACTCCTGCGCCTACCGCCGGGTAGCGGAAGGCCGCAAGCTGGCGGGGTGGCATCCGTTGTTGAGCAACGATGCCGAACGGGTGCATCGTAAAGGCATCAGTGTACGCAACTTTGCAGTTTCCCAGGATGACGTCCCCGAGCGTAAGCTCGAGGAACACATCATTGCTGTGCTTCCGATTCCCTAGCGGTTGCACCATGCCTTGTTCACTTGGTTGCATCAGCTAGGCATTGCTCGTAACGTCCGCCAATCCCAGCGCCCACAGGATAAAGGCGTCCTGACGTGCGGCGTCGCGCCATGCCTTGAAGCGCCCGGAAGCCCCGCCGTGTCCTGCGCTCATGTCGGTACGCAGCAGGATAGGCGCATCACTGGTGTTGAGCTGGGTCATACGTGCATAGAGTTTTGCCGGCTCCCAATAGCCCACGCGAGTATCGTACCAGCTACCTTCGATCAGCATGGCCGGATAAGCTTGCTCGGTCAGGTTGTCCAGTGGCGAGTAGGCGCGAATGCGTTCGGCAACGTCAGGCGCTTCTGGGTTGCCCCACTCGCTGTATTCGGCGGTAGTCAAGGGCAGGTCGGGGTTTTGCATGGTGCGCAGTACATCCACGAAGGGGACGTCCAAGACCGCAGCACAAAAGGCTTGAGGAGCACGATTGACGCAGGTGGCTACCAGTAGCCCTCCGGCGCTGGCGCCATAAGCCACAACCTTTTTCGCTTTGCTCACTCCTTCCTTGACCAACACCTCTCGAGCCGCGAGAAAGTCGCCGAAACTATTGTCCTTGTGCGCCATCTTTCCGGTCAGGTACCAAGGTTCGCCGCATTCCCCGCCGCCTCTCACATGGGCAACGGCGAATGCCACACCACGCTCGAGCAGCTCCAGCCGGGCGATGGAAAACCAGGGGTCGAGCGGTTCGCCGTAAGCGCCATAGCCGTAAAGAAGCGTCGGCAAGGGGTGGTCGGCTAGATCGGCGCGCATGACGACCGAAACCGGAATCCGTTCGCCGTCGGCGGCTGTGGCCCAGAGTCGTTTACTGACCAGTTGCTCGGGCTGCAAGTTGCCATGTACCGGTAGACGTTTGAGCTCGGTGCGCTGTTGAGTATCCAGGTCCAGCGCTATCCAGCGGGGTGATTGAGTGAAGGACTCCTCGCGCAAGCGCAGGATGCGCGTATCAAAGTGCGGTGTATCTTCCAGGTCTTGGGAGCAAGGAATTTCCGGCAAGTCCAGCTGCTCATCGACAACTGTCTGGCCTTTATCATCCAGCTCGATACGGCGCAGATATACTTGCGCGCTGCGATGATCGCGTTCGGCAAGCACCAGCCCCCAGGAAAAAGCTTCGACGCCTTCCAGAGTGACATCCTCCCGATGAGCAATGAAAGGAATGCCGGCGACGGCGACCTCAACGCCCCCTTCTTCGGGCGGGTTGGGCGGCAGCGTGGTTTCCTCGAGACAATCCAGCTGGAAGTTAGCGCCGTTTCGGTTGTGCAATACATAGAAAGCACCCGGGCGGTGTTCCACGTTATATTCAACACCGGCTTTACGTGGCTGAAGACAGATCGGAGTGGCGTGTGGAGCCTGGGCAGGAACCAGATGCACTTCGCTGGTGTCCTTGGAGGCGCTTTCCACCATCAGCCAGCGGCGCGAGCGGCTTTTGCCTACGCCCAGCCAGAACTCGCTATCCGGTTCCTGCAAGAGCAATACCGGCGTCTCCGCCGTCACTTGCGGCGCCGCCAGCCGCAGTGGCAAGCGCCATACGCTGTCCGGGCGCTGGGTGGCATCGAAACGCGTGAAGAGCAGCGTGGCACTGGTGGCGGTTTGGTCTTCCGCCCAGCACAATGTCGCGCCGATGTCTTCCAGCAAGCGTTGCGGCTCCCCCGCGGGCAGCTGTTTTAGCCACAAGGAAAAGCGTTCGTCGCCCTGGGTGTCTTCGGTCCACGCCAGCCAGTCTTCATCGGGAGATAGCGCCATATCGCCCATGTCGTAGAACTCATGCCCGGCGGCGCGAGCGCCGACATCCAGTACGCACTGGCTGTTCTCGGGGGCGCCATTGGGGTGGCGCCACCAGCTGGGATGATCGGCGTCAGCGGCGGTCTCATTCCAGAAGGTGAAATAATCGAGCGGAGTTTTCAGGCTGGTGACAGCCAGCTCGCGCCTGGCAAGCTGGCCATCGAATAAAGCCTGCGTGAGGGCGTCGAGAGGAGAGAACCAGGCATCGCTTTGGGCATTGGCCGCTTCGAGAAACGCCGTGACTTCAGGAGCATCGCGCTGTTCCAGCCAGTGCCACTTGGGGTCGTCGGTACGGGCATGGGGGGCAACCGGGGAGTGAGGCGTCGCGCAGGGCTGTGCTTTCATAAACAGACAGGTACCATAATGGTGAAAGTCAACGTCGGGTGGAGTCACCCACATGAGGATTCAGTATGTTGTTTGCAGATTCGATGTCTTTGCTTTGGGTAAGCTATTACGCCTTGTCAGTGTTGGTGCTGGTAGCGGTTTATTTCGCCTTGGCGTTATTGCCGCGTCTGGCGCGCTTGGTGCTGACATGGAGTATCGCCGGGGCGATGTGGATGCCAACGCGTTTTCGCTTACCCTTGATGGAAGAAGGGGAATTCTACACCGGCCTGGCGCCTGCGGCGATGGTCAGTGCCGTAGGCTTCCTTGAAGGTGCGGGCGCTTCGTTACGTAACGGCCTGCTATGGTTGATTGTCGGCATGAGCATCGGGGCACTGCTGGGCGTGTTCTTGTGGTGGTGGCGCCTCCCGGTGACCTATGTCGACATACCCGACACCGCCGAAAAATCTCAAGGCCGCTCTGCTTCGAGCAGAGATTCGGATTCCTCGTCGCGCCGCGAACCGGTGATTGGCTAATGCAGCGTTTCACTGTGTTCACGGAGTCAGCGGCGAGATCGGTTTAATGTGCGAGCTACTGGGCATGAGTGCCAATGTTCCCACGGATATCTGTTTCAGTTTCGCAGGTTTTCTGCATCGTGGTGGCGGTACCGGGCCCCACCGCGATGGCTGGGGGATTGCGTTCTATGAAGAGGGCGGTTACCGCGAATTCCGTGACCCGCATCCGTCGGTAGACTCACCCATCGCTCGGCTGATCAGCGATTACCCGATCAAGTCGCATGTGGTGATTAGCCATATTCGTCAGGCCAATGTGGGCGGGGTACGTCTGGCCAACACCCACCCCTTCACCCGCGAAATGTGGGGACGGCCTTGGTGTTATGCCCACAACGGCCAGTTGGAAGGCTGGCAAACCTTGCCTCTGTCGTTTTATACCCCGGTGGGCGCTACCGATAGCGAACATGCCTTCTGCTGGCTGTTAGGCGAGTTGCGTCGTGATTTCCCCGAGCCCCCTGTGGCACCGGAGGCGTTATGGCAGTGTCTTCACCGTCTATGCGAAAGACTTCGCGGCCTGGGTGTCTTCAACTTACTGATGTCCGACGGGATTTATCTTTACAGCTACTGCTCCACGAAACTTGCCCATATTACTCGGCGAGCGCCGTTCGGTCAGGCTGAGCTCTCCGATGCGGAATTAACGGTCAATTTTGCTGAACATACCACCACCAATGACGTGGTCTCGGTGATCGCAACCGAACCCTTGACTCACAATGAAGCCTGGGAGCGCATGGTGCCGGGCGAGCTTCTGGTATGGAGCGATGGTGAGGTCAAGGCACGCTATCAGGCGGTAATACCTTGAAAAGTTAGTCAGTCCCAGCCGTTAGAGCTTGCTTGATACAAGAATAAAACGAAAGTTTCAATCGGTCGTTTTACACGCCGTGGCGGGTCGTTTATCGTGTAGGCCTGAACTTGGCAAGGCGTTACAGCTTGTCGAGTCGTCGAACGAGTAAAATAACAAGGTCGGTGATAGTACATCGACATGCATAGCGGAGATCGCCCATGAACGACCATGCCAATGCCCCGATTCTGCGCGGCCCAGCGCTTGAAGGGCTGGATCAGTATGATTCCGTCACGGATGTGTTTCATGCGGCAGTCAGCCGCTTCAAGGAAAAACCGGCATTTTCCTGCATGGGGCAGACATTGACGTTTGCTGAACTGGATCGCCTGTCGGGTGCTTTTGCCGCCTGGATTCAACACGAAACCGACCTTGAGCCCGGCGATCGGGTAGCCATTCAACTGCCTAACGTCTTGCAGTTTCCAGTGGCTGTATTCGGCGCCCTGAGGGCGGGGATGGTGGTGGTCAATACCAATCCGCTTTACACCGAGCGGGAAATGGCTCATCAGTTCAAAGACTCGGGAGCCAAAGCCATCCTGATCCTGGCCAACATGGCCGATAAGCTGGAAAAGATCCTGGACAAGACCGAGATCAAGCATGTGCTGGTGACTCAATTGGGCGACATGCACGGCTTTCCCAAGCGTTTGTTAATCAATTCAGTGGTCAAGCACGTCAAGAAAATGGTGCCTGCCTATTCATTGCCGGGAGCGATAGATTTTCGCGTAGCGCTGAAAAAAGGCGCTTCGTTAACCTCCGAAGACGTTCATCGCTTCCCGGACGACCTGGCGGCACTGCAATACACCGGTGGTACCACGGGCATGCCCAAGGGTGCCATGCTAAGCCACCGTAATCTGGTGGCGAACATGCTTCAGGCGCGTGCGGCCATCGGCACGCACCTGACCGATGGTGAAGAGCTGATCATTGCGCCGTTGCCGGTCTATCATATCTACACCTTCACAGTGAATTGCCTGTTTCTCATGGAGACCGGTAACCACTCGGTGCTGATTCCCAACCCCAGAGATCTGGATAATTTCGTCAAGGAGCTTAAAGGTGTTCCGTTCACCGGCTTTATCGGATTGAATACCTTGTTCAATGCGTTATGCCGCAGGGATGATTTCAGGCAGCTGGATTTCTCTAAACTCCATTTGACCATTTCAGGTGGGATGGCGTTGACCAAGGCCGCGGCCAAACGCTGGGAAGAAGTGACGGGTTGCCCGATAGCCGAAGGCTACGGGCTGACCGAAACCTCGCCGATCGTCAGTTTCAATCCTACCAATGCGATTCAGCTGGGAACGATTGGTAAACCGGTCGCGGGAACGGCGGTGAAAATAGTGGATGCCGATGATAACGATGCACCCTTCGGCGAGTCCGGCGAGCTTTGTGTTCAAGGCCCGCAAGTCATGAAAGGCTATTGGAAGTGTGAAGACCAGACGGCCGCCTCCATTGATGAAAATGGCTGGTTCCGTACCGGTGATATCGCCACGATTCAGGATGATGGCTACATTCGTATCGTCGACCGCAAGAAAGACATGATTCTGGTCTCAGGCTTCAATGTGTATCCCAATGAAATAGAGGATGTGGTCGCGGGACATCCGGATGTCCTGGAATTGGCGGCCGTCGGTGTATCGGATGACGATAGTGGCGAGGCCATCAAGCTGTTTGTGGTCACCCGTAATGAAAACCTGGATGCCGAGACCCTGCGGCGTTGGTGCAAGAAGGAACTTGCCGGTTATAAAGTACCCAAGTACGTCGAGTTTCGTGATGAGTTGCCCAAAACCAATGTGGGCAAGGTTCAACGTCGTCAGTTGCGTGATGAACAAGGCAAAAAAGACGCAGAAAAGGTGTGTTGAGCCTGATGTCGAATGCCTGACGCTATCTCTCGATGGTTCCGTTGCCAGGTAGGTTTTTTGTTGGGGCGTTAGGCGCAGCTCAAGCTGTGACGTTACAATGGTACGCCCGCTTCCGTTATTGGAGCGGGCATGTTTTTTATGGGAGATTTTCTGTTTTTACGTGTCGAATAGGTTTCTTGAGTATTCGTTTTGAGCATTCGTTTGAACGACTGTTTGGAGCCTATGTTTCAAGCTATGTTGCAAATACTGCGGAGCTAGCCAACCCATCGTGACTACCCAATCCCGTCAAACCCCAGCCATGACTGATACCGATGCCCTTCATGCGCTCAAGCAAGGCTTGTCGAGCGTGATGCTGCGCGATGTCCAGCCACTCGAGCAGCGGCTGGCAGGGTTGACCCGCCGCGCTCGGGAAGGCAAGCCGGTGGATCGTGGTATTCAGGAAGTTTCGCGCGACCTGCAGCGCTCCCAGACCGCCTTGGCCAAGCGTCAGGCACAGCCTGTCGCATTGAACTACCCACAAACATTGCCCGTCGTTGAGCGGCGCGAAGATATTCTAGAGGCGCTGCGCAACCATCAAGTGGTGGTGGTGGCCGGTGAAACCGGTTCCGGGAAAACCACCCAATTACCCAAGATATGCTTGGAACTGGGGCGCGGACGACGCGGCATGATTGGCCATACCCAGCCCCGCCGGCTGGCCGCTCGCAGCGTGGCCACGCGTCTGGCGGAGGAACTGGAAGTCTCCTTGGGCGAACAGGTCGGCTATCAGGTGCGCTTTCACGACCAGAGTAGCGATACCACCCTGATCAAGCTGATGACCGACGGTATCTTGTTGGCCGAAACCCAGCATGATCCACTGCTCCAGCGTTATGACACCATCATCATCGATGAGGCCCATGAACGTAGCCTGAACATCGATTTTCTGCTCGGTTACCTCAAGCGGCTGCTGCCCAAGCGCCCCGAACTGAAAGTCATTATCACCTCGGCAACCATCGATGTGGATCGTTTCTCAGCGCATTTCGGCACGCCCTCGTCGCCGGCACCGGTGGTCGAAGTCACCGGTCGCACCTATCCGGTCGATGTGCATTATCGGCCTCTGGTACGCGAAGCTGATGACGAAGAGGACCGCACGCTTCAGGAAGGCATCCTGCATGCGGTGGAAGAGATCGAGACCATCGAGCGCGCCAAGGGCTGGTTGTATGGCCCGCGAGATGTATTGATATTTCTCCCCGGCGAGCGTGAAATCCGTGAAACCGCCGACACTTTGCGGCGAGCCGATCTCGGAGGCACGGAAATACTGCCGCTGTACGCCCGGCTTTCCAATGCAGAGCAGAACCGAGTGTTTGCCCCCCACTCGGGTCGGCGTATCGTCCTGGCCACCAATGTGGCGGAAACATCGCTGACGGTGCCCGGGATACGCTACGTGATCGACCCGGGACTGGTGCGTATCAGTCGTTACAGCTACCGCGCCAAGATCCAGCGGTTGCCGGTGGAGCCGGTCAGCCAGGCCAGTGCCAACCAGCGGAAAGGGCGCTGCGGGCGTATCGCGGAAGGGGTGTGCATTCGTCTTTACGATGAAGACGATTTTCTCGCACGTCCGGCGTTTACCGATCCGGAAATTCAGCGTACCAACCTGGCGTCGGTGATACTTTCCATGCTCGCCCTCAAACTGGGCGACATTGAAGACTTTCCGTTCGTCGATCCGCCCGATTCACGCTTTATCAAGGATGGCTTTCGCCTGCTGTTCGAGCTGGGGGCGGTGAATGACCAGCAGAAACTGATGCCGCTGGGGCGCAAACTGGCGCGCTTGCCCATCGACCCGCGCCTGGCCCGCATGGTGTTGGCCGGTGCGGAGCGTGGCGGCCTGCGCGATGTGCTGGTGGTGGTGTCGGCCCTGGCGGTGCAAGACCCGCGTGACCGACCGGCGGATAAACGCCAGGCGGCGGATCAGGCGCATCAGCGCTGGCATGATCCGGAATCCGATTTCGTGGCGCTACTCAACCTCTGGCATGGTTTCGAGAACGCGCGTAACGAGCTTTCGGGCAACCAGCTGCGCCGCTGGTGTCGCGAGCATTATCTTAATTATCTGCGGTTGCGTGAGTGGCACGACACTTTCCGCCAGTTGCGCCAGTTGCTGCGCGATATGCAAATCGAAGTGCCCCCACCGGCACCGCGCAATGATGACGAAAGTGAAGAGCAGGCGCGCCAGGTACGGCGCAAGACCTCCGGCAACCTGCATCAGGCACTGCTTTCAGGCTTGCTTTCCAACCTTGGGTTGTTCCTGGAAAATCGGGAATATCAGGGTGCTCGCAATCGCAAGTTCATGATCCATCCTGGCTCGGGACTGTCCAAAAAGACCCCCAAATGGATCATGGCCTTCGAGTTGGTGGAAACCTCGAAGCTATTCGCTCGTACCGTGGCCAAGATTGATCCCCAGTGGATCGAGCCTCAGGCCGAGCATCTGGTCAAGCGCTCTTGGAGCGAGCCGCACTGGGAAATGAAGCGCGCCCAGGTTGTGGCCTTTGAGCAGGTGACCCTATTCGGCTTGCCGATCGTCGCGCGGCGCAAGGTGCATTACGGCCCGATAGCCCCGGTTGAAGCCCGTGAAATTTTCATCCGCCGGGCCTTGGTGGAAGGTGAGTTTCACACGCAGGGGGAATTCTTTGCTCATAACCGCGACCTGATCGGGGAAGTGGAGGCGCTGGAAGACCGTGCCCGCCGACGCGACATTCTGGTCGATGAAGAGACTCTGTTCGCTTTTTACGACGAGCGGATTCCTGAGGGCGTCTATAACGGCAAGAGTTTCGAGCATTGGCGCAAACAAGCGGAAAAGGATGCCCCGGGCCTACTCAAATTCGATCGCGAGGCACTACTGGCTCGTGAAGCTCAGGACGTTACTCAGGTCCAATATCCGGATCAGATTACCCTGGCGGGAGTCACTTATCCGCTGAGGTACCATTTTGCCCCTGGCTCGGAAGACGACGGCATCACCTTGACTGTACCTGCCGCCATGCTGCCCCAACTGCCCAAGGCACAGCTGGAGTGGCTGGTGCCGGGGCTATTGCGGGAAAAATGTATTGCGCTGCTCAAGTCTCTTCCCAAGGCGGTGCGTCGCCAGGTGGTACCGATTCCTGACTGGGTGGATGCTGCTCTGGAGTCCTTGTCACCGGAAAACCGACCGCTGACCGAAGCGTTGAGCGAGTTTATCCGCAAGCGCACGGGAACCCGGGTGCACCCGGATGATTGGCGCCTGGATCAATTGGAGCCGCACCTGGTCATGAATCTGCAGGTGGTCGATCATGAAGGCAGGGTGCTGGGTCAAGGGCGTGATGTGCGTGCCTTGGAGCAACGTTTTGAAGCAGCCGCAGGCGTGGGCGCTCGTGCGCTGGCGCAACAGGCCGCCGATGAACCGGCGGTGGAAGGCTTGCCGGTGGCGCCGTTACCCGAGTCGCGCGTGACCACCCAGGCGGGGATTCGTGTGGAAGCGTATCCGGCGCTGGTGCCAGAGAAAGGCAGCTTTCGAGTGGAGCTTTTCGATCATCCCGACAAGGCGCACCAGGCGCATCGTGAAGGCATCGCCCGACTGGCCATGGCCCGTTTGCCGGAAGAGGTCAAGCGAATTCGTCAGCTCAAGGGCATGGATACCTGCGCCTTGCTGTTTGCCAAGGTGGGCAGCAAGCAGGCGTTAGTGGAAGACATTACCTTGGCGGTGTTCAATGACGTCATGGCGAAAGCGCCATTGCCACGTTCGGAAAGTGAGTTTGTCACTCGGTTGGAGGGCGGCGCTAGTGAATTGGTCGAACAGGCTGAGGCTAAGGTGGTCCAGGTCAAGCCCGCCCTGGAAGGCCACCTGGCGGTTACCAAGGCGCTGAAGGGAAACCTCAATTTCGCTTTGGCACTGGTTTATAATGACCTGAAAGCTCAGATGCAGCGCCTGGTGTATCCAGGCTTCATCAGCGATGCTGGTGATTGGCTCAAGGAATACCCACGTTATATGGAGGGTGCCTTGATTCGCCTGGAAAAAGCGCCCCGTGAACGAGGCCGCGACCAGCTGATGATGCACGAGGTTCAAGCCTTGGAAGCACGCTGGGACGCTCGACGTGAAAGCGAACGGCGTGGAAAGGTGGAGGATCCGGCGCTGGTGGAATTCGGCTGGTGGCTGCAGGAGTTACGAGTTTCGCTGTTCGCCCAGCAACTGGGTACCTTGATGCCGGTATCGGTCAAGCGGTTGGAAAAACGTTGGCAGGAAATTACCGGTCTCCCTGCCGCTACTTAGGCAGCACTGGCAAAACATGTCGCAAAAGCACACAGTAAGCAATACCCGCTTACCGGATGACCGACACTGACGTCCATAGGCGTTCGGGTTAGACATGCGAGCGGCTAAAAGGAGAAGCGCATGACAAACGTGGTGATTACCGGGACGGGACTTTATACGCCGGAACACGCCATTGGTAACGATGCCTTGGTCGCAGCGTTCAATGCTTGGATAGACCTCGAGAATGCTCGACACGCTCAGGCGATCGCCAGCGGTGAACGTCAATCATTGGCGTATTCAAGCAGTGAATTTATCGAAAAAGCCTCCGGTATCAAGAGCCGCTACGTGCTGGATGCCGAGGGTATTCTCGACCCCAGGCGTATGCGCCCACGCTTACCTCAACGCGCTAATGACGAGCCTTCCATTCAATGCGACATGGCACTCGAGGCAGCTCATGAAGCATTGCTTGATGCTTCGGTCAAGGCCGCGGATATCGAGCTGGTAATTGTGGCTTGCTCCAATCTTGAGCGTGCTTATCCAGCGGTTGCCGTGGAGTTGCAGCAGGCATTGGGCGCTGCGGGGTACGGGTTCGATATGAATGTCGCCTGCAGTTCGGCCACGTTTGCTATGGAAACGGCGGCCAATGCGATTGCCTCGGGCAGTATCAAGCGGGCGTTAGTGGTTAATCCGGAAATCTGTTCCGCCCATCTCAACTTTTGTGACCGTGACAGCCATTTCATTTTCGGCGATGCTTGTACAGCCATGGTATTGGAAGCCGATAGTGTCGCGGTGGCTGAGACGCGTTTCAGCATCTTGGGAACGCGCCTGGTGACGCGCTTTTCCAATGCCATCCGTAATAATGCCGGTTTTCTGAACCGGGTGACCGATAGCGACCCTTTGGCTGAAGACAAGTTATTCGTGCAAGAGGGCCGGCGTGTTTTCAAGGAAGTATGTCCCATGGTAGCCACGCTGATCACTCAGCATCTGGCATCGCTGGAACTTGCCGGTAGCGACCTGGCACGCCTGTGGCTTCACCAGGCCAATCGTCACATGAATGATTTGATTGCGCGCAAGGTGCTTGGTTATGAGCCTGACGAAACTCAAGCACCGGTGATCCTGGATCGTTATGCCAATACCAGTTCGGCGGGGTCGATTATCGCTTTCCATCTGCACCGTGCTGACTTGAAACCCGGCGATCTCGGGGTCATCTGTTCGTTCGGGGCAGGGTATAGTGCCGGCAGCATCGTGGTACAACGCCAATAATGGCGGCTCAAAGAGGTGGCTTCATCATGTTTAATAAAGTACGCGGCCCATTGTTGCTGATGACGAGCCTCGCATTGCTTTCAGGATGTGCAGGCGCTCAGGTGGCGGAAGAAAAGCATCCTGATGACCCCTGGGAAGGCTTTAATCGTCGGGTATTCGCTTTCAATGACGTGGTGGATCGTTATGCCCTGCGCCCGGTGGCTTCGGGCTATGCCAAGATAACCCCGCAGCCGGTTCAGACCGGTGTGGGTAACTTCTTTTCCAACCTGGGAGAGGTGCGCACGGCACTCAATAGTGTGCTGCAAGGCAAGCCAGGCAACGCTGGTATTGCCACTTCTCGATTTTTGATCAACTCAACGGCCGGGATCGGTGGGCTGTGGGATGTCGCCACGCCCATGGAGATTACCGGTCGGGAAGAAGACTTCGGCCAAACGCTTGCTGTGTGGGGATGGGGGGACTCGCGCTACTTGGTGTTGCCGTTTTTAGGCCCGAGTACCTTGCGTGATACCTCCGGTATGCCGGCTGATATGGCTACCTATCCGCTCACCTACGTTGAAGACGATGCCCTGCGCATCGGCTTGACTGCGTTGCGCGTGATCGATGCGCGAGCAGGGTTTCTGGAGCAGGAGGAACTTATTTTCGGAGAGCGTTATAGTTTTGTCCGCGATACTTACCTTCAGAGCCGCCGATACCAGATCAACGACGGGGAAACGGGCGCCGATCCTTTTGCTGCCGATGATTTCGAGTTCGATGACGCGGACTTTGATGAGTGAGGTGTTCGCGAGCAAGGATGTCAATGCTGAGGATTTCGCCGACTGAGGCCTTTTCATGGTTAATACCAAGCATTTGATTGCCGTGATCGATGAGCCCGGCCATGAGCGTGATGCCCTGGCTGAAGCGATTACCTGTGATGGGATGTCGGTTTTCGCCACGGACAATATCGCTATGCTGCCGCGTAGAACAGCGCTGATCGTAGCGCATGCGCGTGCTGTGCCGCGGCAGAACTGGTCACAGCTTACGCGACGCTTGCCTACTCTGGTCGTCAGCGATGCGCGACAGGATGCCGATCTGATCAAGGCGGTGGATGTGGGGTTGGTGGACTATATCGTGCACCCGCTGCGTCATACAGAGTTATTGCGTCGCATGATTCGCAAAGCCATCGAACTGCATCAATTATCGGAAGAGCGCGAGCGCGATCGTGAACGTCTGGCCGAGCTCAACGAAAGTCTGGAAACCCACTTGGCGCTGTTACGGATGGATCAGCAAAGTGGTAGCCACATCCAACGGCGTCTGTTACCGTCGCGACCGAAAATACTCAATGACGTGAGTTTTGATTATTGGTTTGCTCCCTCGCTGTATCTGTCCGGGGACTTTCTCGACTATCAAGCATACAACGAGCGTTATAGCGCCTTTTATTTTGCCGATGTTTCAGGGCATGGCGCTTCTTCGGCCTTTGTAACGGTATTGCTGAAATATCTATGCAATCGCTGGTTAAGTGAGTGGGACGGTGAGCATCCTGAAACATTGGCACCCAACTGGTTGGCGGCACTGAATCGCGAATTACAGGGTACCGATATCGGTAAGCATGCCACCTTGTTTGTGGGTATCATTGATCATGAAGCGCATTATTTACACTATTCGCTTGGAGCACAGCTCCCCATGCCACTGCTGGTAACTGAAGACACCTTGCAACGGTTGCCTGGCGAGGGGATGCCGGTGGGGTTGTTTCCTGATGTGGAATATCCTGCCTTGGGGTGGCCATTACCGCCTGATTTTCGGTTATGGCTGTGTTCCGATGGAGTGTTGGAATGCTTGCCGGGTGCCACACTCGACACGCGGCTCAAGGAGCTTGAGCAATTGGCAAGTAAGAGTGTCTCGCTTGAGCAGTTGCGGGAGCGCTTGGCGCTGGGCCACGTCGCCTGTTCGGAAGAAGAGGAGGCACAAGCCGAGGCCAATGGTGACCGTGATGCCTTGCCAGACGACCTGACAATCATGATGGTAAGCGGATTTGGTCATGCTGAGTGAAGAAGGCCGCGTGAAGGCGGCATTCGATTCCGGAGTTTTTGTCCTGAAACTGTGTGGCGACGTGCGTCTGACGCTGTGTGCCACCCTGGATACTCAGGCTCAGCGATTGGCTGAAACACCGGGGTTGCATGCCGTGATGATTGACCTGCGAGAAGCCACCAATGTGGATTCCACCGCCTTGGGCTTTCTTGCCAAGGTGGCCATGGCTGTGAAAGACCGTCTGGAGCAACCGCCGACGATTATTGCGGATAATCCTGATGTTCGCCAAATGCTCGATGTCATGGGTTTCGCCCGCTTTTTTACCTTGGTGGAAGCACCCTTTCAAAAAACGGCCACGCTCAATAGTGTGCTGGAAGAGCTGCCCGAAGTTCCTGCGGATGAAGAAGGGTTGCGCGAGCGCATATTGGAAGCACATCGTATCTTGATGCATATGAACGAGCATAACCGTGAGCAATTTCAGCCTCTCGTCCAGATGCTTGAAGAGCGGGATGCCAGTTCGCATTCCTGAATTATCTTGTTTGCATCGTTTTTCCGTAGTTGCGCTCTACTTCCAACCCGGTTTCCCGGGTCGGGGTTTAGCCAGCAGAGCACTATGGCTCGATTACGGCTGGCGCAAGGTAGCCAGTAGGCCTTCCAGCTTGCGTTGATCCGCCATAAACTTGCGAATTCCTTCACTGAGTTTGTCGCTAGCCATTTCGTCTTCGTTCATCTGCCAGCGGAATGTGGCTTGATCCAATGGCTCGCTGTGCGGTGCGTCAGCATCGGTTGGAACTAATTGGCGCTCAAGTGTGCCTTGCTGGCTTTCCAGTTCATCGAGCAATGCCGGTGAAATGGTCAGACGGTCGCAACCTGCCAAGGCAGTAATTTCCCCTAAATTGCGAAAACTCGCCCCCATCACAATGGTCTTGTAGCCGTGTCCCTTGTAGTGATCAAAGATACGTTTGACCGACTGGACGCCGGGATCGCGTGAACCGCTGAAGTCCGCATCCGGGTTGCGTTGCTTGTGCCAATCGAGGATGCGACCCACGAATGGTGAGACTAGTGTGGCGCCGGCATCTGCGCACGCCTGAGCTTGCGTAAAGCTGAACAGTAGCGTGAGATTGGTGCGAATACCTTCTCGTTCAAGCAGTCGGGCGGCCTGAATGCCCTCCCAAGTAGCGGCGACCTTGATCAAGATGCGGTCGGCCTCCACACCTTGACGGGCGTAGCGCTCGATCAGTGACAGGGCTCGGTTGACGGTAGCATCCCGGTCGAAAGACAACCTGGCACTCACTTCAGTGGAAACGTAACCTGGCACGAGAGCGCTTATTTCACTGCCTACTTCCACTGCGACACTATCCACCGCATTATCGATATCCGTGCTTTCTCGTGCGATTTCCGCCAGCCGTGCGCGGCGCGTTTCCTGCTGAGCTGCCTGTAGAATCAAAGAGGGATTAGTGGTGGCATCCTGGGGTGAGAAACGACGAATAGCGTCAAGATCACCGGTATCCGCGACCACTGTGGTCATTTGTTTGAGTTGCGAAAGCAGGCTATCTGCCATGGTGTCAGCTCCTTTGAGACGTTGCACTTACTGTAGCAAGGCATGGATAGCGCGAACAGTCACCGACAAACCAATAGGAAACGATTATAATTAGCTGGCTATCTAATTATACGTAAAGGAGTATCTTTTGTTATTGAGTCCACGTCGGGTTGCGTTGTTGGTGGCGGCCAATACCGCACTGGCACCTTTCGCCATCGATGCTTATCTGCCTGCCATGGCGGCGTTGGCTGAAAGCATCGGTGCCAGTATTCACCGTACCGAACTTTCCATCAGTGTTTTCTTGTTCGGGTTCGCTCTAGGCCAGCTGATTTTCGGTCCGCTATCCGATCGTCTAGGCAGAAAACCGGTTCTTTTGGGCGGGCTTTTGGTCTTCTTCGTTGCCAGCTTGGCGATAATCAGTGTGGACAGTCTCTCCACCTTGCTTATATGGCGGTTTATTCAGGCACTGGGTGGTGGGGCCTGTGTGGTCAATTCCGCCGCTATCGTGCGCGATTGTTTCAGTGGGAGAGAAGCCGCCAAAGTCATGTCGACCATGGCGCTGATCATGATGTTGGCACCGTTGGTGGCTCCAACCGTAGGTAGCCTGTTGTTGTACGTGGCGGGTTGGTGGCTGATTTTCGGGTTTCTTGCAGTCTACGCCGCTTTTCTATTCTGGCTATTGGGAACGCGCCTGCCGGAAACCCGTGACATGAGCCAGCCAGTGGCCTCTCCACGCCAAGTGTTAGGTAACTATGCCAGCATACTGTCTCACCGCGAAGGGATGGGTTATGTCTGCGCGGTGGCAGCTTCTTTTGCTGGCTTATTTGCCTTCATTACCGCGTCCCCCTTTCTTTACCTGGAACATTTCGGACTTTCACCGGCCATGTATCCCGTGGTTTTCGGCGTTAACGTCCTGGTCATTGCATTATCCAACCGGGTGAACATTCAACTGCTGAGCCGAAGAACACCGCAGCAGAACCTACGGTTGGGCCTTACCGTGCAATGGGTGGCGGCGGCAGCTCTGGTAATCGCCACAGCAACAGGCATGGCATCCTTGTACGTGGTGGTGCCATTAGTGATGTTGTTTACCGGGATGATAGGCATGATTTCCCCGAATGCGATTTCTTCTCTGCTGGACCACTTTGGTCACATCAGTGCGACTGCCACGGCATTATTGGGATCTGTGCAGTTCAGCTGTGGAGCTTTGGCGGGCTTCATGGTGGGAGCATTCGAGGTGGAGAGCCTATGGCCGATGGTAGTGACCATGTTGGCGGCAGCAACGATCGGCAATATCGGGTTGCGTCTTCTGACCCCACCGGTGAATACATTAGCAAAAGTATAATTAAGCTGAAAAAGGGAGCTATCAGACAGAAATGCCGAAAAATTAAAAGTAAGCCCACCTGTCATGAAGATGTCATCGAACCGAGGCAAGGTATGCCTTGTGAAGGCCAGATTTCTTTGATGACAGGAGAAAGTTGCATGAACTGCATTCTCAAGACTACCGTGATCGCTGCTGCTGCAATGAGCGTTGCCGGTGTTGCTCAGGCGCGCGATCAGATCCGTATTGTTGGTTCCAGCACCGTTTACCCCTTTGCCAGTTACGTGACCGAAGAGTTTGGCGCTCTTACGAATTATCCGACACCGGTAATTGAATCTACCGGTTCAGGTGGGGGTATTCGCCTGTTCTGTAACGGTGTTGGCGACGGTACACCGGATATCACCAACGCATCACGCCGCATGAAGGTTTCCGAATTCGAGCGCTGTGAAAAGAATGGTGTAACCGATATCACCGAAGCCAAGATCGGCTCCGACGGTATCGTTTTGGGACAATCCACTGAAAACGATGCGGCAGATTTCACCCTTGAGCATATCTTCCTGGCGGTAGCGGCTCAGGTGCCGGTTGATGGTGAGCTTGTCGACAACCCCTATACCAACTGGAGCGAGATTGATTCTTCGCTGCCGGATCGTGAAATTTCCATTTACGGCCCGCCCACCACATCGGGTACCCGTGACGCTTTCGAAGAGCTGGTCATGGAAGCTGCCTCCGAAGAGTTTGACCTCTACGGCGATGAAGGGTACACCGAAATTCGCTCTGATGGCGTTTACATCGACGCGGGTGAAAACGACAACCTGATCGTTCAGCGTTTGTCTGAAGACACCGAAGCCTTCGGCATTTTCGGTTATTCTTTCCTGGCTGAAAATCAGCGCACTATTCAAGGTGCCAGCATTGGTGGGGTTGAGCCGGAAGTTGAGGCCATCAGCTCTGGTGATTACCCAGTAGCTCGCTCACTGTGGTTCTACATCAAGAACCAGCACGCTGACGAAGTACCGCCGCTGTACGAATACGCCAATATGTTCATGGAAGAGCAGATGATTGGTGACGACGGCTACCTTGTCGATCTTGGCCTGATTCCGTTGCCGGAAACTGAGCGTGAGCAGGCGCGTCAACGCGTTGCTAATCAAGCCGAACTGGCACTTGAAGACCTGAAGTAAGCCAGCTCTACTTTAGCGAAAGAGAGGCCGGCAGCTTGTGCTGCCGGCCTCTTGCTTTGCGACAGATGTTGTCATGGCACTTGTCACATTGCTGTCATGTTTTTGCCTCAAAGTAGCCTGGCAAACGGATTCATTGGTTAACCTGAGATATCAACGATGCAGACCAACCAGCTACTCTTAATTTTTTGCACTGTGCTCTTGCTGCTTGGGCTAGTGGCCTTTTTTGTCGGCCGAAAAAAAGCTTCACGCGTTCGCGCGTCAGGTGCCGCCATGTATGCACAGCCGGATCAGTATGCGTGGTTTGCGGTGCTTTCAACCGCAGGGCCTGCGGTGTTGGTCGGTGCTGTGGGCTCTTTCGCTTTATTGCTGCTAGGGGCGGATATTCCCCCGCTGTATTTGCTGGCAGCAAGTCTTGTGGTAGCGGCGGCCGGTTTAGCCGTAGGCGTAACTCAGGTAAAGCCACAGTTTCATGCCCGCCAAGCCATTGAGCGGGTCATCCGCTGGATATTGGCAGGGGCGGCACTAATCTCGATCTTCACGACGTTTGGGATTCTGTTTTCGATTATTTCAGAGGCGCTGCGCTTTTTTCAGATGCACAGCTTCTGGGATTTCATCACCGGCACGACCTGGAACCCTGGTGCGAGCTTTTTAGCCTCAGCGGGCCGCGGTGACGGCGGCGGCGCCGAGTTTGGTTCGGTACCGCTTTTTGCCGGTACCTTCATGATCACGTTGATCGCCATGCTGGTGGCCGTGCCGGTCGGGCTTATGTCAGCGATCTACATGTCTGAATACGCTCCGAGACGTGTCAGGACCATTGCCAAGCCGGTGCTTGAGGTGTTGGCAGGCATACCGACGGTGGTATATGGCTTCTTCGCTGCGATTACGGTGGCGCCGATTATTGTCAATATCGCCGGTTTCTTTGGCCTTGATGCCTCCTATAACAACGCCGTTGCCCCAGGTGTCGTGATGGGCATCATGATCATCCCGTTTATCTCCTCGCTGTCTGATGACGTGATTAACGCCGTACCCGACAGCATGCGCCAAGGATCGCTGGCACTGGGCATGACCAAAGGCGAAACCATTCGGGATGTGGTAATTCCTGCTGCGCTACCCGGGATTATTTCCGCCTCACTGTTAGGTATGTCGCGTGCGCTAGGTGAGACCATGATCGTGGTAATGGCAGCCGGTATGCGGCCCAACCTTACCGCCAATCCTCTGGAGGACATGACCACCGTCACCGTGCGCATTGTCGCGGCGCTAACCGGTGACCAGGAGTTTGCAAGTGCCGAAACACTGTCCGCGTTCGCCCTTGGACTGGTGCTGTTTGCCGTAACGCTCACGCTTAATCTGGTGTCGGTACTGATGATCCGCCGCTTCCGCGAAAAGTATCGCGTCAATAACCTGTAATGCCTGGGAACCGTTCCGATGAGCCAAACTTTTGACGATATCAGCCATCAGCTCAAGCGACGCCACCGCAAGTCAGCCCGTTTGAAGTGGATGTCCATGGGTGCCCTGGGGCTGGCGGGTCTTTTCTTGCTGTGGTTTTTCAGCGATATGCTGAACAAGGGCCTGCCCGCATTTCAGCAAGCCTATGTGCAAGCGGAAATGCACTACTCCGAAGAAGCCTCAAAGGATGGGCGTAAAGCTATCGACAAGGCGCTGGTGCCTGTTGTTAGCCGCACGGAGGTGCGGGGCATTCCGCTTATGTTGCGTAATAACCCTGACATGATAGGGGACCGTGAGACGCGCTGGTTACTCGCCAATAGTCAAGTCGATCAGTACTTGAAAGACCATCGTCATAAATTGAGTGGCAATGAGGTGGCAACCGTCGATAACTTGGTCGAATCAGGTCAAGTGGCACTTAAATTTAACCGCGCCTTTTTTACGCAAGGCGACTCCAAGATAGCGGAAAGTGCCGGGATTCTCTCGGCCGTAGTGGGTACGGTCATGACCATGATCGTTACCCTTGCAATCGCATTTCCCATCGGCGTGATGACGGCAATTTACCTTGAAGAGTTCGCACCGGATAACCGCTTTACCCAGGCTATCGAAATTAACATCAATAACCTGGCCGCCATTCCTTCGATTCTGTTTGGTCTGCTTGGATTGGCGATCTTTATTAACTTCTTCGGGGTGCCGCGTTCGTCACCATTAGCGGGTGGTATGACCTTGGCACTGATGACGCTGCCGGTGATCATTATTTCAACGCGTACTGCACTGCGAAGCGTGCCGGATTCGATTCGCCATGCCGCTTTCGGTGTGGGTTGCTCACGTTGGCAAGTGGTGCGGGATCATGTGCTGCCGCTGGCCATGCCGGGCATCATGACCGGTTCCATCATTGGCTTGGCACAAGCCATGGGGGAAACCGCGCCACTGATTATTGTGGGCATGGTGGCATTTATCCCTGACGTTGGCGCTTCCTTCACCAACGCGGCAACAGTGTTGCCAGCACAGATTTTCACTTGGGCGAGCGAGCCCGATCAAGCCTTTGTCGAAAAAACCGCTGGTGGCATTCTGGTGCTGCTCTCGATACTGATCTTCCTTAATGCAAGCGCTGTTGTGCTCCGCAAGAAATTTGAGCGTCGTTGGTAACCCAGGACGTCACAAAGGATACCGTTTATGAACAGTCAAGCACCTCAATTCAGTCAACAGATGGCGCCGACAGCAGGGCAGCCTTACACACGCAATGAGCAGGCATGCCATGACCTGAGTATTCGGGTGCGAGACCTGAACCTGTGGTATGGCAAGAATCAAGCATTGAAAAACTTGAATATTGATTTGTTTCAAAAAAATGTGACGGCATTGATCGGCCCCTCGGGTTGCGGTAAATCGACCTTTTTGCGTTGCTTGAACCGGATGAATGACCTGATTCCTAGCGTTCATACTGAAGGGCTGGTGGAAATGGATGGCCGGGACGTCAACGCCGCCAAGATGGATGAAGTAGCGTTGCGCCGCCGTGTCGGGATGGTGTTTCAAAAACCCAATCCCTTCCCTAAATCCATTTACGAGAATGTGGCCTATGCCCCGCGTATGCACGACCTGGTCAGCCGCAAAGTGGAACAAGATGAGTTGGTCGAAAAAGCCTTACGTGACGCAGGGCTTTGGCAGGAGGTAAAAGATAAACTACAAGAACCGGGCACATCTTTGTCCGGGGGACAACAGCAGCGCCTGTGCATCGCACGTGCGATTGCGGTGCAGCCCGATGTAATTCTGATGGATGAGCCAACCTCGGCCCTGGACCCAATCTCCACCGCGACGATCGAAGACTTGATGGACAAGCTGAAAGAGCAGTTCACCATCATCACCGTGACGCATAACATGCAGCAGGCAGCGCGAGTGGCTGATTACACAGCGTTTTTCCACCTGGGCGAGATTATTGAGTACAACGACACAAAGGTGATGTTCTCAACCCCAGCCAAGAAAAAAACTGAAGACTACATTTCTGGACGCTACGGTTAAGTCATCATTTTAAAGCGCCACCCACGCTGCCATGGGCAGCGTGGGTGAACAGCGTTCAGATGGTGCTTAGTCGATCAGTTCAACGGCAACGGCGGTGGCTTCGCCACCTCCGATACATAGACTCGCGATACCGCGTTTGCCGCCCTTGGTGCGCAGTGCATGTATCAAGGTGGCTATAATCCGTGAACCGGTTGAACCAATAGGGTGACCTTGAGCGCAGGCTCCGCCGAAAACGTTGACCTTGTCGTGAGGTAGACCGAGATCGTCCATGGCCATGAGCGTGACGACGGCAAAGGCTTCATTGATTTCGAACAGGTCTACGTCATTGACACCCCAGTCGAGTTTCTTCATCAGTGACTCAATGGCGCCCACTGGGGCGATGGTGAACTCACTTGGATGACGAGAAAATGTGCTATGCCCCAGCATGCGAGCAATGGGTTTGGCACCATGTTTCTCGGCTGCCGCTCGGCTGGCCAGGATCAGTGCCGAGGCCCCATCGGAAATCGAGCTGGCATTGGCGGCGGTGATGGTGCCGTCCTTGGCGAATGCCGGACGCAGCGTTCTGATCTTGTCGAGCTTGGCCTGGAATGGCTGTTCGTCATGCTTGACCAGTGTTTCCCCTTTGCGATCTTTCACCAGCACAGGTGCCATCTCGGCGTCGAGATGACCGGCATTGGTGGCTTCCATGGCACGTTCCAGCGAGGCAATGGCAAAGTCGTCCAGGCGCTCCCTGCCGTAATCGCGCTCAGTAGCAATATCCTGAGCAAAAACTCCCATCAGTTTGCCGGTTTCAGCATCTTCCAGGCCGTCCAGGAACATATGGTCCTTCAATTCGCCATGGCCGAGCCGGTAACCACTGCGTGCCTTGGTCAATATATGCGGGGCATTGCTCATGGATTCCATACCGCCGGCAAGTAGCACGTCACCGCTGCCTGCCTTGATCAGGTCATGGGCAAGCATGGTGGCTTTCATGCCGGAGCCACACAGCTTGTTGATGGTAGTGGCACCGCTGGCATCGGGAATGCCGGCCTGGCGCATGGCTTGGCGGGCCGGGCCTTGTTTGACGCCAGCGGGCAGTACACAGCCCATGATGCCTTCATTGATGCTGGCGGCATCGATGCCGGCTCGTTCAATGGCGGCCTTGATGGCGACCGCGCCGAGTTCCGGGGCACTCATGCTTGAAAGGCTTCCCATCATGCCTCCCATTGGAGTGCGGGTAGCGGCAATGAATACGATATCGTTGGGGTTGCTCATGGCAGACTCCTGCAAGTTTTTGTGTTTGTCACGCTAAGTGAAAGTGGATGCGTTGACCCGTCGACAGTGCTGTGGTCTTCTCTGTATAACCAAGCAAGCGCTAGTGTGAACGCCTATGAATGTAATAAATGCATCTCCTCGCCGCAAGGAATTGACTCGCCTTGCTGCCCAACTCTTCGTTCAAGAAGGTTTCGATCGTACCACTGTGCGCATGCTGGCCCAGGAAATGGGCATCAAATCCGGGAGTTTGTTTCATCATTTTAGAGACAAGCAGGAAATTCTGGCGGCTGTGATCGAAGAGGGCACCCAGAACGCCCTGCGTATCGCTCATCGTGCCTTGGAGCTGGCCGGCGATGACCCAGAGTCGCGGCTGCGCGCCATGGCGCGTGCTCACTTGGAAACCTTGTTTACCGATCGCAATGCGCATGTGGTGGCCCTGTTTGAATGGCGCCGCCTGGACACTAGCGCCCGGGCGCATTTAAGCCATTTACGTGATGCTTATGAAGCCTTATGGGTCGAAGTGATTGATGAGGCGCTGGAAGCAGGGCTTATCCATGGAGACCGTTTTCTCGTATCACGCTTTGTATTGGGCGCCTTGAATTGGACGGTACGCTGGTACGACCCCGGCGGCTCGCGTAGTCCCGATGATTTGGCTGACGAATTGGTTTTCATGATCATGCCAAAAACTCCTTGAGCGACGGCGAGTCAAGAATGGTTGCGACCATGGTCTAAGCGCTCAGCCCCTTAGATAGCTTGCTCTCAGGCGTGAATGCTTTTAGCGTTGCTCTAACCAGCTGGGTTCCGTTAACGTAAACGGATAATAAATAATAAGTGCCCGGCGCATCAGATACCACTTCAGCGCATTAAACGCTCTGCCGTATGCTCATAAACACAACACAAGAGAGCCATCATGACAGCGAAACATGATCAATTGCCGGATTATCACGACTATTTAGCGCATTTCTCCATCAATGACGTCATTGCACGCCTGGATGACCATAACGATGGCAAGTTCAATGCATACGAATCTTGTTGCGGTACTCATCTGCGTGCGGGTCGCGGTGATGTGCTTGCCTTGGTGCATGAGGATACCCAGGGCAACATCAACAAGTTGACCTATGCGGAACTTGATGCGCAAAGCGCCAAGCTGGCGGGCTGGTTCATGGCGCAAGGCCTGGGCGAAGGTGATCGTATTGCCTGCATGTTGCCGCGTTCACCGCAGCTATTGATTACAGTATTGGCTGTCTGGCGGATCGGTGGTGTTTATCAGCCCTTGTTCACGGCTTTTGGGCCGGATGCGGTCGATTATCGCTTGGAGCGGGCCGATACCAAACTGGTCGTCACCGATCATGCCAATCGTTTTAAATTTGTCGGCTTGACCCAATGCCCACCGGTATTGGCGGTGGGTGGTGCACTGCCTGAGCACGCGGATGACCTGGATTGGGCTGATGCACTTGCTCATGCGCCGATGACCGAACAGCCGCCTCGGCTGGCCTCGGAAAAGCCTTTCCTGCAGATGTTTACCTCGGGCACGGTGGGTAAATCCAAAGGGGTGGCGGTGCCATTAGCAGGTATGCCGGCGTTTGCCCTCTACATGGAGCTGGCTATCGGGCTGCGCGAGGAAGATCATTTCTGGAATATGGCGGATCCGGGCTGGGCCTATGGTTTGTACTACGCGATTGCCGGGCCATTGCTGTTGGGCGTAACCACGCATTTCTGTGAAGCCGGCTTCAGTGCTGAAGGCGCCATGGCATTCATGAAGCGTCATCATATTACCAACTTTGCCGCAGCCCCCACCGCTTATCGCCTGATGAAGGCCTCGGGACTTTTCGATACGGCCCATGAGACGCTCGAGTTGCGCGTGGCAAGTTCCGCCGGTGAGCCGCTCAACACTGAAGTGGTGACTTGGGTGGAACATGCCTTGGGTTGCCCGGTCATGGATCATTATGGTCAGACGGAAACCGGCATGACGTGCTGTAATCATCATGCGCTGGCGCATCCCAAGCATGTGGGCGCAATGGGCGTACCGATGCCCGGCTATCGTTTGGCGATTCTGGATGCCGAATACAACGAATTGCCCCCTGGCGAGCCGGGTGTGTTGGCAGTGGATATTGCCAATTCGCCCGCACATTTCTTCCAGGGCTATACGTGGCAAGAAAAAGACCCCTTTGCTCATGGCTATTACTTGACCGGGGACGTGGTGCTGTTGCAGGAAGATGGCACTTTTCAGTTTGCCGGCCGTGATGACGACATCATCACCACGGCAGGTTACCGCGTGGGCCCCACAGACGTGGAAAATAGCGTTATGGCCCATGCCGCTGTCGCCGAATCGGCAGCCGTGGGTCAGCCGGACGAGATTCGTGGCGAAATTATCAAGTCGTACATTGTGTTGCGTGAAGGCTTTACCGCCAGTGATGATCTGGCTGACGAAATACGTCAGCAAGTTCGCGAACGTCTCTCGACCCATGCTTTTCCTCGGGTGATCGAGTTTGTCGATGAGCTACCCAAGACGCCTAGTGGCAAGATTCAACGTTTCAAGCTGCGCGCCCAGGCGGTGCAAGAATCTCAAAAAGATACCTAAGTACCTTCAACAGGAAAACCTCACATGCAAGTCAAGGATAATACCTTTCTGATTACCGGGGCGGCATCCGGCCTGGGCGCAGCGACTGCAGAGCGCATTGTCGCGGCCGGCGGCAAAGTCGTACTGTGTGACCTTAACGAAAGTGTCGATGCTCATGCCCGGGTACTGGGGGAGGCCGCGAGAGCTTGTCGTGGCGATATCACCTCGGATTCCGATATGCAGAAGGCAGTGGAAACCGCAGTGACTCTGGGGGAAGAGCGAGGCCTTGCGGGTGTGGTGCACTGTGCCGGAGTGGTCAGCGTAGCCAAGTTGGTCGACCGTAAAGGTAATCCTGCCGATCTCGAAGCTTATGCCAAGACGATTCAAATCAACCTGGTGGGCACATTTAATGTGATGCGTTTAGCGGCGGCGGCGATGGCCAAGAATGCGCCGGGTGAAGATGGTGAGCGTGGTGTCATCATCAACACAGCTTCAATCGCCGCCTTTGACGGCCAGGTTGGGCAGTGCGCCTATAGTGCTTCCAAGGCGGGTGTTGTGGGTATGAGCCTTCCAGCGGCGCGTGAGCTTTCGCGGCATGGCGTACGGGTCATGGCGATTGCCCCCGGCGTATTTGAAACGCCTATGATGAGTGAAATTCCCGATGAGGCTGCGCAGGCATTGGCGGCTGCCGTGCCATTCCCGAAACGTTTGGGTCGGCCGGATGAGTTTGCCCGCCTGGCCGAGCAAATTATTACTAACCCCATGCTGAATGGTGAAGTAATCCGTTTGGATGGCGGTATCCGGATGCAGTAAATGCTTGGCTGGTAGTGCTACCTAAGCCCCGCCGAATTCAATCGAGTGGGGCTTTTTGTTTTTGGAAAGCAGGGCGCGTTCGCTACAGAACTTGCAATTTCCAGCTAAAATTAAAACGAACGCTTGACTCCAGGTCTGCGGGGCGCTAGTTTTCAAACATGTGTTTGAAAGTGGTTTTGACCGCTCTCATCGGTACTTAATTCAGGAGAAACAAGATGCCCAGCTACCAGGCCCCTCTACGTGATCTACGCTTTGTCATGAACGAAATGCTGGGTTATCCCGCTCATTACGCTCGCTTGCCGGGTGGCGACGAAGCTTCTCCAGAGACAGTGGATGCCATCCTTGAAGAAGGGGCGCGTTTTGCACGTGAGGTATTGCTGCCCTTGAACCGGAGCGGTGACGAAGAGGGGTGCCGGTTAGAAGGCGGCGAGGTCAAGGCGCCGAAAGGTTTCAGGGAAGCCTATCAGCAATATGTTGAAGGCGGCTGGCCGAGCCTGGCCGCCGACCCGGCGCAAGGTGGGCAAGGGCTCCCCCATTCGCTGGCTATGGTGCTTTCGGAGATGATATGTGCCACGAACTTGGCGTGGGGCATGTATCCGGGGTTGTCTCATGGTGCTGCTGATGCGCTACGCCACCATGGAACGGAAGAGCAGAAAGCCACGTATCTGACCAAGCTGGTTGAAGGTGTGTGGACGGGGAGCATGTGTCTCACAGAGCCGCATTGCGGTACTGATTTGGGCTTGATCAAAACCCGCGCTGTGCCAGCGGATGACGGTGGTTATGATATTAGTGGCACCAAGATTTTCATTTCTGCCGGTGATCACGACTTGGCGGAAAATATTGTTCATCTGGTGCTTGCCAAGCTGCCTGATGCGCCGGAAGGCTCCAAGGGGATCTCGCTGTTCGTTGTGCCAAAGTACTTGCCGGATGCTGATGGCGGTCCTGGTGAGCACAACGGCGTAGCGTGTGGGTCTCTGGAACACAAGATGGGAATACATGGTAATGCTACCTGCGTGATGAACTTCGACGCAGCGCGCGGTTATCTGGTGGGAGCGCCCAACAAAGGGCTGGCATGCATGTTTACCATGATGAACGCCGCTCGTTTGGGTGTGGGTATCCAGGGATTGGGGCTGACCGAAGCAAGCTTTCAAAACTCGCTTGCCTACGCTCGCGATCGCTTGCAAATGAGAGCCCTTTCCGGCCCGCAGTCACCGGAAAAACCCGCTGACCCGATCATTGTGCACCCCGATGTTCGCCGCATGTTGCTGACGCAAAAAGCGTTCGCCGAAGGCGGTCGTATGCTGGTGCTGTATACCGCCCAGATTCTGGATGTGGTTGAGCATGGCGAAGCCAATGCAGAGCGTGAACGGGCTGAAACGTTATTGGGGTTGCTGACGCCCATCGTAAAGGCCTTTCTCACGGAGGTGGGTTTTGAGGCTACCAATGAAGGTGTTCAGGTGTTTGGTGGTCATGGCTTCATCCGCGAATGGGGCATGGAGCAGCTGGTACGCGATGCACGGATCACTCGGCTGTATGAAGGCACTACCGGTATCCAGGCGCTGGATCTACTGGGGCGCAAGGTACTCATGAGTCAAGGAGAGACGCTAAAGCTATTCACCAAGGAAATTCACCAGTTCTGCAAGGCGGAAGCTGATAACCCGGCGCTCAAGGTCTTTGTCGAACCCTTGGCAAAACTGAATGCTGAATGGGGCGAGCTGACGTTGGGTGTCGGTATGAAAGCGATGCAGGACCGAGAAGAAGTCGGAGCGGCGAGTGTCGATTATTTGATGTATTCCGGCTATGTGACCCTGGCTTATCTGTTTGCGCGGGCGGTAAAGCAAGCAAGTCAGTCGCTTGAAGGTGATGAGACAGCCTTCTACCAGGCAAAAATCGACACCGCGCGCTTCTACTTCCAGCGTTTGTTGCCGCGCACGCGCGCGCACGCTGCCATGGTCCAGGCTGGGGCAGGGTCGCTTATGGCAATATCCAGTGAAGATTTCGGCTGTGGTTTCGAGCTGTGATGTATTGAGGCTTGGTAGAGTAAGTTGAGCAGTTATCCAGAAAAAGTTGAGCTCGTTGGTTTGCGGTAGAGGAGAGCTCTACCGCTTTTTTATGCTTTTTTACACCCAGGGCTTGCCAGTGTCCCGGCCAGGAGGTAGAGTACGCATCCGCTGCCGGGAACGCCAGGCGTTTCCAGCGGTGGAGCTTGCTGAAAAGCAAGCAGTGTCAATGAGTTAGCGCTTTGTTTCAAAGCCTGGCTCGTCGAAGGAAGAAGATGAAATGATCGCCTTCAGTTCAGTCGGCCCTTGACATTCTCGGTTAACGGCGTAGAATACGTCTTCCTCGCCGGGTGCTGATGAGGCGCAAGCCGGACAGCGACCGCGAGATGCTCTTTAACAATTGATCAGGTAATTCATGTGGGCGCTTGCCGATGAGGGTGACAATGTCACCGAAAATCAAGGCAA
>NZ_WTKP01000004.1 GCF_009793355.1 Vreelandella zhuhanensis
AGCGCTAACCCCTTGACACTGCTTGCTTTTCAGCAAGCTCCACCGCTGGAAACGCCTGGCGTTCCCGGCAGCGGATGCGTACTCTACCCCCTGGCCGGGACACTGGCAAGCCTTCCGTGTAAAAAAACTTCAGCGTACACTGACACGGGCATAACGCTTCTTACCTGCCTGGATGACATAACTGCTTCCCACCTCAAGCATATGGTCGCGCTCGATCACCTCGCCATTCACCTTGACTCGGCCATTGCCCAGCATATCCTTGGCTTGAGCACTGTTGTTGGCAAGACCGGCACGGTTGAGTACGGCAGCAATCGGCACCCGATCGATACCTTCGAAGTCCACCTCGACTTCCGGAAGGTCTTCCGGGAGTTCGCCTTCGGCCAGCTGATTGCCGGAAAATTTATGGGCATTGGCTGCGGCTTCTTCGCCGTGATAACGACCAATCAATTCACGTGCCAAGGTCATCTTGATGTCTCGCGGGTTCGCTCCGGCCTCGACGTCACGCTTGAGCCCTTCGATTGTCTCGTTGGATTTCAGCGAAAGCAATTCGAAATAACGCCAGATCAAGCTGTCAGGCATCGACACGAGCTTGTTGAACATTGAGCCTGGCGATTCATCGACTCCCACATAATTGCCCAGCGACTTGGACATCTTCTGCACGCCGTCGAGACCTTCGAGCAACGGCATCGTGATGACCACCTGGGGTTCTTGGCCAAAATGTTTCTGGATCTCGCGTCCCATCAATAAATTGAATTTCTGATCGGTGCCCCCCAGTTCCACATCGGCTTTCAACGCCACGGAGTCGTAGCCCTGGACCAGCGGGTAAAGAAACTCATGGATTGAAATGGATTGCCCAGACTTATAGCGTTTCTCGAAATCATCCCGTTCAAGCATACGTGCCACAGTTGTCTGGCCGGCAAGTTCGATCATATCCGCCGCACTCATCGCCGAGAACCACTCAGCATTGAATCGTACTTCGGTCTTTTGCGGGTCGAGAATCTTGAACACTTGCTCTTTATAGGTCTGGGCATTGGCCTTGACTTCTTCTTCGGTGAGCGGCTTGCGTGTGACGTTCTTGCCGGTGGGGTCGCCAATACGCCCGGTGAAATCCCCAATCAGGAAAATCACTTCATGCCCCAACTCCTGGAACTGGCGCATCTTGGTCAGCAACACGCTATGCCCCAGGTGCAGATCGGGTGCCGTAGGATCGAACCCCGCCTTGATGCGCAGCTTACGCCCGGACTCAAGCTTTTTTCTTAACTCATCTTCCAGCAAGATTTCTTGCGTACCGCGCTGCAATAGCGCCAAGGCCTGTGCCACCTCACTCATTAGATGCTCTCCAGTTTGACCATGTTGCCCGCCAGGGCGGTTCAAGGGATAAATAGCGCATGATGTTACCATGTCAGACCCCCATGGTTGAGCCTACGGACAGCAGGGATGACACTACCGATGCCACAAGAACCAACTCGCTACTATATAGGACTGATGTCCGGCACCAGTATGGATGGAATTGATGCCGCCCTCGTGGCCATTCGCAACAATACGCCTCCTGAGCTGATTGCCACCCATGACGAAGTCATGCCGGACGCCTTACGACGGTCGTTGCTCGAACTCTGCCATGCCGACCAGACAAGCTTTGCCCAACTGGCCGAGGCCGAAACCGCTTTTTGCGAGCTTCAAGGCAAGGCGGTACGCAAAGTGCTGTCCAAAGCCAACATGAAGAGCGAACACATTACCGCCATCGGCAGCCATGGCCAGACGATCGAACATGCGCCTTACGGGCATGGCGAGGGACCGCCTTACACCTTGCAGCTGGACAACCCCAGCCTGCTGGCCGAATTGACTCATTGCACGGTAGTCGCCGACTTTCGCCGCCGCGATCTCGCCGCAGGCGGGCAAGCCGCGCCCTTGGCTCCCGCCTTTCATCAAGCTGTCTTTGCCGCAGACGAGAAGCACCACCTGGTGCTCAATCTGGGCGGCTTTGCCAACATCACCTGGCTTGCCCCCCGAGACAGCGACATTGCTCCCCTGGGATTCGATACCGGCCCGGCCAACGCCTTGATGGATGCCTGGCACGCCTATCATCACCCTGGCGAGCGCTTCGACAAGGATGGCACCTGGGCGGCATCGGGCAAGCTCGATGAAACGCTACTGGAACGCCTGCTGAGCGAGCCTTTCTTTCATCGGCCACCGCCACGCAGTACCGGCCGCGAAGTGTTCAATATGGACTGGTTGACGACACACCTCAGCGGTCACGAAGCACCGCAAGATGTCCAGGCCACCCTGGCTGAACTGACCGCCGCCAGTGTGGCGCTCGGCGTGGAAATGGCCAGAGAAGAACTGGCCGCCCCGCCGGCTGCAGCATTGATCGTATGTGGCGGGGGTGCTCACAATACTCACTTGCTCGCTCGCCTGGGCCGGCGAATGCCCGAAACAGCGCTGGTCGAAAGCGCTGACTGGGGTTGGCCCGCCGACTGGATAGAAGCCGGCGCTTTTGCCTGGCTGGCACATCAGCGGCTTGCCCAATTGCCCGGAAACCTGCCGTCGGTAACCGGCGCCAAGGGCTTACGCGTATTGGGAGGAATTTATTCAGCCTGAGTCAGAAATCGTCTTCATCACGCAGCGCCAGGCCACTGGGGGCATTATCCACCGAGGAATCTCCCCCTTCCCCCGCTTCGCCATACTTGATCATCATGCGCAGTTCATTGGCGGAGTCGGCATGCGATAGCGCGACCTCTGCACTGACTTTTTGCTCGCGGTACAAGTCATACAAGGCTTGGTCGAAGGTCTGCATACCCATATCTCGCGCACCGGCCATGGCTGGTTTGATGTCGCCGGCATTGCCCTTGCTGATCAGATCGGCGATGCGTGGCGATTGCAGCATGATTTCGATTGCCGCGCAGCGCCCGCCGTCTCGGGAAGGCAGCAACTGTTGAGCGATGATCGCACGCAGGTTCAACGACAGATCCATCCAGATCTGCTGGTGACGTTCGTGGGGGAAGAAATTGATAATCCGGTCCAGCGCCTGATTGGCATTGTTGGCATGCAGGGTGGCCAGGCACAGATGCCCTGTCTCGGCAAAGGTTAGCGCATGTTCCATGGTTTCACGGGTACGAATCTCGCCGATCAGAATCACGTCCGGCGCCTGACGCAGGGTATTTTTCAGCGCCACTTCAAAAGACTCGGTATCAATCCCGACTTCACGCTGATTGACAATGGCCTTCTTGTGCGGATGAAGGTATTCGATCGGGTCTTCCACACTGATGATGTGGCCGCCTATTGTTTCGTTACGCTGCTGAATCATCGATGCCAGCGTGGTCGATTTACCCGTGCCGGTCCCCCCCACGACCAGCACCAGCCCGCGCTTGGCCTGCGCCAGCTCAGCCAATTGCGGCGGCACGCCCAGGGTCTCGAGTTCCGGGATCTCCAGCGAGATACGCCGGACCACCATCGCCAGCTGATTGCGCTGCTGAAAGGCACTGACGCGAAAACGCCCTTTTTCCCCAAAACTCAGCGCAAAGTTGGCTTCACGCTCCTGTTTGAAGCGTTCACGTAACCCTTCGGGAACGGTGACGCTAACCAGCTCGTTCACTTGATGACTCGACAAACGCTGCTTGCCCAGCGGCACCACCCCTTCGGCCATTTTGAGACTCGGCGGCGCATCCACCGAAATCAACAGGTCCGAGGCCTGCTGATCCACCATGATATCCAGTAATTGGTGCAGCCATTGCGTTGCCGTCACACGGTCGGCTTGCGATTCACTCATGCTCTCTCCCCTCGCGTTTTCATCGCAGTTAATCAACCGAAATCTACAAAGCAAGCTCACCTTTGGCTCGCGCCTGGGCGGCTTCCACACTCACCAGCCCCTCTTTAGCCAAACGCGCAAGAGACGAATCCAGGGTCTGCATGCCCAAGTTCCCCCCGGTCTGAATGGCGGAATAAATCTGCGCCACCTTGTCTTCACGGATCAGGTTACGCACTGCCGCAGTAGCTATCAGAATTTCGTGAGCGGCCACCCGACCGCCGCCCTGACGCTTGAGCAGTGATTGCGACACTACCGCCTGCAAGGATTCCGAGAGCATCGAGCGCACCATGGCTTTTTCCTCGCCGGGAAACACATCGATGATTCGGTCAATGGTCTTGGCCGCCGAGGTGGTATGCAGCGTACCCAGCACCAAGTGGCCGGTTTCAGCTGCGGTCAGGGCAAGGCGGATTGTTTCCAGGTCACGTAGTTCCCCCACCAGGATCACATCGGGGTCTTCACGCAAGGCGCTGCGCAGAGCTTCGGCAAACCCATGCGTATCGCGATGCACTTCGCGCTGGTTGATCAAGCAGCGTTTGCTGGTATGCACGAATTCCACCGGGTCTTCAATGGTGAGAATATGCTCGTAGCGATTGTCATTGATGTAGTCGAGCATTGCCGCCAAGGTGGTACTTTTGCCCGAGCCAGTAGGACCGGTTACCAGCACCAGTCCGCGTGGCAGCATGGCGAGTTGTTCAAACGTGGTGCCCAGTCCCAAATCCTCCATGCTCAAGACCTTGCTGGGAATGGTACGAAAGACAGCGCCAGCGCCTCGGGCCTGGTTGAAGGCATTGACACGAAAGCGCGCTACCCCTGGCACTTCGAAGGAGAAATCGACTTCCAGATGCTCTTCGTAGTCACGGCGCTGTCGATCGCCCATGATGTCGTAGATCAGTTTCCGGACCTCAGTATTGTCCATGGCGGGCACATTGAGACGGCGAATATCGCCATCAACGCGTATCATCGGAGGCAAACCTGCCGAAAGATGCAAGTCCGAGGCATTCTGCTTTGCCGAGAACGCCAGCAGTTCGGTAATATCCATGTCACTTTCCCAGCTGCGGTAAGGTTGCCTTGAGTATGACAGACATCACACTCCCAGCGTCACTCGCCAGTGCCCGCGAACGCCTTCACCTTGCTCTGGAGCAAGCCGGGCGCCCTCTCAATGCAGCGCGACTTCTGGCGGTGAGCAAGACCAAGCCTGCCGAGCTGATCCGCCAGGCCTGGCAACTCGGCCAACGGGAATTCGGTGAGAACTACCTTCAGGAAGCCCTGGAGAAGCAGACGCAACTTGCCGACCTTGACGACATCGTCTGGCATTTCATCGGTCCCTTGCAGTCCAACAAAACGCGTGCCGTGGCCGAGCATTTTGCCTGGGTGCACAGCGTCGATCGTGAAAAGATCGCCCGGCGTCTCAATGAGCAACGACCGGAAAACCTGCCTCCGTTGAATGTATGCTTGCAGGTCAACATCAGCGCGGAGCCCTCGAAATCCGGGGTCAGTCTCGAAGCGCTTCCCGCCCTGGCTCGGGAAGTCGCCAGCTTGCCCAACCTGCGGCTACGCGGCCTGATGGCCATTCCCGCCCCGGCGGACTCCCTGGCGGAACAGCGCCAACCTTTTGCAAGGCTGCGCCATGCTCTGGAGCAGCTGCAGCAAGCGCTTCCCGAAACGCCTCTGGACACGCTCTCCATGGGCATGAGCGACGACCTGGAAGCCGCGGTCCAAGAAGGCGCCACGCTGGTTCGGCTGGGAACCGCGATTTTCGGGGCACGCGAGACGCATTAACATAGCTCTTCAAGAACACAGCCAAACGCTCGGCTTTGCGCCGACACGCTAACGACTCGACACAGGACACAGCACTTCATGACGACCCAGATTACCTTTATCGGTGCCGGCAACATGGCCGGTGCCATCATCGGCGGCATGATCGACAGCGGCATGGCGCCCGCCTCGATTACCGCCACCTCACCCAGCGATGCTGCGCTGGAACCGGTCAATGAACGCTTCGGCATCAACACCCAGACCGACAACTCAACCGCCGTGGCCAACGCCGATGTGGTGGTGCTGGCGGTCAAGCCGCAAATCATGCGCGACGTATGCGAGAAGATGCGCGACAGCATCCAGCATCAGCGGCCCTTGATCATCTCGATTGCCGCCGGGCTCGATGCCACCACCATCGACACCTGGCTGGGCGGCGGCCTGGCCGTGGTACGCTGCATGCCCAACACCCCTTCACTGGTGGGGTGCGGCGCCAGCGGCCTTTACGCCAACGCAGCGGTCAGCGAACAACAGCGTCAGACCGCCACCCAACTGATGGAAGCCGTGGGCCTGGTGGAGTGGGTGGAAGAAGAACGCTTGCTCGACGCCGTCACGGCGGTTTCCGGCAGCGCACCGGCGTATTTTTTCTTGATGTTCGAAGCCATGGAAGCCGCCGGGGTCAAGCTCGGTTTGCCTGCCGCCACGGCTCGCCGGTTGGCGATTCAGACCGCCCTGGGTGCTGCCCGCATGGCGCAGCAAAGTGAGCACGACCCCGCCACGCTGAAGAAGAATGTCATGTCCCCCGGTGGCACCACCGAACGGGCCATCGAACATATGGAAAATGCCCAGTTGCGCAAAACCATTCAAGACGCCATGGATGCCTGCGCTCATCGCGCTCAGGAAATGGGCAAAGAGCTTGCCGGTAAATAAGCATCTGGTGCCAAATAAGCCAACGGACGACTGTAACGGAGGAGCCTCATGGGCAACCAATTGGGAAGCGCCGGGTTGATGCTGGTCAATACCCTGATCAATATTTACCTGTTCTTGTTGATGCTGCGCTTTTTGCTGCAAGCCTCACACGCCGATTATTACAACCCGATCAGCCAGTCGGTGGTCAAGCTCACACAGCCAGTGGTCGGGCTCTTTCAGGGCTTTCTTGGCCCGGTAGCCGGGCGCTTCGACCTGGCCACGCTTGCCGCCGGTTTCGTACTCAAGGTCATCAGTATCGTGGTGATCTTTCAAGTGATCGGCGTGGGATTGCCGCCAATCGGCGGATTGATGATCGCCGGTGTGGCAGCCTTGGCCAATGCCATTTTGAAGATCTATTTCTTCGCTTTGATCGTGATGATAATCCTGAGCTGGGTGGCGCCCAATGCCAGTCATCCCGGCGCATTGCTGGTCATGCAACTGGTCGAACCCATCATGGCGCCGGTACGCAAGGTGATTCCACCGCTGGGTATGATCGATCTCTCCCCCATCGTGGTATTCATCCTCATCAACTTGATTGATGGCCTGGTGGTTGGATCCTTGATTCGCGCCGCCGGCATTTCCGGCTCCTTGGTGGGCTTGTGATTCGACTTATCAGTGGGACATACATTTTCGATGCCTGATTCACACCCAAGCGCCGTCACTGAACCGATACCGGCCGATTCCGTCGGTCTGATAACTCCAGAGGTGGCACACTTCGACACGCCTCTGGCGCTAGCCTGCGGCAAGGTGCTTCCGGCTTATGACTTGGTTTATGAGACCTACGGCACCTTGAATGCGCAGCGCAACAATGCAGTATTGATCTGTCACGCGCTGTCCGGCCATCACCATGCCGCTGGCTATCACTCCCTGGAAGACCCTAAACCAGGTTGGTGGGATGCGCATATCGGCCCCGGAAAATCGATCGACACCAACCGATTTTTCGTTGTGTCGCTCAACAACCTGGGCGGTTGCCACGGCAGTACCGGCCCGGTCAGCCATAACCCGGAAACCGGGCGCCAGTGGGGGCCGGACTTTCCCATGGTCACGGTCAGCGACTGGGTCAATAGCCAGGTACGCCTGGCCGACTACCTGGGTATCGAGCGCTTCGCCGCGGCGGTGGGCGGAAGCCTGGGCGGCATGCAGGTCATGCAATGGACAACGGCCTACCCGGAACGGATAGCCAATGCGGTGGTGATTGCCGCCACACCACGCCTTTCGGCCCAGAACATTGCCTTCAACGAAGTGGCTCGCCAAGCCATTCGCTCGGACCCCGAATTTCACGATGGCTGGTATGCCGAGCATGACACCGTACCCAGGCGCGGCCTCAAACTGGCGCGGATGGTGGGGCATATCACCTATCTTTCCGAAGATGCCATGGGCACCAAATTCGGGCGGGACCTACGCACCAATGACCTGAATTTCGGCTATGAGGTGGAATTTCAGGTGGAGTCCTACCTGCGCTATCAGGGTGACACTTTTTCCAATTCCTTCGATGCCAACACCTACCTGCTGATGACCAAGGCACTGGATTATTTCGACCCTGCGGCGATCCACGGCGGTGATCTGGCGCGCGCTTTGGCCCCGGCACAGTGTCCGTTTCTAGTGGTCAGTTTCACTACCGACTGGCGCTTCCCCCCTCCGCGTTCGCGCGAATTGGTCGATGCCATGGTGAGTGCCGGAAAACCCGTGAGTTACGTCAATATCGACTCACCTCACGGCCATGACGCCTTCCTGCTGCCGGAAGCGCGTTATCAGGCGATTTTCAGTGGTTACATGTCACGTGTGGCCCGTGATCTCGGCATTAGGGAGGCAAGATGATGCGTGCGGACCTGGAATTGATCTACGACTGGGTACCGCAAGGGGCTCATGTTCTCGACCTGGCTTGCGGCGACGGCACACTGCTGGAGACGCTCTCACAACAGAAAAACGTTTCAGGTTACGGTCTGGAGATTGCGCCGGATGGCATTACCGCCTGCATCGCCCGGGGGGTTAGCGTCATCGAGCACAACCTGGACGATGGCCTTGGCGCTTTCGCCGACCAAAGCTACGACCTGGTGATCATGACGCAAGCGCTCCAGGCCCTTCGCCGCCCGGACAAGATGCTCGATGAAATGCTGCGCGTTGGCAAAGAGGGTATTATCACTTTCCCCAACTTCGCCTACTGGCGGCATCGCGTCCATTTGGGAATTCGCGGCTACATGCCGGTGTCCAAATCGCTGCCCCACGCCTGGTACGACACCCCCAACATCCATCTCTCCACATTCAATGATTTTGAACACCTGTGCCGTGACAAGGGTCTGATGATTGTCGATCGCGCCGTGGGAGTGGGAGACCACCGCGGTCACTGGACATCGCGACTATGGCCCAACCTGTTTGGTGAAATCGCCATCTTCCGGGTCTGCCAGCGCACCTAACTCAATCCTTACAGGAGCAATACCACCATGCTGCGACGTTTCATGGCCTGCGCCAGCCTTGCCGTTGGCTTGGCACTTGGGCTAGGCAGTCACGCCCTTGCCCAGCAATACACTCAGGTAGGCGATTACGAGATTCATTACAGCGCCGTCAATACCAGTTTCCTGACGCCGGAAGTCGCCCAGGCTAACAACATTCAGCGTAGCCAAGGCATCGCCTTGCTCAATGTCAGCGTACTTGAAACACAACCTGACGGGAGTAGCCGCCCGGTCAGCGCCAGCGTTCAAGGCAGTGTCAGCGGCTTGACCGACACACCGCGCAACCTGGCATTTCGCACGGTTCACGACGGCGATTCCACTTATCAGCTGGCAACCTTCCGTATTCAGGAAGACGAACCCATGCGCTTCGACCTGGACGTACGTTACGATCGCAATCAGGCCCCGGCGGAAGTCAGCTTCATTCAGCGATTTTACCTGGACCGCTGAAAACGGGTCCTGCCACCCGCACCGGCAAGGCCCGTTCCAGTGAAATACTGATGGGCCTTGACCCCTCTCGTGTCACGCTGATGCCATAAGCCAGTATCTCCACACCGCTGGCTACCGCCTCGCGTAAAGCCACCGCGTAGGCGGCATCCAGATGCGCCGCCGGCGCCACATCCTCGATGCCCTCATGGGCCACGCAAAACACCAATACCGCCCGCTCTCCCTGGCGTGCCAGAGCGCTCAATGCCTTTAAGTGTTTGGTGCCGCGCACACTGATGGAATCCGGAAAATAGCCATGATCATCGGTTTCCTTGAGGGTTACCTGCTTGACCTCCACGTAGGCGCTACCGCGCTGCGGATCATCCAGTTTAAAATCCAGCCGTGAATCCGCCACTTTCACTTCCCGATGCAAGCTGGCATAGCCACGTAACGGTGCCAAATGCCCGGCAAGCAAGGCTGCTTCGACGATACGATTGGCGCGGCCAGTATGCACCGAGGCGAGCGCCAAGCTGCCGTCGGTTTGCGACAGCTCGATCAACTCCCAGGTCCAGGCCAACTTGCGTTTGGGATTATCGCTGGGCGAGAGCCATACCCGACAACCCGGCACATTGACCGCGCGCATGGAGCCGGTATTGGGACAGTGCGCCACCACCTCGCGTCCATCATCCAGGCGCACATCGGCCAGAAACCGCTTATAACGCTTGAGCAGCACGCCCGGAACCAGTTCAGGATAGACCAGCATTACAGCCGGCCCACGAAGCGGCTTAGACGCGAGACGGCTTCTTCCAGGCGCGCCACCTCATTGGTGAAGGCGATTCGCACATGGTGCTCACCCCCCCGCACGGCGAAATCAATGCCCGGGGTAATCGCCACGTTTTCTTCTTCCAGCAAGCGTTCACAGAAAGCTTGGCTGTCGCGGCTGTAGCGCGAGATATCCAGCCATAGATAAAACGCCCCCTGAGGCGGCAAGGACGGCGCCAACCCCAGCGGCACCAAACCAGCCAGTAGCGCATCGCGGCGAGCTTTCAGCGTTTCTCGGCGGGTTTCGAGAATCGCGCGACACTCCGGGGTAAACGCAGCCAAGGCGGCATACTGCGCCGGTGTGGAAGCTGCCAGGAAGACATTCTGCGCCAGCCGGGTCAACGGCTCAACGGCAGCTTCCGGCGCCACCAACCACCCCAGGCGCCAACCGGTCATGCCGAAATATTTGGAGAAACTGTTGACCACGAAGGCGTCCGGCGTCAATGCCGTGGCCGAAAGCGGGGCGTCATCGTAATTCAGCCCCTGATAAATCTCGTCGACCACCAACTCCCCACCCTTGGCGAAGACCCCTTCGGCCACGGCGTTGAGCTTAACGGCATCCAGGGTGTGACCGGTGGGGTTGGAGGGGGTGGCCAGCATCGCCAAACGGGTGGAGGTCTGCCAATGCTGTTGGATAAGCTCGGCATCCAGCTGCCAGCCGCTTTCCGGCCCTACCGAGACGGTATCCACCTCGGCACCGGCCAGTGCCATGAAATGCCGGTTGCAAGGGTAGTTGGGGTCGGCCATCAACACCCGGTCACCAGGACCCGCGAGCAATTGGCTCGCGAGCAGCAAGGCGCCGGAAGCCCCCGGAGTCACCAGGATTCGCTCGGGAGCCACTGTGGCAGCGAAATGCTCGGCATAGTGGCGTGAAATCGCCTCACGCAAGGCAGGAAGGCCGGCTGCCGGCGTATAACGCGTGCGCCCCTGCGCCAGGGCCTGCTGTCCGGCAGCCATCACCGGTGCCGGCGTGGCGAAATCCGGCTCGCCGACTTCAAGGTGAATCACATCATGCCCCGCCGCTTCTCTGGCCTGGGCTAATTCCAGTAAATGCATGACCCGAAAAGGGGCAACGAGATTGACGCGTGGATTCCAGGCCATGACGGCCTCCTTTTGGATAATAAACTAACGTATTAAATACATCATTAGGCTTGCAAAGCCTGTGTTTTTCAGATAAACAAGCATCCCTTTGGCGTGAGATCATTGACGCGTCGATGATTGATCAGCAGTCACTTACGTAAGAGGCAGTCCCATGCCAGTAGCGGAAAAGCAACAGGAAGCGTCCAAGCCATTCACCCCTTACCAGCCGGCACCGGGTGAAGAATACATGAACGAGCAGCAGCTGGAACACTTCCGGCAGCTCTTGTTGGATTGGAAGCAGGACCTCATGGAAGAAGTGGATCGCACCGTGCGCCACTTGCAGGAAGATGCCAACAATTACGCCGACCCCGCAGACCGCGCGACTCAGGAAGAAGGTTTCAGCCTGGAATTGCGCACCCGGGATCGAGAACGCAAGCTACTCAAGAAGATCAACGAAACGCTGGACAAGATCGACGAAGACGATTACGGCTTCTGCGAGGCGTGTGGCGTGGAAATTGGTATTCGACGCCTGGAAGCGCGGCCCACAGCCACGCTGTGTGTCGATTGCAAAACCTTGGCCGAACTCAAGGAAAAGCAGCTAGGCAGCTAAGCTTATCCTTGAATGTTGATCGCTTGCACGGGCACCTCAGGGTGCCCGTTTGCATGTTACTCCGAACGCATCAAACGAGGACAGCGCATGCCTCACACCGCCGGTTATCGCGGCCGCTTCGCGCCCACGCCTTCCGGCCCGCTGCATTTCGGCTCGCTGGTAGCCGCCCTCGGCAGTTATCTCGATGCTCGCGCCGTGGGAGGGAAATGGTTTCTGCGCATCGAGGATATCGACCCGCCCCGCTGCCCGCCAGGGGCTGCCGATACGATCCTGCGTCAGCTCGAAGCGTTCGGCCTGCACTGGGATGGTTCGGTGAGCTATCAAAGCCGTCATGAGGCGGCGTATGCCGTGTCACTCCTGCGCCTTGAACATCTTGGCCTGGCCTATCCTTGCAGCTGCTCACGCAAGCAGTGGCGCCAGTACGCCATCTACCCCGGCTGGTGCCGTGACGGCGTTCGTGAATCTGGCAAACCGGTGGCCTGGCGCCTGCGCAGCGACCTGGGATTGCGCCCCGTAGAGTGGCACGACCGTTTATTCGGCACGCAGAGCTTCGACCCCGCCACCCTGGGCGATGTGGTGCTCAAACGTAAAGACGGCCTCTGGGCTTATCAGCTGGCCGTGGTGGTCGACGACGCCGAGCAACACATTACCCATGTGGTGCGGGGGCTGGACCTGCTCGACAACACGCCTTGGCAGCGTCAGTTGCAAGAGGCGCTGGGGTTTGCCGAGCCCCGTTACCTGCACTTGCCCTTGATCGTGAGCACCGAAGGGCAGAAGCTTTCCAAACAGAACCTGACGCCGGCATTGCCGGAAGAAGGTGACGCCGTTCGCAGCCTGCTGTTTCAAGCCTTGCAGGTGCTGGATCAAGCGCCGCCTATGACACTTGCCGGGGCATCGGTTGAATCCCAGCTTGAATGGGCGATCTCCCATTGGTCGGTTTCTCGCCTGAGCGCCACCCCTTCCCGCCCATGGAAGCACTCGGAGTAAGTGACCATGTACGTGTATCGCATCATGTTATTTCTGGTATTCGGCGGTTACCTGCTCTCGCCCCTGTTGATGAATGGCTGGGGCGACCCGGATATCGCCTGGTACCGCCCCTTTGTTATCTGGGGGGGGTTGATCGCTTTGACGCTGTGGCTGGAACAGAAAAGGAAGCTCGATGAGCGTTGAGTTAGTCGGCCTTTTGCTGCTCGGTTTCGGATACCTTGTCTTACTGTTCGGCTGTGGCTTCGTCATCGAACGCGGCTGGGTACCGGTGCGTGTTGTCCGCCACCCGGTGGTCTATATCCTAGCAGTGGGGGTCTATGCCAGTGCCTGGGCGATTTATGGCAGTCTTGAGCTGGCCGCTCATGCCGGCTACGGTTATCTGGCGTATTACCTGGGTGCCGCCGGTGCCTTTCTGTTGGCACCGGTGTTACTGGTACCCATTCAGCGCATCACTCGCACCTATCAATTAGCATCCCTCGCCGACCTCTTTGCCTTTCGCTTTCGCTCACGCTGGGCCGGTTCCCTGGTAACGTTGGTCAGCCTGCTGGCAGTACTGCCCCTTCTGGCCTTGCAGGTGAAAATCCTGGGTGAAGCGACCCATCTCATGACGGGCAGCGACTCACCGGCCCTCATTGCCCTGTTATTCTGCGCTGCCATCGCTTTGTTCGCCGTGGTTTTCGGTGCCCGTCACAGCCAGCTTCATGCACGTCACGACACGCTTCTGGCAACGATCGCGCTTGAATCCATCGTCAAGCTTCTGGCCATGTTAGCGTTGGGCGGCATTGCCCTGTTTGGGGTATTCGACGGCCCAGGCGATCTGCAACAGTGGCTGGAAGGGCCGGGGCTGGCCTATCAAGCTGCCACACCTCAGCTGGAGCCGGCTCAGTGGCGCACCTTGCTGTTATTGTTCTTTGCCGCAGCCTTTCTGATGCCGCACCTGTTTCACATCACCTTTGCCGAAACGCTTTCCCGGCGCACTTTGCTACAGGCGAGCTGGACTCTGCCGCTGTTCTTGCTGCTGATGGCACTGCCGATTCCGCTGATTTTATGGGCCACTCAGGCACGCGGCACTTTCGATGTTTCCATCGCGGCCTATTCAGCTTTCGCCTTGTCGGAAAGCTGGTGGGTGGGGGCGCTGGTATTCATTGCCGGCCTGGCCGCCGCCAGCGGCACCATGATTATTATTTCCCTGGCACTTTCAGGCATGATTCTCAACCATGTGGTGCTGGTAGCTCACCCGCCCGAAGCCCGTGCCGATCTCTACGGCTGGCTGCGCTGGCTGCGTCGCGCCCTGATCGGTGCGGTGATTTTCGGTGGCTGGCTATTCTATCGTACCGTAGGAATGCACAATGACCTGACCACCCTGGGCCTGGCCGCCTTTGTGGGAATGGCCCAGTGCCTGCCTGGCATGCTGGCGTTGCTATACTGGCCGGGAGCCAACCGCAAAGGCATGGTCAGCGGGTTATTGATAGGCGTGATGATATGGCTGTGGGGGCTGTGGTTACCCTTATTGTTTCCGACAGTCATTCCGGCCTTTCCTGTTACGCCCCTGGCACCCGCCGATGCGCCGTTGTGGTATCACGTCACCTTGCTCGCCCTGGTCTTGAATATCATGGCTTTGATTGTGGTGTCGCTATTTACCCGGACCTCCACAGGCGAAAAATCCGCCGCAGAAGCCTGCTCGGTGGACGCGGTGATTCGCTCCAAACGACTGCCACTGGATGCCGCCACGGCGGAGGACTTCCCCCAACACCTGGCTCAAGCCTTGGGTGACGAGGCCGCCCAACGCGAAGTCATTCGTGCATTGAAAGATCTGGGGTTAGCCGTTAATGAGCGCCGCCCTTATGCGCTGCGACGCCTAAGGGACCGAATTCAGGCCAATCTCTCCGGATTGATGGGGCCGTCCGTGGCCCGTGATATCGTCGACCGCTACCTGCCTTATCGCCATGACGATCAGCCCGCCACCGATGATATACATTTCGTTGAAAGCCGCCTGGAAGCCTACCGCTCACGACTAACCGGCCTAGCTCGGGAACTCGACGGCCTGCGTCGCCACCATCGTCGCACCCTTGCCTACCTGCCTATCGGGCTTTGCGTGTTCGGTGATGATGAAGAATTGCTGATGTGGAACCAGGCCTTGACTGCCCTTTCCGGTATCGAGGGCGACAGTGTCATCGGCGCACGACGAGACAGCCTCCCCACCCCCTGGGCGGCGTTGCTGGGTCAGGCCCTGGCACTGGATCATACCCCTCTCTACAAACAGGCCGTCACGCTGCATGGAAAAACTTACTTTCTGACCCTGCATAAAGCGGTACTCAGCGACCATGACAGCCGTGGCGGCAGTGTCATACTCATCGAAGACCATACCGAGATGAAGTGGCTTGAAGATGAACTGGTCCATGCCGCCCGCCTGGCATCAATCGGCCAGCTGGCCGCCGGCGTGGCTCACGAGATCGGCAATCCCATCACCGGGATTTCCTCACTGGCGCAGAACCTGCGCTATGACACCGACGACCCAGCGTTACTCGAGACCGCCGATCAGATCCAGCAACTTACCCAGCGAGTGACGCGAATCGTCAATTCCCTGGTAGGATTCGCCCATGGCGGGCGCCAGGCGACTCCCCTACCGATAGAACCCGTCGCCTTGTCGAGCATCACCGAAGACGCCTTGCACTTGATCCATCTGGCCCGGGCGGGCGACGATGTCACATTCGAAAATAGCTGCCCTGACCAGCTGGTGGTGCGCGGCGATGCACAGCGCCTGACTCAGGTAATGGTCAATCTATTGAGTAATGCCCGTGACGCCTGCCAGACACAAGGCCATATTCGTATTGAGGCCGGCGCTCAACACGCTCAAGCCTGGTGGCGGGTGATCGATAATGGCCAGGGCATCGACCCAAGGGTACGTGACCGTTTGTTCGAACCGTTCATTACCACCAAGGCCGCTGGCCAAGGTACCGGTCTGGGGCTCGCACTGGCTTACCAGATCGTGACCGAACACCAAGGCAAGATCGAGATTACCTCACCCCCTCTCGGCCATTCCCGTGGCACCGCCATTACCCTCTGGTTGCCGCTCTACTCATAGGATGATCAGCTCAGCGATGCGTCGAATACTGATTGTTGAAGATGAAGCGATTATTCGCAGCGCGCTCAAGCGATTGCTCGAGCGCCACGACTACCATGTCCAGGAAGTGGAAAGCGCGGAGGATGCCCAGGCCTTGGCGCTAAACCAATTTGACCTGATCATCAGCGACCTGCGCCTGCCCGGCGAACCGGGCACCAGCTTGATTACAGCCGCTGCTCCCGCACCGGTATTGATAATGACCAGCTACGCCAGCATGCGCTCGGCGGTGGATGCTCTGAAGCAAGGCGCAGTGGATTATATCGCCAAGCCATTCGATCACGACGAGCTGCTCGAGACGGTTTCGCAGATCCTGCGCCAGCAGACCATCCAGCACAGCGAGCCACCGGATGTTACCGATAAAGGTGGTAGCCGCCAGACCATGATCGGCGAATGCGTGGCCATGCAGCAGGTCTATTCCCGTATTCGCAAGACCGCTCCTGCCGATGTCACGGTATTGATTCAGGGCGAATCGGGTACCGGCAAGGAACTGGTGGCTCGGGCGTTACACCAGCAAAGCAAGCGCGCCCGCGCGGCGCTGATCTGCGTCAATTGCGCTGCCATTCCGGAAACCCTGATCGAATCCGAGCTTTTCGGTCATGAAAAAGGTGCTTTTACCGGGGCCAGCGCCGCCCGTACCGGTCTGGTCGAAGCGGCCGATGGCGGCACCTTGTTTCTGGATGAAATCGGCGAACTGCCGCTGGATGCGCAGGCGCGTCTGCTGCGCGTTCTTCAGGAAGGCGAGATCCGCAAGATCGGTTCGGTGGAAACCCGGCATGTCGATGTCCGTCTGATCGCCGCCACCCATCGCGATCTGCGGGCATTGTCGAAAAGCGGTGAATTTCGCCTCGATCTGTATTACCGCTTGAATGTCATGCAGATTGACCTTCCCCCCTTACGGGAACGCGAGGATGATGTTTTGCAGATTGCCGACATTCTGTTGAGCAAGGCGTGCAAGCGCCATTCTCGCGAGGGGCTGCGGCTATCCAAATCCGCACGTAGCGAACTCAAGGATTACCCTTGGCCGGGCAATGTGCGAGAACTGGAAAACGCCCTGGAGCGTGGCGTCATTCTTGCCGAAGGCCATCTGATTCACACCGATGACCTGGGGCTTGCACCCACGGAGCTATCCATGCGAGCGGCGCCGGTTAATTCGACATCATCCAGCGTAGCTGTACCTCCCAACGAGGATGACCTCTCGCTGGAGGATTACTTCCAGCATTTTGTGCTGGAACACCAGGAACAAATGAGTGAAACGGAGCTCGCCCAAAAGCTGGGGATTAGTCGCAAGAATTTGTGGGAACGTCGCCAACGTCTAGGCATACCTCGCAAGAAAACAGCACGAAGACCTTCTTGATGCTTGTCGTAACAAATTTTTTAACGAATAGCTTAACTTTCTTTTAGACTAACGTATAAGCCATTGATCTATAAAAACACTTTTCCTTAAGTGTTACTTCGTAACTGTTACCTTCCCACACACAGACTGTCGAAAAGCACCGAGTTGGCGGTAACACTATTCCTTCTCTCCTTGCTCAGCCTGATCCAAAAAAAATTAAGCCATTGAAATATATTGATAAAAAAATACATGGCACAGGGCCTGCAGTATTACTAGGTAAGAAAAACAACCCGGGCATAGCGGCAGTCCTCTCACAATAACAACAGGACAACACCCGCCGGTTTGAACACCAACAATAACAATGCTTCAAGCCTTTTGAGATAGCGGCGCCAACAAGAACAACCGCCAATGCCATCTCGACGATCACTTGTCCGCGCCAATGTGTGCGGCTAATAACAACAACAAGTCCAACAAGTGAGTGGCCCGATAATCAGAATACGATGTACAGCGAGACGTCCAATAACAACAAGCGTCTCAATAAGTACCTACCGGTAACAAAAACAACTCGCCGGGAGAAAAACATCGTAGTTGGTTTATTGTTTTGAATACGAGACGGTCGGATCAATAGCAATAATGACTTTTCCTGACTGTGGTGCGTATTCAGGGCGATGCCCATCACAAAGAAAAACACCGGCATGGACGCCGAGCAACCACTTGATAGGGGAGGCCCAAAAGCCTCCCTTTTGTGCGTTTGGCGTCCTGGTTTTTGTCACTGCGTGCCTCCCGCACTTTGCAAGGCATTGGGGGTCGGCTACACTCAGCGCCCTGCATCGTTTATTTTTCTGTACTCTGCGAGTCGATAACGCCGCATGTTCAAAGGATTTACCCGTTTTCTACAAAGCCCGAGTGGGCGCCTAAAGTCGCTGTTCGAGCCCCAGGAGAGCCCATCCGGCCCCATGGTTCCCCAAGTGATTCCTCGTGACGAACACCCCGTCTCACGTCAACATTTCAGTGAGGCCGCGCTCAAGGTGCTTTATCGCCTAGATAGTGCAGGCTTCGGTGCCTACTTGGTGGGCGGCTGCATTCGTGACGCCCTCTTGGGTAAAATGCCGAAGGATTTTGATGTTGCCACTAATGCCACACCTGAACAGGTACGGGATTTATTTCGCAACTCACGCTTGATCGGTCGTCGCTTTCGTATTGTGCATGTGCGCTTCGGTCGTGAAGTGATCGAGGTCACTACCTTCCGTGGCAAGCCGAGTGATGATCATGGCAACCACATCGCCCATCAATCCGAGAATGGCTTGCTGCTGCGAGACAATGTCTGGGGAGATATCCAGGAAGATGCCATACGCCGCGACTTCACCATAAATGCCCTGTACTACAACATTGCCGATTTCTCGATTCACGACTTCGCTGGCGGCGTGCACGACATCGAAACCCGTACGCTGCGATTGATTGGCGATCCGGCCACACGCTATCGTGAAGATCCGGTACGCATGCTGCGCGCCGTCCGCTTTGCCGCCAAGCTCGATTTCCATATCGCTGCCGATAGTGAAGCGCCTATCCATGAACTGGCGCCGCTGTTATTGCAGATCCCCCCGGCACGCCTGTTCGATGAAGTGCTCAAGTTATTCATGGCGGGGCATGGTTTGGCGACATTCCGACTGCTTAGCCATTACGGCTTGTTTGCCATGCTCTTCCCCGAAGCTGAAGAAGCCATGGTCGACTTGCCTTGGGCAGAGCCCTTGATCGAACAGGCGCTCCAGAACACCGACAAACGCATTGCCGAAAATCGACCGGTCACACCGGCGTTTTTGCTTGCCGCCTTTTTATGGGCGCCAGTAGTCCAACGCCTGGCCGAGCTGGAAAATAGCGGTATGCCGCCGATCCCGGCCCTGCAAGCGGCTGCGCAACAGGTTATTTCGCGCCAACTGCATCACACCTCGATTCCCAAGCGTTTCGGCATGCCGATGCGCGATATCTGGGAGTTGCAACAACGTCTTCCCCTACGTCGGGGCAAGCGTGCCTTTCAGACTCGCGAGCATCCACGCTTCCGTGCCGCCTATGACCTCTTGCTGTTGCGTGAACAAGCCGGTGAGCTGGAACCGGGGCTAGGTGATTGGTGGACGGCATTTCAGCAAGGCGACGAGCATGAGCAGCGCCGCTTACTGCAAAAGGTAGGAGGCGATCCCGCCAGCCAAGGCTCGGGCCAACGTAAACGTCGGCGACGCCGTAAGCCACGCCCCACTCAAGACAGCTGATCGCGGTGAGTCCTACTTTTCCTCATCGTGCCTATATCGGCCTGGGCAGCAACCTGGATGGCCCCCGCGCTCGGGTTATCCAGGCCTTGGAGGCGCTGAACCGGTTACCCCTCACCTCCCTGGTAAAAGCCTCACAGCTTTACCTTAGCCGCCCGGTCGGCCCACAGGATCAACCAGACTTCATCAATGCCGTAGCGGCCCTTCACACCCGGCTTTCTCCCCTGGCATTGCTGGATCAGTTACAGGCGCTGGAGCAACAGCATCGACGTCGGCGTACGCGCCACTGGGGGCCCCGCACCCTGGATCTCGACCTTTTGCTGTTTGATACACAGGAACTAGCCTTGCCGCGGCTTTGCGTCCCTCATCCCTACATCCAGCAGCGCGGTTTTGTCCTGTTACCCCTGCAGGAAATCGCCCCCACTCTGTCGATCGGCCAGCGTCCTTTACACGCTTGGCTGGCAGCACTCTCTCCCGAGGCAATACCCCAAGCGCTACCCCTGGACACACATCTCGACAGCGGTGGTGAATTCAGGTAACAATTGCCGGTTACGCTCCGAGTGTCATGTACATTCGGCTGGCGACTTCCATCACGCTCGGCTCCTTGCGCCGGCCTCAGAAAAACGAGAGCACGCCATGAAAACTGTCACCCTGAGCACATTGCAAGCGTTCAAGCGCGCTGGTGAGACGTTCAGCTGCCTGACCGCCTACGATGCCTCCTTTGCTCACGCTGCCAGTCACGCCGGTATAGAAGTACTGCTGGTGGGCGATTCCCTGGGCATGGTACTGCAAGGCCATACCAGCACCCTGCCGGTCACCCTGGACGATATCTGCTATCACAGCCGCTGCGCCGCCCGTGGCAAAGGGGCGAGCCTGCTGATGGTGGATTTGCCGTTCATGAGCAACTCGAGTACCGAACGCTTGCTACAAGATGCGGGCGCATTGATGCGCGCGGGTGCCGAGCTGGTCAAGGTGGAAGGCGAAGCCTGGATGGCCGATGGCATTCGCGAATTGACTCGCCGCGGCGTTCCCGTCTGTGCCCACCTGGGACTGACACCGCAGTCTGTCTACCAACTGGGAGGCTATAAGGTGCAGGGCCGCGAATCTGAGCAAGCCGGGCAGATTCTTGCCGATGCCCGCATCCTGGTAGAGGCCGGTGCGTCGGTGATTCTGCTGGAATGCGTCCCCGCGAGCTTGGGCAAGGCAATAACCGAGGCGCTGGATGTACCGGTTATCGGTATCGGTGCCGGTCCTGATGTCGACGGCCAAATCCTAGTGATGCACGACGTTCTTGGGGTGACCCACGGCAAGACCCCGCGTTTCGTTAAAAACTTCCTCCAGGAAGGCGGGTCTATTCAGCAAGCGTTCAAGGCCTATCATGAGGCCGTCAAGGCACGAACCTTTCCGGCGCCTGAACATTGTTTTTAAGAGCGTTTTTGAGACTGCTTGCAAGAACGTTGCTGAGCATATGCCTTTTCAAGGTTTTCACTCCTAGGAGCCTTTGATGCGTACCTTGCGAGACATTCAAGCCTTGCGTGATGCCCTCGGTGAATACCGTCGTCGCGGACAACGCATTGCCTTGGTGCCTACCATGGGCAACTTGCATGCGGGACACCTCGCCTTGGTGGAGCGTGCTCGCCAACATGCCGATGTGGTGGTTTCCAGCCTGTTCGTCAATCCCATGCAGTTTGGGCCGGGTGAAGATCTTGATGCCTATCCGCGCACCTTCGAGGCCGACCAGTTTCAACTCGAAGCCGCCGGCTGTGATGTGTTGTTTGCTCCGACGACCACGACTCTCTACCCTGATGGGCTAGAAGGTCAGACGCGCGTGCATGTCACCGAGGTTAGTCAAGGGTTGTGCGGTGGCTCACGTCCCGGTCATTTTGACGGTGTCTCGACGGTGGTCACAATGCTTTTCAACCTGGTGCAACCGGATGTGGCTTGCTTCGGTGAAAAGGATTATCAACAGCTTGCAGTGATTCGCAAACTGGTGCGCGACCTGCATCTGCCTATCGAGATTATCGGCGTGCCGATCGTTCGCGCTGAAGACGGCCTGGCCTTGTCATCACGCAATGGTTATTTGAGCCTCGAACAGCGTGAGATCGCCACCAGGCTTTACCGCACCTTGTGCGATATACGTACGGCGCTGGAAGCAGGCGACTCATTAAAAAAGGTACTACACCAAGGCTACTGCGCCCTGTATGATGCCGGCCTTACTCCCGATTATCTTGAGCTGCGCGATACCTTGCTCGGCCCCGTCGACGCCGAAACCCGGGAGGCCGTCTTGCTAGCGGCGGTACAGCTTGGGCCTACGCGCCTGATCGACAACCTCAGCCTGCGTTTACCCGAAACGCCTGTCGACACCACTGATACCACCCCAGGCGCAAACCCGCCCGGGTCGCAATAAAGGATATTTTCATGCATACCATTATGCTCAAGGCCAAGCTTCACATGGCCCGCGTAACGCACGCGGTACTCAATTACGAAGGTTCTTGTGCCGTTGACGGCGAGTTGCTCGATATGGCCGGCATTCGTGAAAACGAACAGATCCAGATCTACAACGTGGAAAATGGTGAGCGTTTCACCACCTATGCCATTCGCGGTGAAGAAGGTTCACGGATGATTTCCATCAATGGCGCCGCCGCCCATTTAGCCAGCCCCGGCCACCGGGTAATCATCTGCAGTTACGCTCACTACAGTGAAGCGGAGCTGGATGCTCATCAACCCGCCCTGGTGTATTTACAGGAAGGCAATGTGGTCAGCCACACCAGTAACGCAATTCCGATACAGCTAGCGTAACTCCCCAGTTTTGCCTCCCTTTACGGGCCGACGTTGTCGGCCCGTTTTGCGTTACACGATGTAAACGAAAAGCTTATTGTCGCACTGCACTACCCTCCCCTATGCTGACAGGGTAATGTCATTAATCGGGCAGCCGCCCTCCGGCCTGTCTGCTCTATCCTGTTGAGGAGTTATGTTATGCAAGAAGTGGTAATTGTAGCCGCCCGCCGTACCGCTATCGGCACTTTCGGCGGCTCTCTCGCCGGTATTCCTGCTAGCGACCTAGGCGCGCTCGTAATCAAGGATATCCTGGCTTCTACCGGTGTTGCTCCCGACCAGGTGGATGAGGTCCTGCTAGGCCAGGTATTAACGGCGGGTGTCGGCCAAAACCCGGCACGCCAGGCTTCTATCAAGGGCGGATTGCCTGACGGTGTTCCAGCCATGACCATCAACAAGGTATGCGGTTCCGGCTTGAAAGCATTGCACTTGGCGACCCAGGCGATTCGCTGTGGCGATGCTGACTTGATTCTGGCCGGTGGCCAGGAAAACATGAGCCTCTCGCCCCATGTCCTGCCCAATTCACGCACCGGGCAGCGTATGGGCGATTGGAAAGCCCTCGATACCATGGTGCACGATGGACTGTGGGATGCTTTTAATAATTATCATATGGGCGTTACCGCCGAAAATCTGGCAGAGAAATACGGGATCACCCGTGAGCAGATGGACGAATTTGCCGCAGCGTCTCAACACAATGCGGCCCAGGCGATCAAGGAAGGTCGGTTCAAGGGCCAGATCGTGCCGGTGGAGATTCCCCAACGCAAAGGCGACCCGGTCGTGTTCGATACCGATGAGGGGCCGCGCGAAGTAACGGCGGAAAAACTCGGCGGCATGCGCCCGGCCTTCAAGAAAGACGGCGCGGTGACTGCAGGTAATGCCTCTTCGATCAATGATGGCGCTGCAGTAGCCATGCTCTGCTCGGCGGAAAAGGCCAAGCAGCTGGGCCTTGAGCCGCTCGCGCGCATCGTCGCCTATTCCAATGCCGGCGTCGACCCGGCGATCATGGGCTTGGGTCCGGCACCCGCTACTCGCCTGTGCCTGAAAAAAGCCGGCTGGAGCCTGGATGACCTGGACCTGGTCGAAGCCAACGAAGCCTTCGCCGCTCAAGCCCTTTCAGTCAACAAGGAACTGGGCTGGAATACCGACAAGGTCAATGTCAATGGCGGTGCGATTGCCTTGGGTCATCCGATCGGCGCTTCCGGCTGCCGGGTACTGGTCAGCCTGCTGCACGAAATGATTGCGCGTGATGCCAAGAAAGGCCTGGCAACACTCTGTATCGGCGGTGGCCAAGGCGTGGCACTCGCCATCGAGCGCAACTAACACCAAGCGGCTAAGACTCGCCTAAAACAAAACGCCCGCGACAAGGTTAGTGAAACCTCATCGCGGGCGTTTTCTTACTCTGCTTTCTTGCAGTGTAGCTACATCCTAACGGCTAGAGTTATTCTAAGCGTTAGAGTTATTCCGTTGTCGCCACACCTTCCGCGTCGAAAGCCGTCTTCTCTTCTTCGGTGATTTCCTTGATCGAGAGCTTCACCCGGTTACGGTTATCGATGTCGAGCACCTTGACCACGACATTATCGCCCTCGTTGAGGTATTCACGCACATCATTGACCCGTTCCGGCACGATCTGGGAGATATGCACCAGCCCGTCGGTACCCGGCATGATGTTGACGAAAGCACCAAAATCGGCAATACGCACGACCTTGCCCATATAGAGCTTGCCGATTTCCGCTTCTGCGGTGATTTCCAATACCGTGTCGATGGCACGTTGCGCAGCGGCCTTGTCTTCCGCGTAAATACGCACACTGCCGTCATCGTCGAGGTCGATGGAGGCACCGGTATCTTCACAGATCTTGCGAATGGTCGCGCCGCCCTTGCCAATCACGTCACGGATCTTGTCCGGCGCGATCTTGATGGTGGCCATCGAGGGAGCATTGTCGGACACATCGGTACGGCTCTGGCCAATGACGAGGCTCATCTGGTCGAGAATCTGCAAACGCGCCGTATTTGCCTGTTGCAGTGCGGTCTCCATGATTTCTTCGTTGATGCCTTCGATCTTGATGTCCATCTGCAGCGCGGTCACGCCTTCAGCGGAACCGGCCACCTTGAAATCCATGTCGCCCAGATGGTCTTCATCACCCAGGATATCGGTGAGTACCGCAAAACCATCGGCATCTTTCACCAACCCCATGGCGATACCGGCTACCGGCGCCTTGAGCGGCACCCCGGCATCCATCAGCGCCAGAGAGGTACCACACACCGAGGCCATTGAGCTTGAGCCGTTAGATTCGGTGATTTCCGACACCACACGAATGGTATAGGGGAAAGCCTCTTCCGAGGGCAGCATTGCCTGCACGCCCCGGCGAGCCAGACGACCGTGTCCGATTTCACGCCGTTTGGGGCCTCCCATGAAGCCCGCTTCGCCCACGCAATAAGGGGGGAAGTTGTAGTGCAGCATGAAGCGATCCTTACGCTCGCCTTCCAGTGATTCGATCAGCTGAGAGTCGCGCAAGGTGCCCAGCGTGGCAATTGCGATCGCCTGAGTTTCACCTCGGGTGAAAATGGCCGAGCCATGAGCCTTGGGCAGCGCACCGACTTCAATGGCCAACGGACGAACGGTAAAGTTGTCACGACCATCGATGCGTGGTTCGCCTTTGATGACACGCGAGCGCACCACCCGCTTTTCAAGAGCGGAGAAGGCGGAAGCAACGTCTTCGGCACTGAAAGCGTTTTCTTCTCCAGCCAGGACTTCGATAGCCTCGGCCTTGAAAGCACTTAACGCATCCTGGCGCGCCATCTTGTCGATAATGCGATAGGCTTCGCCGACCTTGGCTTCAAAGGCATCGGCAACGGCGGCTTTCAGAGCAACGTTTTCTTCCGCCGGCTGCCAACCCCACTTGGGCTTACCCGCTTCGGCCGTCAGTTCCTTGATTGCGCTGATAGCGATCTGCATTTCCTGATGAGCGTACAAGACGGCGCCCAACATCTCGTCTTCGAGTAGCTCCTGGGCTTCCGACTCCACCATCAGGACAGCTTTTTCAGTACCCGCCACCACCATGTTCAGCTCGGAGGAGGCCAGTTCTTCCACGGTCGGGTTGAGAAAGTAACCCTGCTCTTCGTTGAAGCCCACGCGTGCCGCGCCGATCGGCCCATTGAACGGCACACCGGCAATCATCAATGCCGCCGACGTGCCCAGCAGCGCGGCAATATCGGGATCGTGATTACGATCCGTCGAAAGCACCGTACAGATCACCTGGACTTCGTTCATGAAGCCTTTGGGAAACAGCGGACGAATCGGGCGGTCGATCAATCGCGATGTCAGGGTTTCTTTCTCGGTCGGGCGACCTTCACGCTTGAAGAAACCGCCAGGAATCTTGCCTACCGCGTAGGTTTTTTCCTGATAGTGGACCGACAGCGGAAAGAACGGCTGAGAGGGCTTGGCTTCTTTCTTGGCCACGACCGTACACAACACCACGGTATCATCCATGGTGACCATGACAGCGCCAGTGGCTTGACGGGCGATACGCCCGGTTTCGAGAGTAACGGTACTACGACCGTACTGGAACGTTTTCTTGACCGGATTCACGGCGACTTCCTTCAGCATTATCGATATCTACTTGTCTATTCTGTTTGGTCGTTTTGACTCTCGTCATTCTAGGCGCTGTAGCGCCCGAGGGCTACCATCGTTGCTCACCACCCCCACAGCAAAACGGGCAACCCCTTGGGGTTGCCCGTTTCGGTACCTCGGCTGCGTGCTGTTTAGCGACGCAGGCCCAGACGCTGGATCAACGCTTGGTAACGCGCCAGGTCCTTACGCTTAAGGTAATCCAGCAGTTTACGACGCTGGTTAACCATGCGGATCAAGCCACGACGGGAGTGGTGATCCTGCTTGTTGGTCTTGAAGTGATCCTGCAGGCCATTGATGTTGGCGCTCAGGAGTGCAACTTGCACTTCAGGGGAGCCGGTATCGTTGTCGCCGCGCGCGAAATCGTTGACGATTCCGGCTTTCTGTTCAGCGGTCAGTGCCATCTGTTTCTCCAGTAAGCAATATGCCTAATAAATGAATGTGTGAGACCACGCATATTTGCAGTCTCAAGCGTGCTTGTTCCATTTTACGTTCATTGCTTGGGCCCATTTCAAGAAATGGCGACCGTACTCAACAAACGCTTGGGCGCGATTTCCTGTGCGCCCTTCACCACACCGAGACCGATAAAGGCCGCATCATGGTAAAGTCTTGCCAGCTCACCCGAGCCCAACGACAAGCCATCAAGCTGGGTACTCTGGCCATGGCTCAATCGAGCCGAAGCTTGAGCATCCACCATCAATATTGGCAAATGCTCAACCAAGGCATCCACCGAAAGCAGCTGCGCTTCGCGCGCGGCCTGATCCGGTAGCGCCTCAAGCGCTTCAAGTGTCCACATGTGTTGCGCCGTGAAGGGGCCTGTCTTGAGCCTGCGCAGTGCGCTGATGTGCGCCCCGCAGCCCAAGGCATGCCCGATATCTTCAGCCAGGGTACGGATGTAAGTGCCCTTGCTGCAGTTGACTTCCAGCTCGAAAGCCAGCGCTTCACATGCCAGCAGGCGCGCATCATACACGCTTACGCGACGCGCTGCACGCTCGACCGTCTTGCCCTCACGGGCCAGTTCGTACAACTTGCGGCCCTGGTGCTTCAACGCCGAATACATCGGGGGAACTTGCTCGATTTCACCACGAAAACGCTCAAGCACCGCCTCTATTTCGGCATTTGCCAAGGGTGGCACTTCACACCGTTCGATGACCTCACCTTCGGCATCTCCGGTCTCGGTTATCACCCCTAGCTCGACACGGGTACGGTAAACCTTGTCGGCTTCCAGCAAGTGTGCAGAAAACTTGGTCGCCTCCCCCAGGCACACCGGCAGCAAGCCGGTCGCCATGGGGTCGAGCGTGCCAGTGTGCCCCGCCTTTTGCGCCTGAAACAGGCGCCGAACACGTTGCAAGGCATGGTTGCTGGAAAGCCCTTTAGGCTTGTCCAGCAGCAGTACGCCATTCACTGGCAAACCGCGACGTTGACGCGCCACTAGCGAGTTTCCTCACTTTGCTCGGCGTCAGTGTCATCCTCATCGCCTTGATAGCGTGCACGGTCAGTGGTGACGGCCTCATCAATCAGTGAAGAGAGATGCTGACCGCGTACTACGCTCTCGTCGTAATGAAAGCGCAATTCCGGTACGTGGCGCAACTTGATGCGTTTAGCGACTTGGCTTCTCAGAAACCCGCCGGCACGCTTGAGTGCCTTCAGGTTTTCCTTGATGTCCTCATCGCTATTTTCACCTAGCAGCGTGATATAGACATCGGCGTAGCCCAGATCGCGGCTTACCGTCACACCACTGACAGTCACCATGCCCAGACGTGGATCTTTCACTTCACGCTGGATGAGTACCGCCAGCTCCTTCTGGAGCTGGTCGGCGACTCTGTCGGTACGCTTGAATTCACGCATCGTTATCTCCCGCTAGGCGTTACAGGCTACGCTCGACTCTGATCTGGTCGAAGACTTCGATCTTGTCGCCGGCCTGAACATCGTTGTAGTTCTTCACCCCGATGCCGCACTCCATGCCGCTACGCACTTCCTGGACATCGTCCTTGAAACGACGTAGGGATTCGAGCTCGCCTTCGTAAATGACGACGTTTTCACGCAACACGCGGATCTTCTTGTTGCGATGCACGCTGCCTTCGACAACCATGCAACCTGCCACGGCGCCAATCTTGGGCGCGCGGAAGACATCACGCACTTCAGCGATACCGACGATATCTTCCTTCCACTCGGGCGCGAGCATACCGCTCATCGCCTGCTTGACCTCGTCGATCAGCTGATAGATGACGCTGTAGTAGCGCAGATCCAAGCCTTCACGCTCGATGATCTCACGGGCCGCGACATCAGCACGCACGTTGAAGCCGACCACAATAGCGTCACTGGCCAAGGCCAGGTTGGCATCGGTACCGGTGATACCACCCACACCGGAAGACACCACCGCCACTTCGACTTCATCGGTGGACAGCTCTTCAAGCGCGCCCTTGATAGCTTCCAGTGAGCCTTGAACGTCAGCCTTGAGCACGATGTTGACCTTGGCCACTTCATCCTGACCCATCTGGCTGAACATATTCTCCAGCTTGGATTTCTGCTGGCGTGCCAGGCGTACTTCGCGGTACTTGCCTTGACGGAAGTTGGCGACTTCACGCGCCTTTCTTTCGTCCGCGACGACCATGAAGTCATCACCGGCATCAGGTGTACCGTCTAGCCCTTGAATTTCCACAGGCATTGCCGGGCCGACTTCCGCAACTTGTTTGCCAAGTTCGTTGGTCAGAGCACGTACGCGGCCGTAATGCAGGCCAGCCAGCACGATATCGCCCTTCTTCAAGGTGCCGTTCTGTACCAGCACCGTGGCGACCGGGCCGCGGCCCTTGTCCAGGCGTGATTCGACCACCACACCTTTACCCGGCGCTTCCGGCACGGCTTTAAGCTCAAGCACTTCCGAGACCAGCTGAATGGCTTCCAGCAGTTCTTCGATGCCGTCACCGGTCTTGGCGGAGACATACACGAACTGCGTATCGCCACCCCACTCCTCAGAAATGACGCCGTGTTGCGACAATTCATTACGGATACGATCGAAATCGGCACCTGGCTTATCGATCTTGTTGACCGCCACCACCATGGGAACTTCGGCAGCCTTGGAATGCTCGATCGCCTCGACCGTTTGCGGCATAACGCCGTCATCGGCCGCCACTACCAGAATGACCACATCGGTCGCCTTGGCACCGCGAGCACGCATGGCGGTAAAGGCCGCGTGGCCGGGTGTATCCAGGAAGGTGACACCACCGTGCTGATCTTCAACATGGTAGGCGCCGATATGCTGGGTAATACCGCCGGCTTCGCCGGTTGCCACCTTGGCGCGACGAATATGATCCAGCAAAGACGTCTTACCGTGATCAACATGACCCATCACCGTGACTACCGGTGAACGGGTGATCTCTTCGCCTTCATAGGAGATGCCCGCGAGCATTTCAGTCTCGAGCGCATCGTCCTTGACCAGCTTGGCCTTGTGACCCATCTCTTCGACAACGACCGCAGCGGTGTCCTGATCGATAGTCTGATTGATGGTGACCGCGGCGCCCATATTGAACATCGCCTTGATCACTTCATTGGACTTGATCGACATCTTGTCCGCCAGCTCAGCGACGCTGATCGATTCAGGAATCGACACTTCACGCACGATCGGCTGCGTAGGCTTCTGAAAGCCGTGCTTGCCGCCGCCCTGGCTGCCACCGCCACTGCGACGGCCACCACGACGCTCGGCGCGCTTGGCTTTTTTAGCCCCGCCGCCCCGTTTGCGCTCTTCGCGATCACCGCGATCCTCGTCATCCCGATGCCCTTTCTTGGCTTTCGCCGCGGTCTTCTTGGGCGGTGCGGTACGACGGTCGCTGCGACCTTCCTTGGGCGGTGCCGGAGGCTGCTCCTCGGAAGGCTGATTGTCGTCAAGCTCGGGGACCGGCACCTCAGGTACTTCTTGAGACTTGGCAGTGGCGAGTCTGACGGCAGCCTCACGCGCTTCTTTCTCAGCGGCGTGAGCCTTGGCTTGCTCGGCTTCACGCACGCGGGCTTCTTCAGCGTCACGGACTTTCTTTTCAGCCTTGGCTTGCTGAGAATCCGCCATATCGCCGACCAGCTGACGCGGTCCGCTATGCTTGGGTTCCGGTGCCTTGGGCTTTTCTTCCTCGTCACTCTTGACGTAAGTACGCTTCTTACGCACCTGAACTTCAATCGTCTTGCCACGTTCACCGGTTTTTATCCGGCTGCGCGTCTTACGGGTCAGCGTGACCCGATTCTTGCTGGCATCACTTTCATCACCATGACTTTTCTTCAGAAAACTCAGCAATTTATGCTTATCTTCTTCGGACACCACGGCGTTTTCAGACGCGTGTTCCAATCCGGCTTCTTTCATTTGTTCCAGCAGGCGGGGCACATCGCGGCCCACCTTTGCTGCAAAATCTTTTACTGTCATATCTGACATCTCGACCCTCCTCAGCCCGTGACCTGTTTACTGTGTGTTTGATTCCGACACGGCGTCGTCTTCAAACCAGGGCGCACGGGCAGTCATGATCAGTGCCGCTGCGCGCGCTTCGTCCAACTCCTCGATATCGACCAGATCATCGACAGCCTGCTCGGCAAGATCTTCCATTGTGACAATACCGCGACTGGCAAGAATGAACGCCAGATGACGTTCCATGCCTTCCATTTCCAGCAAGTCTTCTGCCGGCTGGGCCCCGTCGAGTGCTTCTTCCGAGGCAATCGCCATGGTCAGCAGTTCATCCTTGGCGCGCGCTCTGAGCTCTTCCACCGAGTCTTCGTCCAGCTCCTCGATTTCAAGCATTTCTTCCAGCGGCACGTAGGCAATTTCTTCCAGGGTAGTGAAGCCCTCTTCCACCAGCAGCCGGGCAACATCGTCATCGATGCCCAGGTGCTGAACGAAGGAATCCACTAACGTATCAATTTCCTGATCGCGCTTTGACTCGGCTTCGCCCTCGGTCATGACGTTGATCCGCCAGCCGGTAAGCTCCGACGCCAGGCGTACGTTCTGGCCACTGCGACCAATCGCCTGAGCCAGATTATCTTCGGCCACCGCGACATCCATGGCGTGGGCATCTTCATCCACCAGGATGGAACCCACATCCGCCGGTGCCATGGCATTGATAACCAGTTGCGCCGGGTTGTCGTCCCATAGCACGATGTCCACACGCTCATTTTGCAGCTCACTGGACACCGCCTGCACCCGCGAACCACGCATGCCGACACAGGCGCCGACCGGGTCAATGCGGCGATCGTTGGTCTTGACCGCGATCTTGGCCCTTGAGCCGGGATCCCGGGCTGCGCCCTTGATCTCGATAAGTTGCTCGGCAATTTCCGGCACTTCGATCTTGAATAGTTCAATGATCAGTTCGGGGCAAGTGCGTGACAGCAGCAGCTGTGCGCCACGTGCCTCCGGATCCACCTTGACCAGCAACGCCCGCACTCGTTCATTCATGCGGTAGCGTTCGCCGTGGATCATTTCCTGGCGCGGCAGGAACGCTTCTGCATTATCCCCAAGGTCGATGATCAAGCCGTCGCGGGTCGTCTTCTTGACAATACCCGCCACCAGTTCGCCTTCGCGATCGGTATATTGCCGCACGACTTCCGCTCGCTCGGCCTCGCGCACTTTCTGCACGATGACCTGCTTCGCGGTTTGTGCCGCAATGCGTCCGAACATGGCATTGTCGATCAGCTTTTCAACCACATCGCCACGCTTGAGCGGCGGATCACGCTGCTCGGCAATGCTTTCCTTGATTTCGTAATCCGGGGTTTCGAACTCATCGTCTTCTACCACCGTCCAGAAACGAAACGTTTCATATTCGCCGGTGCGCCGATCGATATGCACGCGCACATTAGCTTCTTCGTTCTCGAACCGCTTACGCGACGCACTAGCCAATGCTGCCTCGACCGCTTCGAAGATTACATCTCGCGGGACGCCTTTTTCATTGGAGATCGCGTCAACGACCATTAGAATTTCTTTACTCATGCGTTTGCCTCGCCAGAAAACCTGTCCTTATGTGCATCAGCCCGGCTGCCTGCCGACGGCGTCACCCCATAGAGCACTACTCGAACTGCGGTACAATATGCGCCTGGTCAATACTTTCTATGGGAAAACAGTACTCTTCACCTTCGAACTGGAGCAGCACGTCGTCCCCTTCAACACCGGCTAGCAATCCTTGAAATTTGCGTCGTCCATCGAAAGGAAGACGTAACTTCAAGGCTATCTGGTGTCCCTGAAAGCGGATGTAATGGTCCAAGGTATAAAGTGGGCGCGCCATACCCGGAGAAGAGACTTCAAGCCGATATTCACCAGCAATGGGATCTTCCACATCGAAGACAGCGCTTACTTGACGACTGACATCGGCGCAATCTTCAACGCTGATGCCACTATCGCGTTCAATGTAAACTACCAGTCGCGAGTGCTTGCCTTGGGACAGATGGTCGATACCCCATAGTTCAAATCCCATGGCGGCAACGACAGGCTCGATCAGCGCGTGAAGCGCAGCGTGTTTAATGGCCACAGACAAAGCTCCTATAGCCGTTGCATCAGGCACCTGGCCAGGCGTTGAAAGAGAAGCTAGGTGGCTGATTGGCATTACCCGGAAACGTGTCTCCGGCAAACCGGCAGACATCCGCTATTGAGAAGGTTTGCTAACAAAAAGCCCCTTCACAGGAAGGGGCTTTTTGAAAGAAACCTGTTGTACCACTTAGGCTATCCCCACATGCTTCCACTCAAGTGGACCAACAAGTGACTGCCTAAAAAATGGTAGCGGGGACCGGATTTGAACCGATGACCTTCGGGTTATGAGCCCGACGAGCTACCAGACTGCTCCACCCCGCATCAATCTAGGTTGACGATAATAGACCTACTTGGCGCTTACGTCAAGCTATTCTTTTTCGTCTCAGGTACCAAACCTGAATTCTGGAGAACTGACGTTAAAGCTGTCAGTAAATCAGATGGTGCCGAAGGCGGGACTTGAACCCGCACGACCATACGGTCACTACCCCCTCAAGATAGCGTGTCTACCAATTCCACCACTTCGGCATCAGGGGAGGCTCAAGAAAGCTAGTCGCTGCTTTCCTCAAGCACTGGCGCGGTATTATCCACACTTGGGGCTTCGTCGTCAAGCGTTGGCAAACTGCGTTGTTGATCGATTAAACGCGCACCCGGCACACCGGCCTCAGGCGCCTGACCGGCCTGGGTGGCGAAATACGCCAAGGTCATTGATGTCACGAAGAACGCCGCTGCCAGGAAGGCGGTAAAACGCGCAAGAAAACTTCCGCTACCGCGTGAGCCGAATACGGTTTGCGAGGCCCCCCCACCAAAAGCGGCACCAGCTTCTGCGCCCTTGCCCTGCTGTAACAGGATCAAGACAACCAAGGCGATCGCGATCACCACATGAATCATGAGAATTGCAACTTGCATGGAATTATCCTGCTGACTGACAAATGGCGTAAAAGTCTTCGGCCTTAAGCGAGGCTCCCCCCACCAGGCCGCCGTCGATATCCGGCTGAGCAAGCAGCTCAGCCGCATTTTTGGCGTTCATGCTACCGCCGTAAAGCAAGCGCAACTGCTGCGCCAATTCTTCATCATAACCCGCTTGATGGTGGCGAATCCCGGCCATGACCTCCTGAGCCTGCTCAGGCGTTGCCGTGCGACCGGTGCCAATGGCCCATACCGGCTCATAGGCGACTACCAACTGGGCACGCTGCACTGGATCCAGAGGCGCCATCACACACCCCACCTGCCGCAACACCACGTCCATGGTGCGCCCGGCATCACGCTCTTCAAGTGTTTCTCCGACACACAAGATAGGCTTTATATCCGCATTCAAGGCTGCCAGCACACGATCGTAAACGTGGCCATCGCTTTCACGATACAGCTCGCGCCGCTCGGAATGGCCGATGAGCACGTATTCGACACCCAGCTCCTTGAGCATACCGCCACTCACTTCGCCAGTATGCGCTCCAGAGTGCAACGGGTTCAGTGTTTGCGCCCCCAGGGTGAGCCGCGTATCGGCGAAGGCACGCCGCGCCGCTTCCAGATAAGGGAAAGGCGGATGAATCGTAACGTCCACGTTCGCCGGCAACCCTGGCTGTGAGAATACCTTACCAAAAGCTTCCACCAACGCAGTGGAGCCATTCATTTTCCAATTGCCGGCAATCAAGGGCGTACGCATCGTACTTTCCTAACTCAAGGTGGAGCGAAATGGTATAGGAGCGGCCTTGTCAAGACAACCGCTGACGCAAGCACAGCTGGACTAATCGAGCAAGGCTTGTACCTTTCGGGCCAGCGTCTGCGCCAGCGCCTCGACATCCAGATGCGCCCTGCCTTCGACCATCACGCGGATCAAAGGCTCGGTGCCCGAGGCCCGCAGCAAGACACGCCCCTGATCGCCGAGCTCGGCTTCCAGCGCTATCACCGCCTGCTGCAACGGCTCCGATGCCATTACCGTCTTGGCATGAGTGCCGGTCGGCAAACGTACATTAACCAGCACCTGAGGCACTTTCTCCAAACCGGCGAGCAGTTTCGACAAGGGCTTGCCCTCGCGCATCATTATCGCCACCACCTGCAGCGCAGAGACGATCCCGTCACCGGTAGACTGTACATGGCCACAAACGATGTGCCCGGAGGATTCCCCACCCAAATACCAGCCATTGGCCGCCATGCGCTCCACCACATAGCGGTCGCCAACCTTGGCCCTCTCGAAAGGAATATCCAACTGCTCCATGGCCATGGCCAATCCAAAGTTGGACATCAGGGTGCCCACCACCCCGCCGTTGAGATTGCCTTGCGCATGACGGTCCGTGGCAATCAGATACAGAATGTCGTCGCCATCGATCTCACGGCCATCGGCATCCACCAGCAAGACACGATCGCCATCGCCATCAAAGGCGATACCCAGCTGCGCACCCTGCTGGATCACTGCGGCGCGCAGAGCCGCCGGATGGGTGGAACCCACTTCGTGGTTGATGTTCAAGCCATCCGGGCTGGCGCCGATGACACTGACATCGGCGCCCAACTCCCTGAATACATTAGGCGCGATATGATACGTCGCCCCATGCGCGCAATCGAGTACGATCTTCAGCCCGTGCAGGCTCAAGCGGTCCGCTAGCGTTGATTTACAAAACTCGATATAGCGACCTGCTGCATCGTCGATACGCGCCACCTTGCCCAGCTGTGATGCAGCCACCGTGGTCAACGGCTTTTCGAGCTCAGCTTCGATCCGCTCTTCGATTCCGTCGTCAAGCTTGGTGCCTTCCGAAGAGAAAAACTTGATGCCATTATCGGCAAAAGGATTGTGCGAAGCAGAAATTACAATGCCCGCATCGGCACGAAATGTACGCGTCAGGTAAGCAATACCCGGCGTCGGCATCGGCCCAAGCAGTGACACATCGACACCTGCCGCCGACAATCCTGCCTCCAGAGCAGATTCGAACATATACCCCGAAATCCGCGTATCCTTGCCGATCAAGACCCGGGCGCGCCCACGCTCGCGATTCAACACACGGCCTGTCGCCCAGCCCAGCTTGAGCATGAAGTCAGCGGTAATCGGGGCTTGCCCTACCGTCCCTCGAATACCGTCGGTACCAAAATAACGTCGTGTCATGAGCCGGCTCCCTCTCTTGCCTGCTGTTCACTTCCTTCCTGGAGCACCGCCCACGCCATGTTGATGGCATCCATTGTAGGGGCGACGTCATGCACCCGTAGAATTCTGGCACCGCGCTCCACCGCCATGGCGCTTAACACCAATCCACCGGCCAGGCGCTCTTCCACGGGACGCCCGAGCACTTTGCCGATCATGCTCTTGCGCGACATCCCCACCAGCAGCGGCAATCCTAGCCGGGTCAATCCCTGCATACGGCTGAGCAGGCGCAGATTGTGCTCCACGCTCTTGCCGAAACCAAAACCTGGATCCACAAGTAACCGCTCTCGACGCAGCCCGGCGGCTTCGCATTGGGCGACTCGCTGGATTAGGTACTCGGCCACTTCCTCTTCAATCGGCAGCGTATAGTGCGGCGCCTGCTGCATATCCTGCGGCTCACCCTGGCGATGCATCAAACATACCGGCAGACCACTTCCCATGGCCGCCGCCAGCGCCCCTTCACGTTCAAGCGCCCGCACATCATTGATCATGCCTCCCCCCAAGGCGGAAACCTCACGCATCACCTTCGGGCAACTCGTGTCCACCGATACCAACGCATCCAGCTCGCGCACCAACCGCTCAACAATCGGCGCAACGCGGTCCAGCTCCTGCTGAGCACTGACCGGCGATGCGCCAGGACGCGTCGACTCCCCGCCGACATCGATGATTGCCGCCCCTTCGGCCAACATCGTCTCGGCATGGCGCAGGGCATCCTCCTGAGCCAGATGCTGGCCGCCATCGGAAAAGGAGTCCGGCGTTACATTAAGGATTCCCATGACGCGGGGAAAGGAAAGATCCAGAAGGTGTCGCCCACAACGCAAATGGGGCTCGTGGTCGGTATGGGTGTCAACCGTGGATTGCATGTTGTCGCCTGGTTAAAAAGAAGAAATGTTACTGATTCTCTCCAGAATAGCAAAAAAGGCGCCCCACTAGGGACGCCCATCAGTACGAAAGCACATATCAAGCGGACCAGCGACTAGGAGCCGGCCGGCCCACCCAAGGGGTCGGAGGGGCGACGATTCGGCTCGTCATCACCTTCCCCATCGCTATCGTCACTTGGCTTGGATGCCTTGGTATCGTTTCGAACATCATCTTCGACCTTGGCACCTCCGCTGGAATCACCTTCATCCCAGTCCTTGGGCGGCCGAGGAGCACGCCCTCCCATGATATCCTTGAGCTGGTCGGCATCGATAGTTTCGTACTTCATCAATGCTTCGGCCATGGCATCAAGTTTGTCGCGATTGTCTTCCAGGATCTGCTTGGCCTGGTGGTAACAACCATCGATGATCTTGCGCACTTCCTTGTCGAGCCGCGTGGTCGTGTCACCGGACTTCATCTTGGAGCCGCCCTGACCCGGACCACCGAGGAACTGATGTGACTCGTCCTCATCGTACATGATCGGGCCCATCTCATCGGAAAGGCCCCACTTGGCCACCATGTTATGGGCCAACTCGGTAGCACGCTTGATGTCGTTGGAGGCCCCGGTGGTCACGCCATTCGGCCCCAAGGTCATCTCTTCAGCAATGCGCCCGCCAAACAGTGAACATATCTGGCTGATGATCTGCTGGCGCGACAGACTATAGCGATCCTCTTCCGGCAAGAACATGGTCACACCCAGCGCTCGACCGCGCGGAATGATAGTCACCTTGTAGACCGGGTCGTGCTCCGGCATCACCAGACCGATCACCGCATGACCGGATTCATGATAGGCGGTATTGAGCTTTTCCTTGTCGGTCATGACCATGGATTTGCGCTCGGCACCCATCATGATCTTGTCCTTGGCAAGTTCCAGCTCGTCCATACCCACCAGACGCCGATTACGCCGTGCGGCGAACAGTGCCGCCTCGTTGACCAGGTTGGCCAGGTCGGCACCGGAAAAGCCCGGGGTACCCCGTGCGATAAGTTGCGGCTTGACGTCATCCGCCAGCGGCACCTTGCGCAGGTGAACGCCCAGAATATGCTCGCGACCACGAATATCGGGCAGGCCCACCGTTACCTGGCGATCGAAGCGGCCCGGACGCATCAGCGCCGGATCCAGCACGTCGGGACGGTTGGTGGCAGCGATGACGATAACGCCTTCATTGGCCTCGAAACCGTCCATTTCCACCAGCAACTGGTTCAGCGTCTGCTCACGCTCGTCATTGCCGCCGCCCATGCCTGCACCGCGTGAACGGCCTACGGCATCGATTTCATCAATGAAAATGATGCAAGGCGCTTGCTTTTTAGCCTGCTCGAACATGTCACGCACACGGGATGCACCAACACCCACGAACATCTCGACGAAATCGGAACCCGAGATCGAGAAGAACGGCACCTTGGCCTCGCCGGCAATCGATTTGGCCAGCAGCGTCTTACCGGTACCCGGTGGCCCCACCATCAGCACGCCACGGGGAATGGTACCGCCCAGACGCTGAAACTTGGTGGGTTCGCGCAGGAAGTCGACCAGCTCTTCAACTTCTTCCTTGGCTTCATCGCAGCCGGCTACATCGGCAAACGTCGTCTTGATCTGATCTTGGGAAAGCAGCTTGGCCTTGGATTTACCAAAGCTCATGGGGCCGCCCTTGCCGCCACCAGCACCGCCCTGCATCTGGCGCATGAAGAACATGAAAATCGCCAGGATCAGCAGAATCGGGAAGCTCGCGATCAACAGTCGCGTCCAGATACTTTGCTGTTCGGGTTCCTTGCCTACCACGGTGACGTCATTGGCCAGCAAGTCATCCATCAGCTTGGGATCTTCCGCCGCCGGACGGATGGTCTGGAACTGTGATCCATCCGCACGCTCACCGCTGATGGTGTAACCATCGATGGTGACGCTGCGTACCTGCTGATTCTGCACCTGTTCCACGAACTGAGAATAGTTCATGGTCTGAGGAGCGCTTTCCGTCGTGAAATTATTGAACACTGTCAGCAGAACGGCCGCGATGACCAACCACAGAATCAGGTTCTTCGCCATATCATTCAAGGGAGTACCCTCATTGCAAGAATCTGTCAGTTAAACGTTGATGGTTTGACCTACTCCGGCATCAAGCGTTCAACCATTACCGAAGCCGGTCGGCTTCGGGCCATCTGTGTCACGCCTGTCAATGCTGCCTAATGTGACACACCTTGCGCTGCCTGTCCGGCAATCGCTTCGATTAATTCAGTCTATTGCAGCTTCAATCCATTCAAGAGAAAACATTCACCTTGGCCTTGATACAGCTAATATCGAGTTTAGCCACGAAAACCTTCCGCCAACAGATACACTTCCCGCGAACGCGCACGAGAGGCCTCTGGTTTGCGCGTTACCACACGTTTGAAGTGGACGCGCAGCATTTTCAGGTAGGCATCAAATCCTTCCCCCTGAAAAACTTTGGCCAAAAAACGGCTTTGTGGAGAAAGCGTTTCCCTCGACAATTCCAGCGCCAACTCGACCAGGTACATCGCTTGAGGCTGATCAATAGCCGCCATACCACTCATATTGGGGGCCATATCCGACAACACAAGATCAACCGGCCGATTCCCCAGCGTTGAGAGGATCGCATCCAGCACCTTCTGCTCGGTAAAATCTCCCTGTATGAACTCAACCCCCGCCAGGGCATCCATTTCCAGAATATCCGAGGCAATCACAACCCCTTCGGGCCCTACCTTTTCCGCGGCCACTTGACTCCAGCCACCAGGCGCCGCCCCCAAGTCGATTACTGTCATCCCGGGACGAAACAACGCATCCTTGGCATCCAGCTCCAACAGCTTGTAGCTGGCCCGCGAGCGGTACCCATCTTCCCAGCTGCGCTGTACATAGTGATCGTCAAAATGCTCTTTCATCCAGGTGGAACTGGTTTTTGTCTTGCTGGTTTTTTTGTGGCCACCAGCAGCTTCATTGCTACTAGGCTTTTTACTGACATTGGTACGCTTGCGACTTGAAGGCTTTTGTTGCATGAGGGATCTAGGCACGTCGGAAAAATAAGAGCGCTTTCACCCTAAGGCGTTTCACCGTAAGATGGAGCGTTAAGCGCTAACTGGGATACCGCAAGATACCATGAGCTTGTCACAGGCACAAAAGAAAGCATTTCGCAGCATCGGCCATCACCTCAGCCCCGTCGTCACCGTTTCCGAGAATGGTGTGTCGGAGAATCTGCTGGCGGAACTCGACCGCGCCCTCAACGATCACGAGCTCATCAAGGTCAAGCTAGCTTTGCCGGAGCGCGATGATCGGGCGGTGATGATCGGGGAACTACTGGCTGATAGCCGCGCCGAACTGATCCAGACCATCGGCAAGATGGCGCTGCTGTATCGTCACAACCCTCAGGTCAACCCGAAGCTTTCCAACATCAAGCGCTTCGAGAATCATCACGGCCGCCACTGAACGCATTGCTCGCCCCTAACCGGGGCTAGCCGTACGCAAAAGCCCGCGACTTGGTCGCGGGCTTTTTTATGCCGACAAGACGCTAGCTATGTTCGACGTTGCCAATCTCGTACTCGACTTCACCGCCGGGGGTTTTCACCACGACGACATCGCCTTCTTCCTTACCGATCATGGCTCGCGCAATGGGGGACGTCACGGAGATACGCCCTTCTTTAATATTGGCTTCGTCTTCACCCACGATACGATAGGTAACTTCCTCATCGGTATTCAGGTTGATCAATTCGACGGTGACACCAAAAATCACCTTGCCCGTTCTGGGCAGCTTGGTCACGTCGATCACCTGAGCGGTGGAAAGTTTGCTTTCGATCTCCTGAATCCGCCCTTCGATGAATCCTTGCTGCTCACGGGCGGCATGGTATTCAGCATTTTCCTTGAGGTCGCCATGCTCGCGGGCTTCGGCAATCGCGGCGATCACCCGAGGGCGCGCTTCACTCTTGAGATGATTCAGCTCATCGCGCAGATTTTTCTCACCAGCGACGGTCATCGGGACCTTATTCATTGCGTTGCTCCTGCATGCAGTTCCTGTAACCGCCGTACGGTAATGTCACTGCCGTATTCCAGTGCCATGCACACCGCATTAGCGCCCGCCAAGGTGGTGGCATAAGGCACCTTGCGTGCAAGTGCGGTACGGCGGATGACCGAAGAGTCGTTGATCGCCTGACGACCTTCGGTGGTATTAACGATATAGGCTATCTCGTCGTTCTTGAGTAGATCGACGATATGCGGGCGGCCTTCAAAGACTTTATTGACACGCTCCACAGCAAGCCCGGCCGCCTCCAAGGCTACCGCCGTGCCGCTTGTGGCGCACAACGTGAACCCTAATGCTAGCAGAGAACGGCCAACTTCGATAACACCCGCCTTGTCCGGCTCACGCACCGAAAGAAACGCCTTGCGCTCGCCGCTAAGCGCCGGAATGGCTTCGCCCGCCCCTAGCTGCGCCTTGTAGAAGGCCTCGGCGAAGGTGTCGCCGCTTCCCATGACTTCCCCAGTAGACTTCATTTCCGGCGACAGGATGGGGTCGACCCCGGGAAACTTGTTAAACGGGAATACCGCCTCCTTGACACTGTAGAAATGCGGCACGATTTCACGCTCAAAGCCCTGATCGGCCAAGGATTTCCCTGCCATGCAGCGTGCGGCGATCTTGGCCAGCGACGTGCCGATGCACTTGGAGACGAAGGGTACCGTGCGCGAGGCACGCGGGTTGACTTCGATCACGTAGATCTCGCCATCCTGCCAGGCCAGCTGGACGTTCATCAGCCCCACCACACCCAACTCCACGGCCATGCGCTTGACCTGGGCGCGCATTTCATCCTGCACCTCGGCAGGCAGCGAATACGGCGGCAAAGCGCAGGCGGAGTCGCCGGAGTGAACGCCTGCTTGCTCTACGTGCTGCATGATGCCACCGATCACCACTTGCTTGCCGTCGCTGACCGCATCGATATCGATCTCGACGGCCGCACTCAGGAAGTAATCCAGCAGTACCGGCGAATCGTTGGACACCTTGACCGCATTAGTCATGTAGTTTTCAAGCTCGGAGGCGTCGTAGACGATCTCCATGGCCCGACCGCCCAGCACATAACTGGGACGCACCACCAATGGATAGCCGATGTTCTCCGCCTTGGCAAAGGCCTCATCGAAGCTGCGCGCCGTGGCGTTGGGTGGCTGCTTGAGACCTAGCTTTTCGATCATCACCTGAAAGCGCTCGCGATCTTCAGCACGGTCGATGGCATCCGGCGTGGTGCCAATAATCGGCACACCAGCGGCTTCCAGCTCACGAGCAAGCTTGAGCGGTGTCTGACCACCAAACTGCACGATCACACCGACCGGTTTTTCCTTGTCGGCGATCTCTAAAACGTCTTCCAACGTCACCGGCTCGAAATAGAGACGGTCCGAGGTATCGTAATCGGTGGAGACAGTTTCCGGATTACAGTTGACCATGATGGTCTCGTAACCATCCTCGCGCATCGCCAACGCCGCATGCACGCAGCAATAATCGAACTCGATCCCCTGACCGATACGGTTGGGCCCACCGCCCAGCACCATGATTTTCTGGCGATCGGAAACCTCAGCCTCGCACTCTTCCTCATAGGTGGAATACATGTAGGCGGTATCGGAGGCAAATTCGGCGGCACAGGTATCCACGCGCTTGTAGACCGGGCGAATACCGTGTTTCTGGCGTGTCTTGCGGAACTCTTTATCCGAGACGCCCAACAGGCTTGCCAGACGCGCATCGGAAAAGCCCTTGCGCTTGATGGCATACAGCTCGCTTGCGCTGAAGTCGGCCAGAGAGCGCTTGGCGACTTCCTGCTCAGTGCGTACCAGGTCTTCGATCTGCACCAGATACCAGGGGTCGATATTGGTTAGCTCGAAAATTTCCTCGACGCTCATGCCAGCACGCATGGCATCGGCGATATAAAAGATGCGCTCGGCGCCAGCAGCCTGAAGCTCACCCTTGATACGCGCCATGGCATCCGGTGTGAAATCGGTAATGATCGGATCGAGACCGTCGTTGCCGGTTTCCAGACCGCGCAATGCCTTATGCAAGGACTCCTGGAACGTGCGCCCGATGGCCATCACCTCGCCGACCGACTTCATTTGCGTGGTCAGACGGTCATTGGCCTGAGGAAACTTCTCGAAGGTGAAACGCGGAATCTTGGTGACCACGTAGTCGATCGAAGGCTCGAACGACGCCGGGGTGCGGCCGCCGGTAATGTCGTTTTGTAGCTCATCCAGGGTGTAACCGATGGCAAGTTTGGCGGCGATCTTGGCGATCGGAAAGCCGGTCGCCTTGGAGGCCAGCGCCGACGAGCGACTGACGCGGGGGTTCATCTCGATCACCACCATGCGCCCGGTCTTGGGGTCGACACCGAACTGGACGTTGGAGCCACCGGTCTCGACACCGATTTCACGCAGCACCGCCAGGGAGGCATCGCGCATGATCTGATATTCTTTATCGGTCAGCGTCTGGGCCGGGGCCACGGTGATGGAATCGCCGGTATGTACGCCCATGGGGTCGAAGTTTTCGATCGCACAGACAATGATGCAGTTGTCGTTCCTGTCGCGAACGACTTCCATCTCGTATTCCTTCCAACCCAGCAGCGATTCATCGATCAGCAACTCATGGTTGCTGGAAAGCTCGAAGCCGCGCCCACAGATTTCCTCGAACTCTTCCTTGTTGTACGCCACCCCGCCGCCGGAGCCACCCATGGTGTAGGAGGGTCGCACGATGGTCGGAAAGCCGAGTTCGGCCTGGATTTCCCAGGCCTCAGCCATGGAGTGAGCCACCTTGGCCTTGGGGCACGCCAAGCCGATGTTTTTCATTGCCTTGTCGAAGAGGTCGCGATCCTCGGCCTTGTTGATCGCCTCGGCGTTGGCGCCAATCATCTCCACCCCGTATTTCTCGAGCACGCCATGCTCGTCCAGCTCCAGGGCGCAGTTGAGCGCGGTCTGGCCGCCCATGGTGGGCAAGATCACATCGGGGCGCTCGGCTTCGATGATCTTCTCCACCGTCTGCCAGGTAATCGGCTCGATATAGGTGGCATCGGCCATAGCCGGGTCGGTCATGATGGTGGCCGGGTTGGAGTTGACCAGAATGACTCGGTAGCCTTCCTCGCGCAGCGCCTTGCACGCCTGGGCGCCGGAGTAGTCGAATTCACAGGCCTGGCCGATCACGATCGGGCCAGCGCCAATGATAAGAATGCTGTTGATATCGGTACGCTTGGGCATGACGGTTCCCGCAAAAAAGTGACGAATGACGACGGATTTCGGGCTCGCGTTAGCGACGCGCCTGCATCATCGCGACAAAACGATCGAACAAGGGTGCGACATCGCGCGGGCCAGGACTGGCTTCCGGATGGCCTTGAAAACTGAAGGCCGGGCGATCGGTACGCTCGATTCCCTGCAAGGTGCCGTCGAACAGCGAACGGTGCGTGGCGCGCAGTGTCGCGGGCAGCGTCGACTCATCGGCAGCGAAGCCGTGGTTCTGGCTGGTGATCATTACCTTGCCGGTATCCAGGTCTTGCACCGGATGGTTGGCGCCATGATGGCCATGGCTCATTTTCACTGTCTTGGCGCCACTGGCCAGGGCCAGCAGTTGATGGCCCAGACAAATACCGAACAAGGGAATATCGGTTTCCAGAAGCTGCTCGATCGCCTTGATGGCGTAATCGCAGGGCTCCGGGTCGCCCGGGCCATTGGCCAGGAAAACCCCATCGGGGTTCATCGCCAGTACCTCGGCGGCCGGTGTTTGCGCCGGCACCACACTCAGGCGGCAACCGCGTGACGCGAGCATGCGCATGATGTTGCGCTTGATTCCGTAATCGAAGGCCACCACATGGAAGGGATGCTCGCCTTGGGGGGCATCGGCATGGCCACTACCCAGATCCCATTCACCTTCTGACCACTGGTAAGGCGCCTGGCAGGAGACCACCTTGGCCAGATCCATCCCCTTGAGCCCCGGGAACGCCTTGGCTGCTTCAAGCGCACGCTCGACAGCGTCTTCACCCTCAGCATCCGGCCCCGCCAGAATCGCCCCTTTCTGAGCCCCCTTGTCGCGCAGAATCCGCGTCAGGCGGCGAGTATCGATATCGGCGATACCCAGGACGTTCTGGCTTTTCAGGTAATCGGAAAGAGTCTGTTCACTGCGAAAATTGCTGGCGATCAAGGGTAGGTCACGAATTACCAGGCCGGCAGCAGCGATACCGCCGGACTCCACGTCTTCAGCGTTAACCCCGGTGTTACCGATATGCGGGTAGGTAAGGGTAACGATCTGACGGGTATAGGAGGGGTCGGTCAGAATCTCCTGGTAACCGGTCATGGCCGTATTGAACACCACCTCACCGCTGGTTTGTCCATCGGCACCGATGGCCGTGCCATGAAATACACTGCCATCTTCCAGAGCCAGTATCGCGGGTTTGTTCAATGCGGGTTTGTTCAAGACAAGATCCTCCCATGCTGGTGGAGCCCGTGGGCGCAGGCTCGGCAATCCTGCGGATGCGAACGTTCGCACCCACGATCAACGAATTTCGGGTCGTAAAAAAGCGGGACAAAGCCGATGGAAAAATCGGTTTCATCCCGCTTGTTGTTCGATGCTCGGGTTGGCCAACGCAACAAGCGCGTCGCTTTATGACTTCTCTACTTCAGGCACCCGGCCAAAATTTTTGCAATTTTACAGGATTTAGCACCCCTCGACTACCCCCAAGGAGCCTCAGTTCAATGCCAGCACATCCTGCATGTCGTAACGGCCGATTTCCTTGTCCGCCACCCAGCGCGCGGCACGCACTGCGCCTTTGGCGAATGTCATGCGGCTACTGGCCTTATGAGTGATCTCGATGCGCTCGCCTTCTGTCGCGAACATCACCGTATGCTCCCCCACGATATCGCCGGCCCGCACCGTGGCAAAGCCGATTTCCTTATCGGTGCGCGGCCCGCACTGCCCTTCGCGAGTGAATACTCCGTGTTCATCGAGGCTACGCCCCAGGGATTCAGCCACTACTTCTCCCATCTTGAGCGCGGTACCCGAAGGTGCATCCACCTTGTGGCGATGGTGGGCTTCGATCACTTCGATATCGTAGCCTTCGTCGCCCAGTGCCTTGGCAGCGGTTTCCAATAGCTTAAGCGTCAAGTTGACCCCCACGCTCATGTTGGGCGCGAATACCATGGGCAACTTGGTACGATAGCCGTCCAGTTGGGCAAGCTCGGCATCGTTCATGCCGGTGGTGCCGATCACCATGCGTTTGCCGTGATCGGCACAAAACGCCAAGTTGGCAAGTGTCACCTGGGGAGCGGTGAAGTCGATCAACACGTCGAAGTCATCGACGATCGCGGCCAACGAATCCACCGCCGTCACGCCCAGCTTGCCCTGTCCGGCCAGCTCACCGATATCCGTCCCGACAAGCGAACTTCCCGGCTCGACAATACCGCCAGCCAAGGTGGCACCAGCCTCTTGTTCAACAGCGTTTACCAAGGTGCGGCCCATGCGGCCGGCGACACCGACAATGGCGATACGAGGGGTGTGACGGCTCATGCGGACTCCTGCAAAGTTCAATGACATCGACAATGGCGGTGAGTATACCAGAGCCACCCCCTTCTCGGGCAGCAGGCGGCTGGGCAAGCACAACCGAATCAACCACACTGGAGATACCCCCGGCAAGCCGACACAAGGAGCCGCCATGCAGCCAATCCCTGGTCCTCTTTCGACAGACCACCCTCTAGTTCTACGGCTGAAGCGACACTCGCGAGTGTTATTGACCGGCCCTTCCGGCAGCGGCAAGACCACCCTTGCCCGAGCTGCCGCAGCCAGCCTCGTCGATCAGAACCTACCTTGCTACTGCCTGAGCGCCGACCCCGGCCTGCCCGGTTTCGGCCCGCCCGGAGCGCTGTGCCTGGGAAAATGGCAGCAGGATGAACATGGCGCAGGTGACTGGCAGCTCAAGAAAATGGCAGCCTTGGCGACACTCGACGCTTCGCGCTTCCGGTTGCCGTTGATCGAGGCACTGCGCCACCTCTGTGCCTCCTTGGCCGAAGCTCCCTTGATCGTCGACGCACCCGGTGTAGCACGAGGCATTGGTGGCGCCGAACTGCTGCCGGCACTTGTCAGTGCGGGGCACATCGATACCTTGGTCAAGCTGAAACCCAGTGATGCTCCCGATACACTCAGCCAGGAATATCGCGCTCTGGTCATCGAGCAATTGACACTCACCCCCGACCCCCAGGCGCAGCATCCGGGCAAGCAATTGCGCACTCAACGCCGCACCCAGGCCTGGGACGCTTATCTGTCCGACGCCACCGAGCAGAGTATCGAGCTTTCGCACCTGGCCGTGATCGGCACACCACCCCCGCGCAGCGCCACCGATGCCTGGCGTGGCCGACAGCTCGGCTTACTCGATGCCCAAGGCAATACACTGGCCCTGGGCGAGGTCATTGAGCTTCGGGACGGCAGGCTGCACTTTCTAACCCCAGCCCTTGAGCAGCCTCCCCGCACCCTAGTGGTCCGCGATGCGCAACGCCGTCGCAATGGCCAGCTAGGCACCGCTCGACCTTACCGGACACCTCAGCCAGCGTCGACTATTGAGCCGGCCATGGTGCTCCCCCCACTCGACGCGCAAAGCGGGCCGCGTCCGACGGTGCGTCTCAATGACTGCATAGCAACGTTGATGAACGGGGCTTACGGTGACCCTTTGCTGCATTTACGCATACGGCACCAAAAGCGCAGCCTGCTTTTCGATCTGGGCGACCCTGGCCGCTTGACATCGCGCCTCGCCCACCAAGTGAGCGATGTGTTTATCAGCCATGCGCATATCGATCACATTGGCGGTTTTCTCTGGCTACTGCGCTCGCGAATTGGGGACTTTCCCGCCTGCCGATTTTACGGCCCGCCCGGCCTTGCCGAGCACTTGGCCGGGCTGGTGCGCGGGGTACTTTGGGACAGGGTGGCCGACAGGGCGCCACGCTTTGAAATCCAGGAACTTCATGGGGACACCCTCAAGCGTTATTTGTTGACCGCCGGTCAAGCGCTGACAGCACTTCCCGCCCGCCCGGCCCGAGATGGCGTATTGCTCGAAGAACGCGAGTTTCGGGTACGCGCCACGACGCTCGATCACGGCACGCCAGTGCTGGCGTTCGCTTTCGAACCCCAAACCCAGCTAAAAGTGCGCAAAGAGCGACTTGAAGCCCATGGCTTGGCACCGGGGCCTTGGCTGGGCGAACTCAAGCACCACGTTCGAGCAGGCAACAGCGATACCCGGATGACCCTGCCCAATGGCGAGACTGCACCGATAGAAGCGCTGTCCCAAGCCTTGCTGTTTACCGAGCCAGCTAAACGGTTGGTGTACGCCACCGACCTGGGCGACACCGAAGATAACCGCAAGCGTTTGATTACCCTGGCTAGAAATGCTCATGTGCTATTCTGCGAGGCGCCCTTTCGTGAAGATGAAGCCGACCAGGCCAAGCGTACCGGCCACCTGACCGCTCGCGCCTGCGGCGAAATAGCCACCGCCGCAGGTGTCGGCCAGCTAGTACCCTTTCATTTCTCGCGGCGCCACGCCAACGATGCTGAAACGCTTTATGCCGAGATCAGGCCCTATTTCCCCCGCCTGGCCGAGACGCTTGGCCACGAGCCGGACTGAGCTAAAGTCATTAAAAAACCCCGACTTCTTGCGAAGGCCGGGGCTTGTTCAACATGCAAAGCACATTGCCTGTTACGGTTTCATCTCTTCGAAGAACTTCTTCACGCTGTCGAAGAAACCGCTCTTCTTAGGCGAATGGCTGTGCTTGCTGGTGCTGCTCTCCAGGCTTTCCTGGAACCGGCGCAGCAGGTCTTTCTGCTCTTCATTGAGCTTGACCGGAGTTTCCACCACCACCTTGCACAGCAGGTCTCCAGGCGGGCCGCCTCGTACCGGCTTGACACCCTTGCCACGCAAGCGGAACAGCCTGCCTGTCTGGGTCTCGGGCGGAATCTTCAGCTTCAACCGACCGTCCAGGGTTGGCACTTCCAGCTCGCCGCCCAGCGCCGCGTCAACGAAGTTGATCGGCACCTCGCAGTGCAGATGACGCCCTTCCCGCTGGAAGATATGGTGCGGCTTGATGGCCACCTGGACATACAGATCCCCGGGTGGGCCACCGTTGATTCCCGCTTCACCTTCGGCGTTCAGGCGAATCCTGTCGCCGGTATCCACGCCGGGCGGAATCTTGACCGACAGGGTGCGTGTCTCGCGCACACGGCCTTCGCCATTACACTTGTGGCACGGCACCTTGATGTGTTGGCCGCTGCCATGACAGGTCGGGCACGTCTGCTGGACGGCAAAGAAGCCTTGCTGCATGCGCACCTGGCCATGCCCGGCACAGGTCGGGCAGGTTTCCACGCTGGAACCCGGCTCGGCGCCATTTCCATCGCAGCGGTCACATGCCACATGACGCGGCACTCGGATATCCACTGTGGTCCCGGATACCGCGCTTTCCAGGTCAAGCTCCAGATTGTAGCGCAGGTCCGAACCGCGGGCTGGGGCATTGGGCCCGCGCCGACGGCCTCCGCCACCTCCACCGAAGATATCGCCGAACACATCGCCGAAGATATCGCTGAAGTCGCCGGCGCCACCTCCACCGAAGCCGCCACCGCCGCCCTGGCCATCAACGCCTGCATGACCGAACTGGTCATAAGCAGCCCGTTTTTCGTTGTCGCTAAGCACTTCGTAGGCTTCGGAAACCTCACGAAATTTTTCGGCGGCAGTACTATCTTCGGGGTTACGGTCAGGGTGGAATTTTTGCGCCAGTCGGCGATAGGCCTGCTTGATCTCTTTCTGATCGGCCCCTTTTTCCACACCCAGGACTTCGTAATAATCGCGTTTGGACATGGGTCCTTTGCGCCTCCTGGTTTAAGCAAAGAGTCTTGACCACGGATACAGCAACGCGGGGGTTGGCCCCCGCGTCACCGCATTCCTTGGCAGAAGCAGAAAGAGTGGTTACTGCTTTTTCTTGTCGTCGTTGACTTCTTCGTACTCAGCGTCAACCACGTCTTCTTCCGGCTTGGCTTCGCTTTCACCGCCTTCTTGCTGGGCGGCATCGGCTTGCTCGGCATAGAGCTTCTGCGCCAGCTTGCCCGAGGCTTCGGTCAAGGCGTCGACTTTGGTCTGGATCACCTCGCGGTCATCCCCCTTGATCACTTCTTCAAGCTCGGTAATCGCAGTTTCGATCGCCTGCTTCTCGTCATCCGAGGCCTTGTCACCGGCTTCTTCCAACGTCTTGCGCGTGGCATGAATCATGCCATCGGCCTGGTTACGCAGCTGCACCAACTCTTCGAATTTCTTGTCCTCGTCGGCATGCGCTTCGGCATCACGTACCATCTGATCGATTTCTTCATCGGTCAGGCCGCTGGACGCCTTGATGACGATGGACTGTTCCTTGTTGGTGGCCTTGTCTTTCGCCGAGACGTTAAGAATACCGTTGGCATCCAAGTCGAAGGCAACCTCGATCTGCGGCACGCCACGCGGCGCCGGCGGAATGTCGGCCAGGTCGAAGCGACCCAGTGACTTGTTGCCGGTGGACTGCTTGCGCTCACCCTGCAGGACGTGAATGGTCACGGCCGTCTGGTTGTCATCCGCGGTCGAGAAGGTTTGGGTCTTCTTGGTCGGGATGGTGGTGTTCTTTTCAATCAGCGGTGTCATCACGCCGCCCATGGTTTCGATACCCAGGGTCAGCGGTGTGACGTCAAGTAGCAGTACGTCTTTCACGTCGCCGCCCAATACGCCACCTTGAATGGCGGCACCCACCGCCACGGCTTCGTCCGGGTTGACGTCTTTGCGCGCTTCCTTGCCGAAGAATTCAGCCGCCTTCTTCTGCACCATCGGCATGCGCGTCTGGCCGCCGACCAGAATCACTTCGTCGATCTCGGAAGCGGAAAGGCCGGAATCCTTGAGCGCCATCTTGCACGGCTCGAGTGAGCGCTGAACCAGCTCTTCGACCAGGGCTTCCAGCTTGGCGCGGGTCACCTTGACGTTGAGGTGCTTCGGACCGGTGTTGTCAGCCGTGATGTACGGCAGATTGACGTCGGTCTGCTGGGCGCTGGAAAGCTCGATCTTGGCTTTTTCTGCAGCTTCTTTCAGACGTTGCATGGCCAGGTTGTCGCCGGACAGATTGATACCGCTATCCGCCTTGAACTGGTCGACCAGATAGTTGATCAACGCCAGGTCGAAGTCTTCACCACCCAGGAAAGTGTCTCCGTTGGTGGCCAGCACTTCGAACTGAGTTTCGCCGTCGACATCGGCCACTTCGATGATGGAAATATCGAAGGTACCACCCCCCAGGTCATAGACCGCGATGGTCTTGTCGCCACGCGATTTGTCCATGCCATAGGCCAGAGCGGCTGCAGTTGGCTCGTTGATGATGCGCTTGACGTCCAGACCGGCGATGCGCCCAGCATCCTTGGTCGCCTGACGCTGGCTGTCGTTGAAGTAGGCCGGAACAGTAATGACAGCTTCGGTGACGGTTTCACCCAGGTAGTCTTCCGCGGTCTTCTTCATTTTCTTCAGCACTTCGGCACTGACCTGCGGCGGCGCCATCTTCTTGTCTTTCACCTGCACCCAGGCATCACCGTTGTCGGCCTCAGTGATGGTGTAAGGCACCATCTGGATGTCTTTCTGAACCACGTCATCCTTGAAGCGACGGCCGATCAGACGCTTGATGGCGTAGAGGGTATTTTCCGGATTGGTGACCGCCTGGCGCTTGGCCGCCTGGCCCACCAGGATTTCACCCTCATCGGTGTAAGCAATGATGGAAGGCGTCGTGCGACCGCCTTCAGCGTTTTCAATGACCTTGGCGCTGTCGCCGTCAAGCACAGCAACACAGGAGTTAGTGGTGCCCAGGTCGATACCAATGATGCGTCCCATAGCGAAAACCTCAAAATTAGTTGTGACAAAAAATACGAAGATGTTAAGTGCGGCATTTACCGCGGGTTGCCCCTCTATTTGGGGGCCGCCGGCAGCTTTTCAAGGGCTTTTTTACCGATTGAGCATCTGCCCTGCGACTTAACCGGCCTTCTGGCTGACCACTACCATGGCAGGACGAACCAGGCGTCCATTGAGCAGATAGCCCTTCTGCATCACTTCCATCACAGTATTGGGCTCAAGCTCAGGGTTAGGCACCATGGCTATGGCTTCATGCACCTGGGGGTCGAACGGTTCACCTTGCGGCTCGATGCTTTCCACGCCGAACTTGCCCAGTACGTCCAGCTGCATCTTCAGCGTCATCGCCACGCCTTCGCGGTGAACTTCGGAAGCATCCTCGCCCATGGATTCCAAGGCTTTTTCCAGGCTATCGACCACCGGCAATAGTTCTTTCACGAAGCGCTCCAAGGCGAACTTGCGCACTTTTTCGGCTTCCTGTTCGGCACGTCGACGTACGTTCTGAGCCTCGGCAGCGGCACGCAAGACCTGGTCATTGGCCTGTTCCAGACTCTGTTCCAGCTCTTGCACACGGGCCGCCAACACATCGGCTTCCGCTTCGCTGCCCGAGGCTGGCTCCACCAGCGGCTCTTCATCTTCAATCAAGCCTTCAAGTTCCCCTTCCACCAGGCGCTCTTCGGCTTCCTGTTCGGGCGTTTCCGGCTTTTCATCGCGCCGCTTCAGCTCTTCATCAAGGGGGGTCTGTGGATCTTTAGCCATGCGAGTCTCCTGAAAATTTGAGTGATACCGTGCCGACATGAACCCTGGCATCGCGAGCAACTGTCTAGAAATTATCGTGTGCGGGGCTATATGGGGGCCATGCGCTTGAAGTCAAGAGGGCGTTGCAGCGACTTTTCGGCTACTGTATAAATCAACAATTCATGTATACCTATCCAGCTGCTCTTATCAGTCTCGGTGCCAGGAGGAAACATGCTCACGCAGCTTGCCATTCAGGATTACGCCATCGTCGACTGCCTTGAACTCGACTTCATGAGCGGCATGACGGCCATTACCGGCGAAACCGGCGCTGGAAAATCCATTCTGCTAGGTGCCCTGGGGCTATGCCTGGGTGAGCGCGCCGATGCCGGCAGCGTGCGTCATGACTGCCCCCGGACGGATATCAGCGCACGCTTTGACATTGCTCATCTGCCTGCGGCACAGGCATGGCTGGAAACCCGCGAGCTGCCCACGGATGATTGCCTGCTGCGCCGTGCGGTAACCGCCAATGGCCGCTCGAAGGCCTGGATCAACGGCCAGCCCGCCACTATCAGCGACCTCAAGGCACTCGGCGAATGCTTGGTCCAGGTACATGGCCAGCACGCGCATCAGGCGTTGTTACGTGAAGATACCCACCTGACACTGCTCGACGACTACGCAGGTTTGGGCAAGGACGTTGACCAACTCACCGAAACCTACCGTCAATGGCAAGCTGCGCGGCGAAGGCTCAAACGCCTCACTCAGGACGACGGTGAGCTGGAAGCCAAACGTCAGCTACTGCGCTATCAGGTCGAAGAACTCGATCAACTGGCCCTGGCAAGCGGTGAATTGGACCTACTTGAAGAAGAGCAGCACACCTTGGCGCATGCCGAAGAGAGCTTACGCGAAACGCAGCTTGCCGCGGATTGCTGTGCCGGCGAAGAAGGCGGCGCGCTATTTCTGCTTAACCAGGCCTTCACGCATTTAAGTGCCTTGCCCGGCGCCGACAAGGGCACGCTGGCCAATACCCTCGCCATGCTGCGTGATGCCCGCATTCAGGTGGAGGAGGCCACCAGCGAGCTTAACCAACTGGCCGCCGCTACCGAGCTCGACCCCGAACGCCTGGCCTGGGTGGAAGAGCGGCTTGGCGATATTCATCGCGTCGCACGCAAGCATCATGTGGCGCCGGAAGAACTCTGTGCGCTGCACGCTCAGCTAAAGACGGAATACCATCAACTCGATAGCGGTGAACAAGACCTGGAAGCATTGGGCGCTGAAATTGCCGCGTTACGCGAGCATTGGCGCGCCCAGGCCAAAAAGGTCAGTACAGCGCGCCAGCAGGCCGCAAAGCGTTTCGGCAAGGATGTTCAGCAGCAACTCGCGTTTCTAGCCATGGACAAGGCCCGCTTCGAGGTCGCGGTCAGCCAACGCGACTCCGCCTGCGCCATGGGCATGGATCACGTTCAGTTTCTTATCAGCGCCAACCCCGGCCAGCCGGCACGCCCACTGGCAAAAGTTGCCTCTGGGGGTGAACTTTCACGCCTGAGCCTGGCCATTCAGGTGGTAGCCGCCACGCATTCGACCATTCCCAGCTTGGTATTCGATGAAGTCGATGTAGGCGTTTCGGGGGCCACGGCGGAAATCGTCGGCAAGCTGTTGCGTCGACTAGGCGATACCGGCCAAGTGATGACCGTCACTCACTTGCCGCAGGTCGCGGCTCAGGCCCACCAGCATGTACATATCGAGAAACAGGCCAAGCGCGACACGACGCTTACGCGCATGGCGGTGCTCGATGAAGGGGGGCGGATCAGTGAATTGGCGCGCATGCTGGGCGGGGTCACGCTTTCCGAACAGACCTTGGCTCACGCCCGCGAAATGCTCCACGCCAGCCAGCGGGCACCTCACTAATTACTTGGTCTGACTTACTTGGCCTGAAACATCGACACCACAAGCGCCCTGGCAGGTCAGGGCCTGCCAGGGCGCTTGCCAAGCAAATGAATCCATTTACTTTCGGTTGATTACTTCTTGTTAACCGGCCCGCTGTCCTGGCGAGTCACATTGGAGCCTCGCGGACGCACATACAGTACCAGCGCATGGTCGACCAGTTCGTAGCCATGTTCTTCGGCAATTTCCTGCTGACGGCGCTCGATGATGGGGTCCACGAACTCGATGATCTGCCCACTTTCCAGGCACACCATATGGTCGTGATGGTCTTCCTGGGTCATTTCGAAGACCGCGTGACCGCCATCGAAATTATGACGAATCACCAGTCCCGCCGACTCGAACTGAGTCAGCACCCGGTAAACGGTTGCAAGACCTACGTCTTCACCCGTATCGATGAGTGTTTTATATACTTCTTCAGCACTCAGATGGTGCTGGCCAGAAGCATTCTCGAGGATTTGCAGGATCTTGACGCGCGGCAGGGTGACTTTCAGCCCGGCTTTGCGTAATTCATGGTTCTGATGGGCCATGGTTGCTCTTCGCAGTGACAGGTTAGGTCGGGTATGATCGACCGAAACCACGATAGTGAAGAACAGGCCCAAATGCAAAAGTTGACTAGAATCGTAACGCTTTCCGTTGCCCTTTCCGCCACTGTGCTGATAACCACAGGCTGTAGCTACTTAGGGGTATACAAGCGGGATTTACCTCAAGGCAACCTGGTGACCCAAGAGATGGTCAGCCAATTACAGCCCGGCATGACCCAGGACCAAGTCACCTACCTCATGGGTAGCCCCCTGCTGCAGGCCCCTTTCGAGGCCAACGAATGGGACTATGTCTTTCGACTCGACAAAGCTTATGAGGGTGTGGAGCAGCGTCGTGTCACCCTGGTATTCGGTGAGGACGGCCGCCTGGAGCAAATTCAGCGCGAAGGAGACTTTGCCGGAGATCTCGAGCTTCCCACGGCTGAAGATCGCGCCCCTGCGAGACAACCTGGCGTTCTGGATGACCCCTTGCCGGAGACACCACGCACAGCACCTGACCCAGAAGCAGTGCCGATCTATGTTCCCGACGAAGAGTAAACAGTCGCCTGGCGCCGTGCGCGTGCCAGGCGGGCCTGTTTAGGGTCAATCAACAGAGGTCGATACACCTCAACGCGTTCACCCTCACGCAATTGATGCGCATCAGGATCGCGCAGCGCCTTGCCGAAAATTCCCAGGGTTGCCTGGGTGAATGTTTCCACCGGCAGTTCCGGGAAAAATTGCGGCAACTGTGCAAGGGCCACCGCCTCGCGAGCGGTGGTGCCTTCCATCACGCGCAAGGCGACGATCCGTTGCTTGTGAGGCAGCGCAAAAGCGACTTCCACGCGCAGTTCAGCGGCCATACAGCTCATCGGCCCGTTGATGAAAAGCGTCGACCAACTGTCCGGCGATCTGCTGAAAAATCTTGCCGAATGCCATGCCTAGCAAACGGTTGGAAAACTCGAACTCCATCTCCAGGCTGATCTTGCACACGCCCTCACCCATCGGCATGAACCGCCAATGACCTTTCAGATGCTTGAAAGGGCCTTTGACCAGCGTCATTTCGATTCGCTCGGGCGACTCCAGGTCATTGCGTGTAGTGATGGTCTGTTCGACGCCCGCGCGTCCCAGGGTCATTTCCCCTATCAGGTGTGTCTCGTCGCGTTCAAGCAAACGCGCTCGCCGACAGCCGGGCAGGAACTCTGGATAATGCTCGAAGTCATTAACCAATTCGAACATTTGTTTGGGGGTGTGCCGCACCAAGGCGGAACGATTGACGGTTGGCATTGACCTCTCCGCTGACTTCACAGTGCCCAAGGCGTATCATGGGAATTATTTTCCAGGCCTTGAATGGTATCACGCCTTCCTATTCAACCAAGGATAGGCAATCGACAGAGCAAACATGAGGTTCCATGGCCACAAAGAAAGGTAAAAACAAGGGTACCGGCACCGGCGTCATTGCCCAGAACAAGAAAGCGCGCTTTGAATATCATATCGACGAGACATTCGAAGCGGGATTGGTTCTGGCGGGCTGGGAAGTCAAAAGCCTGCGTGCCGGCAAGGCACAATTGACCGATACCTATATTCTGATTCGTAATGGCGAGGCCTGGCTGCTGGGCTGTCATATCATGCCGCTGAATACTGCCAGCACCCATGAACTCGCTGACCCTACCCGTACGCGTAAGCTTCTGTTGCATAAAAAGGAAATTGCCAAGCTCTTTTCGATCACCCAGGATAAGGGGCATACCTGCGTGCCGCTCAAACTGTTCTGGAAGCGCAACAAGGTAAAATGCGACCTGGCGCTGGTCACCGGCAAGAAGCTGCACGACAAACGTGCCACGGAGAAAGATCGCGACTGGACACGTCAAAAAGGACGTATCATGCGGGAACAAAACAAGGCATGACGGGTCTATCTTTGCAGGAAACGGCACTCCCGGGGAAAAAGTAGAGAAATGTCCGGGAGTCGACAAAAATGTCGCAGCATGCGGAACCTAATACAGCATCGCTGGTCAATGTAGTACAAGCGCGTTAGAATGGCGCTTGATTAAGGGGGCGACATGGTTTCGACGCCGGTGACAACCCCTGCGGTGCATGCCGAGAGCGTGATGTATCTCGTAAATCCAACATCACGACAAATAGTCGCAAACGACGACAACTACGCTCAGGGCGCGCTGGCAGCTTAATAGCTGTTAGCTTCTTGTCCGGCCCCGAAGTGCTGTGCCCATTCAGCACGGACGGGATACGAGCTAAAAATAATGGGATCGCAGTTGGTGGTGTCTTCGCGCCAATTGCTAAACCTTAAGAAGGCTCGCGTTACCGGATCCTGATCGTCGGAGCCGGTAGCGTTAAAATAAATGACGTAATCTAAGCATGTAGAGCCAATGGGCGAGTGCTGGCGGACGCGGGTTCAATTCCCGCCGCCTCCACCAAACATGTCGACAAATCAAGCACCTACGGGTGCTTTTTTTGTGCCTTAAATTCTATCTTTCTAAAATCCTATTTTCCCCGTTTTTTCAGCCACTCGATTAATCTCTGTCTGACTATCTTTCAGGCATAACAGAACCCTGTCAAAGAAAAAACTACAATTATCAATACGTTTTAATTACTAAAAAAAGACGGAATCAGGGGGTTATGGCTTATTTCCTTTCGGATTTTTTCCATATTGCAGCGCAATATGGCCTGTTAGAATAACGCCGACTTTTCCTCCCCCTACAAACCCATACTTTAGGAAGCTCAACGCCATGCTCACTTTGAGTAATTTCCCCTTCAGGCCCCGACTAGGTTCTCGGCGGTCATGGCTTGCCATGCCCGCTATTCCTATCATTCTCACACTACTGTTTTTCAGCCCTGGCGCTTACGCCGTTACCGGCGACATTGACCTGACCAGTACCGGCATTGGCTTTTTTGCCATTGCCATTTTCGTGCTCGCCTACATGCTGGTGATGGTCGAAGAAAAAATCCATATGCGTAAGTCCAAGCCGGTACTGGTTGCTGCCGGTATTATCTGGGGCTTGATCGGCTGGGTATACGTGCAGAATGGCATGTCGAGTGACTCGGAATATGCGTTCCGGGTTACCTTGCTCGAATTCACCGAACTGATGCTGTTCCTTTTGGTGGCAATGACTTATATCAATGCCATGGAAGAGCGCAAAGTATTTGATGCGCTGCGCTCCTGGATGCTACGCAAGGGTTTCAGCTACCGCACGCTGTTTTGGCTGACTGGCGGCCTGGCCTTCGTGATCTCACCGATTGCGGACAACCTGACCACGGCGCTGCTGATGTGCGCGGTGGTCACCAAGGTGGCTGAAGGCGACAAGCGGTTTATCAACCTGTCTTGTGTGAATATCGTGGTGGCGGCCAATGCCGGCGGTGCCTTCAGTCCGTTCGGAGACATCACCACCCTGATGGTGTGGCAGGCCGGCATGGTCGAGTTTCAGGAATTCTTTGTTCTTTTTGTTCCCTCCCTGGTCAATTTCCTGATTCCAGCGGTGGTGATGAGCGTCTTCATCAAGAACGAGAAGCCCAAAAGCGTTTATGAAGATGTGTGGCTCAAGCGCGGGGCACGCCGCATTGTGGCGCTTTTCCTGCTGACAGTGGCTACCGCGGTCATGTGTCATGTCTTCCTGCACTTACCGCCGGTACTCGGCATGATGACCGGTCTGGGCTACCTTCAGTTCTTCGGTTACTACCTGCGTCGCAGCTTGCCACGCTCCCTGGAACGCAAGCGTGAACGCTACAGCCGCCGAGGCGATAATAAAAAGCTCGAGCAGCTCGGCAGCGTGGTGCCGTTCGATGTCTTCAACCGTGTGGCACGCGCCGAGTGGGATACCTTGCTGTTCTTCTACGGGGTGGTGATGTGTGTCGGTGGCCTGGGCTTCATGGGCTACCTGGGCCTGCTTTCAGAAGCCCTGTACACGGGTTGGAATGCCACCTGGGCCAACGTTGCACTGGGCGTCATTTCAGCGGTGATCGATAACATTCCGGTGATGTTCGCCGTTCTCACCATGGAACCCGACATGTCTCATGGGCATTGGCTATTGATCACCTTGACGGCGGGTGTCGGCGGCAGCCTTCTATCGATCGGTTCAGCGGCGGGCGTCGCGGTAATGGGCCAAGCGCGTGGCTCTTATACCTTCATGGGCCATTTGAAATGGGCACCGATCATAGCGCTGGGGTATGTCGCCAGTATCCTCGTCCACCTGTGGTTGAATGCCGAAACGTTTACCGTATTTGGCTGATTCGCTTAGCTGCTTTCTTCGCGACGTTATCTTCGCTATTTCCCCCACCTTCGTGGTGGGGGGGGGTGTCAAGCAGCGGCCCATGGCAATACCCCGCTTACAGCCGGTTCAGCGAATTCCACCCTTCTCGCCGAGGCCAGCTTCTCAACCATTGGGAGAGCTGGTCAGCGGGCATCGGGCGTGCGATACCGTAACCCTGAGCCAGCCTACAGCCCAGTCCAACCAACGCCTTGGCATGTTCCAGGGTTTCCACGCCTTCGGCGAGCATGGGCCGTTTGAAGCGATTCGCCATATAGATCACGCTTTCCACGATTGCCATGTCATCTTCATCGGTCAACATATCGCACACGAAGCTCTTGTCGATCTTGATCAAGTTGACCGGCAGCTGGCGCAGGTGAGTCAACGATGAAAAGCCGGTGCCGAAATCATCAATCGCAAAACTCACGTCCAATTCCTGACAGCGCGCCATGGTGGCTAACGCGGCCTGAATGTCGTGCATGGCGGCGGTTTCCAGCACTTCCAGTTTGAGCATACCGGAAGGCACCGTTGCGTGGCGCTCCAGCAGCTGCTGGATACGGCTGCTAAAATCCTCGACCAGCAAATGCGTCGGGCTGATGTTGACGTTGATGGGCAGATGAATCCCCTGCGCCTGCCAGCGCTCCTGTTGCAACATGGCTTGCTCCAGCACCCATTCACCCAAGTCCACTTCCAGCAGTGTGGCCTCGATAATCGGCAAGAACATGCCCGGCGCCAGCAACCCTTCTTGCGGATGCTGCCACCGGATCAAGGCTTCCACTCCCACTACCCGCCCGCTACACATCTCGACCTGCGGCTGGTAATACAGGCATAGTTCGTCGTTTCGCAACGCCTCGATGAAGCGTTGACGCTGCTCATGACGCACCTGCAAAAGACGATCCTGGCTCGGGTCGAAAATATGGAATGTATTGCGCCCTCGCTGTTTGGCGCGATACATGGCCTGGTTGGCATGGCGCAACAACACATCGCCCTGGACGTGATCATCGGGGTAGAAGGTTATTCCCAGGCTGGCTGTCAGATTGACGCAATGCCCCCCCACCATCAATGGTTGGCGAATGGCTTCCAGCATGTTGTGGAAGGACGCTTCATCCACCCCGTTATGCAACAACAATACAAATTCGTCGCCACCCACACGAGCCAGAGCGTCGTCACCAAATAAAAGATGGCTGATACGATGCGCAAAGGAGCAAAGCAATAAATCGCTCATGCTCGCTCCGAGACGGTCGTTCACCTTCTTGAAAAAATCGATATCCAGTGAACATACCGCCATGGGCTTTTGGGTAGCCTGCGCATGCTGCATGGATTTTTGAATCAGTTGGGTCAACAATTGTAGATTGGGCAAGCCGGTCAGCGCATCGAAGAATACTTCGCGGCTCAAATGCCAGGCATGAGAGGGAATCGCGGAAAGATCCACCAGCACAATGACATGGTGGCGAATATCGCCCTTCTTATCGCGCACCCGATTGATCGACATCATGCCCGGATATACGTGTCCCTCACGATTCTTGTAACTCACCTGCCCCTTGGTGCGATCATGCAACTGTATCTCCTTTTGCATCACCCGGGCGGTTTGAGCGATCTCCAGCGGCAATATGCTGAATTTTTCCAAGGGTTTACCTAGCACCTCCTCAAGCGTGAACCCAGTCAACTCGGTAAAGGCAGGGTTAACATCAAGCACATGATTTTCTTCATCCGTGAGAATAATTGCTTCATTGGCATGGCAGAACACACTGGCGGAAGCCAGCTCATGCAGGCAAGGCATGGCCAACGGCGGCTCTCGCCTTTTCTTGGAATAAGAGCCACTGTCATTACTTAGGTGTAAAAGTTGGCACATAAACGTTAACTCTCCCTATTGCCCATATCCATGCCATGTGCCGGCTGAGACAAGTGATGTTAACTTTCCTCACAGCTTAACGGTTTCCGACATGCCACCACCTGATTGCGGCCTTGATGCTTGGCTTGGTAGAGAGCCTTATCTGCACGCACCAGTAGCCTATCCTGATGCTCACCGGGCCAGTGTTCAGCAATACCGATGCTGATGGTGATGTCATGCCCGGAGAAGGAGCGATTGGCCACGCGCCGCCGGATGCGCTCGGCAAATATCTCACCGCCCTCCAAGCCGGTACCGCGCAGCAAGACGGTAAATTCCTCACCGCCCCAACGCGCCAGAACATCACTGTCTCGCAGGCAGCCCTTGATGCATACGACCAGCTGCTTGAGTATCTCATCCCCCATCTCGTGACCATGGGTATCATTGACGCTCTTGAAGTGGTCGATATCAAAAATCAACAAAACAAACGTCTCATCGGAGTGGGCCACTTGGGCAACGTGCTCGCTTACAACACGATCAAAGGCCCGACGATTGTAGGCGCCGGTCAAGTGATCGCGTGTCGCCTGGTCTTCCAGTTCGCGCTCAAGAGACTTTCGCTCATCGATATCATGAAATACCGAGACATAATTACGCACACTGTTCTCAGCATCCATCACCGCGGTGATCGATTGCCATAAGGGATAAATATTCCCGTACTTATTGCGGTTCCAGATCTCTCCTTGCCAATGCCCGGTCTCTCGCAAAGCCATCCACATTCGCTGATAAAAGCTTTTATCATGCCGCCCGGACTTGAACAACTTGGGAGTTCTCCCGACCACTTCTTCACTGTGATAGCCGGTAATATCGGTAAAGGCCTGGTTAACACGCTCGATCACCATATCCGCATTGGCAATCAGCGTGGCCTGGCCCGTTTCGAACACCGTCGCCAATAATCGCAGTTCGCTTTCTTGCTGGCGACGCAAGGTGATGTCTTCCTTTACCGCGACAAAGTTGACGATCTCGCCCTCGGCATTCTTGACCGGGGTAATGATTTCCGAGTCCCAATAAAGCTCGCCATTCTTGCGCCGATTAAGCAGCTCTCCTTGCCATACATCCCCGGCTCTCAGCGTTTTCCACATATCTTGATAAACCATATGCGGGGTCATGCCGGACTGAATCACTGCCGGCGTCTTGCCCACCAGTTCCTCACGACTGTAGCCGGTGATGGTGCTAAAACGCTGGTTAACGAATTCGATGACACCCTCGGCATCGGTAATGGCTGTGGCGGTGGGGCTTTGTTCCACCGCCACATAGAATTGCTCAAAGCGTTTTTCCAATGCTTTATAAGCAACATCCAGGTTCGCCTCCGGCGAGGACGGCAAGGATGAAAGGGAAGCCGGCTCAGTCATCATAATGGTTCTCCTGCTACCGATCAGCGTCATCTTTCGCCTGATTGAGATGCAATTTTTATCCTGTTATGTGCATTCATCAAGACGTATGACAAGGTGTGACAAGCGTTGATCATAGCAAAACTAGACAGCGAAAATTACACACTCATGCTTTTTGACCTGTCTGATCACCTCGTCTATCGGCATGCATCAATTTCGCCCGAGATACCATCGGCATCTCGGGCTGTCCTTTACTCCTTGAATTAATCCGCGACAACATCCAAGGCCAAGCGTGATATAACAGCGGTGCCGAAAAATGACAGCGACGGATTTACTGGCACTCCTGGCAGTTGCCGCGTGCCATGATCGCCTCGCTGATACGTTCGATACCTTGGTGATAGGCCGCTTGACGGTAGGTAATGACCTCTTTCTCCGCTCGATCCAGCACTAGGGTGGCGGCCTGCTGCAAGCGCAATGTCATGCGGTTATGCACGTCCGTTTCCAACCAATGGTCGCCGGTGCGATTCTGCACCCACTCGAAATAACTCACGATCACCCCGCCGGTGTTGGCCAGCACATCCGGCAGCACTGGAATGCCGCGCTTGGCCAGGGTTGCATCGGCAGCGCTGGTCAAGGGGCCGTTGGCAATTTCGAGTATCAGGCCCGCCCGTACTTCATCCACGTTATCGCAGTGAATCTGATTTTCTAGAGCTCCCAATGCCAGCACGTCCACGTCCAGGGTCAACAAGGTATCGGGAGGAAAGATCTCGACATTGGAGGCATCACTCACCTTGCCGTTACGCGCCTTGGCTGCCTTGACCTCATTCGGGTCCAGGCCTTGCTCGGCGTAGATCGCCGCGCGGGAGTCCGACACTGCCACCACCTTGTAGCCTTCGGCATGGGCCAGCCGAGCAAAGTGATACGCCGCATTGCCGAAACCCTGAACAGCTATACGGATATCTTGCGGACGGCGCTTTTTACGCTCGACCCATAGATTGAGCACCTGCAACGCACCGCAACCTGTCGCAGCTACCCGGCCACGCGAGCCTCCCAGCGAAATAGGTTTACCGGTAACCGCCGCAGGCGCCTGAGCACGCACGATGTGCGCGTATTCATCCGCCATCCAGCCCATCACCGTGGCATTGGTATTCACGTCCGGCGCGGGAATGTCCCGGTCAGGTCCCATCACATCGGCAATGGCGCGCACGTAACCCCGCGCTAGACGTTCAAGCTCCAACAGCGAAAGCGCCTTGGGGTCCACTTGCACGCCGCCCTTGCCGCCGCCATAGGGCAGCCCGACCACGGCGCACTTGATCGCCATCCAGAAACTCAGGGTGGTCACTTCCTGCTGGCACACCTGGGGATGAAAGCGGACTCCGCCTTTGGCCGGTCCCAGACTGGTGTCGTACTGTACTCGCCAACCGGGAAACACTTTCAGGCTGCCGTCATCCATGCGCACCGGGACGCTAACTTGCAACGCAAGGCTCGGCTGCATCAGCCGCTCCCGAGCATCAGGATGTAGGGCCAGCGCATCGAACACGTCTTCCAGTCGCGAACGCGCATCCTCGAACAGCGCGGTTCCAGTTCCAGGCGTGACGGCATTATCACCCATCACCGAAGCTCCTTTTGTGTAGACACTTTCAGCGTAGCAGTTACCTTTCACAGGACGCACGACAACCCTGCCACTTTCTTCGTGGAAGAATTTTCGACAGATACCGCAAGTTCGGGGAAAAATGCGAAGCGTAAAAGGCCTATCCTTCCGTACTGCTGCGCCCTACACCTAGATAGCGCATTCCGGCTCCTTGTACGGCTTCCGGGGTGTAGAGGTTGCGACCGTCCACGATCACTTTTGCCTTGAGTTGTTCGCTGAGCCAGGCGAAATCCACGCTGCGAAATTCCTTCCATTCCGTACAGATAACCAGAGCATCGGCGCCTTTTACCGCCTGAATGCGATCACCGACGAGCACCAGATCATCGCGCTCGCCGTAGAGGCGGCGACACTCTGCCATGGCTTCCGGGTCGAAGGCTTGTACCCTGGCACCGGCTTGCCATAGCGCTTCCATCAGGGTGCGGCTGGGCGCTTCACGCATGTCATCGGTATCGGGCTTGAAGGCCAGCCCCCAGACGGCGATGGTCTTGCCTTCCAGCTCACCCAAGGCGCTTTCAAGCTTGGTGTAGAGGGTGTGCTTCTGACGTTGATTGACCGCTTCCACGGCACTGAGCAATTGCGGCGTGTAGCCGTATTGGTGGGCGGTGCGTTCCAACGCCTGCACATCCTTGGGAAAGCAGGAGCCGCCGTAACCGCAACCGGGGTAGATGAAGTGATAACCGATGCGCGGGTCGCTGCCGATACCGCGGCGCACGTCTTCTACATCCACCTCCAGGCGTTCCGCCAGGTTGGCGATTTCATTCATGAAACTGATCTTGGTGGCGAGCATGGCATTGGCGGCGTACTTGGTCAGCTCCGCGGCGCGCACGCTCATGAACATCAGCTTGTCGTGGTTGCGGTTGTAGGGGGCATAGCATTCGCGCATGCGCTGCTTGACCCCTTCACTCTCGGTACCCACGATAATTCGTGCACCGCGCGTGAAGTCGTCGATCGCCGCGCCTTCTTTCATGAATTCAGGATTCGAACATACATTGAAGGCGTGGTTGGCGCCGCGTGCTTCCAGCGCCGCGGTAATCTTGGCGGTGACTTTTTCCGCGGTACCCACCGGCACGGTGGACTTGTCGATCACCAGTTTGTAGCCCTGCATGTGCTCGCCAATCGTGCGGGCAACCTCAAGCACGTAGCGTAAATCGGCGCTGCCGTCTTCATCCGAGGGCGTTCCCACGGCGATGAACAAAAGCTCGCCTTCATTGACGGCGGTGGCGGCATCCGAGGTGAAGCGCAGCCTGCCGGCCGCTACATTGTGCGCCACGATACTGCTCAGGCCGGGCTCGAAGATAGGCACTTCGCCGGTTTCCAGCTGGGCAATGCGCTCGGCATTGACATCCATGCAGACGACCTGGTGGCCCACTTCTGCCAGACAGGCGCCTGCTACCAGGCCGACATAGCCGGTTCCGAATACGCTGATATGCATGAGGTTTCCTGTTTGCTGATAGCTGCGTCGAAAACGAGCTTAGCATGCCGGTCAAAAGGAGTTGAGCGCGGCTGAAAAAATACAAGAGTAACGACTTTAGTCTGAGTACGACTTTGGTTTATAATGCGTCGCAGCAACCTATTTTTACCAGGGGCTTCCCCCAGGAGATCATCTCCATGTCTTACGATATTTCGACCGTCCACCTGCAACGCAGCCTTCGCCAATGCCTGTCCACCATGGCGGCACTACTTTACGACCACGGCCATGTGCTGGAAAGCATCACTCTGCCTCACCGCGGGCTGGACCAACGCGAGCTTAGCTCCTTAGGTGCCGCTTCGCGCCAATGGAAAGCTTGCCAGCAAGTGCTGGAAAGCAGCGAAGCCGCCACCTACAACGAGCACGAGCGCTTCGTATTGACCCATCTGGGCCGTGAGTTGATGTTCGATATGTTCGGCCAAGGCGCCGCTGATTGTGCCTGAGGGCAAACAGGCGCTTATTTAATCGCTCGATGAAGCGCCCCACGGCCGGGACTTCATCTTGGTGGCGACCGTGGGAGTTCATCAGGTCTTTATCCAGCGCTAGCGCAATCCCAGCAGGGAAAGGATAAACAACACAACCACGATCAACCCGATGATGTAGATAATATTACGCATAGCGAAACTCCTTGCTTTATTAGCCTACAGGGGATGGCTTGGCGCAATACCGGCCAACGCTTTCAGCCTAACAGCCCTTCCAGCAACTTGCCTGAATTCCGGCCTCTGCGGCCTGAGTGGTTCTTCACTTTTCTTTTGAGCGTGCGCACCGCGGGGAACCTTGCCTCCTGGCAGAGCTCGAACATGGGTGCCCTCAATCAAGGAATGATGTCATGCGCCTTGCTCGCCTGGGCCAAATACCCGGTTTGATGATACTACTGTTCAGCACCCAGGTTTTGGCTGCACCGCCAAGCGTTAGCACGCTGGTTGCCATGAGCACCGCAGCGCAGCGTCTTGAGCCGCTTCACAACATCGTGGTCGCCCATCAGGGTGAGATCATCCATGAGCACCATCAGAGCGGGCCGACTGTCGACCAGCCCGTCAACATCAAGTCGCTTTCCAAAACCGTGCTTGCCGCCCTGGTGGGCGCCGCCATCGAAGAAGGCATCATCCAATCGGTGGAACAACCGGTGGTCGATCTGCTCGGCTCTCTGGTTCCGGCGGATGCCGACCCCAAGGTCGAGGAGATCAGCGTGAGGCATCTTCTTTCGATGCAGGCGGGGCTCGAGCGCACCTCCGGGGACAATTACAGCGCCTGGGTCGCCAGCCGCAATTGGGTGGCGTATGTACTCAGCCGTCCTTTCGAAGACGAGCCCGGCGGCATCATGCTCTACTCCACCGGCTCCAGCCACCTGCTTTCCGTCTCCCTGACCCAAGCCAGTGGTGAATCCACCCTGGCGCTTGCAAGGCGCTTGCTGGGCGAGCCGCTGGATATCAGGATTCCCGCCTGGCCGCGCGACCCTCAAGGCATCTATTTCGGCGGTAACAACATGCGGCTTTCCCCGCTGGCGCTGATCCAGATCGGTGAGCTTTATCGCAACAATGGCCGCGTCGATGACCAAAGAGTACTACCGGAAGGCTGGGTCGAGACCTCCTGGAAGTCGCGCGGCACCTCGAAATGGACCGGGCATGGTTACGGCTACGGCTGGTTCAGCACCCGGATCGCCGATGAATTGGTCTACTACGGGCGTGGATTCGGTGGCCAGGCGCTGTATGTGGTGCCATCACGCGACTTGACGGTTGTCATCACCTCGAACCCCCACCCGCCGTCGCCGGGCAGAGGCTTTCAAGGCAAGCTCAATCGCCTGATGGATATCCTGCTGACGGAACAAACCCAGGTGGAGGAAGACACGCCCTAGAGTCGAGAAAGAGCTGTAGACAGGATCCAGCCCAGAGGGGACACTGGTAGCGAGCCCGCGCGCAAACAGATGAGTCCCCATGCAGCACACCCGCTTTTGGAGCACGACCCTCTTGCCTCAGCTGGCGCATTTTACCTGGCGTGTGCTGTGCGCCTTTGTGCGTAACCGCGGCATTTTGCTCGCCGGTGGCGTGGGCTACAACGTGATGCTTTCAATAGTGCCCCTTCTGGCGCTTCTCGGTGTACTGCTGACCCATATCGTCGACGAACAACAGCTGCTCGGCGTGATCGCGATCCAGGCGCAGCACCTGACACCGGCACATGGCGATATCCTGATCGATGCAGTGCGCGCCCTGCTCGATTCTCGCGAGGCCATCGGAAACTTCGGGATCGTGGTACTGCTGGTGTTCAGCTCCTTCGCCTTTCGCATGCTCGAAGATGCCATGGGGATCATCTTCCACCAACCCGACAACCCCATCCGGCGCAGTGCCTGGGTATCGGCGCTACTGCCTTACGCTTTCATGCTGGTGCTGGGCAGCGGAATTCTCAGCCTGACACTGCTGGTCTCGGCGACAAGCGCCATCAATGAACTGTTACTGGTGATCTTCGGCCATGGCCTGCCCTTGGCGGGCCTCTCGGTATCGCTGCTTAACCTGCTCAGTTTTGTCGGTGTTTTCGTGCTGTTCAGCGGCATTTACAAGGTGTTGCCGGTGGTACGCATCTCGCTACACCGTGCGGTGGTGGGAGGGTTCGTCGCAGCGTTGTTGTGGGAAGGCGTGCGCCTGTTGTTGATTTTCTACTTTGCCCAGGTGTCATTCGTCAATGCCGTCTACGGCTCGTTGGCGACCTTGATCGTGGTATTACTCAGCCTGGAGGTAGGCGCCATCATCTTGCTGCTGGGCGGCCAGGTTATCGCTGAGCTTGAGCACAGCCACCGGGTGGGCGTGGCCTGGCACATCGACCCACGCCGGGCGGTGGTGACTCACGTCGACTGACGTTCTTCTTCCACGCTCAGCTTGGTACGGATGAAATCACTGTGCCCGACATGCAACAGATCCGCCAGGCGACGGATACGGTGCTCCTCCAGCGAGTCGACCTTGCCGTCGGCCCAGGCCAGCTGCCACATCAACCTGACCAGTTCCACACGCTGTTCATAGCCGTAATGCTCCTTGATCAGGCTGACGAACTGATAATGATCCACGGCGTCTTCGACTTCCTGTCGCGCCAGCTCCATCAGCTCGTCCACCGCCGTGTCGCCAAGATGATAACGCTCTCGAAGCAGGTGCCTCAGGGTGGAAAGCTCCGCCTCACTGACCTGATGGTCGGCGCGCATCACCTCGCAGAGAAGCGCGGCGGAGGCCAGTTCCAGTGTGAAGGCACTTTCCGGCTCGGCCAAGCTACGCTGGAAAAACTGCTGAATGGCATCAAGCATCTATCGGATCTCCATTGGGGTAGGATTCTTGGACCAGCAAGCCTGGGTCAGCGGCCCTGGCCCAAGTGCGCTTTCTTTTCTCGGGAAGTCACTTTATCGATCACCACTTCGGGATGATGGCGGCGAATCACCGCTCGATAGTCACCTTCGCGGTCATCGGGAACATCCGCCATCATCAGCATGGCGCCGCCCTTGATGGGTTTCTCGAACTCGCTGATCTTGACGTCATGCACCGAAACACCCAGCATCGTACTGGTCCAGACCCCGAACAGCGCGCCGAAAATCGTCATGCCCACCAGCATCCAGACCAAGTTGGTGCCTTCGAGTATGTAATGGATGACAAGACCCAATACCGCGCCTATCGCCCCCCCTATCACCAGGCCGCGCTTAGACGCATTGGCGACATCGGTGGTCTGGATAAGCGTGGCAGTCGGCACGCCTTCCTTTTCCAGCGGTCTCCAATCCTTGCCCAGAACATGCAAGTGGTCCTTGGTCAAGCCCATGGCATTGAGCTCATTGGCGATATTGGACGTGGTTTCCTTGTCGGGGATCAGAAAATACAGACGTTGCATGGCCTCTTACTCCTTATCCTGCCACGCCGAGGCGTGGCCCAAGATGATCTTGTTGTTCTTTGTAGAGCAAGCCCTCTGAGGACAAACCTCCTGCTGGATGGTTTACATTCATATCAGCACGGCTCGATCAACGCCGTTTAAGCTGATCACGCAACTGGGTTGGAACCTTCTTGATGATCAGCCGATCCTGCGCTTCGTCATACTCGATGCTTGAGCCTAGCAAGTGCGAATCGAAGCTGATCGAGACGCCGCCGGCGCGCCCTGTAAAACGCCGAAACTGGTTCAACGTACGCTTGTCGGGCGGGATCTCCTCTGCCAAACCATAGTCGGCATTACGGATGTGATCAAAAAACGCCTTGGGCTTTTGCTCGTCGACCAGCCCGGAAAGCTCTTCAAGAGTGATCGGCTCGCCACGGCGCAACTGCTCATCGGCATAGCCTACCAGGGCGTCGGTTTTTTCACGGCTGGCCGCGTCGTCGAAGTCTTCCTGCTCCACGTAGTCGCTGAAGGCCTTGAGCAAGGTGCGGGTTTCGCTGGGCGCATCGATACCTTCTTCCATTCCCAGAAGCTCGGCCATCGCCTCGGCGAGTTTCTTGCCGCCACGATCCTTGAGAAACGACACATACTGGGCCTCAGGGGCCGCGTTTTGCCATTGCGTCAGGTTGATGCGTGCCGCCAGGGTCAGCTGGCCGAGATTGAGCTGTGCGGCGGGCACCGCCGTGTGGCTGTCGTCGATACCGATACCGTGGCGCTGGTGCACAAGCGCCAGGCTCAGGGTTTCGGTTTCGCCTTGGCGTGCATGGCCGAATATCAGATAACCCCCCACGGCAAGACGCTCTTCAAGCACCCGGCACAGCCGCTCGCCGATCTCATGGCTGAGCTGGGAAAAGTCCTGGTCACCGGCCAGATAAGCGGCCAACCAACCGGAAAACGGGCTCGCGCCCTCGCCTTCCACGAAGCGACCCCAGCCCTTGGGCTTGGTGTTGTAGGCATCGCTGACCGCCGCCATCAAGTCATCCATCACGGCACTCGAGGGATGCGCCTGCGGCGCGGCGTGGAGTTTCAAACGATCGCCTTCAGCGCTGGGCTCAAGGCGATGCACTATGCTTTGCAGTAACGGCATGACTCACTCGGCTAGAACGAACGGTAGGTGGGCAAGAACGGACGGTGGCTTACGGCTTGAGGCGATAGCCGGTGCGAAATATCCAGCTGATCAGTGCCAGGCACACGCCCAGAAACAGCAGAATCATGGCCACACTGGCCGCCAGGCTGACATCGCTGGTGCCATAGAAGCTCCAGCGAAAACCACTGATCAAGTAGAGCACCGGGTTGAACAGAGTCACGCCTTGCCAGAACGGCGGCAGCATGTCGATGGAATAGAAGCTGCCCCCCAGAAACGTCAGGGGAGTGATCACCAACAGTGGCACCAGCTGCAGTTTATCGAAACCGTCGGCCCAGATGCCGATGATGAAGCCCAATAGACTAAAGGTGATCGCGGTGAGCACCAGAAACGTCATCATCCACAGCGGATGCGCGATCTCCAACGGCACGAAGAAGCCGGCGGTGGCGAGTATGATCAAGCCCAATACCACCGACTTGGTCGCCGCCGCCCCGACATAGCCGATCACGATTTCCAGATAGGAGATGGGGGCCGACAGCAGCTCGTAGACGCTTCCCGAAAACTTGGGAAAGAAAATGCCGAAAGAAGCATTCGAGACACTCTGGGTCAGCAGCATCAGCATGATCAGGCCGGGCACGATGAAAGCCCCGTAACTGATGCCATCGATCTCGCTGATTCGTGACCCGATAGCCGCCCCGAACACCACGAAATACAACGAGGTGGAAATGACCGGCGAGACAATGCTCTGTAACAGGGTGCGCCGGGTACGCGAAAGTTCCGCCATGTAAATGGCACGAACGGGATAGAGGTTCATCAACGCTCCTTGACCAGGTCGACGAAGATATCTTCCAGTGAGCTCTGGCGGGTATGCAAATCCTTGAAGACGAGACCGGCGGCCTCAACGTCGGCCAGAAGCGCAGAAATAGTACTGCTTTCCTGGCCTTCCGCACCGCCGGTCCGAGAGGCATCGTAAGTGTAGATCAGCTCGCTGCCATTGGCGGCAAGTTGCAGGTCATAGGCGGCAAGAGCCAGCGGCACGCTATCCAGCGGCTCGTGCAGGTGCAGGGCCAGCTGCTTACTGCCCAGCTTGCGCATCAGGGCGGCCTTATCTTCCACCAGCACGATTTCACCGTTGTTGATGACGCCAATACGGTCGGCCATTTCCTCGGCCTCTTCAATGTAATGCGTAGTGAGAATAATGGTTACCCCGCTTTCGCGCAGCTGACGCACCACATCCCACATCTCACGGCGCAGCCCGACATCCACGCCGGCGGTGGGCTCATCCAGAAACAGAATGCGCGGCTCATGAGACAGCGCCTTGGCAATCAGCACCCGGCGCTTCATACCCCCGGAAAGCGTGATCAGGCGATTATGGCGTTTGTCCCACAGGGTGAGCGATTTGAGTACGCGTTCGATATGCTCCGGATCGGGCGGCTTGCCGAACAGTCCGCGGCTGAAATTGACGGTGTTCCAGACCGTTTCGAAGGCCTCGTTGGTCAATTCCTGCGGCACCAGGCCGATACGTGAGCGCGCCTCTCGGTAATCGGCCTGGTTATCGAAGCCGTCCACCACTACCTGACCGCTCGTGGCATTGACCAGCCCGCATATCACGCTAATCAGAGTTGTCTTGCCTGCGCCATTGGGGCCGAGCAGGGCAAATATTTCGCCCCGCTGAATGTCCAGGTCAATCTGTTTGAGCGCCTGGAAGCCTCCCTCGTAGATCTTGTTGAGGGCACTGACACGGATGATTGGTTCGCTCAAGACAAACTCCCATCGACCGCGGCGAAACCGCCACGGTCGAGTAGTGTAGTGGTGCAGGAAACGCTTACCGCTCTCCGACTAGCGTCAAGTACGGCTGGTGACTTCCAGCAAGTGATAACCGAATTGCGTCTTCACCGGGCCTTGAACCTGGTTCAGGTCGGCGCTGAATACCACCTTATCGAACTCCGGCACCATCTGACCGGGGCCGAAGGAACCCAATTCACCGCCCTGCTGGCCGGAGGGGCAAGATGAGTGCTGCTTGGCCACCTCGGCGAAGTCCTTGCCGCTCTCGATCTCTTGCTTGAGGGCGATACATTTGTCTTCGCTGTCTACCAGAATGTGACGTGCGCTGGCCTTTGCCATGGGATGCTCCTGTGTTTAGTTACGTGATCGTTTTACGAGAAAGGGCTAACAACTACTCCCCAAGCTTACCATGCAAATCGGCTGGAATTCGGCCTGACGTTGCTTTGGATTTGTTGATGCTCGTCATGGTCCTCAGGCCTTAACTAGGTCACCATGGCGATACCTTACTGAATCACTCGGGTATCGCCATGCAAGCTCCTTTCCGATTCGCTCAAGTTCCCCTGCTGGGTTTGGCATTTCGCCCCTTCTTCTTGCTGGGTGCCGCCTTTAGCATTATCTCGCTACTGATATGGCTGGCCTTCTGGCACGGCATCATCTGGTTACGCCCTTATGGCGGGTTGGTGTGGTGGCACCAGCACGAAATGATTTTCGGTTTTGCAGCGGCCATTATTGTCGGCTTTTTGCTCTCGGCGGTACAAAACTGGACAGGCAAACGCAGCCTGCATGGCGGTCCCCTGCTTGGCCTGGTGTCGGTGTGGCTAGCTGCGCGCCTATTGCTGGCATTTCCCATGGGCATACCCGCCGCTTGGCTTATCGCTCTGGATGTCGCCTTCTTGCCTCTGGCCGCTGTGGTCGTGGGGACCCTGGTGGTTTCAGCCAAGCGTTGGCGCAACCTGATCTTCCTGCCGGTACTCACGCTTCTGGCCTTGGCCAATCTGGCTATGCACCTGGGTTGGATATGGGGGGATGCCACCCTCATTCGCGAGGCCGCTTACCTGGCTGTGCTGTTGATTGGCCTGCTGATGGTAGTACTCGGCGGGCGCGTAATTCCTTTCTTCACCTCACTCAAGCTGGGCCGCACACAAGTGGCAGGCCTGCCGCGGCTGGAAGCCGCGACGCTAGCCAGCACCGCCCTGGTCGTAGTCTTGCAAGCGTTAGTAGTGGTCAGTGTGCCGGTGCCCGCTGTCTTGCTCGCGGCGCTCTTGCTGGTCGCTGCCGTTACCAACGGCATTCGCCTGGCACGCTGGGAGAGCCTGCGCACCCGACATGAAGCGCTTCTGTGGGGGCTTCACCTGAGTTATGCCTTTATCGTGATCGGGCTGGGCATGTGGGCGCTGGCACTGCTGGACGCATGGCGGGTGGAACTGGCCGTCCATGCGCTGACCATCGGCGCCATCGGCGCCATGATGCTGGCAATGATCTCGCGAGTTTCCCTAGGCCATACCGGGCGCCCGATACGCACCTTGCCGGGCATCGGCTGGGCATTGGCTCTCTTGTTCCTCGCCGCCGTGCTACGCGCTCCTCTTCTGGCAGTGATGCCGCAACTGAGCCACTGGGTTTACAGCATCAGTATTCTGGCCTGGTGTATGGCTTATGGTATTTTTCTGGTGCATTACACTTGGCCGCTCGTTACCCCACGAAAGGATGGCAAAGAAGGGTAGGGTGAGTTTCAACCACCCCTGAACCACACAAGCCATCTTCATCCCCCGGCAACGGGACGGCCCGAGGATTTCCGAGCATCACCGCCAGGGCTCTCTCCCTGTGACGTCCAGTCATGTCGGCCACGCTCGGGAATCACCAGGTTGGCAAAATTACACGGCTTATGGCGACTATCCAGCTGCGTCAACAGAATGCCATCCCAGGCAGTGCGGCAGGCACCGGTGGAACCCGGCAGGCAGAACACCACGGTGGCATTGGCAAGCCCCCCCAGGCAGCGGCTCTGAATGGTGGAGCTGGCCACTTCCTGGTACGACAGCTGACGAAACAACTCACCAAACCCCTGGATCTGCTTGTCGAGCAACACTGCTACTGCTTCCGGTGTGGAGTCACGCCCGGTAAAGCCAGTCCCCCCGGTGGTCAACACTACCTGCACTTGAGGGTCGGCGATCCATCCGGCGACCACGGCCCGAATCCGGTAGACGTCATCGGGCACAATGCGCTTTTCCACCAGCTGATGCCCGGCAGCGGTTAGCCGCTCGACAAGCACCTGGCCGCTGCGGTCTGTGTCTTCGGTACGCGTATCGGAAATGGTGAGTACCACGACGTTGAGCGTATCCATCGGCTCGGTCATTGCGTCTGCTCCTGTTCCTGGGCGGCTTTTCGCGTTTGGCGATCCTCGAAGGCAGCCAGTTGCTCCGGAGTGGCTTTCTGTTGGTGGTTGTCTTTCCATTCAGCGTAAGGCATACCGTAGACATGCTCACGCGCGGCATCGTAATCCAGGTCGGCACCGCGTTCATCGGCGGCGCTCACCAACCACTTGGAAAGGCAGTTACGACAGAAATCCGCCAGGATCATCAAGTCGATGTTCTGCACTTCCTTGTGCTCGTCGAGATGCTGGAGCAAGCGACGAAAGGCGGCGGCTTCAAGCTCGGTACGGGTGGCGTCGTCAAGATGCTGCATGGAAAATCTCCCGCTGTTTAGATGGCAAATAGGTGTGGCAATCAGATTGCACTCAGCTTAACAAAAGACACAGGAGCGACCACCATGATAGTTGTCTCAGCTATTGTTCAGACACTTGTTCATCTCGCATTCACCTGGAGGCGCATCGATGATTTCCCGCGCTGAGCTGACCGGTCTGATTCTGGCCGGCGGCAAAGGCCGTCGTATGGGCGGTCGCGACAAGGGCCTCGAATTGCTCGCTGGTCAGCCGTTTGTGGCCCATGTGCAAAACCGCCTTGCCAATCATGTGAGCGAAGTGTTGATCAACGCCAATCGCAACCTTGAACGCTACGCCGACTTCGGCGACCGGGTGATCGTCGATAGCGAAGGCGGATTTCTAGGGCCGCTGATGGGCATTTATACCGGCCTCCGGGCCGCCTCTACCCCCTGGGTCGTGGTGACGCCCTGTGATAGCCCGGCGCTGCCCACGGACCTGGTGGCTCGCTTGGTAAACGGCATTGGCGAGAACGACATCGCCGTGGCCGATGACGGCGAGCGCCTGCATCCGGTGGTGGCACTGATTCGCACCACCCTGGCCGATGACCTCGAACAGGTCCTTAGCCAAGGTGAGCGCAAGGTCGAACGCTGGCAGGCGCGCCACGCCTGGTGCCGAGTGGATATGTCAGATTGCGCCGAGGCGTTTACCAACCTTAACAGCGAAGCCGACAAACGCAGGTTGTCGTTGAAAGAGGCAGGGGCAACGTTCACGAACATCTAAACCAGCCAAGCCATCAACAACCCTACCGCAAGCGACAGCAGCATGGGCAAGGCCACACGCCTGCCCAGCTGGTAAGTGCCGACGAACGTGGACAGCCCTGTCTTGAACAGGTTATTGGCTGAGGCAGCGATCACGATGCCCAGTACTGCCGTCCCTCCCTCTATGGTGGTCAGCGACATACGCGATAATGACAGGGTGATGGGGGCCACATCAGCAAGTCCGGACGTGGCAGCCAGCAGATAGACGCCGGTTTGACCCAATACCTCCCGTAGCCACTCTCCCAGTACCAGAATCAACGCCAGCAGCGCGCCGAGCAGTAAGGCAATGCGCAGCTCCAGGGGGTTCTGGGTCAGGGTAGGCCTATCCACCTTGAGCTTACGATGCTGGGTGCGCCAGATAAAAAATGCCGGCATATACAGGGCCAGCCCCATCAGTAGAACAGGAGGCGTCAACGTGGGTAACAGGGCGGGGTTGATCAAGACGGTATAAAGTAAAATGCGCGGAAACATGGTGCCGCAGGCTAGCAAGATGCCTACTGCCAACATCGGTTCCAGATCAGGGTTCCGGCGCGACTGGCGCGCGTACTGCAAGGTCAAGGCGGTGGATGAACTGAGACCGGCAAACAGGCCAGTGAATAGAATGCCTTTTTCGGTGCCCCCGAGGCGGATGGCGAAATAGCCGACAAAGGAAATCGAGGCGACCAGCACCACCAGCCACCAGATATGATAAGGATTAAGCACCCCGCCCGGGCCCATGTTCTCGTCCGGCAACAATGGCAACATCACCACGCTGATCAAGAGTAGCTTGAGCCCCGCATCAAGTTCATGCGACTGCAATTTGTACAACAAACCGTGAATTTCTCGCTTATTGTCGAGAATCACAGCGGTAATCACCGCGCAGGCCGTGGCCAAGACAAGGTCGATCGCCACCGCAATAGCGCCGAAGCAGAAGGTCAGTAACAACCCTATCATGCCAGTAATGCTGTAATTTTGAGTTTCGACTGCATGCGCTCGCCATGCCACCAGACTAATCCCGGCCACCGCTAAAAAAATCAGCGGAAAGGCCCAGGGAGTGAGCGCTTGCGAAAGCAGCGCGGCAATTCCCCCCAGCAGTCCCACCAACGCATGGGTACGAATACCCGCTACTCGCTGCCCGGCTTTCTGTTCGCGAGCCACCCAGCCACGCTCGATCCCGATTAAGGTGCCCAACAACAAGGCCACGACCAAGCGAATGGCGGTCTCGTTGGTGGCAAAAAATTGCTGTGTGATGTCATCCATGAGGTGCTGCTCGCTAGGTGGCAGTGGCTGTTTTATGCCAAGGTAACAAGGTGTTCCGTGCAAGATGGGCCTACGCTGGAGGTAGTCTTCCAGTAAATACACAGCGTTGCCAGCATCGCCGCTGCCTGCAATGGCTAAATTGCCTCGCAGTGGCATGTCAAAGAAAACACACACCATCCTATTCAACAACCACGGGGGTTGCCATGTCCGAAACCGACCGCAGAACCTCATCGTCTCCAACGGATTCACGCTCAGAAAAGCGGGAAGAAAAGCGCTCACCTTTCCAGAATGAACCCACAGGCGCCGGAAATCAGTGGCTGCTATTCCTTTGGCTAACGCTGGGTATTTTCCTGGTATTCAATTACTTCGATGCCGCCGAACAGCAGAGCCAGGTGGAACTCACCTATTCGGAGTTTCTTGACGCTGTGGATGCCGGCCACATCGCGGAGGTTACTTTACATGGCCAGGACGTGGAGGGAAGCTTCAGCGAAGCCGGCCGGGAAGCCCGCGAGGCCGAAGAGGTCGAAACCTTCGAGACTATCCGCCCGGATGTCGAAAGCACCCGCCTGCTGGAGCGCCTGGAGACCAATGGCATCGAGATAGCCGCCAGGCCAGTCGACCCGCCTTGGTGGCAGCGCATGCTGATGGGGGTATTGCCGTGGGTGCTGTTTCTCGGGTTGCTGTTCTGGTTCTGGAATCGAATGCAGCAACGCGCCATGTCGGGGGGTGGCGGCATTTTCAGCATGGGGAAATCCAAGGCGCGCCAAGTGCGCAGCGAAGACAGCAAGGTACGCCTGGATGACGTGGCCGGCTCGGAAAACGCCAAGCAGGATGTCATTGAGGTGATCGATTTTCTCAAGCACCCGCAACGCTTTCGCGCGTTGGGTGCCAAGATCCCCCGCGGCTTGCTGTTGATGGGCCCACCCGGCACCGGCAAGACCCTGATGGCCAAGGCGGTGGCCGGCGAGGCCGAAGTCCCTTTCTTCAACATCAGTGGCTCGGAGTTTATCGAAATGTTCGTGGGTGTCGGCGCCTCCAGGGTGCGCGACATGTTCCAGAAAGCCAAGGAACAGTCCCCCTCCGTGATTTTCATCGACGAGCTGGACTCCATCGGTCGTTCACGCGGAACGGGCATGGGGGGCGGCCATGACGAACGCGAACAGACATTGAACCAGATTCTCGCCGAGATGGACGGCTTCGAGGAAGGCGAGTCGGTAGTCGTGCTGGCGGCCACCAACCGTCCGGATGTGCTGGATTCGGCACTGCTGCGTCCAGGGCGTTTCGACCGCAAGATCACTCTTGAAAACCCTCACCGCGATGCTCGCCGCGAGATAATGGAAGTGCATACCCGCAAGATGCCACTAAGCGATGACGTCGACCTGGAGCGTCTGGCCGAGATGACCACTGGCTTCTCCGGGGCGGACCTGGCCAACCTGGCCAACGAAGCAGCTCTGCTGGCAGGGCGCCGTGAACAGAAGGAAGTCGACTGGAAGTGCTTTTCCGATGCTCGCGACCGGCTGTTACTGGGCGAGGCCAAGGACGTCGGGCTCTCAAATGAAGAGCGTCATCTCGTGGCCTACCATGAATCCGGCCATGCCCTGCTGGCTTATCTGCTACCCCATGCCGACCCGCTCGAGAAGATGTCCGTGCTACCGCGCGGGCGTTCGCTAGGTGTGACAGCCCAAGTGCCCGATGAAGACCGCTACAACTATCAGGAGTCTTATCTACGCGACCGTCTCACGGTGATGTTCGGCGGACGCTTGGCGGAGTCGGTGGTCTTCGAGGAAACCAGTAGCGGCGCGGAAGACGATTTGCAGCAAGCCACCCAATTGGCGCGGCGCATGGTGGCGCGCTGGGGGATGAACCAACGAGTGGGGCCGATGATGTGCGCTCAAAGCCAGGATCACCTTTTCCTGGGCAAGGAAATGGCGCAACAGCGCGAACATAGTGAAGAGACCGCCAATCTGGTCGACGAGGAGATTCGAGGCCTGCTGCAGGAAGTGGAAGAGCATGGCCGTGAATTGCTCAAGCAGCATCGTAAGGCACTGGACGCGCTCGCTTCAGCGCTGGAAAAACATGAAACCCTAGATGCCGAAAAAATCCACGAAATACTGCATAAAAACACGGCATAAAAACACGGCATAAACACAGAGGTTAATTCGCTTGAGTACTGGTCAGCTGTGCTGCTGCCGGCTGGCCAGGTTAAATAGCCGGGAATCAATACGGTGGTTCAACACAGCTTAACGTTAATTTACGTTTTATCTTGATACCATGCATGAGGTTTACCGTTTAAATAAGGCTTAATGATCACATGCGTTGGTTCGAAGCCATCCATACTCAAATACCCACTACTTCATATCAGTCATATAGACGCCGCGCGATTGCCATGTATGTACTGGCACTCCTGATGATGACCACCATGCTGGGCTGGGTATTGAGTGATCAATATCAACGCGATATTCAGGCGGGGCGTGAGAAGGGTGCAGTGCGTGCGGAGCTAGTCGCCGAATGGGTGAGCAATGTATTCATGGTGAATGAATACACCCTGGTGGGTATATCCCATCTATTGGGAGCACCGGGACAGTCGCTATTTTCTCTTTCAAACGATATCGCCCGGCGTATTGAAACCTTTCTGGCGACACGACGCGACAGCGTGCCGATTCTGGAAGAGCTGGGACTGGTCGATACCCACGGTCGGGTCATCCTTTCTTCCAGTTCGCTGCACTCAGCTGGTTACGATATCAGTGACCTGCCCTTCTTTAAGGCGTTCGCACAAGACTCAAGGCGTGATCAACTGGTGTCGCCCTTGGTTTGGTCCGTTCAAGATCAACGTCATTATATTATCCACCTACACCGCTTACGCGGCCTGGAAGGTCACACCGAGGGCTTTAGTGTCGCCTGGATCGACCCCGTCGTGTTCCATGACACACTCAAAGGTCTGGGAAGAGCTCCGGGTGAAAATATCACTCTCCTCGATAATCAAATGCAGCTGATCGCGCACCATCCCGAATCGGCGGATAGCTTGAATGCAAGCACCCTAGGGGTATCCCTCCACAGATCGTTTACTCCGGCATTTATCGAAAGCAAGGAGCAGCCGACAAGCTTGCGTATGGCATCCCCGTTTGACGGCAAAGACAAGCTTTACTGGCTGCAACAGGTCAATGGGCTGCCCTTCATCGTAGTGGTAGGCGAGGACCTTCAAGGGTTGTTGAGTAACTGGCTGCAACGCCTATGGGTACTGGTCAGTATCGCCTTGCTCTTGGCGTTATTGGGTGGCTTGGTGCTGCGCCACTACATGGGACGTTTAAGCTTGGAAGAAACACTGAGTCAGCGCATGGCCGAGCGTGAACAGGCGCGCCATCGAGCCCGCACCCGAGCCGCTCGGCTCCAGGCCCTAGTCAGCTCGATACAGGACATGGTTTTCGTCTTTGACCAAGCGGGTCGCTTTACTTATGTGCATGCGGCTGCTCAAGAACGGCTAGCGCTCGATCCCGAGGCGGCACTCGGGCAACATTACCGCGACGTTCTGCCAAGGTCGGTCGCTGACCGGTTCGCCGAAGTGTCCGCTCGGGTGCGTCACACGGAAACGTCCGAAGAATTCGAGTATTCCCTGCGTATCGGGCGAGAAACGCGCGCCTTTCATTCGGTTGTCAGCCCGCTGAAGGATGCCGCCAATGCCTTTAGCGGGGTCTTGGCGGTGGTCCGCGATGTGACCCAGGCCAAGGCCAACGAAGCTCAGTTGAGAATCGCAGCGACGGCCTTCGAGACTCATCTGGGCATGATGGTCACTGACGTCCACGGCAATATTCTCAAGGTCAACAGTACCTTTACCAGAGTCACCGGCTATCACCAGGACGAGGTAATGGGTCGTAACCCTCGAATGCTCAGTTCGGGACATCATGACAAAGACTTTTACCGCAAACTGTGGCAAGGCGTCGTGAAAAACGGCAGCTGGCAAGGGGAAATATGGAACCGGCGCAAGAACGGCGAAGTGTTTCCCGAGTGGCTGACCATCAGTGCCGTGCACAATGCCAAAGGTGCGCTGACCAACTATGTAGCAACGCTGAGCGATATTACCGAACGCAAGGCTGCCGAACAGGAAATCCATCAGTTAGCCTTCTATGACACCCTGACCGGGCTTGCCAACCGCAGGCTGCTTCAGGAGCGCCTGAGTCATGTCGTCCAGAGCAGCTGCCCACCCAAGAAATCTTGTGCCGCCTTGTTATTCATTGACCTGGATAATTTCAAGCAAGTCAACGATACCCTGGGCCCCTATGCGGGTGACCAGCTGCTGCAACACATAGCCCGAGAGCTTGACCAGGTGCTGGATGACAACGACACCTTGGCGCGCCTGGGCGGCGATGAATTCGCCGTATTGGCGCACAACTTGGGAAGTACCCTGGAAAATGGGGGGGCACTGGCCGAGCGCTTGGCTCTCAAACTGCTCGCCGTTCTACAACGCCCTATTTCTCTGGGAAGCGAGTCGCTCACCATTACGGGAAGTATCGGTATTACCTTGGTATGCGGAAGCAATGCCACCAAGAATGAAGTACTCCAGCAAGCCGATATGGCACTGTTTCAGGCCAAGGAAGCCGGCCGCAATACCTTGCGCTTTTTCGACACTGAGATGCAGTTGCGCCTGCAGAATCGGGCACGACTAGAAGCCGATTTGCGCAAGGCGTTACCCAATAACGAACTGGTGCTCTACTACCAGGCACAAGTTAATGCCGCCGGCATCCCCACTGGTTATGAAGCTTTACTGCGCTGGATACATCCCGTGCGTGGCATGGTTTCGCCGGGCGAGTTTATCCCCTTGGCCGAGGAAAACCGGCTGATTATCGAGATAGGTGCCTGGGTGCTGGAAACTGCGTGTCATCAATTGGTGGTCTGGGCCGACAACCCTGCCACGGCAAAGCTTACCGTGGCGGTCAACATCAGTCCGGTGCAATTTCACGAGCCGGATTTCGTCGAGCGAGTCATGCAAATTCTCGAACGTACCGGCGCCTCTCCTCAGCGTCTCAAACTCGAGCTGACCGAGGGCCTGCTTGTCGAAGCACAGCAGCAGGCCCGCGAAAAGATGTTGCGCCTGAAACAGACCGGCTTGAGCTTTTCATTGGATGATTTCGGCACTGGTTATTCATCGCTTGCCTATCTCACTCAATTACCCCTGGACCAGCTCAAGATCGATCAATATTTCGTACGGCATCTGTTGGATGACCTTGCCAATGCGGTCATCGTCGAAAGCACTATCGGGCTGGCTCATAGCCTGGGACTGGAGGTTATCGCCGAAGGCGTGGAAACCGAGGCCCAGCGAGTCTGGTTGACCGAGCATCACTGCCACGTCTTCCAGGGTTACTTGTTTGCACGCCCGCTTCCGGTCGAGGCGCTGTGATCGCGACAGGCCTCGAGCCCGTCGGCCAAACTCTCGGCACCAGGTAAAGCTTGCGGCGGAGCGATGATTTCCAGGCGTGAGTCCTGACGCCAGGCGCTGCTTTGCATGTGCATGGCGCCCTCGGCACGGTTGAGAAGCTTCCAGCCATCGTGGGTATGCAGGATGCCCTTGATGCGTACCTCTCGAGGAAAGGCGCTGATTTGCGCGGTGAGCTGATCAAGATCGAAGCATTCCTCAGGGTGCCAACGCCAGCTCAGGCTGGTATAACCCAGGGCGCTGCCGGTCTCATGCTGAGGCTTGCCCAACGGGGGCGGCCTATCCACGACGGCGGCGAAAACGTCATCCAACATGGCGGGCGACGCAGGGACATGCAATGCCTGATGCGAGGCCGGCCTGGAAGGGCTTGGTACCGTCGAGGCATGGCGGTTTTTCAGCGGTTCGTTTTTCAACTGTTCGCTTTTCAACAACAAATCAATCGGCAAGGCGCCGTGAGGAGCCTCGATCAGCCATTTTTTCGGTGGCCAGTAGGCTTGCACCCGTTCACGAGCGGCCTGGCATTGCGCGGTACTGGCCTGGTCGGTCATGGTCAGCGCGACGGCATCGGCCATTTCCAGCTGGTCGCGGAAGGTCTCGTGTTCGCGCACCCGTTGTTCATCGAGTCGGCGCGGGTCGAGGGTGGCGATGATATCCTGAACCTCCAGCACCTCGGCAAACGCCTCGCCGCGCAGCATATCGAGCAGCCCGGCAGGGTGGCCGAGCCCGGAAGGTTCGATGATCAAACGATCCGGGCGATGGCGGTGTAGCAGGTTAACCAGGGTAGCCTGCATCACGAACGCCAGCTGGCAGCACAGGCAGCCGCCGGGCAGTCCTTTGACGACTACATCGTCGCGTTCGGTGAACATGGCCTGATCGATACCGATCTGTCCGAATTCATTGACCAGCACTGCCCAGCGTTCATCCACAGGCTTGTGTTCGATCAGGCTGTGGATAAGCGTGCTCTTGCCACTCCCCAGAAAACCGGTGATCAAGTGAGCGGGTGTCTTCTTCAAAATTAGCCTCCAGTCATGTTCATAAAGCGTACCACTATTAGCGACGACTAGCCGCTGCCTCTTGCCAGCGCGCCTCCAAGCGGCCACCCTTTGCTTCAGCCACTATTTCAACCCAACTGGAGCTCGCCCATGAGCGATTCGCCTACAGATCCCCGTCGTCGACATTCCGCCCCGGTAGTGGATGGTGTCGGCAAAGCCGCCAGTCGCGCCATGTTGCGTGCGGTGGGCTTCAAGGATGAGGACTTCACCAAGCCCCAGGTAGGCATTGCTTCCACCTGGAGCAATCTTACGCCCTGCAACAGCCATATCGATGAACTGGCAAGACAGGCGAGTGCCGGAGCCGATGCCGCCGGAGGCAAAGGAGTGATCTTCAACACCATCACCATATCCGATGGCATTGCCAACGGCACGGAAGGCATGAAGTATTCGCTGGTGTCGCGGGAGGTGATCTGTGATTCCATCGAGACAGTGGCCGGCTGTGAAGGTTTCGATGGCCTGGTCGCCATCGGCGGCTGCGACAAGAACATGCCGGGCTGCCTGATGGGTCTGGCACGACTTAACCGTCCTAGCGTGTTCGTCTATGGCGGCACCATCCTGCCCGGCAAGGGCCACACGGATATCGTCTCGGTATTCGAGGCAATGGGCGCTCACAGCCGCGGCGACCTCGACCTGATCGAACTCAAGCAGATAGAGGAAACGGCAATTCCCGGTCCTGGCGCCTGCGGTGGCATGTATACCGCCAATACCATGGCCTCGGCGATCGAGGCATTGGGCATGAGCCTACCGGGAAGCTCAGCGCAAAACGCTGTATCGCAAGCCAAGCACGACGACTGCCACGCCGCCGGGCAAGCGGTGCTGGCGCTGCTTGAACGTGACATCAAACCTTCCGACATCATGTCTCGCGAAGCCTTCGAAAATGCCGTCACCGTGGTGATTGCTCTGGGCGGCTCGACCAATGCGGTACTGCACCTGATCGCCATGGCCAATACCGTGGGGGTCGAACTCGATCTTGACGACTTCACCACCATCGGCAAACGCGTGCCGGTGCTCGCCGATCTGCGACCCAGCGGCCATTACATGATGAGCGAGCTGGTGGCGATTGGCGGCATTCAACCGCTGATGAAGATGCTGCTCGAAGCGGGCCTGCTACACGGCGACTGCCTGACGGTCACCGGCAAGACCCTGGCTGAAAACCTGGCCACAGTCGCCCCTTACCCCGACGACCAGACCATCATCGCGCCGCTTTCGGCACCCCTGAAAACCGAGAGTCACCTGCGTATTCTGTTCGGCAACCTGGCGCCAGAAGGGGCAGTGGCCAAGATCACCGGCAAGGAAGGTACACGCTTTTCCGGCACCGCCCGGGTCTTCAGTTCCGAAGAAGAGGCCCAGGCACGCATCAATGACGGCACCGTGGTCGCGGGCGATGTGGTGGTGATTCGTTACGAAGGTCCCAAGGGTGGCCCGGGGATGCGCGAGATGCTAACGCCAACCTCCGCCATCATGGGTCGGGGGCTGGGCAGTGAGGTGGCGTTGATTACCGATGGGCGTTTTTCCGGCGGTAGCCACGGCTTCGTGGTCGGGCATATCTCGCCGGAGGCCTTCGACGGCGGCCCCTTGGCTTTGGTGGAAGATGGCGACATGATCACCATCGATGCCAAGGTCAATACCATCGAGATCGACTTAAGCGACGAGCAAATGACCCGCCGCCGCGCGGCCTGGCAACAACCTGCGCCACGTTACACCCGCGGCGTGCTGGCCAAGTATGCCAAGACGGTAAGTTCGGCCTCGACCGGCGCGGTGACTGATATTGCTGATGGTCCTGAACTCAAGAAATAAGCACAGCGACTGACGGGGCGGGCTTGCCTGGCCCCGGGTCGTGGTGTTCATCAAGGATATCGACGGCTAGTGGATCGGGGTCGTATCGGCCGACCGGCTCTCTACCTTGGGCGATTGAGCTCAAGTCCGAGTTCGTCAGGAAGGTGTGGTACCCTCCCGCTAGATCGAAAGGGAGTCACTATGGCCAAGGATTCGCACCCTATCTCTGGCGCGACCGCAAACGACGTCTCACTTCGAGACAAGGTCGCGTTCCTGTCGAGTCCCCGGGCTTACCCCGGTTTCGAGGGCGAGGTCGATGTCAAGGAGACCCACATGGCCTGGGTCTTTCTGACAAAGGATCGGGTCTACAAGCTCAAGAAGCCTGTCGAGTACAATCATCGCGACTGTCATGTCCTGCGCGACCGCGAGTTTCTTTGCCACGAGGAGGTTCGTCTCAACCGTCGCCTGGCACCGGAGGTTTACTTGGGCGTGGCATCGCTGGGGCTGAATTCCGAGGGTCGGCTCAAGATCAATGGCGAGGGAGAGGTTGTCGACTGGCTGGTAGTGATGAGGCGACTGCCCGAGCATCTCATGCTGGATGTGGCGCTGTCGCAGGGTACCGTCACCAGGGCCCGGGCCACCCGGGTCGCCGAGCGGCTCTCCGTTTTCTATCAGGGCCTCGAGCCGGTCGAGATATCGATAGAAACCTACTTGGATCATTTCAAGCGCGAGCTCGACAGAAGCCGAGAAGTCATCGCTGATACGCGATTCTCGGTGACAAGGAATGGGGTGGCGCCGGTCATCAACCGCCTCGATCGCCTGCTCGCCGAAGAGCCTGACCTGCTGGGGGAGCGCGCGCATCAGGGGCGGATCGTCGAGGGACATGGTGATTTGCGCCCCGAGCATGTCTGCCTCACCGAGCCTCCCGTTGTCATCGATTGCCTCGAATTCAGCCGTCCTCTGCGGCTGGTGGATCCCTTCGACGAATTGAGCTTCCTGGGCCTCGAGTGCGACCGACTCGGGACAGCCTGGATTGGCAAGCTATTGGTCAACGACTGCGCCCGGACACTCGATGATCGGCCAGACAGGCGGTTGCTGGCCTTCTATAAGGCGTATCGTGCCTGTCTCAGAGCGCGCCTGTCGCTCGCTCACCTGCTCGAGCCAGATCCGCGCACCCCGGAAAAATGGGAACCGCAGGCCAGGGAATACCTGGCCTTGGGGCAGCAGGCCTGTCGTGAACTGGACTAGCAAAAAACCTGCCTGAATCCCCTGCCATTGGGGTGGGATAGTTACCGCCGTTACGCCGGACCCCCGAGCAGTTCGGTGAGTGAGCCATTCTCATGGGCGCGGCGGATTGCCTCGGCAAAGAGCGGGGCGGCGCTGACCACCTCGAGGTGTTGGCTGGCTACCTCGGCATCGAGGCGGGTTGGCGGGACGGTATCGGTAACGATAAGCTTACTCAGTTGGGGGTCGCTGACCACCCGGTCGGCATCGCCGACGAACAGGCCGTGGGCCGCCAGCCCGTATACCACCTTTGCTCCTCGGTCCAGGCATGCCTGGGCGGCGCGCAGCAGGGTACCTCCCGAACTGATCAAGTCATCCACGACCAGCACGGTGGCGCCTTCGACCCCACCGGTCAGCAGGGTGCCGCTGACCTTGCCCTCGCTGCGACGTTTCTCCATGTAGGCTGCACCGATCTCGCGATCCAGCATGGGCTCGAGCATTTCCCTGAAGCCCTGCGCCCGCTTCACGCCGCCCGGGTCGGGGGATGCCACTACCACCGGCCCGTCGCCACAGCGCTCGCGCATGTAATCGGCGAACAGACGACGCGTGTCGAGGGTGTGAGTGGGGCAGCGGAAGGCATTCTGGAAGGCCGCGGGATTGTGGACGTCGAGCGTCATGACGGCGTCGATGCCCATGGCTTCGAGAAGCATGGCGAGATAGCGAGAGGAAAGCGGGTCGCGTGACTTGGTCCGGCGGTCCTTGCGTGCATAGGCCATGTAGGGGATCACCGCGGTAACCCGCTGGGCGCCCGCGTCGCGGACGGCGCCCAGGAAGAACAGTAGCCGGCAAAGCCGCTCGTTGACCCCTTGCTCCGGGTCGCCATTGAGGCTCTGCAGCACATAGACGTCCTCGCCACGCACGCTTTCCAGCGGTCGCGCCTTGTGCTCGCCGTCCTTGAAGTCGCGCTCTTCGTGTTCGGCAAGCGAGATGCCCAGTGCCTGCGCCACTTTTTCGCCAAAAGGTCTACTGGCGTTGAGAGAAAATAGTTTCATACCTTCCAGCATAGACGCTGGCACAAGGATTTGACGAGGCTGAAGGTGAATTTTCGTCGTTGGGTATGAAATTCGCTCCCTGAGATGAACCAGGATATGACCTGTCACGACGTACCATTCCCCTGCCGGTTGCCCCCTTCTGGCCCGGCGATAAGGCCCAGCATCGCGCGTTTCGGGAAGTCGCCGGCAACCTGCGTGTCACTTTGACCCAGTTCGAGGAGCTGGAAGCCTTTGCCCGCTTTGTCGCCCGTCTGGATGACGTCACCCGGGCGCGCCTGAGCCGGGGCGCTGCGGTCCGGGCGGCATTGCGCCAGCCCGAGCGCGATCCGCCCCCCGCGCTGTCTGCGGCGTTGTTGCGCAGCCATATCTTTGCCAGTGTCTTTCGTGCCTTGGCGGAGGCCATGGTCACCGAAAATGCTGCGCAGGACTTGATCCCAAGGGCGCGGTAATTGAGGGGGCGGGCTTGCTCATCTCCCCTAAAGCACTACCTCAAAACCTTCGAATACCGGCGGGCCGAGATACACACCACTGGCGGCTTTGGCATTGGCATGGGCCTTGCGGAAGGATTCCGACTTGGTCCAGTCGATGAAAGCGGTTTCCGATTCCCAGATGCTATGTGAGGCAAACAGGGTGTGGTCTTCGTGGCTCGGTCCCTGCAACAGCTGGAAGCTCTTGAAACCCGGCACTTCATTCAGGTGTGAATCCCGGTTGCGCCAGATCTCGATGAATTCCTCTTCACGGCCGGGCGCAATACGAAAGCGATTCATGGCAATATACATAAGCAAGGTCTCTTCTGGATGGGTGAGTGTCGCTAAAGAGTGGGCTTTTCTTTTAGGCTCTTCAAGTCAGGCGCTTCAAGGCTTCCGGTTTCTCTTTCTATTCGGCGGAGCAAGCCTCGGGTGGCCAAGGCCAAGTATCGGCCCACAGACGTTTCTGTGTGGGTGTCTTGCGCTTGAGCTGGTATTCGGCGCGGCTAGCGCTGCTACGGCAAGCAAAAGGTTGCACGCCCAGAATCGCGCTGGGCGGGTTGGCCCGGGTGTAACGCGCGCCCTTTCCAGCTTGATGCGCGGCATAGCGCCTGAGCACATCGTTGGTGATGCCAGCGTAGGTATTGCCGCCTCGGCATTCCAGCAAGTAAAGATACCACATCGAAAAATGCCTTCTTATGCCGTTTAGGGTAAATCAAGCCTGCCCCTGAGCGAGCATGCCATATGTCAGGAAACTATCATGATCGAGCGCACTCTCCAGCAAGTTTTCGGCTACGACGATTTTCGTCTCGGCCAGCGCCCGGTGATCGAGGCGGTGGTGGCGGGTCGTTCGGCCGCGGCCATCTTTCCCACCGGGTCCGGCAAGTCGCTGTGCTACCAGTTACCCGCCCTGCACCTGCCTCACCTGACGCTGGTGATTTCGCCGCTGCTGGCGCTGATGCAGGATCAACTGGCGTTTCTAGAGCGCCACGGCATTCAGGCGGCGAGTATCGATTCCGCCCAGAGCCGCGAAGAGACCTCCGCGGTGATGAACGGTGTGGAGCGCGGCGATATCCGCATTCTGATGATTTCGGTGGAACGCCTCAAGAACGAGCGGTTTCGCGCCTTTATCTGCCGAGTGCCGATTTCGCTGATGGTGGTCGACGAAGCACACTGCATCTCTGAATGGGGGCACAACTTTCGTCCCGACTATCTCAAACTCCCCGACTACCAGCGTGAATTCGCCATCCCCCAGGCACTATTGCTGACGGCCACCGCCACGCCAAGGGTGATCGAGGATATGCGCAACCGCTTCGCCATCGCGGCTGATGACGTGACCGCCACCGGTTTCTACCGCCCCAATCTGGCTCTGGAAGTAGCCCCGGCACCGGCCAATGCTCGGCCTCGCGCCCTGGTCGAATGGCTGCAGCCCAGGCTGGCCGATGGACCCGCCCCCACCATTGTTTACGTGACCCTGCAGCAGAGCGCCGAACGCCTAGCGGCTTACCTGAGCAAGGCGGGCATTCAGGCGACGGCTTATCACGCGGGGCTTAAAAGCGAGACCCGCCAAGCCATCCAGCAGGATTTCATGCAGGGTCGCTGCCATTGCATCGTGGCGACCATCGCCTTCGGCATGGGCATCGACAAGGCCGACATCCGCCATGTGGTGCATTTCGACCTGCCCAAGTCGATCGAGAACTACAGCCAGGAGATCGGCCGGGCCGGTCGCGACGGCAAACCTTCGACCTGCCTGATGCTGGCCGGTCGCGATACCCTAGGTGTGCTGGAAACCTTCGTTTACGGCGATACCCCGGAGTATCACGCCATTCGTCGCCTGATCGACGAACTCCAAGCCGCAGGGCCGCGCTGGGAGCTTCTGCTCACACCCCTATCGCAACACACCAATATCCGCCCGCTGCCCCTCAAGACCCTGCTGGTGCAGCTGGAACTGCGCGACATCATCGAACCTCACCACGCTTATTTCGCCGACTATCGTTTCAAGTTGCTGGGCGACGCCGATGCCCTGGTGGCGCGTTTCCAGGGCGAGCGCCGGGCGTTCGTTCAGGCGATTCTCGATGCCTCGAAGCGTGCCCGCACCTGGTATGAACTGGATTTTTCCAGCCTGGAAATACTTGGCCGGGAGCGTGGCCTGGATACCGCCAGGCCACGCGTACTTACCGCTCTGGATTACTTCGTCGAGAAGGGCTGGCTTGAGCTACAGAGCCGCCAGTTGACCGAGGTCTATGCGGTATTGAAAACAGACATCGACGCCGAAGCACTCGGCCAGGAACTGCACGGCTATTTTCACGACAAGGAAGCCGCGGAAATCACCCGGTTGCACGCCATGCTGGCGCTGTTCGAAAGTGATAGCTGCCTCAGCCGCCGCCTGGCCGAGTGGTTCGGTGACGACCGCGCCCCGATGCACTGCGGTCATTGCTCAGCCTGTCGTGGCCGGCCCGCGCACTTGCCTGCCGAGGCGCCTTCAGCGGCGCTGGAAGCTCAACAGCTTACCGCGCTACTCAGTGAGTTTCGCATTCAGCTTGAACAGCGCGGCGATAGCCATCCCGCCACGCCGGATCTGCTGGCCCGCTTTCTATGCGGGATCACCACGCCGCTGTTCACCCGCATGAAAGCCAGACAGTTACCCGGCTTCGCCGCCCTGGAAGGCCATTCCTACGCTGACGTTCGCCGCCAGCTTGCTCAGGCATTATCCAGCGGCGTTCAGTAGCCGGTGGGATAGGTATCAGCGGGTTCGTTGTCCGCGGCACGCGGTACCTCCGTCAACGCCTCAAGTGCATGGGTCTTGTCGATATGCAGGATGAAATCGTATTGCTGTGACAAGGTACTGTGAAAATAATGACTCTGACGCTCGGTTTCCGGACGATAGATCACCCCGATAGCGCGATGCAGACGAGGTGTTTCCAGCGCCGCCGTTGCCGCATTACGCTTGCGCAGGTCGAGCAGGAAGCGCTCGTATTTTACTTGGTGGAACAGCCGCTCATAGCTGTCTTCCAGCGGTTCGCGTACGCTTTTATGCTCACCGGCTCCATCCCAATCGGTAGCAGCAGTGACCTCACCGGTCGCAGTGGAAAAGCCCACCAGCAAAGCATTTTCGGCATACTTTTCGCGGGCCAGCTGGCCGATATTGAATTCCCCCCAACGGCCCATGTCAGTAACCGCGGCATTACCAATATGCGAATTATGCGCCCAGACCACGATACCTGCAGGCCGGTCCAACTTCTCACTGAGATGCGCCTGCAAGGCTTCCAGCGTCTCGAACATATGCCCATCGCGCAGATTCCAGGAGCTGACTCGGCCTTGGAACATGGAGCGGTAATATTCTTCGGCATTGAGTACCACCTTGGCATTCTGCTCGACACAGAAGCGATGCTCTTCTTCAATCTGATGTTCGCCTTTCAGGCGCGGCAGGATCTGATGCTGCAACTCAACCAACTGGTCGATGATTTCCTGTTCGCACGACAGGGTCAGTCCCAGCTCGACCGACCTGCCGTAGCGATGCGGCTCATCGAGAAACTGATCCAGACAGGCATAGCGATCACGGGCACGCTTTGCGGCAGGCGGGTCATGCTTGTCAAGATAGTCGAGCACCGCATGAACCGAATTGCCCATGCTGTATAAATCGAGCCCATAAAAGCCAACCGGGCGCTCGCCTTGGCTGAAGGTGGTGCTGCGTGCTTCATTGAACGAGGCTAGCCAGCGCACGAAATCACGTACCTCGGTATTGGCCCACATCCATACCGGAAAACGCTTGAAGGTGTTGAGCGCTTCTTCAGCGCGACTTGCCGAAGAAACGTTCCATACATAGCGGTTGACGGCATAGGCATCCGGCCAGTCGGCCTCCACCGCGACTGCTGCGAATCCTTCTTCCTCGATCAGGCGGCGGGTTATTTCCGCACGGATCCGATAGAACTCCTGGGTACCGTGCGAAGCTTCGCCGATCATGACGAACCGCTTGCCCCGTGCCGCCTCGACAATGGCATCATAGTCTTCAGCCGTGCCCTTGAGTTCCAGCGCATTTTCCTCGATTGCCTGCACGGCACGCTTGTCATCATCACGTTTCATACCTGCCCCTCCTGGGTGTCTTGCCCCGCTTGCTTGTGCTGACGCAGAAGCTCGATTACCTCGCTATCCGTGACTTGGGGAAAGTTGACATACCAACGCCCTACCCCGCCAAAATCGTCAAGCTGATGCGGACATACCACTCGGTCCACCTGACCCTCGAGCCTGCGACAAGTGTCCAGGGCGGCCACGGGAGCGGCGACCACAATTTCGCCGGCGGCGCCATGGTGCGCGGAAGCAATCGCGGCTTCCATGCTGGCGCCGGTTGCCAAGCCATCATCAACCAGAATTACTGTCATGCCCGTCAGATCGAGTGCGGGTGCCTCGCCGCGATACAGCCTGTCACGGCGTTCAAGCTCGGCTTTCTCTCGCTCCGCCACCTTCTCGACCTGTTCGGGAGTCAACCTGAGCGCTTCAATGACCTCTTGATGAAGCACACGATGATCACCGGGTGCGATGGCCCCCATAGCAAACTCTTCATGACCGGGCACCCCGAGTTTTCGCACCAGCATCAGATCCATCGGTAAACTCAATTCACGGCTTACCTCGGCTGCAATCGGCACGCCACCGCGGGGTAAGGCCAGCAAAATGGTGTTGTCACGCTCAGCATAGTCCGCTAACGCCGTGGCCAGCTCGGCACCGGCATGAATACGATCAGTAAAAATCATTTTGGCTACTCCTTGCCCGCTTGGTAATAGACTGATTTATAGCTTTTTTAATCCATAACGAAGCTGAATAATTAACAGAAAATAAAGATGAAAACGTTTTATTAAAAAAACAAGTACTCACAGGTATAGCTAATCATATCGATTGTTCAAACTGGACAAGCAGTGGCCACCTGCCTTTCTCTCGACTAACGTTCTCTCTAATTAACTTTCAAAACGTCAATACCCAACGTCTGCCAAGGAGGCCACCATGCAACGCAATGAGGCACAAACGGTAAAACTGATGCTGGATGATCAGCCCCATGAAGGTATTCTTGCCCTGCCCTCCGCCTGCGCGGGCCTGGTGATATTCGCCCACGGCAGCGGCAGCAGCCGTTTGAGTGGACGCAATAATTTCGTGGCCCAGGTATTGCAGGATTCGGGCTTCGCCACTCTGCTTTTCGATCTGCTCACCGAAGAGGAAGATCGCATATTCGAAAACCGCTTCGATATCGACCTACTGGCTCGGCGTTTGATACAGGCATCACAATGGGCCAGTCGAGAATCCTCGCTATCGAATCTTCCGCAGGGTTATTTCGGTGCCAGTACCGGAGCAGCCGCTGCCTTGAAGGCAGCGGCTCAACAAGGCGACATGATTCGTGCGGTGGTTTCCCGAGGAGGACGCCCCGACTTGGCGGAAGAGAAATTACCCGACGTCGAGGCACCTACCCTTTTGATCGTAGGTGGCCACGACCCTGTGGTCATTGACCTCAACAAGGAGGCGCGTTCACGCATGAAAGCTACCTGCGAAATTGAGATTGTCCCGGGTGCCACTCACCTTTTCGAAGAGGCAGGCACTCTGGAAAAAGCCTCCCAGCTAGCCACTCAATGGTTTGAACGCTGGCTTTAAAAACTGGACGAAGAAAAGACGCAGGAAGACCGGCTATCTGAGAGTATCTTGCAGGTCTTCCAGGATGCCGCAGGCATTACGTTTCTGTTGAACGAACTGATTAAGTAAAGCGCGCAACTCTGGGGTGCTGCAGGTATTAAGTATAAGTTCATGGAATTGCCAAGAGTTGTAAGCTGCCGCCAGTACCTGAACCAGCGTCAACCACGCCATGTCATCATCGACCACGAAGAAATGCTGCCGACGAAGTTCCGCCAAGTGATCTGCTCTTATCTCACTATTGGCCATGAAATCTTCCGCTAGGTACATACTTTCGGCAGTGCATCTCAGGCTAGCTACTCGGTTTTCGCATTCGACACCCAAGGCCACCATCAACCGGCTAACACATGGTTTGATGGGTAGAAAGCTTAGGGCAAACCCACGGTAGCGGTGCATTTCCTCGATTTCGTGAGCCCCGATCAAAGCAAGCTGTTCTCCGGGCAAGCACGTGAGAAAAGCTATATCGGCTGTGGCCTTTGACATGGTGATAACACCTCCTGATGTGTTGGAAAGGAAGCCTTCTTCCAAGTGCTTCTCCAATTCAGCGTAGGTGAGGAGATCCGTTTTCCCCATGACATGGATCAAGTTTTAAAAATTTTCAAAGACAGACACTAAAAATTCATTTTTCCTAATGCTTGGCGGCCCTTGCTACCCATTGGCACTATGGGATTTCATGTTAAACTCAGCCTTATGCTTGTCCTTCCTGAGATTGTCAGCTGACCTTTGGCCATCCCAGCCTTTCGCTGCCACCTTCCTTGAAAGCACTCCTTTGAGAACCCGAATGAACTCTGACAAAAAGCTGGAAAACAGCAACTTGAGCCAAGCGATCGTGCAAGACGCTAAAAGCGTAAACGTGACTATTTATCGTAGTGATGAAGATGCCGAATGGAGTCTGGAAATCGTTGATGAATACGGAAATTCCGAGGTATGGGATAATACCTTCCCCACGGATCGCGCTGCCCTTGAGGAAGCCAGAACGGCTATTCATGAAGAAGGCATTGATGCCTTTATCGGCAGATAACGTAGCCGGCCTACCCCGTATCATTGTCAAAGGCTAGAGAGTCAGTTATGCAACTATCCGACAGCACTATCACTCAACAAACCATGAACTGGGTGAAACGATTTATTGTAGAGCTTAATATTTGCCCTTTTGCAAAGCGGGAAGTGGAAAAAGAGTCCCTGAGACTCTGCGTTGTTCGCTCCAAGAAAATTGAAGTAGCGCTCGAAGAGTTGATGATGGAAATTCAGTGGCTGGATTCTCACAAGGAAACTGAAACGACACTATTGATATTTCCCACCTTGTTCAGAGACTTTCATCATTACCTGGATTTCGTCGATCTGGCAGAAGCCATGATGACTGAGCAAGGATATGAAGGTATCTATCAATTGGCGACATTTCATCCAGATTACTGTTTTGCCGAGACAGAGCCAATGGATGTCTCCAACTATACCAATCGCTCACCTTACCCAATGCTGCACCTTCTCAGAGAGGCGAGCCTGGATAAAGCCATCGATGCTTATGGAGACACCTCCGCCATACCCGATAAAAACATACAAAAAATGCAGACGATGGGCAAAGCTAGCGTGGAAAACTTGTTACAAAGCTGCTTAAAATGAATGCCTTGAAAAACCGTCAAGCTCAGTTCGGGTGCCTACGACCTTCGACGATAGCCAGTACATTTCGATGAGCTCGCCAAGGTAGGCAGAGAAACCTACTGCTGACATCTGAGATGGCCTTTACGTCTTTTTCTTTGCAGAATAAGCTCAAGCGTCTAGCCTCCTTGATAACGTCAGCGGCAAAAAATGCCCGGAGGCATTACCCTCTACCTTGTAGTTCTTGCATCGTACAGCGGCTCACATACCCAACCAAAAAGGCACACGGATGTTTCGAAAACTAACTTTATGGCTTGTAACCACGCTGTCGATGCTCCTCGGAAGCCACTCGGTAATGGCGGATATCTCCATAGCCGCTGGTGTTACCAGCGAGTCCACCGCCTCACTTCACATCGAAGCTGACCGTTTGTTCTCACTGGAACGCTGGCACCCCCAGCTCGACCTTCGGCTGAGCACCGGTTTACTATTGCTACCTGGTGACGATGAACGGGATAATGCCGCCTGGCTGCTAACGCCGGCGCTACGCTACACATTTTCCGGAAAGTCACAGGTCTTTGTGGAAGGGGGAATTGGTGCCGCGGTGTTTCTGAACACCCGCATGGAGTCACGCCAGCTCAGTACCGCCTTTCAGTTCCAGGATCGCCTGGCCGTAGGCATGCCCGCTGGCAATGGAGAATTGGCGTTGAGCCTGTCGCATTATTCCAATGCCGGAATCAAAAAGCCCAATGATGGTTTCGAGATGGTGACGCTAGGCTATCGCTGGTAGCCCTGAACCTTTATACATAGACCAGACTTAACCAGGCAATGAGGCTGTGCCGTTGCACTGATTGATAATATTTCACCGAAACATTCACAAAAACATTCACAGAAACAATGGAACCAAAGGAAGTACGATGGTATCTGAGCATGAAACAGCCGAGCCTGGCAAACGGTTAAACCGGCAAGACAAATGGGAGAAACATTTCGAGCGTTTGCTCTGGAGTTCACGTTTTCTGGTCATGCTGGCGGTTATCCCGAGTCTTCTGGGTGCATTGGTACTTTTTATTATAGGCACCTTTGATATTTTCAAGGTTGTCGCCAATGCAGTCCTATATTACACCGGCGCTAACGTCGGGGACATTCACGACACAGTAGTGACAGACATTATCGTGGCCGTTGATATTTATTTGATAGCGATCGTATTGTTAATTTTTGGCTTAGGCGTTTACCGGTTATTTGTGTCTCAAATAGAACAGTCGGAACAGCATGCTAAAAACCACCCCTTTAATGTTCAATCATTCGATCAGCTAAAAGATAAAATTGTTCGCGTCGTGATACTGGCGGTAATCATTGAATTCTTCCGCGCCGTGGTGGACATTCAATTCACGACACCGCTTGACGCTATTTATTTGGCAGTCTCGGCACTCGCCCTGGCAGCCGCTCTTTACTTGATGAGCCTGGCGCATCAATCGGAATAAAAAACCGATCACGCACTGTTTCGACTACACATTATTTCTATATTTAATTGATTAAAAAATCACTAATTGGAGGTCTCATGGAGACAGAATTAAGCGAATTTGAAACTAACATGAAGCGTGAAATTGACTCTTTCATGAACCCGGATCAACGCCGCCAGTCGACGCCACCCCGCTCTTCAGCGCCTTCTCAAGAGCGGCAATCAGGCAAGGGTTACAAGACCGGACATCTGGTGAAGCTCGCCGTGCGTACCAAGCGACTTGCGCTGGACACGGTGTTCGAGCATCAATCCTCAAGCATTTCCAGGCTGGAAGCGCAGATGGAAGCCGAGAAGGCCGCCAAAAAAGCCGGCTATCCCATCATCGGCCATCTGGTGGATATTCAACGCTTATAAAAAAACCGAGGGACAGCCCTCGGTTTTTTTTGCTCGGTTCTTGTACCCTATTTCTTGGCTGCGCGGCTGCTATCTATTCTTTACACCCACTATCTACATCAGACCACGCCCTGACTGCGCAGATAGTCATCGTAGCTACCGCTGAAGTCGACGATACCGTCGTTACTCATGTCGAACACCCGAGTGGCAAGCGATGAAACGAATTCACGATCATGGCTGACGAAAATCAGCGTGCCGGGATAATTTTCCAGTGCCAGGTTAAGCGCCTCGATGGATTCCATGTCGAGGTGATTGGTTGGCTCGTCCATCAGCAAAACGTTGGGCTGAGTAAGCGTCAACTTACCGAACAGCATACGGCCCTGCTCACCCCCTGAAATGACCTTTACCGACTTGTCGATATCGTCGCTGGAAAACAGCATCCGCCCTAGCGCACCGCGCACTACCTGCTCGCCGCCCTGGGTCCACTGGGCCATCCATTCGAACAAGGTGGCATCGAAGGCGAAGTCATCCCCATGCTCCTGGGCGAAAACACCCAGGTCGGCGCTATCGGTCCACTTCACTGCCCCTGCATCAGGATGAAGCTCCCCGGCCAAGGTCTTGAGCAGCGTGGTCTTGCCGATACCGTTGGGGCCGATAATGGCGATGCGCTCGCCCGCCTCCACGGTCATGGAAAGCCGCTCGAACAAGGGAGTGTCGTTGTAACCCTTGGTGATGGCCTCAACATTGACCGCATTGCGATGAATCTTCTTGGCCTGGTCGAAACGGATAAAAGGGCTCACCCGGCTTGAGGGCTTGATATCCTCGAGCTTGATCTTGTCGATCTGGCGGGCACGCGAGGTGGCCTGCTTGGCCTTGGAGGCGTTGGCCGAGAAGCGGCTGACGAACTGTTGCAGTTCGGCGATCTGGGCTTTTTTCTTGTTGTTATCCGAATGTTGACGTTCACGCACGGCGGTGGCCGCGGTCATGTAGTCATCGTAGTTACCGGGGAACAGGGTGATCTCGCCGTAGTCCAGGTCCGCCATGTGGGTGCAGACGCTGTTGAGAAAGTGGCGATCGTGGGAAATGATGATCATGGTGCTGCTGCGTGCCTTGAGCATGTCTTCCAGCCAACGGATGGTATTGATATCCAGGTGGTTGGTCGGCTCGTCGAGCAGCAATACATCCGGGTCGGAGAATAGCGCCTGAGCCAGCAGTACCCGCAGTTTCCAGCCCGGCGACACCTCGCTCATGGGGCCGAAATGCTGCTCGATGGGAATCCCCAGGCCGAGCAGCAACTCACCGGCACGCGACTCGGCAGTATAGCCGTCGAGTTCGGCAAAGCGAACCTCCAGGTCAGCGACCGCCATGCCGTCGTCCTCGCTCATTTCCGGCAGCGAATAGATGCGCTCACGTTCCGCCGCCACCTGCCACAGCTCGGCGTTGCCCATGATCACGGTGTCGATGACACGCATTGACTCGAACGCGAACTGATCCTGGCGCAGCTTGCCCAGCCGTGCACTGGAATCCACCATCACCTGCCCGGAAGTCGGCTCCAAGTCATCACCAAGAATCTTCATGAAGGTCGATTTGCCGCAGCCGTTGGCCCCGATCAGGCCATAGCGATTACCGTTGCCGAACTTGACGGAGACGTTTTCAAACAGGGGCTTGGCCCCGAACTGCATAGTGATATTGGCGGTTGCGATCACGTAATGGTCCAGTCGTAGTGCAAAAGTTCGCTATTTTACGCGCTATCAGCCCCGCATTCACCCCACAACCCAAGGTTTAACCGGCGTGTCTCAAAAGCATGCGTTCACGTTTCAGCCTCACGGTCACCAGCCTGTTGATTTTGCTGAATCAAGGCCAGGTGCTGGCGCAGAGTGTCATGGGTTGCCTTAACGTGACGGGCATACTCGGATACTTCCCCTTCACCGGGAAGGTTGCGTTCTAGAAGCTCAAGTGCGTCAAGGTGCAGCCGTTCCTGATAGCGCAGGTAGGCGGCTTCGAACTCAGCCCCTTCCTGCTGTTTAAGCTCCTCGAAGGCTTGTGTATCGCGCATACGGGTTCCCGAAACGACGCTGGCGTCTTCCTCTTCAACCTCCATCAACCTTTCGTAGAGACGCTTGTGGTCTGTTTGCAGGGTGTCGGTCAACTCGAGGATGGCGTCCCGTTCAGCCCGGTCTTCGGCGAGTGCGGTCAGCTCGACCTGATGTTGATGCAACTCACGCAGCGCGGCCTTCACCTCTTCCTGGCGCTGCTCCTGTCTGGTTAGTGGCTGCTGACCTTCGGAAGCCTGCGCCTGTGCCAACGCCGACCAAAACGTCAGCGCACTGATCACGATTAACCCTAGCAGTAGAAACTGTTTCATCGTTGCTCTCCTGAAATTCATCCACTTCAACGCCTATTTTTACGGTAGACCAAAACATCGCGTTTTGGCGGCTGATTACCCGATGAGCAGAGGATAAAAGCAGCTGATAAAGTTATTCTAGGAATCCAAACCTTGGATTTAGCTCGCGGCACAAGGCATTATTTTCTAGCCCAAGGCCATTGAAGCTGACGACTCACCTGAAATACCGTCGCTCGCGTTACCGCCCAGCACTCGAGGTTATTTATCTAGGGATGCTCTTGGTATTCGGGTCGAAGCCTAACGTCAACGCCATGTCCCGCACCGGCCCAAAGGCTATCGACTCATCGAACACCTGCCTCTTAACTATCACAATCAAGTACGTGTCTAGACCTCAGAAGGTTTGTTGCGAAAGTAGTGTTGTATAAAGTACTGTCACTTTATATTATTGTATACAATAACTACAGACAATACATACAAAGGAAAGAATAATGTCTAACATCCTACCCTCTCCTCGTCCTAGCGAACTGGAATTGGATGCCTTCCTGGCTCAGTACGGGGATATTTTTGAGCACTCGCCTTGGGTGGCCGAAGGCGCTTGGAAACAGGGCCTTACGACACAGCATGATGATCCGGATGTTTTGGCGGACAGCATGGGGGCCATCCTGCAGCAAGCCGATATCGATCAGCAGATTGCCGTGATTCGTGCCCACCCTGATCTGGCGGGAAAAGCAGCGCTGGCAGGTGAGCTGACTCAAGACTCCACACGTGAACAAGCCGGGGCGGGGTTGGACCAATGCACCGCCGCTGAATTCGAACGCTTTCAGAACCTGAACCAGGCCTATCAGGACAAGTTCGGTTTTCCGTTCGTGATCGCGGTAAAGGGGCTTGATCGGCACGCTATTCTGGATGCTTTCGAAAAACGTCTCGAAAACGACCTGGCCACCGAACGCCGCACGGCAATCGAACAGATCATCAAGATTGCGCGCTTCCGCCTGCATGCACGTACGGGCGAGACACAGTAAAGACTCGCGAAACGGCTAGACGCCCGTCAGCGTATGGGCTGGCCGAACCTGGGGGTCGATCGGCGGCACGGCGTTAACCCCCGATCGTTAATGCGCCGGAAGTGGCCATCCTTGGGTATCCAAGGCATCGATGAAGCCGGTCTGGGACGGCGCCGCCTTCCTGGCGGAGGTGCTGAGCGATATCCGGCGGTTGTTGCTGTAACAGAGTCGGTTTAAGTAACGCTACGTTAACGGCGCCTTCGGGCGCCGTTTCTGATCGGGGTGGTATTGATATTCGTGCTCACCGGCGTGACAAGCTATTCTGCTCGGCGTAACGGTGCAAATCATCCTTCAGGGGATCCAGGTCGTGGCCAGCAGCCTGGGATGCCTTCATCAAGTCCATGATCGGGCATTCAGGGGCTTGAGAATAGGCCCAAAGATGCGACACCCGCTTGCCGGTGCGGCAAAAACCCACTATGGGTTCGGGCGATGACTGCAGCACCTCGGAAAACGCATCAATGTCCTGCTGCGAGTACTCTCCGGGCTTGACCGGTATCTCGCGCCAGACCATGCCCAAGGATTCCGCTTTCTCTTTAAGCGCCTGCATATCCGGCTGATCCTCGGTTTCTCCGCGCGGTCGGTTGGAAATGATGGTGCGATAACCCTCTTTTGCCAAGGTATCGATATCCTCGTAACTGGGCTGAGCCATTACGCTGAGCCGTTCATCGAGCGGCTTGATGTCCATATAACTCTCCCATTCGTTGAATAGTTCGTTTTTGTTCAGGTACCTGGCGCCAGTCCAGCCCATTGACTGGCCACTTGCCCTGCTCAAAACGCAAAGCGCAATCCCGCCAGCACCATCCATTGTTCGGTCTTGTCTCCCGCCGCCGCCGCGATGTCTTCAGTCTCGCCCAAGAGGAACTGATAGCGTACGCCAATGTAAGGGGCAAATTCGCGTTTGACTTCATAGCGCAGGCGCATATCCAAGTCGCCACTGGTCATGCCGGACCCGAGATTGCGCTCAGGCACGTCCTGAGCCGCAAACCCCAGTCCCACACGCGGCTGAAGCACCAGACGCTGAGCGATACGCAAATCGTACTCTCCTTCGACTTCCACCGTCAGATCGCCGTCCTCGGAGACATACAGGGAGTTATCGAGTTCGAACTGGTAAGGTGCCAGCCCTTGCAACCCGAGCACATACGACCAACGATCTCCATAATCATCGGGCGTCCATTCGTTGGCGTACTGTACGCCGGTCTGAATACTCCAGAAGGGTGTAAAAAGACGCGAATAGAGGAAATCGTTCTCGCTTTCACCTTCGTCAGGGCCATCGAAAATCACCTCACCCTCGGTCTTCCACCAGAATTTGTTGATATCGCCACCAAACCAGACATCGGCTTCCCAGCCTAAATGGTCGGGGACGTCGTCATCCGTTACGCGATATTCAAACTGATCGAAGCGCACGAACCCAAACCATTGGTCGTCGACCACCGGGTCGGGGAAGCTTGCGGGCGGATCGCTCTCGGCATAGTTGAATACCTCGTCCAGCGTCATGCCTTCGGGTAGCGGCGGAACGTCGAGATCAGGCGGCGGCGTGTCCTGGTGGTGCTGCGCCGATTGCTGATGGTCTGGCTGATTCGCGGTGCTCGGCATATTTTCCATTTTCTGCTTACCCTGTCCCATCGCAGGGCTGGAAAGCAGAATAGCAACGGCCATCATCGCCGCTGTGAGGCGTTTAGGCATCGGCATCGATCGATCCTCCTTGCAGCGAACGGACAACAGCCACTGTGCGAAACATGCCGGCTTCCATGTGGTAGAGCAGATGACAGTGGAAGGCCCACTGTCCTGGCGCATCGGCGGTAATATCCACGGTCAGCAGTTCCGCCGGCTGAACATTAACCGTATGTTTGCGCGGGTTGGTGTCGAGGTTGCCGCCGGCATACAGATCCATCCACATGCCATGCAGATGGATCGGGTGACTCATCATGGTGTCGTTGATCATATTGATGCGCAGCCGTTCACCGTACTGGAACCGGATCATGTCCGACTCCGACCATTTCTTGCCGTCGAAGCCCCAGATGAACTGGTGCATGTTGCCGGTCAGGTGCAGGTAGAACTCGCGGGTCGGTGGGCGCCTGAGCGGAGGGCGTTCGCGGGCTCGCAGTTGGCTGTAGGTCAGCACACGCCAGCCGTCATCACCAAGGCCCGCCCCAGGGTAGTCCAGGCGTCGATAGGCGGTCTGAGCCATGGTGATACTCGCCGGACCATGGCCGTCGGGCCCGTGCTTGACGCGACTTATCAGATTTTCGGTGGGCAACCCGCCTTCAGCCTGCCGGTCCTTCGGCATCTGCATGCTTTCGTGCTCACCGCGACTCATACCCTCCATGCCTTGCATACCGCCGTTCATCATCATGCCCATGTCGGCCATGGTCAGCATGGGCCGGCGTCGCCGCTCGGGAATGGCAGCAGCCATGCCGTCCCGTGGGGCCAGGGTCCCGCGGGCATAGCCGCTACGATCCATGGTTTCGGCAAACAGCGTGTAAGCCTGATCATCCGGCAGGGTGACCACCACATCGTAGGTCTCGGCGACCGCGATCCGGAACTCATCTGTTTCGACGGGTTTGATATTCTGGCCGTCAGCCTGAACCATGGTCATGGGCAGGCCCGGAATGCGAACATCATAGAAGGTCTGAGCGGAGGCATTGACGATGCGCAGCCGAACCTTCTGGCCCGGCTGGGCCAGAAAAATCGGGTTCTCGTCGGCTGCCTTGCCATTCATGAGAAAGGTATAAGTGGCCCCCGTGACGTCGGCAATATCGGTCGGGTCCATCCGCATCCCTTGCCATGCCAGTCGTTTGTCGATGACCTCCCCCAGCGACATGCCCGTCGCCCGCATCTGGTCATCGATATTCGCCAGCGTCGGCCGCTGGAAATTGTAATAGCCCTCTATGGTTTTAAGATTCCGAAACACGCTATGCGGGTCTTCAAACGTCCAATCCGATAGGACAACCGTATACTCGACGTCGTAATCCACCGGATCGGTTTGGGCGGGCTCGATGATAAGTTGCCCGTAGTGACCGCGCTGTTCCTGAAAGCCGGAATGGCTGTGATACCAGTAGGTGCCGTTCTGTCGCACCGGGAAGCGATAGGTGAAGGTTTCGCCTGCGGGAATGCCGGCAAAGCTGATACCCGGCACACCGTCCATATCGAAGGGTAGAAGAATGCCGTGCCAGTGGATCGAGGTCGCTTCATGCAGGCGGTTGTGGACGCGAATCAGTGCATCCCTGCCTTCTGTCATGCGAATGACAGGTCCGGGGATCGAGCCGTTGATGGTGATCGCCCGACCGATGCGGCCACCGACCAGCAGATCCTGGTTTTCGAGGTAGAGATCGATGCCTTCCTCTGCGGTAGCATCAAGTTGGCCAAAATTTCCAGCGCGAGCCACATCGACATCCGCTGCCCAGGCCGGGCGGTTTAGTAACAGGTAACCGGCCAATGCCGACGAACCTGTCGTGACGAGAAATCTGCGTCGCGTGATCAACCTTGACCCGATAAAACGGCATTGGTCTGTCACTAGTACCTCCTTGTACTCTGTCTTGTATTCTGTCTTGTCCCGACGGCGGCGGACCCAGCGGGAAGCTTTTCCTGAAGGTATTCTCGAAAGCTGGAACTGTCCAGTACAAGTACGTTCCTGTTTATTGCTTGTGCCTGCCTCATAGGGTCACAGAAATCAGGCATCCCTCTTAACTTTTATTTCATGCAATACAATTGTTTATCGGCACAAGATGCCAATAAACCTCAAGATAAACCCCAGATCTTGGCAGAACGATAAATCAAGCCTGGGCTGATTTACCGCCCAGAATGGCCATCAGATCGGTATCCGCCGCTCTAGGCGAGAGATCGAGCAGGGCTTCCAGGCTGTAAAGATGGTCATGTACGCAACGTCGAGCCGCTTCGGCATCACCGCGAGCCAGATGCGTCAGCAGTTGGGCATGGTCGCCTTCCAGATAACAGGAAGCCAGGCTGGGGCGCTTATAAAGGGCGATAACGATAGAGGTGCGTAACACCAGATCGGTCAGCATGGTGCCCAAGATACGGTTGGAGGCATGCTCGGCAAGCAGGTGATGAATGGTCAGTGAGTGCTCGATGCGAGCGGGTTCGTCTCGTCGGTCATAGGCCTGTTTTTCAGCGGTGACTTGTTGCTCCAACGCCGCCATGGTGGTGGCGTCGAGTTTACCGGCCTGCAGTGCCGCAATTTCACCCTCGATCAACCGGCGTGCCGAAAACGTCTCGCGGGTTTCTTCGATAGTGGGTGCCCGAACGCGAGCGACCTGATTGGGGCGCTGATTGATGACATATTCCGCAGCCAGCCGTGTCAGTGCCTTGCGCACCACGGAACGGCTGACGCCGAACACCTCGCCCAGGGTGATTTCGGGCAATTTGGTGTTCGGCGGCAGGCGCTGCATCAGTACCGCCGCTCGGATATGTTCAACGATGTCTTGATCGCTGACACGCCCACCCTCTTTGGGTTTGCTCAGACGTTTGTTGTGCCAGCCGAGGTTCATGGTGACGCTCTCCAGATGATCCTCATCGAACTCTCGCATGTTTACCCCCGACTGGCCACCTAACAACAACACTTACATTCACAGAGGCACTATTGCTCACAAGTGCCCTTGAATGGCGTTTAGCTGCGCTGATGTTCGGGCTTCACATCCAGTATTTTCATGGTGTTAGTACCGCCATGGGCATTCATGTGATCGCCCCGTGTAAGAATGACGTGATCATTCGGAGCGGCGACCCCATGAGTGACCAGCAGCTCCAATGCCCGATCATTGAGTTCTTCCGCCTTAATTTCCGTGGTGTCGAATGCCAGCGAGACCACCCCGCGATACAGCGCCATACGTCGCTGAGCAATCGCGCTATGTGCCAGGCCGACGATGGGCAGACCGGAATGAATGCGCGAGGCGATCAGCGCCGTGAAACCGCTGGACGTCATACAGGCGATAGCGGCGACACCTTCCAGGTGGTTGGCGGCGTACATGGCGGAAAGCGCTACGGTTTCATCGATTCTCGAGAAACCCTGATGAATGCGATGACCGGATTCCTGGGCACTGCGCTCGCGCTCGGCGCCCAGGCACAGGCGGTCCATCGCTTCGACGGTTTCCACAGGAAAGTCGCCGGCGGCGGTTTCCGCGGAGAGCATCACCGCATCGGTGCCATCGAGCACCGCGTTGGCGACATCGAAAACCTCGGCCCGCGTGGGCAGCGGCGCGCTGATCATCGACTCCATCATCTGGGTGGCGGTGATCACCACACGGTTGAGGCTGCGCGCGCGCTTGATCATGCGTTTTTGCACCCCGATCAACTGGGCATCGCCGATTTCTACGCCCAGATCACCCCGCGCCACCATGACCGCCTCGGAGGCCTTGATGATACCGTCCAGGGTTTCATCGTCGGCCACCGCTTCGGCACGTTCGACCTTGGCGATCAAACCAATTTCCTTGCCGGCTTCACCCAGCAGTTGGCGCGCTTCCTGCATATCCGCGGCACTGCGCGGAAAAGACACCGCCAAGTAGTCGACACCGATCTCGATGGCGGTTTTGAGGTCTTGTTTGTCCTTGTCGGTAAGCGCTGCCGCGGATAAGCCGCCGCCCTGCTTGTTGATGCCCTTGTTGTTGGAAAGCTTGCCGCCGACGATAACCTGGGTATGAACCTCCTTGCCCTGAATGTCGCTGACTTCGAGTACCAGGCGGCCATCGTCAAGCAGCAGGCGGTCACCGACGCTGACATCATCCGCCAGCGTCTTGTAGTCACAACCCACACGTGTGGCGTCGCCGGCATTGCCATCCAGTAACATGTCGAGTACGAAGGGCTGACCTTCTTCAAGCACAACGGCACCGTCCTTGAAGCGAGCGATACGAATCTTGGGGCCTTGCAGGTCGGCCAGGGCCGCCACACTTCTGCCTAGGCGCTGGGCGATTTCACGTACTTCGCTCAGCCGACGCCGATGATCGTCAGCCGAGCCATGCGAAAAGTTGAGCCGAACCACATCCACACCTGCACGCAGCATGCTTTCCAGCACGCCGTCACGGTCGCTGGCGGGGCCTAGGGTGGCAACGATTTTGGTGCGACGAATCGGGATATAAGCGTTAGGTTTCATGCTGGCCTCGGGAGAACAAGAATGGCTCGAAAATCATTGACTCAAGTCGTCAATGGCGGCAAAAAAGCTGTAAGCATCATTACGCGCCAGATAACCCGTGCTGACAACTGCAAGGCGTCGGCATGCTTCCAGCAGCCGGGACCGATCAAGGCCCCGCACCTTATCAGTAAGGGCTGCTGAGCGAAAAAGGGCGTTCATCGGCAGACTCCTCAGGCAAGGGCCAGGGGCAAACAGGAAAAAAGAAGAAAGTTACTGGCCGACTTCATTATCCGCCAGTTTTTCCAGAGCACGCAGGATGCCCGCATGATCCCAATCGGCAAGTGTCGCATCCAGGATGCCGCGCTTGGCGGTTACCAGGGATTGATGCCCTATTCAATCTCTACCTTGATAGTCAGCGGATACTCAAGGCAATTGTTGCCTTCTCCGCCACGGTCCACCACCAAGAATCGCCCTTCTCTCTCCAGCACCGACTGGATGGCATGCCAGGTACCGGCATGGTAATTAACCCCCTGGCGGCCATCAGTCACAAAGGCGTGCACCTCCTGGGTATCGATCGTTTCGCCTTTTGGCGCCACCACGATCACGAAGCGCTCTTCATGCAGCGGCATGAAAGCCTGGCTGCCCAGTGGATGGCATTCGAGAAAATCCAGCGTCAGGGGCATCTCGACCGGCTGGCTGACGAAGATATTGATCAGGGTGCGCGCCTCTTCACCCAGCGTTTCGACAGGCGCCAGGTCATGATAACGACGCGTACGCCCGGCATTGATAGGAAAATAATCCGCTGTGCGCGTATCGATCACATCGCCAAAAGGCGCAAAGGCCTCCGGCGTCAATGGCTGTGCTTTCAATTCCAGCATGGGTGGCTCCTGTCTACGTATCGGTGGCTTTATTGGCGACTTAGGGCGGTCCCACGCCACCCAGCTTCATGTGGCGGTTAACGTCCTTGTAGAGCAGGTAGCGAAACGGCCCGGGACCACCGGCATAACAGGCTTGCGGGCAGAAAGCGCGCAACCACATGAAGTCGCCGGCCTCGACCTCCACCCAGTCCTGATTCAGGTGATAGACCGCCTTGCCTTCGAGCACGTAAAGCCCGTGCTCCATGACATGGGTTTCGTCGAAGGGAATAACCCCACCAGGCTGGAAGGTGACGATATTGACATGCATGTCGTAGCGGACGTCTTCCGGGTCGACGAAGCGCGTGGTCACCCACTTTTCATCGGTACCCGGCATGGCCGTCGGTTCAATGTCGTTTTCATTGGTGACGAATGCCGCCGGTACCTCTATGCCTTCGACCCGCTCATAAGCCTTGCGCACCCAGTGAAAACGTACCGACTCTTCAGACCGGTTATGCGCCTGCCAGCTTGTTCCCGGGGGAAGAAAGGCATAACCGCCGGGCTGCATCAGGTGGGTTTCCCCTGCCAGGGTGAGGGTCAGTTCGCCTTCGACGATGAACAGCACGCCTTCCGCCGTCGGGTCGGGCTCAGGCTTGTCGCTGCCACCCTCAGGAGCCACTTCCATGATGTACTGGGAAAACGTTTCGGCAAACCCGGACAGCGGACGAGACAGCACCCACAAGCGGGTCTTGTCCCAGAACGGCAAGTTGCTGGTCACGATGTCGCGCATGACCCCCTTGGGGATCACTGCATAGGCTTCAGTAAACACGGCGCGATCCGACAGCAGCTGTGTCTGGGGCGGATGACCGCCTTGGGGAGCGTAATAGTTGCGCTTGGCCATCATCTTCCTTTCCGTTCATTATTAGAAAAGCATTACGTCAGAGAGCGGGATGGTGCTCGGCCCAATGACGGGCGATATCCACACGTCGCGTCACCCAGACACGCTCATGAGCCTCGATATGATCGAGAAAACGCTGTAACGCGCGGAAGCGACCCGGGCGGCCGATCAACCGGCAATGCAAGCCGATGGAAAGCATCTTGGGTGCTTCTTCGCCTTCGGCGTACAGGACGTCGAAAGCATCGCGCAGATAACTGAAGAAGTGATCAGCGGTATTGAAGCCCTGTGGCGAGGCAAAACGCATGTCGTTGGAGTCCAGCGTATAAGGCACCACCAGATGGGAGTGCGTCCGGCCCTGGCTGTCCTTTTCCCGCGTCCAGAACGGCAGGTCATCCCCGTAATAGTCGCTGTCATACAAAAATCCGCCCTGGTCGAGTACCAGGCGACGCGTATTGGGGCTATCGCGGCCGGTATACCAACCCAGCGGCTTCTCGCCGTACAGGTTCTGGAACACCTCGATGGCACGCTGCATGTGTTGGCGCTCCACCGCTTCCGGCACTTCCTGATAGTTGATCCAGCGATAGCCGTGACAAGCGATCTCGTGACCCAACTCCTTGAAGGCATGCGCCACCTCGGGATTACGTTCCAGGGCCATGGCCACACCGAAGATGGTCAACGGCAAGCCGCGCCGTTCGAACTCGCGCAACACACGCCACACCCCGGCCCGTGAGCCATACTCATAGATGGATTCCATGCTCAGGTGACGGTCGGGGAAGGCGGGCGCCCCCAGTATCTCTGAAAGGAATTGCTCGGAACCGCTATCGCCGTGCAGCACCGAATTCTCTGCGCCTTCTTCATAATTCAGCACGAACTGCACGGCAATTTTCGCCTTGCCAGGCCAGTTAGCATGAGGGGGAGTGCGGCCATAGCCGACCAGGTCACGGGGGTAATCGGGCGAATGCATGAGGTAAGTTCCTTGCCGGTATGCGCTTTGAGAAATTCTACCGAATGCTTTGTATACAACAAGAAGATAAACTGTACTCAAATAACCTGCAAGTTTACACGTAAGGATTGTTGACGTTGGGCAGGGTCATCAAGAGTTCATGCCGAATATCTGATGCAGGTCGGGCGCTACCGCTTCTTCTTCGATGATGGAAAGCGAGGCCTCGATTTCCTTGAGATGATGATTCATGAACGTCCTGGCTTTTTCACCGTCGCCTTCGGCCAGGTAGTCGATCAGATCGTCATGGTCATGCGACTCACAGCCCAGATGCCCGGCGCTCCCGTAAACCGCGAGAATCAACGATGAACGCGAACAGAGCTGGCCGACGAATGCCGCCAGGGTAGCGTTACCGGAAAGTTGTGCCAGGCGCTCATGAAATGCCGCAGACAGCTTGATCGCCGTGCTCTGCTCACCGGTTTTGAGCGCTTCACGCTCGCGCTTGGCCATCTCGCGCAATTCGCTCACGTCCTGTTCGGTGATACGCCGCGCCACCTCCGGCATCAAGCCGCACTCGACCATTTGCCGGGCGGCGAAGACATCCCGCGCCTCACTGGCCGTCGGCCGTGTGACACTGGCGCCACGCCGGGGAGTAAGGGTTACCAGTTGCTCCAGCGCCAGGCGCTGCAGGATCTTGCGTATGCCCGTGCGACTGATATTGAAGACTTCTGTCAGGGCGTCTTCTCGCAACCTGGCTCCCGGGCGCAGCTGTTGTTCGATGATGGCATCGCTGATCGATCGATAGATCACTTCATGACGCTCGGTGCCATCGCCGTTCTTGCCCAGACGTCTAGGGCGCGCCTTGTTTTCTGCGCCATCCACCAAGTTGTTTTTCTGCTCCATGCCAGGACTCCTTGTATGCCTTATTCAACCATCATTGTATACGCATTGTAGGATGACTATCACCGTGCGTCATTTGACGAAAAAATAGCCGCCTCGAAAACGCACACAGCCCGCCATGAGGCGGGCTGTGTGGCAGCGACTCCAGAGACGTCAACGCTTGGACGATGACTCCGCCCAGGCTTGAATCACGGCACGTTCTTCCTCCGTCATGTTCGTCATGTTACCAAGCGGCATATAGCCACTCTCGACGACTTGTTGAATCTTGTCTTTCTGAAGGAAAATCTGCTCAATATTATCGTACGCCAAACCGGCTGGAGGCGCCGAGAAACCCGGCTGTGTCGGCGATTGTGAGTGGCAGGCAACACAATGCTGATCAATCAACGCCTTTACTTCCGTGATGTCCGGCCCACTTCCCGCCGCTTGGGCGCCAGAGGGCGCCGAGCTACTCGCCGGCATACCCGCCCAGAAAGCCACTAGAATCAGGACGACACCGACTATCGGATAGGCAGGCTGTATCTTGCCCTGGTGCATCAATACAAAGTACTGACGAATCAAGGCACCGGCAAAGATGAACAACGTCATCAGCACCCAGGCATGCTCATGGGAATAAGCGAAGGAGTAGTGGTTGCTGATCATCAGCAACACGACCGGCAAGGTGAAATAGGTATTATGTACCGAGCGCTGCTTGCCACGCTTGCCGTCAAGCGGGTTGGGCGTTTCGCCCGCCTTCATCGCCTTTACCATGCGACGTTGACCAGGAATGATCCAGAAGAACACATTGGCCGACATGGCGGTCGCCATCACGGCGCCGGTCAACAGGAAGGCGGCGCGTCCGGAGAACATCTGGGTGCTCAGGTAGGCCACCACCACCATCATGATCGCCACCGCGATACTCAAGAGGCCGTCACGTTCCATGTTCGGGCTGATACGTTTGCAGAGTTCGTTGTAAACGACCCAGCCCAGCAGCAGGAACGTCAATGCCAGAAGATTTGCCTGCCACCCCGTCAGGTTGGCGGCCCATTCCCAGTCACTGCCGGGGTTTACCAGATAGAAGCCCGGATTGACCATGTACAGGATGACGAACAGCGCGAAACCGGTTAACCAGGTGGTGTAAGCCTTCCAGAACGACCAGTGCAGGTCGTTAGGCAGCTTGGCAGGCGCGGTGGCGTACTTTTGATTGTGATAGAACCCCCCACCGTGAACCGCCCACATCTCGCCGAAGACGCCTTTTTCACGGTCTTCAGCGGCCTTGGGGGGTCTCAAGCCGTTATCCAACATCACAAAATAGATGGACTCGCCAATCCAGGCGATTGCCGCGATGACGTGTAGCCAGCGCAGCATGAAATTAGCAAATTCAATGAAATAGGCCTGCATGAGGGGAACCTCACCTCGTTTGATTATTGTTGGACGGACGGCCTTCAGCTACCGCGATACGTCGAGTAGGCGTAAGGCGATAGCAATAACGGCACATGATAGTGCTGCGATGCATCATTGACCCCGAAGCGTAGCGGGATAACACTCAGAAAGCGCGGCTCCTCACCTTTCACTCCTTGGCGCGTCAAGTAATCACCTGCATGAAATACCAGTTCGTATTCCCCTATTACTAGATCGACACCTTCCAGTATCGGGGCATCGCAACGACCGTCATCATTGGTCTCGACTGTCTTGAGAAGCTGGCGTCGTTCAGCATCCAAACGATAAACCTCGATTTTAATGCCTTCTCCAGGGCGGCCCTGGGCTGTATCCAGAACATGAGTCGTAAGGCGTCCCATCGGTTTCTCCCGTGCTTGTCTGACGAAGCCACCATCGGCGGCGCATCATTGGTATCAAAGTGGTTGAGCATGCAACATAGCATCCTCCAACATAATGACGACACTGTTATCTCTTTAATTGCGACACTTCAAAGCTTTTTTGTATACACTTTTTGTTATATTTTCTACTAAATTTTTGTGTACAGTATTATTATTACTATACAACAACAATGGAGAGACCTTCATGAGTGAAGCCTCAGCCTCTTCCGGCCAGCGGAAGCGAACCGATGAAAAGAACACTTCCCTGTTTGATTTCTACGGAAAACCGCGCTTTCTGAAGGCTCTCCCTCTCTCGCTTCAACACCTGCTTGCCATGATCGCCGGCGTGATTACGCCACCCATTATCGTTGCCGGCGTGGTGGGTGCGAACATGGAAGAAAAACTGCTGCTCATTCAGATTGCCGTCCTGGCATCAGGGGTATGTACCGTCTTCCACCTTTATGGGGTGTGGAAATTCGGCGCACGCCTGCCGGCCATCTTTGGTGTGGGCTTTGCCTATGTGCCGACGTTGGTCGCGGTGGGGGCTCAGTACGGTATTGAAGGGATTCTTGGCGCCCAGCTGATCGGCGGCATGACCATGGTCGTGGTGGGCTACTTCATCCAGTATATCCGCCACCTTTTTCCACCCGTCGTCGCCGGTACGGTGGTACTGGTTATCGGCTTGTCTCTTTACGACATTGCCATTCGCTACATGGCGGGCAGTGGCAACGTGAACGCACCCAATTTTGGCGACCCCATCAACTGGTTCGTGGCAGTGGTCACGCTACTCACCGTGTTGATTGCCGCTCAGTTCGGTAAAGGAGTGGTCAAGCTTTCCGCGATCATTGTCGGCATCGTCGTGGGCTATCTGCTGTCGCTCGCCTTGGGTATGGTCAGCTTCGGCAATGTGGTCAATGCGCCCTGGATCGCCGTTCCCAAGGTAATGCCCTTCGAGATGGAGTTTCACGCCGCCGCTATCGCTTCCATGGTGGTCATCTGCGTGATCAATTCCGTGCAAACCATCGGCGATTTGTCCGCCACGACCGTAGGCGGTATGAACCGTGAGCTAAAGACCCAGGAATTGACCGGTGGCTTGCTGGGCAATGGTCTGACCACCACCATCAGCTCTTTCTTCGGTGCATTGCCGACCTCCACCTTCAGCCAGAACGTCGGTATCGTCGCGATGACCAAGGTCATCAGCCGTTACGTCCTGGCGCTGGCGGGTATCTTCATGATCCTGGCCGGGCTTAGCCCGAAGTTCGGGGCGATCATGACCACCATCCCCTACCCTGTGCTGGGCGGTGCGACCATTACCGTCTTCGGCATGATCACCATGACCGGCATCCAATTACTGGTCAAAGATGAGATGTCCGCCCGAAACATGACGATCGTGGGTCTCGCCCTGGCATTGAGTCTGGGCATCGCTTCGGTACCGTCGGCCATTGAGCAGTTCCCGGCAGTGTTGAGAGACCTGATCGGCGGCGCACCTATCGTGGTAGCGGCGATCACCGCCTTCACCCTTAACATCGTACTGCCTGATAAATCGCTTTCGGACGAGGCCAAAGAGCGCGAGGCGATTGCCAAGGCAGATGAAGAAGCCGCCAAGGCAGAGAGCGACAAACTGAAACAGAAGTTCTCCCAAAATAATGCCAATGCCGATTAAGTCGATTGCCATAAGACCTGAGAAGAGACTACTGGGTTGGTTACGCCTGAACGAAAAGTGCCCAATTGGATGACAATCCAATTGGGCCACTTCAGTCAGCAGTTAATAGAACCGCGACCAACCTCTTCTTCCTTACGCTACCCCCATGGCGTTGTCTTACTCTCCCTTCCCTGGAATGACAGCGGCAACCACTGAAATTTCCACAAGCAGTTCAGGGCTGGCCATGCGGGCCTCGACGCAGGCCCGTGCCGGCGCCTGCCCTTCGGGCACCCAGGCATCCCAGACCCGATTCATCGCCTCGAAAAGCGCCATATCTTTCAGGTATAAAGTGGCAGAAAGCATGTGATTACGGTCGCTGCCGACGGATTCGAGAAGGGCGTCGACCTTGGCCAGCATCGTTTCGGTCTGGCCGGTGATGTCGGCATGGCGATCTTCGGCTACCTGGCCGCAGAGGTAAATCGTGTCGTGGTGTACGACGGCCCGGCTCATGCGGACGCCGGTTTCATGGCGAGAAATTGTCATCTTGGGATTCCTGAAAAAAGTGGAAAGGATCAGTTTGCGATATCTGCGAGTTCACCGATGGTCAAGGGCTTGATAGGTGGACGGATATGGTAGTAACCGACAGCATCGATAGATTGATTGCTGCGCTCGGCGAGCACCTGGGAAACCGTCAGGCCGCAAAGGCGTCCCTGACAAGGCCCCATGCCGGCCCGACAGAAAGCCTTTGCCTGGTTGGGCCCCTGGCAACCGGCATCTGCGATGTGGCGCAGCTCACCGGCGGTGATTTCCTCGCAACGGCAAACAATAGTGTCATCCTCGGGAATAAGGAAGGACCGGGCGGGTTGATAGAGGACATCAAGAAAGGGCCGGATGGCTTGATGCGGCCCCAAGCGCCGACGAATGGGCACCGCTCGCGTATCACACTCCCCTTCCTCCAGCTGACCCAGCTGCTTGGCAATCTGCAATACTGAAAGTCGTCCAGCTTCTTCCGCTGCCTGAGCACCGGCAATGCCGCTTGAGTCACCTGCCACGAAGATACCGGCTCTAGAAGTTTCACCCCAGACATCGACGTGCGGATGCCAGCACTGCTGTTGCTCGTGCCAGCGGTGCTCGAGTTCCAACGCTCTCGTCAACTGCACGTTGGGTACGACGCCTTGGTGGACCAGAAGGGAGCGACAATAGAGCTTGTGATCAATCCCCTTACGGCGATAGCACACCCTGTCTACATGGTCATCGTTACCCGACTCGGCTCTCAGGCTTTCTACCCCCGTGATATGTGGAACCCCCGAGCGCTTGAGTGTGCGCAGCAGGCCAACTCCCTTGAGAAGCAACTTGGGATTACGCAGCGCACCGGGGCTATATCGTGCTGCACGAAGGTAGTTGTCGCGAGGAGTGGTATCCAGTACAGCCTCGATCGGTACACCTGCGTGAGACAGCTGGCTGGCAATCAACAACAAGAGAGGGCCGCTGCCAGCCAGTACCAGCGGTGCCGGCGGCACCAAGGCACTATTCTTGAGCAGCACTTGAGCGGCGCCGCAGGTCATAACACCAGGCAGTGTCCAGCCAGCAAACGGTACGGGGCGCTCCTGGGCGCCGGTCGCAATCAATAGTCTGCGAGCACGGACCTGCCGACTATGGCCATGATGAGAGACGCTCATCGTCAGATCGTCCTCGACATCCCATACCGAGGTGCCGGGCAGATAGTTGGTGTGCGATGCCTGCATGGCCTCCAGCAGGAGCCGACCCTTGTAATAGTCGCTGCCCAGCACATCCTCGTCAGCTAACGGTGCTCGCCCGATAGCGCGGTAGATCTGTCCACCAGCCTCCTCTTGCTCATCGATCAGGACGGTGGCTAGCCCAAGTTGTCCCGCTTCTGCGGCGGCGGCCATTCCAGCGGGGCCTGCACCGATGATAGCAAGGTCATAACAATACTCGGTCGTGTCGCGGTCACTCATGTTGCTGTCTCCTGCCGGGGCTCATGGATATCGCGGGCACCGGCTTGGCGGCGAATCTGCATCCCATCGCGGACCTTCACCATGCAGCCCTGCTGATTGGCCACACCGTCTATGTCTAGCAGGCATTCGAAGCACACCCCCATCAGGCAATAAGGTGCCCGCGGGCTACCGCTTGTCGGCGTCGTGCGGGACGGTACCAGGCCAGCGATCAACACGGCCGCGGCGGCTGTGTCATAACTGTCCACCTTGAGTGCCTGGCCCTCCACGAAGACAGTCACCTGTTCGCCTGCACGCATGGGCAGACGTTCAAAGTGTGAAACGTTCGGCATGGAATACCTCCAGCGAAGGGTCGTACCGGTCGCTGGCAATCCAGTCAGCCAGCGGACCTTCATGAAAGGCCGCCAAGGTCACGCCACTGTGGCAAGTGACCAGGTACGCACCAGGACAGGAGGTCGATGCTTGATAGATGGGGTAGCCATCCGGTGTCATGACACGCAATGCTCCCCAGGCGCGGACCAGTTTCACATCGCGCAGCAAAGGGAACAGTCTGATGGCCCGATGGGCTATCTTTGCCATGACTTCGGTAGTGGTCCCGCTGTCGAAGCCCACGTCTTCCTTGGAATCACCGATCTGGACGGTGCCCTCACCGGTCTGCCGGACATGCCCAGTGGGATAATCGAGGAAGGGACGAACCCGTTCGCCCACGAGTACTTGCCCACGGTTGGGCGACAACGGTGCAGACAGACCAACCTGTGGGGCCAGCTCACGATTACCCAGGCCGGCACAGAGCACGACCCGGGCACAGTCCCAGTCACCACCGGCATGGATACGGAAACCCTCAGGATGGGGTTCAATGGTTTCCACCCGTCCAGTGTTGTCGATGATGCCCCCCTGCGCCTTGAAGCGTTCCGTCATGGCACGCAGTAGCAGCAATGGGTTTACGTGGCCATCCTCTGGACACCAAGTGGCACCAGCTACCGTATCCCCTATTTCAGGAATCTTCTCCCGAACCTGCTTCAGGTCCAATGTTTCGTAGGGATAGTCTCCACCTGCCGCTTCGTGCATTTTGCCCAGCATGCGGGCACGGGCGTCGAGCTCTTGTTCTGTCAGGCAGAGATACAAGCCTCCACGCTGCTGAAGCTGGACATCGACTCCTGTGGAATCCTGAAGAGAAGCAGCGAAGGTGGGCCACAGCCGTGCGGATAGCCGAGTGATATCGGCATATTCCGGCAGGGTGTCTCCCTTTCCCTGCACCCATACCAGACCGAAATTCCCCCTGGAGGCACGCAACGCCACATCACCCTCGTCGAGCACAGCGACATGAAGCCCGTTGCGTTGTAGCCCTAGTGCGATTGCCATGCCGACCAGGCCGCCGCCTATCAGGCAGACATCGGCGATACGCGCCCCTTGCGTCGCTGTTTCCGTCATGGTGAATCCTCGCGTCGTTCCGGGAAATTCGATGAGCCCGACCGAATGGCCGGGCCATGAAACGTATCAACGACCGGCGCGATCCAGCACGTCGTTAGCCCATTCGCTACCGATATCATCGATAATCACGGGCCATACTGTCTCGCGGACGATTTCAGCATGCTCGGCGATCTGCTCATCCGAGACCGGAATGATGGTGGCACCTGCTTCCTCGAGAAGTTTCTCGTTGCGCGCCTGGTCGGCTTCGGCGGTCTCCCAGCGGTCTTCTTCGAAGCGTTTTGCCGCCTCGGACAAAGCTGCCTGCTGGTCTTCGGTCAAGCTATCGTAGGCGGGTTGATTGATCAGCAGGTACCACATCTCGAAATGCGTATTGAGCGGCAGGTAATACTCCGTCACATCGCGGAAAGAGGCGTAATAGCCCTCGGCTCCCGACCCCATGATGCCGTCGACCACGCCAGTCTGGATGGCGGTAAAGGCATCCGAGAAAGGTAAGGGGGAAGCGATGTATCCGATGTTATCTGCCGTTAGCTGAAAGGATTTCATCGGTGGCACACGCAATTTTGCACTCTTTTCAACGTGCGGATTCGTGGCATTCTCCACCTCGGTATTCAGTGCTATGCCGCCGAAGTAGACCGGCCAGGCCCCCAGAACATGAATGTCCTGTTCCGCATAGAGCTCCTCGACCGTCTCACGCAGGGGGGCGCCAGCCGTGAATGTCTTTTCGGCGTCTTCCCAGCTCTGCACAAGATAAGGAAGGTAGGCCAGCTGGAAGCGACGATCGACTTCTGAGGAAGGAGGCTGAACAGCCATATCCACTGAACCGATGCTAAGCCCTTCCTGAACCGTGGTGTAGTCGCCAAGGGCACTGGCCGGGAACAACCGGATATTCACCGCGCCATCGGTGGCCTCTGCTACTTCTTCGGCGAATACGCGGGCGTCATTGTCGATGGCGGTCCCTTCGGGGCGTACATGCGACAACATCAGGGTGGCAGCTTCGGCCATCGTGCTTGCCGAGACCGATAGGGCGATAGCGGCAGTCAGGATCTTAACTGAAGGCATTTTCATTGTTTTCTCCATTCTTTCATTGCGGGTGTCGTGATCGCTTTATTGCGACCGATCAGTAGCCGAACAGGCCGGGTAGAAACTCGGACAGGTCAGGCCAGGCTGAAACCAGCACCACCACGGGCAGGTAACCAAACAGGATCAGTTTCATGGCGGGCTTGACTACCTCGGTGAACTTCACCTTGCCGATACGGGCACCGAGATAGAGGATGCTTGCATAGGGTGGGGTCACGCCGCCCATGGCGGTGTTGACGCCCATGATGGCAGCGAACTGAACGGGACTGACTCCCAGGGCTTCCATCAGGGGAAGTAGCAAAGGGCCGGTCAGGATGATGGCGGTGATATCGTTGACTACCATGCCGATGCCGAAAAGCATCAGATTGATAAGCAGCAACAAAAGGAACTTGTTGTCGGTAATCTCGAAGATCATCTCGACCAAGGCTTGGGGAATGCCTTCCCGTACGAACAGCTGACTGAGTATCAAGCTGAACAGGATCATGATCAGAATCGCGCCAATAGAAGTAGCGGACTCCTTGCCTGACTCAAGCAGCGTCCTCCAGGTCAGTCCGCGATAGATCATGAAGCCCACTGGCAGTGCATAGATGACGGCCACTGCTGCAGCCTCGGTAGGCGTCATGATGCCACCGTAGATTCCACCGAGAATGATCACTGGCATTAATAGTGCCGGTATCGCATGAAAAGTGCGTCGGCCGGCATCACGGATTCGCTGGTCGAATGCCAACGGCTCGTCAAGCACCAGATCAAACTTGCGCGACATGACCATGTTGACGATGCAGAAGAGGAGCATGATCAGCAGCCCCGGCCCCAGGGTAGCCAGAAAGCTCGCCAGTATGGAGGTGTCCGTGACCCATCCATAGACGATCATCGTGACGCTGGGTGGTATCAGTAAGCCGAGAATCGAGGAGTTCGCAATCAGCGCCGTGGCGTAGGCCCGGGGATAACCTTTGCGCTCCATCTCAGGAATGAGAATGGGGCCAATGGCCGCAATGCCAGTCAGACCGCTGCCGGAAATGGCGCCAATGATGGCGCAGCTGATCGTTGCCATCACCCCCAGGCCGCCGCGAACGCGCCCCACAAAGATGTTGACGAATCTGAGAAGGCTAGAGGCAATGCCACTGACGCTCATCAGCGTTCCAGCAAAGACGAAAAGAGGAATCGCCAGGAGTATCGGATTGGTTAGTTGGCTGAACCCCCACATCATCATGCCGCGCATCGTGGACTCGCCAATCATGGTCATGACCATGAGAGCTGCACCGAAGCAATAGGGCAGGGGTACACCGAGGGTCAGCAACACGATCAATACAGCAAATGCCAACAGCGCTATCTCAATCATGATTTTTGTCCTTATTGTTATCAGCCAACACCTTGAACTCCTGGACCTCGGCAGTTTCGGGATAATCGGGGTCGCTAGAGGGATGGTCGGGGTTTTGGCGAATACCCAACAGGTAGCCGAGATTGCGCAGCAAGTGCCAGAGGGTAAAGACGACCATCAGAACCAGGCCGACTATTAGCGCGGATTCATAGACGATGGTCGGGATATAAAGCGTTGGGGTGCTCTTGCCGACCCGGGATGCATAGCTGAAGTAGTCCCATGCCCAAGTAGCCAGCCAAATCGAGATAATCACGCTGATGGTGTCGGAAAATGCCTGCAGGAAGCCCTTGGCACGGTCCGTCTTCAAGAAGATGTCCAGGACGTTGGCTCTGATCTGAGTGTCCTCACGCGAGGCATTGACACTGCCGAGCATATAAAGCCAAAGGGTAGGAATCAGCGTGGCTTCTTCGAGACCCATGACCGGCATTTCAAGGAGGTAACGGGTAATAACCTGGATGAACTGACTGCCTGCCACCAGGATGATCAACAGGGTCAAGGTGTAGCGAAAGAATCGTTCCATAGGGCCTTCTCGCGTGTTGTGTTTGTATGCCAGGGCCGTGAAGTAGTGTCATCGACATCTTGGCCGCCGCCATATATAACATCCAATCGTTTATTCATATCTTTTGATAACATTATGTTGTCAACTTGCTCGGAGAGTCTGCATGACTAAACTGACCTACCGGCAGATCGAAGCCTTCCGGGCCGTCATGATCAATGGAACAACCAGAGGGGCAGCGGAGATTCTCTACGTCTCCCAGCCTGCTGTAAGCCGATTGTTGACCGACTTCGAGGAGACCATCGGCGTGAAGATGTTCGAACGGCGCCGGCGCCGGCTGGTTCCCACGCCAGAGGCACGCTTCTTCTATGAGGAAGTGGAAAGAGCCTTCGTCTCGCTGGAAAAACTATCCCGGGCAGCGGAGGAACTGAGAGAATTCCACCTGGGGTCGCTGCGCATCGCCTCCATGCCTGCCGTATCGGTAGAGTTCCTGCCAGCCTTGACCGACCAATTCTGTCAACTGCATCCCGGCGTGTCAGTCACCCTCCAGGTGCGCAGCACCCAGCAGGTGGCTGACCTGGTGGCCAGTCAGCACTTTGATCTGGGGGTGATTTCGGGCATAGAACTCAACGACCCGAGCATTGAGGCAAGCGTTCTCGCCGATAGCCGTTTGGTCTGCATCCTGCCCTCCGGGCATCGGCTTGCCGACCACGACGTCATTCGACCGCGGGACCTGGAGGGGGAAATCTTTGTATCGCTGGGCTCGGAGCAGAGTATCCGCCACAAGATTGATAGTGTCTTCGAGCGCGAGGGCGTCAGCCGACAATTGATGATCGAGACCCAACTGCATTACGCCGCCTGCGCCTTCGTGCTGGCCGGCAGTGGTGTCTCATTGGTTGATCCCATCACTGCCTGGCACTATCGACGTCTCGGCCTGATCGTGAAGCGCTTCGAGCCGAGGGTCCCCTACCGCTACAGCATGATTTTTCCCAAGCAGAGGGGGCAATCCGGTCTTACCAAATCCTTTCTAGAACTGCTGAACAACTCGCTGATGGAGCTTGAGAAAGAATCCGCTGGCTTATTCGAGAGACAAGTCCCCTCTTGAAGGCAACACGATGAAAAGCGCCCCCGCCGGGCATCCGGTGGGGGCGTTCTGGTTCGCGGTATGGCTTGCGCCGGCGGCGGTCAGACTTCCTTGTACAGCTCCCGCCCTTCTTTCTTGAATTTCTCCGCCTGCTCCTCCATGCCTTTCATGACCGCTTCCTGGTCGCCGTCCAAGCCATGCTCCTTGGCGTAGTCGCGCACTTCCTGGCTGATCTTCATCGAGCAGAATTTCGGCCCGCACATGGAACAGAAATGCGCCACCTTGGCCGAATCCTTGGGCAAGGTCTCGTCGTGGTATTCGCGGGCGGTGTCCGGGTCCAAGCCCAGGTTGAACTGGTCTTCCCAGCGAAACTCGAAGCGCGCCTTGGAGAGCGCATTGTCACGGCGCTGGGCGGCCGGGTGCCCCTTGGCCAGATCGGCGGCGTGGGCGGCGATCTTGTAGGTGATGATCCCGGTCTTGACGTCGTCCTTGTTGGGCAGGCCCAGGTGTTCCTTGGGGGTCACATAGCACAGCATCGCGCAGCCGAACCAGCCGATCATCGCCGCACCGATGCCCGAGGTGATGTGGTCATAGCCCGGGGCGATATCGGTGACCAGCGGGCCGAGGGTGTAGAACGGCGCTTCGTCGCAATATTCGAGCTGCTTGTCCATGTTCTCCTTGACCAGGTGCATGGGCACATGGCCGGGGCCTTCGATCATCACCTGAACGTCGTGCTTCCAGGCGATATGGGTCAGCTCGCCCAAGGTTTTCAGCTCGGCCATCTGGGCTTCGTCGTTGGCATCGGCGACCGAACCGGGGCGCAGGCCGTCACCCAGCGAGAAGGCCACATCGTACTGCTTGCAGATCTCGCAGATTTCCTCGAAATGGGTGTAGAGGAAGCTTTCCTGATGGTGGAACAGGCACCACTTGGCCATGATCGAGCCGCCACGCGAGACGATGCCGGTGACGCGCTTGGCGGTCAGAGGCACATAGCGCAACAGCACGCCCGCATGAATGGTGAAGTAATCCACGCCCTGTTCGGCCTGCTCGATCAGGGTGTCGCGGAACACTTCCCAAGTCAGGTCTTCGGCGACGCCCTTGACCTTTTCCAGCGCCTGATAGATCGGCACCGTGCCGATGGGTACCGGGGCGTTGCGAATGATCCACTCGCGGGTTTCGTGGATATTCTGGCCGGTGGACAGATCCATGACGGTATCCGAGCCCCAGCGGATGCCCCAGGTCATCTTGTCGACTTCCTCTTCAATGGAAGAAGAAACCGCCGAATTACCCAGGTTACCGTTGATCTTGACTAGGAAGTTGCGCCCGATGATCATCGGCTCGGATTCCGGGTGATTGATATTGTTGGGAATAATCGCCCTTCCCGCCGCCACTTCGGCGCGCACGAATTCCGGGGTGATCTCTTCGGGCAGGCGGGCGCCAAACCCTTGGCCGGGGTGCTGGTGGCCGAGAATACGCTCGACTTCCGCGGATCCCAATGTCTGGCGGCGCTGGTTTTCGCGAATGGCGATGAATTCCATCTCGGGGGTGATGATGCCTTGGCGAGCGTAATGCAGCTGGGTGACGTTCCCTGGCCGGCCATCTTTTGTAGAAAGTGCCCGGCGCGGGGTGCGCTTCAGGTCGAAACGTAACTGGGCGAGCATCGGGTCGTTGGCGCGGCGATTGCCGTATTCACTGGTAAGGCCATCAAGCAGCTCGGTGTCGTCACGCTCCTCGATCCAGGCCCGGCGCAGTGCCGGCAGGCCTTTGCGCAAATCGATATCGGCGTTCGGGTCGGAGTAAGGGCCGGAGGTGTCATAGACCAGCAACGGCGGATTCTCTTCATCGGCACCCGAGGTCTTGGTCGGGGATAGCGAAATCTCGCGAAACGGTACCTGGATATCCGGGCGTGAGCCTTCGATGTAAAGCTTACGCGAGCCGGGCAACGGCTGGATGGCGGCACTATCGACCTGGGCGGTCTCGGCGAGGAAATTCTGGGTCTTGTTCATGGTGTCATCTCTCTTATGGTTATGATTTCGAGGGTGAGGGGTGAATCAATCGGCCTGGTCCAGGCCCATTTGCCAGAAATCGATTTCCAGACGGGTGGCATCGCGGAAGGTGGTGGATAATTCGGCAAAGCGCGCTGGGGTGACATCCGCCAAGCGGGCGTTCAACCAGTCGAGTTCCGCGTGCATCGCTGCCTGAAACTCATCGCTTGCGTACATGGCGATCCAGGCATCAAAAGGGTTGCCCTCGCCACGCAGGGTAAAGGGCTGCGCATTCAGCCAGTTGGCGATTTCGCCGTAGCCGACCAGGCAAGGAGCCAGCGCCACGTGCAAATCGAGCAGGTCGCCGCGATTGCCGGTGTCCAGTACATAGCGCGTATAGGCCAGCGTTGCCCGAGCCTCGGGCAGCTGGGCCAGGTCAACTTCTGAAATGCCCCACTCGCGGCAAAAACCTACGTGCAGGTCGAGTTCGATATCGACGATAGCTTTCAGCCCTTCGTGAGCTTGGCGCAGGTCGGCAAGCGTGCGGCTCTTGTAGGCCGCCAAGGCGTAGGCACGCGCAAAATGAATCAGGAACAGATAGTCCTGCTTGAGGTAGTGGCGAAAGGCGTTCTCGTCGAGGGAGCCGGCACCCAGAGCGCGCACGAAATCGTGCTGGAGGTAAGCCGTCCAGTCGTCTTGGCAAGCGGTAGTCAGGTCTGCGAAACGATAGCCCATGGTGCCTCCGGTTTAGATGAGATCCGGAGGTCGGGCAGGTACAAGAATGGCGCGGAGGGGGAAAGAAAAAGATAGGCCCAGCCAATGCTTGATCCCTACGCCGGTACCCTTCCCGAGAAGCGCTCAGGAAATTAGCCGGATCAGGTTCAACGGGACCAACGCTTGTGGTGTGTATACAACCTGCATCACACCTGCGTCATCTCAGCCGGATTCACCGGCACCCCGTCAAGCAGTTCGTGAATGGAGTCTAGGAGGACGAGGGGGGAGTTGCAAGGACAGATAGCGTGATCGCGTGGCGTATTTCCACGAGAAAGCCAATGGACGTCGTTCGCCTGAATCCAGCAGCAATAGGTTTACTCGGTACGAAGGCGATAGCGTTTTATCCCCGGGTGGCCCAAAGTGCTGCAGTTATTCTATGAATCCAGGCTTCACAGGATTGCCACCCTGTGGTTGCCAAGACCATGTGCTTGTATCCAGACTTATTGGGAATGGTAAAACGCGTAAGCACACGAATATTGCCCATATTTTCTCATTCACCTTTGCTCAAGAGAATCAATGAGGTAGATTTGATCGAGGCAGCTACATAACCTCAATAAATGCGCTGACGGCACGTTTATTGAGATTATGCAACCAAGCATATAATTACTGTTAGCCTCCAACAATAACAAGGATGCTTCGTCTATGCCTCCACCCGATCAACTTGTGCTGTCTGGAATTGTTCATCCCAGAAAGGAACTATTCGCTAGAGTCGGTGATGTAGCAATTCACCCTGGGTCTGGCAGAACGCCATATATAGACGCAACCATATTTGACAGTAATTCGTGGCGATCCTTGGACCTGACAGGGTTCGGCTTTGGACTAAAAAACAGAGCCTTTGATCATTCGGATGAGATCGGGTCTCTTATGCGCCAAATAGAAAGCAAGATTATTAACTGCAAAGGCACATCAGTCTACTATGACTACCCTAGCGGAAGTAAAAAACGTAAATACATCTGTCGAGGCATACCATTCTCTTTATTTATTCAACGCACCCATTTGGGTTCTCATTAAGTTCCGGGATGACATAACAATCGGCTTCAGGCTACGCGTTAGCACTACTAAATTAATCCAGTCTAAAACTTATGAATTTAGGAAAATATATGAAAGACTATGCAAGTCAACTAGAAAAGGAAACACGTAAAGTTGACTTTGACTCATTCGATATATCAGTAAAATAACTGGTCTCAATGGCAGATGAGGGTATTGTTGATATCGCCCCCGAATATCAAAGACAATTTAGATGGCCCCGTGAAAATCAATCGAGGTTAATCGAATCTGTCCTTCTAGGGATACCCGTACCCAGCCTATTTATGGCAGCAAACAAAGATGGTTCTTGGGAATTGATTGATGGTGTTCAACGATTGAGTTCATTGATCCACTTTGTCGGCAACGAAGAACAATTAGAAAAACTTGGTTTTAAATCTAATTTAACACTTAATAGCCTTGATGTTCTGACGGAATTCAATGGATCTAGTTACAAGGATCTACCACAAACCCTGAAACTAAAGTTCAGCTTGAGGCCTCTGAAAGTCACAACACTGAGTGATAAAAGCGATCTTAAAGTTCGTTTTGACTTGTTTGAAAGATTGAATACTGGAGGCATAAAATTAACTGATCAAGAAATTCGAGCCTGCGTTTTTCGCGGCCAATTCAATGATTTTATTTCAGAGCTTTCTGAGAATGAACATTTCAATGCTGTAGTCAACCTTCCTAAGGCAAAAGAAAGTGATGGGACAAAAGCAGAATTAATACTAAAATTCTTTTCTTATAAAAATAATAGAGATAATTTTGAGCATAGCGTAGTTGATTTCCTTAATGATTACATGGCTGATTCTTCTGTATCATTTAACTATAAAAAGAACCGCTCAATATTCGAAAATACTTTTGAAGCATTAGCTAGCGAGCTACCTGAAGGAATAAAAAGAGGAAATAGGAAAACCACGCCCTTTAATCTCTTTGAAGCAATATCCATTGGAGCAGCAGATGCTATTGAGGAAGGAACCGACATACGGGGAAAAGATGTTGAAACTTGGATTGATGATGAAGAGCTAACTAAACTTACCTCTTCAGCAACTAACTCCAAGCCCAAATTAAAGGCAAGAATTGGATATTGCTATGACAGGTTCAAGTGAGATATTTAAAACAATAGAGTTAGAAATTTTAGATAGATTAAACCAATCTAAGGAGCTGATTAGCCATGTCTCAGCTTTGGAAGCTAGTGGTCAAAGCACCGACTTGGTTAAGATTCAAAAGGGGTTTCTTTTTGTTTCTTTGTATTCATCAGTTGAATACACAATTACTAATGTGGTATCGCGCTTTCTTGAAGTCATTAGTCAAGAACAGCTCAAACCGTTGGAGTTCAAGAAATATTTATTGTGCACCGTCCTAGATAGTAAATTCAATGCTCTTTTAAATAGCTCTAAAAAGAATGTTTGGAATAAAAAGAAGGACCTGTTTGATGCTCTATTTTCTACTGCGCCTGCACAGATAGACGATTCAGTATTTCCTACCGATGGGATTAATATATCCCAACAACAAATTGAAGACATATGGGCCATATTCCATTTGGCGGGCGATGCATTTCCTTCAAACATAAACCCATGGATATTGAGAGAAATTAAGGAACACAGAAATGCCATCGCTCATGGTAGAGAAAAAGCAGCGAAGATTGGGGGGCGTTACACAGTTAATGTCTTGAATCAAAGGGTCGCAGATATTGAAACAATTTGTTTTCACATTGTTTCAGGATTTGAAAATCTAGTTAACAGTAAAGATTATGTCTACTCTGGTGCTGCATAGCGCTAACAAGGCGCTGTTGTCGGACAATTTTTCCACCGCTGCGCTCCAAATTTGCCACAAAATTTTGCGCTAGTCCCTGAGTACAAAAAGCACACAATGTGCCACAGTCCTACCTATCAAAAAGATCATTCCGAGCCGGAAAGCGACCAAAAGCTATTTGGGAGGTCCGAAATGAGCAGGCTGGATAAAGAAGAGCAGGAAATTCTGGATGCATTCGATGCAGGAGAGTTACAGCGAGCGCCAGATGTTGAGGATAGGAAAGCGCGGCATGAGCAGTACGCCGAGGCCATGTTCAAGAAAGATGCACGCATCAACATCAGGCTTTCTTCCAAGGATCTTCGGGGGCTCCAGAAGAAAGCGCTGGCGGAAGGCATTCCCTACCAGACACTTGTGGCCAGCATCCTTCACAAGTATGTGGAAGGTCGCTTGCATGAGGATCGATAGCTAATTTCAATGGTGCCTATAGCCGCCCGAGAAGCTTTCGCCACCTGACGCGATGCAGGATTGTCGACTAGACTGAGTGTAAGCCCATCTAGTCAAGTCGAGGAGAATAATAACGTGTCCGATCAAAAACCTACACGCCCGGAATGGGGCGCACGTACCACGCCACGTCTGCAGGGCAACGAACACTGGTGGCCCGACCAGCTCAACCTCAACGTCCTGCACCAGAAGCATCCCGACGCCAGCCCCTTTGGTGCGGATTTCAGCTACGGAGAAGCGTTCTCGCAGCTTGACGTCGACGAACTCTCCGCCGATGTCGATGCGTTGATGACCGACTCGCAAGAATGGTGGCCCGCCGACTGGGGCCACTACGGGCCGTTCTTCATCCGGATGTCGTGGCACGCGGCCGGTACCTACCGGGCGCTCGACGGCCGTGGCGGCGGCGGCACCGGCGCGCAGCGCTTCGCCCCGCTCAACAGCTGGCCCGACAACGGCAACCTGGACAAGGCGCGCCGCCTACTGTGGCCGATCAAGCAGAAATACGGCGAGAAGATTTCCTGGGCCGACCTGATGGTCTTCGCCGGTAACCGCGCGCTCGAAACGATGGGCTTTCGCACCTTCGGTTTCGGGTTCGGCCGCTCCGACATCTGGGCGCCCGAAGACGACATCTATTGGGGGCCGGAGACCGAGTGGCTGGCGACCAACGATGAGCGCTACACCGGAAGCTGGGAAGATGGCAGCCGCGTGCTGGACAACCCGCTCGCCGCGGTCCAGATGGGGCTGATCTACGTCAACCCGGAAGGCCCCAACGGCATCCCGGATGCGATGAAATCCGCGCAGGATGTACGCGAGACCTTCGCGCGGATGGGCATGAACGACCGCGAGACGGTCGCGCTGACCGTCGGGGGACACACTTTCGGCAAGATGCACGGCAACGGCCCCGCCGAGGCCGTCGGCGCGACGCCAGAGGAAGCCAAGGTCAACGAGATGGGGATCGGCTGGGCCAACAAGCACGAGACCGGCCTCGGTGAGTACACCATCACCTCCGGACTCGAAGGCGCCTGGACCCCGACGCCGACCAAGTGGGATCACACCTACCTGAAAACCATCTTCGCCCATCAGTGGGAGGTCAAGAAGTCGCCCGCCGGCGCGAACCAGTGGGAGCCGGTCGAAGTCAAGGAAGGCTACTGGGTGCCCGACGCCCACGTCGAAGGCAAGAAGAACCCGCCGGTGATGAATACCGCCGACATGGCGATGATCACCGACCCCGACTATCTCGCGATCTCCAAGGAGTACCACGAAAACCCAGAGGTGCTCACCGACGAGTTCGCCCGTGCCTGGTACAAGCTGCTGCACCGTGACATGGGCCCACGCGACCGCTATCTCGGCCCGCAGGTGGCCGACGAAGTTCTCGTCTGGCAGGACCCGGTGCCCGAGCACCAGGGGCCACTGGTCAACGATCAGCAGATCGCCACCCTCAAACAGCAGATCGCCGACGCCGGCCTCACCGCCAAGCAGCTGGTGGGAACCGCCTGGGCCTCGGCCTGCACCTATCGCCAGACCGACCACCGCGGCGGCGCCAACGGCGCACGTATTCGTCTCGAGCCGCAGGTCGGCTGGGACATCAACGTGCGCTCCGGTGTGGCGGAAGTGATCGACAAGCTCGATGAGATCAAGGACGCATCAGACGCCAACATCTCGCTTGCGGACATGATCGTGCTGGGCGGCAGCGTCGGGGTGGAAATGGCAGCTAAGGCGGCCGGGCATGACATCAAGGTGCCGTTCACTCCGGGCCGCACCGACGCCAGCCAGGAAATGACCGAGGTGGATACCCACGCCTACCTCGAACCCAGGCACGATGCGTTCCGCAACTACATGCAGGAGCAGACGACGTCCATTCCCGCCGAGCACCTGATGATCGACCGGGCGTTCATGCTCAATCTCAGCGTACCGCAGATGACCGCACTCCTCGGCGGCATGCGGGCCATCGGCGCTAACGTCGGTGACAACGATGAAGGGGTTCTCACCGATCGCCCCGGCCAGCTGACCAACGACTTCTTCGTCAACCTCATCGACATGGGCACCGTCTGGGCGCCGGTCGACGAGAACGAAGAACGCTTCGAAGGCCACGACCGCGCCACGGGCGAGAAGAAATGGACCGCGACACGCGTCGATCTGGTCTACGGTTCCAACTCGCAGCTGCGCGCCATCGCGGAGGAGTACGCCGCAAACGGTGGTGAGGAGAGAATGCTCGACCGCTTCGTCAAGGGCTGGGTCAAGGTCATGGAGAACGACCGCTTCGACCTGCACCGCTGAGCGTCAGGCCCGCGAGGGAACGCGGGCCGTTGCTGGTAAACTGCACCCCGAAGGTTGGACGCCCAATCTTCGGGGTGTTTTGTATTTTAGGCTGGCTAAAACACCCTTCAATCCAGGCCGCCAAAACGCTGATAGAACCCGGGCGTAGGGGCGGGCAAGGGGCCTTCGGCGGTTTCCAGGTGTTTGTCCAACCAACTCTCCGCACGCTGATGAATCGCACGGTATATGTTTCGGCATAGCTGAAAGGCATTGCGCCCTTCCCAAGCGGCGGGAAGCAGCTCATCCGGAAGTTGAGGGTCGCGAAGTTGAACCTTGCGGTATTCATGAATTAACAAGATACGCGCGATAAAGCACTCTTCTTCGCTAAGTGCATTATCTTCATTGGCCAGGGCGCGCCATAAAGGGCGAAACTTATCCAGAAAAACCTTGTAGCTCTGGGATAACTCATCAAGGTTCCAACTCTCTCTAACCTGGAGCCTCAAGGGCTTTCTTACCATGGGCGTCAGCGGCTCGGTCTGCATGATAATGGTATCTTCGGCAGCCCCCATTTCCTGTAGTACCGCAATCGTTTCATTTCGGCTAAGCGTGGGGTGCGCCAGAATCCCAGGACAAAAGCTGCCAAACCCGAGCCACTCCAGTTCATCACGCACTTTCTGGCGTGTCGCAGGCTCCAGCTGCGTCAACATGGCCAATGTCCATTTGCCCATCCATTGGGTTTGCTGGCCGTGGTAAACCCGCTTGAAGGCCTGTTCAAAACGACGCCGCCCGGCATTGCTCAGGCTGTAGTAACTGCGCCGGCCCACCTTTTCGCCTTGCAGCCAGGTATCCTGGGTTAGCCGATAAACAGACGTTCTTACCAGGCGTTCGTTAATGCCGATGGGTTCCAGCAGTTGATACAAACTACCCAGCCAGACAGTGCCCCCTCGCGGGACAATCGCATCGCCGTAAACGGTAATGATGAGAGAGCCGGCGCGAATCGGGCGACGTGCCTGGAAGTTGCAGACGAGATCCGCAACACAGTCAGAAGCAAGCGACATGGTGATAGTGAGTCCCTGTGCGGCAATTCCGTGGGTGTTGAACGTTGGCAGCAAAGGCGCACATGCTACACAAAGGAGATATATCACGCCATAAAAGGCGCCGTGCCGCTCCCGCCAGTAAGCGGAAACGGCACGGCTGTTCTAGCGTCTAGCCTGGTGTAACGCCCACATCAGGGGAGTGGGAGCGTTTCGGCTAGGTGGCTCAGGAGACCTGGCGGCGTAGCCGCGGACTGGCCAACTCGCCCACCACGGTAACCAGCGCCAATAGCGCCAGCAACCAGGGCCACTGGGTGGCTATCTGAAGCGTGGCAAGACCCAGCGCATCGATGAAAATCAACACGATGCCCAGCGGGCTCACGTAACGCACCATGAACAGCCACAGCGCATGCTGGGTGCGGCTGAGTCCCAACTCTTCCCGGAAGATTTCGTTGCGCAGCAGGAAACCTGCCATCAAGGCCATGCCCAGGCCGCCCAACGGCATCATCCAGCGAGAGGTCAGGTAATCCAGCCAGTCGAAGAAGTTGCGTCCCGCCAGGGTCCAGTCGGCGCCCAGGTTGAACGACAGCATCGCCAGGGTACTGACCAGCCACAGAACGATACCCACACCCCAGGAAGCTTTTTTCCGCGTCATGCCTTTACTGTCGGTGAGCCAGGCCACCGTGGCTTCGATCATCGAAATCGAAGAGGTGAGTGCGGCCATCGCCAGCATCAGGAAGAATAGGATGCCGAACAAGGTGCCAAACGGCATTGCTTGGAAGGCCAGCGGCAAGCTCATGAAGATCAGCCCCGGCCCAGCACCCGGGCTCATTCCGTTAGCGAAAATGATCGGGAAGATCGCCAGTCCCGCCATCAGCGCCACAACGGTATCGGCAATCGCTACGCTGAACGTGGTGCGCGCGATGGAGTGTCCCGCCGGCAGGTAAGAGCCGTACGTCAGGATCGCCCCGGAAGCCAGCGACAGGGTGAAAAAGGCATGCCCCAGCGCGGCTAGCAGGCCTTCACTGCTGAGACCTTCGGTATTGAAGGAAAACAGGAACGACCAAGCCTCGCCAAAGCCACCGGAAAAGGCGCCGTAGCCGATCAGGATACCCAGCATGATCACCATGCCCGGCATCATCCAGCTGACGCTTTTCTCGATACCGGCTTGCACGCCCTTGCCCACGATCAGCATGGTCAACACCGTGACCAGCGTGCTCCAGGCGCCCAGATTGAAGGGATTGGCGTTATTGGCCGCGAAAATCGCCGCCATGTCATCGACGCTGGTACCCGCCAGCCCACCACTGAGCATTTTCCATAGATAGGAAAACGCCCAGCCGGCGACCACCACGTAGAAAGACAGGATCATGAAACCGCACAGCATGGCCATCCAGCCGAAGATCGACCAGAAACTGCCATGGCCCGATTCATGCACCACACGGCGGATAGCGTCAATCGGGCTACCCCGGCCACGGCGGCCGAAGCTGATTTCAGCCATCATGATAGGAACCCCTACCGCCAGAATGCAGGCCAGATAGACCAGCACGAAGGCACCGCCACCGAACTCACCGGTGATGTAGGGAAACTTCCAGATATTACCCAGACCCACTGCGGAACCAGTGGCAGCCAGTACAAACCCCCAGCGGCCCAGCCACAGCGTCTTGGTAGGTGTATTCGTCGTCGTCATCGGGGAAAACCTTATAGATTTAATTGTTTTTTAGGTTATTTTTTCTAGACAGCAAAAACAACCAATGAAGAGCAGATTGGTTGCATGAAAAGACCGCCCTACCCGGGCGGTCCAGGCTTTTTACTCGCTGATTACACCGCGGCGAATCTGGTCTTCCTCGATCGATTCGAACAGAGCCTTGAAGTTGCCCTCGCCGAAGCCGTCGTTGCCCTTGCGCTGGATGATCTCGAAGAAGATCGGGCCGATCACCGTCTCGGTGAAGATCTGCAGCAGCACGCCCTCGTCGGGACCGCCGTCGATCAACAGGCTCAGCTCGCGCAGGTCTTCCACGTTTTCTTCGTGGTTGGGCACGCGTTGATCGATCTTTTCGTAGTAGGTGTCCGGCGTGGACAGGAAGGTCACGCCGTTTTCGCGTAGCGCACGCACCGTGGCGTAGATGTTGTCGGTGGACATGGCCAGATGTTGGATGCCCTCGCCGTTGTACTCGCGCAGGAATTCAGCGATCTGGGAGTTATCGTCGGCGGATTCGTTGATCGGGATGTGCATCTTGCCGCAGGGCGCGGTCATGGCACGGGAATGCAGACCGGTCTTCTTGCCCTTGATGTCGAAATAGCGGTTCTCGCGGAAGTTGGCGATATCGATGTAGAAGTTGGCCCAGACGTCCATCTGGCCGCGGTCGACGTTATGCGTCAGGTGATCGAGCACCTTGAGGCCGACGCTATTATCGCTGGGCGAACGGTTGGGGATCGCCTCGAAGTCGATGTCATAAATGGTGCGGCCCTGGTCATCGACCTTGTTGTCGACGAAATACAGCAGGGAACCACCGATACCGCGCACCGCGGGAATACCCACTTCTCCGGGCTCCACATGGTTCTCCACCGGCTCGGCGCCCTGGGACACGGCATACTCGAAGGCCTGCTGGGCATCCGCCACTTTCCAGGCCATGGCACAGGCGCTGGGGCCATGCACCTCGGCGAATTTCGCCGCATGACTGCCCGGTTCGGCATTGAGCACGAAGTTGACGCCATCCTGCTGGAACAGAAAGACATTCTTGGAACGGTGCTTGCGAGTCTCGGTGAAACCCATCTGATTGAACAGCTTGCGCAGGTTCTCGATACCTTCGCTGGTCGGCGCGGTATATTCAACGAATTCGAAACCATCGGTGCCGATGGGGTTATGCGTAGACAGGGGTGTGGTTGCTGGGGCGTTCATAAAAAGCCTCTAGACAGATAATTGTTTTTCCGACAGGTCGACCAACTGCGGGTCAACCCAGTGATAAAGAGTCTAGGGGGCTAGCCATGCGCCGGGAATGGGACTAAAGCGCGTTCATGGCCACGCTGACCATGGTCGGCACACCACCTTCGTAAATAAAACGTTACACCTGGCCGGGAGTGCTGAGCGGTGGGTGCCAAGCGTTGCGTTTTTCTGACACTGCGTAAAGAAAACATGACAGGCAATTCAATCATCCTGCGCGCCAATGCCGTAACGCTTGAGCTTGTTGGCAATCGTGGTATGCGAAACCCCTAGCCGTTTACCCAGCTGGCGGCTGGAAGGGTGCTGCCGATACAAGGTACTCAGGATGCGTTTTTCCACATCCCCAAGAATATCGCTCAGGCTTCCTTCCAGCGGAATGCCGGCAAGCTCAGGCGCACCTTCGCTTTGCGGGAGCCGCAGATGCACCGGCTGGATGACCTTCTCCTCGCACAGCGACACCGCCTGAAACAGGACGTTTTCCAGCTGGCGGACATTGCCCGGCCAATCATAGTGAGCGAGTTTTTCCAGGGCCGCAGGCGAAAGACCTGGCAAGGGACAGCCGATCTGACGCGCCGCACGATCCAGAAAGTAGGCCGCCAACTCCTCGATGCCGTCGAGACATTCGCGTAAAGGGGGCACCTGTAGCGAGAGCACATTGAGCCGATGATAAAGGTCGGGACGAAACAGCCCTTCGGCACAGAGTTGTGGCAAGTTCTGCTGGGTAGCGCAGATCACTCGCACATCGAGATAGGTTTCCTCGTCGCTGCCCACGCGGCGGAAACCACCGTCCTGGAGAAAACGCAGCAGCTTGGTCTGTAACCGCGGGCTCATTTCGCCGACTTCATCGAGAAAGATGGTGCCGCCTTCGGTGAGCTCCAGAAGGCCCAGCTTGCCTTCGGGGCGAGCCCCTTCGAAGGCGCCCGGTGCGTAACCGAACAATTCGGTCTCGGCCATCGACTCGGGGAGCCCAGCACAGTTGAGCACCATGAACGGCGCTTGCCCACGCGGGCTTGCCAGGTGACAGGCCCTGGCGACCAGTTCTTTTCCGGTACCGGTTTCACCCACGATCAACAGGGGCGCATCCAGCGGCGCCATCCGCCGCGCCTCATGGATCAAGGCTTCCAGACGTGGGCTTGACTGAAAAATCGCCTCGAAGCCGCGCAACTCCTGGCGCTGTACCTGATAGATACGCGCACCGATACGGTCGGCGCGGTGCAAGGTCATGACCGCCCCGGCCAGGGAAGCCACATCATTTTTTTCGCTATGCAACGGGGCAATATCGGCAAGATAGGTATCGCCTTTCAACTTGATGCGCAGCCCGTTGATGCGTGAGTTGTTGCGTCGAATCAGGTCGGGAAGGTTCAGGTCTTCCAGGTAACGATCCAGCGACAGCCCCGGTACTTCGTCGATGCGCACGCCCAGCATCTGCACGGCGGTGCGATTGGCGGCGACGATGCGCCCCTGCATATCGATCGACATCACCGGATCGGAAAGCGACGAAAGCAGCGCATCCAATTCCAGGTGGCGGCGCTCGCTGGGCATCAGACTGACCCGCTTGACCCCGAACACCCCTGGGATCGCGTCCAGGGCCGGCTTTAACGTGGCCAGCTGAGCATTGAGCAGTTGCGGTACATACAGATAGATGGTGTTGCCGTGATCCCCGCCCACTTCTCCTCGCGCCACATTGACGCGGTAATCGGCGAACTGGGCCACGATATCGCGAAGAATTCCGATTCGATTCTGGCAGTGAAACTTAAGGCGCATAGGTACCTCGAGGCGCAAGACAGGCGTGCGGCATTCGTGTAACGATATTTTGACACTTCACCGCGCCAAACACATAGCCGGTTTTTCTGTTGTAAGCAAAAGCGCCCCCTGCTCAGCAGGGGGCGCTTGGGTGCCATCACGTTCAAGCTTTTTGCCGGTCAGCGGTGACGAAACACCGGCTTGCGCTTTTCGGCAAAGGCATTCATGCCTTCCTTGCGGTCGGCCAGGTTGAACGTCGCCTGAAAGGCGCGGCGCTCGAACAGTAATCCCGCCTGCAAGCCGGTTTCAAAGGATTGCTCAACGGCTTCACGTATCTGCATGACCACCGGACGCGAGTGGGAAGCGATGGTGGCCGCCATGGTCAGGGCTTCCTCCATCAAGGCATCCACCGGCACGACCCGACACACCAGCCCCGCCTGCTCCGCTTCTGGGGCGTCCATCATGCGGCCGGTCAGGCACAGCTCCATCGCCTTGGCCTTGCCGATGGCGCGCACCAGGCGTTGCGTGCCTCCGGCCCCCGGCATGGTGCCGATCTTGACTTCCGGCTGGCCGAATTTCGCCGTGTCGCTGGCCAGGATGATGTCGCAGGCCATGGCCAATTCACAGCCACCGCCAAGGGCAAAACCCGAGACCGCCGCAACCGTCGGTTTACGGCAATTGTTCAGCCGCTCCCAGCCGTGCGACTTGACGTAAGGAAAGTCGTCGAGAAACAGATCGGCATGCTCGCGATCGAGCATTTCGCCGATGTCGGCCCCGGCGGCGAAGACCTTCTCGCCCCCGGTGAGCACGATCGTCCCTATCGCCTCGTCCGCCTCGAAGGCGTCCAGCGCCTGTCCCAGCTCGTCCACCAACGCATTGCACAGGGCATTATAGGCCTTGGGTCGGTCAAGGCGGATGATGCCCACCGCCTTCTGTGTCGAGACCTCGATCAGTTCATAACTCATCAGGACCCGCCCCCTTTGGCGCCAAGCTGCTGCTTTGGCGCCGTATCACCGGCTTCCAGCACGGGCCGGTCGACATCCAGCTCGGTAAGTGGCTCGCAAGGCTCCAGGCTGTCACGACAGCGAGTTACCAAGCGCTGGTATTCCTGGGTGCCCTGCTGCTTCCAGGCAAATTCCTCATCGCTCAGTTCGCGCTTGACCTTGGCGGGAGCGCCCATCACCAACGACTGGGGCGCGCACTCGAAACCGGCCTTGACGAACGCCGCCGCCGCGACGATCGAGCGCTCGGCGATCCGGGCGCCGTCCATCACCACGGCGTTCATGCCGACCATGGCATCACGCCCGACCACGCAGCCATGCAATACCGCGCCATGGCCAATATGCCCATCCTTTTCGACCTTGGTGACACAGCCGGGAAAGCCGTGCATCACGCAGGTGTCCTGAAGGTTGGAGCCTTCTTCCAGTACCAGACGGCCGAAATCGCCACGCATCACCGCGCCGGGGCCGACATAGCAACCGGGGCCGACGATCACATCGCCGATCAACACCGCCGTGGGATGCACATAGGCGGTCGGGTGCACCACCGGCGTCACCCCTTCGAGTCGATAGTACGGCATAACGTTCTCCGTCAGTCTGGTTGGCCGTGACGACGGCTTTGCACCACCACGAAGCGGCTGGCGACAAAGGCCTGGTCGCATAAGGAGGCATTGGCCGCCGGGTTGCCGCCGGTGGCATGGAAATCACTGAAAGCGGCCGACTGGTTGACGAACACACCGCCGTCCATGTTCAGCGACAGCGGCGCCGCCACGTCCATGGCCAGCTGTTCGAACTGCTCGGCCACGGTATCGTCGGTGGTATAGGCACCCAAGGTTATCGCGCCTTTTTCCAGAATCACCTCGCGCGCCAGGTCAATGCTGTGCCGGGTGTCTTCGGTGGCGACGACGAAGCTGATCGGGCCGAAACGCTCTTCACTATAGGCAGCCTTCTGCTCAGCATCCACCTTGAGCAGCAGCGGCGTATGAATGCGAGCGTTGGGGAACTGGGCGTGCTCACGCGGCTCGCTATCCAGCAGAATTTCGCCCAAGCCACGACATTCATCGATACGCGCTTCGGTCGCCGGCGACTGGATGGCGCCCAGCACGGCACAGGCACGGTCGTTGTCGCTGAGAAACTTATCGATCGCCTTGGAAAGCGCTGCGGTGACGTCGTCGAAGCTCAGATGACCCTCGGCCGTTTCAATGCCGCTCTTGGGTACATAGATGGCCTGACTGGTGGTACACATCTGTCCCGAATACAGGCTCAGCGAGAAGGCAAGGTTCATGGTGACCGCCTTGAGGTTATCCACGCTGTCGATGATCACGGTATTGATACCAGCCTTCTCGGCGAACACCTGGGCCTGGGTGGCATTCTGCACCAGCCAGTCACCGAAGGCGTTGGAGCCGGTGAAGTCGATCAACTTGACCGCCGGGTCGAGCGCCAGCGTCTTGGTCATCGGCGCCTCGACGCTATCGGGTACCAGGCTGACCAGGCAGGGGTCGAAGCCCGCTTCCTCGAGCACGTCCTGAGCGACGCGTGCGGTCATCGCCAGCGGCAGAATGGCGCCGGGGTGCGGCTTGAGAATCACCGGATTGCCGGTGGCCAGGCTGGCGAACAGCCCCGGGTAGGTGTTCCAGGTGGGGAAGGTGGAACAGGCCACCACCAGCGAAACACCGCGCGGCACGATGTGATAGCGCTTGTCGAGCACCAGGGGATCATGCTTGCCCTGGGGCTTGACCCATTTGGCGGTCGCGGGAATCTGCGCCATCGCCTGCCAGGCATAGGTCACGGCTTCCAGGCCGCGATCCTGGGCGTGCGGTCCACCGGCCTGAAACGCCATCATTGGGCCCTGGCCGCTGGTGTGCATCACCGCCTGGGCAATATCCGGGCTCATGGCGTTGAGACGCGCCAGGATTTCCAGACAGACACCGACGCGCGCCTCGGCACCGGCATCGCGCCAGGCGGGCATTGCCTTCTGCATGGCTGCAATCAGCGCTTCAGAGTCCGGCTGGTCATAAGTGATACCGAGGTCAAAGCCATAGGGCGACACTTCGCCGCCCACTTGCCGGGTGCTTGCCACGGCCTTGAGCGTAAACGGCTGATTGAGGAGAGTTTCGAACCTGGACGGCGCCCCTTTAACCGCATCCTCGGGATATTTCTTCATGTTTTCCGGATAGGGCGTCCAGAAATCACGGCTGGAAATAGCCTCGACGGCTTGATCAAGGGTCTTGCGGTGACGGTCGAACATCTGCTGCGCTGATTGCGTCATGGGGCACTCCTGCGTTTACGCATTGTTTTGATACGGTATCAAGATAGAGATTATCTTTCCCGTAACAAAACATCAAACGCCTTGCCCGGCACATCCAGCCTGAAAATCGCCGTGCCAACGCCAACGAGCCCCGGGGTCCGCGCCCTTCTCTCAACCGCACTCGCCTTATCGCCACCTTTAATACTATGGTCTAACTTCGCTCTGACGCCCTAGAAAAAGCATGCAAGCTGCTGTTAATAGAGCATAAACCCCATGCATAAAGGAAAAACGATACACTAATCATTAATTATCAATGTTGATGCGTATCAAAAAAAACCTATACTCGGCGGATAGTCCATCCTGTGTACCACAGGCCGAACTGAGGAAAAAATGCCCACGACTCTAATAATCACCCCCCCCCTGGATGGCGTTCTATGTATCAGGCTGAATCGCCCGGACGCATTGAATGCGCTCAACACACAGCTTCTCGCCGAACTCGCCGACACTCTGAGCGATGCTGACAATGATGACAGGGTGCGCGCCGTGGTGATCACCGGTAATGCACGGGCGTTCGCCGCCGGTGCGGATATCAAGGAAATGGCCGAACGCGACCTGGTCGGCATGCTGGAAGACCCTCGCCAGCACCACTGGGCCGCCATCACGCGTTTTCGCAAACCGATCATCGCCGCCGTCAACGGCTATGCGTTGGGCGGCGGCTGCGAGCTGGCCATGCATGCCGACATCATTATCGCCGGCGAGAGTGCCCAGTTCGGCCAGCCGGAAATCAACCTGGGCATCATGCCCGGTGCCGGCGGCACCCAGCGCCTGCTGCGGGCGGTGGGTAAATCGCTGGCCACCCAGATGGTGCTGACCGGCGAACCGATTTCCGCTCGCCGCGCGCTTGAAGCCGGCTTGATCAGCGAGATTACCCAGCCCGAACTGACCCTTGAGCGCGCCATGGCCATTGCCACACGCATCGCCGCCAAGGCACCGCTGGCGGTACGCCTGGCGCGGGAATCGCTGCACAAGGCGATGGATACCGACTTGGCCACCGGCCTGCGCTTCGAGCGCCATGCATTTACATTGCTGGCGGGCACCACCGACCGCGAAGAGGGCATTCGCGCCTTTCAGGAAAAACGACCTGCCACTTTTCAAGGGCACTGACACAAGGATATACCCCATGAGCCAAGCGCCCCTGCTTTACAGCGTGGAAGACGGCGTCGCCTGCATCACGTTGAACCGCCCCGAAAGCCTGAACAGCTTCAATACCGAGATGCACGCCGAGATGCGCAAGACGCTCAAGGCCGTGCGTCAGGATCCCAGCGTCCGGGCACTGCTGCTGACCGGCAACGGTCGCGGCTTCTGCGCTGGCCAGGACCTTTCCGACCGTAGCGTGGCCCCCGGCGAGCAAGCCCCCGACCTCGGCGAGTCGCTGGAGAAACGCTATAACCCCATGCTGCGCGCCCTCAAGGACATGCCGTTCCCCACCATCTGCGCGGTGAACGGCGTGGCCGCCGGTGCCGGTGCCAATATCGCCCTGGCCTGCGACATCGTGCTGGCGGCTCGCTCGGCAAGCTTCATTCAGGCCTTCTGCAAGATCGGCCTGATTCCGGATTCCGGCGGCACCTGGACACTGCCTAACTTGGTAGGCATGGCGCGCGCCAAGGGCCTGGCGATGCTGGGCGACAAGCTCCCCGCCGAGAAAGCCGAACAATGGGGCATGATCTGGCGCTGCGTCGACGACGAGGCGCTTCAGGAAGAAGCCATGGACATGGCGCGTCACCTGGCGACCCAACCCACGCGCGGTCTGGCACTGATCAAGCGCGCCCTGCACGCCAGCAGCGACAACAGCTTCGACGAACAGCTCGACCTGGAACGCGACCTGCAACGCCTCGCCGGGCGCTCCGAAGACTACCGCGAAGGCGTCAGCGCCTTTATCGAGAAACGTCGCCCCACCTTCAAGGGAGAGTGATATGTCAGCCCTTCCCACGACCGCCGTCATTGGCGTGATCGGTGCCGGTGCCATGGGTGCCGGTATCGCTCAGGTGGCCGCTCAGGCCGGCCATTCGGTCATCCTGCACGACAACCAGCCGGGCGCGGCCAGTGCCGGCATCGACAACATTCGCCGCCAGTTGGAAAAGCGCGTGGCCAAGGGCAAGATGCGCCAGGACGAAGTGGACGGCATCATCGCTCGCCTGCAGCCCGCCGACACTGTCGAGGCTTTGGCCGATAGCCGCTTGATCATCGAGGCCATCGTCGAGAATCTCGAGATCAAGCGTCAGGTGTTCGCTCAGCTCGAAGCGCTGTGCTCACCCGACACCTTGCTCGCCAGCAATACGTCCTCGCTGTCGATCACCTCGATTGCGGCCAACCTCGAACGCCCCGAACGCATGGCGGGACTGCACTTCTTCAACCCCGCACCCGTCATGAAGCTGGTCGAAGTGGTGTCGGGCCTGGCGACCAGCGCCGAGGTCGCCGAGACTCTTTATGCCACCGCCAGCGCCTGGGGCAAGGTCGCGGTGCACGCCAGCTCCACCCCGGGCTTCATCGTCAACCGCGTGGCCCGGCCTTTCTATGCCGAAGGGCTGCGCCTGTTGCAGGAAGGCGCCGGCGACGCCGCCACCCTGGACGCCCTGTTGCGTCAGGCCGGCGGGTTTCGCATGGGACCCTTCGAGCTGATGGACCTGATCGGCCATGACGTCAATTACGCCGTGACCCGCTCGGTGTTCGATGCCTACTACGGCGATACCCGTTTCGAGCCTTCCCTGGTGCAGCAGGCCCTGGTCGAAGCCGGACGCCTGGGACGCAAGTCCGGACAAGGCTTTTATGACTACTCTCGTGAAGGGCAGCATGAAAATACCGCCAAGCCTCAGCCCACAATCTCTGCACCGGCCCAGGCCGAATTACCGCCGCTGGTGGTACAGGGCGAGCCTGGGGTAATCGCTCCGCTGCTGGAACGCGCCCAGGAAAGCGGGCTCGAGGTGGTTCGCCGGGAGTCGTTGCAGCCGGACGGCACGACCCGCCTGCGCCTGGGCGATCTGGTGCTGGCCCTCAGCGACGGGCGTTGCGCCGCTGAGCGTGCGGTCAACGAAGGGCTCGAAGCGCTGGTGCTGTTCGACTTGTGCCTGGACTACCGCAACGCCGGTGCCATCGCGCTTTCCGCCAGCCACGCCACCTCCGCCGAGGCCCGTGAGCTTGCCACCGCCTTCTTCCAGCGCCTGGGAATCGACGTGGTCTGGCTGACCGATACTCCGGGGCTGGTGGTATTGCGCACCGTGGCGATGCTCGCCAATGAAGCCGCCGACGCCGTCTTGCAAGGTGTATGCAGCGCCGAGGATGGCGACCTGGCCATGCAGGCCGGGGTCAACTATCCCCGTGGCCCCTTGGCCTGGGCGGACTCGCTGGGCCTGGCCTTCGTCCACCGCACCCTCACGCACCTGCAGCAGAGCTACGGCGAGGAGCGCTATCGCGCCTCTTTCCTGCTGCGTCGCAAGGCCCTGACCGAGGAAAACTTTCATGAGTGAGTCCCCACTGACCCCGCAACAGCTGGCCGAAGCCTGTGCCGAGTCGATGTTTTCCCGCGACCATGCTAGCCAAGGGCTGGGCATGCGCATCACTCGCATGGCCCCCGGCTACGCCGAACTGACCATGACCGTGCGCCAGGAAATGGTGCAGGGTCACGGCAACTGCCATGGCGGGTTCCTGTTTACCCTGGCCGACTCCGCCTTTGCGTTTGCCTGCAACAGCTATGATGAAGCCACGGTGGCCGCCGGCTGCAGTATCGACTACCTCGGCCCCGGCCAGCTGGGCGATGTACTCACCGCCACCGCCGAAGAACGCAGCCGCCGCGGGCGCACCGGCATTTACGACATCACGTTGCGCAATCAGCACGGCGACACCGTTGCCTTGTTCCGTGGACGTTCCTATAAGATTCGCGGCAGCGTACGCCGCCTGGAAGACATCGCTGCTGGAGATAATCCATGAAAGACGCCCTGATAATCGATGCCATTCGTACCCCGGTCGGTCGCTACGGCGGCGCGCTTTCGAGCATGCGCGCCGATGACCTGGGGGCCGTTCCCATGCGTACCCTGATGGAGCGCAACCCGAGCGTCGACTGGTCGTTGATCGACGATATCTTTTACGGCTGCGCCAACCAGGCCGGGGAAGACAACCGTAACGTGGCGCGCATGTCCGCCCTGCTCGCCGGGCTTCCGGTCGAGGTGCCCGGCACCACCATCAACCGCCTGTGCGGTTCCGGCATGGATGCGATAGGCAATGCCGCCCGCACCCTCAAGGCCGGCGAAGCCGGGCTGATGATCGCCGGGGGCGTGGAGTCGATGTCACGCGCGCCCTTCGTGATGGGCAAGGCCGAACAGGCCTTCTCGCGTCAGGCCGATATCTTCGACACCACCATCGGCTGGCGCTTCATCAACCGTGCCATGAAAGCCCAGTTCGGGGTGGATTCAATGCCCGAAACCGCTGAGAACGTGGCCGAGCAGTTCGGCATTTCCCGGGAAGATCAGGACGCCTTCGCACTGCGCAGCCAACAGCGCACCGCCGCCGCCATGCAGGCCGGTCGTCTCGCCGAGGAAATCGTTGCGGTCGAAATACCCCGGCGCAAGCAGGACCCGCTGGTGGTGGATACCGATGAACATCCGCGTGCCTCCACCACCGCCGAGCAACTCGCCAAGCTGCCCACTCCCTTCCGCGAAGGCGGCAGTGTCACGGCAGGCAATGCCTCGGGCGTCAACGATGGTGCCTGTGCGCTGTTGATGGCGTCCCCCGACCAGGCCGAGCGCTTCGGCCTCAAGGCCCGCGCTCGTGTGGTGGGCATGGCCACCGCTGGGGTGGAGCCGCGCATCATGGGGTTCGGCCCCTCGCCGGCCACCCGCAAGGTGCTCGCCCAGACCGGGCTGACTCTCGACCAGATGGACGTCATCGAGCTCAATGAAGCCTTCGCCGCTCAGGCCTTGGCGGTAATGCGCGACCTGGGCCTTGACGACGACGCCGAACACGTCAATCCCAATGGAGGTGCCATCGCCTTGGGCCATCCGCTGGGCATGAGCGGCGCTCGGCTGGTCACCACGGCCCTGCATGAACTCGAGCGCCGGCAAGGACGCTTTGCGCTATGCACCATGTGTATCGGTGTCGGCCAGGGCATTGCCCTGATCATTCAGCGCCAGTAAGCCTATTTCTTAGCTATAAGCCTAATAACAACTTGCTTGACCGGAGACTCCTGATGAATCAGCCCGCAACGCGTATCGATACCGCGACTCTCGACCCCCTGGAAACCGCCAGCGTCGACGAGCTGCGCGCCACTCAGGTCAAGCGCCTGAAGTGGAGTTTGAAGCACGCCTACGAAAACGTGCCGTTCTACCGTCAGTCCTTTGACAAGGCGGGGGTGCACCCCGATGACATCCAGACGCTGGAGGATATCGCCAAACTGCCTTTCACCACCAAGGCAGACCTGCGCGCCAATTACCCCTACGGCATGTTCGCCACGCCAATGAGTGAAATCGTGCGGATCCATGCGTCCAGTGGCACCACCGGGCAACCCACCGTGGTCGGCTACACTCAGAACGACATCAATGTGTGGTCCGATGTGGTGGCGCGCTCGATCCGTGCTGCCGGCGGCAGCCGCAACGACAAGGTGCACGTGGCGTATGGCTACGGCCTGTTCACCGGCGGGCTGGGTGCCCATTACGGTGCCGAGCGCCTGGGCTGCGCGGTAATCCCCATGTCCGGCGGCCAGACCGAGAAACAGGTCCAGCTAATCCGGGATTTCGAGCCGGACATCATCATGGTCACCCCCTCCTACATGCTTAACATTGCTGACGAAATGGAGCGTCAAGGCATCGATCCGCACACGCTGCCGCTGCGTACCGGCATCTTCGGTGCCGAGCCCTGGACCGACAGCATGCGCACCGCCCTCGAGAAGCGTCTGGGTATCGATGCGCTGGACATCTATGGCTTGTCGGAAGTCATGGGACCCGGTGTGGGCATGGAGTGCCTGGAAACCAAGGACGGCCCGACCATCTGGGAGGACCATTTCTATCCCGAGATCATCGACCCGGTCAGCGGCGAAGTTCTGCCGGACGGCGAATACGGCGAGCTGGTGTTCACCACCCTGACCAAGGAAGGCCTGCCGGTGGTTCGCTACCGCACCCGCGACCTCACCCGCTTGCTGCCGGGCACCGCGCGTCCCATGCGGCGCATCGACAAGATCACCGGGCGTAGTGACGACATGCTGATTATCCGCGGGGTCAATGTGTTCCCCACCCAGATCGAAGAACAGTTGCTCAAGGTCGAGTCGCTCTCGCCGCATTACGAGATCGAAGTCAGCCGCCAGGGCAACATGGACATGGTGCTGGTGCGTGTCGAGGCAAGCCACCATGACATCGCCCGCGACCCGGTGGCCTGCGAACAGGCCTCAAAACAACTCCAGCATGCGATCAAGACCTATATCGGCATCAGCACCCAGATCGAAGTCTGTGAAGTGGAAAGCGTCATGCGCTCGCTGGGCAAGGCCAAGCGCGTCAAGGATCTGCGCTGATTTAATCCTCCCGCCACTTGATGAGTCGCTCTCAGCATTCTCAGCATTGGTCCAAAGCCCCTTCGGGGGCTTTTTCATACCCGAATGGTTAACAGATTCAGAAAAGCGACCAATATCCAGAATCACTTTATTTTAAGCTCCACTCCTTTAGAGCCCGCTTATCCTGGCATGGACTCTTATCACAAAGTCTTAAAGTGACACACAAAAATACTTGTTGATAAAATATTCCGTGTCACTATACTTTGTAGAAGCACTTCACTTTACAAAAGATAAGTCACACCCCCCTGACATACCGACGCCGCGGAGGTCTCTATGTACGCGCAGCTCGTTGAAACCGGTTCCAGCAAACTCAAGACACTTGACGAGATGAGCCCCGAGGAACGCCAGTTCCAGGAGCGCATCAATGATGAAATCAAGATAGAACCCAAGAATTGGATGCCGGACGCCTATCGCAAGACATTGATCCGTCAGATCTCCCAACACGCTCACTCTGAGATCGTCGGGATGCTGCCGGAAGGTAACTGGCTGACGCGTGCGCCGACCCTCAAGCGTAAGCTGCAGCTGATGGCCAAGATTCAGGATGAAGCGGGACACGGCCTGTACCTTTACAGCGCCATGGAAACCTTGGGCGCCGACCGCGACGAGGAAATCGACAAGCTCCACGACGGCCGTGCCAAGTATTCCAGCATCTTCAACTACCCCACGCTCAACTGGGCCGACATGGGCACCGTCGGCTGGCTGGTCGACGGCGCCGCCATCGTCAACCAGGTACCGCTGCAGCGCACCTCTTACGGCCCCTATTCACGCGCCATGATCCGTGTATGCAAGGAAGAGAGTTTCCACCAGCGCCAGGGGTATCAGATCCTGCTGACCATGATGCAGGAGGGCACCGACGACCAGAAAGCCATGGTGCAGGACTCCATCAACCGCATGTGGTGGCCGGCCTTGATGATGTTCGGTCCGTCCGACGACAACTCCCCCAACAGCGCCCAGTCGATGGCCTGGAAGATCAAGCGCCACAGCAACGATGAGCTGCGTCAGCGTTTTCTCGACCAGACCGTCCCGCAACTCGAACTACTGGGCTGCACCGCACCAGACCCGGACCTCAAATATAACGAGGAAACCGGTCACTACGAGTTCGGTGAAATCGATTGGCAGGAATTCTTCGACGTGGTCAAGGGCAACGGCCCCTGCAACCGCGAACGCATCGAAGCACGTCGCAGTGCCATCGATAACGGTGCTTGGGTGCGTGAAGCCGCTGTGGCTCACGCCGCCAAGCGTCAAAGCCGGGCCGCCTAATCGCAACACCCCGAGCTTTTAAAACCTAAGTTTTTAAAAACAGTTCTTTTAAAACAATAGGGAGTCCCGCGGCGCGGGGCTCCTCTGACCACCGAGGTTTTCCCCATGGCTGACTGGCCCCTCTTCGAAGTTTTCGTACGCAGCAAGCACGGCCTGAATCACAAGCACGTCGGCAGCGTGCATGCCGCCGACCGTCGCATGGCCATCGAAAACGCCCGCGAGCTTTATACCCGTCGTAATGAAGGAGTGAGTATCTGGATCATCCCGGCCAGCGAAATCACCGCTTCTTCTCCCGACGAGAAAGAGCCGCTGTTCGACCCGTCCAACGACAAGGTCTATCGCCACGCATCCTTCTACAAACTGCCGAAAGAAGTCGGCCACATGTAAGGGAGGCTGTGATGCATAACGTAGCTCAAAAGACACAAACACCGTTGATCGCTTACCTGCTGCGCCTCGGCGACAGCGCTTTGGTACTCGGTCAGCGTAGCGCGCAATTATGTGGCAAGGCCCCGGCGCTTGAAGAAGAAATGGCCTTGATGAACGTGGGTCTCGACCTCTTTGGTCAGGCGCGCAACTGGCTGACCTACGCCGCGGAACTGGAAGGTGAAGGTCATGATGCCGATCATCTGGCATTTCGCCGCGACGCTCAGGATTTTCGTAACCTCCTGATCGTCGAGCAGCCCAACGGCGACTTCGCCGATACCATGGGGCGTCAGTTCCTGTTCGACGCATGGCACGTTCACCTGCTTGACGGCCTGACCCAGTCCAGCGACCCCCGCATCGCCGAAGTGGCCGCCAAGTCGCTCAAGGAAGCGACGTATCATCTGCGCCGCTCTTCCGAGTGGGTCATGCGCCTGGGCGACGGCACCGAAGAAAGCCATACCCGCATGCAGCGTGCCCTGGATAACCTCTGGCGCTTCACCGGCGAGCTGACCCAGTTCGACGAGATCGATCAGGCCATGTTCGAGGCCGGTATCGCGCCTGACCCGGAAATCCTTGCCACTCGCTGGAAAGCGACCGTGGAAGAGGTGCTCGAGGAAGCCACCCTGGTGCGCCCCTCCTACGACACTTGGATGTATACCGGCGGCAAAGTCGGTCATCACACCGAGCACCTGGGCTTTCTACTGGCGGAAATGCAATATCTGCCGAGGACGTATCCCGATGCTACCGTCTGGTAACCATCCGTCGAAGCCGGTCGATGACTGGCCTTCCAGCGACTTGATCGGCAGCGATCGCAGCGGACTGCCGCGCGCCGGCGATGAAGGCGATATCGACGCCGTGCGGGCGGTGCTGCAGGAAGTGCCGGATCCGGAAGTCCCGGTCGTCAGCGTGGTTGAGCTGGGCATCGTGCGCGATATCGAGTGGCTCGACGGTCGGCTGGTGGTCAGCGTGACCCCGACCTACTCCGGCTGCCCGGCAACCGAGGTCATCGAGCAGCATATCCATGAAGCGCTAGTGGCCGCGGGCTACCCGGACCCTTTGATCCAGCGCCGCCTGTCCCCCGCCTGGACCACCGACTGGCTGACCGAGGCAGGACGCGAAAAGTTGCGCGCCTATGGCATTGCCCCCCCGGTAGGTAGCGCGAGCAAACGCAGCCTGGTCGGTCAAGCCGACCCGGTAGTGCCCTGCCCTTTATGCGGTAGTGAAGCGACCGAACGCGTCAGCGAATTCGGCTCCACTGCTTGTAAGGCGCTCTACCGCTGTCGTGACTGCCTAGAGCCTTTCGACTATTTCAAGTGCCTGTAAAACGACGAGACCATTCCCTATGAGCCGATTTCACGCCTTGACCGTCAAGAATGTTCGCAAGGAAACCCATGATGCCGTTTCCATTGCCTTCGACATTCCCGACGACCTGCTGGACGCCTTTCGCTTCACTCAAGGGCAATACCTGACGCTGCGCCGCGACATCGAAGGCGAGGATATTCGCCGTTCCTATTCGATCTGCACCGGCGTCCACGAGCATGAGCTAAGAGTCGCCGTCAAACTGGTGCCGGGAGGTAGCTTTTCCACCTTTGCCAACCAGGAATTGAAAGCCGGCGACACCCTGGAAGTGATGCCGCCTCAGGGCAAGTTCTTCGTGCCTCTCGACCCCAGCCGTGAAGGGCATTATCTGGCAGTGACCGCCGGCAGTGGCATCACACCGATCATGTCGATCGTGTCCACCACTCTGGAAACCGAGCCGAAAAGCCGTTTCACCGTCATCTATGGCAACCGTTCCACCACGGGTACGCTGTTCCGCGAGCGCCTGCAGGATCTCAAGGATCGTTACCTGGAACGCCTCAATATCATTTACGTGTTCAGCCGCGAACAACAGGAAATCGACCTTTACAACGGTCGCATCGATGCCGACAAGTGCAACGCTCTGTTCGATCGCTGGGTGGAAGTGCCCAAGCTCGACGCCGCCTTCCTCTGCGGGCCTCAGGAAATGACCGAAACAGTGCGTGACGTGCTGGCCAACCACGGCCTGCCCAAGGAAAAGGTGTATTTCGAGCTGTTCAATACCAACCTGCCACGCACGGAGGCCAAGCGCCGCCAGGCAACCAAGGTGGGTCAGGTGGAAGCCGAAACCTCGCACATCAAGGTGATCATCGACGGCCGTACCATTGAATATGACCTGCCCCGCAATACCCAGAGCATTCTGGATGCGGGTAACGAGCACGGCGCGGATATTCCCTTCTCATGCAAGGCCGGCGTCTGCTCCACCTGCCTGGCCAAAGTGGAGGAAGGCGAAGTCGAAATGGACGCCAACTTTGCTCTCGAAGACTACGAGATCGAAGCCGGCATGGTATTGAGCTGCCAGTGCTTTCCTCTAAGCAAGCACGTGACCCTCAACTATGATCACTGACGATTGATCATCAAGACCACGGATCACTAAACACGACACCGCCGGCCTCCAAGGAGAGCCGGCGGTATTGTTTATCTGCCGAAAATGCTCGGCAGACTCTGTCTTCGGTGCGTTTTTCATTGCTGAGGGCCCTGCTCCCCCGTGAAATAAGGCGCGTTGGGACAGAACTCGCGGGCGGTCTCAGCATCGGCGCCTGCCCGCATGGCAGTCCAGCAACGGCCCTTGACCGTGCATTCTTCACAACGAACCTCCAGGGTTTCTTGCACGTCAGCCAACGCTTGGCCGCTCACCCCGAAGGTCTTCATCATGGCCGGCATCATCACTTGCGAGGATGCAAAGTCGGCCACTCGTTTGTCGTCCAGCGACCGGGCCACGGCACGCTCCATCGGTGGGCTAAGCGGCGCTTCAAGGTCGCTGGCCAGCGTCTCGAGTGCCTCCGGGGCATGCCGACGCAGTTCTCGTACCACGCGTTCCCCCTGAATATAGTCTTCAAAGCGTTCCATATAACCTCCCGAGGCCAACTATCGCCAACCCGACGGGTTGCACTAACGATATGGTGGTTCTCAAAAGGTAGCCCAGGGTCATGGGTGTGTTTTTGACCTCGATCAAATCAGCATCAAAAAAGACACACAAAAATTAAAAAATTAATTTTATCTGTATCGCTTTAAGAGGCTTAATTTGGATTACTTCCAGAAAAACAAAAGGGCCGGGCATAGCCCGACCCTTACGCTGAGGTCGCTCAATAGAGCAGTTGTGGCAGGAACAGCACGATGCCCGGGAACACCAGTACCAGGATGGCGCGTAGCGTACCGGCCACCCAGAAAGGTGTCACGCCGCGGAAGATCGTCCCGGTGCTCACGTCCGGCAGCACCGCCCGCAGCACGAAGACGTTCATCCCCACCGGCGGCGTGATCAGGCTGATCTCGATCACGATCACCACCAGGATACCGAACCACACCAGGTCGTAACCCAGCCCCGCCACCACCGGAAAGAACACCGGCACGGTGAGCAGCAGCATCGACATACTCTCGAACACACAGCCCAGCACCACGTAGATCGCCAGAATCACCAGGATCACCACGAAGGGCGCCACATTGAGGCCGTTGACCAAGGCCAGCAGGTCGTTGGGCAAGCCCGCCCGGTTGATGAAGTTGGCGAAGATCAAGGCGGTGAGCACCACGGCAAACAGCATCGCGGTGGTGCGCACCGTGTCCATCAGCACATTCATCAGCACCCGGGGCGTCAGGGCACGCTTGAGCAGGGCGATGATGAAGGCGCCCATCGCCCCGATGCCCGCGGCTTCGGTGGGCGTGAATATCCCCATATAGATGCCGCCGATCACCAGCACGAACAGCGCCAGGGTGCTGCCCACGTCCTTGAGGGCCAAGAGGCGCTCGCCCCAGGGCACTTTCTCGGCCGCCGGGCCCGCCTCGGGGTCGCGCCACAGCACCCATTTCACCGCCCCCAGGTACATCACGATGCCCAGTATCCCGGGAATGAAGCCGGCCGCGAACAGCTCGCGGATACTGGTCTCGGTGATGATGCCGTAGATCACCAGCATCACGCTGGGGGGAATCAGGATCCCCAGGGTGCCGCCCGCGGCAATCGAGGCGGCGGCCAGGGAGTCCTTGTAGCCGTACTTGCGCATCTGTGGCATGGCCACACGCCCCATGGTGGCGCAGGTGGCCAGGCTCGAGCCGCAGATGGCGCTGAAGCCGCCGCAGGCGACGATGGTGGCCATGGCCTGGCCGCCCTTGCGGTGACCGAGAAAGCCGTTGGAGGCCCGGAACAGCGCATCCGAAAGCCCGGCATGCGAGACCAGGTTGCCCATCAGGATGAACAGCGGAATCACCGACAGGCCGTAGCTCATGGCGGTGTCCACCACCCGGCGCGAGGCCATGGCTTCGGCCGCGCTCCAGTTGCCGGTCAGGTAATAAAAGCCCACGAACCCCACGATGCCCATGGCGAAAGCCAGCGGGAGGCGCAGGAACACCAGAATCAACAGGGCACCAAACCCATACAGTGCTTCAATCATGCGTGTCTCCCTGCTGTTTGTCGGTGTTCGGCTTGGTCGGGCTGACCGGGCCGCCGCGTTCGACCACCCCGAAACCTTCGAGCAGGTAGCCAATCGCCCGCCCCAGGGTCAGCAGCGCGGACAGGAACAGCATCAGGGAGATCAGGTAAATCAGGTAGCCGTTGGGAATGCGCAGGAACTCGGTCACGTCGCCCCAGGCGAAAGCCCGCTCGGCCAGGGACCAGACGCGGCCCGCGATTACCCACAGCGCCAGGGCAACCACCAGGTTGACGATCAATTGGCGCAGCCAGATAAAGCGCGCCGGAAACACCGCGTCCAGCAGGTCGACGCTGATGTGCTCTTCCCGCCAGCAGGCCACCGGCAACGACAGGAACACCACCGCCGCCAGCATCTGCTGGGTGAGTTCGACGGTGCCGAGAATGGGGGCATTAAAGAAATAACGGCCGACGACATCGGCGGTGGTCAGCAGCATCAAGGCAAAGAGGGTGGCGCCTGCCACCCCCTCCAGTCCCAGCTGCATGACCTTACCGACGTTCGACCAGCGACTCGTCAGGGTCTGCATTATCGCCCTCCAGGTGGCGAAGGCTAATTACGACTGCGGCACCAGGGGTGCAACGCTGTCTTGTTCGGCAGCTTCTTCGAGCTTTAGATGGAAGTAATCCAGTGCGGCATCGGCATCCACACCGCGCTCGCTGACTTTTTCGGACCAGGTTTCTATCAGGTCATTACTGATACCGCGTAGCGTATCGAGGTCTTCTTCACCCAAGGAAGTAAAGGTATGACCCATTTCCTCGGCAAACTCGACACCGCGCTCGTCGGAAACGTCCATCATGTAACCGAACAGACGTGACAGACGCTCACCCGAGACGTCCTGGACGGCTTCGCGGTCTTCCTCGGACATCTGGTCCCAGATCATCGGGTTGACCACGATGGTGAAGCTGCCGCGATAGAAGCCGCCGTCAACCATCAGCGTATGGGGAAAGACTTCCGCCACGCGGAAGCTACGCAGGCCTTCCGGCACCAGCATGGCCCCGTCGATGACCCCTTGCGAACCGGCTTCATAGACACCGGTCGGCGGCAAGGCCACACCGGTCAGGTCGAGTGCGTTGGAGAGGTCCCCCATGACACCGCCACCTACGCGAATACGCTCGCCTTCGAGATCGTCAAGCGTCTCGTACAGCTCGCTGCTGAAGATCCAGCCCGGCCCATGGACGCCGGCAGCCACGACATCCACGCCCCGGTGTTCATTAGCTTCAGCCAGGTATTCCTGGTGAGTGTTCCAATAGGCAGCGGAGGCATTCTCCGAGGAAAACTCTTCGAACGTCGGGAATTCAGGCAGCTGAGTCGCCAGGAAGCGGCCTGCGTTGTAGCCATGAAACACCCAGGTCGCATCGGCGATGCCATCGGCAACTATTTCCATCTGTGAGTCCGGCGGCCCCAAGTCATGGATGACCTCGACGGTGACACGACCATCGGTGGCTTCTTCGATCCAGCCCTTCCAGGTCGGCCAGACCATGGAGTTGATACCGTGATTGGGACCCGCCCAGGTGCTTACCGTAATGGTGGTCTGGGCCAAGGCGGATGTGCTCAGTGTGGCGGCCGCCAAGGCACCGATCATCAGGCTTAAACTGGTCTTTTTCATTGTGCTCATTTTCCTTACCTCCGTCGTCACGAACGGGTGACGACCTGGTTGCTGTTATTGTGTGGAAAGGTCGTTCGTTGGATGGTGGAAGCTAAATCGTGCTCGGATGCAGCTTTCATGTGGCACGTCTAATCTCAAAAATGTGATACAGCAATTATTCCAGATTAGAAATAAAAGAAACACATTCATATATACAATGCCTGCAAGACGATTGTAAACGCAACGATTTATGCGGCTTCGGGTAATAATACTTAAGTAGTGTTATTTTCAATTCATTGAATTTATTATGTTTTTATAACAAAAACTGTACTGAGCCGATGGCATGAGAATAGAACAGGAAGAAGTCTTCTTCCTGTTACACTAATTACTTCATTACAGCCGATAAACATGTTTAAAGCCAGGGCTGCTTTCTCAAGGGCCCCCTCTCAAGTGCATTTCTCAAGGGCCTTGATCAAGAAGACGGCCCCAGACGTTCAAGTTGGCGCTCCAGCTTGCCCATGGCGTGGAGCAGGTCGCGATACTCGCCTACTGACAACGTCGCGACCAACTCCGCCTCCCAGGCCTGGGCCTCAGGAATCAACTCGGCGAGCAGAGACTCCCCAGCAGCGGTGAGATGCAGATCATGCAGCCGCTGATCCCGGGCTGACGGCGTGCGGGTAATCAGCCCACGGTCCTCCAGCGCCTGCACCGCCCGCGAAACGCGCGCCTTGTCCATGTTGGTGTAGTTGCACACCTTCTTCGCCGTCAGCTCATCGCAATGGCTAAGCCAGGCCAGTACCCGCCACTGAGCCACATTGAGTGCAAAGCGCTCCTGGTACATCCGCGCCAGTTCATCGCTGATGCGGTCGGCCAGGCGGTTGAGCCGATAAGGTAGGAACTGGTTGAGGTCCAATTCGGCCTTAGTACGCAATTCCTCAGCGGAAGGAGAGTTTCGTGACCCTTCTTCGCCACCCAAAGGCTTGTGGTTAGCGTCCATCAAAGTCATTTCCCTATCGGTCATGTAACACTGCCGCTCAATAGAGCAGTTGTGGCAGGAACAGCACGATGCCCGGGAACACCAGTACCAGGATGGCGCGTAGCGTACCGGCCACCCAGAAAGGTGTCACGCCGCGGAAGATCGTCCCGGTGCTCACGTCCGGCAGCACCGCCCGCAGCACGAAGACGTTCATCCCCACCGGCGGCGTGATCAGGCTGATCTCGATCACGATCACCACCAGGATACCGAACCATACCAGGTCGTAACCCAGCCCCGCCACCACCGGAAAGAACACCGGCACGGTGAGCAGCAGCATCGACATACTCTCGAACACACAGCCCAGCACCACGTAGATCGCCAGAATCACCAGGATCACCACGAAGGGCGCCACATTGAGGCCGTTGACCAAGGCCAGCAGGTCGTTGGGCAAGCCCGCCCGGTTGATGAAGTTGGCGAAGATCAAGGCGGTGAGCACCACGGCAAACAGCATCGCGGTGGTGCGCACCGTGTCCATCAGCACATTCATCAGCACCCGGGGCGTCAGGGCACGCTTGAGCAGGGCGATGATGAAGGCGCCCATCGCCCCGATGCCCGCGGCTTCGGTGGGCGTGAATATCCCCATATAGATGCCGCCGATCACCAGCACGAACAGCGCCAGGGTGCTGCCCACGTCCTTGAGGGCCAAGAGGCGCTCGCCCCAGGGCACTTTCTCGGCCGCCGGGCCCGCCTCGGGGTCGCGCCACAGCACCCATTTCACCGCCCCCAGGTACATCACGAGGCCCAGTATCCCGGGAATGAAGCCGGCCGCGAACAGCTCGCGGATACTGGTCTCGGTGATGATGCCGTAGATCACCAGCATCACGCTGGGGGGAATCAGGATCCCCAGGGTGCCGCCCGCGGCAATCGAGGCGGCGGCCAGGGAGTCCTTGTAGCCGTACTTGCGCATCTGTGGCATGGCCACACGCCCCATGGTGGCGCAGGTGGCCAGGCTCGAGCCGCAGATGGCGCTGAAGCCGCCGCAGGCGACGATGGTGGCCATGGCCTGGCCGCCCTTGCGGTGACCGAGAAAGCCGTTGGAGGCCCGGAACAGCGCATCCGAAAGCCCGGCATGCGAGACCAGGTTGCCCATCAGGATGAACAGCGGAATCACCGACAGGCCGTAGCTCATGGCGGTGTCCACCACCCGGCGCGAGGCCATGGCTTCGGCCGCGCTCCAGTTGCCGGTCAGGTAATAAAAGCCCACGAACCCCACGATGCCCATGGCGAAAGCCAGCGGGAGGCGCAGGAACACCAGAATCAACAGGGCACCAAACCCATACAGTGCTTCAATCATGCGTGTCTCCCTGCTGTTTGTCGGTGTTCGGCTTGGTCGGGCTGACCGGGCCGCCGCGTTCGACCACCCCGAAACCTTCGAGCAGGTAGCCAATCGCCCGCCCCAGGGTCAGCAGCGCGGACAGGAACAGCATCAGGGAGATCAGGTAAATCAGGTAGCCGTTGGGAATGCGCAGGAACTCGGTCACGTCGCCCCAGGCGAAAGCCCGCTCGGCCAGGGACCAGACGCGGCCCGCGATTACCCACAGCGCCAGGGCAACCACCAGGTTGACGATCAATTGGCGCAGCCAGATAAAGCGCGCCGGAAACACCGCGTCCAGCAGGTCGACGCTGATGTGCTCTTCCCGCCAGCAGGCCACCGGCAACGACAGGAACACCACCGCCGCCAGCATCTGCTGGGTGAGTTCGACGGTGCCGAGAATGGGGGCATTAAAGAAATAACGGCCGACGACATCGGCGGTGGTCAGCAGCATCAAGGCAAAGAGGGTGGCGCCTGCCACCCCCTCCAGTCCCAGCTGCATGACCTTACCGACGTTCGACCAGCGACTCGTCAGGGTCTGCATTATCTAGTCTCCCGGGACCGGTACTTAATGTTCCACGACGCGCGGTGCGATGCTGTCCTGCTCGGCGGCAACGTCCAGCTGATCATAGAAATATGCCAACGCCTCTTCTGCGTTGACACCACGTTCGCTGACGGACTCAGACCAGTCGGCAATCAATCGATCGGTAATCTCACGCAACGCTTCGACATCGCTTTCCGGTATCGGCGTGAAGGTCTGCCCTTCCGCTTTGCCAAACTCGACACCGCGCTCGTCGGACACATCCATCATGTAGCCGAACAGACGTGACAGACGCTCACCCGAGACGTCCTGGACGGCCACACGGTCTTCCTCGGACATCTGGTCCCAGATCATTGGGTTGACCACGATGGCGAAGCTGCCGCGGTAAAAACCTCCATCCACGGTCAGGGTATGCGGCGCCACTTCCGCCACACGGAAGCTTTTCAGGCTTTCCAACGTCAGCATGGCGCCATCAACCACGCCTTGAGAAGCTGCTTCATAGACGCCGGTCGGCGGCAGAGCAACACCGATCACGTCCATTGCCTCGGCGAGACCGCTCATCACACCACCCCCGACACGCAGGCGTTTGCCGGCCAGACCGTCGAGGTCCTCGACCTTGTCGCGAGTGAAGATTTGCCCTGGACCATGTACCCCCATCGCCATGACGTCGATGCCACGATGCTCACCGGCCTGGGCCAGATGCTCTTGGTGGGTATGCCAATAGGCGGCAGAGGCATCTTCGGAGGAGAATTCTTCGAACGTCGGGAATTCAGGTAGCTGGGTGGCCAGGAAGCGACCCGCCATATGCGCATGAAAGATCCAGCTGGCATCCGCGACACCATCCGCTACCAAGGCCATTTGCGACGCCGGCGGCCCCAGGTCGTGGATGACTTCGACGGTCACGCGGTCATCGGTCGCTTCTTCGATCCAGGCTTTCCAGGTCGGCCAGACCATGGTGTTGACTCCATGGTTGGGCCCTCCCCAAGTACTTACCGTAATAGTGGTCTGGGCCAAGGCTTGTGTGCCGAAACTCAAGCCAACCGCTGCCACGGCGCCGATCATCAGGCGGGTTGAATTATTCATGTATGTACCTCGTCGTCACGGGTGGCGGCATTGCGCCATATTGTTGTCATCTGACGCTTTTACCATGCCGACAGATACTTTCTTTCGCAACTAATTTGCAAAAAAGCACTATTATACTTATGTCTTAAAAAATAGAAAATACATGATTAATAAGCTTTTTTAGGGCAAGTTGCCTAGCTAGCTAACGAATTATATCGCTGGATCACTGGACACATAGTTTCATTGGAAACTATGATCGAGCGACATCCTCATGCTACGGGCAAGTCCCGCCGGAAACATTGCCTGAGCATGATGCCCTGACGATATTGGAGGAACCATGAGCAAGAAATTCGCATCCCACGCCGATACAGAAGAAAAGAACATCAGTTTTACCAAGCTGGCCGACGGTCTTTACGCCTACACGGCCGAAGGTGACCCCAACAGCGGCATCATCATTGGCGATGACAGCGTGATGGTCATCGACACCCAGGCCACACCGATCATGGCGCAGGATGTGATCCGCCGCATTCGTGAAGTCACCGACCTGCCGATCAAGCATGTGCTGATGACCCACTACCATGCGGTACGCGTACTGGGTGCCTCGGCGTATAACGCTGAAAACATCTATGCCAGCCAGAACACTTACGACCTGATCGTCGAACGCGGCCAGCAGGATTACGAATCCGAAGTCGGTCGTTTCCCGCGCCTGTTCCAGGGCGTCGAATCGGTACCCGGCTTGACCTGGCCCAACATTGTCTTCCAGGAAGAACTCACCGTCTTCATGGGCAAGCGCGAAGTGCGCATCATCCATCTGGGTCGCGGCCACACCAAGGGCGACACCATCGTCTGGCTGCCTGAAGAAAAAATCATGTTCGCCGGTGATCTGGTCGAATACGGCGCCACGCCCTATACCGGTGATGCCTATCACGAAGACTGGCCTGCCACGCTGGATCGTCTGCAAGCCATGCAGCCGCAGAAGCTGGTGCCCGGCCGCGGCGATGCCCTGGAAACCCCGGAAAAATGTCAGGAAGCGATTCAAGGCACACGCGACTTCCTGGCCGACATGTATGAAAGCGTCAAGGCGGGCAAGGCAGCCGGCAAGCCCCTTTCCGAGTGCTATGCCGAGACTTACGCCAAGCTCAAGCCCAAGTACGGCCACTGGGTCATCTTCGATCACTGCCTACCGTTCGATGTGACGCGCTGTTATGACGAAGCCGGCGGCGAGCATCCGGACCCACGCATCTGGACTGCAGAGCGCGACACTGAAATGTGGCATTCGCTGCAGGAAGTTCTCGAGAAACAGTAATCGAAGGCCAGTAATCAAAAAGCTTAACAACCGTTAGCTTCCCGGTTAGCCGGGATCAAGACGCATCGCTGGGCTTTGTGCCACGGCGATGCCATGGGAGAGTTACATGATTACAACCTACAAAAATCCCGTCTATCCCTACCATCGCCCGCCGGAACTGGATCGCAGCGATGTTCGCCATTGCCCGGTGGTTATCGTCGGCGCCGGCCCCAGCGGCCTGGCTATCGCCATTGATTTGGCCCAGCAGGGTATCGATAGCGTCGTGCTGGATGACAACAACACCGTGAGTGTGGGTTCAAGGGCGATCTGTTTTTCCAAGCGTACCCTGGAAATCCTCGACCGTCTGGGCGCCGCTCAGCCGATGCTGGACAAGGGCGTCACCTGGCAACACGGTCGGGTATTTTTCCAGGAGCGTGAAGTCTATGACTTCAACCTGCTGCCCGAAGAAGGTCACCGCGTACCGGCCTTCATCAATCTGCAGCAGTATTATTTCGAAGAATATCTGGTCGACCGGACCGACGAACTCAGCGAGCGCATCGATCTGCGCTGGCTGCACAAGGTCACCACGGTGGACAGCCAGGCCGAACGTAGCCTCGTTTCGGTAGCCACTGAAGACGGCGACTACCAGCTGAGCTGTGACTACCTGCTGGTGGCCGACGGCGCCAACAGCAAGATTCGTGACATCCTGGGGCTGGAAAGCAAAGGCCAGGTATTCCAGGATCGCTTCCTGATCGCCGACGTGGTGATGAAAGCCGAGTTCCCGACCGAGCGCTGGTTCTGGTTCGACCCGCCCTTTCATCCCGACCAGTCGGTATTGCTGCACAAGCAGCCGGACAATGTCTGGCGTATCGATTTCCAGCTGGGCTGGGACGCCGACCCGGAAGAAGAGAAGAAGGAAGAAAATATTCGCCCCCGCGTGCAGGAGATGCTTGGCGAGGATGTCGAGTTCGATCTGGAATGGGCCAGCGTCTACACCTTCCGCTGCCGCATGATGGACAACTTCATCCACAATCGGGTGTTCTTCATGGGCGATGCCGCGCATCAAGTGTCGCCCTTCGGCGCTCGCGGTGCCAACGGCGCCCTTCAGAGCACCGACAACCTGGCGTGGAAACTCGCGCTTGTGCTCAAGGGTCAAGCGCCCCAGGCCTTGCTCGAGACTTACAACATCGAGCGCCAGCACGGGGCCAAGGAAAATATTCTCAACTCCACCCGTGCCACCGACTTCATCACGCCAAAGAGCCGTGTCAGCCGGCTGTTCCGCGATACCACCCTGGAACTGGCGGAGCATTATCCTTTCGCCCGCAGCCTGGTCAACAGTGGTCGTCTGTCATTACCCTGCCACTACGATGAGTCACCGCTCAACGGTGCCGATGATTACGGCTTTCCCGAAGCGTTGCGCCCCGGCAGCCCAGCCAAGGATGCCCCGATCAAACAGGACGGCAACGCTGCCTGGCTGCTCAATCAGCTCGGCGACCGCTTCGTGCTACTGCTTGACGGCCGCATCGAAAGCGAACGGGCGGCAACCCTGGGCGCCGAGCTCAAGGCATTGCTTGACGCTCATCCCGACTTGGATCTGGTGATCGTGGGTCCGGCCCCCGCCGAACTCAGCGAATTGCCGCGCAGTCGGGTGATCAACGATGTTCAAGGGTTGGTTCGCGAACGCTATCGTCTGGGCGGCGGCGCCGGCTATCTCGTGCGCCCCGACCAGCACGTCACTGCCCGCTGGGCCGAGGTCTCCGCCGAAGCGGTGAACAGCGCCCTTGCCCGCGCCCTGGGCGCTCATCTTGACGAAGTGGAGAAACGCTATGCCACGGCTTGAACTCAACCCCAATTTCACTCAGCCGGATGCTTTCTACGCGGCCTTGACCGCCACCCACCGCGAGCGTAGCGACGAAGAAAGCGAACGTATCAATGCGCGCTTGATCATGCTGCTGGCCAACCATGTCGGTGACCAGCAGGTACTCGAAGAAGCGCTGGGCATTGCCGAACAAGCCGTGACCACACAGCACGCTCTGCATCAAGGTTGAAAAAGAGGTTTTCATGAGTACTGAAACACTTGATTATCAAAGCGGTTTTCGTAATCACTTCGCTACGGAAGCCCTGCCCGACGCCTTGCCGAAAGGCCAGAATTCTCCGCAACGCTGCGCCTACGGCCTGTATGCCGAACAGTACACCGGCTCGGCGTTCACCGCGCCACGCCACCAGAACCTGCGCAGCTGGCTCTACCGTATCCGCCCGTCGGTAGTGCAAAGCGCCTACCAGCCGCTACCCGAAAAAGCGGTAGCCACCGCGCCGCTGGCCAAGCCCGCAGCCGACCCCAACCAGATGCGCTGGGACCCGCTGCCGGTGCCCGCCGAGCCCACCGATTTCATCGATGGCCTGCTGACGATTGCGGTCAATGGCGATGCCGGCGCTCAAAGCGGCGTCGGGGTGCATGTGTATGCCTTTAACCGCGACATGACCGAACGCTTCTTCTATAACGCCGACGGCGAACTGCTGATCGTGCCGCAACTGGGCACGTTGCGCCTGAGGACCGAGCTGGGCGAGATGGATGTCGCCAATGGCGAAATTGGTGTGATTCCCCGCGGCATCAAGTTCCAGGTTCGCCTGGGTGATGGTGCCGACGTCGCCCGTGGCTATATCTGCGAAAACTACGGCAACCCTCTGGAACTGCCGGGACTCGGCCCGATCGGCGCCAATGGCCTGGCCAACCCACGGGATTTCTTGAGTCCCGTGGCCAGCTACGAAGACCTGGAAGGCGACTACTCGCTGGTGGCCAAGTTCTCCGGGCGTTTCTGGGAAACCAAGCTTTCGCACTCACCGTTGGACGTGGTGGCCTGGCACGGCAACTATGCGCCCTACAAGTACAACCTGGCCAACTTCAACACCATCAATACGGTGAGTTTCGACCATCCCGACCCTTCGATCTTCACTGTACTGACCTCGGCATCCGATACGCCGGGAATGGCCAACCTGGACTTCGTGATCTTTCCTCCGCGCTGGATGGTGGCCGAGAATACCTTCCGCCCACCCTACTTCCATCGCAACTTGATGAGCGAGTTCATGGGCTTGATTCACGGTGAGTACGATGCCAAGGCGGAAGGGTTTCTCCCCGGCGGTGCCAGCCTGCATAATTGCATGTCGCCCCATGGCCCCGACGCCGACACCTTCGAGAAGGCCACCAACGCTGACCTGACACCTCAGTATCAGAGCGATACCATGGCCTTCATGTTCGAGAGTCGCTACGTTTACCATCCGACGCAAGCGGCACTGAACGCTGATATTCGTCAACGCGACTATGTCGATGTGTGGTCAACCCTACGCTCGCACTTCGACCCGACCAAGCCCTGACAGGTATCGACGACAGCACAGCCTAGTGGGAGGGCGCTTTAGCGCGAGGGATTACCGAAAAGCACCCCCGGCAAAGCCCTCCTACAATAACGACCCTGACAAGAAGGATTGAACAACGATGAAGCTCGCTACCCTTAATACCGGCCGCGACGGCGAACTGCTTGTGGTCTCGAAAGACCTGACCCGTGCCGTGCGCGCCACGGACATTGCCACCACCATGCAGCAAGCCATCGAGAACTGGGCTTCCTTGGCACCCAAGCTCGAAGCGCTCTACGCCCAACTCAATGAGGGCAAGGCCGAAGGTGCTTTCGATCTGGATCAGAGCGCCCTGCACTCGCCGTTGCCGCGCAGCTACCACTGGGCCGACGGCTCCGCCTACCTCAATCACGTCAAGCTGGTGCGCCAGGCGCGCAACGCCGAGATGCCGGACACTTTCTGGACCGACCCCTTGATGTACCAGGGCGGCGGCGATAGCTTCCTGGCGCCGACCGAAGACATCGAAGCCGTCAGTGAAGAACACGGCATCGATTTCGAAGGCGAAATCGCCGTGATCACCGACGATGTGCCGATGAACGTCACCCCGGAACAGGCCGCCGGTCATATCAAGCTGATCATGCTGGTCAACGACGTCAGCTTGCGTGGCTTGATTCCGGGAGAACTGGCCAAAGGCTTCGGTTTCTTCCAGGCCAAACCGGCCTCAAGCTTCTCACCGATCTGCGTCACGCCTGATGAACTCGGCGACGCCTGGCAGGAAGGCAAGGTGCATTTGCCCCTGACAGTGCATTTCAACGGCGAGAAATTCGGCGAGCCGCAAGCCGGTCCCGACATGATTTTCAGCTTCCCGCAGCTGGTCGCCCATGCCGCCAAGACGCGCTATCTAGGTGCCGGTGCCATCGTCGGTTCGGGCACGGTTTCCAACCCCGACCCGGACGGTGGCCCTGGAAAGCCGGTGGCTGACGGCGGCGTGGGTTACAGCTGCCTTGCGGAAATCCGCATGGTGGAAAAGATTCTTCACGATGAAGTCAAAACCTCCTTCATGCACTTTGGTGACCGGGTGCGTATCGAGATGTTCGACCGCAACGGCAACAACATTTTTGGCACCATCGACCAGCAGGTCGTCAAGTATCAGCCCAAGGCCTGAGGAGTTCGCATGACGACGCTACACGGCTATTTCCGTTCGTCGGCCGCCTATCGGGTACGCATCGCGCTGAACCTGAAAGGCCTGGAGCATGACCTGGTTCCAGTTAACCTGGTCAAGGGAGAGAACCGCGGTGATGCTTACCGCGCGCTCAATCCCCAGGGGCTGGTACCCGTGCTGGAGACCGAGGAAGGCGTGCCGCTCACGCAATCGCTGGCGATCTGCGAATACCTTGACGAGCGTTACCCCACCCCGGCCCTGCTCCCCGACAATCTCGAGGAGCGCGCCCGGGTGCGGGCGCTGGCGCAACTGGTTGCCTGCGAAATGCATCCGCTCAACAACCTGCGGGTACTGAAGTATCTGGTGGGCGAGCTGGACGTCAGTGAGCAGGACAAGCTGAGCTGGTATCGCCACTGGGTCATCGAAGGCTTCGATGCCCTGGAGTCGATGCTTACACCGGCCGCCGGTACCGGTGACTTCTGCCACGGCGATACCCCGACTCTGGCGGATCTTTGTCTGGTCCCCCAGGTGTTCAACGCCGAACGCTTTGAATGCGACCTGGCGGCCTATCCGACCATCCAGCGCATTACCGCCAACTGTCGCGCCCTGGAAGCATTTCGCCTGGCAGCGCCCGGCGAGCAGCCTGACGCCAATTAAATAGACGAGCGTTTTGCGGTTACAATAAGCAGGCTAATTAAGTGGGTGTGCTCCTTGCGGGTCGCACCCACTTCTCGTTCCACCATTGCTTTCAAGGCAGCCCCGTCCACGCCTCGGCTGCCCAAGGAGATTCGGGTGCTGAAGCTGACGTCCCCCACCACCGTCGCGGTGCTCGCGGCCCTGACGGCGCTGGGTCCCTTGGCAACCGACATGTACCTGCCGGCCATGCCGGCCATGGCCGAGGCCTTGAATACCGGCCCGGATCAGGTGCAGTTGACCCTTAGCCTTTATATGGCCGGCTTTGCCATGGCGCAGCTACTCTGTGGGCCGCTTTCCGACCGGTTCGGCCGCAAGCCGATCATGGTCGGGGGGATTACACTCTTTTTGCTGGCCAGCCTGTTATGTGCCTTTGCACCCAGCATCGAGGTGTTGCTGATAGGGCGTTTTCTGCAAGCCTTCGGCGGCGCTGCCGGCCCGGTATTGGGGCGGGCGGCGGTACGTGATATTCACGGCCCTCTGGAAGCCGGGCGAATCCTTTCCTACATGGCCAGCGCCATGGCGTTGGCACCGGCACTGGCCCCCTTGGTAGGCGCCGGGCTGCTGGTGTTCTTCGGTTGGGAGTCGGTGTTCGTGGTACTGGCGCTGTATGCCGGTGTGATGTTGCTGATTCTCAGCCTGGCCATGCCCGAGTCGCTACCTCTCGACCGGCGTCAGTCGATTCATCCGGGCGCCATCCTGAGCAATTTCCGCAGGTTGCTTACCCAGCGCGCCTTCATCGGTTACACCTTGACCAATGCCACCGCCTTTTCCGGGCTGTTCGCCTATCTTTCCGGTTCCTCGTTCGTATTGATCGAGTTTCTCGGGGTGACCCCCTTTCACTACGGGCTTTTCTTTATCCTGATCGTGGCCGGCTTTTTCACCGGCACCTTGGTCAGCGGTCGTTATAGCCATCGCCTGGGACGCGATCGTCTGATACAACGGGGAACGCTGCTGTGCGCGTTGGGGGGAGGCAGCATGGCGGTACTGGCCATCGCCGGGGCCTTTGCTCCCTGGGCGGTAGTCGGTCCCCATGTGATCTTCATGATAGGTGTGGGTATTCTCATGCCGCAGACCATGGCCGGTGCGCTTTCGCCTAACCCCCACTGTGCCGGGGCGGCTTCCTCGCTATTCGGCTTCTTGCAGATGACCATCGCCGCCGTGGTCGGCGGCGTGGTCGGGCAACTACATGACGGTTCATCGCTCACCATGGCCTTGGCGATCGGTGCCTCCGGCCTGCTTTCACTGGTAAGTTACCTGAGCCTGGTGCGACATGACGCAGCATCGGCTCAGGCAGTCGACAGCAAACCGGAATCAGGCCACTGAGGCAATGGTCACCGGCTTGTCTTCGCGCAGTTCCTTGAGCAGCCGAGCCTGGCGCTCGGCGGCTTTCTCGGCGGCCTGCTCACGTACCGGGCCGTAGCCACGTACCTCTTCCGGCAGTTTGGCCAAGGCCAATGCCGTGGCGTGGTTGGTGCCGTCCAGGCGCGCCAGCAACTCATCGACCAGCTGTTCGTAATCCGCCAGCAACTTGCGATCGAGCTTGCGGTCGGCACTGAAACGGAAAGGGTCGAGGGCGGTATTGCGCAAACCGCGCATTTTCGCCAGCACTCCCATGGCCTTCAACACCCAAGGGCCGAAGCGGCGCTTCACCGGCCGTCCCTGGGTATCCTTGCGTCCGCCCAAAAGCGGCGGCGCCAGGTGGATATTCAACCGATAATCACCGGCAAAGGTGGCCTTGACCTCGTCGAGGAAATCGCTCTGGGTATACAGCCGCGCCACTTCGTACTCATCCTTGTAAGCCATCAAGCGATAGAGCTGTTGGGCGATTGCCTCGCTCAACGCTTCGCTTCCACCCACGGAAGCCTCGGCCTCACGCACCTTGGCCATCCGTGCTGCGTAACGTTCGGCCAGGGCACGGTTCTGGTAGCGTTCCAGGTAGCGGCCGTTACGCGCCACCACATCATCCAATGTGGCGCCCGTGGGTAGCGGCACCGCATCCAGGCGCTGCTGGAGGTAGTCGGGTTCCACCGCCGCCAGACGTCCCCAGGCAAATGCCTGGCGGTTCTTCTCCACCGCCACGCCATTGAGTTCGATGGCTCGCTTTAGCGCCGGTTCGGAAAGCGGCACCAGCCCTTGTTGCCAAGCGAAGCCCAGTATCATCATGTTGGAAAATACCGTGTCCCCCAGCAACTGCTCGGCCAGACGATTGGCATCCAGGGTCGCGAAACGCGACTCACCCACGGCGTCACGCAGCAATTGCAGGCGCTTGTCGGGCTGCATGTCGGCATCGCGATACAGGACGTAATCCGCGGTGGCCAGCTCCGCCAGATTAGCGACGATTCGGGTCGTCGGCTGCAGCACATTGAGCGCTTTCTGCGAGCTTGCCACCACCATGTCGCAGGCGATCAAGGCATCGGCCTGGCCGGTTTCGATACGCACCTGATTCAGCTCGCCCGGCAGTGGCGCCAGACGAACGTAACTGAGTACCGCCCCGCCCTTCTGAGCAAAGCCCATGAAGTCGAGCACACTGGCGCCCTTGCCTTCCAGATGCGCGGCCATGGTGATCAGCTGGCCTACCGTGACCACACCGGTGCCACCCACACCGCCTACCAGGAGGTCATAAGGCGCCTGAAGACTGGTAAGCGTCGGGGTCGGCAAACGTGAGATGCGTTCCCAGAAGGCGTTATCCGCCGCCACGCCCTGGCCTTTACGCAGCTCGCCGCCTTCGACGGTGACAAAGCTGGGACAAAACCCACTGACGCAGGACATATCCTTGTTACAGGAGGACTGATCGATCTTGCGCTTGCGACCCAGTTCGGTCTCCCGAGGCACCACCGACAGGCAGTTGGACTGTACCGAGCAGTCGCCGCAGCCTTCGCAGACGTGGTGGTTGATGAATACCCGGCGCGCCGGATCTTCCAGCAGGCCGCGCTTGCGACGCCGACGTTTTTCCGCCGCGCAGGCCTGGTCATAAATTAGTACGGTGCAGCCCGGGATCTCGCGCAGTTCACGCTGCAAGGTATCCATCTCCTCGCGCCCGTGAAAGGTCACGCCCTCGGGAAATTCCTTTTCATGTCCCCGGTATTTCTCCGGCTCGTCACTCACCACCATCACCCGGCGCACGCCTTCATCCAGCGATTGCCGGGCGATCATGGGCACGTTGATCTGGCCGTCCACCGGCTGACCGCCGGTCATGGCCACGGCGTCGTTGAACAGAATCTTGTAAGTGATATTGACGTTGGCGGCCACGGCCTGGCGCACCGCCATCGAGCCCGAATGGAACCAGGTGCCTTCGCCAAGGTTCTGGAAGATGTGGCCGTTGCCAGTAAAGCGGCTCTTGCCCACCCAGTTGACGCCTTCGCCGCCCATCTGGATCAGCGATTCGGTGCTGCGATCCATCCATGAGGCCATGAAATGACAACCGATGCCCGCCAGGGCCTTGCTGCCTTCGGGCACCTTGGTTGAGCTGTTGTGCGGGCAACCCGAACAGAAATACGGCATGCGGCGTACGCCACCCAATTCCTTGGCCCCGGCCTGGCAACGATCGATCGCCGCCAGGTTCCCACTGAGATCGATCTCGAAAAAGCGCTCCAGACGCTCCGCCACGAAGCCCGCCAGGAGACGCGGACTGAGCTCACCGACAAAGGGAATCAGCGGCTTGCCGGTTTCATCCTGCTTGCCGGTGATCAGCACTTCGCCGGGGTGATCGGGTTCCGACATATACTCTTTCAGCTGGCTTTCGATAATCCCGCGCTTTTCTTCAATGACCAGCACCTCACGCTTGCCATGGATGAAGTCCAGGATGCCACGCCGGTGCAGCGGCCAGACCATGCCGACCTTGTAGAGCTCGACCCCCAGTTCGCCCAGCTTGGCTTCATCCAGCCCCAGCAGGCGCAGCGCCTCGAGCAGGTCCAGATGCCCCTTGCCCGTGGTGACGATCCCGAAGCTTGCATTCTCGTGGCGGAACAGCCGCTGATCGATGGGGTTGGCCTCGGCAAAGGCTTGCACGGCGGCAAGCTTGTGCTCAAGGCGCGTCTCGAGCTGAGGCCCCGGCAAGTCGGGCCAGCGGTAGTGCAGACCGCCTTCGGGAACCGTGAAGTCGGGCGTCGCATACTCAGGCAGCGGCGGCACCTCGACCGAAGCACCGCTTTCCACGGTTTCGGAAACGGCCTTGAAGCCCACCCAGCAACCGGAGAACCGCGACAGCGCATACCCCCACAGACCGAAGGTTTCGTATTCCGCCAATGACGCGGGGCTTACTACCGGCATGAACCAGGCCATGAAGGCCACATCCGACTGGTGCGGCATTGAAGAAGACACACAGCCGTGGTCGTCACCGGCCACCACCAGCACACCGCCGGTGGGCGAGCTGCCGTAGGCATTGCCGTGCTTCAAGGCATCGCCTGCGCGATCGACCCCCGGTCCCTTGCCGTACCACATGCCGAACACGCCTTCCACCTGCCGCTCGGGGTCGGTCTCGACCTGCTGGCAACCCAGCATCATGGTGGCGGCAAGGTCCTCGTTGATCGCGGGGACGAAGTCGATGTTATGTTCGTCCATGGCGGCCTTGGCCTGCCAGATCGCCTGGTCGACCCCACCCAGGGGCGAGCCACGGTAACCGCTGATCAGCCCCGCCGTCTGGCGGTCATCGCGGCGATCGAGTTCGGCCTGGCGCAGGGCGATACGCACCAGCGCCTGGGTGCCGGTCAGAAAAATACGCCCTTGGCCACGGCTATAGCGATCAGCCAATGCATAGTCATCAAGCGTGATATCAACAGAATCATTGAGAGAGCTGTCGAGAGAGCCTTCGAGCTCGACACGAGGAGAAGTCGTCATGAGATGTCACCAGTCAGGTCGGAGATTTATTTATGATTGTAATGACCTGAAGTCTAGCCAAGAGCGCGCTAAAGGTGCTTGCTAAAACACTCTCTAAAACCGTAAATTTCAATAATTTCTTTCTTTTTTTTAGCTTTAACGCAATTATATTCAGCCATTCATCAAAATATGAAATATCCCCATGAAAGAGACCACCAAAGAAACCACCCTGGACGGACATGACCGGCGCATTCTCACGCTACTCCAGCAGCAGGGACGTATTACCAACAATGAACTTGCCGAACAGATTGGCCTCTCACCCGCCGCCTGCTGGCGCCGGGTCAAGGCCCTGGAAGAGAGCGGCGTCATCCGCCGCTTCGCCGCCCTGGTGGAACCCAGCCGGGTGGGGCAGCCGTTATCGGCGTTGGTGATGGTGACGCTGGTTCGCCACCATATCGACAATACCGCCGAGTTCGAAAATCGTATCCTGCAGTACCCGGAAGTGCTGCAGTGCTATGCCACCACCGGCAACGCCGACTTCGTGCTACGCGTGGTGATCGAGGACATGGCGGCCTATGACCGCTTTCTGAACGAAAAACTCTTCACCCTCAACGGTATTTCCCAGGTCAGCTCCAATTTCGTGCTGCGTAATATCAAGGAAGAAACCGCCATACCTATTAGCAAGGGCTAGCTTCCAAGGGTTAGCCCGGCGCCAGGGAGCCTTTGCTGACTAAGTTTCCAGGCCGTCGCGGGCTTCCTGTATCGCCGCCATCACCTGCGCCACGTCGGGCACACGATGGGCCAGCGCCAGCGCCAGTTGGGCGAGGAACAACGTTTCCTGCGTCTCGGGCACGGCATCCAGCGTCACGGCCAGCTGCTCATAGACCTGTTCGAGATCGGAAAACGGCAAGGTTGTCTGTGTCGAGGTCGGCGTGGTCATCAGTGTTCTCCCAGAGCGGTCTTGAAGGCAGTGTTCAGGGTGGAAGCGTCGAGTGTCTTCCAGCGGGCCGTGACATGGCGATCCGGGCGCACCAGATAGGCACTGCCGGGCTCGGCGTCATAGCCATCGAAGCAAGCCCCCTGCCGATCGACCAGAGTGGTGCCCAAGGGTGCCGTTCCGAAATGGCGCGCGATCACCAGCACATCCAGACCGGTATTGCGTGCCTGAAGATCAGTCAATGCTGTCTGCAGTTCAGGCGTCACGCTACCATCCTCGCTAAACACCAGCAGGTTGAACCCCGCGCCCAGGTGGTCGAGCAGAAAATCGTCTTCGCCCAAGCGGCGGTTGATCAAGGGCGCGCCGGGCATCGGGCCAGCGGTGAAACCGGCATCACCGCTGGCAGTTACCGGGCTGTCGGCATAGGTGTAGGGGGTCACCTGGCGCGGGTCGGCGAAGCTGCTGGCGTAATCGTTACGCAGCGCCAGCGATAAAGCGGCATCGCGCATCAGCCGATAGCCACGGCTGGGCGGGGTCATGAAGCGGGTACTCTTGCCTGCATTGGCGAAGACTTCCAGCGTGGCGCCGCGCCGTTCCGGGCTGTAGCTATCCAGCAGTTTCTCGGATGCCTCGCCCTTGAGCACCCAGGCCAGTTTCCAGGCGGCGTTGACTGCATCTGCCAGGCCGTTATTGAGCCCACGCACTCCGAAGATGGGCACTAGATGGGCGCTGTCGCCAATGAACAGCACGCGACCATGGCGATAATCCTCCAGCGCCAGGGTGTAAGCCTTGTAAAGGCTCCACCACTCAAGCTCCCATTCGCTGTCTTCGCCAAGCATCTCGATGATCATGCCCACGCGTTCGCGGATGGCCGCCTCGGTCACCGCCTGGTCGGGGTCTTCATCGGCCAACAGTTGATAGTCGATACGCCAGATATCGTCGGGCTGCTTGTGCACCAGAAGCGTGGATTCGGGCATCACCGAGGGGCTGAAAAAGGCACGGCGTTCGGTGGGAAAGTCGGATTTCATGCGCACATCGGCAATCACGTAGCGGCCTTCGTAGGCCTCCCCGTGCAAGGACAGATCAAACGCCTTGCGTACCACGCTGCGCGCCCCATCAGCAGCCAGCAGATAATCGGCCTCAAGCCGATAGTCGCCTTCGGGGGTGGTGACGCTCAAGGTCACGCCGTCGTCGTTCTGTGTTGCGTCGCTGACCGCTTGCTGCCAGCGCATCTCGATCAAGGGGCTCTGCATGGCCGCGTCGACCAGAAACTGTTCGATGTACTGCTGCTGCAGGTTGTACATCGGCAGAAAACGTTCCTGATCGGAATGCGGCATCTCGAAGCGATAGACTTCATGGTCGTGAAAATAGGTACGCCCCCTCGTCCAGCCCAGCGCCTTGTCGATAAAAGGCTTTTCCACGCCCAGCTGCTGCAGGATTTCCAGGCTGTGACGCGAAAGACAGATCGCCCTGGAGCCGTCATTGAGCGTGGCCTTATCATCGAGCACCACCGATTCGATACCCTGGCGGGCAAACTCCAGTGCGGCCGCCACGCCGACCGGCCCTGCCCCGACGATAGCCACCCGATGGCGGGGTTGATCACCATTCAATTCAGCAGGACGCACGAAGGGAAAATGCGGATAATCGAAATACAGCGAGTCGAGCTCGCCTTTACCGGCGGGTCGCATGGCGTTCTCCTGTTACTGTTGTTTTCAAGCATTCAGCTCAGGGATAGCCTATACCCAAGTCGCCTGGGGGGTTGTCCCGCAAAAGCCTGGACACCGCCATTGTTTAAACCGCATCAGCCTCAGTTCAAGCCACCCTGAAGGATTTCCCATGAGCGACTTTCTCGACACCGAGCTGACCGACTGGCCGAGTCTGTTTCCCGGCGTGGCCGCTTGCATCGAGGCGATGGGAAGCGACAGCTTCGAAACCCAATTGCTCGCCTTGCTGCAACAGGCCGTGGGCATCGAGCAATGCATGATATTTGCCTACGCCGATAATGACGAAGTCGACTGCCTGTTGGCCGCCAATCAGAATAAGCCTCGGGTTGCCGGGCGCCTGGCTCGTCTTTATGCCGGTGGATTGTTTCGCCAGGACCCCAATTACCTGCACCTGCGTCGGTTGGTCGACAACCGGGAAAATCTTTCCACCGAAGAGTTGACCACCATGCAGGGCGAGGCCATGTCACCTTCGTATCGTAGTCATCTGTTCGCTTTTCCCGATCTTATCGACAAGGTCTCGCTCAACGTAGCAGCCAGTGACGGTGCCTATTATCTCAATCTCTATCGAGACACTCAGCGAGGCCCTTTCACCTCGACCGACCTGGCTTGCCTGAATGGCCTGGCGCCGCTGCTGGCCAGTTTGATTCGCCGCCATTACAGCAGCACCCGCGCCGGACCCGAGCAACCTAGCGCTCATGAAGCCGCAGTATTGGCGCCTCTCTCCGAGCGTGAACGCCAGCTGTGCCTGTATCTGTTACGTGGCCACACGCTCAAGACCGCTGCCGCCGAGCTCGATATCGCGCTTTCCACCACCGAGACTTACCGCAAGCGGGCCTACGCCAAGCTCGGCGTCCCTTCCAAGGCACGCCTGGTGGCGCTCTGTCGGCAAGAATCCTGAATGACAAGAACCCTGAACGATTAAACCCCGACAGAGCCGGGGTTTACGCGTGAAACGAAAGAGCCTCGAAAGGTTACTCTTCGACGTGGGCACCCATCCGATCAAACGAGTCGGCGTTGGGGCAGAAGTCACGGAAGGTCTCGACATCGGTGGTGTGGCGCAGCGACTTCCAGCAATGGCCCACCACAGGGCATGCATTGCAGGTGGTTTCGAGAGATGCTTGCTTCTCGCCGAGGTTTTCGAGCACCAGACCGAAGCGCTGCACCATCACCGGCATCAATGATTGGGCGGGGCGAAACCCGACATAGGTACCCTGTGCCAGCTGTTTGGCGACTTCCTGTTCAAAGGTGGCATCCAGCGGCAGGGTGATATCGTTGACCACCTCATGAAAGGCGCCCGGCGACTCGTTCTGCATACCTCGCGCCAACGCAGGGGTGGAAGCCCGGTAGCAACGCTCACTGACACGCTCCCACCAGGATGGACGCTTTGCAGGGGTTTGAGATTGGGGATGAGTCATGATCGTTCTCCCTTCTAGTGAATAACTGCAGTATCGTTGCGATATTCAGCGCCTACCTTGACCAGGATCAAATTTGTTTCACTTGAAACTATAAGCCTGCGGCTTGAACCTTTTTGCCCACTTGCCACCGGACGCCAGATCGTGACTCATTCGGATACTCCCCAACTGACATTGAAGCGTTTCTTCCCCTACCGCCTCGCCAATCTGCAGGCAGCCGTGAGTGGCGCTGTGGGGCGGTTGTATACCGGGCGTTTCAATCTGACGCATCAGGAATGGCGGGTGCTGGCGACTCTCAGCGAATATCCCGAGCTTTCCGCCAAGGACATCGCGACCCATACCAATCTGGAAAAAATGCAAGTGAGCCGGGCGATTGCCCGCATGACGGAACGTGGGCTTCTGCTCCAGCACCCGGCAGCGCACGACCGACGCTATCTACGCCTGCAACTGACGGAAAAAGGCCTGCAAACCTACCGGGACATCGTACCGTTGGTACTGGAAAGAGAGGCGTACTTGCTGGACGCGCTGAGCGCTGAAGAACAACAACTGCTCGATGGATTGCTCGACAAGCTGCTGGAACGCACCCACCAGCTTGCCGAGCAGGATAAACTCAAGGAGTGAATTCTTCCTCGTGCAGCCAGGCGGCATGCTTGGGCGCTTTCTTGGTGACCGCCCATTCTTCGATCATCGCAGGGGCGACTTCCTTGAGCTGCTTCATCTGCTCCGCCGTGCCTTTTACGTAAGTCAGCTCCAGCCGGTGGCCATTGGGGTCAAAGAAGTAGATCGAGCCGATAATGCCGTGCTCGGTCGGGCCAATCACGTCCACACCCTTGGCTTGTAGTTCGGCCTTGGCTTCCAGCATCGCTTTTTCATCCGCTACCTGAAAGGCAATGTGCTGCACCCATTCCGGGGTGTTGGGGTCCCGGCCCATGGGAGGCGAGTTGGGGATTTCGAAAAACGCCAGAATATTGCCTTGGCCCGCATCCAGAAACAGATGCATGTAGGGATCCGGTTCCTTGGTGGAAGGCACCTGGTCTTCGGCAATGGCGACCAGAAAATCCATATTGAGCTTGTCCTGATACCACTCGACGGTTTCCTTGGCGTCGTTACAGCGATAGGCCACATGGTGAATCTGCTGGATATTGATCATGAGCTGCTCCGATTTGCTTGTTGTTGGTTACCTGACGTGTTCTGGTGACCCCAAGAATATAGTAACAAACGTTACTATCTGCAAATACTTTCTTGGCCACTCACGTTATCAAGGAGCAGAAAACTCAAAATTGGTGATAAGGAAGGCTGGTTTCTGGCGCCCTATCGTAGATAACAGGTAAACTGCGCAGCCTCTTTTCCCCTCCAAGAAAGTGGGGGAGTTACCCACCCCTTCGAGTTATAAGAGTTTTTATGAATGCCATTGTTCTTGCCATCCTGGTCATGGTTGGCCTGAGTCTTGCCCGGGTTTCCGTGGTGTTTGCCCTGATTATCGCAGCCCTGGTAGGCGGCCTGTATGCCGGCATGCCTTTGGGCGAGATTCTCGATGCCTTCAATGACGGCCTGGGTAACGGCGCGACTATTGCGCTGTCTTATGCGGTGCTGGGTGCTTTCGCCGTGGCGCTATCGCGTTCGGGCGTCACCGAGCTACTCGCCAGCCGCGCCATCAACGGCCTTAACCTCAACGATTCCAAAAGCGCTACCGGCGATAACCACCGTTTGATCATTTACACCCTGCTGGCGGCACTATTGGCGGCATCGATCAGCTCGCAGAACTTGATCCCGGTGCACATCGCCTTCATTCCAGTGCTGGTGCCGCCCCTGCTCAAGCTCATGAATCATCTCAGGCTCGACCGGCGGGTGGTTGCCTGTGTGATCACCTTCGGTATCACCGCGCCTTACATGTTACTGCCGGTAGGTTTCGGCTCGATCTTTCTGAATGACATCCTGCTGGCCAATCTCAACGAAAGCGGTGCTGAGCTGGGTTTGGAGGTCACCCGCCAGATGGTACCCATGGCCATGGTGATTCCCATCGGCGGCATGGCATTGGGGCTGGCTGTGGCGGTGTTGTTCAGTTATCGCAAGAAGCGCGATTATGAAGACCGCGACCTGGCTCACGGCGATGAGACACCCGCCGAGGCGGCACGCCATCTCGCTACCTGGCAAAAGGCAGTACTGTTGGCGGCCCTGGTCGGGACCGTCACCGTTCAGCTACTTAGCGGTTCCATGGTGCTCGGCGGCATCTTCGGCTTCGCACTGCTCTCTGTAAGCGGTGTGTTCCGCTGGCATGAGCAGGACGGCATTTTCACCGAAGGCATGCGCATGATGGCCCTGGTCGGCTTCATCATGATTTCAGCAGCGGGCTTTGCCAGCGTGATGCAGGCCAGCGGCGAAGTGGAAGGCCTGGTCGCAAGCTCCGCCGACTTGATCGGAGACAACAAGGGGCTTGCCGCCTTGGTGATGCTGCTCGTGGGCCTGTTCATCACCATGGGCATCGGTTCCTCGTTCTCGACGATTCCGATCATCGCTTCCCTCTATGTGCCGCTGGCACTGAGTTTCGGCTTTTCACCGATGGCCACCATTGCGCTGGTGGGTACCGCTGCGGCCTTGGGGGATGCAGGCTCCCCGGCATCGGACTCAACGCTCGGCCCCACTGCCGGCCTGAATGCCGATGGTCAGCATGACCATATCTGGGACAGCGTGGTGCCCACCTTTCTGCACTACAATATCCCGCTGCTCGCCTTCGGCTGGGTGGCCGCGATGATTCTGTAACACGCCGCCTTGCACTTGGCACAATGAGCTAGCCTTAAATGCTACATCCAGGAGAAACCATGACCCAGCCGACGACACTTTACGTTTATTACGACGCCAAATGCCCCGGTTGCCGCCGGGACAGGCAGCGCTATGAACGGCTTGCCGGCAGCAAGGCGAAGGGTATTGAATGGGTGGATGTAACTGATAATGCAACACTGCTGCGTGAGCGAGGAGTGGACCCGCAAGAGGCTCTTTTATCGCTGCACGTGGAAGATGAACAGGGGCGGATCTACAACGGTCTCGATACGTATATCCTGTTGATGAACCGCGCCCCCAGGCTCAAGCCATTGGCCTGGCTGATTGGGCTTCCCGGCATCAAGCCAATGTTGAGCTGGCTCTATCAGCGCTGGGTAAAACGTCGCCTGGCCCGCCAGGGGCGCCTGCCCGAATGAGTGAACTTATTTTCCTGGATACATCGATAACCAACCAAGCATCGAGAGCACCGTATGTCCCAATCATGGCAGAGTTACCGTAGTGCCCCTTCCCCAGGCACGCGCCTCGTAAAGGAAGAGGAACTGCTTCCCAATAGTACGCGCAGTCTCACGCTGGAAAATGAAAAGGGACGTTTTCCACTTCTACTCATCAAGCTTGAGTCCACACTTGTCGCCTATGTCAACGCCTGCCCACACCAGTACTTACCTTTGGACCAGCGTGGCAAACGTATTTTAAGTCAAGACGGCGAGCTTCTGCGCTGCACTAACCATGAAGCGAGTTTTTTAACCCGTACCGGCGAAGGTGTCGGGGGCCATGGGCTGGGATGTGCGCTGGATGCAGTTCCGGTAAGCGTCGAAAGCGACGGCTGGGTAGTGATCGGCAATCCTGAGTAAGCCAGGGCTAACCCTTTTCCAACTTGAAGGGTAGCGCCTCGAACAACGCTGCCAGTTCGTTGCACACAAAGCGAGGCTCGATCCACTCTTCCAGATGATCTCGCGTGTACTGCAAGAAACGCTGGGCCGGCTGCGGTAGGCGGCGATCATTACGGATTATCAGCTGCCAATGGCTTTCGATCGGCAGGCCCTGTACTGGCAGTACTACAAGCTCGGGATGCTCTTTGGGCAGCACATGCTCAGAGAGCACCGCCACGCCCATCTGGGCTCCCACCGACACCCGTATTGCCTCGTTACTGGCCATTTGCAGGGTCGAGCGCATCGCCAAGCCGTGTTCCTGCAGCCAGCTTTCCAGCAGCATCCGAGTAGCGGAACCCGGCTCGCGCAGCAACAAGCGTTCGTTGAGCAGCTGTTCCATCGAGAGCACCCCTGGCGCTTGAGCCAACGGATGTGCGGTAGAGGCAATCGCCACCAGCGGATTACGCATAAAGCGGGCGGCCACCGCATGGTCCAGTGAAGGCGGGTGGCTGAACACATAGATATCGTCTTCCTGGCGCTCAAAGCGTGTCAGCATCTGGCGACGGTTGCCGATATGCACCGTCACATCGACGTCTGGAAAGGCGCGACTAAAAGGCCCCAGCAGGCGGGGAAGCACGTACTGGGCGGTGTTCACCAGCGCAATACTGAAGCGCCCCTTGCTGCCTTGCTGCAACGCACCTAGCTGATCGGCGAAGTCCTCAAAGCGGCCGAGTACGTCGCGGCTTGCCTGGTAAAGCGCCTGGCCGGTGTCGGTCATCCTGAGTTCCTGGGCATGATGCTCCAGCAAGGGGCCACCCACCGCTTCGCTCAACCGCTTGAGCTGTTGAGAGACGGTCGGTTGAGTGAGATGGAGTTGCCGCGCCGCTTCGCTGATCGAGCCGCAGCGCACCACGCTGACATAGACCTGCAACAGCCGAAAGGTGAGATGGCGAACATTCATCGAAATAAACTCATATAGAACATCATCTATGCTAAAAACCCGATTTATTATTAGTCGACTAAGCCCACCATGGGCAAACTCCTGCACCAAATCAACTCGCGGAGCGATGTATCCATGCCTGATATCGTGGTGATGTTTTTCCTGCTGGGCTTGGTGGCCGGCGCGGTGAAGTCCGACCTGCAAGTCCCCAAAGCCACCTACGACACCCTCAGCCTGTTGCTGATGCTGACCATCGGCCTGAAAGGCGGCATGGCGCTGCATGGTAACCTGCACTGGGGGTTGGTGCCGGAACTTGCCGGCGTTGCGCTCCTTTCGGCGCTGATTCCGCTGATGTTGATGCCGGTGCTGCGGCGACTGGTGCGTCTCTCGGCGGCAGACAGCGCCAGTATCGGGGCGCACTACGGTTCGGTGAGCGCGGGTACCTTTGCCGTTGCACTGGCTTATGTCGAAGCGCGCAACCTACTGGTAGGCAGCGAGGTCACCCTGTATCTGGTGGCGATGGAGCTGCCCGCGATCATGATCGCCATTGCACTGTTCCGCCGTCACCAAGGGGCCGAAGTCAACGAGAGCGTCAGCAAGCTGTGGCACGAGACCTTGACCAACCGCGGCGTGATACTGCTAGGCGGCGGCGTGCTGATCGGTGCGCTTTACGGGCCTATCCAAGGAGGAGAAGTCACCGCGCTGTTTACCAGTGCCTTCAAGGGTGTGCTGGCCCTGTTCTTGCTGGAAATGGGGCTGACGGCCGCCCAGACGTTGCGCCCACTGCCTTGGCACCACTGGCGCTTACTGACGTTTGCCATCGTCACACCGCCACTATTGGCGATGCTGGGTATCGCCATGGGCATGGCACTGGACCTGCCGACTGGCTCCGTGGTGATTCTCGCGGCCCTGACCGCCAGCGCCTCTTATATTGCCGCACCAGCGGCGATGCGCGCGAGCGTTCCCCAAGCCAATATCGGCCTTGCGATGCTGGCGTCGCTGGGCGTGACTTTTCCACTTAACGTGATGATAGGCATTCCCTTCTATCACGTCTTGATCGAGAAAATAGCGGGTTAATGACGCTTGGCATCCGCAAGAAGAACGAGGACGCCGACGCCTTCATGGTCTCCAACCACCGTGTGGGCTTCGGCATGGGTGTACCGTATGCATGAAATGGCCAGCGGCATGGAGCCCAACGTTTGTGATAAAGCGGTATCTAACGTCTGCTGCCTTGGAGCGCCTTCCATGCGCTCCGACAGAAAGAACCTGAAAGCGAGGAAAAAAATGAGCAATAGTCGCGTGATTTATTTGACAGGCGGTGCTCAGGGCATCGGACTGGGCATTGCCGAGCATTTACTCCACCAAGGTGACTGTGTTGCCTTGACGGATATCGATGCCGAAGCGATTGAATCCTGTCGGGAGCGGCTTGGCCACCCGCAGCAACTGCTTGCCATGCACTCGGACGTACGCGATGAAGCACAGATTGCCGATAGCCTGGCTCAAACGCTGACGCGCTTTGGCCGGCTGGACGGCGTGATTCATAATGCCGGGATTGCCGATCCGTTTTGTGGCCCCGTCGAGACCCTTGAACTAGCCACTTGGCAGAATTATCTGGATACCAACCTCACCCCGGGCTTTCTGTGTGCCAAGCATGCAGCACCTCATTTGCGTGCCACCTGCGGCAGTCTGATCTTGATAGGATCGACTCGCGCCCTGCAATCGGAGCCCGACAGCATTGCCTATGCGGCAAGCAAAGGCGGCATCCAGGCGCTTACTCATGCCTTGGCGGTAAGCCTGGGACCGGATATCCGCGTCAACGCCATCAGTCCCGGATGGATTGACGTGAGCGACTGGCAGAAAACGTCACAACGCCAGCCAGCTGAACTCGACGAACAGGATCATGCCCAGCATCCCGCCGGTCGGGTGGGAAGGCCCCAGGACATCGCCGCCATGGTCGCCTATTTGCTTTCCGATCAAGCCGGCTTTATCACTGGACAGAATTTCGTGGTAGATGGTGGCATGACGCGCAAGATGATTTACGCCGATTAAGTTGTGTGGAAAAGGGCGTAAATCAGTCCTATCTTCTTCAAGAGGTCTGATGACTTGCAGGACATTTGGCCATAAGGCCCGACCAGTCTGTTGCAGGGCTCATAAGACCAACGATGGCATTCATTCCTGAGTGACTGAACAAGATTTGGAGGCACTGATGCTACGCATTCTTTTCGCAACCAGCACCATCGCCCTTATGAGCACTTCTGCGGCATTGGCCCAACAAGAGGAAATGACACTGGCATTCGACGAGGCCGAGATCGCCGAAGAATGTCTCAACGACCTGATGGTCTTCTCCCAGCAAGTAGCCGAGGAGGGTTATTGGTTTAGCGGTTTTCGCGCAGGCTGGGGCTGGCGTGGTTATGGTACGACGCCCGGCGTTGCATCGGAACCTGTCCCAGCACCCGATAGCGTTCCGCCCGTTCCCGATCCGGAAGCGACGGTGCCTTGGGCTGCCATCGGCTGGCAGGCTGCCCCGGGGCACGAACTCCGATCTCTGCAGAATGCCGCCGTCACGTTGGCGCGGCGCGGCGACGCGGAAGGCTGTGAGTTAGTCAGCCAACGTCTGCAGATGATTTATAACGGCTATGTTGAGGAGCTTCAGGAGGCAGGAGTCCAGCCAGGCGATGTGGTCGCGTGGCGCGAGCAGCAAATCGTGTCGGCAATCCCAGTGGATGAGTTAGGGCAGATGCTCTCGATCGATTGGGTTACCGGCACTGACTTGCGCAATCTCGAGGATGAGCAGCTGGGCAGTATCGAAGATGGAGTAATGGGGCCGGAGGGTGATGAACTTGCCTACGCGATCGTCGGCCAGGGCGGCTTTTTGGGCTTCCAACAGGATCATGTTGCCGTGCCGTGGGACATGTTGCTGGTGACGCCCGGGGTAGAAACTTTCATCCTCGATGTACCCGAGGATGCGATCGAGAATGCGCCGCGCCTGGACCCAGAGCGCCGGGAAGTTACCGCCGAGATGGCCGATGAGATCGAAGGCTACTGGCAGCAGTACCGGGAAGACTGACCGTTCCTGGATAACCCCCACACCCAGCCGTGAAGGAAACCTCCTCACGAACCTGGGTTTGGATATCCCACCCAGCCTGCTCCAGAACGGGAGTGATGAACTTGGTGCAAATATCGCGCTCGTTGAGGGCCTTCTTATCCATGGCAGAGCCTGCTCGTCTGGCGGCTTGGGCGTTGAACGCCAAGCTTAAGATACGCAGTCGACTTAAGCAGATTGTGCTAGGCCGATCACGGTGATTTGGCTGTGCAAAGCATGCAGTAAAGTAATGTTGAGGGAGTAGCTGCGCGAGGCATCAATATTAAGCTTGGAGCAGCTAACGACCCTTAGCGGCCTTTTAGGAGCTTTGCATATATGCTCAAAGCGTCGCTTTGTGCTTCGAACGAGAATGCTTTTCGGCGTTAGTCAAGTCATCACAATCAGCCGAATGTAGAGGCACGATAGGCTATACTTGAACAGTAATCCGGGAAGAGATTTAAGAAGGGGAGTTAGCATCCGACCACTTTAAGAGGAGCCGATGACACAGGGAGCCTCAAGGAAGCTGCGCTGGTGGTGGCTCGCCCCGCTGATACTGGTGGTACTCGTCATTGCCCTCGTGCAGCTGATGTCATGGAACGTCTTCAAACCGTTGATCGTCGAGCGTCTCGAGGCGGCGAGTGGACGCTCGGTAGCCATTGAGGGCGATATCACCGTCGATCTGCTCCCGCGCCCGAAGATCTCGCTGCACGCCGTCAGGATCGGCAACCCGGCGTGGGCCGCCTCGCCGCAGATGCTCAAGGCGCAGCGCGTCAGTGTCTCGCCATCGCTTGGCGACCTGCTCGATGGCGAGTTCGTGCTGGACGCGGTCGAGATGACCGGCCCCACCATCACCCTCGAACAGCGCCATGACGCTCCCGGCAACTGGGTGTTTCGGAATGCGCAGGGCACGACAGCCGAGTCGTCGGCTGCCGGCGATGATCCGACGGCGCCGCCGGTGACCATCCGCAAGCTCTCCGTGACCGATGCCCAAGTGCGCTACCGAGCCGCCGGCGCGGACACGCCGGTGGAGCTGACGATTCCCTCCCTGCAGATCGAGCGTGACAGCGACTCCATGAACACTGAGGCGACATTCGTCTTCAGGGAACGCCGCTTTACGCTGCAGGCGCAGACCGATCCCCTGGAGGCCCTGCTTGGGGATGCCGCGTCCTTCGGTGGCGAGATATCCCTGGGCGCCGACGATGACCGGCTGAATGGCACCTTCCGTCTCCCCGAGCTCCCCTCCCTGGCGGCCCTGCAGGCAGACGCCGAGCTCAGCGTGGCGTCAACCGCTGACTGGGCCCAGTGGCTGGGGCTGCCTGTCGTGGAGCTGGGCTCTCTGCAGGTGGCGACACGCCTGGTCCGCGAAGGCAGCGAGTGGCGACTCAGCGAGATCAACGCCTCCGCCCTCGATAGCCGCCTCACCGGTGATCTGGAGGTGAAGACCGCCGACGAGGCCCCGCGCCTGAACGGTCGCCTGGATGTCACCCAGATCGATCTCGCTGCCTGGCGAGAGGCCCTGCCGGAAGGAGAAGAGACGGCAGGCTTGGCCATACCGGTTCTGCCGGACCTGCGCGGCAAGATAGCGCTGTCGGTGGGTCGACTGGCGCTGGATCAACGGGTGTTGGAGGACCTGGACGCCGAGATGCACCTTGCCGAACACGCGCTGGCGTTGGAGCCGATCACCTTCGGCATCGCAGGCGGCGAGGTCGAGGCCAGCGCCGACCTGACCAGCACCCCCGATAGGCTCTCGGCAGAGGCGCGGATCTCGCTGCAGAGACTGAACATGGAGACCCTCGGCATCGCCCTCGAACCCGGTGATGCGGCATCGGGCGACACCCTGGCGGGCGACGTCGCGTTGCGCCTTTCGCCGCTGGAGCAGCGCGGGGCGTTCGCGCGTGAGACCCTGCTTGCCAACCTGCAGATCGACAACGGCCGTTTTTCCTACCGCAACCCACAGGTGGGAAGCGACCTCGATCTTACCCTCGCCACCGGCAAGGCACCGCCGCTGCTTCTCAGCATGAATGGCACCTTCCGCAACAAGCCACTGACCATGGAGGTCCAGGGCGACCCTCTGCCCGGGCTGGTCGCGCTGGACGAGGACTATCGCCTCGCAGCGGAGGCCAGCTCCGGGAACCTCCAGGCTCGGGTCGACACCACCCTCGCCTCGCTGCTGGATCCGGCGACACTCTCCGCCGACGTGATGCTCCAGGCCCCGGGCGCTGACGATCTGGACGCCTGGACAGGGCCGGTGCTGCCTCCCCTGCCCGCGTTTCGCCTGGCAGGTCGCCTGGCGCGGGACAACGAACGCTGGTCCGCCACCGGGCTCGAGGGCGAGATAGGCGGGGCCCGTGTCGCCGGCAGCGTCGAGTTTCGCAATGCCGAGCGTCCGGTGGTGCAGGCCGACCTCGAGGCGGGACGCATCGTCCTTGCCCGGCTTCTCCCCGATGGCGCCGAAACGAACTGGGAGGCCGAGCCAGATTCACTGCTGGCGCCGCTGCGTGGCTTCGATGGGCAAGTGGCGCTGCGCGCGGACAGCCTGGTACTGCCTGTCGGCACCGTACTGCAGGGCCTCGACCTGGACGCCGGCCTCGATGCCGGAACGCTAAACGTCGATCCCCTCCGCTTCGGTCTTGCCGGCGGCACCATCACCAGTCGCCTGGTGATGGACGCCTCCGGCGCGGCGGCCTCGGGAAGCCTCGACACGGTAATCGACGACCTGTCGCTGGCCCGGCTGGTCGATACCTTCACGCCGATGGAAGACCGGCTGGGCAGGCTCTCCGGAGAATGGCACCTGGAGATGAGCGATACCTTGCCCGTCGGCAGGCGCCAGGACCTGCTCCTACCGTTTATCGGCCGAATGCGGGTCGAGCCCTCGACGCTGCGCTTCGAGGATCCCCAGTCCGACACGGATTTCACCCTAAGGCTCGAGAGTCGTGGCCTGGAGGAGGGGAATCGGCAGTTGCATGTGGCGGGGGAAGGCCGCTTTGACGGCGAACCGGCAACGCTCTCGCTGGTAGGCGATTCCCTGCTCGAGGCCCGTGACCCAGGCCGACCCTATGCACTGGACCTCGAGGCCGAGGTCGTCGGCAGCCGGATCGCGGTGCAGGGCTCCCTTCTGCGACCGCTCGCCCTGCAGGGCCAGAAGCTAACGTTTACCTTGGAGGGCCCCAACCCCCAGCGCCTCAGCCGCCTGCTGGGCGTGGCGCTGCCGAAGCTGCCGCCTTACTCGGTGTCGGGGAACCTGGAGCTGAACGACCAGCGCTGGAAGCTCGGCAACATGGAAGGGGAGATCGGCGGCAGTGACCTCGATGGCTGGCTTAGCCTCGATACCCGACCCCGCCCGCCGCACCTGACGGGCGAGCTGCAGTCCGACGCCCTCGATATCGCGGACCTGGGGGTCATCTTCGGGGCAACACAGGAAACACAGGAAGCACAGGAAAACGGTGACCGCTTCATCCTGCCCGACACGCCCTTCGTCGGCGAGGGCTGGCACACCCTGACGGCGGACGTAAGCTACCGGGGAACGTCCGTGCGGGCAGGTGATGTGCCGTTGAGCAAGGTGGATATCGACTTTCGCCTCGAGGACGGCCACGGCCGCTTCGAGCCGGTCAGTTTCGGCATCGGCGAGGGAAACATCGACCTGGAACTCGACCTGGATGCCGGCAGTTGGCCACCCGTCGGTACCCTGCAGGTGGAGATGCGACGCGTGGATCTGAACGATGTCCTGCGCCACTGGAACCTGACCAGAGAGAGCGCGGGCGTCGTGGGGGGACGGGGGAAGTTCTGGGTCGAGGGCCGATCGGTCGCCCAGCTCCTGGCGTCGGCCGATGGCGGCCTGCTCCTGCTGATGACCGGCGGCCGGCTCGATGCGGTGCTCGTGGAACTGGCCGGTCTCGATGCTCTCCAGGCGTTCTTCAGCTGGTTGCGCGGGCGCGAGCCGATCCCCATCGAGTGCGTCTACGCCGACCTGCAGGCGAGGAATGGCGTCGCCGAACTGGATACCCTCGTCATCGACACCCGGGATACCACCTTCACGGCGGGTGGCGAGGTCGACCTGAACACGGAGCGCCTGGATATCTCCGTCTTCGCCCACCCCAAGGATCCCAGCGTCTTTACCGGCAGCGCGCCCTTCCATCTGGGCGGGACCTTCGATGCCATCGAGCCAGGTGTCCATAATGGTGGCCTGGGGCTGGGAATGCGCGCCGGGGCCAGTGCCGTGCTCGGGGCCATCGCCGGTCCCATCGCCGCCCTGGTGCCCTTTTTGGGCACGGGGGACGACCCGGACATGGCGTATTGCGAGGGGCTGGTCAGTCGCGCTCAGGAAGCGATCCGAGACGAGGTGGGCGGACCATGAAGCGAGGCGACTCGACAAGAAGCGTGACCCCAAATATACACAACAACCTCCCGCTCCTAGGGAGACAGCTTGTTTGCCGGCTCCGGGCGGTCAGCGTCGGGGCGGCAATCAGCCGTCACTTCGCCTTTGGTGATTCAGCGGTAGTAGGTTCGCACGTTGATGCCCATCACCTGACAGGCCTTGACCAGCCGAGCACCGTCACGCTGGGCGTCTTGCACCATGTCACGATGCGCTGGCGATCCGGGAGGCTGGCCAGTCGTCCGTCGTGAGTCGTACCTCAGATCGCCTCTGCTTTTTTTGACAAGGTCAGCAGGGCCGCCGTCTCGGCGAGTGCCTTGTCCTTGCGGTGCAGCTCACGGCAGTAGGCGCTGAGTTCGGCCTTGTTCATCGGGGCCGTCTCCAGGACGACCTGGAACTTCTCCTGGCTGGTCCACTGGTTGGGTTGGGTTGGATGGAACGTGATGGCAAAATCTGCCCTCGTGCTCTGGCCTGTTTCCGCCAATTATAGAGAGTTGCCGTCGAGATGCCCTGCCGTCGACTTGCCCGAGGCCTGGGAGGTCGTCGTCTTCGAGGATTCTTCTCCCAACGCCTTCGCTCTGCCGTGGCGACCTATCCCGTCGCCACCCCGGCTGACTGTTCCGGGACGCCTCTTCTCGTTTCAAGTAACAACATGCTTCACTTGAAGGCGAGTCTCGGTATTGCTTAAATACAAGATAAAAGACGATCCTGAAGAATCAGCTGGGGGCGCGACCGTCCTGTGGTTGCGATTCGCTACCCTCTCGGAGGCGCTCGATGGACGCATTTCCCTGCCTGGACAGGGTCGCCAGGCGGTCGATCTGTTCATCCAGCCGGGGCAGGGCTTCCTGACGATAGGTCGAGAGATCATCGATCGCGCCCATCACCTCGCCGAAGGCCTCCTCGAGCACTTGCATGTCGAGCATCGCGCCGGATGCCCGCTTCTGAATATCCACACCTTGCTGGCGCAGCGCCTTGGCGGTCCCGCCGATCATCTGCGACGTGGTGGAGTTGAGGGCTTCGATGCGATCCAGCACCAGGCGCTGGTTGGCCATGGCCATGGCCACGGTCACCGCCACGGTGAGGGCCGAGACGGTGACGTTGATGGCCCTGTCCACGCCGCGCATCAATTCCCGGTTGTTGCGGATGATGACTTCCAGCGCCAGCACGCCCTGCTGGCTCACCGCCAGTTGCTGCTGAAGGTCGACGATGCGCTGACGCAGGGGAAAGAGCAGTTCTTCCTCGAGGAAGCGACGCCGCGGATCCTCGGCATCGCGAGCGGCGATAGCGTCCTGCAGGCGGCGATCGATCAAGCGGCCCAGGGCGATCTGGCGGTTCAGCTCGCGCAGGATATCGCGCAGGGCCTGCTGGTCATCGTTCAGGGTGAGGTTGTCACGATGCAGCATGTCGCGACCGCCTTTCAGGTCCTCGATAACCGCATCCAGCGCCTGCTGGGCATTTTCGAACTTCTGGAAATAGCGCTGCAGGCGGCTGTCGATGCCGGGGATGATCGCCAGGACGCGGTCCAGGGCACTCGGTGCCAGGCGATGGCGAGCGGGATCGAGCCCTTCCATGCGCCCGCGAAGATCGACCAGCGCCTTGGCCACCGGCCCGCCCTCATCGCCTTGGTGAGCCAGCTTGCGCAGCGGCGTCTGCAGCATGGCGCTACGATGCGCGGCCTGCTGCTGCAACTCCAAGCCCATCTCGTCCACGGCACGCCGCTGGCGAACCACCGAGCCTTCTTCATCTTCGGCGAGGACCTCCTCGACGAAGCGGTCGGCCATCGCCTCGAGTTCGGGGTCGATGTCCCGCTCATCGGGCTCGGCCGAGTCGGCTTTGGTCGTCCCCAGCTGGCTGGCGATCTCGTCCACCGGTGGCAGAGAAAGGCGACTGTCACCTTCGGATTGCGGGGTCATGGGCATCTCCTGAGCGATTAAAAAGACCGTTGTGAAGGCCGTCACAATAAATCGAACGGCTGATCAATCCTTGCGCGCGTAACGATCGGCGCCCTCGACGAAGCGGCGCAGGTCCTCCAGCGCCTTCTCGGTGGTGACCGAGGCCTGAGGGCGGGCCGTCTCGATCCGCGCCATGGAAACAGCGGTATCGTCGAGGACGGTCAAGGCCGATTCGATGCGAGCGGAGAGCTCACTCAGCCGCTGTTCGGTCTCCACCAGCAGGTCCAGGCGCCGCACCAGGGCAGCGCGCTCCTCCTCGCTCAGCCGCTTGCCTTCCCGCGCCAGGCGCCGCCGCACGTAGTCGCCGTCCACGCTGACCACCCCTCGCGCTTGGGACGCCATGGTGGTCAGGGTATCCACCGCGCCGAGACAGACCTGGGTCACCAGGCCGCGCGAGCGCTCGAAGGCCAGCTCGCCACTGTGGAAACGGCTACCCAGGACATCCAGCACATGGCGATAACGGCTGTAGAGGCGATCCGCCAGGACCGCCAGGTCGGGACGGTTAACCTCCAGCAGGCGCTGCTTGGCCCGGCACATGGCCAGCACCAGGTCATCGGCGCCTTCGGGCGGCCTGGCCGGGTCGAGTACTGCCAAGCCTGCCTCATGGGCCTCGCGTTCCTGCTGGGCACGGTGACGCCGGGTCTCGGCAGCCGTCAATGCCTGCCGACGCCGCTCGCGACGGCGGGCCAGCCAGCCACGCAGGGCTCGCTCAACGGGCAGCGCCACGGGAATGGCGACGATGCCCGCCAGCCAGCCAAGCAGGCTGGGGCTGAAACCACCCCACAGGGAGGTCAGCCACAACAGCATGCTGATGAAGGGCACCACCAGGCAATAGCGGAAGATCACCTGCAGCCGGCTGGGGGCCGCCACCGGAAGCGCCAGGCCAGGATTGAAGAGCCCCACCAGCAGCCAGGGCAGGCAGGTCATAAAGAGACCATAGGAAAATCCCTGCAGGAATCCCAACATTGATACGGCTATCCTTCATTCATGGAACGCAAACACCGAGTGTAGAGTAACCGAGATGGGATGCTAAGCAACAGCTGGGCACACTACGAGATTCATGCGCAATGAAGTCATGATATGGCGATCCAAACATCCCTGCACCGTTACAACTTGCGACTCACGCCATTCGATTTCCTTCTCTGCGAACCATGTTTCTGAAAACTGGCTAAGTAGAACCTGAGGTAGTCGAGGAATTGTGTCGCTACTTTGACTGCCAGGTAGGAGATATCTTTGAATATCAGCCTCATGGCACCAATCAATCATTATGATATTTAAGCAATTCTTGACGCTAAATCTGCCAGACCTGCTTGAGACGACTGACGGTATGTGACCATTTGGGCGTGGTGGGTTTGCATACGGTGTTTTGGTTGCCGAACAGGCCTACCTCACTGAAGGCTTCCTCACGGCTGACGGTATGTAGCCAGCGCACTGGCACCAGATACTCGGCTTGTTCGTCGTCATGGTTACGGTAAAGGTGCGGATATATCGATTGCGAGGCAAGTTCAAGCAGGGTTTTGCTGCCCTGCGCTGTTTCGAACAAATAGCTATCCGCGCGGCATCGCTCTCCAATGACCTCCCCGACACCCACATAGCCTGTCTTGGGGATATTGACCCAAACTCGGTCGCCCTCCGAGAGCATGGCAAGGGTCTTGGAGTACCAGGTCGCACCACCACCGGCAATAAAACCGTATTGGCGCGCCAACTCCCATGGACGGTCGTCGCCAAAAGAAGCGTAGAACTCACCGTTCCAGGGCTCTTTCTTTGCCTTCCGGGAAGTGGGCTGAGCCGGCTCGTCCGGATCAATCATCCAGGCACGGCTGAGATAACGGTTTCCGCCATCCTCGAAGGCGGCGAAGAACATGGCGTTGATCGATAACTGGGCATGTTCGTTGAGGTAATTGATGATGCGCTCGCTACTGGCATCGAGCCGGGTGGCGACCACCACCAACTGGTGGCTTTCGTTAAGGGGAGCAGCGTCCAGCGAGATACCGAACTTGGCCTCGAAAGCCTCTTCCAAGGTAGCGTGTGGGCGATGATAGCGTTCGGCGAACTGCTGATAGATATCGATCAGCTGGTAGTCGACCAGGGTGACTACCCAAGAGGCGTAATCGATGGCCTGGGCCACCACGTCACGTGGGGTCTTATCACGCTTCAGCTCGATGATGATCACCGTGCCATTGGCGTCGATGGCCATCAGATCAATCAGCTTGTCGAAAGCGGTCCGCACCTGACGGCCGATCAGCAGCCAGTCCCGGTTGAGAATCGAAACATCCTGCATGATCTGCTCTTCCAGCAGCCCTTCGTCAGCAAGTCCCGCGGGGCGCAATTTCTCGGGCAGCTCGCCGGAGGAGCTCGCCGGAGGAGCTCGCGAGCTTCCAGATTCCTTGTTCTATGGCCATGGTGGTTCCTTATTGTGCTGATTTGGCGAGCAGGTTCTCTAAGCAATTCTGAGTTCGGCGCTCTGAGCGGGGTCGGCGTAGGTCATGGCTTCCTCTCCAGTGACTCGCTGTCATCAACATCCTGGTCGCTACCCAAGCGTGAACGCGCGTTCACAATAGATTCGTGCAGTTTTGGCCTGCAGAGCTTCTCTGGGTGGCAGTACGGTAAGATACTCGGCGACATGGATACCGCTTTTATCCAGCTCCAGCAACTCGATTTGCTCTTGCTGTTTACTGGCGCAAAGTATGATACCCAACGGCGGATGCTCGCCTGACTCCAACTCAATTGTGCAGACAGCGTCTGCACAATCTTGATGTCAGGGTAGCATTGAGAAAAGAGGGACATATATTGGCCAGATTGCGCTTTGACCAGCCACGTCTATAAGTACGCGTCAGCTCACTTCCCAATCGCGCCATGACTTTTTCACCGTATCCAGCACGCTGTTCTCTCAGGATTTCTTTATTGATCCGCTTGCCCACTTGCCAAAGTCAGCTCGGCATTGACAGCCGCCGCCGTGCGCTGGTGTGCAGAATCAATCAGATGACGAAGGTCATTTAAAAGCACAGGATGCTCAGGTGGTAGAGCCATGCCGCTCTCCTTGGGCACTATCAAGATCCTTTTTTAACACCTCAAGCATTTCGTCATGGTGCTGCTGAATTTCAGGCACTGTCCATGACGTCCCTGACTCCATCATCAACCACTGCTTGATACTGTCTATCCCACCCTTCCGGTTTCCGTCTGCCCACTCAAGCCGGTGCGGTCATGAAACAGAAAGCCGTCGCCGTTGCTCGAAAACACAAACGGTACGTCCAACGCATCGCTATAGGCCAACGCCTGCTGCATACCGTCGCCGAGGCTGTGCTTGTTGTCTTTGGCCTCGATCACCGCGATGGGCTGGTTCTTCTGGTAGCTCAGCAGGTAATCGGCACGCCGCTTTTTGCCCCGCGTATGCAAGCGCCCCCGCACAATAATCCGCCCTGCCGTGAAGGAAACCTCTTCACGAACCTGGGCCTGAACATCCCACCCAGCCTGCTCCAGAGCGGGAGTGATGAACTTGGTGCAAATATCCCTTTCGCTGAGGGCCTTCTTATCCATGGCAGATCCTGCTCGTCTGGCGGGTTAGGCGTTGATCACCCAAGCTTACGGCACTCAGTCAACTTAATTATCCTGTGGTAGGCTTGTCTCAGTGATTCGGCTGGCCAAAGCAAGCAGTAAAGTAATGGCGAGGGTGTAGCTGCGCGAGGCATCAATATTGAGCTTGGGGGCAGCTAACGACCCAAAGCGGTCATGCTGGCAAATAATGCCTGCACGTTCATACGTGTTATACAGCGGGCACGATGATTGGTGTTATATTGCTGAATAAAAATTAATATACAGAAATATCAGTGGATTATAGGATGCATGACGCGTTAGATAACATTCTCGACCTTGCCAACACGTTCATCTGGTATCAGAGCATTCCACCTAATCAATGTTATAAGCAAGGAGTTCTATTTGAGCATCAGCGATAAGTTCTCAAATTTTTGTACCGCTTTACGTATGAGCGATACGACAGTTTCGAATGTTCGATATAGGGCAAAGCAAATTACCAAGCGAGTAAACTCTGATTTCAGAGGAATTGACTCTGATACGAGATACAGTCTGTTTGTTGGGTCTTATGGCAGGGGGACAGACATTCATGTCAGCGATATTGATATGATTGTCGAGCTTCCTTACCCTGAGTATGAGAAATATGACAGGTACATTGGCAATGGCCAATCTGCGCTTATACAGGCAGTTAAAAATTCGATAAAGAAAACCTACTCTACCACTCATGTGAGTGGAGATGGCCAAGTAGTAAAGCTAAATTTCCAGGATGGAATATGCTACGAAATTGTTCCTGGATTCATCAATAAAGATGGCTCAAGTTATACCTATCCAGATACCAACAATAAAGGCTCGTGGAAGGTGACCAAGCCGCGTGAGGAAATTTCGGAGATCAGTAGCGCGAATAAGCAATGGAATAAAAATCTTAAGCGGCTATGCCGCATGGCGCGAGCATGGAAAGATACTTGGGATGTCCCTATGGGAGGCTTGCTGATCGACACGCTTGCTTATAACTTTCTAAAGCAATGGGGGTACAGAGATAAATCCTATGTCTACTATGACTGGATGACACGGGATTTTTTTGAGTACCTAAAGAATCAAGATTCGAATAAAAATTATTGGCTTGCACCGGGAAGCTCGCAATACGTATGGCGCAAAGGTGCTTTCGAATATAAAGCGCTTCGTTGCTATAACATTGCAAAAGAGGCAATAAAATACGAAACGGATGATATGCCGTACTCAGCAAATAGCAAATGGCGCGAGATATATGGAACAAAATTCTCCACATAATGCACTAGAAGATCAAATAAGGGAGTGTTACGGCCGTGTTGCATGGTCACATAAAACACATGAAAAATGCTCTGACATATTAAATACAAGGCTGAATAGAATAAAGCTATGGCAGATAATTTTATCAGCGATAACGACAACCGGTATTATGGTTGCTGTTTTTGGTGAGTCTAAAGAAATAGGTATCGTTTCAGCTGTGCTTTCGTTTTTTCTTACCGTCTTGAGCACTTATGTTAAGCAATACGATCTCGGCGGATTGGCCCAAAAACATGCTGATGCAGCAGTAGATTTATGGAGTATACGTGAGTGCTATCTTTCTCTTTTAACTGACATAAGATCAGGTCATCTTGAGGATGGCAAAGTTAGAGAGCTCAGAGATGCTTTACAGGAAAGGCTATCAGAGATATATCGAGGTTCTCCACGAACCATTGCTAAAGCCTATAAAGAAGCAACGAAAGCACTGAAGCAATTAGAAGAGCTTACTTTCAGCGACGAAGAGATCGATGCTATTTTGCCAAAGCCACTCCGAAAGACATCAAACAATGGCTTATAACAAAGCGCTGCTGTCGGACATATTTTCCGCTGCGCTCCAAATTTGCCGCAGAGCGCGGCGTTAGTTTCCTTGGTAAGCATATGGATCTTTTGAACCCTGAAAAATTGATAGCTATTTCGCAGGCTCCGAATGATTCGGAAGCATTTGACGAATGGTGTAGTCAGAACGATATTCTGCCGTTCCTTTCCGAAGAGGCGGAGGATGAGTATGTCCTGATTTATGTGAGCCTTGACCATGTCTATATGTACGCGCTGCTGGTACCGGATGACGTAAATCTCGAAGATCACGGAAATGATCTTATGGGCTGGAGCTCGAATCCTTTCTCTGGATGGAGTCTGGTCGCTAGCCAAGATGATGTTTGGATTGAAAGGCCTTGTCAGTCCGAAGGAAGCGAAGTTTTAAAGACTGCAACTCAAATAATATTTGGACGTTCATTTGAGGGGCATACTAGCGACTCCAGCTATTTTGAAGTTAACCAGGAAATAATACAGGTTCTAGACCTTCACTACGTTAGTGAAAGAAATGCATGGTGTAGATTAGATCAGCACGGAGATATCGAGGATTGCATAAGTGTACTTGATCTCAAAGGTGGTCGGGCAATCCTGGTGAAAGCTAACGTGTTGGATAAATATTGTGCAGCATCCCGAACGAAGCTTTTAAGAATGTTCGATTTCACGAGGTATCGAAAAGGCAGTTTCTCAGGGTGGGGAAATGGTCAAGACGAAAGCGATCTTCCCAAGCACGACGGAATAGCCATGCGGCTAACGGTTCAACCTGGGGTTGGTAGCTACTCGCGTGGGGTGCAGTTAATCGAGCCAAAAATGTCGGCTTCTTCAGTTTGTTCAGAAACTTGGGGAATTAATGACGACCAACGAGAGTATGCTAGCTTCATTGCTCAAGATTGGAAGAACAAACGAATAGCAGAAATATCTTGCGCTCCCGGTGCGACAGTAAACTACTTCACAGAATCAGATCTTCCTTTTGAACTTAGCCCTGCTTATTTTCGACCTGAAGTGCTTTCTAAATACAAAGCTGATCGTCAAAAATATACTCTGGAAGATCGTTCCATAACTTGCCGTGGTGCTTGGTATTTAAAATCATACGATATCAACGAGGCGGGGCAAGTACATACATATCTTGTGGACCTGCGGCAACTTCCCTATGAGGAACAGTTGCACTGGAAGCAGTTTAACGAATTGCCGAAAGCAGGGTTGTCAAAAAGAGCATTCACGACCGACTTTGAAGGCCAGTGGCGCGACGAATACGATGCTCTTCCGGCTTTAAAATCTAGGCTGCGTGAACTTATTAAAGCGAAATGCCCTTGGTGGGATTTGCCAAATACTGATCAGATTCAGGAAGTTCACTACCCGGTGACTGCATCAAGGGATGAATGGGCAAACGAAATCATGGCGTTAGACCAACTGGTTGTTGAAGGACTTAATCAAAAATGGCTAAAGGCAAAAGCTGTAGAATTAGGTCAAAAACCATCAGCGACGATGAGGCAGTTAAAGTTACTGGAGGCCTGTATGGTCGGATTAGGATTCGAAGAAGAACATGCTCATGGTCTCATCAGTCCTTTTCATGAACTGCATAACTTGAGGTCTCTAGTTCGAGGTCATCGATGGGGCTCTGATGCCGCCAGTGAGAGCAAGCGAGTTTTGCACGAGTTTGGCGAGTATAAAATTCATTTCAAGTCTCTTTGCCAACGTTGCGATGAATCACTTGAGCTGATTGTTGCAGGTTTTTCAGAGCACGAAATCGCTGCCCAAGGTGGAAACTAACAAGGCAATGCACGCGACAAGCGCGTGATTGCGGCGTTATATCAGCACTACCTAAAAGGCCGCTCCTGGCCGTTACCGGCAGGCATATAAAACGGATGTTTTCTTTCCTACGCGCCTGGTTCCTGTAGTGCGCTCAGGATTGTCCTTCCCGGGGCTCTATTTTTCCCTATTTTCGCTACCAATGACCCCGGGGCGTTCTTCCAGAAAATCATCGTCAGCCTTCGGCAGATCGAGGAAGGATGCCTATGATGGGCGAACAGGGCACAGAGTGGTCACAGACAAAAAATAAGGGCCTACGAATTAACGTAGGCCCTTGATATTCTTGGTGCGCCCGGCAGGATTCGAACCTGCGACCCTCGGCTTCGGAGGCCGATACTCTATCCAACTGAGCTACGGGCGCATTGCGTTTTTCAACGCGTGCGTATCGTAACCGTACGCGGGCAATGTGTCCAGCCGCGAGACGAGTCCGGCGCGGGAAAGCCGATTGACCGTTCTCGCTCCCTTGGTGCATTCTTTCAAGGCGTTATCGCCTTATTCCTCAAGGAAAAAATCATAATGAAAAAATTCGCTTTGAATACGCTGGCGCTCGGGGTCTCCCTCGCGCTGGCCGGTACGGCTTCCGCTTCCGAATTCACCGATATGGACCCGGTCACGCTGCGCCTGGCGCATGTGGTCAACGAGCAGGATGGCTTTCATATTGCCGCCACCAAGTTCGAGGAACTGGTTGAAGAGCGCACCGACGGCAAGGTGGATATCGAGATCTACCCCAACGCTTCGCTGGGTGACGAGCGCACCCTGCTGGAGGGCATGCAGATCGGCACCGTGGATATGGGCGTGATCACCAACGGCCCGGTGGCCAATTTCGTCGAAGAGATGGCGGTGTTCGAGCTGCCGTTCCTGTTTCCCTCGCCGGAAGCCGCTTACAGCGTGCTGGATGGCGAGATCGGTCAGGAACTGCTCGACAAGCTTTCCGAGGTCAACCTGAAAGGCCTGGCCTATGCCGAGCGCGGCTTTCGCAACCTGACCAACAGCGAGCGCCCGGTCAACTCCCCGGAAGACCTGGACGGCCTGCGCATTCGCGTCATGGAAAACCCGGTGTATGTGGATACCTTCCGCGAGCTGGGCGCCAATGCCATCCCCATGGCGTGGACGGAAGCCTTGACCGCCATGCAGCAAGGCACCATCGACGGCCAGGAAAACCCGGTCAATGTGATCCATTCGTTCAAGCTCTACGAAACCCAGGACTACATGACCCTCTCGCGGCATACCTATGCCCCGGCGATCTTCGTGATGGGCATGCCTGTCTGGAATCAGTTGCCGGAAGCGGCTCAGGATGTGCTGGCTCAGGCCGCCCAGGAAGCCGCCGAGCATGAGCGTCAGGTAAACGCCGAGATGGAGTCCGAGCAACTGGCCGATCTGCGCGAAGCTGGCATGCAGATCAACGAAACGCCGGATATCCAGGCCTTCCAGGCAGCGGTGACCCCGGTATACGAAAAATACGGTGAGCAGTTCGGCGACTACCTGACACGCATCCGCGAGGCGCTGGAGTAAGTGACCAAGCTTGCGCGACCGTTGTTAGGCTTTCTGCAGCGTATCGAGCGGGGCGTTGACGCCGTCATCGAGCCTACGGTTTTTTTGGGCATGGCGGCGTTGATCGGGGTGATCACCCTGCAGATCATTTCCCGGGTGTTGTTCTCCGCCGTGGGTTGGACGGAGGAAGTCGCCCGCTTTCTGCTGGTGTGGATTACCTTTCTGGGTGCCACGCTGGCCTTTCAGCGCGGCCGGCATATCGCCGTGACCTTCGCCGTGGACGCCCTGCCCGGGCGCCTGCGCCAAGTCGCCCGAATTGCCGCCACTCTGATAGTGCTGGCCTTCATGGTGGCGCTGGTGGTGATCGGCTATCGCTATATGCAGGTGCAGAGCTTTCAGAAGTCGGCGTCGATGCGACTCTCCATGACCTACGTTTACGCCGTGATTCCACTCAGCGCAGCCCTGATGGGCTGGTACGCCCTGGTCGATCTCTTGGAGCTACTTGTGGATGGCAAGCGCCTTGAGGAGCCGAAGTTATGACGCTGCTACTGTTCGGGCTGTTTTTCGGCTTCATGCTGTTGGGCGTACCCATTGCCCTGGCGATAGGCGCCAGCTCCCTGGTCGCCCTGAGCCAGGCCGGGGTGCCCTTGATGGTGGTCACCCAGCAGATGTTCCAAGGCATCAATTCGTTTGCCCTGGTGGCGATTCCCATGTTCATTCTGGCCGGCGACTTGATGGCCCAGGGCAAGGTCAGCGAGCGGCTGGTCAACTTCGCCGACTCCCTGTTCGGCTTTCTGCGCGGCGGCTTGTCGGTGGTGTCGGTGATGGCAGGGATGTTCTTTGCCGCAATTTCCGGCTCCGGAGCGGCAACCACCGCGGCGGTGGGCTCAAGCCTGGTGCCGGAGCTGCGCAAGAAAGGCTACGACCCGGCCTCCGCCGCCAGTTTGATTGCCGCCAGCGGCACCATCGGGGTGGTAATTCCGCCTTCGGTGCCCATGATCATCTATGCGGTGATCGCCCAGCAATCGGTATCCAAGCTCTTCTTGAGCGGTTTTCTGCCGGGGCTGGCCATGGGGCTAGGGCTGATGGCGATTGCGATTACCCAGGCGTACCGGCGTCAATACCCCAAAGGCACGCCGCTTTCTCTGGCGACTATCTGGCGCACGCTGAAAAGTGCCAGCTGGGGGTTGATGACCCCGGTGATCATTCTGGGCGGGATATTTTCGGGCATCTTCACCCCCAGCGAGGCGGCGGTGGTGGCGGTCAACTACGCCCTGCTGGTATCGCTGTTCGTTTATCGCGACCTCAAGCTGGGCGATGTGTATCGCATCCTGATTCGCTCGGCGATGACCACCTCGGTGATCATGCTGGTGATCGCCACCTCGGCGGTGCTGAGCTGGACGCTTTCCAGCTGGCAGGTGCCCGGCGCCATCGCGCAAGCGGTACTGTTTATGTCCACCAATCCTTACGTGATAATGCTGCTAGTGGTGGGGATAATCCTGCTGACCGGGGTGTTCATCGAAACCGCCAGCGCCTTGATCATTCTGACGCCGGTGTTGCTGCCGCTGGTGCTCCAGCTGGGCATCGACCCGATTCACTTCGGTTTGATCATTGTGGTGGGGCTGGCGATCGGCATGATCACCCCGCCGGTGGCGATCAACCTGTATGTGGCTTCATCGGTCACCCAGCTGCCCCTGGAGCGCATTACAAGGGCGATCATTCCCTACTTGCTGGGGTTGATCAGCGTGTTGTTATTGGTGGTGTATGTGCCGATTCTCGCCGGCTGGTCAGGGGCTTGAACAGCGGCCCGAGAGAGCCAAGGAGGCAATTCAAAACAAAGAAGATTTAGCATTCTATAACTTAGGTTAACGAGTCCTACCGAGCATGCAGTGCACAGTGAAGGTGTGGCGGCCATGGAAGGCCCTCGAGGCCTGTGAAGGGAAGCGCGCGACACACAGGGAAAAGGAAAAAGGCCTGCCACGCCTTTTACAATTGCTCTGACCTTCTCCTGCCCGGTCAGGGCAATTTTTTATTTAAAAGCGCGTAATACCTCTTCCTGAGTCGCGTAGCGCGAAGGAAGGGGATATAAGCGCGCCGCCCGAGAGGACGCCTTGCATCCTTACGCAAATGATACTAAAACTGTAAGACATGAAAACCGAACGCGCCTACAAGTACCGTTTCTACCCCACGCCCGAGCAGGAAATCCTGCTGGCACGGACGTTTGGGTGCGTGCGGGTTGTCTGGAACGCGGTGCTGCGCTATCGCACCGATGCGTTCTATCAGCGTCAGGAAAAGATCGGCTACAACGACGCCAGCGCTTTCCTGACCCAGTTGAAAAAACAGCCTGACACCGCGTTCCTGGCCGAGGTCAGTTCGGTGCCCTTGCAGCAAGGCCTGCGCCATCAACAATCGGCTTTCAAGAACTTCTTTGCCAAGCGCGCTCGATACCCGCGTTTCAAGTCAAAGAAGCAGCGGCAGTCCGCCACCTTTGCCAGTTCGGCGTTTTCGTACCGCAATGGCGCAATCACGCTGGCCAAGTGCAAGGAACCGCTTAACATCCGCTGGAGCCGCGAGCTTCCGTCAGCGCCCAGCACCGTTACCGTGTCCCAAGACCGCGCCGGTCGCTACTTCATCAGCTGCCTGTGCAAAGTGGACGCCGAATCCCTGCCCATCACGCCCAAGATGGTGGGTATCGATCTCGGGCTGAAAGACTTGTTTGTGGCCAGCGATGGAAAGCGCGTCAATAACCCCCGCCATACGGCGCGTCATGCGCGCAAACTGGCGCTGGCACAGCGCAAGCTTTCGCGTAAGCAAAAAGGCTCGAACAATCGGGCGAAAGCCAAGCAGAAAGTGGCCAAGCGCCACGCGAAAATTGCCGATGCCCGGCTTGACCACCTACACAAACTCACCCGGCAGATCGTCAACGAGAACCAAGTGATCTGTGCTGAAAGCCTCGCGGTGAAGAACATGGTCAAGAACCGGTCTCTGGCGAAAGCCATCAGCGATGTGGGCTGGGGCGAGCTGGTGCGCCAGCTTGAGTACAAGGCCGATTGGGCGGGACGCCAGTTCGTCCAGATCGACCGCTGGTACCCCAGCAGCAAGCGCTGCCATGGCTGCGGCTTTGTACTGGAATCCTTGCCGCTCGATGTTCGCATCTGGGACTGCCCGGACTGCGGCACCCAAGGCATCGACCGCGACGTAAATGCCGCCCGCAACATCCTACAAGCCGGCACCGCGCTGTTAGCCGGTGCCGAGAGTTGAAGCAATACCGAGGGGCACTCGGGAATATACGCCTGTGGAGTTTGTGTAAGACCGGCAATGCCAAGGCATTGAGGCGACGGACAGCGAAGCAGGAACCTGGGAGGTAACGACCAGGGAATCCCCTTCCACAAGCGCGCTAGCGCTGAAGGTGGGGGAGGATGTCAATCAGCGCTTAGCCAGCGCAGCGACTTCGTCATGTACAAGCTCGGCAATTGCCTGTTCGTCACCCTTGAAGCGCTCAGGATCAATGGGGTCGCCAATCACCACCCTGACCCGTTCGCGCTTCGGCATTCGCCGCCCCGGCGGCAGTGCCTCCCAAGTGCCTTCGATCCATATGGGTATCACCGGCACAGGTTTGGCGCGCAATACCAGCCCCAAGCCCGGCTTGAAAGGTTGCAAGTTGCCATCGAGCGAACGCCTACCTTCAGGAAACCAGACCAGGCTATGGCCGCGTTCAAGGCAGGTTACCGCAAGCGCCAGGCTGCTGCGTGGCGCAGCGCCGGGGTCGATAGGCAATACCCGCGCACAGCGGCTTAACCAATGCGTCACCGGCCCGGAAAACAGCATGCCGGTCCAGCCCGCCCAGTAGAGCGATTCCAGCTGATCGCGGTCGAGGATACGCGCCAGCACCAGGGGGTCGAGCAAGCTTAAATGGCGCGGTGCGATCAGATACTTGCCCTTGGCGGGCAGCCTGCCGCGTACCTCCAGGTCCATGAACAGATAACTGATCGCTCGCGCCAGTCCCAATAGCACCACGCCGGTCGCTCGTTGCAAGGCGCTGCGTGGCGCCAGCGTGGCTTTCCGGTCGGCATCGAGCATTTCTTCCGGTTGACCGAGCGAGGTCAACAGATCCTCCCCGGCTTCATCCGCGCCGGACGCCCCCGCAGCCTCGTTGAGCAGGTCGCGCACATTCTGTACGCGGGAAATCGCGGCATCATCCAGTTCGATGCCGGCATGCTCGCGCAGCGCCAGGGTCAAGTCGACCCAGCTGAGCGAATCAATCCCCAAGTCCCCTGCCAGGCTGCTGTCCGGGGTAAGGCGAATGTCATTGAACCGCCTGGCCAGATAGTGCCAGGTCTTCTCCGCCGCTGGGTCGGAGAGTAGCTGCTGATCTTCCGGGGCCATGGCTTCCGGGGTGATCGGTTCGGGCGCTGCCTGGGACGTCTCGTCAACCTCACCCAGGCTCTCGAACAGCTCCTTCAATTTATGGCGGCGCAGCTTGCCCAGGCGGGTGCGGGGCAGGGGGTCGAGCGTGATTCTTATCTCCCCCGGCCGGTGGTGGCTGGGAAGCTCGCGGGCCGCTTCGCTCACGGCGTTCTCGACGGCCCGGCGCAGCTCTTCCCCGCTGGCTTCATGCAGCAGGTCGGGCTCCGGCACCACCACCGTCGCCAGGCGATCCTGATGCTCGAGCACACCTGCTTCGCGGAGCTTCCCGGAGACGGTCAAGGCCTTCTCGACGCGTTCGGGGTCGACGTTTTCGCCGCCGGAAAGCACGATCATCGCTGACTTGCGACCCTCTATGTACAAATAGCCGTCCTCATCCAGCCTGCCGACATCACCGGTATGAAACCAGCCCTGGTCGTCGAGGTCTTCCCGGGTCTTTTCCGGCAGATTCCAGTAGCCACTGAAGACGTTGGGGCCACGCGCCAGTATCTCGCCCTTTTCGGAAATGCTCAGCTCGACCCCGGGCAAGGCGATGCCGGCGCTTTGAAGGCGAACTCTTTCCGGCGGGTTCATGGTCAGAATCGGCGAGGTTTCGCTGAGCCCGTAGCCGGTGGCCACTTCCCAGCCCAGCCCTTGCAGCTTGGCGCCCAGTTCAGGGTCTAGCGCCGCGCCCCCCGCCACCATCAGGCGTAGCCGGGGAGCAATGCGTTGATGAAGCTTGCCGAATAGACGTTTTCCCAGCCGCCAACCAAAGCGCTGGCGTGCGGTAATCGAAAGCTGGAGCATTCCTGAAAACAGCTCAGCCGCCAGCTTGCCGCGCCCGGCCACGCGCTCGTGCAGTGCATTCCAGATCGCTTCATAAAGGCGGGGCACGGCTTCTATCAGGGTGGCGTCACCCTCGCGCAGCGCCCGGATGATCTGCGGCCCCACCAACGAGAAGGGAATGATGATCGGTGCGCCAAGGGTCAAGGGAATCAGGATCCCCACGGTAAAGGGATAGACGTGGTGAAACGGCAAGGGCACCAGGACGCGGTCGCTGCTGTCCGCCAGATTTTGGGTGCGCAACGCTTCCACGTTGCTAGCGATGTTGTAATGGGTCAGCGGCACACCCTTGGGAGGGCCGGTGGTGCCGGAGGTATAAAACAGCGCCGCGATATCCTCCACCTGCGCGCGTATCGGTATCGGTTCGGCTTCCAGTAACTTTCCCCAAGGCTCTGCGGGTTCGGGCTCGCCCTGGGCGTTATCGGATGATTCGGCATCCAGCAGAAACAGCGTCACCTGGTCTTCGATATCCGCCAGACGTGAACGTAGTGCACAGGTGGTGATCGCGAAACGTGGCTCGCAATCGTTCAGTGCATGCTGCATGTCTTCACCGGGCATCTGGGTATCCAACGGCACCACCACGCCCCCGGCATGCAGGATGCCCAGCGCCGAGATGATCCAATCGACGCTGTTGGGGGCCAGGATAATCACCCGGTCGCCACGTTCCAGCCCTTGCTGCTCCAAGCCGCCGGCGAGACGCGCATAACGTTCGAACACCTCCTGGCGGCTGGTGGTAGTGAGCGTTTCTCGCCCCAGTTCGACGACGGCCGGGTGCCGTTCGTCCACCTTCGCAGAGGTCAACATCTGATTGAGCGTGGTGACATCCATTGACTAGGCGACTCCTCACTTTTGGAATAACTACTTAGCCTTAACCCTAGTCAAGCTTGGTCGCCATCGCCATGCGCCGCCGATGAGGTGGCTCAACGCTGGGCTCGGCGTGCCTTGTAGCGCTGAGGTTTCATTCGTGTTGACATCCTTCACAAATATTAGACCTTTGTCTATGCCTAGGTTACAATTCTAAAAATCTCGTTCTATTTCCAGCGCCATTCATTGAGTGGCGTTTTTTTATGCTCTTTTTTCCTACTGGATACGTCGTTCAATGGCTCAAACTCAAACCGATTCACCTCCTCGCTCACATAAGCTAGGCGATCCCGTGGTGCTTGTATTGACCATCGGGTTCGTTCTCGCCTTTGTGCTGCTTTCGCTTTACGACACCGACCTGGTGGCCGACAGCATCAGCAGCGGCTTCGCCTGGACGGCGCTGACCCTGGGTTCTTATTTTCAGTTGCTGCTGATTCTGACGTTCTTCATTGCTATCGGCCTTGCCATGACGCCCGCCGCCAAGGCGCGTATCGGCAATCTCGATGCGCCGGAGATGAGTACGTTCAAGTGGCTCTCGATTATCTTGTGCACCTTGCTTGCCGGAGGTGGCGTCTTTTTTGCTGCCGGTGAACCGGTGTATCACTTCGTGGTGACGCCCCCGGCCTTCGATACCGAGGCAGGCACCGCCGAGGCGGTTGCCGGTGCCTTGGCGCAATCGTTCATGCATTGGGGATTTCTGGCCTGGGCGGTGCTCGGATCATTGTCTGCGGTCGTGCTGGCGCATGCGCACTACGTCAAAGGTGAGCCCCTGCAACCGCGTACCCTGCTCTACCCGGTGTTCGGCAAGCGCCTGATGCGCGGGCCGCTGGGCGGCGTAGTGGACGCCTGTTGCGTTATCGCGGTCGTGGCCGGCACGGTGGGACCCATCGGTTTTCTGGCGACCCAGATGAGTTACGGCCTGCATGAACTGTTTGGTTTGCCGCAAGGCTACCCGACTCAGCTGGGCATTCTGGGGGTATTGGGAGCTGTCTATGTCGGCTCAGCGGTCAGTGGCGTGCATCGCGGTATCCAGTTGCTCAGCCGTTTCAATGTGTTCCTGGCGCTGGCCATCGCTTTGGTCATCGTGGTGTTCGGTCCCACCCTGTTTCTGGTCAACAGCTACCTGCAAAGTACCGGCACTTACCTGAGTGAATTCTTCACCATGGCGAGCATGACCGCAGAAACCGCACCGGCCTGGTGGATGCAATGGTGGACGGTGTTCTTCTTTGCCTGGTTCATCGGCTATGCGCCGTTGATGGCCATTTTCGTGGCGCGAATTTCTCGTGGCCGCACCATCCGTCAGATGATTCTGGCAGTGGCCGTCATTGCACCGATTGCCACCACTATCTGGTTCACCTTGCTGGGTGGTTCGGGCATTTATTATCAATTGACCGATACCATCGACCTCACCGAAGCGCTGAATAATTTCCAGTTCGATGTGGCGACCCTCACGGTGGCTCAGGCACTGCCCGGCGGCACCTGGATGGCATTCGCCATTCTGCTTCTGACCAGTATCTTCGTGGCCACGACCGGCGACTCCATGAGCTACTCGATTGCGATGGTCGGCGCAGGCCATGACGCCCCGAGCTCTCTCATTCGGGCTTTCTGGGGGATCACCATGGCGCTGATGGCCGCCATTCTGCTGTACATGGGAGCCGGTCAAATCGGCGTGTTGCAACAATTCATCGTGCTTACCGCGATCCCGGTTTCCTTGATCCTGCTTCCCTCACTTTGGAAAGGGCCGCAAGCGGCTTATGCCATGGCGCGCGAACAAGGGATTATTGATTAACACGACATAAACCGCCGGTGTTTTGCCCATGAAAACGGGGCGCCGACTTTCGTCGACGCCCCGTTTTTTTCGGTACTACTCGCTTCCAGAAACAATCGCTTCCAGGATCAATCGCTTTCAGGCGTACCTTCAGTGGGTGCCTTCATCCGGCGACGCAGGATGGGGCCCACGATATAGGGCAGGATCAAGCCCAGTGCCGCGAAGACCCACAAACCGATGGCCAGCCCGCTGTCCCACAGAATCATCCAGTCACCGTCGGAGATGTCCATGGCATGGCGCAGGTTCTTCTCCATTTCCGGCCCCAGCAACAAGCCGAGGATCACCGGCACCAAGGGAATCTCCAGCTTGCGCAGTACGTAACCGCCCACCCCGAAGGCCACCATGAAGTAAAGGTCGAATATGGTGTTGCTGATCGAGTAGATGCCCACGAAAGCCACCATGGTGACGATCGGCAGCAGGTACATCGGCGGCACCGAAAGCAGCTTGACGAAGATGCCCACCAGCGGAATGTTGAGCACCAGCAGCAGGAAGTTACCGATCAACAATGCCGCGATCACGCCCCAGACGATGTCGGCGTTCTGGGTGAACATCAAGGGTCCCGGGGTGATGTTGAGCGAGATCAACAGCGCCAAGAGTACCGCCGTGGTACCGCTGCCCGGTACGCCAAGAGTCAGCATGGGCACCAAGGCACCGCTGGAAGCGGCGTTGTTGCCGGCTTCGGGAGCCGCCACACCGCGTGGGTCGCCTTGTCCGAAATAGCCTTTCTTGCCCAGCACACGCTTTTCCAGGGTATAGCTGATGAAGCTACCCAAGGAGGCACCGGCGCCCGGCAATACCCCGGCGACAAACCCCAGCACCCCACCACGGAAGCTGGTGGGCAGGATATCGCGGATATCCTTCCAGGAAAGCGAGAGCCTATTGACCTGCATCTTTTCCTTGCCGCCACCGGCGCGTTCCTCGATGAAGAACAGCAGCTCGGAAATGGCGAACAGCCCCACGATGGCGATGATGAAGTCCACGCCCTCGAAGAGCTCGAGCACGCCGAAGGTGTAGCGCGGTACCCCGGTGTTATCGATGCCGACAGTCGCGATCATCAGGCCGATACAGGCGGCGACCACCGTCTTGATGGGGTTCTTGCCGGTGATTCCGCCAAGGGTGGCGAACGCCAGCAAGAAGAGCGCGAAATATTCCGCCGGGCCGAACGTCAGGGCGAAGTTGGCCAGCAGCGGTGCCAGCAGGATCAGACCGATAGTGGCGATCAGGCTACCCACAAACGAGGCCACGGCGGAGATCGCCAGCGCCTCGGAGGCCTTGCCCTTCTGGGCCATGGGGTAGCCGTCCAGGCAGGTCATCATCGCCGGCTCATCGCCGGGAATATTCAGCAGAATCGACGAAATGCGCCCGCCGTACATGGCCCCGGCATACACCGAGGTCAGCATGATCAGGGCAGTTTCCGGGGCCAGCCCCAGACTGAAGGCCAGCGGAATCAGGATGGCCACGCCATTGGCCGGGCCCAACCCCGGCAAGGCACCGATCAGGGTACCCAGAAAAGCGCCAAGCAAAGCGAACATCAGGTTATGCGGCTGCAGAGCAACGCCGAAACCGTCCATCAGATAGCCGAGGGTTTCCATCAGTTCACCTCCAGGAACGAAAGCAGACCCAACGGCAAAGCGAGATCAAGCGCAAAACTGAACAGGAAGTACACCACCACCCCCGAGACTGCCCCGGTGATATAAGCATTGACCGGGGGCGCGCCCATCCGCCAGCAAAGCGTTCCCACCGCCAGCGTGGTGCTGATGATGAAGCCCAATGGCTGAAGCAGCATGGCATACAGCAGCAATACTCCCACGGCGATAATCAGCTCGATGCCGGTACGGCTCCAGGGCCAGGCATTGTCGGGATCGGGGCGTACGATCAGATACAGGCTGGAAAGCGCCAGCACTATGGCCAGCAACTTGGGAAAAGTATCGGGGCCGACGGCCTCGGCCCCCCCGAACGGTTCCGGGAACTGAGTCGCGGCCCAGCCGTACGCGACGGCCAGGACGATCATCAGGACCCCAAAGATGCGGTCGTTGAAGGTCATTACTGAATCAATCCGATATCTTTGGAAAGCTGTTCGATGTCCTTGATCTGATTGAGCACGAATTCCTCGAATTCACCCGCGGTCATGTGGAAAGGCATCAAACCGTTCTGGGTCATGACGTTCTGCCATTCCTCGCTCTGGTAGATGGTGTCCATGGCATCGGTCCAGTACGCCTCGGCGTCTTCGGAGATATCCGCCGGCATGTAGAAGCCACGCCAGTTGGGACCCAGGGCATCGATGCCCTGCTCACGGGCGGTGGGGATGTCGGACAGATCGCCGGGTAGGCGCTCTTCGGAGAGGACTGCCAAGACACGCAGGTCACCGGATTCCATGAACCCCTGGGCTTCGGTGACATCGCCGGTAAAGGCATCAACGTGCCCACCGATCACCTGGGTCAAGGCTTCGCCGCCGTTGTTGTACGACAGATAGGCAATGCGCGGGAGGTTTTCGACATCGGCTGCCTGGGCGGCAATCAACACTTTGAGATGGTCCCAGCCGCCCTTGGCGCTACCACCGGCGAACTTGACGCTACGCGGGTCTTCCTTGAGCGAGTCCATCAGTTCGTTGAGGTCATCAATCTCGGAATCGGCAGCCACGGCAATAATCCCGTAATCCGCGCCCAGAGCACCGATCCAGTTGACCATATCGGCGGACAGCCCCGGGAATTGCCCTTGGGCCAGACGCGTGGTGGTGGCAGTGGAGGCTGCGACCAGCAGATGGTCGTCACCGGCGCGCTTGCTCACGGTATGGGCAAACGCCACGCCGCCGCCGGCACCAGCCATGTTGATGGTCTGGACATTCGCCGGGACCAGATCGAGCTCCTGCATGACGTTACCCACGCTGCGGCAGGTAAAGTCCCAGCCACCGCCCGGGTCGGAGGGGGCGATACATTCCACCTTACCCTCCGGTTCGAAGGCGGCGGCAGTGCTGGAAAAAGTGGTAACAGCGGCTAGCGGCAGGGCCAGCAGGGTTACGTACTTCAAGGAAGGCTTGAGGGTCATGGCGTTCTCCACGTTTCAATCTGTTTTTGTAGTGATGCGTGTTGTGGTGCTGCGTGTTGTGGCGATGTCTGGCACTTCACGCTGCGAACGTTAGAAGAATGCAGACCCTGGCGACAAGCTTGTGAACATAAAGCACAAAAAGAGCATTGTGAGCATTTTGTTCATTCTGTTCACGGACGCTTCTCAAGGCTTTTTCAAGGGCTTTCTTAAGGGCTTTCCAGCCAGCCGGTGGTATCCGCCTGCAACCGATAACGTCGCTCGGGCCTACCAACATCACCGTAGCCCAGTTCCGCTTCCACCACCTGTACCGATACCAGAAATTCCAGATAGCGCCGCGCCGTGGAACGACTTGCGCCCATGGCGCGCGCCACCTGCATGGCAGCCAGCGGTTCAGGCACTTGTTTGAGCGCTTCCACCACCGAGCGTAGCGTCAGGCGGTCGATGCCTTTGGGCAAGGCACGCGTCCCTGCGTTTGATGAGTTTTCCGGGCGTAGCCTGGCCAAGGCGCGATCCAGTTCTTCCTGGCTCATTTCCCCCTGGGCCGCCAAGGCACTCCGCTCACGGCGAAAGCGCGCCAGCATCTGCGCCATACGTGCAGCTTCGGTAGGCTTGATCAAGTAATCGAACACCCCGCCGCGCAAAGCTTCGCTGATGGTTTCCACCTCGCGTGCGGCGGTGACCATGACGATATCCACCTGGACGTAATCGCGACGCAGCGCCCAGAGCAGTTCCAGGCCTTCCACATCGGGCAGATAAGCATCCAGCAATACCAGCTGAATATTTGATGAATGGCGCGCCATCAGCTCGCGGGCTTCCACCCCGTTGCGGGCCACGGCGACCACCTCAAAACCCGGGCTTTGTTCGATAAAGGCACGATGGATATCAGCGATTCGAAAGTCGTCTTCTATGATCAGGATTCCGTAATTCGAAGCGGGCATCCCTCCTCCTGCGATGTCGGGCATCGTCTTGTCATGGTTGGCGTGGGGTCAGGCAAAACCGGCTGGTGCGCGACACAGTGAGCGGTCGAGCACCACGATAAAGCAGGCCCCGCCCAGCTCGCTTTCCTCCAGCGTGATGGCACCGCCATGTTCACGGCATAGCCGCGCCACCAGCGCCAGGCCGATGCCACGGTGCTTGCCCGGCTTGGTCGAATAGCCTTCGCGAAAGATGTGTTCAATGTCCTCCGGCGGTACGCCCGGGCCATTGTCTTCCACCTCGATCAACAGCTGCTCGCCCAGGTCGGTGAAAAACAATCGCACCTGAGGCTCATCGGAGGCTCCCTGCAAGGCGGCGTGGCAGGCGTTATCCAGAAGGTTGCCTACCACGCTCATCAGCACTTCCTGGCCGGTGGCGGTCAACGGTTGGGAAAGCGAGCTTTGTTCGTCGATTTCCAGGCTGACACCAAGCTCCCGGGCCCGGGTCAGCTTGCCCAACAAGGTGCCGCTCAGCACGGCATCGGCGACATGCCGCATCAGGAAATTCATCTGCGCCTGGGCACGTTCGCTTTCCTGATGGATCAATGCCAGGGCGTCGTCGATGCGATCAAGCTGCAACAACCCCGAGATGGTATACAGCTTGTTGGAAAATTCATGGGCCTGAGCGCGCAGCATGTCCACGTCGCGACTGGCCTGACTAAGCGCCTGGGAAAGATCGACGATTTCACGGCGGCTACGAAAGGTCGCCACCGCTCCTTCGATCTCGCCTTCATAGGAAATAGGCACCCGGTTGACGACCACCGGATGGTCCCCCAGCCACATTTGCTGATCGAACTGCTGCTCTCCTCGCTCCAGTACTTCAAGCAAGCGCGAATTAGGCACCACCGCCTGAATGTGCTGGCCCAGCACGGCTTTTTCGGTAATGGCCAAACCCAGAAAGCGCCGCGCCTGCTGATTGACCAAGGTGATGCGCCCTTCCCGATTGATCGCCAGGATACCTTCGTGGATTGACTGCAGGATGGCCTCTTTCTCCATGGCCAGGCGGGCGATTTCATGCGGTTCCAGCCCCAGAATCACTTTCTTCAGATGGCGCGAGAGCAGGTAGGCCCCGGCAAATCCGAGCACGATCATCGCCGCCACCAACCACCAGCCGAAGCTGGTATGACGCCCCACGTCCATGGCGATTCGGTCAAGCATGAAGCCCACCGAGACCAGCCCGAGGATATTGCCTTCGCCGTCGAAGACCGGCGTCTTGCCGCGGATCGCCTTACCCAGCGAGCCGGTGGCTTCGGAGACGTAGGATTCGCCGTGAAGCAAGGCTCGCTGGTTGTCACCGCCCACCATCGGCAAGCCAATCCGCTCGGGCAAGGGGTGGGAGTAGCGCACCCCCTGGGTATTGCCCACCACCACATAGCGCGCTCCGGTTCTCAGGCGAATGCGCTCGGCAATCGGCTGGATGGTCGCGGCAGGGTTCTCATCGGAGAAGGCATCGATCAGCGTGGGGATACTCGCCACGCTCTTGGCCACCGCCAGGGCACGTTCGCCCATCTGGTCGCTGATGATCTCCGCCTTGCGATGATTGAGGTAAGTACCTTGGGCCAGCAACATCCCCGCCAGCAGTACCCCGACGAGCACCATGACCTGCAAGCGGAAGCTACGCGTCAGCCAGCTTCGCCGGGCACGCGCTCGGCGCCAACGCTGAATGTCGGCAATGGTTCGATAGCGAGGGGAGGACATGGCGGTACTCATCGGCGGTTGCTGCGCCAGTATGGCACGCCCGATGTTTGAGGTTAATCGATGCCTTTTGTTACTGAACTAGTCTAATCGATACTCACCTAGTGTGCTGTCCCAGAAATAAGCGAGCAAATTCGTTTGGCCTCTACAAGAATGAACTCGGCGCCGTCACTGAGATTACACAGTAGAGAGAAATCTCTGCCACAATCAAAATAGTCGACCTTGGGCTGTGAAGCTGGTTAGGAGGATTTGGTGTCAGGCTGTTCTGGGCAAAATGGATCCAGGAGTTGGTGGTGCGTGCACTACTGCCTGATAGGGGCTGGGCCTTTGGCGTGGTAGGCGCGCAGCGGCCGGGCTGATGACAGCCATGATCTGGAGATAACAATGGAAAATAGCTTCTGGACGGCTTTTGGCGCCAGTGCTCTGGCGGCACTGGTGACGGGTATCGGTATCTACACCATTCGCCGCTTCGAGGACTGGGGCCGCAAATACAGCATTTACTTTGTGTGCTTCGCCGCCGGTGTGCTGATCTCAGTATCCTTCCTACACATTATTCCCAAGTCTTTCGAATTGAGTCCCTATGCCCCCGGCTATCTGCTCGGCGGGTTCGTGTTGATGCACCTTTTCAACCGTTTCATCACCGCCTTCGTGTGCGAGCGCGGCACGAACCCGGCTTACGGCATCGGTCTGGTACCCATGATCGGTATCGGGTTGCACTCGTTCATCGACGGCTTTGTCTACTCCATCACTTTCAGCGTTAGTATGTTCACCGGCGTACTGGCCGCCATCGGCATGGTGCTGCATGAGTTTCCCGAAGGCATCATTACCTATTTATTATTGTTACGCGGTGGCTTCAGCGAGAAGGCCGCGCTCATTCTGGCGGTCATTGCCGCGTCACTGTCCACGCCGCTTGGCATGCTGGTCTCCTGGCCCTTTATCAGTCAGATCGACAAACCACTGCTCGGTGTCCTGCTCTCCCTGTCTGCCGGCGCGCTGGTCTACGTGGGCGCCACGCATCTGTTGCCGCAGGCGGAGAAGGAACACCGCAAGTACAGCCTGTGTGCGCTGGGTACCGGCATCCTGGTGGCTGTGCTTATCGTACTGTCGAAATAGAGGCCGCTGATTCGATTCTTGTAAAGGTCAAACGAATTTTCTCGCTTATTTCTAGGACGTCACATTCGCGTGGTCCCTATTTCATGACGTTAATTAAATTGAAATTTTCGCCATGGCCGACTAGCTTTTTTAGAGCATGCAAGCTTGAACGCTCGGGTATTGCATCAGCGCTGAAGCAAAAGGGAAAGCAGGTAACACAAGCACCCGGCTAACGCGCTTCAAGTGATTGATTAAACGTAAAGGGAGACTAACGATGCAAGCCAAAGAAGTCATGACCACACGCCCGGAGTACCTGAATGCGGACGTATCCATCCGCGAAGTCGCTGAACTGATGCGCGATACCGACTCCGGCTTTGAGCCTCTCGTCCGGGGTGCAAAAGTGGAAGGGGTACTCACCGACCGGGATATCGCCATCCGCGGCATTGCCGAAGGCAAGAATCCCGAAGACAACGCAACCGATATCGCGACGCAAGCTGCTCTCTATACTTTTTCAGACACGGATGTGGTGGATGTGCTGAAGAACATGCAGGAGCAGAAGGTCCAGCGTCTCCTGGTACTCAAGAGCCCGGACCAAAAGGATTTGGTGGGTATTATTACCGTGGGTGATATTGCCGATCAGTGTAAAGAGGAGGCAGTGGCCAAGGAGCTGGTTAACTGTGCCCAGCATTATCGTTAAGGTCTTTCGTTAAGGACTTTCATAAGGACTTTTTAGGCTGCCCGAGAGGCTTTTATAGCGAAGGGCAGCCTCGCCCATTCAACTGTCGCCCGCTACCGGAGAGCAATTCATCCACCGGCTGGCGTACGTAATCATGCTGGTAATAGCCGTCGTCCACCACTTCGCCATCCCAGGCAATGATATCCAGGTCCATGGTGCGCGGGCCGGACTTGACCGGTCCGCGCACCCGACCAAGCCTATCTTCTACTTCCTTGAGATAAGCACGAAAAACCTCTCGCTCCAGCGAGGTTTTCACCAATAAGGCGGCATTGAGAAAGTCCGGCTGCTCCTGCAACCCCACCGGAGCGGTACGAATGGCGCGCGAAGCCTTTATCAGCTCACATTCCTCCTTGAGAATCTTTTGGACCTGGGCAATATGCCATTCAGGTTCAATGTTCGAACCTACCGAAATCAGGCATTCATGCATGTCTCTCGACGTATCCGACGGTGACATCGGCTGCGGCATAACGGGCTACCTTGTATCAAGCTCAAATCGAAACGCAGCATGGCTGCCATGGCAAAGAAAAATATATAGAGAAATATACAAAACCAGTATGAAACTGTCTTGTGCCTAGCCTAGCGCTTTACGCCCCATGTGCAAGTGCTGTACAACTTATTGACAAATGCTGCACTCACGCAGCCTGCCAGCCTACTGTATCAATGAGGGACAGTTCATGAGCTCATATGCTGCACTGATTACGGGGGGAGCCACCCGGCTGGGTCGCCACTTTGCCGAAGCCTTGGCCGAGGCCGGGTTCGATATCGCCTTGCACGTCAACCGTTCTCGCGATGAAGCCGAAGAAGTCGCCGCCGGCATTCGCGCCAAGGGACGAGAGTGCGAGATCTTCAGCTGCGATTTCATGCAAGAGGATGTCGCCGATCTGATCACAGCGGTGTCTCAGCGTTTCCCTCAACTGAATGTCCTGATCAACAGTGCCTCGGCTTATACGCCGGCACTGCTGGCAGAAACCGACATGGCGATGCTCGAAAGCCAATTTCGCGTCAACGTATTCACCCCGCTGCTGCTGCTGAGGCATTTCGCTGCCGTGGTGAAAGAGGGCCGCGTCGTCAATATCATCGACAACAAGGTGGCTTATCACCAATACCCCTATGCGGCCTATCTGCTTTCCAAGAAAAGCCTGGCGGAAATGACCCGCATGGCGGCACTGGAGTTCGCCCCCCGCATTCGGGTCAACGGCATAGCGCCGGGGGTGGTGCTGCCTGCCTCGCAGCGCACCAGCGACTACATCCAATGGCGTATCGATGGTATTCCGCTCAAGCGTCAGGGCGACCCGGATCACCTGGTGCAAGCGCTGCACTACCTGCTCGACAACCCTTTCGTGGCCGGGCAGATTTTGTTCGTGGATGGTGGGGAATCGGTCAACCTGGAAGGTCGGCACTCGGAGAACTATGCACCCCTCTAAGACGTTCATTATTATCAGCTTGAATCGACTAATGTGATCTGAACTGCTCTAATTGGCGCGGACATTTCGGGTGTCCCCTTCACCGCCACGGGCTACTATCGCGGCAAATAACTGCGGGGGAAATACCCACTGCCGTGACGGAAGACCGAAGTCCTTGCCCTGGCGCTACCTTGCCGGGGCAAGTTTGCAAGGCCAGGGCCGCCTGATCCGACCCGACCACACAGCAATCCAGCAACCTCTTAGAGATCTTCGATGACTTCCACGCTTAACGCCCTCTTCGGCCCGCTGCTGCGTCTGGGCCTTATCACCCAGATCGCCATCGGTATCATCTGCGGTATCCTGCTCGCCGTTGTGTCCCCCGAGCTCGCCGTATCGTTCTCGCTGCTCGGCGAGCTGTTCGTCTCCGCCCTCAAGGCCGTGGCCCCGATCTTGGTGTTCGTGCTGGTGGCCGCCGCCATTGCCGGCCACCGCCAGGGGCAGCCGACACATATTCGCGGCGTGCTGATCCTCTACGTGATCGGCACTCTGGTGGCGGCACTGGTCGCCGTAGTGGCGAGCTTCACCTTCCCCACCACCCTGACGCTGGACATGCCCGAGGTCAGCGGCAACCCGCCGGGCGGTATCATCGAGATACTGCGCAACTTGCTGCTCAATGCCGTTGCCAATCCGGTCACCGCGCTGATGGAGGCCAACTTCATCGCCATCCTGGCCTGGGCTATCGGCCTCGGCTTGATGCTACGCCACGCCAGCGAGGCCACCCGCGGCACGCTCAACGACCTCTCCGAGGCGATCTCCGGCATCGTCCGCGTGGTCATCCGATTCGCCCCGCTGGGCATATTCGGCCTGGTCGCCAACACCCTGGCCGAGGTCGGCTTGGGTGCGCTGGTCGAGTATGGTCAGTTGTTGGGTGTGATCGTCGGCTGCATGCTGTTCGTGGCGCTGGTCACCAATCCGCTGATCGTCTTTTGGCAGACCCGCCGCAACCCCTATCCGCTGGTCTTCGCCTGCCTACGCGGCAGCGCCATCACCGCCTTCTTCACGCGCAGCTCGGCGGCCAATATCCCGGTCAACATGGCGCTGTGCGAGCGCCTCGATCTGGACCCGGACACCTACGCCATCTCCATCCCGCTGGGCGCCACCATCAACATGGCCGGCGCGGCGATCACCATCTCGGTGATCACCTTGGCCGCGGCCAACACCCTGGGAATCAGCGTCGGCTTCCCCACTGCCCTGCTGCTGTGCGTGGTCTCGGCGCTGGCCGCCTGCGGCGTCTCGGGTGTGGCCGGCGGCTCGCTGTTGCTGATTCCCATGGCCGCCAGCCTGTTCGGCATCTCCACCGACGTGGCGATGCAGGTGGTGGCGATCGGCTTCGTGATCAGCGTGGTGCAGGACTCCACCGAGACGGCGCTAAACTCCTCCACAGACGTGCTGTTTACCGCGGCCGCTTGTCGCGCCGCGGAACGCCGTCGAGGTACTCAAGTGTCGTTCAGCTCAAGACGAGCCTAGGTAGTCTCCTCGTCGTCGAAATCGCCCTTGAAAGCGGGGTTGGGTCTGGAGCGCGGGTCCTCCGAACGGCCCGACTCCTCGGAACGCGGCTGCCCGCCGGGGCGGCCGTCGATATCGAAAGGTTGCTGCATGACCCGCAGGTTGGCCGGGGGCGCCTCGCCTTCCTTGCCCACACCGAAGTAGAGCGTGGTGTGCGGGAAGGGAATTTCGATGCCCGCCTGATCGAAGTGCAGCTTGACCAGACGATTATAGGCACGGCCGGTGGCCCATTGGGTGCCCGGGGTCGTCTTGATGCGTACCCGGATATTCACCGAGCTGTCGGCCAGGGCCACCACACCCGCCACTTCCAGCGGCGCCAGGATACTCATCTTGTGCTCTTCGTCATTCGACAGCTCATCGAAGGCGTTACGTAACGCGATGATCGCGTCGTCGATGCTCTCACGATAGGCAATCCCGTACTCACCCACGTGATAACCGAACTCACGCATGAAGTTGGAAACGGTATCGACGCTCGAGAATGGAACGATGTGGTAGGTGCCGCTCAGATCGCGGATGCCCACCGAGCGGATACTCAGACGCTCCGCCGTGCCGGTAATTCCCCCGACCGTGACCACATCGCCGGTGTTCATGGCGTTTTCCACCTGAATGAAGATCCCGGTGATGATGTCCTGCACCAGTTTCTGGGAACCGAAACCGATTGCCAGACCCAGCACCCCGGCACCCGCTATCAAGGGGCCGATATTGATGCCGATTTCTGCCAGCACGATCATCCCTGTCATGGTGATGATGGCGATCGCCAATGCATTGCGGAACAGGCTGAGCAGCGTCTTGGCCCGGGCATCCGGCTCGCCGGACCCGGTCTCGGGGTTGAGCTTGTGCTCGATCAGACTCGCCAGCCCCAGCCAGATGGCGATGGAAATGAACAGGATTAATGCTACCCCGAACACCTTGCTGACCAGCCCGCTCCCCGCTTCCGAGGCGTACCAGCTTGCCAGGTCGAAGGCGCCCCAGGCATTGAGCACCACCATAATCACTACAATGAGGATGATCGTGCGGATAACCCTAAGGGCGTTGGGGACGTAGGAATTGAGACGAATTTCGAGTAACGGCAGCTTGCGTCGCAGGTCATCGGAAAGCGTGATGCGACGGCCGATGGCTTGCGTCAAAAATGCGGAAATCAGCAGACCCACCACCACTGCCGCCAAGGTTTTCAGCGTAGCGAACAGCACGAAGGGCAATGCATCGGCGGGGCGTGTCAGCACCAGTACCAGCACCATCAGAAAGTAGAACAAGGCGAATAGGTGCCAGGTACGCGCGAACAACTTCAACGATACTCGGCTGGCGGTAAAACTCGAATTGGCCGCCATCTGGTTGAGGTTATCGCGCAGGTGGACACGATTCTTGAGCACCACCGCCACGGCATAGATAAACGCCAATAGCATGATCAACGTGCCCAGCACTTGCCCCAGCGACGTGGCCACGTAGAAGTTGACCAGCGGCACCGCCACCATCAAGCCATAGCCGACCATGCCAACCAGCCGAGCCAGCCAACGGTTCCAGTAGGAGGCTTCCTGCGTGGAAATGGGAAGCAGGCGAAGGCCCTCATAGCGCGAGGAAAACAACATTCGAACCGCTGCCTTGAATAGTTCTATCACCAGAAAAGCATTCAGGAACAGCGAGGCGCGGGTGGAGAGTTCACCGGTTTCCCCCACCGCAAAGGTGGCGATCAGGTTGCCGGCGACATAGGCCAGCACGACGACCAATACATCCAGCACCACGGCCAGGGCCACACATAATACCAGGCGCAACACCGGGTTGAGCCCCGTGCCATGCAACGACCAGCTACTGATCCTGGTGAATAGCGGCTTGGCAAAGCGGCGAAACAGGACGAAGGCAATAACGGTGGAGAGAATCACCAAACCCAGGTTGACCGCTGCGCTGGTGAAGGCGGCCAGGTCGAAGGTGTTTTCTCCCTCGGCACTGAGCAGTTCTCTAACCAGTGAGCCCGTCTGGCCCAGCTGTTCTCCAACATCGCTGACCATACGACTGGTCAGCTCCGCCAGTTGGCGGGGCAGCGAGACATCCGCCGGCGCCATGTCACTGCCTTCAGCGGCTTGTGCGGGCGAAAGCTCGGCACCTTCCGAGGTTTGCGCAGCCAAGTTACGCAACTGCTCAATCAGCTCCTGGCGCGCCTGGTCGTTCTCGAGCAGATCCGCCAGTGTGGAATACGCCGGGGGCTCGGCTTGCGATGATTCTTGAGGTGGATCGGCGGGACTGTCCAGCGTCAGGGTGGTCTGCGCCGAAACAGGCGCTGCCAGCAAGACCAGCATTGCCAACAACCAGATGCCCAGCCAGGACAATAATCGTAATGGCGTCACCATAACCTCCGTATCGGTGGGGAAATATCAAAAGCTAACGTCTGTCTACTTTTTGTACAAGTCGGGCTACTGACACAGCGGTGAAAGCCACAGATGGGCCAGCGACAGCACCACCGCGTAGCGTCCGCCCTTGGCAATCAGTATCCATGCCAGTGCCCGCCACCAGGGCAAGCGAAATACACCCGCCAGGACGGTCAAGGGGTCGCCGATCACCGGCACCCAGGCGACCAGCAGGCTGTACTCACCAAAGCGATGGTACCAACCTTCGGCACGCGCCAATCCTTGAGGTGAGGCGGGAAACCAGCGCTTGTGCTGAAAATGCCTGGCGTAGCGTCCCATGGCGACATTGACCAGGCTGCCTAACGTATTGCCGGCGGTGGCGACTATCCACAGCATCACTACCGGCTCGCCGAGGCACCATTGGCGCGCCAGCCATACTTCCGAGCCCCCGGGCAGTAACGTGGCGCTTAGCAGCGCTACGATAAACAGGCTTAGCATGCGATCAGCAGCACTTGGGTGCCTGGCCTCCCAATGTTGCAGTGATCTCGGCGGCCACTTCCCGCACCAGCTCACCGAGTTCCATCAAACGTGCCTCAGGGATCCGCGCCACCGGCCCGGAGACCGAAATCGCTGCCAGGGGCGTCGCCGTTTCATCGTGAATACAGGCGGCGACACAATGCAGGCCGATAGCATGTTCTTCACGGTCACAGGCAAAGCCTTGGTGACGAACCTCGCTCAGGTTCTCCAGCAGCGCCTCGGGCTGGTGCAGGGTGTTGTGGGTCACCTGAGCCAGCTCACGCCCTTCAAGCAGGCGCGCGCGCTCATCATCCGGCAACCAAGCCAGAAGCGCCTTGCCCACGCCGGAAGCATGCAGCGGCGCCCTTGAACCCAGCCGGGTGATCATACGCATCATCTGCGGGGATTCATGCTGGGCGAGAAATACCGCCGTGGTAGCGTCACGCACACCCAGGTTGGCGGTTTCCCCGGTTTCAGCGGTCAACCGGCGCAAGAAAGGGCGACTGGTGGCGACGAAATCACGTGCTTCGAGAAAGCTATTGCCGATACGAAACGTCTTGACGTCAATGCGCCACAACCCCTGCTCGCTTTCCTGGGTGACAAATCCCTGGCTTTGTAATGCCTGTAATAGGCGGTGTGTTGTGGAAGGGGCCAGATCAGCGGTCTCGGCAAGCTCGGAAAGTCCCATACCGTCGGGACTGGCCGACAGATATTCCAGCATGTTCAGGCCACGCACTAACGACTGGCTGTGTCCGCCACTGGCTTTCTTGGTTCCCGCTGGGCGGCCCGCCGTCCTGCGCTTGACTTCATTCACCCTGTTTCTCCCGCTTGAAAACGTCAAAGCGCATCAGGATAACGTGCCAGCCCTGTGCTGTCGCCTTCACGGAAGGCGCTCAGCGATGCTTCCATTGTGGCGCGCGCTTGGCCATGAAGGCATCGATGCCCTCGGCTGCATCGTCTGCCAGCATGTTGCAGGCCATGGTTTCTCCGGCAAATACATAGGCGTCTTCCAACGGCATCGCCAGTTGGCGGGCGAACATCGCCTTGCCGGTACGTATCGCCACGGCACTCTTGGCGCAAATACTCGTGGTGAACTCGGCCACGGTAGCGTCTAACCCATCCTCCTCCGCGACACGATTGACCAGCCCCCACTCGCAGGCCTGATCGGCACTAATGAATTCGCCGGTCATGAGCATTTCCATGGCGCGCTTGCGCGAGACGTTACGGCTCAACGCCACTGCCGGGGTGGAACAGAAAAGCCCCACATTGATACCCGAAACGGCAAAGCGTGCCGAACGGGCGGCTACCGCCAGATCGCAGCTCGCCACCAACTGACAGCCCGCCGCCGTGGCAATGCCCTGAACCCGGGCAATCACCGGTACCGGCAGGTTGACGATGGCTTGCATTACCTGGCCGCACCGGGCAAATAGCGCTTGATAGTAGGTCTTGTCCGGGTTGGCGCGCATCTGCTTCAAGTCGTGCCCGGCACAGAACGCCTTGCCTTGAGCGGCCAGAACCACGCAGCGCGCATCCTCATCCTGGGCAACCTCATCGAGCGCCGCCTGAAGTGCTTCGAGCATTTCTTCGGAAAGGGCATTGAAGCTTTTGGGGCTGTTGAGTGTCAGCGTGATGACACCCTGTTGAGCCTGTCGCTGAACCAGAGGTTGGATGGCAATGCTAGTCGTCATCTTGTTGCTCCTTTGTTGTTACTTTCTTGTTCAGCATTATTCCACGGGGTCGGATTCAAAGTGCAGACTTTCCAGACAGCGCTGATAGCGTTCGCGAAGCTGCTCATGATTCTCGGCACCCAGAAAGATAATGCCGAGGTGATAAGAGACCAGACTTTGATTGGGCAATTCGCTCAGACGCATGCCCGGCTCGACCTCTAAATACACCTGGGTTCCTGGAAAGCGTTCGGCAAGCGCATCGAGCTCCTCTTGGCTGGGCACCCGGGTAATGATCCGGTCCTCATTGCCATAAGGAATGAAGCATTTGGCGGCCACTGCAAAACGACCCTCACGGTTCAAGAGCTTAGGACGCCGACCCAGGGCGATGTCGATAATCACCTCATGGTTGGTCATGCCGTCGACCATGACGAATATCTGGCTGTGGGACTGGGAGATACGCGGATTAACCTCCACCACCCAAAGGCGATCCTGCTCCTCGTTCCACATGAACTCCACATTGAAGCCGCCGTTGTCGTAACCGATATGCTCGAAGAAACGCCGACTGGCATCGATCATCTGCTGCTGGATCTTCTCCGGCAGACTCGAGGGATACTCCATGCGATCATAAAGCTCCTCCTGCTCCTTGGGCTGGTCGATCACACCATGGACGCTGAACTCACCGCGATACATTACCCCCTCCGGCGCCCCCTGGACACCGGAAATGATCGCTTCAGCGATACAGGTATTGCCGTTGGCACGCTTGATCTCTTCCGGGAGCTCGGCATGAGCCAGGGCTTCGTTGAAAGGGTCTCCGAAGCGATGAATGCCTTCGCGAGTGATTTTGATCGCTTCGTGAAACTGCGCTTCGTTCTCGACCCGAAAGCCGAGTTGGGAGGCGTAGGCCTTGACCGGCTTGAGCCAGAAGGGGTAATCGAGGCTTAATTGCTCCAGCGGGTTCTCGGCAAAGGGGTCGATGCTGCAAAAGTCCGGCACGTGCTCGGGAATCACCTTTTGCTGTTCCAGGCGGCTCCAGTACTTGTGTTCGCACTTGAGCACGCTTTCCCGGGTGGGGGAAGGAAGATCGTATTCACGGCACAGAAGCGGCACCATGACGCTGGTGGGAAAGTCCCACTGTGCCACGATGGCATCCACCGAGCCGGAAAACGCCTTGAGCTCCTCCAGGGCCTCGTTCACCAGCCGGTCGAAGGAAAACGATTCTGCGAGGGTCAGGCGCTTTTCATCCAGCAGATTGTGAAACGCTAGATGCTCGGCATCGCGCAAGGTTTCAAGCTCAGCGTGCTGGCCCTTCTTCATCGCTGGAATAAAGACATTCTTCTTCATCGTTCCACCCTCCTTGTATCGCCCGCCCATCAAGCGATCAGCGACGAACATCAAGTCAGGATGTCGCACTCATCTTTTGTGTCAGGCTATGAAGATAACGTAGACAGAGAGTCGGACTAGCGCAAAACTCACACTTTTGCATCAGGGCACTCTTACCCCTGAAAGGGGTGCAAATAAAAATGCCGCCACCAAAAAGGGCGGCGGCATTCTTGTGTTACTTCTTAGTACTTCCTCTTGCACTGCTTCGAAAGTGATCGGTTTGCAAGCGATTGGCAGATCAGCCGTTCTTTGACGAATACAAGGCACGGATCTTCAGGGTGTGCTCGACCTTCTTCAAGGCTTCCAGCGCCTGGGGGCCGTAGGCTTTGTCTACGTCGATCACCACGTAGCCGACCTTCTCGTTGGTCTGCAGATACTGACCAGAAATGTTGATATCGTTTTCCGACAGCACCCGGTTGATCTCGGAAAGTACCCCGGGCACGTTGTCGTGGATATGCAGCAGGCGATGCTTGTCCGGGTGGGCGGGCAGCGCCACTTCGGGGAAGTTGACCGAGGTGACGGTGGTGCCGTTGTCGGAATAGGTGATCAGCTTCTCGGAAACCTCGATACCGATATTTTCTTGGGCTTCCAGGGTCGAACCACCGATGTGCGGGGTCAGGATAACGTTTTTCAGTCCGCGCAGCGGGCTTTCGAATTCTTCGTTGTTGCCCTTGGGCTCCACCGGGAAGACATCGATGGCCGCACCGTTGAGTCGGCCTTCCTTGATAGCAGCTGCCAGGGGTTCGATTTCCACCACGCTACCGCGCGAGGCGTTGATCAGAATACCCCCGGGCTTCATCGCGGCGATTTCTTTCTCACCGACCATCCAACGGGTGGAGGGCAGGTCCGGCACGTGCAGGCTGACCACCTCTGAGCGGCTCAGCAGCTCTTCCAGGCTGGTGACCTGGGAGGCATTGCCCATGCCCAACTTGGCGATGACGTCGTAAAAAAGCACCTTGAAGCCCAGCGACTCCGCCAGTACCGAAAGTTGCGCGCCGATGCTGCCATAGCCCACGATGCCCAGCGTCTTGCCGCGGGCTTCATGGGAATTGCTGGCCGATTTCAGCCAGCCACCCTGGTGGGCTCGGGCGTTCTTCTCGGGAATGCCGCGTAGCAGCATGATGGCTTCCGCGAGCACCAATTCCGCCACCGAGCGAGTATTGGAATAGGGCGCGTTGAACACCGGAATGCCGCGCGCCAAGGCCGCATCCAGATCCACTTGGTTGGTACCGATACAAAAGCAACCCACCGCGACCAGCTTTTCCGCTGCATCGAACACCCGCGCATTGAGCTGGGTACGCGAACGAATGCCGATAAAGTGTACATCGCGGATCTTTTCGACCAGCGTGTCCTCGGCCAGTGAGGTCGGCAGATGTTCAATGTTGCTGTAACCCGCGTCACGAAGATTGTCCACCGCACTCTGGTGGACGCCCTCGAGTAGCAGGATCTTGATCTTGCTCTTGTCCAGGGACGTTTTGGCCATGGCTGAATCAACCCCTTGGTCGGCGATTTACGCCGTGTATCGGTTCGTGGAAGGGCAATATGTTAGCACAGCCGATTCCCCACAAAGGTCCGAGCAAGATGAAAATGCTGCGCTGCGCGCATGAAGGCGACGCATATTCGCCGCATGGCGGGGCAGACGCCACCCCTGGGGTAAGGTGTATACTATCGGCTTTATTCCGAGTCACTGGGTAGACGGGCACTGGCATGAGCGACACGAGCAACCAATCTCAGCGGGATTTCGCCACCACGGTCGAGCAACTCGAAGCACTGGTCGAGCGCCTGGAGTCCGGCGAACTCTCGCTTGAAGACGCCTTGAGCGCCTTCGAGCAAGGCGTCCGCCTGACCCGCGACGCCCAGCAACGCCTGGATAACGCCGAACTCAAGGTGCGCGCCCTGAGCGAAAGGCCTGACGGCAGCCTGGGGGTCGCCTCTTTCAGCGCAGGCGGCGCTGAGCAAGCCTTTGAAGTCGACGATGACGCGGCACAGGAGACACCCCCATGGTAGCCTCACAGCCCGCTGCCCCGATCTCGCTGGATGCCTTGCGTGAACAGGCCCGTGCCCGCGTGGACACCTCCCTGGCGGCACTTTTCGACGAGCGGCGCACTAATGGCAACCCGGCGACGGCCTTGCGTCTGGAAGCCGCCATGCGCCACGGCCTGCTGGTGGGAGGAAAGCGCCTGCGGCCATTGCTGGTATATCTTGCCGGGCAGGCGCTGGGCGCCGATGAGCGCGCCCTCGACGCCCCTGCCGCTGCCATCGAGCTGATTCATGCCTATTCGCTGATTCACGACGACCTGCCCGCCATGGATGACGACGACTTGCGTCGCGGCCAGCCCACGGTGCATAAGGCATTTGACGAAGCCAGCGCGATTCTTGCCGGTGATGCGCTGCAAGCCCTGGCCTTCGAAGTGCTGGCCGGTTCCGCGCACCCGCGTCTGGCCAGTATGGTGCTGACGCTGGCCCAGGCCTCAGGACGTGATGGCATGGTGGGCGGTCAGGCGCTGGACCTGGAAGCGGTGGGCGGCCATCCGGATGTCGATACCCTGGCGCATATGCACGCCCACAAGACCGGCGCGCTGATTGTCGCCGCCGTGCGTCTGGGGGGTCTCGTTGCCGTGGCCGAGACCGACCCGCGCCTGCAAGCCCTGACGCGCTACGCCCGTGCCATTGGGCTGGCATTTCAAATCCACGACGACATCCTGGATGTCACCGGCGATACCGTAACGCTAGGCAAAGCCTCCGGTGCCGATGCCGCCCGCGCCAAGCCCACCTACCCCAGCCTACTGGGCCTGGAAGGCGCCAGGCAAAAATCCTTGGCCCTGGTGGACGAAGCAGTGGCCGCCCTGGCACCGTTAGGCGATGCCGCCATCCCGCTGGCCGATCTGGCCTGTTACATGATCGAGCGTGACCACTGACCTTATGCCCATGAAGCTGTTCGACGAGATTCCCCGCGAGCGCCCGGCCACGCCGTTGCTCGACTCCTTTGATCATCCCGCTGCGCTGCGGGCCATGAACGCCCAGCAACTGGCCCAGCTCGCCGATGAATTGCGCGCTTACCTCCTGTATAGCGTGGGACAAAGCGGCGGCCATTTCGGTGCGGGGCTCGGCGTGGTGGAACTGACCGTGGCCCTGCATCAAGCCTTCGACACGCCCTTTGACCGCCTGGTCTGGGATGTCGGCCATCAGGCCTACCCCCACAAGATTCTCACCGGGCGTCGCGAGGCAATGCTCAGCATCCGCCAGTACGGCGGCCTGGCCGCCTTCCCCCGGCGATCCGAGTCCGAATACGATACCTTTGGGGTGGGTCATTCCAGCACCTCGATTTCCGCCGCCCTGGGCATGGCGCTTGCCGCGCGTGCCCAGGGTGAAAAGCGCCGGGTATGCGCAGTAATTGGCGATGGTGCCTTGACCGCTGGCATGGCCTACGAAGCGCTGGCGCATGCCGGCCATGTCGATGCCAACCTGCTGGTGATACTCAACGACAACGAGATGTCGATCTCGGAAAACGTCGGCGGCATTGCCACTTACCTGGCTCGGGTGCTTTCCAGCAAGCCCTATCTGAAAATGCGCGAGGAAGGCAAGAAAGTGCTCTCGCACCTGCCCGGCGCGCTGGAGCTGGCGCGGCGAACGGAAGAGCACATGAAGGGCATGGTCAGCCCGGCAACCTTATTCGAGGAAATGGGCTTTCATTACATCGGCCCGATCGACGGCCATGACCTGGAAACGCTTACCCAGACATTGCACAACCTGCGCGACCTCGACGGCCCGCAGTTTCTGCATATCAAGACCTGCAAGGGCAAAGGCTTTCTGCCGGCCGAAGCCGACCCCATCGGCTACCACGCCATCACCAAGCTGGAAAAGCCCGCCGCCGCCAAGCCGCCACCCACCCCTGAGAAACTCGACCCGTCGCAAACCGGCCCTGTAAAACGCAAGTACTGCAACGTGTTCGGTGAATGGCTGTGCGACATGGCCGCCGCCGATAAGCGCTTGATCGGCATTACCCCGGCGATGCGCGAAGGCTCCGACCTGATCCGCTTTTCCAAGGAGTATCCCGAGCGCTACTTCGACGTGGCGATTGCCGAGCAGCATGCGGTCACCTTGGCGGCGGGCATGGCCTGTGAAGCCATGAAACCGGTGGTGGCAATCTACTCCACCTTCTTGCAGCGCGGCTATGACCAGCTGATTCACGATATCGCCGTGCAACACCTGGATGTGACGTTCGCCATCGACCGGGCCGGCCTGGTGGGCGAAGACGGTCCCACCCATCACGGCAGCATGGACCTTTCCTTTCTGCGCTGCGTACCCGACATGGTGATTCTAACCCCAGCGGATGAAGCCGAGTGCCGCGCCATGCTCAGTGCCGCCTACCACCACCCCGGCCCCGCGGCGGTCCGTTACCCGCGTGGCAGCGGCCCTGGCGCGGCGATACCCGACCATCTTGAACCACTTGCCATCGGCAAGGCCGAGCTGCGCCGCACCAGCAAAAAACAGGGACCCCGCATCGCCCTGCTGGCGTTCGGCAGCCTCAACACCGCGGCTGCCGAGGTCGCCGAACGTTTGGACGCCACCTACCTCAACATGCGTTCGGTCAAACCGCTGGACCGCTATGCCGTGCTTGCCGCCGCCGATGACAATGAGCTGATCGTCACCCTGGAGGAGAACGTGATCGCCGGCGGCGCGGGTAGTGCCGTCAACGAACTTCTCGCCGCCGAAGGCGTCCAGGTGGAAGTGCTCAACCTGGGCCTGCCCGATGCCTTTGTGGAGCACGGCACGCCCGCCGAGTTACTCGCCGAATGCGGCCTGGATGCTGACGGCGTCGAGAAAGCCATTCGCGCCCGCTTGCCCAAGGGCTGATTACTCAATGCAGTATTTTTCGAGATTCCTATGCTATTTCTGATATTAATTTTTGCCCTGCTGGGGTATGCGTTCGGCGGCCCCTTGGGGATATTGATCGGCGGCGGTCTGGGGTGGTGGCTTGCCCGCCGGATTCGCCGCGGATTGAACAGGGTACGCACCCGCACCCAGACACAGTTTTTGGATTCGGTTTTTTCCGTGATGGGCTGTCTGTGCCAAGCCGATGGCAAGGTGACCGAGGGCGAATTGAATGCCGCTGAAAAGCTGTTCGATCAGCTGCATCTTCAGGAGCAGCAACGTGCTCAGGCGCGTGCAGCCTTCGAGCGCGGCCGGGCCGATGACTTCGACCTGGACGCCGAACTGGGCGAGATTCAACGCCTGACCAAGGGGCAGCGTGCCCTGCGCCAGGTTTTCCTGCAGGTACAGCTTGCCGCTATAGCCGCCGACGGTGTGCTCCACACTTCCGAGCACGAGATGATTCTGCGCGTGGCTCGCGGGCTGGGATGCAGCGAGGCGGAAGTCCAGCAGATCGAAGCAATGCTCCATGGGGCGGCGGCCAACTCCCAGGGCGCCAGCGAAGAAGCGCTCAAGGATGCCTACCGCGTGCTCGGTGTCGAGGAAGAGGCCAGCGACGCCGAACTCAAGAAAGCCTACCGCCGCCTGATGAGCCAGAACCACCCCGACAAGCTTGCCGGCAAGGGTTTGCCCGATAGCATGCGCGAAGTCGCTCAGGCACGTACCAGCGAAATCACCAATGCCTATGAGCGCATTCGCAAGGCTCGCGACGTTTAGGGATTGGGTATTTTCCTCTAAGAGATCTCAAGGCCGCCAGGTCAAATGCTGGGTCAACATCTCGCCCAGCGCCTCGACAGCGGGCCAGGAAGCTGCGGAGACGTGGCGTCCATAATGCAACTGGGCCTGACAGCTGGGTAATGGCGGCAAGCCGTCGGTCTCGCCCAACTCGCACATGGTCGGCGTCAGCCGACTGCGCTCCAGAATGCTGATTGCCAACCCCGATTCCACCGCCGCTTCCAGCACATGGATGCTGGTGCTGGTGAAAACGGCATGCCAGGCACGTCCCACGGCTTCCAGGGCTTCGACGCCCAAATGGCGATAAGGGCAATTCAGTGGATGCAGCGCTAATGGCAGCGGCTTATCCGCGGCTACCGCCAACTCCCTGGCACTGGCCCACACCGGCATGGTTTGCCACAGCGGCGTGCCCCCCGCCAGCGAATGGGGGCGATCCAGGGCGACGATCAACGACAAATCGCCCTTTTCCAGCTGCTTGACCAGGTCGCCACTGGTGGCCGTGACGGCCTCGAGCACCACCTCTGGATGGCGGGCCATGAAATCGGGCAACAACCTTCCGACAATCTGCGTCGCATAATCTTCCGGCATTCCAAAGCGCACCCGCCCGCTCAGCCCCCGCCCCGTCATTCGCGCCACCATGCCATCATGCTGACGCAACAGTTCACGCGCTTCTCCAAGTAACACCTCACCGCTCATGGTGAGGGTCATGCCCCGGGCGCTGCGCACCAGCAGGCGGGTGTCCAGGCTCGCTTCCAAGCGTTTGATCTGCATGCTCAGCGCGCTGACCGTGCGATGGCGTTGCTGGGTGGCCGCCGCCAGAGTGCCCAGACGCGCCACGACCACGAAACTGCGCAGTGCCTCGAGATCCAGGGTGCTCAAGGGAGGTTCAGCCATATTGAACGCTCAGTGAAGTAATTATCGATTCCCTGAAGACTGTATGCCTCCCAGACTGTCGTCACAAGTCACATGACACACCTGGAGGCTGCATGACCGCTATCACGCGCCAGCTCTATCATTCATTGTCACCTCCGACCCCGAGCTTTCTGGGGGGATGGGTTGTCGCGGCAGGATTCGTGCTCTGCTGGAGTAGCGGCTTTGTGGGAAGCCGGCTGGCAGTGGCCATCGAAACGCCCACCTTGGCGCTTTATGCCTGGCGTTTCGCGCTGGCTACCTTGCTGGTCGGGTTATGCTGGGGTTTTCGGGCTTGCCGAAGCAGACGGGCTATCCATCTCCCGAGCCTTGCCCATGAGGCCTTGATCGGCAGCCTGACGGTGGGCATTTACTTGCTTGCCATGCTGCTGGCGGTAAAGGCCGGCGTCAGCGTCAATGTGGCGGCGCTGGTTGGCGCCCTGCAACCCTTGGCCGCCATCACTCTGGCCGGTTGGTGGCTAGGCGAACGCTCCGTGCCGCTTCAATGGCTGGGCATGAGCGTGGCGACACTGGGTGCCGGCGTGAGTGTGCTGGATGATTTTCAAGGCATGGGCGGCGCCCCGGCCTGGGCCTACGGCCTGCCGGTGCTGGCAGTCGCCGCCGTGACCCTGGGCAGCGTCATGGCGGCACGTCGGCCCGCGACACTGCCCCTGGAGGCCCGGTTAACCGTACAGCTGGGCGCAGCCACGCTGGTCTTCTTTGTGGCCGCCGGATATCTGGACGAAGGCCGAGTGGCACCGCCGCCCTTGTCCATGGACAGCTTCCTCACCCTGACCTGGCTGATCGTGCTGGCGACCTTCGGCAGCTACGGCTTCTTCAACGAGAGCCTACGGCGTTTTGGCGTCGGGCAAAGCGCTGCCCTGATCGCCCTGACCCCGGCGATGACATTGGGCTGGACGGCGCTGCTTTTCAAGGAACTGCCGGGGTGGCTGGGCGGTGCCGGCATGCTTCTGGGCCTGCTGGGGGCTATCGGCGCCCTTGCCGCCAAGCGGTTGACGCTCTTATGGCGGGCAACTAAGTTGAATCGGTACTCCCGATAACAGCAACAACAACACTGATGGAGGCATGGCATGGATTTCCCTTCTTGGCAGCATGGCCGGTCTCGCAGCCGGCTACTGGCAGGTGCCCTGTCGTTGTTATTCGCACCTTCCCTTGTTTATGCCCAATCCGCGGGGACCGGCACGATACCGCTCATGGAGAGCACGGATTGCCCCACCGAAGCGCTCAGGACGCTAGGCGCGGAGTGCTACACCTTTTACGGTGAGGAAAACTGGGACGAACCCAACGGCAATATCCTTCAGATGCCGGTGGCGGTGATCGAGCCGGAAGGCGAAAAGACGGGCGAGGTGCCGGTGTTCTTCTTTCCCGGCGGCCCCGGCTACTCCTCGCTGGGCAACCTGGACTACCTGGAACAGCTGCGCAAGGATATCGGCGAGCGCACCCTAGTGACAATGGACCATCGCGGCTACATCCACTCCGAACCGGCGCTGGAATGTCCCGACTACGCCCATGTTTCGCCCTACCACAACATCGTTCATACGCCGGCCATCACCTCCTCGCTCGACCCCATGCAGCGGCTCGAGAGCATTACCCGCGTCGTGGAAGACTGCTATGACAAGCTCAAGGAGGAAGGCATCGACGTCGCCCAGTACAACCAGTACAGCGTGTCGCGGGATGTCGACGAAATCCGTCAGCTGCTCGACTACGAACGCATCGACGCCTTCGGCTCTTCGACCGGCAGCGGCACGGTGCTGTCGTACATTCAGTATCATCCCGAGAGTGTACGCGCCGCGATTTTCGGCTGGCCCTGGTTCGCCCACTTGCGCAACCGGCCGCCCGTCGACGAGTTCTACACTGCCAAGCAGACCTTCAACGATGTGCTGGCACTGTGCGTGGCTGAGGATCCGGCATGCCGGGAGCTGCTGCCCGCCTGGCTACTCTCGGTGGACAGGGCTCGCCGAACCCTGGATGAGCGGCCCTTTGTGGCCACGGTCGAAGACAGCGATGGCCGCGAGAAAACCCTGTATTTCGACGGTGCCGCCTTTCTCGACACCCTCTATCTGTTTCTTCCCAGCGTCTATGCCGAGCTTCCCAGCCTGGTCGCCGACATCCAGGCCGACGACTATTCGCGCCTCAACGACTTTTTCCTGGTCGACGACTACAACCCCGAACCCGCAGCGCCCAACTATGCCCTAGGCTATTTCCTGGCCCATGTGTGCAACGACATGGGCAACAACCGGCCCAGCCGTGACGACTCAATTGCGGCGGTACAGCGCGAGCCCGCCGTGCTGGGCTTCGAGCCACCCTGGATATGCGGCTGGTGGGGCGAAGACGGTGACGTCCCCCTCGAGCACAACGATCCGCCCGCCACCGACATACCGGCCCTGGCGATTCACGGCCAGATGGATCCCTGCTGCGGGACGCGCTGGAGCGAACACGTCAAGAAAACCATGCCCAACCTGCAGTTCGTGGAGTATCAGGGGCTGGGGCACAGCCCCGTCAACGAATGCCGCTCGACCATGGTCGACGCCTTTCTTGACGACCCGCATGCCGAGGTGGATGACAGCTGCAAAAATGAGGTAGAGCTCGACCCTTGGGTGATCGAACCGCCGCAATCGCAATCATCGAACCGCTGAAAGAACGCTGCCTATCGAGCTCAGGTGCCAGACGTTAGCTAACCCCATTAGGGGCTTAACGCTGTGCAAGCGCTTGGCGAAACTCGGCGTGATAGGCGCTCGCGTGCTGCGCGGGGTCCGGTGGGAAACGCCCGAGTTCTACAGCGAGATCGAAAAAGCCTGCGGCGGGTAATCCTTCGCCTCGCCTGCTGATCACCAGGGCGGCAATGAAGGGGCGTCGCTGCTCGGCGTCCTCGCGCATCAGCGCTTCGAGGGCCATGGCAACGCGCTGGATGGTCCGCGGGGGGCTAAGTCCCAGCACCTCGGCAAGTTGTTGGTAGGTGACCGGCAACTTCGCTTCGGGTGTCGTTTCGAGGATCTTTCGCACCTGGGCCGCCAAGTAGGCGTTGCGGCTATCTGCGTTCATGCCGGCTCCATGTGAATAAGGGCCAAAGAAGCACCTCACTCCTTGCGTTCGATGTCCACATCGCTGGCCTGGGTGAAATCACCCAGCGCCATCATGTGGCCGAGCTTGCCTGCCTTGGTGGAAAGGTACTGTTCGTTGTGCGGGTTCAGGCCGGTGGTGATCGGCAGGCGTTCGGCGATAATCACGCCGTCCCGGGTCAGGGCATCCACCTTGCGTGGATTGTTGGTCATCAGCCGAAGTGATTTGATGCCCAAATGATCGAGCATGGGAATGCAAAGATCATAACGACGCATGTCGGCGCCAAAGCCCAGATCTTCATTGGCCTGCACCGTATCGCGGCCTTGATCTTGAAGATGGTAGGCACGAATTTTGTTGAGCAAACCGATCCCGCGCCCTTCCTGGCGCAGGTAGAGCAGCACCCCTCGCCCTTCTTCGGCAATGCGCTTGAGCGCTTCCTGCAACTGATAGCCACAGTCGCAGCGCATGGAAAACAGCGCATCGCCGGTCAAACACTCCGAATGCACACGGCCCAGCACCGCCTCACCATCGGCCACATCGCCCAAGGTCAAGGCAATGTGATCCTTGCCGGTGGCCTCGTCTTCGAAACCATGCATAGTGAATGTCGCCCAGGGGGTGGGCAGCTGAGAAGCGGCAATGAAGCGAATCGTCACGGGGTACCTCGGGATCAGCCACGCCAAGTTGGCAAAAGGGGAGCCATTCTAGCAGGAACCGGCGCCGGGCTCACGAATGTTGCGTATACGAAAGGCGCTGCCATGAAGCCATGCTGATTCACCTGACCCCGATCCGCCTGTATGGTGGGATCTCAGCTATTTTTTAACAAGGACGAAGCCTACCCATGACGAACCGACTCAAGACCTTACTGTTACTGCTGTTGCTGCTGATTCCCTTGAGCGTGAGCGCCCAGGAGAACGAGCCGCGTGTCACCGAACACCAGGATTGGCGCAGCGTCTGTATCGATACGCCACAGGGGGAGCGCTGCCAGGCCCAGCAGTCACTCAATATGGAAAACGAGCAAGGCAGCAGTCGCTTGTTGCTGGCGAGTGTTCTGCAAAATGGCGAAAACGCCCCTCGCATCCTGGAGCTGCTGTTACCCCTGGGGCTGGATGTGTCCTCGGGTATCGTGATGCAGATAGACGACGGTGAGGAAATGCGCGTGCCTTTCGCTACCTGCCTGGAACAGGGCTGCTATGCCATCTTGCCTCTTGAAGACAACCTCATGAAGAACATGCGCAGCGGTAGCGTAATCCGCATCGGGTTCCGGCCTTTCAATGCGCGCCAGACCCACGCGGTGGAAGTGTCGTTGATGGGGTTCACCGCGGCCACCAACGCCGTGAAGTAACGGCGTTGATACACGCTCTATCCATCAAGACGATTTCAGCAAGGCGATGCTTCGCTTCAGCCCGGCTGGAGCGAAGTGCTTGCGACCTTGTAGCGCGCCGGTACGTGCTATCTCACTTCCGCTCAACTCAAGTACAATGCAGGCAAATGCCTCAAGAGTCCGTCTTTCATGTCTATCCAACCTCTGCATAATGACCGTTTTCTGCGCGCCCTGGCGCGCCAGCCCGTCGACCGCACACCAGTATGGATGATGCGCCAGGCCGGGCGCTACCTGCCGGAATACCGTGCCTCACGCGCCGATGCCGGAAGCTTCATGGACCTGTGCCGCAACCATGACCTGGCCTGCGAAGTCACCATGCAGCCGCTGGAACGTTACCCGCTGGATGCCGCCATCCTGTTTTCGGACATTCTGACCATCCCCGACGCCATGGGGCTGGGCCTTTACTTCGAAACCGGCGAAGGGCCGAAATTTCGCAAGACGGTGCGTACCGCGGAAGACGTCGCCGCGCTCAGCGTTCCCGATGCCGAACGTGACCTGGGCTATGTCATGCGGGCGGTTTCCACGATCCGCCGTGAACTCAACGGTCGCATGCCGCTGATCGGCTTTTCCGGCAGCCCTTGGACGCTGGCCACCTATATGGTCGAAGGCAGCTCGAGCAAGGACTTCCGCCATGTGAAGACCATGCTGTACGACACGCCGGATACCATGCATCAGCTGTTGGATACCCTGGCTCATGCGGTCACCGACTACCTCAATGCCCAGATTCGTGCCGGTGCCCAGGCAGTACAGATCTTCGATACTTGGGGCGGGGCACTTTCCACGCCGGCGTACCTGGAATTCTCGCTGCGCTACATGGAGCAGATTGTCGCCGGCTTGATTCGCAACCACGAAGGGCGGCGTGTACCGGTCATCCTGTTCACCAAGAACGGCGGGCAGTGGCTGGAACACATCGCCGCCGTCGGCAGCGACGCCGTGGGCCTGGACTGGTCGACCGAGCTTTCCAATGCCCGCCAGCGCGTGGGGCATAAAGTGGCACTCCAAGGCAATCTGGACCCCAATGTGCTGTTCGCCCGGCCTTCGGCCATACGTGCGGAAGTCGCCCGGGTACTGGAAAGCTACGGAGAAGGCCCGGGTCATATTTTCAACCTCGGCCACGGCATCAGCCAGTTTACCAATCCGGATCACGTCACCGCCTTTATGGATGCGCTGCATGAGCTCAGCCCGGCGTATCACCGCGATATTGCGAGCACCTCCACTCAAGGAGCCAAGTAATGTCCTCATCGCTTGACGGTCAGTGGTTCACCGAAGTCTTCAACAGCCACGGCAGCGCCTTTTCGCTCAAGGTAACCGAAAAGCTGCTCGACGTGCAGAGCCCCTATCAACACCTTGAAGTCTACGCTACCGAGACCTTCGGCAACCTGATGGTGCTGGATGGCTGCGTGATGCTGACCGATCGCGACAACTTCCTCTATCACGAAATGATCGCTCACCCGGCCCTGTTCACCCATGCCGATCCCAGGCATGTGGTGATTATCGGTGGGGGCGATTGCGGTACACTGAAGGAAGTGCTGCGTCACCCCGGGGTGGAAAAGGTCACTCAGATCGATATCGATCAAGAAGTCACCAAGGCCGCCGAGCGTTTCTTTCCTGCCCTGGTGGAAGCCAATGACGACCCGCGTGCCGAGCTGCTGTTCGCCGATGGCGTGAAATGGGTGGATGACACCCCGGATGAAAGCATTGACGTCCTGATCATCGACTCCACCGACCCGGTGGGCCCGGCGGAAGGCCTGTTCAAGACCGATTTCCTCAAGCGCTGCTACCGCATCCTCAAGCCCGGCGGTGTCATGGTGCAACAGAGCGAATCGCCGCTTTATCACAGCGGCTCGATCATTCGTGAACTGCGCCGGGACATGCAGGAAGCGGGATTCGACAGCGTGGCGACGCTGCCCTTTCCGCAGCCGGTATATCCTTCAGGCTGGTGGAGCGTGACCTTGGCGGGCAAGAATGCCGATGTCGGCGCTTTTCGTGAACAAGACGCCGCCAGCAGCGAAATGCCATTGGACTACTATACGCCCGAGGCGCATCGTGGTGCCCTGGCATTGCCGCCCTTCATGCGTCGTGCGTTTGTCGAATAAGCGTCTCGAAATACTTTGAAGCTACTCAGTGCCGGTGCTACCTAACAACCGTTCCGAGAACAGTCGTTCCAAAAACAATGCCAAGAAAGGGGAAAAAGTATGCGCAATAAGTTGATGGTGGGGATGGCCGCGTTAATGACCGGGCCGTTATTGGCCCAGGCGGCAACACTGGATGATGTGTTGGAAAATGACAGTGTGCGTTGTGGCGTGAATGCCGCCCAGCCGGGATTTTCAGCGCTCAACGATGAAGAGACCTACCTTGGCCTGGACACCGATGTGTGCCGCGCCGTGGCAGCGGCGGTACTCGGCGACTCCGAAAAAGTACAGTTCGTGCCGCTGGATTCGGTGGAACGCTTCACCGCGATTCAATCCGGTGAAGTGGACATGTTATCGCGCACCACCACCTGGACCTCGAGCCGCGATACCGGCATGGGGGTGAACTTTACCGGCGTCAGTTATTACGATGGCCAGGCCTTCATGGTGGCAAGCGATCTGGGCGTCCAGAGCGCACAGGAACTGGATGGCGCAGCCGTCTGTACTCAGGCGGGCACCACCAGCGAGCTGAATCTGGCGGATTATTTCCGGGTCAATGACATGAGTTACGATCCGGTCATATTCGATGCCCCTGAACAGTCGATCATCGGCTTCGAAGAGGGCCGCTGTGATGTTCTGAGCTCGGATGCTTCCCAGCTCTACGCCCAGCGCATGCAGCTGAGCGACCCGGAAAGTGCCGAGGTATTGCCGGAAATCATCTCCAAGGAACCGCTAGGCCCCGCCGTTCGCCAAGGTGACGATCAATGGTTCAATATCGTCAAATGGTCGCTGTTCGCCATGATCAATGCCGAAGAGTACGGCATCAGCAGTACCAATGTGGATGAGATGTTGGACTCCGAAGATCCCAACATCGCGCGCATTCTGGGCCAGGGCGACAACTACGGCGAAGCCATGGGTCTCGAGGCCGACTGGGCCTACAACATCATCAAGCAAGTGGGCAATTACGCCGAGATGTACGACCGTAACGTGGGCAAGGACTCCGATTTTGCCATTTCCCGTGGCCTCAACGCCTTGTGGACAGATGGCGGCATTCTGTACGCCCCGCCGATTCGCTGATTGCTTTCCCGCTGATTCCTTCCAAGAACTGTTGCCAAAAACGATTCTCGAAACCCTGCAAGACCCTGTCGAGCTGATGTCGGCAGGGTCTTGCGTACCCCACGAATAGCCTATTTCACCGCCAAGCCTTGCGCCTTTTTCGAGCAGTTTTATCAAGCGTTGAAAGCTCGATGAATTCACAGCCATACCCCTCTTGGCACCTTCTTTGTTAGGTTTTAAAGCACATGCCTAGGCATGCAACATATTATTTTCGTAGGTGAGGAACTCACATGCTGAACAAGAAACACTGGGTACTGCTGGCGTCAGCCGGCTCCTTGGCACTGACGGGCATGACCACCGCTCAGGCCGATACGCTTGAAGATACACGCAGCAACGGCGCCGTACAGTGCGGTGTCAGCGATGGTCTGCCGGGCTTCTCTTCTCCCGATGACCAAGGCAACTGGCAAGGGCTGGATGTGGACGTATGCCGCGCGGTAGCTGCTGCCGTACTCGGTGATTCCGAGGCCGTGGACTACATTTCGCTGAATGCCGTGGAGCGTTTCACCGCCCTGCAGTCCGGCGAAGTCGACGTCCTGTCGCGCAATACCACCTGGACCACCACCCGCGATACCACTCTGGGGCTGAACTTCACCGGCGTGAGCTTCTACGACGGCATCGGCTTCATGATCAATCGTGACCTGGGTGTTGGCAGCGCCAAAGAGCTTGATGGGGCGGCCATCTGCGTTCAATCCGGGACCACCACCGAACTCAATGTGGCCGACTACTTCCGCGCCAATGACATGCAGTTCGATCCGATCGTTTTCGATACTTCCGAACAGACCGTGGGCGGCTATCAGGCGGGGCGCTGTGACGTCCTGACTTCTGATACCTCCCAGCTGGCCGCACTGCGCATTCAGCTGGACAACCCTAAAGGCTCCATGATCCTGCCGGAAATCATTTCCAAGGAACCGCTGGGTCCCGTGGTTCGTCAAGGGGATGACACCTGGTTCAATATCGTCAAATGGTCGCTGTTTGCCATGATCAATGCCGAGGAATATGGCCTTAACAGCGCCAATGTCGACGACATGCTGAGCTCCGAAGACCCCAACATCGCGCGTATCCTGGGCCAGGGCGACAACTACGGCGAAGCCATGGGTCTCGAGGCCGACTGGGCTTACAACATCATCAAGCAAGTGGGCAACTACGGCGAAAGCTTCGACCGTAACGTGGGCATGGACTCCCCGCTGGAAATTGAACGTGGTGTCAATGCTCTATGGACAGAGGGCGGCATCCAGTACGCACCGCCGATTCGCTAAGCGTCTCGCTTGACCTTTGGCCCGCCGCCCTTTTCAAGAGCATGGCGGGCCTTTTGAATGACTTTCCGTGTGGCGGAGACGCAACCCATGTCCGTTAGACCCAATGCTCGCCCAGGGGGCCAAAAGCCCCCTTTCTGGCGAGACCGCGCCAAGCGTGCCCTCATCTTTCAGCTGCTGTTAGTCGCTGCCGTGGCAGCTTTCCTGCTGTATATCGTGGGAAACACCCAGGCCAACCTGGAAGCTCGCGGCATCACCACAGGCTTCGGTTTTCTCAGCAATACCGCCGGTTTCGGCATCGTCCAGACGTTGGTGGATTACTCTTCTCAAAGTAGCTACGCACGCACCTTTCTGGTGGGGCTACTCAATACGTTGCTGGTAGGGGGCCTGGGCGTTCTCGCAGCGACTATCATCGGCTTTACCGTGGGTATTGCCCGGCTGTCGCCCAATTGGTTGTTGGCACGCCTGGCCAATGGCTATATCGAGATCTTTCGCAACATCCCTCTGCTACTGCAGATTTTTTTCTGGTATTTCGCCGTGCTGCGTACCCTGCCTAGCGCAAGGGACAGCCTCGCGTTCGGCGAAGCGGTGTTTCTCAATGTGCGTGGGCTCTACCTGCCCGAGCCGTTGTTCGAATCGGGTTTCGGCATCATCCCGGCGACGTTCCTTGTGGCAATCATTGCCAGCATCGTGTTGGTGGTATGGAACAAACGGCGCCAGGATGCCACCGGCAAGCGCCTGCCGGCGGGCTGGATATCGCTGCTGCTGATTTTCGGCCTGCCACTATTGGCATTGGTTGCCACCGGCGTACCGGTGACTTGGGACATGCCGGCGCTAAGCGGTTTCAACTTCCGCGGTGGCATTACGATCATTCCCGAGTTCCTGGCACTGTGGCTGGCGCTATCGATTTATACCGCTTCGTTCATCGCCGAAATCGTACGTTCGGGTATTCAGGCGATTTCCCATGGACAGACCGAAGCTGCCCAAGCACTTAGCCTGCCCCGCAAACTGGTTCTACGTCTGGTGATCATTCCCCAGGCACTCAGGGTGATCATTCCCCCGCTGACCAGCCAATACCTGAACCTGATCAAGAACTCGTCGCTGGCCACCGCCATCGGCTATCCGGATCTGGTTTCGGTATTCGCCGGCACCACACTGAACCAGACAGGCCAGGCAATCGAAGTCATCGCCATGACCATGGCGGTATACCTGACCATCAGTCTAGTGGTCTCCATGTTCATGAACTGGTTCAACGCCCGCGTTGCGCTGGTGGAACGCTAGGCCCAGGCGAGGTTAGGAGACAAGCATGATCCATAATCAAGACATGATTCCCCAGCAGCCGGCACCGCGCAGCACCATCGGCCCGCTAGCCTGGATGCGCGCCAACCTGTTCAGCGGACCGATCAATAGCGTCTTCACGCTGCTCGGGCTCTACGTGCTGTACCTTCTTTTGGTACCCACCATTCAGTGGGCATTCATCAATGCCGACTGGATCGGTACCTCACGCGATGACTGCTCCGGCGAAGGCGCCTGCTGGGTCTTCGTCAATGCGCGCTTCACCCAGTTCATTTACGGACTCTATCCCCGGGAAGAACTATGGCGGGGCAATATCGTCTTCGCAGGCTTCGCCATCCTGATTGCCTGGCTGGCGATCCCGCGCCTGCCTTACAAGCGCTGGGTGGCGATCTTCGCCCTGACCGCTTTTCCGGTCATCGCCTATGTGTTGCTCCACGGTGGCTATTTCGACCTGCCGCGGGTGCCGACGCATCGCTGGGGCGGGTTGATGTTGACCCTGATCCTGGCAGTGGTGGGCATGGTGGGTGCTTTACCTATCGGTATCGTGCTGGCACTGGGGCGGCGCTCGAACATGCCTATCGTCAAGAGCTTCTGTGTGGTGTTCATCGAATTCTGGCGTGGTGTGCCCTTGATCACGGTGCTGTTCATGGCCTCGGTGATGCTGCCGCTGTTTCTGCCCTCGGAGCTCAGTGTAGACCGCCTGATACGCGCCCTGATCGGGATAACCCTGTTCCAGAGCGCCTACATGGCGGAAGTGATACGTGGCGGACTGCAGGCGATTCCCAAAGGTCAGGAGGAAGCTGCCGCCGCGCTGGGCATGACCTACTGGAAACGTACCGCCCTGATCGTGATGCCCCAAACGCTCAAGATGATGATTCCCGGCATCGTCAATACGTTTATCTCGTTGTTCAAGGACACCACCCTGGTAATGATCATCGGGTTATTCGACTTGCTCGGGATCGTGCAGGCGGCGCTTTCCGACTCGCGCTGGCTGGGCTTTTCGCTGGAAGGCTACGTCTTTGCCGCCTTCATGTTCTGGATCTTCTGTTTCAGCATGTCGCGCTACAGCCAATACCTCGAACGCAAGCTGCACACCGGCCACAAGCGTTGATCCCTCAGGAACCTGTCAGGAAATCATCATGAATCAAACAGCCACACAGCCAGCAGACCTGATGGTCGAGATGCACAATGTCAATAAATGGTTCGGTGACTTTCACGTCCTTCGCGACATCGACCTGGAAGTGAAGCGTGGTGAACGTATCGTCATCTGCGGCCCTTCGGGGTCGGGCAAGTCCACCCTGATTCGCTGCATCAACCATCTGGAAGAACATCAGAAAGGCGAAATCGTGGTGGGCGGCGTCCCCCTGACCCAGGACGTGAAGCGCATCGAGCAGATTCGTCGAAGCGTAGGGATGGTGTTTCAGCACTTCAACCTGTTTCCCCACCTGACTGTACTCGAAAATTGCTGTATTGCGCCGATGTGGGTCCAGAAGAAATCACGGCGCGAGGCCGAGGCGGAAGCCATGCAGTATCTGGAGCGGGTCCAGATCGCCGAGCAGGCGAAAAAGTACCCGGGCCAGCTTTCCGGGGGTCAGCAGCAGCGCGTGGCCATTGCACGTTCGCTGTGCATGCACCCGGACGTCATGCTGTTCGACGAACCGACCTCGGCGCTGGACCCGGAAATGATCAAGGAAGTGCTGGATGTCATGGTCGAGCTTGCCCATGAAGGCATGACCATGATGTGCGTGACCCATGAAATGGGCTTTGCCAAGACCGTGGCAGATCGGGTGATCTTCATGGATCAGGGACAGATCATCGAGGAAAATGCACCCGAGCCGTTCTTCAACAACCCACAATCCGAGCGCACACAGCTGTTTCTCAGCCAGATCCTCGGTCACTGAGTCATGGGATTGGAATAGTGAGTCTTTGAAATAGCGAGTCTTGGGGTACCGTGAGTCTTTGTAGCGGCAGCGGTAGTTGACCATTTCCCCAAGACTTGCCATGGTTTAACTGACACTCACCCACAGGAGTAAGCGACTCTATGACGACTTATATCGTGGTAGCCGATGCAGCACGCGCTCGAATCTTCACCCGTGACGCCCTGACAGTGACCGAAAAGGAAAGCTTGGTGCATGCCGAAGGGCGGTTGCACGAAGGTGACCTTGTAACAGGTAGCGACGCTGATGTGAGTGAGTCGATGGCACCTGGCTCACGGTCTTCTTACCCGGAAGGCGTCGCCTCGAAACATGAGGCGAGAGTATTTGCCAAACAAGTCGCCGACCGGCTTTACCAGGCTCGCGTTGATAACCAGATGGAAAAACTCATCCTGGTGGCCCCTCCCAAGTTTCTCGGATTGCTGCGAGACGAGCTGGATAACCCCACCCGCAAACTGGTTCTGCACACTCTGTCCAAGGACCTCAGCAAGGCGCCGCTGGAAGATATCAAGGAAGCCGTCAGCGAGTTGCGTTGAACCTGAGCTCTTTACTCAAGGAGTGTAAGGTAGCGCGATTTCATCACTACGCTTGGCCCCGGCAGTCATCTCGCGGCACAGCCGCAGAAACTCCCTTACGCCGGTGGTCAGGTATTTGTGACGGTGCCAGATGAAGGTGAACTGGCGTTTCAAGTCCAGCTCCGGCGTGGGCAGCGGTACCAGACTGCCGCGCCGGAACGCATCGCGCAGGGCCAGTTTCGAAATACAGCCAATGCCCAAGCCCGACTCTACTGCTCGTTTTATGCCTTCGGTATGCTCAAGTTCGAGCAACGTATTGAAACGGCTGCGCCGGTGGCGGGCGGCCTGCTCCAGCGTCATGCGCGTCCCCGAGCCCTGTTCGCGCATGATCCAGTCCTCGCGCAACAGGCGCTCGAGTTCAAGGTTCTGACTTCCCGCCAGCGGATGGCGTGGTGAGCAGAACACACATAGCTCATCTTCCACCCACGGCTGGCTGATGATTGCCTCGTCATCGCATTGGCCTTCTATCAAGCCCAGATCCAATGTGTGTTGACGTACACCCTCGATGATATTGCGCGTATTGCGCACCGCCAGCCGCACCCGGCTTCCGGGATAGCGCTGCATGAAGTCACTGATCAACAGCGTTGCCAGGTAATTGCCAATGGTCAGCGTTGCCCCCACATCCAGCGAGCCTACCCCCTGCTGGCCACGCAGCAGTTCTTCGATCTCTTCGCCCCGATCAAGCAGCGCTACCGCCTTGGGTAGTAGCTGAAATCCCAGCGCATTGAGCTTCAAGCGCTTTCCGAGGCGATCCAGCAGCTGGCAGTCAAATTGTCGCTCCAGCTCCGCAAGTGCCGTACTCGTAGCAGACTGGGAAAGCGCTAAGGTGCGTGCCGCCTGAGAAACGCTTTCATGCTGGGCCACCGCCACAAAAACTTCCAGCTGACGCAGGGTGTAATGCATGATTCACCTCAATGACACGAATGCCGACCTATCGGTTGAACATTAGCGTTGGCGAAACGCCTTATCAAAATTGCTTATCGAAAACCCTTTATCGAAACCACTGATAAACGTTATCCATATTATCTGCTTAACAGATATAGCAAAGTTTTTTAGACTTGTCGGCAACCTTACTCAATTTTTTATTCTAAAAACGAATAAAAACGACTCAACAGCAAGGAGCCATCATGAGCAAATTCGCCCTGGAAGAAGTTCTCAGCGTTCATCATTGGAACGATTCGCTGTTCAGCTTTCGTACCACCCGTGAGCGAAGCCTGCGCTTCAAGAACGGGCAATTTGTCATGATCGGGCTGGAAGTGAATGGTAAGCCCTTGATGCGCGCCTATTCCATCGCCAGCCCCAACTACGAAGATCACCTTGAATTCTTCAGTATCAAGGTGCCGGACGGCCCACTGACATCACGCCTGCAACACCTCAAGGTCGGGGATCAGATCATGGTCAGCCGCAAGCCCACCGGCACCCTGGTCACCGATGACCTTCTGCCGGGGCGCAACCTTTACATGCTCTCGACCGGCACCGGCCTGGCGCCGTTCATGAGTTTGATTCAAGACCCGGAAGTTTTTGAGCGCTTCGAAAAAGTCGTGTTGATTCATGGGGTGCGCCACGTTTCCGAGCTGGCCTATACGGATTTCATCACACGTGAATTGCCCGCGCATGAATACTTGGGTGAAGAGATCGCTGAAAAACTGGTCTACTACCCCACGGTCACCCGGGAAGAGTTCCACACCATGGGCCGCCTGACCGATCATATTCGCACCGGCAAGTTATTCGAGGATACTGGCCTGCCTCCCATCGACCCGCGTCAGGACCGCGCCATGATCTGCGGCAGCCCCGCCATGCTTGACGACACCAGTGCCTTGCTTGATGAATTGGGTCTGAATATTTCGCCACGTATGGGCGAGCCGGGCGATTACGTTATCGAGCGCGCCTTCGTCGAGAAGTAAACCCGCCCCGGCGCCATCAAGAAGTCATTATCGAAAAAAGTCCCATCGCTTGAATGCGCTGGGACTTTTTTGTTGCCGCAACTAACTTGTTCACCGAAACTAATTGGTTACCGCAACCCGGCGACGATCACACCGCATCTTTGCCGGTTTCGCCGGTACGGATACGAATCACCTGCTCCAACGGCATCACGAAAATCTTGCCGTCACCGATCTTGCCGCTATTGGCCACTTGAGTGATGGCATCAATCACCTGCTCCGCCATTTCATCATCCACCGCCACTTCCAGCTTCACCTTGGGCAAAAAATCCACCACGTACTCGGCACCCCGATACAGCTCCGTGTGGCCCTTTTGCCGGCCGAAGCCTTTCACTTCCGTCACGGTGATGCCTTGCACGCCAATATCGGACAGCGACTCGCGCACGTCGTCAAGCTTGAACGGCTTGATAATTGCTGTGATCAGTTTCATCGCCAATTCCTCTATGGATCATATTATCGAGCTTAGTGCCCAAGCATACACCGCCAAGGTCACAGAATAAAAAAGACCTCCCCGAAGGGAGGCCAGGAGGAGCACGCCAGCTCACCAGGTAAGTGACAGCTTGTTGTTTTTGCTTTATTTCTTGCTGGCACTAAACTCAGGGTAGGCTTCGAGACCGCATTCAGCGATATCGACGCCTTCATATTCTTCTTCTTCACTGACTCTGATGCCTATCACTGCTTTGAGAATCAGCCAGACAACCAGGCTGGCCAGGAATACCCAACCGAAGATAGCGATTGCACCGATGATCTGGGCGCCGAAGCTGGCATCCGCATTGGACAGCGGCACCGCCATCAGGCCCCAGATACCCGCGACACCGTGCACGGAAATGGCGCCCACCGGGTCGTCGAGTTTCATCTTGTCCAGCGTAACGATGGCCCCCACCACGATCAGCCCGCCCACGGCCCCGATGGCCGCAGCACCTAGCGCAGAAGACGACAAGGGGTCAGCGGTAATCGACACCAGACCGGCAAGGGCACCGTTCAGCGCCATGGTCAGGTCCGCCTTGCGGAACCACAGTTTGGCCAGAACCAGCGCAGCGATCACACCCCCAGCGGCGGCGGCATTGGTATTGACGAAGACTTGAGCGACGTTATTGGCGGACGCCACATCGGACATCTTCAATTCAGAGCCGCCGTTGAACCCGAACCAGCCCATCCACAGGATGAAGGTACCCAAGGTGGCCAGCGGCATGTTGGCACCCGGAATAGCAAAGATAGTGCCGTCTTTGCCGTACTTGCCCTTACGCGGACCCAGCACCAGAACACCGCTAAGCGCAGCGGCGGCACCCGCCATGTGGACGATGCCGGAGCCAGCGTAGTCAGAGAAGCCGACCTCGGCGAGCCAGCCACCGCCCCAGGTCCAGTAGCCGGACACCGGATAGATGAAAGCTGTCATCACCACGGAGAAAGCCAGGAAGGCCCAGAGCTTCATGCGCTCGGCCACGGCACCCGAGACGATCGACATGGCGGTGGCCACGAACACTACCTGGAAGAAGAAGTCGGCGCGCATGGAATAGTAGGGGGCATCATCGCCACCGGCGGTCACCGCCTCCACGCTATTTTCGCCGCCCAGCAGGAAACCGAGATTAGGCAAAAAACCACCGCCCGGACTTGAGTACATGATGTAGTAGCCGACTAACAGGTACATGGTGCAGGCGATGGCGAACAGGGCGATGTTCTTGGTCAGAATTTCAGCGGTGTTCTTGGAGCGCACCAAACCGGCTTCCAGCATGGAAAAGCCCGCGGCCATCCACATTACCAGCACACCACAAATCAAAAAGTAGAACGTATCGAGCGCATAACTCAGCTCTGTTAATTCCGTCATTGGAATGTCCCCTTAGGCTTGCAAACGACGCAGTCACTGGACGGCGAGATGTTTAAATGGCATCAGATTTAAACGGCATCGGCGCCGCGTTCACCGGTACGAATGCGAATGACATCTTCAAGAGGAGTGACGAACACCTTGCCGTCCCCGATCTTGCCGCTATTGGCGGCGTTACAGATGGCATCCAGAACACTTTCCAGACGGTCGTCGTCGACCGCCACTTCCAGCTTGACCTTGGGCAGAAAATCCACCACGTACTCGGCGCCACGGTAAAGTTCGGTATGGCCCTTCTGGCGGCCGAAGCCTTTGACTTCCGTGACGGTGATCCCTTGAACCCCATTGTCTGCCAGGGCTTCGCGCACGTCGTCCAGCTTGAATGGTTTGATGATGGCGGTAATGAGTTTCATCCGGAACTCCTTTGGTGAACAGCGGCAAATGCCGCCCGGCAACTACCTGAACCGTTAATGCGCATACCGTGCCACCAATAATTTATTTGTTTTTTTTCAAAAACTTATTTTTAAAATACTCATATTCCTCCAAACATATAAGCCAGTTTTCAAGAGCTGTTTTCCGCCGATGCACCAGGAAAGATCAGCTTGTGAATGCGCTCGCATCATTTTGATGCATAAAAGACCCTGACAAGCACATGCGCGTCGTCATTGGGTTGCGTATCCTGTGAGGGATACCGTACAAAGCAACGCCCAATTCCACAGGCTTTACTTTCAGGCCTTACTTTTAGGAGACTGCCATGGCGCCCCAAGATCCCATCAGCCGGCTGGCCCAGCAAATCGGCGAGCGTTTGCAGAATGCATCCCAAGCCCCCGAAGATATTCAAAAAAGCATGCAGCAGGTCGTGCGCGGTGCATTCGATCGTCTCGAGCTCGTGTCGCGGGAAGATTTCGATATCATGATGGACGTGCTGCAGCGTACCCGTGCCCGGGTAGAGTCCCTGGAAAGCCAGGTGGCCGCCCTCGAAGCGGCGGTGGATAAGGCACAGGCTTCTTCTGCCCCACCCGTTGCGGGTAAAAATACGCCTCCCGTGGAAGCCGAAGTGCCTCCTTTGCCGGCGGACACCAGCAGCGAAGTACCCAAGCCTGCGGATACGTCACCCAAGCCCGGCGATTCATGAGGCAAACCAAGTCCACAACAACTGGCCAAGCCCATACCCGCTGGGCTTGGTTTTTTTTGATGCTCTGCTATTTTTTTTGAAGGGAGCTGGAAAGGTAGTTCAGCCGGAAAGCTAAATGGCCACCACAGCCAAAGGAGCAATCACATGAAAAACACCCCCACCGATAAGGAAAAAGCCAACGAAAAGCAACGGGCTGAAGAGCTAATAAAAAGAGACATGCCCAAGGGAAGTCCATCTCAACCTTCCAGACCTTCCCCGGAAGACGCAAAAGAAGAGGTATATCGCCCCGAGGAGAATGTAGATAACCAAAAAGCGGGCACGACAACGCCTCATCACGGCAACGTGCATGATGATGAAAAGGAGCTGCCTGGCTGGCAACTGACCAAGGACAAGGCCGAGCATAAGAAGCACATCAACGAAGCGACCGAAAAGGCCAAAAACCCCAGACGTAACGGTTAACACCGACCGGCCCGAAGGCAGTCGGACAGAGAGCTTCTGACATGCCAACATCAAATATTATGAATGCAAATCACTATCATTGACTTTATTTATTGCAATGGTACGCTGCGTGACGCTCCTGCCTTCTTCTGATCCATCGTATTTCGGGGACTGGCTGCTACTCGCTTTGAAAGACGAGGATGCCCAATTCACAGCGAACGGAACTCTGACTCTTGAAATGAAAATGTCGCCACGCCCCCTCTCGAGTCTCTATCTCGGCGCCTTGAAAGAGGCGCCACAGCCAGGCTTCGGGGTGGCTGCCGGCGACGCTCGGCCGCTGGCACAGCTTCTTCAACCGGATGAGCTGGCAGCGGTCTTGGCCTCCTTCGGAAGCTCCTATCAGCAAGCGGACACTCAAGCGACGCCGGATATCCGTGGTGTCGCTTCGCTGTGGTCAAAATGGTATTTCAATGCACTGCTGCTACCCGCGCTGTTGAGTAACCTGCTGCTCGAACGTCAGCTGCCGTTGACCATGGGGCGGGTTTCTCTCGAACTGGATAGCCACGCCAAGCCTTTGCGGTTGCATTTCTGCCATGACGGCCTTCCCTTGACCAAGGTACGCCTGGAGCGGTTTGACGCGTTGCTGGCGCACCTGAGCGGGGTCGTCAATGCTCTCGCTGCTGTCTCAGGCGCCTCGCCACGGGTGTTCTGGAGCAACATCGGCAATACCTTCGAGCATGTTGTCGGCGTGATAGAGGCACACCCTCACGCCTGGCCAGACTGCACCCTAACGGCGCGAGAATTACTCGACACCCCTCGGCACACCGCGACACACCCTGAAAAAGCTCACCTTGCCCAGGGGCACAAGAACCCTCTCTATCATCCGGTGCGTTATATCACCACCCAAGACGAATCGACTCCACGGCGTATCCGGCGGCTGTGTTGCCTGCGTTACCTGCTGCCTTCACTGGACTATTGCGGCAACTGCCCGATCTCTTGCCAACGTCATCACACATCACCGGCCAAGCTCTCAACCAGCTAACCAAAAAGCCCGCGCAAGGCGCGGGCTTAAGGCAGGATGCGCTGTCAAGCGCCAGGACGTTGCTTAGTAGCGCCAATTCAGATTGACCATCACGTGGCGCGGCGCGCCATGGAAGCTCTGGTCCCACTTGAGGCTGGTGAAGTACTTCTCGTCGGTAATGTTATTGAGATTCAGCGAGCCGGTTAACTGGTCATTGAAGTCGTAGCTGGCCATCAGATCGACCAGGGCGTAGGCGTCCTGGCGCGTCTTGCCGTCGGCAAAGTCCCGTTCGCGCTCGATGGCATCCTGCCAGCGTAGCCGCGCGCCCACCTTGAGCTGGTCCATATTCGCCGGGCGGTAGCTGGTGGAGGCCCGCAGCATATTACGCGGAATATAGGTATTAGTGGCATCGCCGTCGGCATCCTCAACTTCAAGATAGGTATAGCCGACGCTGGCCTGCCAACCTGGGGAAAGCTCGCCAGTGAGTGTCGCCTCAAAACCTTCGCTGGTGATGCCGTCGCCCCCCGTGTAGAACGACTTGCCATCGGGCAAGGTCCCCGCCGGCTGGGCAATGTTATCCTGCTCGATACGGAACACGGCCAGCGACGCATCGGCACCGCCGTCGAATACATCCGCCTTGATACCCACTTCTTGCGCTTTGCCGTCGATCGGATCCAAGTAGTTACCGCTGCGGTCAGTTTCGGTCTGCGGCTGAAAGATCTCGGTGTAACTGGCGTAGAGCGAAGCGTTACCCGTCACATCGTAGATCAGCCCCAGATAAGGCGTGAAGATCCCATCCGCCTCGGTGGTTTGAGAGACACCGTACTGCTCCCCAGTGGTGTCAAACCAACTCACCCGCGTACCGGCAACGCCCGTCCAGCGGTCGGCGAGGTCCAGCTTGGCCGCGCCGTAAACGCTGCGCTCCTTGACCGTGGCATCGCCAACCGTGGTGGGATAAGCCATCCAGTCGGTAGGCTCGGGATATTCACCATCCCATTGATCCAGCCAGGGGAGTGGCGTCGAGACTGGCGTGGTGGGATAACGCGACTCCTGCTGATTGCGGCTTTGACTCCAGTCAGTACCTAAAAGCAGTTGATGGGTGCGCCCGAAGGCCTCCACGTCGCCCTTGGCATGTAAGTCAGCCACCCATTGCTCCAGGTGACGATCGTACTGACTAAGAGTTAGCTGGCTGCTATCAATCTGTCCACTTGCCGCATCCGGTGTGCCATAGATATAGAAAAGCTGCGTATCGGAAATCATATCCAGATGGGTCACGGTTCCTTTAAGTGACCAATTTTCATTCAGTTCCTGCGCAAGCTCGATGAAGCTGCGGTGCGTTTCACCATTCCAATAGGACCACTCGGGCGCGGAGGAAGTACTACGATCATAATGAGTCGGGTTTCCCGCCGAGTCGTACAGGGGTAGTGAGCCCCACATATTGCCGTCGGTATTATTATCTTGCCAGGTGTGCCCCAGCGTCAGCTGAGTGGTATCCGTCACATCGGCTTCCACTACGCCGTAGAGCAGCCCCCGTTCGCGGCTGAGACGATCCAGGTAGGAATCGGTTTGCATTCCCGAGACGACCAGGCGGCCACGCACCCGTCCCTCGCCATCCAGCGGCCCGGAGACATCCACGTCCAGGCGACGCTGATCCCAGGAGCCCAGGGTGCCTGAAACAGACGCTTGGGGCTCAAAGGTTGGCCGTTTACGAATGAAATTCACCGTGGCCGCCGGATTGCCCGAACCGGACATCAGCCCCGTGGCGCCGCGCACCACTTCGATGCGGTTGTAGATCGCGGTGTCCATATCACCATGGACATTGTTGTAGGGCATCGGCACACGCAGGCCGTCGACCTGGAAGTTCGAAAGCTCAAAGCCACGCGCAGAATAGTAAGTGCGGTCGGTTTCCAGGCGTTCTACGGTCACACCGGGGACGCTTTCGAGCGCGTCGTTGATCGTATCTAACTGAAAGTCATCCAGTTGGGCACGCGTTACCGTCGACACGGACTGAGGTGTCTCGCGGGGCGTCAGATCAAGCCCCGTGGCGGTGCTGGTGAGAGGCGCACGATAGCTATCCGTGCCTTCGGTAATGACCGACAAGGCCTCGGCCTGAACGGTGACCGTATCTAGCGTTTCAGCGCCTTCTTGGGCCAACAAAGGCGCCGCGCTCAGTGCAAAACAGCCGGCCGCGGAGGTACAGAGGGCGCGCCGAATGGCGATGGTCAGCGGCTTATGCCTTGCGACATGCGAAGATGATGGGATAACGGAAAGCAAAGAATCAAACATGAGCCGAGGGCCTCTGATATCATTATGTGAAGATGATGCGAATACGAATGATAATTACACTTATTTATTATCTCAATGCAAATCGATTGCATTAGCCAATGCATTTGATAAATATTTCTATTTGATTAGAATTCACCTTCGCTAATGAATCATTTTCACCACGTCCACGGACAGGAGAGGCACCATGTTTGAGGTCAACGCCGCTGGCTTTCAGGTGGCCAATAAGGCACTGCTACACGCCACGACCACCACCTTTGCCCCTGGCCAAGTGTGCGGTTTGATCGGCCACAACGGTTCGGGCAAATCCACGCTGCTGAAACTGTTGGCGCGCCAGCAAAGCGCCTCAGAAGGTGAAATCCGTTTTGCCCAGCGCCTGGTTAGCGACTGGGGCCAGCGCGAATTCGCCCGCCAAGTGGCGTATCTTCCTCAGCATTTACCCCCCACTGAGCACCTGACTGGGCGTGAACTGGTCGCCATGGGACGCTATCCGTGGCACGGCTTGCTGGGCCGGCACACCGCCAAGGACCGCGAAGCCGTCGAGCGGGCGCTTACGCTCACGCACACCGAGTCGCTGGCTGACCGCCTGGTGGATACGCTTTCTGGGGGCGAGTGCCAGCGCATTTGGCTTGCGATGCTGCTCGCGCAAGGGAGCCAGTTTCTGCTGCTCGACGAGCCGCTCGCCGCGCTCGATATCGCCCACCAGGTCGATGTGCTAGCACTGATTCAGCGGCTAACGCACGAGCTGGGGCTGGGTGTGATCATCGTGTTGCACGATATCAACATGGCCGCCCGCTACTGCGACCGGCTGGTCGCGCTCCACGGTGGCCGCCTGCTGGCCGATGCCCCCCCGGCGTGTTTAATGCAACGCGATACGCTTCAAGCCATCTACGGCATCGATATGCGCATCGTGGACCATCCTACGTCTGAACACCCTGTTGCCGTGGTGGCGTGATGCGCACCCTGCTACACCACCTACCGGCTTTGTTTACCGGCTGGATTCTCATGCTAGCCAGCGCCCTCAGCAGCGCGGCATCGCCGCAGTGGGCAACGCTGGACTGGACGCTGGTGGAAACACTGATCGCGCTGGATGCCCCGTTAAGTGGCGTGGCACAAATCGATGCCTACCACGCCTGGGTTGATAAGCCCCGCATCCCCGACACGGCGATCGATTTAGGTTTGCGCACCCAGCCCAACCTGGAACTGCTCGCGGACTTGGCGCCCGATGCCATTTTTATCTCGCCCATGTTTAGCCACTTAACCCCGCGGCTATCGCGCATCGCTCCGGTCGAATCGCTGCCGCTTTACCAGGCCGACAGTGATACGTGGCAGGAGATGCAGGCGCTAACGCGAAAACTCGGCGAGCATGTTGACCGTGAGAAGCAGGCCGAATCGCTGATTGCCGAAACAATGGCGCTCATTAACCGCCTGAAAGCGCGTGTTTCGCCCACGGCGCCGCTGCTGATGGTGCAATTTATGGATGAGCGCCACGTGCGGGTATTCGGTGAAAACGGCCTCTATCACGCTGTTTTAGAGCAGCTGGGTATTGCCAACGCCTGGCAGGCGCCCACCAACGCCTGGGGCTTTTCTCTGGTCGGCCTCGAAGGCCTCGCTGCGTACCCTGACGCGCAACTTGTGGTGGTCGAGCCACTGCCCGTGGGGGTGGAGGCGTCGTTGGCGGAAAGCGGCCTGTGGCAGCAACTCCCCAGCGTGCGAGAGGAGCGCGTTATCACCCTACCGCCGTTGTGGAGCTTTGGCGCCCTGCCCTCCGCACAGCGCTTTGCGCGCACACTGGTGAGTGCGCTGGAGGCACAACATGACGACTAAGGAGCTAAAGCGCTATCAACCCACCGTTTTGACGCTGCTGCTCGCGGCACTGGCGGCCGGGCTCGCCGTTTCCGCGCTCTTGCCTGTCACGCTCAGCGAGGCAATTAGCCTTATCTGGGTCCTAGAAACGCCATTAATGCCTACCTTTGCGGTGGTGCACTTTAGCTTCTGGCCGCGGCTGGCAATGGCACTGCTTGCAGGCGCTGGTCTGGGCTTGGCTGGGGTGTTGATGCAGCAGGTGCTGCGCAACCCTTTGGCCTCACCGACAACGCTCGGGGTCGCCAGCGGCGCCAACCTCGGCTTGATGGCGGCGACGCTATTCGTTCCCGAGCTGCTTTTTTGGGGACGCGAATGGGTAGCGCTTGCCGGTGGTGCCGCGGCCATGGGCGGTGTTTTCCTTCTCGCGTGGCGCAGCGACCTCGCTCCCGCAGTAGTCGTCCTGGCAGGGCTGGTGATGAACCTCTACGCCGGCGCGCTGGGGATGGTGCTGCTTCTATTTCATCAAGAAGCGCTTAAGGGCCTGCTAATTTGGGGAGCGGGGTCGCTTTCGCAAAATGGTTGGAGCGACCTTGAGTTTTTGTGGCCGCGCCTGCTGTTCGGCGCCCTTGCGGCGGCACTGCTACTGCGCCCACTGCAACTCCTTACGCTGGACGATGCCTCGGCGCGCAGCCTCGGCGCCTCCCTCAAAGCGCTACGCTTTGGCGGGCTGGGCGTGGCGGTCTTTATCACCGCCTGCGTGGTCAGCGTGGTGGGCATTATCGGCTTTATAGGCCTAGCCGCTCCCAATCTTGCCCGGTTGGCCGGCGCTCGGCGCCTGGGTGAGCGCGTCATGTATTCCATGCTGCTTGGGGGGTTACTCCTAGCCAGCACCGATTTAGCACTGCAGCAGATCCCCGGCATGCTGCCGACGTTAATTCCCACGGGGGCGGCCACCGCCGCGCTGGGCGCGCCGCTTTTGCTGTGGCTGATTACGCGCTTATCGCTGACAACCCCTCATGTATCGCGAGGCCTGCCCCCGCACGTCGCCTCTCACTTAGGCCGGCGTAGCGCTGTTCTCATGGGATTAACGCTGCTCAGTATCGTGATCGCGCTGCTGTTAGGCCAGAGAGCCAGTGGCTGGTTTTGGGCCGGCCTAGAGAGTATCGACGTGCTGCAGTGGCGCTGGCCACGCCTGTTGGCCGCCGCTGGTAGCGGTGTGTTGCTTGCGCTGGCCGGCACACTGCTACAGCGGGTAACCGCCAACCCCATGGCAAGCCCCGAAGTGCTGGGTATCAGCGGGGGCAGCGCCATCGCCCTGATCGGCGCCATCTACGCCTTACCCTCACCCAGCCCGGCCATGCTACTGGGTGCCGGTACCCTCGGTGCGCTGGTCACGCTGGGTATTTTGATTCTGTTTAACTACCGTAGCGGGTTTACCCCGTCGCGCCTGCTGCTTACCGGGGTGGCCATCACGGCGCTATTTGACGCGGTGCGCGCCTTTATTCTTGCCGGTGGAGACCCTCGCGGTCAGCAGGTGCTGGCGTGGCTTTCGGGCTCGACCTACTACACCACACCAGCTGGCGCCATCGGCATTGCCGTGATCGCCGCGCTCGGTGTCGCGTTAACCCTGCTCTTCAGCCGCTGGCTAGCCATTCTTCCGCTCGGCGGCGAGGCCTCGACCGCCATCGGATTGCCGCTGCGGCACGCTCGGCTTTCGCTCCTCACGCTGGTGGCATTTCTCACCGCAAGCGCTACCCTGGTCGTCGGCCCGCTCTCGTTTGTGGGGCTACTCGCGCCGCACCTGGCCAAGATGCTCGGCTTTCAGCATGCACGCGCGCATCTATTGGGTGGCGCGTTAGTCGGGGCGCTGATCATGACCAGTGCCGACTGGTTTGGCCGTCAGTGGCTATTCCCGCAAGAGATCCCTGCAGGCTTGGTCGCCTCGCTGATCGGTGGCGCTTACTTCATGTGGCGCTTGGCACGCATTTAAGCCGCACCGCTTGCTCCCTACCCAGCCTTGGCTAAATAAGCTAAGTTGGCTGCCTAAATAAGCGGATTGAGCGAGGGAACCGCCATGACACTGGCCATTGTCGCCACCCGTGCCGGGCTGGGGCTGGAAGCACCGGAAGTGCACGTCGAAGTTCACCTGGCCAACGGCCTGCCGGGCTTGACCCTGGTGGGTTTGCCGGAAACCGCCGTAAAAGAAAGCCGCGAGCGAGTACGCAGTGCCTTGGTCAACGCCGGCTTCGATTTTCCCAACACCCGGCGCATTACCCTGAATCTCGCCCCGGCGGATCTACCCAAGGAAGGCGGGCGTTTCGATTTGCCTATCGCCCTAGGGATCCTGGCGGCCTCCGGCCAGCTTCCGGTGGAAGCTCTGGAAGGCATGGAGTGCGCCGGAGAATTGGCGCTGGACGGAAAGTTGCGCGCTTTTCCCGGGGTGCTGCCCTTTGCGCTGGCCACCCGCCGGACAAGGCGCCGCTTGATCATCCCCCGGGAATGCGCCGAGGAAGCCGCCCTGGCCGGTGACCTGGAGGTATTGCCTGCCGACAACCTCTGGCAGGTGGTCGCCCATCTGCTCGGCCAGGAACCCATTGCGCCGCACCGGCTCGGCCCCAGAGCCAAGGCGGAAGGCCTGATCGACGACCTGGCCGAAGTGCGCGGACAGCATCAGGCGCGCCGCGCCCTGGAAGTCGCCGCGGCAGGTGGCCATAATCTCTTATTTGCAGGTCCGCCGGGTACCGGCAAGACCATGCTCGCCAGCCGGCTGCCCGGCATTTTACCGCCGCTGAGCGACGATGAAGCCCTGGAAGTGGCCGCCGTGCGCTCGGTCTGCGGGCTGACGCTGGACCAGCATTGGGGGCGAAGACCCTTTAGACAACCACACCACAGTGCCAGTGCCGCGGCCTTGGTCGGCGGCGGCTCCAAACCCAAGCCCGGCGAGATCTCGCTTGCCCACCACGGCGTGCTGTTTTTGGACGAATTACCCGAATTTTCGCGCCATGTGCTGGAGGTGCTCAGGCAACCGCTGGAATCCGGCACCATTCATCTGGCACGCGCCAGCCACGAACGCCGGTATCCGGCTCAGTTCCAGTTGGTGGCGGCGATGAACCCCTGCCCTTGCGGGCATCTGGGCGACCCGCGCCAGCGTTGTCAGTGCAGCAACGCCCAAATCCAGCGTTATCAGGCCCGGGTTTCCGGCCCGCTGCTGGACCGCATCGACCTCCAGGTGGAGGTGCCCGCCTTGCCTGCGCAGCAACTCACCGCCCAGACCCAGGGGGAGTCCTCCGCCGCGGTACGCGAGCGGGTCATCGCTGCACGGGAACGCCAGTTGGCACGTGGCGCATTGAATAGCCATCTGGGTGGGCGCGAACTCGAAGCCGCCTGCGCCCTGCAAGCCGACGAACGCGCCTGGCTTGCCGAGGTACTGGAAAAACTCAGGCTTTCGGCCCGCGCCTACCATCGGGTGCTGCGTGTGGCGCTGACCCTGGCGGATCTTCAAGGGGAGCCACGTCCCGCGCAACCACATCTCATGGAGGCAATTGGCTATCGTCAGCTGGATCGGCTGTTGAAAGGAGGCTAGCCGACAGCGCCAGGTGGTCGATGAAGTCATCCAGAGCGCTGAATAACACTTGGCGAATGGGCTCGGCTTCATTGACCAGATGATGACGCGCCTCGGGGTGACGATGCACTTGCGCTTGCGGAAACTTTTCCTCCAGCACTGCCAGGTTCCATTCCCAATCCACGGTAATATCCTGTTCACCTTGAAGAATCAAGGTGGGTACCTGGCTGGGGGGCAGCGCTAGCAGCCGAGGCATCCAACGGCGCATGGCGCTTATCCAGGCCACGTTCAAGTGGTTGTGCTGGAGCGGGTCCTGTTCACGTAAAAATTCGGTGAAGGCCTCATCGGTCGTGTTAGCCCGGTATTTGCGCGGTAGCTGACTCACGAACGGACTTGCCAACCAATGCACCCAACTCGATTGGCTCCAACCCCAGGGGCGCACCAGCGGTGCCAGCAATACCAGCCCCGACCAATGGGCGTTATCCGCACGGGTCAGAGCGTCGGTGGCCAGAATCGCCGCGCCGGTACTTTGCCCGACACCCAGCCAAGGTTTCGGGGCCAGACCTTGTTGCTCAAGGTAGTCCTGCAGGTAGATCAGGCAGTGTTGATAGTCTTCAAAATCTTTAATCGTGGCGCGTGGTCCACTGGAAAGGCCGTGGCCGGGCAAGTCCCATAACACCACGCGAAAGCGTTGTGCCAACAGACGTTCGAGTAGATGTCGATAAAGCCCCAGATGGTCGTAATAACCGTGCACCACAAACGCCGTGCCTATCGGTTCCGGTGGACTCCATACCTGGCACCACAACTGGAAGCGCTGCGTGTCGAGATAGCCGACATACAGACCCACGTGCTCGGTCAGCAGCGGGGCCAAACCATAATATTCCAGGTAATCGGTCAGCGGTTGACCACCTTTCGAATCAAAAGGGGCTATCGGCCCCAGGGCCTGCAGGGGGGTAAAGTCGGTCATCGTATCCTCCAACAGGGTAGGACAGGGGTGTGCCATGAGTCGTTCACGCTGGGACGAAAGCGATTTGCGTGAACGCAGCAAAATCTCACCATACCAGAAGGTACCCGCGCCGGCAGGACGGCATGAAACGATTGCAGCCTCACTCCCAGTCCTCGACGCCCGCCATGTCAGGAAGCTCGTGAGCGATGCTCTTGTGGTGGGTAAAGTCCATGGCCCCCTCGTCGTGACAGTTGCGACACTCCAGTGAATCGTTGGCCTCGGAGCGGTTGGTGAAGTGGATGGTCGGTGGGCAGCGCTGCACCGACGTAATAGCCAGGTATCCGGGGACAGGCCTTGACTCACCGGGGTCTTTCCCCGACTCCTGCCGGTGCCGCCCTTATGGGTGAACGGCCGGCTTCTTCACCTCATCCTCGGCGGGCTCCTCCAGCGGCTCGCCCTCCTCGTTCTGGAGCTGATGATCGTACGCCGCCTGGAGGCCGGCATCCTCCTCTTCTTCCTCATCGGCCTGGGCTATGTGGCCCGGGTAGAACGGCGACAGGATGGCCGCCAGGATGCCGAGCGCGGCGAACATGGCAAACGCGTCGGCGTAGCCGAAGGCATTCACCAGCCCGCCGACGACCGGTGAGCCGCTCGCCTGCCCGAGCGATACCGCCATGAAGGGCAGCACCGGGCCCATCGACAGCCGGCCCGGCAACAATCGGATGCCGGTCATCAGGTAGAGCCCCGTCAGGCTCATGTAGGCCAGGCCGAAGACCAGTGCGGAGAAGGCCGCCAGCAACGACTGCCCGGGACTCGCCGCCAGCAGCGCCAGGCTCGCGGCCAGCATCATCAGCATCAGGGCCTGGGTGATGGGAGGATTGTTACGATCAGCCAGGTCGGCCACCACGGCACCGCCGAGGCCGGCGATGCCCACCGCGAGCCATAGCCAGCCGGTGGTGCCGGACGGAAGGCCGCCGAGGGTCACCACCAGGTCGGGCGCGAAGATCCAGTACGCGGAGGAGACGAAACCCATCACGAAGGCAAACAGCGATAGCCTGACGAGGCGCGACCATGGCAGCTCGCTGATCGGGGGCGGCGGCGCGGCGTTCCCCGGCGCGATCCGCGACACGGAGGGCAGGAAGAGCCAGGCGGCAATCAGGCCGATGCCCGCCAGGACGGCGAAGGAGAGGTACGCGAAACGCCAGGCGTCGGCCAGGAATAGCACCGTCGGTACGGCTACGATCACGCCGATGCTGGTCCCCGCGTTCATGATCGAGCTGACGCGTCCGTGCATCGAGCGTTTCACCAACGCCTGCATGACGGCCGTGAGCGCGGGCATCATCAGGCCGGTGCAGATACCGCACGCGAACACCCCCACGCCCAGCAGCAGCGCGTCGGCGGCTTGGCTGATCATCGTCAGGCCGCCGACGCCGAATGCCCCGGAGAGCACCGCCGTGTTGCGGGCGCCGAGATGGTCGGTGATGAACGGCGCGATCGCCGTGGCCAGCAAGAAACTGATGAGCGGCAGCGCGCCGATGATGCCGATCACATATGGCGTGAGTCCCAGCTCGTCTCGGATGGGGGGTACGAAGAGCCCGAAGGCGAAGCGCGCGAGCCCGTAACTGATCGCGACCAGCGCCGCACCGAAGATCGCAAACCCTGTGCTCGAAAGAGGCTTCATGCCGCTTCCCCCAGGCAAGCATCGACGATGCCGGTTGCTCCCGGGGCCCGGCGCCGCACTTGCCGCGCGATCACCGCCTGTTGATGCCCACTATGGTTATTTTCCTGGATCACACTGCCTCCCTCATATCTCGGGTTCATGGAATAGCTGCCGCGCTCTGAAGCAGCAGGTAAAGTCGGGAGGGCCAGCGGCACGACCGTGGTGGCAAAGGACTCGAGGACGGTCGCGCGATCCGGGGTGGCGCCCATGGCAGTGCCTCCTGGCGGGTGAAGTCAGGACGCTCGATTGAATCGCACTCCTGGGGGCCGGTCAAGCCTGCGCCCCAGGAGTGCGGCGCCATCGGAGGTGATCTCACGGCCCTTGTAGCGTGGAAACGAGGCGGTCGGCGTGATACATTTCGTCATAGTGGCCGTTGCGGTTGATTTTTGTGTAGCTGCTTGAATAATAAACGATTTTCAGCCGTTTTTTCATTTCTGGTGCAATTTCCGGGCTAGCCAGGTCGGCAATGGCGTAGCTCGACCCGATGGCAACGGGCCAGGTTGGCATTGGGTTAACCCTATGTCTAGGGCAGGGATCTTGATCTTCAGGTTTACATGTGGAAGTATTTTCCACAAAATCGTGGCATGCCGGTTGAGTGATGCCACTCCCGCTTATCCTGCGATAGGCGCAAGCCGACCGCCGACGAACATGAGGAGCCCTCTATGTCCCAACGTATCTCTCGCCATCGCCTGCAGGTGGCCACCGAGCTGGATCAGTTCATCACGGAACAGGCACTGCCGGGCACCGGCGTCGATCCCGAAGCCTTCTGGGCCGGCGTGGATGCACTCTTCCATGACCTGACGCCCAAGAATCAACAACTGCTGAAAACCCGCGACACCTTGCAAGAAGCGCTCGATACCTGGCATCGCGAAAACCCCGGTCCCGTGCAAGACATGCCGGCCTATCGCGCCTTCCTCAAGAAAATCGGTTACCTTGTCCAAGCACCGGCACATGTCTCGGCGACCACCACCAATGTCGACCGTGAAATCGCCGTTCAGGCCGGTCCCCAGCTGGTGGTTCCGGTAAGCAACGCTCGCTACGCCTTGAACGCTGCCAATGCTCGTTGGGGCAGCCTGTACGATGCTCTTTACGGCACCGATGCCATCTCCGAAGCCGATGGCGCCGAAAAAGGCACCAGCTTCAACCCCAAGCGCGGCCAAAAGGTCATCGCCTACGCGCGAGGCGTGCTCGACCGTGCCGCGCCGCTGGCCACCGGCTCGCACCATGATGCCGTGAAGTATGTGTTGCGCGACGAGCACTTGATCGTGACCTTGGAAGGCGGGCGTGAAACCGGCCTCAAGGATCCGGGCAAGCTGATCGGCTTCACCGGCGACGCTGCCAAGCCCGAGAGCATCCTGCTGGCCAACCACGACCTGCACCTGGAAATCCAGATCGACCCGTCTCATCCGATCGGCAAGACAGATCCGGCGGGCGTCAAGGATGTCGTCGCGGAAGCCGCGCTCACCACCATCATGGATTGCGAAGACTCCGTCGCCGCCGTGGATGCCGAGGATAAAGTGGGTGTCTACAGCAACTGGCTGGGCTTGATGAAAGGCAATCTCGAAGAGCAGATCGAAAAAGGCAGCAAGACCAGCACACGCCGGCTGCATGCCGACCGTATCTGGCAGACAACCAATGGCGGTAGCGTCACCTTGCCCGGCCGCTCCTTGATGTTCGTGCGCAACGTAGGGCATTTGATGACCACGCCGGCGGTACTCGATGCCGAGGGTAACGAACTGCCGGAAGGGATTCTGGATGCAGTGATGACCTCGCTGCTCGCCCTGCATGACCTCAAAAAGGATGCCAGCCAGCCGCGCAATTCGCGTACCGGTTCGGTGTATATCGTCAAACCCAAAATGCACGGTCCCCAGGAAGTGGCCTTCGCCAACGAACTGTTCTCGCGCGTCGAAGACATTCTGGGCATGCAGCGTGACACCCTGAAAATGGGCATCATGGACGAGGAGCGCCGTACCACGGTCAACCTCAAGGCCTGCATTGCCGAAGCGGCGTCACGGGTGGTGTTCATCAACACCGGTTTCCTGGATCGCACCGGTGACGAAATGCATACCGCCATGGAAGCCGGGCCGATGATCCGCAAGGGCGACATGAAAAACGCCGCCTGGATAGGGGCCTACGAGCGCAACAACGTTCTGGTCGGTCTGGCCTGCGGGCTGCGTGGCCGCGCCCAGATCGGCAAGGGCATGTGGGCCATGCCGGATCTGATGCACAACATGCTGGAGCAGAAGATCGGCCATCCCAAGGCCGGCGCCAACACCGCCTGGGTACCTTCACCCACCGCCGCCGTGCTGCATGCGCTGCACTACCATCAGGTCAACGTGGCCCAGGTTCAGCGCGAACTTGAAGACCAGGGCGAGCCGGACCTGCTCGACGACCTGCTTAGCGTGCCGGTGGCGGAAAACGCCAACTGGTCGGATGACGAGATTCAGCAGGAGCTCGACAATAACTGCCAAGGTATCCTGGGTTATGTGGTGCGCTGGGTCGAACACGGCGTGGGCTGCTCCAAGGTACCCGACATCCACAACGTCGCCTTGATGGAAGACCGCGCCACGCTGCGCATCTCCAGCCAGCACATCGCCAATTGGCTGCACCATGGCATCGTTGACGCAGCGCGCGTCGAAGAGACCCTGCAGCGCATGGCCAAGGTGGTCGACAAGCAGAATGCCGGTGACCCGACTTACACCGCCATGAGCGATAATTTCAACGCCTCCACCGCCTTCAAGGCCGCCAGCGACCTGATCTTCAAGGGTCGCGAACAACCTTCCGGCTATACCGAGCCGTTGCTCCACGAATGGCGCCAAGTACACAAGGCCAAGTAAGCGGCCAATACTGCACCACTCAGCCCCGGGCTCGCACCCCGGGGCTTTTTTATTTATGCTCCATTACGTTAACGTTAACGGATGCTTACAACCGCACCATCATCCAAGGATAATTCCAATGACCATGATGACTGTCGAGCAAATCGAGCACTTTCTGGACGAGGTCTTTCCCCAGCGAATGGGCAAGATCGAAAGTGTCGGTGATGACATGCATGCCAATATGCGCTTGGCAATTAACAACACACATCTGCGCCCAGGCTCACGGGTATCTGGACCCACCATGATGGGCTTGGCCGATGTTTGCCTGTACGTGGCCATTTTGGCGCAAATCGGTCCTGTCGCCATGGCGGTGACCACCGACCTTAATTGCCATTTTCTGCGGGCAGCGCCGGGGGATCGTGACATGATCGCCAAGGCTAAAGTGATCAAGCTCGGCCGCCGCTTGGCGGTGGGCGAAGTTCAGCTGTTTTGCGCGGATGATGATCGTCCGGTCGCTCACATCACCGCCACCTATGCCCTGCCGGAAAGCGAGCTAGCGATTACTCGTTAACGCAACAAACACCAGACAAAGCCAGCCGGCGATCAACAACGCCCCACCGAACGGGGTTATCAGGCCAAGGCTCCACTCCCCCAGCGCCATGGCATAAAGCGACCCGGAGAAAGCCAGTATTCCCAGTGTCCATAGCCCTAATACCCATCGCTGGCCCGCCAGAGGCATGGACGCACGCCAAGCCAACACCGCAAGCATCGCCAGGGTATGCCAAGCCTGATAGCGCACACCGGTTTCAAACACCCCCACCATGACGGCACTGACACGTGACGCCAACCCATGGGTCGCATAAGCGCCGGCGACCACCATGACCGCTCCGGAAAGCGCCACGCCCACCCACCATGCCTTGTCACGCATCATTGCCTCTCCTGTTGGCATTGTCTTATTACCCTTTCGCCATACCTTGGTCTTGTCTGAACCGCTATAATAGGAGCGTTTTCATTTCATTTGCGAGGATGCCATGCAGATTCAACTCAACGGCGAACCTCATGCAGTCGACAGCGCCACCACGGCGGCAGATCTGGTCGAGACGCTCGGGTTGACCGGTCGCCGTATCGCCGTGGAGATCAACGAGCAGATCGTGCCACGCAGTCAGCTGGCCGAAACGCGTCTTTGCGATGGTGACCAAGTAGAAATCGTCCATGCCATCGGCGGTGGTTAAGCTACCGGCTTTATCTTGAGGAAACGTTCAATGACACAACAGTTCAACGACAGCCCACTGACACTGGCCGGCCAAACCTTTCATTCACGGCTGCTGGTGGGCACCGGCAAATACAAGGACATGCAGGAAACCGGCGAAGCGATTGCCGCCAGCGGCGCTGAAATCGTCACCTTTGCCGTGCGCCGCACCAACCTGGGGCAAGATGCCGAGGGGCCTAACCTGTTGGATGTGGTGCCGCCCAGCCGCTATACCCTGCTGCCCAACACTGCCGGATGCTACACCGCCAAGGATGCGGTACGCACCTGCCGCCTGGCGCGCGAACTGCTCGATGGCCATAAATTGGTCAAGCTGGAAGTGCTGGGTGATGAAACCACTCTTTACCCCAATGTCATGGAAACCCTGAAAGCCGCCGAAACCCTGCTGGCCGATGGTTTCGATGTCATGGTCTACACCAGCGACGACCCCATTGTGGCGCGGGAACTGGAAGCCATGGGCTGCTGCGCTATCATGCCGCTGGGCTCGTTGATCGGCTCCGGTCACGGCATCCAGAACCCGCATAACCTGCGCTTGATTGTAGAACAGAGCCGCGTGCCGGTGCTGGTGGATGCGGGTATCGGTACCGCTTCAGATGCTGCCATGGCCATGGAAATGGGCTGCGACGGGGTTCTGCTCAATAGCGCCATCGCCCATGCGCGTGAGCCGCTACGTATGGCCCGCGCCATGCAGCTGGCGGTACAGGCCGGACGCGACGCCTTTCTCTCCGGGCGGATGCCGCGCCGCCAGAGTGCCGAACCCTCTTCTCCCTTTGCCGGTCGTATCAACGGCTGAACCCTACTCCACGCTATCCGAGAACTCATGACAGAACCACACGACAACGTTGGTAACGAAGAAGCTGCTGCAAAAGATAGCGGCGGCCCGGAAAACTCGGATGCCCCGCTGCATCGGCGGGGCATCAAAAGCTACGTGATCCGTGGCGGGCGCATGACCCAAGCCCAAACCCGTGGGCTCGAGGCTATCTGGCCACGCCTGGGCCTCAGCCTTGCCGACGGCCTCCAAGACCTTGATGCCCTGTTCGGGCGCCGGGCGTCACGTGTAGTGGAAATCGGCTTCGGCATGGGCAATTCGCTGATCGAGCAGGCCGAAAGCCACCCTGACACCGATTTCATCGGTATCGAGGTACATGCCCCAGGCGTGGGCAAGTTGCTCGATGAAGCCGACAAGCGCGGTCTGACCAATCTGCGCATTTATCGCGAAGACGCCTTGGCGGTGCTTGAGCAGTGCCTGCCGGAAGGTTCGATCGATACATTGCAGCTGTTCTTCCCCGACCCCTGGCCGAAGAAGAAGCATCACAAGCGGCGTATCGTGCAACCGGCCTTCGTCGAGTTGATTCGGACGCGTTTGAAGCCCGGCGGTAACTTTCATCTGGCCACCGATTGGGAAGCCTATGCCCAGTGGATGGCGGAGCTCATGGACGCTGCCCCCGGCTTCACCAATACCGCCGAAGCATCGAGCGCCCCTTATGTGCCGCGCCCTGCCTTTCGTCCTCTCACCAAGTTCGAAGCGCGCGGTGAACGCCTGGGGCACGGTGTATGGGACCTGATCTACCAGCGTACCGACTGAAAACGGCGCTTCTGTCAGCCTCGAGTGCTGCAATCACTCCATGAATCCAGGTTTATCAGCACTCGATGGTATTGACCGCCAAGCCGCCACGCGACGTTTCCTTGTACTTATCCTGCATGTCGGCACCGGTATCGCGCATGGTGCGAATCACCTTGTCGAGCGAGATGAAGTGCTCGCCATCGCCCCGCAAGGCCATCTGAGCGGCATTGATCGCTTTCACCGACGCGATGGCATTGCGCTCGATACAGGGGATCTGAACCAGCCCTCCCACCGGATCGCAGGTCAGCCCCAGGTTATGCTCGAGACCGATCTCGGCGGCATTCTCGACCTGACCCACACTACCCCCAAGCACCTCGGCAAGCCCGGCGGCGGCCATGGCGCAAGCCGAACCGACCTCTCCCTGACACCCCACCTCGGCTCCCGAAATCGACGCATTCTTCTTGCACAGGATACCCACGGCGCCGGCAGCCATCAGGAAATCCACCACATCTTCCTCTCGAGCATTGCCATGAAATTTCATGTAATAGTGCAAGACTGCCGGGATAATGCCTGCCGCCCCATTGGTAGGGGCGGTAACCATACGCCCCCCGGCGGCATTCTCCTCGTTTACCGCCAGCGCAAAGACATTGACCCAGTCCATGGCCGAGAACGTCGAGGCAAAGACGCTGGTATCTTCCTCCATGACCAGCAAACGACGATGCAATGATGCTGCCCGGCGTTTCACATTGAGTCCGCCGGGCAGAACACCGTCATGCTGAAGGCCGGTTTCCACGCAAGCCTGCATGGCTTCCCAGATTTTCCGAAGCCCGGCACGAACATCGGCTTCGCTGCGCCAGGCCATTTCGTTGGCCATCATCAATTGGCTGATACGCAGACCATGCTGGCGACAAAGCCTCATCAATTCAGCCGCCGAATTGAAGTCATAAGGCAGGGGCGTGGTATCACTATCAAGCTCACCGGTACTGGCCTGCGCCTCATCGATGACGAAGCCACCACCCACCGAATAATAGGTGTTGCGGTACAGTTCGCCATCCCAGCTGTAGGCGATCAAGCGCATGGCATTAGGGTGATGCGGCAGGCTCTCTTCGTGCAATTGCATATCCCGGCGCCAGTCAAAGGGAACCGCCAGGTGGCCATCGAGTTGCAAGGTTCGGGTGGTTTGTAACGTCTCGATGACGGGCGTGATCATCGCCGGGTCGATACGGTCGGGGCGCTCTCCCATCAACCCCATGATCACGGCCTGGTCGGTACCATGGCCAAGGCCCGTGGCGGAGAGCGAACCAAACAGCTGTACCTCTATTCTTGTCACACGCATCAGCAGGTTGGCGTTGCGCAGTGCTGCCACGAAGTCGTAAGCAGCGCGCATCGGGCCTACCGTATGCGAACTCGACGGTCCAACGCCGACCTTGAACAGATCGAATACACTAATGGACATCTCGTTTGCTCCAAGACGACATCGAGCGTCGTCATCAATTCTATTTGTCTGCCATGCATGAGCTCGCCTAAATCGTAAGGAGGCATATCAAGATGGTCAGGTGCCTAAAATAGGCGTTGACGCTATATTCAACGCACGTTGCACTAGGCACAATCGATAATATCTTTTCCACGCTTTAGCAGAACTCAACCATGAACCGTCATCTCAACGCTCAGACTCACGCCTGGCTAAAGGTTTTCGCGGTCAGCGCCAGGCACCTGTCCTTCACGCGCGCCGCCGAGGAATTGAATGTCACCACTGGTGCCATCAGTCAACAGATCAAGCAATTGGAGGAACGGCTAGGCTTCAAGTTGTTCCGACGTCGCCCGCGCCAACTTGAGCTGACCGAAGAAGGCAGCCGTTTGGCCGCCGTGGTAGATGAGGCCTATCAAGCAGTGGAGCTCGAGGTGAAACGGCTGCGCTCCGGGGTGATGAGCGGCATCATTCGGCTGCGTAGCGTGCCCTCTTTTCTAGCCCGCTGGCTGATGCCGCGCTTGCCACGCCTACAGGCACGCTTTCCCGATATCGAACTGCACCTGCTCGCCGAAGACAGCACCATCTCGCTGCGCGACGCCGACTTTGACTTGGCTATCGACCTCAACAATGGTCAGATTCCAGGGTTCTCGATCACGCCGTTAATGGAGGAATACATCTTCCCTGTCTGCTCGCCTGCACTGTTACGCCACCACCCACCGTTGCGCCGTCCCGAGGACCTGGCCGAGTATCCCTTGCTGCATGACGTCACGGCCTGGCGCGGCAGCCATGACTACGCCGAATGGGAGTATTACTTGAAAGCCATCGGTGCTCCTCATGTCAACGTCCAACGCGGTTACACCTTCAACCGCAACCAGCTGACCATTGGCGCGGCGACCGCCGGCATGGGAGTGGCCATCGCTCGTCAGACGCTGATCAGCGGCGAGCTGGAAAGCGGCACCTTGGTTGCGCCTTTCTCCGAACGGGTCGCCACCGGCATGCATTACGGCATCGTGAGTAGCCCGGGCGCTCTTGACGACCCCCGGGTTCTGGCGGTGCATGACTGGATCGTCAATGAGGCGCGCAGCACTATCCACCGAACCGAGGGTGGGCACCTGCCTTGGGGCATTGCATAAAAAAGAAAGCCGCCCTGCAGGAGGACGGCAAAAGACCGTGACTAGCAATGAGAGGGAGAAACCATGACAGAAACTGGCAAGTTCCATCCTGGTCGTGTGGCGCCTCACCAACGCCACACCCACACTGTAATCATTCTCATTTAACGCGTCAACAATAATGCGAATCTTTTTTATTTAGATCTTCTCATCCTCCTGCCAGGCGTAGCCAGAGAGGCAACGTGATCATCGCTAAAAGCGTCTGGCCGGTAATCAAGGCGGCCATCATTTCGGCATCACCGCCCAACTGACGCGCCAGAATGTAGGCTGATGTGGCCGTAGGCAGAGCAGCGAACAGCAGGGCGACGTCCCGGCTGACCGTATCCAGCCCCAGTAGCGACGCCAGCACCAATACCATTAGCGGCATCAAGCCCAGCTTGATCATGTTGGAGGCAACGAGGCCGCGATCAAGACGCAACAGTGCCATCGGGCGCAGCGCCACGCCCACCGCCACCAACCCCAGCGGCAGTGCCGCGCGACCGACAAGCTCCACGGCACCACCGCTCCAGCCGGGCAAGCCCACCCCGGAAAGATTCAGCGCAATACCTGCGATACAGGCCAGGATCAAAGGATTGCGCGCCAAAGCGGCAAAGCTCTTGCCCAGGCTGGAAGGCCCCAGCGTACCGGCAGCGATAAAGCTTCCAACACACAGCACATTGACCACCGGCACCATTAAAGCCACCGCGACCGCAGCAGTGGTGGCGCCCAAGCTGCCATGCAAGGCCGCCGCTCCGGCGACGCCCACATAGGTATTGAAGCGTACCGCCCCCTGAAACACCGAGGTGAAGGCCGGCGCCTCCAGCCCGAGCCAGTGACGCAGCCGCCACAGCAAGAAACTGCCTAGTAGAATGGCGCCCAACAGCACCAATGCCAGGCGGCCTACCGGCACCTGATCGACGTCGGCAGTGGCCAGGGTGGACACCAACATGGCGGGGAACAACAGGAAATAGATCAAGCGTTCCATCTGCGGCCAGAAAGTGGCACTCGGCTGGCGCCAATGGCCCAGCAAGGCACCCAGTAGAATCAACAGGAAAAGTGGCCCCAGCGCACCCGCAACACTTCCCATTATGGTTATTCCTCCTCGTATTCTGCGACATCCCGGCACAGGGGCTTCACGCTAAATGCTGCTAGTATGGAAAACACTTTCCGCCACACTTGCGTAGTCACTTATTCTGCCATGAACACGACTCCGGAATCCGCCGGCTCTTCGCCAGGCTATCCCATTCTACGGCTGTTGACGTTACTCACCTGCCTGGCGCTTGCCGTCAGCGGCTGGTATTTACTCACGCACTGGCTACGTGACGATACCAACGTAACCTGGTTTCCTGCCCAGCCGGGGTGTAATTTGCATGAAGCGCCTTGCTCGGCGACGTTGGGTGAGCACGGTCGCATTTCTTTGGCCATTGATACGGAAGGCCATATCGAGGCGCTGCAACGCCTGCCCTTGAACCTGCACCTGGAAGACATTCAAGTAAGCTCTGCCGAGGTGGATTTCGTGGGACGTGACATGGACATGGGCCTGCACCGTTTCCCGCTTGAAAACGCCGCGCCCAATCTGTTTTCAGGGGTCGGGCAAGTGGGTATATGCACTCAGGCAGTCATGCCTTGGCGTGCCCGTGTGATTATCGATACCCCGCAGGGCAAGATGGGCAGTTGGTTCGATTTCGACGTAACCCGGAGTTAACGATGTCACGAAAAATACTCGGCCTGGGAATCGGCGCCGCCATGCTTGCATCGATAGCGTCCGGCGGCATTGCCTGGTACGACCACCAGCAATCTTCTTCCTCCAATGGAGACATCATCGGCGGGCCGGTAGAGCTGCCGTCCACTCAGGGTGATTTTTCACTGACCCAGCTGGCCGACGATCAGATCGCGGTACTCTCGTTCGGCTATACCTACTGCCCTGACGTCTGCCCCATGAATCAGTCGGTCAAGCGTCAGGCATTACAGAAATTGAGTGCCGAGCAGCGTGAAAGAGTCGTGCCGGTGATGGTTTCCGTCGACCCTGAGCGCGATACACTGGAACGCCTGAAAGAGTACATGGGTTATTTCGGAGAGGAATTTATCGGAGTTACCGGCAGTCGGGCGCAGCTTGAAGAACTGGCCGAGCGCTACGGGGTGATCTGGCGGCGGGTCGAGACGCCGGAGTCGTCAATGGAATACACCATCGACCACAGCGCCTCGTTATATCTGGTCAACCCTGAGGGCAAGCTTCTTCAGCGAGTGCTGTATTCGCCCACCCCCCACGCCCTGGTTTCAGCGCTTCAGGGCGTGCTGGAAGGTTGAAGCAACGGCTATTGCGATAACGCCTCGCTGGGTTCCTGCGGAGTGGATTCCTGCAGACGCGACAGCATGGCCATCAAGGCTTCGATTTGAGTCCCGCTGCGTGTTTCGTGCAAGGGACTTATCTGCCAGGTGCTTTCGGCAAACCCCCACCAGTCCCAACAGCCCTGGGGGTTGCCCAAGGTGGTGGTTGCCTGGGGATAAAGCACAATTTGCTCATGCTCAAGCGCCCAACGGTTCAAGCCGCTGTGACGCACGAAGGTCTCACCGATCTGTTCATGGCTCATTTGGCAGCCATGTAGCGCTAGCGTTACCCCACAATCGCCATCGGCACAGCCCGGCGGTATGAACAGATAACCCACATCGGCCAGTCCCTTGGCATCGAATTCCGCCTGATCAAAGCGCAGTAATTCGCCATCCTGCTGAGGATCTTGCACCTCTTTCCGAGGATGCAGCCACTCCATCATGTCGCCGGCGATATCCTTGTTGCAGGATAAAACGTGACTTCCCCCGCCTTCCTGGCAGTCGCCCAGCATCTCGGGCGATACGGCTTCCTCTTGGGGCAGGCGTATCGGCCAGCCATGCCCCGCCTGTTTATCTCGCACCACCTTGAGCTGCTCGTCGGGCGCATCCAGCCAGGTGGAAAACTGCTCCGCCAATGCATCGCTCAACCTGGGGTCGAACACCGGATCATTCTCGCCGTGCCAAATGAAGACCTTCAGTTGGCTAAGCGCCTCTCGGCTACCTACTTCGCCGCGCTCGGCATAATCCTGTCGCCGCTGCTCCAGTTGGTCGAGATCGGGCAACCCCCGGCGCGTCATCATGCATTGGTTCAAGGCCAGGCTAAGCGAGCCTTGTGAGCAGCCCCAAGGGCCGGCGGCCAGCACGCCCAGACCGCTAAAACGCTCCGGCCAGGCCACCGCCAGCTGACTGGCCATGTATCCCCCGGAGGATACCCCCACCACGCTCACTTGCTCGGTAGAGGCGGCCAAGGCGGGCAATGCCATGGGGGAATCAGCCGTTTCCTCAGCATGCAGTGATGCTGACATTCCTAGGCCCACCAGCACACAAACTGTCGTGGTGCGTCTCATGGCGGTTACTCGACGTCCAACAATTCCACGCGGAACGTCAGCGTTTCATTGGGGCCGATGGGACCTTGACCTTGTGCGCCATAACCGAGTTCGGCGGGAATATAGACCATCCAGGTGTCGCCGACGCTCATCAGCTGCAGCGCTTCCTGCCAGCCTTCGATCACTTGGCCGACCTGAAAACTGACCGGTTCACCGCGTTCGTACGAGCTATCGAATACGGTGCCATCCAGCAGCATGCCTTCGTAATGAACTTCGACGGTATCTTCAGGCCCCGGCGTAGCGCCGTCGCCGGACTCGACCACTTCGTATTGCAGACCGGATTCGGTTACGGTGACTTCCTCGCGGGCGGCATTCTCTTCCAGGAAGGCCTCACCGACTTTCAGGTTGGCTTGAGCCGCCTCATCCGCCTCGGCCTGACGCGCTTCCAGGGAGCGTTGCTGGAAAGCCATCAAGGCGTCGGCCATCTGCTCTTCACTCAAGGCAAGCTCATTGCCTTCAAAGACATCACGCATGCCTTGAGTAAAAGTATCCATGTCCAGATCGCTGATATCTTCCTGCATACTTTCGCCCAGGGTTACCCCAAGGCTGTAGGCCAGTTGTTCCTGCTCGGTTTCCGGTGCGGCCAGCGCCCAGGGCGAGGCGACCAGCAGACCTGTCAGAACAGTAGAAGAAAGCAGTGTTTTCATTACATAACCTTAATTAGACAATTGATAAGAAAAAGCTAAAAAGAAAAGCTAATAGGAAAAAGCGCCATGCGCCAATCAATAACCGGTTTCACACAGAGCCTAACACCAGCGAGCCGAGGCTGCATCCGCCTCGGCTCGCTGTCAGTACGAATCAGAAAGTCTCAGAAAGACGTCTCGATCACACCACCAGTGTAGGACAGTGAGCCGAGCCCGCCACACGTTGCGCCACACTGCCCAGCAACGCACCTTTTTCGCCATTGGTGCCCTGGGCACCGATCACGATGAGGTCACAATCGTGCTTGAACGCAAAACGCGAGATAATGCGCGACGGCTGCCCCCCCTTGATAAAGGAACGCACACTAAGCGCATCGACCCCCAGCTCGATAGCATGCGCCTTGGCGTGCATGGCGATCTCCGTGGCGTACTCCTTGAGTGCTTCATCGGGTATGTCAAGCTTGGCTGGACGTACCATGGAAAGCGATGCTTCAAGCAGACTGTGATGTTTGAAGACACACAGCAGATAAAGTTCGGCACCGGTCAGCAAATGTAGCGCTGCAGCCTTTTCCAGTGCCTTCAAAGCCCCCCTCGAACCATCCACCGGTACCAGTATACGATTGAACATTCAGCGACTCCTTATGAACGGTTACCGGAAGGCCAAGTCACGTAAGAACAGCGCGATTTGCGGGAACATGATCAACAGTGCCGCCGCCAATATCAGCATGAAGACAAACGGAGGCGTGCCTTTTATCACATCCCAATAGGGCCGCTTGAAAATCGCGATGGCCGTGAATATGTCGCACCCGAAGGGCGGCGTCGCCGACCCTATCGCAACCTGCAAGGTGATCAGGATACCCACCAGCACCGGGTCCAGCCCTGTCGCTGCCACGGCCGGTGCAAAGATCGGCGTCAACACCAGGATTACCACGATGGGATCGACGAACATGCAAGCCACAAAGAAGGCGATACAGATGGCTATCAGCACCCCTGTCGGCCCGGCCTCGTTGACCCCGACGGTTTCGAGAATAGCCTGGGGAATCTGGGCGAACGAGATAATCCATGAGAAGCCGTTGCCCACCCCCACCAGGATAAATACCACAGCGGTGATCAGGCCGGTGGATTTGGCAATCGCATAGATATCGTTCATCTTCAGTGAGCGGAACACCACAAACTCAAGCAGAATGGCATAAAGCACACAGGCGGCAGCAGCTTCCGTAGGGCTGAAGATACCCCCGTAGATACCCCCCACGATAATTACCGGAAATCCTAGTGGCCATAATGCCAAGCGCACAGCGGAAAGGCGTTGCCGCCAAGTAGATTTGGGCTCGGTAGGCACATCACGGATTACTGCGTAAAGCACGCAGTACGCTGAAAACATCAACAGAATCAGCAACCCTGGTCCGATACCGGCAATGAACAGCTCGGCGATCGACGTACCGGAAATGACCCCATAGATGATCATGCCGATACTCGGCGGGATCAGAAAGGCAATGTCACTGGCATTGATGATCAACGCCAAAGTGAAAGAGTCGGAATAACCGGCCTTGAGCATCTTGGGGCGCAAAGGTGAACCGACGGCGACTACCGTGGCCTGAGTGGAACCCGAGACAGCGCCGAACAAAGTACAGGAAGCGGCGGTACTCACTGCCAGCCCGCCTTTCACATGCCCGATAAAGGACATCACCATGTCGATAAGGCGATTCGCCGATTGGCCACGCGTCATGATGTCGGCAGCCAGGATGAACATGGGAACCGCGATCAGCGAGGCTGGCCGGATACCCGCCACCACCTGCTGAATTAAGGTCTCCATTTGCCCAAAGCCATTGAACATCATGTAAAAACCGATGACCGCCGCGGTTATCAGCGGCACCATCATGGGAAAGCCCAGCAAAAGCAGGGCAATCATGGTCACAACCATTATCGTCGTCATTATTCGTTCCCCCGGGCATGGCGCCCTAGATCAGACTTCCGTTTCCGTATCCTTGTAACCATCAAGCACAGCAGTCGATAGATACACATCACGCGTTGTCATATTCTTGATAGCCGTCAGCAAATACTGAATACCCGTGATCAAGAACCCCAGTGGTACCCAGATATAGATCACCCAGATCGGGAACCCCAGCGCCGGAAGAATCCTGCCTCGCGAATAGAGATCGAGAATGTAATAGATCGAGTAGTAAAGCAGGAAGAACATCACCATTGCCGTGAACAGGGAGATGAAAATCATCAGGGCCTTGCGCCCTCCCACCGGGAGCGCATCATAGATCGCCGACATGCGGATATGACGACCGTGACGTGCCGCATAGCCGACCCCCGCAAAGGTGATCATGATGATTAATATCCGATTGATTTCACCGGAAAAGAAAATACTCTCACCGAAGACGAAACGGGCAATGACGTTGGCAACGGTATTGAAAGCCATCAATAAGACGCCCATTGCCAGAATGACGGCTTCAAGTTTGCTGATTAGCGTATCGACCGTGCCGAGTATCCCCGGAAGGCCGGACCGGTAATTTCTTTCAATTTCTTCATCAGACATGGCCGCACTCCCTTTTCTGCAGCTGATGCAGTAAAAACATGGCTTCCTAGCAGCTTACCGGCAAAGCGCCTGTTGGTATGCCGCTCGGTTCAACGCTGGCTGGACGCAGGTACAAACGACAAGGGGGCAGCTTAGCTGCCCCCTTGTCGTTTGCTCTTACAAGTAATATCAGTCTTCGGTAACTTCTTCGAGGTCTTCATGGAACTGGTTCAGCAGTTCACGACCGTCTTCGCCGGTCATTTCGATGTATTTTTCCTCGACCTGGGGGGCACGTTCCTTGAACGCCTGCATCTGCTCTTCGTTGAGGCGGGTCACGGTGCACTCTTCACAAGCACTCATGATCTTATCCAGGGATTCTTCGGCCAGCCCTTGAATATGCTCGATGGTATGATCGTAGGCCGCATCAGAGGCATCCTGTACCAACTGCTGATCGTCCTCGGAAAGCCCTTCGTAGAAGTCCTGATTGGCCATCATGGCGGTAGTGAACCAGCCGTGGCCGGTAAAGGTCAGGTGCGGCGACACTTCATACAGACCACCGGACTCGATCCAGAAGATCGGATTTTCCTGGCCATCGAGAATGCCTGTCTGCAAACCACCGTAGACTTCGCCCCAAGGCAGCGGTGTGGCGGTAGCACCGAAGGCGTTGTAGGTTTCGGCCAGCAGCGGATTGGTCATCACGCGGATCTTCTTGTTATCGAAGTCCTCGGGAGAGGTGATCGGCTCGTCGGCGGTAACCACCATTTCGCCTTCCGGGTACATCTGCAGCAATTCCAGGCCGTGCTCTGCGTATAGTTCCGGGAACATTTCGTTGATGGCTTCGCTTTCCTCGAAGAACTCGAGCACGGTCTCCATGTCGGTAGGCAACAGATAGGGAATGAAGAAGATCTGGGCCTCGGGAATCGTCGAGCCGGTAAAGCCGGGGGACTGGTTGACGAATTGCAGGATGCCGCTGAGGGTCTGTCCCATTATGTCGTCGGACTCGCCCAGCTCGCCGAAGCGGTAGACCTGAACCGAATGCTCGGAGTTCTCTTCGATATAATCCTTGAAGGCGTGAGCGAACACATCCTGAACGTCACCTTCGTATTCTTCGTGGGCATAACGCCAGTTGTCGGCGTGCGCGGCTGCCGATAGACCAAATAGCAGGGCACCAATACTTGCGGTGGTTAGAAGCTTGCTTGTTTTCATCAACTGGGTTGTTTTCATCAAGTCGTTCCCCTTGCAATAGGTTGCATAGCCGTTGGTTATGCAGATTACCCGAAGTGGTATTACTACCTGGCGTTTAAGCAAGATTGTAATCATTTCAGACGTAATTTGAATTCAGGCTAGCGCGCTACATGCAAGGGGTCAAGCTGGCGTCCCAACGTCTGCCAGGCACTTTCAAGGGTTGAGGATGAATAATCCAGCGTTTCATCACGGTCTGTATAGGCTTGTATAACTACTTGATTTCTTAGCCACCAAGCACTATTACCCGAGGCTACTCGCGTCACTCTCAAACGAGCTTCAGGGGTCGTTCCGTCCAACGCCCACTCCTGCCAGCGTTGAAGGTTTTCACGCTCCGCCAAAAGCTCCGCCTGCTTAAGCGTCTCTCTTAGCGCCCACACCCCTTGCCTGGTGGCTGCCTCGGCTTTGAGCCCACGATGCAAGTCACGTAACACAGCGGTGACCTCATGCTGCCAACGCAGGCGTTCTTTCCGGTACTTTTCCACCCACTCGGGAGAGGCCTGAAAGCCGTGACTGTATAGCCAGCCATGAAACAGCAATTCGCAGACGTCCACCCCGGCCTCTTCCTGCAATCGCAGGCAAGCGGCTTCGACCCCGGGGCGTGAGTACCATTTCAAGGCAAAGTCCCACAGAGGAGTCTGCTCCAAGTGTGCCAATCGGTTAGAATCACCCATCGTATTACCCTTTTATTCGGGAGCCTGCATGATCGCACTGCGCCAAGTTGCCCTGCAACGCGGCACCCAGCCGCTACTGGAAGACGCCGACCTTACCCTCAATGACGGCGTCAAGGCCGGCATTATCGGTGCCAACGGGGCCGGTAAAACCAGCCTATTCAAACTGTTGCTGGGTGAACTGAGTCCGGATCGTGGCGATATTCACATGAGCGGGGGCCAGCGAATCGCCCATATGGCACAGGAAGTGGAGACACTTGACCGTGCCATTCTCGACTACGTCCTGGACGGCGACCATGCCCTGCGCGATGCGGAAGCTCAACTGGAAGATGCACGCCTGCGCGACGACGCTCACCGTGAAGCCGAACTGCATGGCTTGATCGAAACCTTGGACGGCTATCGTGCCGAATCCCGCGCGGCCCAGTTGCTGGTGGGGCTCGGCTTCGTCCAGGCGGATCTCAAGCGTCCATTATCGGCTTTTTCCGGGGGCTGGCGGATGCGCATCAACCTGGCACGCACCTTGTTCATGCCCTCGGATCTATTGTTGCTCGACGAGCCCACCAACCACCTCGATCTCGATGCGCTGTTGTGGCTTGAGCAATGGCTCGCCCGTTATCCCGGCACCTTGCTGCTGATTTCCCACGATCGAGATTTTCTCGATGCCGTCTGTGATCACATCGTTCACGTTCATCAGCAACAACTGACCCTGTATCGCGGAAATTATTCACGTTTCGAGCGTACCCGGGCGGAAAAGCTTGCCCTGCAACAGGCCGAAGCTATCAAACAACAGGCGCGCCGCGAGGAAATCGAGCGTTTCATCGCCCGTTTCAAGGCTCAGGCCACCAAGGCCCGCCAGGCACAAAGCCGGGTCAAGATGCTGGAACGCATGGGTACCATTGCCATGGCCCATGTCGATTCGCCCTTTCACTTCACCATCCCCGCCGCCGACAAGACGTCTCATCCCTTGCTGGTGCTGGATGACGCTCGGCTGGGCTATCGTGACAAAGAAGGCAACGAGAACGCACAGCTGGAGCAGGTGAAGATATCATTGCTGCCCGGCCAGCGTATCGGCTTGCTCGGCCCCAATGGCGCGGGCAAATCCACCTTGATCAAGTCACTGATCGGTGAATTGCCTCTCCTTTCAGGCAAGCGGATACCCGGTGAACATCTGGCTATCGGCTATTTTGCCCAGCATCAGCTGGAAAGCCTGGACCTTTCCACCACGGCGTTTGTGCATGTTCAGCGCTTATCGCCTACCGCCAGCGACCAGGAAATCCGCAATTTTCTGGGGGGATTCGGCTTTCATGGCGATGACGCCTTCGGCAAGGTGGCGACCTTCTCCGGCGGGGAAAAAGCCCGGCTAGCATTGGCCTTGGTGGCTTGGGAAAAACCCAACCTCCTGCTGTTGGATGAGCCCACCAACCACCTTGACCTGGAAATGCGCGAAGCCTTGACCGAAGCCTTGGCGGCATTCGAGGGGACCGTCATCCTGGTATCGCACGACCGTCACCTCTTGCGCGCCACGGTGGATGAATTCTGGCGCGTGGCCGACCATCGCGTCGAACCATTCGATGGCGACCTCGAGGATTATCGCACCTGGCTGAAGGCGCGTTTGGAAAACGTGCGCCGCGACACCCGCAACGAAAAAGCCGAACGTCAGGCAGAACAGGGGGGTGGCGAAAGCCGCGAAGAGCGCAAGGCCGCACGCAAGGCAGCCGCCGAATTGCGCGAAAAATTGCGCCCGCTCAAGCGCAAGCGCGACAAGGTCGAACGTGAGATGGAAACCACTCAGCAGGCACTCAGCCAGGTGGAGGAACAGCTCGGCGATGCCGACCTCTATACCGATAGTACACGCAAGGAAGAGCTGACCCGGACATTGGCGCGCCAAGCAGAGTTGACCACTCGCCTCAATGCCGCCGAGCAACAATGGCTGGCCGCAGAAGAGGAACTCGAAGCCATGGAAGCCGAGTTAGTTTCCAGCAACGACTAACCAAGCGCTGAAAGCCACGAGCCTCAGCTTTCCAGCAGGAAAGTCACCGGGCCGTCATTGATCAGCGATACCTGCATGTCGGCGCCGAATTGCCCACTGGCGACAATCGGCCAGGCACGTCTTGCCTGGGCAAGCAGGTAAGCAAACAATTGCTCCCCCTCGGCGGGCACGGCGGCACTGGAAAAGCCCGGGCGCAGCCCTTTACGCGTATCGGCAGCCAAGGTGAACTGTGGCACCAGTAATATGCCGCCCTCTACTTGCTGCACGTTGAGATTCATCTTGCCGTCGGCGTCGCTGAAGACCCGGTAATGCAGCAACTTGTGCAGCAGCTTGTCAGCCGCCCCCTGATCATCCTGTTTTTCCACTCCGACCAGCACCAGCAGGCCCTGTTCGATGGCACCTACGCTGGTACCTCCGATGCTGACATCCGCACGGCTGACACGCTGAATCAATGCCTTCATGTTGCCTCCTTTTGGGCGATTAACCGTTTACCACCAGCAGTGAAAATGATGAACCGGACCTTGGCCCTTACCCACCTTCAATCGATGGCTTTGCCCTAAAGCCTCGCTCAACCAAGCCTTGGCAAAGGCTACCGCTGAAGATAATTCATCGCCTTGGGCCAGCCGTGCGGTAATCGCGGAGGATAACGAGCAACCGGTACCGTGAAGGTTAGGGGTCTCGACGCGCCGGCCTTCCATCCATTCGCAGCTGTCAGCACCGATAAGAAGGTCAGGGCAGTCGTTTTGCTCCAAGTGGCCGCCCTTGAGCAACACGGCTTTCGCCCGCAGTCGACGCAAGGCAGGTGCCAGCGCCAGCATTTCTTCCCGGCGCCGGGGTGCCGGTAGCCCCAACAAGACGGCAGCTTCCGGCAAATTAGGCGTAATGACATCCGCCAGAGGCACCAGAACGTCGCGTACGGCAGCGATACCCGCGTCATCCACGAGCGTATCGCCACTCTTGGCCACCATGACCGGGTCGAGCACCACCCAGCGCGGCCGTTGGCGAGCCAAGGCCTGAGCAATCACCTCGGCGACCTCAAGGCTCGCCACCATGCCGATTTTTACCGCATCGATGCGCACATCTTCCAACAAGGTGTCGAGTTGTTGGCCGATAAATGCCGCCGGTACAGGACAGACGCCAGCCACCCCTTGGGTATTCTGGGCGGTCAACGCGGTTACCACGCTGGTGGCATAGGCCCCCAGGGCCGAAAACGTCTTGATATCCGCCTGGATACCGGCTCCGCCCGAGGGGTCGGAGCCGGCGATGGTCAATACATTGGGAATAAAGTTTTTTGCCATGACATCCTGCTTCGCGGTCCTTGAAAATAGCGTGCCCCAGTTTATGCAAAAAGCCGCCCGTAGGCGGCTTCGTGCTAAAGGACTACTTTTATCCCGTCAGATCACTCGACAGTGCCGCCTTCCGGGTTGCGAGCATTGTAATAGGCCTGCTCGGAAATCGCATGATAGTTGACGACCTTGTTCTGGAAGTCACGATACGATTCATGGATGCGGCCTGCCAGCTCACTGGATTCGGCCAGCTCAGCCACTACATCTTCAGAGTGTTCGCGGGCCTGTTCCAGGACATCGTCAGGGATGCGACGCAGTTCGACATCGTGCTCGTTGAGCAGTGTCTCGAGCGCATCGTTGTTACGGGCGGTGTACTCGTCCAGCACCGAGGCATTGATGTCGCGCACGGCAGTTTTCAGTATCGCCTGCAGATCGGCAGGCAATGCTGCCATGGCTTCTTCGTTGATGAGCGCCTCGAACATCACGGTCGGCTCGTGCCAGCCCGGATAGTAGTAATAGTCCGCTGCCTGGTGCAGGCCGAAGGCCAGGTCGTTGTAGGGGCCGATCCATTCGGTGGCATCGATGGCGCCGGACTGCAGCGAGGTAAATATCTCGCCGCCCGGCATGTTGACGATAGCCACGCCCATGCGATTCATCACTTCCCCACCGAGCCCCGGCATGCGCATTTTCAGGCCGTCCAGGTCCTCGACAGAGTTGATTTCCTTGTTATACCAACCGCCCATCTGCACACCGGACGCCCCGGCAACCAACACATCGACGCCGAAGGGCTCATACAGTTCGTTCCACAGCTCCATGCCGCCGCCGTAATGCAGCCAGGCATTCATTTCCTGGGCATTCATGCCGAAGGGTACCGCGGCGAAGAATTGCGCGGCAGGTGCCTTGCCCTTCCAGTAGTAAGAAGCGGAATGCCCCAGTTCGGCAGTGCCTTCGGACACCGCATCGAACACCTCGAAACCTGGTACCAGTTGGCCGGCACCGAACACTTCAATGGTGAGACGGCCATCGGACATTTCCTCGACCAGTTCCGCCAGTCGCTCAGGGCCTTGACCAACCCCTGGGAAGTTCTTGGGCCAGGACGTGACCATTTTCCACTCAAAAGTTTCCTGGGCCTGGGCTGCGTTATCGAAGCTTGATACCACCATCATTCCTGAAGAGGCGACGGTGGTCATGGCCACGGCCATGGCAAGTGACTTGAGTTTCATACGATGTACCCTCGTGCTGTTATGAACGTTGTTATGAGCGTTGTTATGAAGATTGCTTCGAGATGCCCGTTACCGAGCAAAGGTGCATTGCAGCACCGCGGCCAGCTCTCATGGTCAGAACTGATCGGGTAGCCAGGTCGCTAACTGTGGCATGAATGCCAGCGCAGTCAACATGGCAAGTTGCAATACGATGAACGGAATGACGCCGCGATAAATAGCCGAGGTGGGTACCGAGTCAGGCGCAACCCCGCGCAAGTAAAACAGGGCAAAGCCGAAGGGCGGGGTAAGAAAGGATGTTTGAAGGTTGATCGCGATCATGATACCCAGCCAGACCGGATCCACCCCCATGGCCAGTAGGATAGGACCGACAATCGGCACCACCACGAAAGTGATTTCGATAAAGTCGAGAATGAATCCCAGCAGGAAGATGACCAGCATCACAATAATCGTGGCACCGACCACTCCCCCCGGCATGCCCTCGAACAGGCTGGTAACCAGCTCTTCACCACCATAGGCACGAAATACCAGCGAAAACAATGCCGCACCGATAAGAATCAGAAAGACCATGGTGGTGACGTTGACGGTGGAACGCAGCACTTCTCCGAGCACTTTGAAACTCAGGCGCCGATAGATAAGCGCGAGCATCAATGCGCCGAAGGCACCCACGGCAGAGGCCTCGGTAGGCGTGGCGAAACCACCCAGAATCGAACCCAGTACGGCGACGATCAATACAATCGGCGGCACCATGCCTTTCAACAGCAGCAGCCCCAACCCCCCGGTGTGGCCTAGTTCTTCCATCAGCTCTTTGCGGTCGGCGGGAGGAGCCGCTTCCGGTTTCCACCAGGAAATGAAGGCCACATAGGTGATGTAGAGCACGACCAGCAGCAAACCGGGCACCAGAGCGCCCATGAACAAATCCCCCACGGAAACCGTCTTAGGGCTGAAGATGCCCATGGAAAGCTGAGCTTGCTGATACGCTGAGGACAGTACATCGCCCAATAGCACCAAAGCGATGGAGGGCGGGATGATCTGTCCCAGCGTACCGGTGGCACAAATGGTCCCTGTGGCTAACGGCACGCTGTAACCGCGCTTGAGCATGGTGGGCAACGACATCAGGCCCATGGTAACCACGGTAGCGCCAACGATACCGGTAGAGGCTGCCAGCAGCATCCCCACCAGGGTCACGGAAATGCCCAGCCCACCACGCATCGAGCCGAACAACATGGCCATGGCATCAAGGAGCGTCTCGGCTACCTTGGATTTTTCCAGCAATACCCCCATCAGCACGAACAAGGGTACCGCCAGAAGGGTTTGATTGGTCATGATGCCGTAGAGTCGATTGGGAAAAGCCGAGAGATAGCCTCCATCAAAGTGGGCATCGATACCCATGGCTTCCAGCCCCATTCCCAAGCCGGCAAAGGCCAGCGCCGTACCCGCCAAGGATAACGCTACCGGATAACCGAACATCAATACGATACAAATAACAGCAAAGAGCACCAGTGGCATGAATTCCAACATCAGATGCGTTCCTCGAGGTGGGGCTCTTGTTCATCAATCAGGGGGACCAGGCGTCCGGTCAGAATCCACCAATGGCGCACCGCTTCGACCAGGCCTTGGAGAATCATCAAACCGGCAAACGCAGGGATCAGCGTCTTGAGCAGAAAGACACCGGGGATGCCTCCAGTGTCCGGAGAGCCTTCAAAAATACGCCAGGAGCTACTCACGTAGCCCAGGCTGGTGAGGATCACGAATACCATGACAGGCATCAAAAGAAAGACCGTACCCACGAGATCAACCAGCGCTTGGCGTTTAGGGCGTATGCCGCGATAGAAGATATCCACGCGAACATGCCCATCGTGGCGCAGGGTATAGGAAGCCGCCAGCATGAAAACCACGGCATGCATGTACATGACGGATTCCTGCATGACAATACTGTTGACATTGAACATGTAGCGCAATACCACAATCAGGAACTGCACCAGCATCATTGCCAGAACCAACCAGGAAAGGCCACGGCCCAGCAGTTCGGAGCAACGATCCAGTTTGGCTATCACGGCAGGCAATTCACCGGAATAGGACGGGGAGGACATGGCGTTCTCGCTATGAAAGGGGGACGATACTGTAGGATTTATTCTCCAGAGTGCCAAAAAACGCCCAAAAGCGCACGCTAAATCAACCAACGCTGCATATACGTTCGCATCGCATTCAACACAGGCTTATCGGTATGAAATCGTCGACCTGAAAACGTCGCTATAACGCTATTGCAATGCCAGGCGGCATTGCTCAGGCAACGCAACATCCACTGCAATGGGCAAATGATCGGAAAAAAGATGATCAAGCACACGGACGTTAGTTGCCTGAAGCGATTGCGACAATAGGATGTGATCCAGTCCACGCCGCGGCTGCCAAGAAGGATAGCTCAGCAGCGGCTTGACTGGATGCAGAGGAAAAGCGCTAGTGAAACGTTCATGGGCGTGCAGCTGATCCTGTGTACAGTTTAGATCCCCCATGACCACCACATGCCGCAGCGGCTGAATGATCTCGCTCAGGTAATTCAGCTGGCGCACGCGGCCGCGATGGCTAAGCGCCAAGTGCGCGACAAAGATATGCAGCGCATCCGGTCCTTCACCATAGCGGGCATGGATGGCCCCCCTACCCGGCAAGGTGCCTGGCAGGCGATATTCTTCAATCCGACTGGGCACCCAATGTGAGAGCAGACCATTACTGTGCTGGGCGATGCGCCCCAGGTTGCGATTGAGCTGTTGGAAATGATGAGGGAACCCCGCGCGCATGGCCAGGTACTCCACCTGGTTGATTCGGCTTGAACGAAAGCTACCCCCATCCACCTCCTGCAACCCGACAATATCGAAGTTGCCGAGCACGTCGCTCATCATGTCCAGGCGTTTTAGCCGCTGGGGATGAGGCAGAAGGTGCTGCCAGCTACGGGTGAGATAGTGGTGATAGGCTGATGTCTGAATGCCGACCTGAAGATTGAAGGTCAACAGACGCAAGTGGCCGCCTTTATGCAGCGGCAACTTGATGTCCAACTTGGGCATTTACTCAGCGCGCTCCGTGCGGACACGCTCAACCAAGGCACCCGCGATCTGCGGCATATTGTCCAGGCTACCCGCACTGCTGGGAGTAATCACGTAACGACCATCCACGATCAAGGCCGGCACGCCCATCAGGCGCATGTCGCGCATACGGCTGTTGGCTTCATTGACGTGGCGACGCACATTGAACGAGGTAAGGGCATCACGCGCCTCGTCTACGCTGACCTCGTAGTCACTGAAAAACTCGGCCACTTCATCGACTGCGGTCAAGCTCTGGCCATCTTCATGAATGGCATGAAAGAAGTCATCATGAACGGCATCTAGAATTCCTAGCTCTTGAGCGGCATAGAATGCCTGAGCATGCTTGTTCCAATCGCCTCCCATGGTAGCGGGAAGCCGCTGGAAGTTGACGTCATCGGGCTGTTCGGCCACCCAGGCGTTAAGCGGGTCTTCGAGGTTGTAGCAATGCGGACAGCCATACCAGAAAGCTTCGGTGACTTCGATCTGACTTTCTTCGACCTGCGTTTCCACCGGCTTGTCGAGCACCGTGTAATGCTCGCCTTCCACCAACTGGGTGGCATTGGCCAACGTGGAAAGGGTCAAACCAGCTACCGCTACCATTAGCGTCTTTAACATGTCATTGATTCTCCGTGGGAAAGCAACATTACGACAGCACTTGCCGCGCCAGGTTCCTCAACCGTTTCGCAATGGTCCTGCTGAACCCGGCAATGGCCGGATTCGTCAATCAACCGAATCCCCTCCCGGGCGCTGTATCAATTCAGACCGTGAAGATAGTTGGCCACGGCCGCCATGTCGTCATCGCTCATTTTCGAGGCAATGTCACGCATGATACGGCCCGGATCATTGGCACGATCGCCGGCAGCAAAATCTTTCAGAGTGGCGATAGTGTACTGAGTGAACTGTCCGGAAAGTGCCGGATAGACAGCACTGCCAATGCCTTGGCCGGTCGGCGTATGGCAGGCGGAACAGGCGGGAATGCCCTTGGCGATGTCACCGGCACGGAAAAGTTCTTCACCGCGCGCCAACAATTCACCTTCATCCACGGCTTGGCCTACGTTGGGCTCTTTAGCGGAATAGTAAGCCGCAGCATCCCACGCATCCTGGTCGGAGTAGTTATCGACCAGACCGGCCATTTGAGCCACCACACGGTTGCCATCACGGATATCCATGATTTGCTTGGCGATATACGACATTTGCTGCCCCGCCAAGTGCGGAAAGGTAGGCGCGGAGCTAATACCTTCCTGACCGTGACAGGCTGCACAGACTTGCGCTTTTTCCCGACCTGCCGCCGCATCGGCGTCAGCTTGAAGGTCGGCGTGAACGGTGCCGACGGCACCCATGGTAATTGCCAGGCTTGCCAGTAACTTTCTCATTGCTGTTCCACTATGCCGTTAGGTTATTGACTGCTACGCATCCTGGGCGCCGCCCGGTTTCATCAACATTACCAAGCTGAGCCGCTCCTGCCACGGTGGCGAACAAGGCGTTGGTTGGTCGCTGCCGGCCAGAGCGCGATGGTACACTAACGCCACAGGTCGCAGATACAAAACACTTGCATTATACCGAATCACCTAGGCGGCGGGAATGCAACTCCCGACCTGCTTTAGGGGTAGATTCACCTCTTTGCATCCAAATCGCTGTTCCAAGGAGTGGTTTGCATGCTATTGCCCTTGCGGTTTTGTCATTTTCAGGATCTTTCTACATGCCTACAAGCCCCCAGGACAACGCGCCTATCAAGCGCTTGAACTACCCTACTGCCAGCTTCATGACCAGCGCGCCGACGCTCGCCCAGTGCCCGTCCGACATAGGCGCTGAAGTGGCATTCGCCGGACGATCCAATGCCGGAAAATCCAGCGCCATCAATGCGTTGACTCAGCAAAAAGGGCTCGCCCGCACCTCGCGTACGCCGGGGCGTACTCAGCTGATCAATTTTTTCAGTGTGGCCAACGACGAAGCCCTGCGTCTGGTCGACCTGCCCGGCTATGGTTATGCCCAGGTGCCCGAGGCGGTCAAGCTCGAATGGCAACGTCACCTGTCCGAATACCTGCGCGAGCGCTTCAGCCTGCGTGGCCTGGTGTTGCTGATGGATGTAAGGCATCCCTTGACCGAATTCGACCAGATGATGCTGGGCTGGGCCGACAAACGCGAAATGCCGGTACACATTCTGCTGACCAAGGCGGACAAACTAAAGAACGGTCCCGCCAAGGCGGCGCTGCAAAAGGTTCGCTCACGCCTGCATGAATGGGAAGACCTGGTGTCGATCCAACTGTTCTCCTCGCTCAAGCGTGAAGGGGTGGACACCTTGTCGCAGCGTCTGGATCAGTGGTTGTCGCCCCTGGACGAGGCATAGGCGCAAGGTGCTCGATCAACGCCGGCAAATCACTTACGTGAGCCAGGCGGTGCACCCCGGATGGCAAGCGAAGTGGCGGCGCCTGAAGGGGAGCTATCCAGGCGACCTGCATTCCCAGCCGCTGGGCCGGCTGCACATCGTCACACCAGGAATCACCCACATGCAGCGCCGCTGAGGGCGCCACCCCCATCCGCGCCAGTGCCGCCAGAAAAGGCCGCGGATCAGGCTTTGGCGCCAACATCTCACCGGCGGCAATCATGACATTAAAGTGGCTGGCAAAAGGCAGCCGGGCCAGGTGGATATTGCCGTTGGTGATCGCTGCCAGCTTGAAGCGTTGTCCCAAGGACGCCAGCAACGGCACTACTTCCGGATGAGGCGTGACCTCCAAACGCAAGCGGCGAAACTCATCCATGGCAGCGGCGGCCCACATGATCGCGCTGCTGCGTGGCAGTTTCAAAGTTTGCAGCTGCTCAGCCAAGGCCCGCTCACGCAGCCAGGTGAAATCGCCACGCCGCAAGGTATGCGTTTGCGCCAGTTGCAAACGGCGCCTCTGATAATCGGCCAGCCCCAGGCGCTCGGCAAGCTGCAGGGGTTCGTCCCCCTGAGCGTGCTGCCAGACATCCAGACACTGGCTCAGCCAGGCATAATGGCCGTGCTCCGTGCGTTGCATCACCCCGCCGTTGTCCCACAAAGTATCGTCCAGGTCGAAGGTCAGCGCTTGCAATCGCTTCATCGTTTACTCGGCTCATGAAAAAGGCGTTCAAGAAGGGCCTGATGGCGGCTCGGTGGTGCTATACACTGCCAAATGTACAGGAAAACACAAGAGGGCAACCGCTTGAACGAAGACGGCTCACTTCCTATTTACTACAACATCTGCAGCGCCATGGGCAATCCATTCAAGGTCCAAGCAACGCAACACAGAACATGCGTGCCGTTTATCCGGTTACTGCTGGTGGCGTTGCTGGCAAGCTCACCCGGAGCATGGGCCAGTAATATCAGCGGCACCCTAGGGGCCGTAGGCTCCGATACCATGGCCGGGCTGATGCTACGCTGGGGGGAAGCCCTGGTGACTCGCCACCCCGACGTTCGGCTGCAGTTTCAGGCCAGCGGCTCCGCCAGCGCCCCACCAGCGCTACTTGCCGGTACCACTCGGCTGGGGCCGATGTCACGCCGGATGACAGCCGAGGAATACCAGGCTTTTGAGAAGCGTTATGGTTACCCGCCGCTTGAAGTGAAGGTGGCACTGGATGCCTTGGTAGTGGTGGTGCATCGTCACAATCCTTTGCGCCAGCTGAGCTTAGCTCAGCTGGATGCCATCTTTTCCACCACCCGGGAGTGTGGAGCGCAGGCACCGCTGAGACGCTGGCAAGCCTTTTCCGCCACCCTTGACTGGCCTTACGGCAAGATTGCCCTGCATGGCCGCAATCTGGCTTCCGGCACCTATGGGTTGTTTCGACAACAGGTGCTGTGCGGCGGCGAATTTCGTCGTGATATCAGTGAATATCCTGGCTCCTCGGCGGTCATCGCCGCCGTGGGCGAATCTCCCGGCGCCATGGGTTATGCCGCCTACAATCACCTGACGCCGATGGTCCACCCGCTGGGGGTAGCCGAGCAGGAGACTCAAGCCATCCTGCCCACTGAAGAGGCGATCCAATCCGGCCGTTATCCGCTGTCGCGCTTTCTGTATCTTTACGTCAACCTACCACCGGATGAGCCACTTCCTGCTGCCGAACGGGCCTTTATCGAACTGATTCTCTCCGACGAAGGGCAGCGCATTGCCCGAGCAGCGGGTTTTGTGCCGCTTTCCCCCCCTACACTCAAGGCGCAAGAGCTCACAGGGGATTAGCTGTCACCCGGTTGTCATAAAATTGTCTTACGCTGGGTCAGCGTCCCTCTTGCTCACCTTGCGTTTCCACTTGTGAGTCTTCATTGATTTCACCATGACACCACCATCCGATACGCTCAATCAGCGCTTACGCCTGGCCCGCGATCGCCTTGCTACCGGTTTGATCACTGCCGGCGGCATCGGCGTTCTGTTAGCGGTACTGGCGATTGCCGTGTTTCTGCTCTGGGAAACGCTACCGTTGCTGCGTCTGGGTGACACCCTAGCCTTGGCCAAGCTGACGCCGCTGGCTTGGGGCACATTGAAAGCCGCCTTCTATGCGCTGTTGTTCGCCGTGCCCCTGGCGCTGGGAGCGGCAATGTATTCGGCGCTGTTCATGTCCACCCGCCTGCGCCACCGGCTAAAACCCACCCTGGAAATGATGGAAGCCATTCCCGGTGTGGTAGTGGGATTTATCGCCGGTCTGATCATCGCACCCTGGGTTGAACGTCACCTGGCCGGCACCTTGCTGCTGGTAATCGGGTTACCGCTGAGCGCCCTAGTCGCGGGAACGATCTGGCATCACCTCGGCACTCGGCTGCAGCGCACACTTCCCTTAAGCTGGGCGGGATTGTGGCTGGTGCCCTGGTTCGTCTTGATGATCGCCCTGGCGTTCTGGGTCACGCCCTTGCTGGAACAGCAACTGCCCGAAGACGACTTGCGACGTTTTCTGGATAAGCAGTGGGGCATCGACTATGCCACCCGCAATGCCATGATCGTGGGGGTGGCAATGGGTTTTGCCGTGATTCCCAGTATTTACGCCCTGGCTGAAGACGCCCTGGCCGACGTGCCTAAAAGCTTGCTCGAAGGTGCCCAGGCGCTAGGCGCCACCCGTTGGCAGGCGCTGTGGAAAGTGGCCTTGCCCACCGCAGGACCAGGGCTGTTTTCAGCAGTGATGATCGGGGCCGGGCGTGCGGTGGGCGAAACCATGATCGTATTGATGGCCAGTGGCAATACCGCCCTTTTCAGTGCCAGTCCCTTTGAAGGCATGCGCTCGATTTCAGCGGCCATTGCCATTGAATTACCTGAAGCCGCACCCGGCGGCCTGACCTATCATTTATTGATTCTCGCCGCCTTGGCGTTGTTCGTGTTCACTTTCCTGGTCAACACTTTGGCGGAAGCGGTGCGTCAACGTCTGAGACGCCGTTACCGGCGCCTGGAAGGCCATCCATGATCCAGCACCTGGCAAAAAATCGGGATGAGGCCTGGCCATGGTTGAGCGCTGCAAGCGTTGCGCTTTCGCTGCTCATGCTGGCCGCACTGGTGAGCTTGCTGGTGGTGCGCGGCTTGGGCCATTTCTGGCCGGCGCCGATTGAAGAAGTCACGCTCGCCGACGGCCAGGTCATTGCCGGACATGCCGTACGCGAAGCCCCTCTGCCTGACCGCCCCGGCCATGAACGGCTGTATTATACCGCCAATCGCGACCTCGACGGTGCCCTCTGGCAATGGGTGGCGCTGGATACCATTCAAACGCGCTCCACCCCGGTCGAACTGGTGCTTCTCGACCGCGCTTCCTGGGGAGATTTCATCGGCCGACTGGTGGCCGTGGTGATGCCGAATGAGCGTCTGGAAGGCGAAGCTGCTTGGCAGGCGTTGCAGCAGCACCTGAACCAGAGAAACACGGTAGCCAATGGCGCACCCTCCAGGGCCGCCTCCGGTGACAGCTATGTGCCCGGAGATACTTATCTAATAGTGGAAAGCGTCGAGGGGCGTCAACGACAGCAACCCTTACATGTCATTCATCGGGCCCAGCGCCCCAATGCCATGTCCATGGGTGAGAAGATCCAGACGTGGGGCAGCGCCGTATGGCGCTTTCTCAGCCAAGGGCCGCGAGCGGCCAATACCGGCGGCGGCGTCTGGCCGGCCATTTTCGGCACCGTCCTGATGGTACTGCTGATGTCACTTCTGGTGACTCCCTTCGGCGTGCTGGCAGCGATCTATCTCAATGAAATTGCCCATCAAGGACGCCTGACGCGGCTGGTGCGCATCGGGGTGCGTAATCTCGCCGGGGTCCCTTCGATCGTCTACGGTGTCTTCGGGCTGGGGGTATTCGTCTACGGCATCGGGGGAAGCCTCGATGAATGGTTCTTCAGCGATACCCTGCCCTCGCCCACTTTCGGCACAGGGGGCTTGCTGTGGGCCTCCTTGACCCTGGCGCTTCTGACCTTGCCGGTGGTGATCGTGGCGACGGAAGAAGGTTTGGCGCGAATTCCCGATGCCCAGCGCGAAGGGGCGCTGGCCCTGGGCGCCACCCGCCTGGAAATGCTCACCCGGATCGTGCTACCGATGGCCGCTCCGGCCATGCTGACCGGGGTGATTCTCGCCGTGGCGCGCGCCGCCGGCGAAGTCGCGCCCTTGATGCTGGTGGGCGTCGCCAAACTCGCACCCCAGATGCCTCTGGACGGTGAATTTCCCTACCTGCACCTAGAGCGCAAGTTCATGCACCTTGGCTACCATATCTTCGATACCGCCTTTCACGGCGAAGATGTCCAGGCTGCTTTGCCCTTGGTCTACGCCACGGCATTACTTCTGGTGTTGATTGTGCTGGTGCTTAACCTGACTGCCATATTTCTGCGTCATCATCTCAGGCGCCAACGAGGAAACTGATGCAAGCGTCGTTACCGAAATCCGCTCCCGAAAATGCTGCGGTCATGCATTTCGCCACGGCCGAGAGCTGTCTGGAGATCAATGATTTCAGTCTGGCCTATGCCGGCGTGCCCGCCTTGCAGGGCTTATCCCTGCAGGTACCGCGCCACCGGGTCACGGCGTTCATCGGACCTTCTGGCTGTGGCAAGTCGACCCTGTTGCGGGCCATCAACCGGCTGCACGACCTGAACGAGTCGGTGACTCTCAGCGGGAACATTCAATTGGAAGGCCGGGACATTCACGCCCCCCAGCTGAACGTGGCGGAATTGCGTCGACGGGTAGGAATGGTGTTCCAGAACCCCAATCCTTTCCCCATGTCGATTTATGAAAACGTCGCCTTTGGTCTGCGTCTGCAAGGTCGAATGCTCAAACGCAAACGCGATGACACCGTCGAATGGGCGCTGCAGTCCGCCGCGCTGTGGGAGGAGGTAAAGGATCGCCTGTACCGCTCTGCCTGGACCCTGTCGGGTGGGCAGCAGCAGCGCCTGGTCATCGCCCGCACCCTGGCGGTGCAACCAGATGTCCTGCTGCTGGATGAGCCGGCCTCGGCACTCGACCCTATCTCGACACTCAAGATCGAGGAGCTGATACGCAACCTGAAGTCGCAACTGACCTTGGTGCTGGTCACTCATAACATGCAGCAGGCTGCCCGAGTCTCGGACTACACCGCCTTTCTCCAAGGGGGAGAGCTGGTGGAATACGGCCCCACCGATAGCGTATTCACCAATCCGCGCCTGCAGCGCACCGAAAACTACATTACCGGCCGTATGGCGTAACCAGCGGCTAACACAGGCCTACCGGCCCAGGAGCGATACAATGGATATCACCAGCGATACGCATAGCCAGCACATTTCCCGCCAGTTCAATCAGGAGCTCGAAGAGCTCAAGACCCACCTGATGGCCATGGGTGGCCTGGTGGAAAAGCAGGTACAGGAGGCGATCAAGGCACTGCTGGAGAACGACTCTCACCTGGCGGAAAAGGTCCGTGACAACGACCGCCAAGTCAACGACCTTCAGATTCAAATTGACGATGAATGCACCCGGATACTGGCACGCCGCCAGCCGGCCGCTTCCGACCTGCGCTTGGTGGTGGCGGTAATTCGCGCCACCTCGGATCTTGAGCGTATCGGCGACGAAGCCAGCAAGATCGCTCGCAATGCCCTCAGCTTGAGCGAAGGCAGCAATAATGTAAAAGGCTTGGTGGAAGTCCGGCATATCAGCGAGCATGTGCGCAAGATGCTGCGCGATTCGCTCACCGCCTTTGCCCGCTTCGATACTGATCTGGCCATGCAGGTGGTGCACGAAGACAAGCTGGTGGATGACGAATATGGCAGCGCCATGCGCTCGCTGATGACCTTCATGATGGAAGACAGCCGTTCGATCAGCTCAGTACTCAACGTCATGTGGGTGTTGCGCGCCCTAGAACGGGTGGGTGACCATGCCAACAACCTGGCCGAATACGTGGTCTATCTGGTCAAGGGCCTGGATATCCGGCACATCGCCCCGGAAGAGCTCGATGAAAACATGCTGAAGAAGTCCTGACCTAAGATTAAAAAAGCGATGAGATTACAACGATAAGGCTGAAACCCGCCACGCACCAAGGACAGATGCCTAGGAACCAGAACTAGGTAGAAGAGACAAGGCGCTTGGCGGGAAACACGCAACGAAAGCGGGCTCCCTCGCCTGGGTGGGAGTCGATCTCCAGGTGCGCTTCATGGCGCAATAGTACATGCTTGACGATTGCCAGCCCCAGTCCGGTACCGCCGGTTTCAGTGCTGCGCCCCTTGTCCACACGGTAGAAGCGTTCGGTGAGGCGCGGAATATGCACCGGATCGATGCCTTCCCCATTATCCTCGACTTCAATGCAGGCGCCCTGAGAGTGAGTCTTCCAACGCAGTGTGATATGGCTACCTTCCGGGGTATAGCGCACGGCATTGAAAGCCAGGTTGGAAACCGCGCTGCGAATTTCCTGCTCACTGCCTACCAGCTGAGCATGACACTCAAGCTCGATAGTCACTTCATGGCGGTGATGGGAAAGGGCCAGCGCATCGCGGCGGATGCCGTCGAGCAACGTCTCCATGAGCAGCGGCCGGTGATCTTCGCCACCCTGGTCGATCTCTAGGCGTGACAGCATCAGCAGATCGTTGACCAGATTCTGCATACGGCTCGTTTGCGCCTGCATCTGCGAAAGCCCGCGGCCCAGGCGCGGCGGCATCTGTTCAGCCAGGTCGCTGTAGGTTTCCAGATAACCGGAAAGTACCGTCAGGGGTGTGCGCAATTCATGGGAAACATTGGCCACGAAATCGCGCCGCATCTGTTCCAGGCGATGCAACCGGGTGATATCGCGAGCCATGAGCAGGCATTCGTCATCGCCATAGAGCGTCAGCTGGTATTGAAGGATACGACGCTCGTCGATGGGAGACGTCAAGGTCAGGGGTTCGCGATAGTCTTGGGCCTTGAAGTAACTGACGAAGTGCGGGTCGCGCAGCAGATTGGTAATGTGCTGGCCGCGGTCATGGGCAGCTTGCAGCCCCAGCATGTCGCTGGCAGCACTGTTCCACCACTCCAGGTCACCATGACGGTCGAGCATCACCACGCTGTCGCGCATGGCTTCCGAGGATTCCTGTATCCGCGCGAGTATCGCGCGTAAGCGTTGCTGAGTGATGCGCTGGCGTTTTTGGTAACGGTAAAGCTGGTCGAACAGCTCGCCCCACATCCCGCTCGCGGCAGGAGGCTCCTGCTCCGGGTGCAACGTCATCCAGCGATACAGGGCGCGTAACTGGCGCAGATGGTAAACCAGGCACAGCACCAAGCCCGCTGCGAGACCCAGCCCCGGTGTCACTAACAGCCAGCCGACCAAGGTTCCCAGGGTTGCCGGCCATACCAGACGCCACAGCTCACGGCTCCACAATCGCACCCTAGCCTCTAGCCGAAAACCGGTAGCCGGTACCGCGTACAGTCTGAATCAAGTGCTGATGGGCATCGCCCAATGCCTTGCGCAGGCGGCGGATATGCACGTCCACGGTGCGTTCCTCGACATAGACATTGCCTCCCCATACCTGGTCCAGCAGCTGGCTACGGGTGTAGGCGCGCTCCTGATGAGTCATGAAAAACTGCAACAGGCGGTACTCGGTAGGCCCCATTTCCAAGGCCTTGCCATGCGCACTAATGCGATGACTCATGGGATCCAGCAGGAGGCCGTCGATCTCGACAGCCTCTTCGACACCGCGCGGTGTCGCTCGACGCAGCACGGCCTTGAGCCTTGCCACCAGCTCACGAGGGGAAAACGGCTTGGTAATGTAATCGTCGGCCCCGGCTTCGAGACCCTGAATCTTGTTGTCCTCTTCACCCTTGGCGGTAAGCATGATGATGGGCAGCTCGGCGGTGGCTTCTTCGCGCTTGAGCCGACGAGCAAGCTCGATACCGCTGATGCCCGGCATCATCCAGTCCAGCAGCAGCAAGTCCGGTTGATGATCCACAATCATGGCGTGGGCATCCTGAGCATTGCTCGCTTCAAGGACGTGGTAGTCAGCCATTTCCAGGGCGATCGCGATCATTTCGCGAATCGGCGCTTCATCATCGACAATCAGAACGGTCTTGGCGGTCATTATGGGCGGCCTCGTGATCGAACAATGACAGGTCAATGACAATCACACCATGCCCTGATGACAATTCCATGACAAGACCGATTTTCCCAAGCGGACGTTACGGCTTGCCGGGTTTCTGTTCAGTTGCGGTCGAAGAACGTTTGGCTCGCGGATGGGCCGCATCGTAACTGGCCGCCAGGCTTTGCCAATCCAGCCGAGTATACACCTGTGTAGTGGCCAGATTGGCATGGCCGAGGAGCTCCTGCACTGCACGCAAGTCCTGGCTGGACTCGAGCAGATGGCTGGCGAAAGAATGACGCAATCGGTGCGGGTGCAAGTGCTCCGGTAAACCGCGGGCCACGGCCAGGTGCGCCAGACGCTTTTGAATCGCGCGATGCCCCAGGCGAGCCCCGCGCACCCCGACGAACAGCGCAGTTTCGCACTGGCCGGCAAGCAATGGGCGTTGCGCCAGCCAATGGCCCAGCGCCACCTGAGCACGCTGGCCCACCGGTACTTGGCGGGGTTTGCTGCCCTTGCCCATCACCCGTACCTGATGGCCGTGAACGTCAGGCTCATCCAGAGCGGCAAGCTCGGCCAGGCGCAAGCCACTGGAATAGAAAAGTTCCAGTATGGCCTGGTCGCGCAATGCCAACGGCGAGCCATCATGAGGGGTATCCAGAAACTGGCTGAGCTGATCCACATCCAGCGGGCGCGGCAGGTGGCTGGGCTGGCGCGGCGTGCGCAATAGCGTTACCGGGTTATGCGCCAGGATTCCTTGCTTGACTAGGTAATCGGCAAAACGCGAGAGTGCCGCGCGGCGCCGGGCCAAACTGCTGGGAGCCAGCCCGCGGCTACGTTCACGTCCCAGAAAAGCCCGCAACAGGGCGGTATCCAGTGCTTCCGCGGCATGCACATCACGGCTCAGCGTGAAGGCCTGCAAGGCGCTGAGATCCTGAGCATAGGCTTTCAGCGTGGCGGGGCTGGCATGGCGTCGCATCTGCGCCAGAAATGCCGTGATACTTCCCTCGAGCGGAGTATCAAGCATAGGGGGTACAAGCATAGAGAGTATCAAGCATAAGGGCCCAGCCGCGTCAGCAAGCGGGCCATGACATCGCCCAGATACTCAGTGAACAAGGTGTCCATGCTGGCGCAATAACTTGCCGGGTCGGGACTGGCGAGCAGCAGATAGCCCAGCGGCTGCCCGGCGGAAAGTCGAGTGATGGCGCAGGAACCCGCCTTGCGCGGTGGCTTGGTATGCGGCAACAGGCATTTCCAGTCGCTGACACTCAACTTGGAACAGCGGCTGGTGCGTCCATCAAGCAGCGCGGTCAGGCGCTTGGTGGCATGCTGGTCCAGCACCTGACGCGGTGGCTGTGGCGGAGCGGGTTCGTTATCGCTGAGTTCCGCCGGACACCAGAGCGCCATGGCCGGCGTTGCAAAACGCTCGCTGAGCTGGGTGGCCAAGGCTTGGGCCAAGGTATCTCGATCCTCGGCTTCGACCAATGCCAGCAAGGTTTCCCGCAGGCGCCGATACTGTGTCTCATTGTGGCGCGCGGTTTCCAGCAGGTGTTCCAGCCGGCTTTCGGCATGCTCGGCACGCCGGCGCAGGTCGAGCACCAGACGCTCCAATAGCGAGATCGCACCCTGGGTATCCGGATGGGGAACCTTGAGCTGCTGCAGCAACCCTTCACGCCCGACAAAAAAGTCGGGGTGACGCGCCAGCCAGAAGGCTACCTGATCGGGGTCGAGGGTTTTGCGCGGCTCGGGGGCTGAAGACATCACCTTACTCCTGTTTACGCTATCGCAACGGTTTACGCTTGACCGCGTCAGCTTAACGCGACGCGACCGTCGAACACACGGGTTGCCGGGCCGACCATAATCAACGCAGCTTCCGGGTCCGGCCATTCGATCATCAAGTCACCGCCCGGCAGCGTCACCTTGACCGGGCTTTTCAATAGCCCTTGGCGAATCCCGCTGGCAACGGCGGCACAGGCGCCGGTACCGCAGGCCAAGGTCTCGCCGCTGCCACGCTCATACACGCGCAGACGAATCTCGCAGGGCGAGAGCACCTGCATGAAACCCACATTGACCCGTTGGGGAAAGCGCGGATGCGCTTCCACCAGGGGACCGAGACGCTCCACCGGCGCAGTATCCACGTCATCGACCTGGATCACTGCATGCGGATTGCCCATCGACACCACCCCCAGTTCGAGGGTCTCGTCGCCGACCGCCAGAGTATGCAGCGGTTGGTCGCCCGGCGCCTCGAACGGCAATGCCGAGGGTGTGAAGCGCGGCCGCCCCATGTCCACGCGCACCATGCCGTCATGCTGTACCTTGAGAACCAACGGGCCGCCAGCGGTCTCGACCCGAATCTCGTGCTTGTGGGTAAGACGTTGATCGCGCACGAAGCGGGCGAAACAGCGCGCTCCATTGCCGCAGTTTTCCACTTCACTGCCATCGGCATTGAAGATGCGGTAGCGAAAATCCATTTCCGGGTCACGAGGCGGCTCGACGATCAACAGCTGGTCGAAGCCGATCCCCAGACGACGATCGGCAAGCTGGCGAATCTGCTCATTGCGCAGACGGGCGCGCTGAGTCACCAGATCGACCACCACGAAATCATTGCCCAGCCCGTGCATCTTGGTGAAATGCAGCAGCATCAAACGCTCCCTGCCGGTAGCAAGGTTTCGCCGGCCCACAAATCCGCCAGGCGCTCGCGAGCACGCACCACATGACACTCCGTGCCATCCACCATCAGCTCCGCTGGGCGGGGGCGGCTGTTGTAGTTCGAGGCCATCACGAAGCCATAGGCGCCCGCTGAACGCACCGCCAGAAGATCCCCCGGGGCAATCGCGAGTTCACGCTCCTTGCCCAGGAAGTCCCCGGTTTCGCATACCGGACCGACCACATCGTAAAGCGCCGACTCCCGGGCATTGCGTGTGTCCACCGGCACGATGGCCTGCCACGCCTGGTACAGCGCCGGGCGAATCATGTCGTTCATGCCCGCATCGATGATGGCGAAGTTCTTAGTCTCTCCAGTCTTGAGAAACTCGACCCGGGTCAGCAGCACCCCGGCGTTGGCGGCAATCGAGCGACCGGGCTCGAACAGCAGCGTCAGACGCTTGCCACCCTCCCAGCGCGAAAGCCGCTCGAGCAAGGCGGTGGCGTAATCGAACGGCTGCGGCGGCCGTTCATCGCGATAGGTCACGCCCAGACCGCCCCCCAGATCCAGGTGGTCGATCTCGATTCCCTGGTCGCGCAGACGCTCGAGCAACACCAGCAGGCGCTCCAGAGCATCCAGAAAGGGCGCGGTTTCCGTCAACTGGGAGCCGATGTGGCAATCCAGCCCGACCACTTTCAGATGCGTCATCCCCGCCGCCTGGGTATACACATCCAGGGCGTCATCCACCGCAATGCCGAACTTGTTGTCCTTCAAGCCGGTGGAAATGTAGGGATGGGTTCCGGCATCGACATCCGGATTGACGCGCAACGATACCGAGGCAACCTTGTCCAGGCGCCTAGCCACGCCATTGAGGCGCTCGAGTTCCGGGCGCGATTCCACGTTGAAGCACTTGATACCCACTTCCAAGGCGCGGGCCATTTCCGCTTCTTGCTTGGCTACGCCGGAAAACACCACCTTGGCCGGGTCGCCGCCCGCCGCCAGGACGCGCTCGAGCTCGCCGACGGAAACGATATCGAACCCCGCCCCCAGCCGCGCCAGAAGCCCCAGCACCGCCAGGTTGGAATTGGCCTTCACCGCATAGCAGATCAGATGCGAATGGCTGCCCAGGGCTTCGGTATAGGCGCGAAAATGCCGTTCAAGTGTGGCCTTGGAATACACATAGCACGGGGTGCCATGCTCGGCGGCAATGCGTGAAAGCGGAACCTCTTCGGCATACAGCACGCCGTCGCGATAATTGAAATAATCCATTCAGGTCTCCTGCTCGACCGCTGGCGAGGTGGATGGCGCTTGCTCGGGCTGCGCTGGTAAAGACGACTCTTGTGATGGCTGCTCTGGAGAAGGCTGCCCTGGAGATGGCTGCTCTGGAGAAGGCAAGTACAGCGGCCCTTTCTGGCCGCAGCCGGCCAGCAGTATCATCGCCACGACGAATATTGCCAAGCCGCTGACAACACGCATCACATCGCGTCCTTGAGCACGCTCACTGCATCACGCGCACGCTGCGCCGCTGCCCGCACCTGATTGGGGGCGGTGCCACCGATATGGTTACGCGCCGCGACCGAGCCTTCCAGGGTCAATACCTCGAAGACATCCTCTTCAATGATGTCGGAGAACTGCTTGAGCTCAGTAAGGCTCATCTCGGAAAGGTCTTTTTCCTCGCGTAGCCCAAACGCCACCGACTGGCCGACGATTTCATGGGCATCACGGAACGCCACGCCCTTGCGCACCAAGTAATCGGCGAGGTCGGTGGCGGTAGAGAACCCCTTGAGCGCCGCGACCTCCATGTTGGCCTTTTTGGGTTCGATGGCGGGCACCATGTCGGCAAAGGCTTTCAGGCAGTCGCGCACGGTATCGACGGCATCGAACAGCGGCTCCTTGTCTTCCTGATTGTCCTTGTTGTAGGCCAGCGGCTGGGATTTCATCAGCGTCAGCAAGGCCATCAAGTGGCCATAGACACGCCCGGTCTTGCCGCGCACCAGTTCCGGCACATCGGGATTCTTCTTTTGCGGCATGATCGAAGAGCCGGTGCAGAAGCGGTCCGGCAAATCGATGAAATCGAACTGGGCACTGGTCCACAGCACCAGTTCTTCGCTCATGCGCGACAGGTGCATCAGCAGGATGCTGGCGAAGCTGGTGAATTCGATCGCGAAATCGCGATCCGACACCGCATCCAGGGAGTTCTCCGCCGGGCGCGAAAAGCCCAGCAATTCCGCGGTAACGTGGCGGTCGATCGGGTAGGTGGTGCCGGCCAGAGCGGCAGCGCCCAAGGGCATCACATTGGCTCGCTTGCGGCAATCGAGCAGGCGCTCGTGGTCGCGGGCCAGCATTTCCTGCCAGGCCAGCAGATGATGACCAAAAGTAACCGGCTGGGCGGTCTGGAGATGAGTGAAGCCGGGCATGATGGTCTCGGCTTCACGATCGGCGAGCTCGATCATGCCTTCACGCAGGCGCACCAGCTCGACTTCGATCACATCGATTTCGTCACGCAGGAACAGGCGAATATCGGTGGCTACCTGGTCGTTACGTGAACGCCCGGTGTGCAATTTCTTGCCGGTGATACCGATCTTGTCGGTCAGCCGCGCCTCGATGTTCATATGAACGTCTTCCAGCGGCACCGACCACTGGAACTCGCCGCGCTCGATCTCGGCGGCGATCTCGTTGAGACCTTCAACGATGGCATTACGCTCTTCGTCACTCAGCACACCGACGCGTGCCAGCATGGTGGCGTGGGCGATCGAGCCTCGAATATCCTGGCGCGCCAGGCGCTGGTCGAAGGTGACCGAGGCAGTAAAGCGTTCGACAAACGCATCGGTGGGCTCGCTGAAGCGACCGCCCCAGGACTGGTTAGTGACTTGGCTCATCTGGCGGGTATCCTGCAAACAATGAAGTCGAAAACACGCATGAAAAATAATCACAAAAAATGATCATGGAAATTGCCGGAAAGTGTACCAGAGTCACCCCCTCTCGCGGCACGCCGATTTACTCATCGCAAAACCATCCTACGGTGGGGAACCGCACTTACTATTTTTACTACAGTTTTTACTGTGTGGCCGGGTGCTTTATGATGAGATCTATCAGAGGTTGACTGGCCGTGTCAGCGGCAAAGGGAGAATCACGTGCAAACCATTACCAAGCTACGCATTGCCACGCGTAAAAGCCAACTTGCCATGTGGCAGGCTGAATACGTTCGTGACCGCTTAATGGCGGCCAACCCGGGGCTTGAGGTGGAGCTGGTTCCCCTTTCCACCCGAGGCGACAAGATTCTGGATACACCGCTTTCCAAAATCGGCGGGAAGGCCTTGTTCGTCAAGGAGTTGGAAGAAGCGATGCTCGACGGTCGTGCCGACATCGCGGTGCACTCCATGAAAGACGTGCCCATGCACTTTCCCGAAGGCCTGGGGCTCTCGGTGATCTTGGAAGGTGCCGACCCCACCGACGCCTTCGTTTCCAACCACTACGCCAGCCTGGATGAGCTGCCGGAAGGCGCCCGCGTGGGTACCGCCAGTTTGCGGCGTGGACTACAGATGCGCGAAGCCCGCCCGGATCTGGAGATCCTGAATTTGCGTGGTAACGTCCAGACTCGCCTGAGCAAGCTCGATGCCGGTGAATTCGAGGCGATCATTCTGGCCACCTCCGGCTTGAAGCGTTTGGGACTTGAAGAGCGCATCGCTCTGGCACTCCCGCCGGAAGTCTGCCTGCCCGCCTGCGGCCAAGGAGCGCTGGGCATCGAGTGTCGCCTGCACGACCCCGAGTTGATACATTTGCTGGCACCGCTGGATGACCCGGATACCGCGACCCGCGTGCGCGCCGAACGTGCCATGAACACACGGCTGGAAGGCGGCTGCCAGGTACCCATCGGGGGTCATGCCATCATCGAGACCGACAATGTGACCCTGTGGTTACGCGGTTTGGTGGGCAACCCGGACGGCAGCCAAGTGCTACGCGCCGAAGGCCGTGGCTCGATGCACGAACCTGAAGCCTTGGGCATTCGCGTTGCCGAAGAGCTGCTTGACCTGGGCGCCGGCGAGATACTCGCTGAGGTCTACGGCGCCAGCGAATGAGTGCACCGGTGTTGATCTGCCGCCCGGGTGAGCGCGGCGAGGTATTGGCTGACGCCATTATCGAACAGGGCTTCGAGGTCGAGCGCCTCGAGGCGTTGACCCTGGAAGCCCTGCCCGAGACCCCCGCCTTACGTACCACCTGGCTAAACATCGACAATTTTCATAAGGTTGTAGTGGTCAGCCCCTTTGCCGCCCAATCTCTGAGCGAGGCATTCGACCGTTACTGGCCACAGTTGCCTGTCGGGATCGACTACTATGCAGTAGGTAACGCTACAGCGGCCAGGCTGCATGAAACTCTCGGCGTGGCGGTACATGTGCCGCCTCCCCAAGCTGGGGAAGACACCAGCGAAGCGCTGCTAGCGCTGGGGTCGCTGCAAGCGCTGGCTAACCAGCGCATCCTGCTGGTGGCGGGGGAAGGCGGCCGCGCCTTACTTGGCGAAACATTAGCCGAACGTGGCGCAAACGTGACGCGCCTGGCGGTCTATCGGCGCTGTTTCAAAGCACCGTCTATCGACTTGCAGCGGCGTCTTCAAGATGGAAATTATCAAGCGTTAGTCGTCACTAGCGGCGAATTGCTTGAACATCTGGCAAAATGGTGCAATCAGGCAGCCTTGAACCAACCGCTAATCGTTTCCAGTCGCCGTTTGGCTACACTGGCCGACACACTGGGCTTTCGTGCCCCCATGGTGGCGTCGGGAGCAACACCGAATGCACTGACAGCCGCGTTGGCTCGGGCCTGTAACCCGAAGGGTGCCGATGTCGATCCAGGAACTTAACAAGGGCTAGCGACAGAATGAGCAAACAACCAAACGAACAGGACGACGCAAAGAAGACGTCCGACGCCCGTAGCGAAAGCTCAGAGCCACGCGGGGATACCGCCAAGGCGTCACCCTCTTCTTCTTCCGCCACTGAGCCGGGCAGCGACACCGCTGCCAAAAGCGATACGGCTACAAGCAAAGGCAATTCATCGCGCAACCAGCGCTCCCGGCGACGTAACCGGTCCGAGAGCAACGCTGATGCCAAGCCGGCGGAACACAGCACTGAGCCGACGACACCCAGTACCAAGCCTGCTCCGTCCTCTTCTGCCAGCGGTTCTTCCAGCAGTGGCTCTTCTACCAGCGGCCCGTCCGCTAACAGCGCAACTTCTGCGGCTACCGGTAGTGATAGCGACAAGAAGACCGCCAGCGCCAAGGGCGCTTCGACGCCGCCACCGGCTTCCACCTCCTCCCAGGCCAGTAATGGCGGCAAGGGGGGTAGCGGCGGCAAGAGCGGTGTTCTGGCCTTGGTGTTGGTCATTCTGTTGGCCATTATCCTGGCATTTTTTGCCTGGCAAGGGTGGCAGCGCCTTGAAACACAGCAACAGCGCCTGGAAAACGTGGCTCAGCAGGCGGAAGACAGCGCTTCCATGCAGGCCTTGAACGAACTCGAAGCTCGCCTGGAAAGCAGCGAAACCGAGCGCAACCAGGTGTTGAATAGCGCGGTCGAGGAATTGCGTGACGATTTCGCCAGCTACCGCAGTGACGTCAATGAAACCCTGGATCAAGTGCTGGATGAGCTTTCCAGCGAACAGGACACTGACGAGCGCGAGTGGCTGCATGCCGAAGCCGCTTACTTGCTACGCCTGGCCAACCAGCGTCTGCAACTCGAACGTGACGTTGAAGGCGCCGCCGCCTTGCTACGTACCGCTGATCAGCGTTTGAAAGAAGCCGACAATCCTGCATTGACGCCGGTTCGCCGCGAAATCGCCCGTGAACTGGCCGCTCTGGAAGCCGTGCCCGAGCTGGACCGTACCGGTATTTATCTTGCCCTCAACGCCCAGCAGGAACGCATCGCCAAGCTGCCGCTTTCCCAGGAAATCGAAGAGCCGGCGGTGACTGCCGAACAGCAGATCGAGGAGCCGCCGGAAGGGTCTTTCCAGCGCCAGCTGGCCCGCTTCGGTGCCGAGCTGAAAGATCTGGTGGTAATTCGTCATCATGATGAAGCGCTGGAAGCCTTGATCACCCCGGAACAGGAATCCTACCTGCGCCAGAGCCTGCGCCTGGTACTTGAGCAATCGCAGCTGGCCCTGCTCAAGGAAGAACAGGAACTGTTCGAAGCCAGCATCGACAAGGCCCTGCAACTGCTCAATGGCTACTATGACACCAGCCGCAGCGAAACCCAGGCAGTGATCGATCGGCTAGAGGAACTCAAGCAGACTCAAATTCGCCCGGAACTGCCGGACATCAGCGCGTCTCAGCAAGCTTTGGCGCGTTTCATCGAACGCCGGTTCCAATCGCGCAGCGATGATGGAGGTGATGCATGAGAAAACTGCTACTGCTGATAGTCCTCGGCTTGGCGGTGGGGGCCTTGTTCGGGCATCTCATGATGTCGGTGCCCGGCTACTGGCTGATCCGTATCGGCGATACCTCAATGCAGACCTCGTTCTGGTTCGGCCTGGTACTGCTGTTGGGTGCCTTCATCATCTTGCACTTCGCCTTGCGCCTGCTGGGCGGACTGATTCGTCCGGCAGGCCGCTTCAAGCGCTGGAACATGCGCGCGCGCAATCATCGGGCGATGAAAAAGACCGTGCATGGCCTGGTGGCACTGACCGAAGGCCGCTGGAAACGGGCGGAAAAATCCTTGGTCAAGGCGGCTGATGATTCCAGCACGCCGCTGGTCAACTACCTCTCCGCCGCCCTGGCCGCGCATTACCAGGGGCATTATGAAAAAGCCCAAGAGCATCTCAACCAGGCCCAGGTGACCACGCCGGGCGCAGATACCGCGGTGGGCCTGATGCAGGCTCAGCTGATGATCGATCGTCAGCAACCCGAAGAGGCGCTGGCCATCCTGACCCGGCTGGACAAGAAGCTCACCAACCACCCCCAGGTACTCAAGCTGCTCAAGCAGGTGTATCTCAGCGTCAGTGACTGGGAAGGCTTGCGTCATCTGCTTCCCCGGCTCGCCGCTAAGCGACTGATTTCGCTACAGGAACGTGAGCAACTGGAATACCGCGCCTACCGTGAACTGATCGTTTTCGAAGCGCAGAATCCCAGCGACATCGAGCGGGTTCGCAGCTTGTGGGCGGACATGCCCGATTACCTGCGCGCCAATAGCGAACTGATCATGCTCTACACCGAAGCGCTGGTGCGTGCGGGTGAAGAGCCGATTGCCGAGCGCTTGCTCAGCCATTCGCTGGATCAGCACTGGGATACGCGCCTGGTAACCCGTTACGGCTTGATCAACGTGGACGCCGCCCGCCAGCTGGCAAAAGCGGAGAAATGGCTGCAGGAGCGGCCCAACGACCCGGAACTGCTGCTGGCACTGGGACGTTTGTCACTGCGTACCGGCCAATGGGGCAAGGCGCAGGAGTACTTCGAAGCCAGCCAGCGCCAGCGGCCCAACGGCGTGGTATGTGCGGAATTGGCTCGCTTGTTCGCCAGCCTCGGCGAGCATCACAAAAGCCAGCTTTACTACCGCCACAGTGTGGAAATGCTGGCCAAGTCGTTACCTTCGCTGCCCCAGCCAAGCGACGCCGAAGCGAGCAAAGCCGACAAAGGCAAGGACAAGGAGGAGACAAACAAGGACAAGCCGAAAAAGAGCGCTTGAAGGCGTGCTTCCGCCAAGGCAAAGGAATAGCCAAAAAAGGCCCTACGGGGCCTTTCAGGCGACTGAAAAACCCCACTTCTTGTGGGGTTCGTCGTTTGGGGAGCCCCCAAATGAATCACTTCACATCATAGTAGGAGGCAAATACGGCATGATTCGAGCGGGTTTCAGGCAGCACATAAACGACGCCATTGGAGTGTTTGAAGGCGGGGCTTACCAGGGTGGTATAGAACGTTTTCGGGACATTGATGCAGCCATAGGATATCCGTTTGTCTTTTGCATGAGGTGACGCCAGTCGCTCCTCCCGGCGCTCCCTGGGAGTGCCGGCAACGACCGGGTGGAGGGAAAGAGCGTCTTCATAATCTAACCAGAGTATTTCGCCGCCCTTGAGGTTGCGCCCCAGTGAGGACACGAAGCGGCCCGCCGGCGTCGTGCGCTCGTCCGGCGGAATGCTAGCCAGGGCTCGTTCACCAATGCCCGGAACGGAATCATCTCCCACCGCCATGCCCAGCAAGGCGGAGGCCTCTCCCCGGAGTTGGCCTTGTGCATCGAACATGAAAACCTTGGCCTCTCGCTTGTCGATAATCATGAAGGGCATGCCGAGATTATCCGCCGAGTCGATGATCCAGTTGATGGTATCCCGCACCTCCTTTGATGCGCCTTCGCCAAGGGAGTTGACGCTTTGCGCCGAATGTAGGGGGGATGCCGGTTTTTCAATTGCGTCGGTCTGCACCAGAAGGTGCCAGGAAAATGCGGCCTGACCCTTGGCGATAGATTGGCCGGAGGTATTCGCTTGAGCTAGCTGAGGCGCGACAAGGACAATTATCAGCCACCACAGATGTAGGGTTTTCATGCGACTCAAAGACATGCTCCTGCGGCGATTTTCCAACGGTTTGGTCACGCACAACTGCTACCAGCGCCTTGGTAGCGCTAGTAGCAACTTGCTCCCCTCATGCTTCAGGTTTAGAAGCGGTCCTGCTTGGGCTCATACACCGGCGGTACATAGGCTTCGACCTGAGGCGCTAAGAGGTCGGTTTCCGCTGGCGGATCCAGGCGCTCTAGCTGCAATGTCGGCATATTAACGGCGGCGGTTGCGAAGGTCAGCTCCAGTCCCTCGCTGATATTCTCGGGCGAGTCGCCGTTCTCATCTGGAAAAGAGATGACTGGCCTGAGGGCTTCCTCAGGCAATTCAGACAATGCTACTGCCAACGGCAAGCTCGGCTCCGATCCGTCGGGATCGGTGGTGCTTGGATCCGTCGTACTGGGGTCAGTGATTTCCGGATCTGTCGGAGTCGGGGCGACAGGGTCGCCGGGGTCAGTGGTGCTTGGATCCGTTGTACTTGGGTCAGTAGTGCTGGGATCTATCGGATCAATCGTGTCGCCAGGAACAGTGGTATCAACCGGATCAACTGGATCGGGAATTGGATCAACCGGATCAGTCGTCTCTACCAGATAGACCTCCAGCGTTCCAAACTTATAGTCGATCTCGTAATTATTCGGATCGAAAGAGCCTGGCTCCGCATCACTGGGTTTGATGTCATGATCACCAACATCAGCCGTGGCGGCCGTGCCGGGACTGGTCAGGGTGACGTCACCAATAGTCTCTCCTGGCACAAGGCCCTCTTGCTCGTAAGTCAAGGTTTCCGGATCCAGCTCCACGCCGAATTCCTTGTCGGCACCGATAGCCGTGATGGTCAGCGGCGCTTGGGTGATATTGGCCGTAGTAACTCCTGCGCCGGGGACACCCTGTTCTGCTGTCACGGTGTTGAACGGGGCAAACAAGGCAAACAATCCGGCATCGTCACCGCCAAGGGAGTAGCCGCTATAGGTCACGGTCTTGTCGGTGCCAACGTTGGCCGAATCAAAGGAGGCCGCACCGGATTGCAGGCTAACATCACCCGCGCGGGTGGGATTACCCATCAACTCCAGCGTGGCATCAGTGTTGCCGTCGTACATTTTATTGACGCCTTCCGGGAACACCCACATGTGGGTGGTCAGCGTAGCCCCCCCGGTCAACGTGAAGTTGCCCGAAAAATCGGTAGGCGTGTCGTAAGAAACCGGCGCGTAGAAAATATTGACGGATGACAGCGGACCTGTGACGGCTACAGGGGGCGCGCCGGGAGCAAAGTTGACTGTGCCGACGCCAGTCCCATCATTAGCAGCTAGCAGTAATATATCGCCGCCCGTGGTGGTGAGGGCAGCAAGCGCATTGACCTCGATATTGCGTCCGGCAACTGCCGTAAGGTCGCCACCGCCACCGGCCGATGTTGTGGTAATAGGTGCTTTCAGAACCACATCCCGTTCGGCGAACAACTGGAGATTTCCCCCTGTAGTTGTGATGGCTTCATTTACGATGACATCACGAGAAGCATTCAAGGTCAGCGTCGTTGGGTTGGGCGTCGGAGTCCAGGTAACCGCTTCATTGACAAAAATGTCGCCATTACCCGCACCCGGAACGTTTTCGATGCGCACATTGGAGGTAACCAGCTGAGCACTGAGGGTGCTCCCGGCGATGTCGCCATCGCTCGAAATAACAAAGTCGACGGGATCGATCAACCAAGTGCCGGTCTTGCCGAGCGGCGCAGCAGTGGTGATCTGTACATCATTGGCAATTTTTACATGGGCAGCGGAGGTCTCAATAAAACCGCCGTCGCCGCCATTGGCCGCACTGGCATCCAGTGTGCCGCCGACCTTCACCGTGCCGCTGCGCATGTCGCCCATCAGCATGATGGTGCCATTGCGGTTTTCGATGCTCTGGGCGCGGATCATCCCGGTGTTGTTGACCGTGGACTGGAACAGATCGCCCGCCGATTGGGCGGTCATCAGGACCGTGCCGCCATCGGCTTGAATCATCCCGCCATTTTGCACCAGCGCATCCAGCGCGCCCTGGTTGACGGCCACATTCAGCAGGCCGTCGCCCGCCACGTCGAGGGTGATGGCGTCGCCCGCTGCCAGCGCCACGGTACCGAGATTGGCCTGGAGGGTGCCCTGGTTGCTGACATTGGCGCCGAGCAGGGCGATATAGCCGCCGTCGGCATTGATTGCACCCTGGTTGACGATGCTGCCGTCACCTGTGCCCGCGAAGTTGTAGCGACCGGCCATGAAGTCACTGTCGCTGAGGCTCAGGGTGGAGGCCACCAGGCCGCCGACGTTGACCGAGGCGTTCTGACCGAAGAGCACGCCGTTGGGATTGATCAGAAACACGTTACCGTTCGCAGTGAGAGTGCCCATGATGGCCGAGGGGTCTGACCCCAGCACTCGGTTGAGTACAACCGAACTACTGTTGGGCTGGGCAAAGTTCACCGCCTCTCCCGAGGCAATATCAAACGCCTGCCAGTTGATGGCGGCATTCTGGGTGGTCTGGGTGATTTCCATCGCAGTAGCGTCGCCACCGATAGTGGCACCGCCGGCCGACACCTCGCCTCCCACCGGCAAGGCCCAGGCATTGCCGCCGGCAACCAGGAGCATCGAAGCGACAAGAGGCTTGAGTATGAATCGAGTTCCACCTGCAGAAGTGCTATAGCAACTACTGGCGATTTTCCTGCCGCCATTTTTTGCACACTCGGATACCGCGACAAAGGTGCCGACTTTCTGGTTCCAGATGGATTGGAAGATCCTGTTCATGATGTTTTTCCAAGTATGTTGCACGACTGGTTTAACGGATGAGTACCAAGGTGTCGAAAAAACGATCAGAAATACTTGACCAGCTGTAACCAGAATTGACCGTCCGAATCCGGTGCTGAAGTGGCTTCTTCGTTACCCAGCTTATGGGCGTAGTAGGATTTGACGGAAAAGTTGTTGTAGTCGACCCAGTTGACACCCACGCCAGCTCCGCTCAGGGTCCGGTCATTGTCAGCATCATCCCAGGGATCCTTGTGGACAGTCACAGTACCCGCATCGACAAAGCCGATAAGATGTACCTGGCCTGGCACCTGCTCGGAAAGGCCCGCCAGCAGCAGCCGGGCTTCAAGGGTTGCCAGATAGCCTTCATCGGCAAAGGCTTCGCCCTGGGGATAGGCGCGCACACCATACATGCCGCCGAGTGACATCTTCTCCGAGCTATCGAGATTTCCCGAGGCGAACTGGGCACCGACCGACCCATAGAGAGAGAAAATGTCGGTGAGTTGCTGCACGCGCATGACGCTCAAGCTCACTTTCTCGTAATCGCCGTTGGTCTTTGCCGTAATGGCATCTACATCGCGAACGGAGGGCGTTTCGATATCGACTTCGCCGGCATGCAAGGTGACGGAAGCAGCCGTCAGGCCGCCGGCCCCCAATCCATCACGGTGGTCACCGTGGAGACTCGCCGTCACCACATTGACATTCTTTTCGCTGGAGAAACGATCGTAGCGGTCTTCGAAGGTCTTGTAGTCGTAGCCAAGCTGCGCGTAGAGATTGCTCTGGCGTGAGCGGATCAGCGGGTAACGTCCAAATAAACTAGCAATCTGTGCATCGCCATCGGCACCCAGATCACTAAATTCCTTGCCCAATTCATATTCCAGATGACTGTAGGCCACTCCGGCCGTTGCCCGGCCGAACTGCATCTGGTAGGCACCGCGAGCATAATCAAGGCCGTCGAAACTGCTCAGCACGCGCAGGCTGGCCACATCGCCTCGTCCTGCCAGATTGTTGATATGAATCGTTCCGCCCAGACGCTCCTCGCCGGTGTAGTAGTTGCCAGCGTTGTCGGCATCGATACTGCCTGTCACCCGCCGTCCGGGGGTGACATCAACGATCAGGTCAGCCGCGCCCACCGTCCTACCCGGCACCAGAGTCGATTGGACGTTGACACCGGCGATGTCCGACATCAGCAGAAGCCGGTTCTCAAGAGGCACACGATTGATTACCTCGCCACTCTCGAGATCGCTGAGCAAGCCATCGGCCAGCCCATCCGAGAGATTGCTCTGGTTGCGTAGGGTGACATCGCCATAGCGGCCTTCCACCACTGCGATCGTCACCGCACCCTCCTCGATGCTCTGTGCAGGCAGGTAAGCTTGCGCGACAAAATAGCCGTTCTGGTGATAAAAGTCGGTGATCCGGGAAGCCATTGCCTGTAGATCGCCAAGGCTGAGCTGCGCCCCTGGCCTGAAGCCGGTGAGGGAGACCAGCTCCTTCTCGGAATACAGGCTCTGCCCGCTCAGGTGCAGTGAATTGACCTCGATCTTTGCTGTGCTGGCAGCCCCCATCACCGGTACTTGTGGCTGTTGCACATCAATTTCCGGTGCAACTCTCTCCACGGTCGGTGTTGGCGAGATCTGTTGAAGCTGGCTGCCGGCATTGGGTAGAGTGGCACCGGGAACTTGTGCGGCAAAAACTCCTGGACTTAACACTAGTAGTGCAAAGGGGATAAGCTTTTTATGCGCCATACTAATTTTTCCTTAGCATTTTTATATTCGAATTGATTAAAGCCTGTAGGCAAACACAGGCTCTTGTTGATTAATTTATTAGGAAATTTTTATAAAACTGTCAGGCGCACTCACTGACTTCCGACCCTTTAAAGCGCCGGAGAGCAAATGATATTGTTTTGAAGCCTTTATCTTCTCGCCACAGCCGGCAAGACATTACGGGAACAGGAAAAAAGCAGTGAAAGAGAGGGCGCTAGCTAAAAAAATACGCACTTCACCGAATCGGAGTGTATTCCGCTTTAGCTAGAAAGTCTTATTTATTATTATAAAAATACTAATTATTTTAGATTACGTTTTTGACATCACGAGTTTCACACTCCTCATAAAATCATCGAAACTGTAGTGCGGAAGAGGCTTTTCAGATAATACGCTGTAACTTCATAGTCTTAGTCTAGTGTTTGGCGAGTTTTTCTCGAGCGCCTGCCGGAACGGTTCCGCGAGCAACTGGCTCAGATCAAGAAAATGCAATCGACCCAAGGTGCCGCAAAGCACCTTTTTATCTCGTTCGGCTTGGAAGACGAAGCCTTTAGCGCCAGTCAGTTAATCAGAGTGACGAGGTTCAGTTTCTCGCCGCCTTGATCAGGGCATCCAGCGCCGCCTGGTAGCCTTGGGTACCCAGACCCGCGATCACAGCATCGGCACGTAGCGAGACATAGGAGTGATGTCGAAAGCTTTCACGCTTGTGCACGTTGGAAATATGCACCTCGTAGACTCTCCCCTCGAATGCATTCAGCGCATCGAGTATCGCAATCGAGGTGTGGGTATAGGCGGCCGGGTTGATGATGATGGCAGCGGTTTCATCAAGGCGTGCCGCCTGGATGGCATCGATCAGCTCACCTTCATGGTTGCTTTGCAACGCCTTGATCTCCCATCCATTGAGAGCGGCTTTCTCATAGAGGGCGTGATTGACGTCGGCCAAGGTCTCGTAACCGTAAATCTCCGGTTGCCGGCTTCCCAGAAGGTTGAGATTGGGGCCGTGAAGCACCAGCACTTTGTCTTGACTCATCGTCTTAGTCTCCGAATTCACTAGATTGCTTGTCGCTTGGCTAAACGTTGCCCGCACCAAGCCGCTCCCAGCCACAAAAAAGGGCTGCCCAGGGCGTAGATCACTGCCAAGAAGGCATCATCGCCTTGCCACAGCACGAAGACTTCCAGGCTGAACAATGAAAAGGTGGTGAAGCCTCCGCAGAACCCCGCTACCAGAAAGGGCTGCCAGCGGGTCAAGAAGCCTTGGCTGTAAGCAGCGGTGACCACGCCAGCAATCAGGGCTGACCCGAGTAGATTGACGCCCAAGGTGCCCCAGGGGAAATAAGCACCGAACAGATTCAGTGAAACTATGCTTACCAGATAGCGACTGCCTGTTCCCAGGGCGCTACCCAGCCCAACGGCAAGGTAAATCATCACCTCTCGACGGCGCCTCAGGGCAGTAGCCGTCACCATGGAGCTCGCCCCAACCAGAATCCCAGCGCCAACAACATCAGTCCTCCCAGACAGGTACCCCCCATATTGAAGATAGCCGCCTGATGCCTACCGCTTTGCCATAGGCTCAGTGTTTGCAGGCTTAATGACGATACCGTGGAATAGCCTCCCAGCAAGCCGGCGACCAGCATATACCACATAAGGCTCCGGGCACTGAGATCAGGCGCTGGCATCATCCCCGCCACTAGCCCGATCGCGGCGGTAGAGGATAGGTTGACTCCCAGGGTGCCCCAGGGAAAGTGGCTGCCCGCCAGGCGTGCCAGTGCATTGGAAACCGCCAGACGTAGCATGCCGCCCAGTGCGCCCCCTATCATTATCATGCCCAGCCATTGCCAGTTGATCCCCACCCTTGTCTCCTCGTGCTACATTGCGCTGGAATTGATGAAGGTGTTTTCCAGCGTAGAAGGCAATACTACCTTTGATATAGCGGCGCGCCACGAAGTGACATTGTAGCGACTTGGACGCAGCAGCTTGGCCGCGTGAACTACCCCGGTGCCGTGGAAGTACGTCACCCGGAATTTTTCCACAAGGGAGAGACTGAAAAAGCCTTCAACCAATTGTTGATAACTTATCAGGCCAATCGGGTAATGCTGGATGTATACCCCTTGTTCTCCACGCCATTCCATGGCCATTCCGGCCTGACCAAAGCGCAACAAGAAAAACCCAAACTCCCATTACACGTGCTTTCCACGGGTGATACGCCGGTGATCAGGTTCATTGGCCATATTGACAAATTAATCAATAAGCGTTATCTCGCGCCTTGGGAAAAACGCCTGAACCTGTGGATAAGTCAGGGGAAAACCATTTTCTTGCTTGTGCATACCGCAGACAACCGCGAAGCTCCCGATATGGCACGCAGCCTCTACGAGCCACTGGCCAAGAACTCACACCTTCCCGATTTGCCCTCTTTTTTTGACGAACAGCAAACCCGGCTGTTTTAAGTTAAATTTTCAGGCCGCTTCGCTGGCATACACTGCTTTGATCGGATAAATTGCCTTCACTTCGGAAATTAATCTCAATTTGACGTTCCGAACCGTTGTTTTCCTCGCAGCGCTTTATGGCGTTGGCCCGAGGTACGCAATTCACTATCCAACTAAACAGTACTCGATACTCAACTAACAAGAAGGTGATGTATGGCGAAGCTTGCACATGCGCAATGGTCATCCAGGATGACCTTTGTGCTAGCCGCTGCCGGCTCGGCGGTCGGCCTGGGCAATATCTGGCGTTTTTCTTATATGGTGGGCGACAACGGCGGCGCAGCGTTCGTGCTGATCTACCTGGCTTGCGTAGCACTGGTCGGTTTACCGGTGCTGGTTGCCGAATGGATGATCGGGCGGCGGGGACAGAAAAACCCGATCAATTCCATGGCTGAGCTGGCCAGTAAACACGGCAAGTCGCCGGCCTGGGCGCTGGTAGGAATCAGCGGTGTACTGGCCGCATTCTTGATACTCTCGTTCTACAGCGTGATTGGCGGCTGGTCGCTCAACTACACGCTCGGCACGGTCATCGGAACCTTCGATGGTCAGGATGCCGAGAGCATCAGCGACTTGTTCGGCGGCATGCTGGCAAGCCCCGGCACCTTGCTGCTGTGGCACACGGCTTTCATGCTGTTGGTGATCGGGATTGTGGCGCGTGGCGTGACCAAAGGGCTGGAAAGCGCGGCACGCTTGATGATGCCCGCCTTGATCGTGCTGATGTTGGTATTGGTGGGTTATGGGGTGGCTAGCGGTCACTTCGGCGAAGCGCTGGCCTTCATGTTCCGCCCCGATTGGAGCGCTGTGAATGGCGGCGTCGTATTGGCCGCGATGGGCCAGGCATTTTTCACCCTGTCATTGGGCATGGGCATCATGATGGCCTATGGCTCCTACCTGGGAGAAGACGTCAATCTGATCAGCACGGCGCGTACCGTCATCATCCTGGATACCAGTATCGCCCTGCTTGCGGGTCTGGCCATCTTCCCCATCGTGTTTGCCAATGGCTTGGGTGTCGGTGAAGGGCCGGGGTTGATCTTCGTCACCCTGCCGCTGGCCTTCGGTAACATGGCAGGCGGCACCATACTTGGCTTGATGTTCTTCCTGCTGCTTACCTTCGCTGCTCTGACCTCGGCTATTTCGCTGCTTGAGCCGGTAGTGGAAATGATGGAGGAACGCACCTCCCTGGCACGTGTCGGCGCCACCCTGGTCAGCGGCGTTGCGGTATGGATGCTGGGGGTTGCGGCACTGCTGTCGTTCAATGTGTGGGCGGACTTCCAGATCATCGGGCTAAATATCTTCGATCTTCTGGACACCTTCACCAGCAAGATCTTGCTGCCGTTGACCGGCCTGGGTGCCATTGTCTTCGTCGCCTGGTGCCTCAAGCGTGAAAGTGTAGAAACTGAACTGGGGCTATCCGCCACCGGCATCAGCTTGTGGAATATCGTGGCACGCTTCATTGCGCCAATCGGCGTGATCATCGTGTTTGTCGCCGGGCTTATCTAAAGCCCTCACAAGCTCTAACGCTAACTACCAGGTTAGTTATCGGGCTACAAAGGGCCTCGTCACTCAGCGGGCGAGGCCTCCTTTCAATGCAATTCGCTTTCCAGCGCATCTTCCTCTTCTTCGGGTAGCAACTCGATATCCCGCGAGAGTTGTTGAAATTCCCGATGCAACTCTATACCTCGGCGTGCGCGAGAATTGCGCTGTGCGGCGTGGCGACGGCGTTCAATATGTTCATCGAGCCCCAGCGTCATGAAGATATCCAGAAGCTCACTTTTGACTGAAGTTAATCGTTCGACGTTACGCATAGCGTCGCTCCTCCAGATGCCTATTCCTGTATTCACCTGTCCGCGTAGCATCATTTACTGATGATGCAGCGTGACACGTCATTTTTACTATAATCCAGTTGACGAAATGATGACGTTCCGGGAAAGGATATTCCGTCAACGCACGTTTTCGCTATTCGCCCCCTAACGTTTTATTCGTCATAGCGTTCAGCGATTTTTTTCAATGCCATCGTCAGGTAAGTCATGTCACGCTAGAGGAGGTCAAATGCAGCAACGAGACGTCGATATCGCCATCATCGGAGCCGGCAGCGCCGGATTGAGTGCTTGGCATGCTGCCAATAAATACACGGATAACGTGGTGATCATTGAAGAAGGAGAATACGGCACCACCTGTGCCCGGGTAGGCTGCATGCCCTCGAAGTTACTGATTGCTGCTGCTGAAAGGGCGCATCAGGTGGGTGATGCAGCAGGGTTCGGCGTAAAGGTGGATAACGTAACGATCGATGGTCGCGCGGTGATGGAACGCGTCAAGCATGAGCGTGACGGTTTTGTCGATAGCGTCCTGACGTCCATGCAACGTATTGATGCAGCCAAACGCCTGGAAGGTCATGCCCGATTCATCGATGCCCATACCCTGGCCGTCGGTGAGCATAGCCGGGTACGGGCGCGTAACATTATCATCGCCACCGGTTCACGCCCTACCTGGCCAGGCAGCTTCGAAGGCGCAGGAGACCGGCTGATCGTCAACGATGATATCTTCGACTGGGACGATCTACCCGAATCAGTGGCGGTGTTCGGCCCCGGTATCATCGGGCTGGAGTTGGGCCAGGCCCTGCATCGTCTGGGAGTGCGGTTACGCATGTTCGGTATCGGTGGCAGCCTGGGGCCATTTCAGGACGACACCCTGCGTGACTACGCCGACCAGACCTTCAAGGCGGAGTTTTATCTCGACCCGGATGCCAAGGTGGAAAGCATCGAGCGGGAAGGCGACCAAGTCGTGGTTACCTTCCTTGAACGCGATACTGGCCAACGCCTGACTGAACGCTTCGACTACTTGTTGGCCGCTACCGGCCGACGCCCTAATCTCGATAAGCTTGCGCTGGAAAATGCCGGCCTGGCGCTCGATGACAAGGGAGTCCCCAGCTTCAATCGATTCACTCTGCAATGCCTGGATGCCAGCGGTGAGCCAAGCCATATTTTCATTGCCGGCGATTCCGACCAGGAACTTCCCCTGTTGCATGAAGCCATCAATGAGGGACGCATTGCTGGCGCTAATGCCGGACGCTACCCGGACTGCCGAGTCACTCAACGCAATGTGGCGTTGGCTATCGTCTTCACCGACCCCCAGATAGCCACGGTAGGTTCCAGCCGCGAGGAGCTGGAACAGTGCTATGGCGGTCATGGCTGCATTGCGGTGGGGGAAATCACGTTCAAGAAGCAGGGCCGCGCGAAGGTCATTCGCGAAACACGTGGCATGCTGCGCCTCTATGCAGAACATGGCAGCGGCCAGTTTCTGGGAGCGGAACTGTTCGGCCCGCAAATCGAACATATGGCGCACCTGCTGGCGTGGGCGCTGGAACAGAAGCTTTCCGTGAGCCGGATGCTCGAGATGCCCTTTTATCACCCGGTGCTGGAAGAAGGGTTGCGTAGCGCCCTGTATGACCTCAATGCCGACCTCCGCAAAGGGCCGGAAATCATCGAGCACTGCATGGAGTGCGGACCGGGGGATTGAGCGATAGCAGAACGTCACCGTCTGGTCCCCGCGACTCGAAAGAACCTTGCATTACCTCACAGCAACGCCCTTGTGCACAGCGGCTGCCCATGTCGCTGTCTCCTCCAAGCGGCCACTTTCCCTGCCCATTTCGTCTATCAGTCAGGCATACTGTGACGGGGCGCCGATTGACCGGCGTCGCTTATGTATCATTACCGAGGAGCTGAACGTGAGTCGCGCCCTGTTCGATGAATTGAGACGCCGCATGGAGCACTTTCGCCGCTCCGAGCAGAAGGTAGCACGCTTTGTGCTGCGCAACCCCGATGACGTTATCCACATGCGGATTGTCGACCTGGCCACCGAGGCCAAGGTCAGCGAACCCACGGTGGTGCGCTTTTGCCGAGCATTGGGTTGCAATGGTTTTCAGGACTTCAAGCTGCAACTGGCCCAGATGTTGGCCACCGGCAGCCAGTTCGCCCAATTCTCGATGAACGATAGCGACTCGGTGGCAGAATTCTCCTACAGTATTTTTGACTCCACCGTGGGCACCCTGCTTTCCATACGTGACCGCCTGGATAACGATGCCCTGGGACGTGCGGTCAATGCATTGGCCATGGCCAACCGCGTCGAATTCTACGGCTTCGGCGCCTCGGGCGCAGTGGCCTTTGATGCCCAGCACAAGTTTTTTCGGCTGCAGATTTTCACGTCCGCCTACGCCGACCCGCACATGCAGAACATGTCGGCGGTGACCCTCAAGGAAGGCGATGTGGTGGTGGCAATTTCCCAGACCGGGCGCACCAAGGCACTGGTCGCCAGCGTGCGCCTGGCACGGGAAGCGGGTGCCACAGTGATTGGCCTATGCCCCAGTGGCTCGCCGTTGGCCGAGGAAGTCAGCCTGCCGCTGTATATCGACGTCCACGAAGACACGGAAATCTACACTCCCATGAGTTCACGCATTGCGCATTTGGTACTGATAGACGTGCTTGCCGTGGGCGTGGCCAAAACCCGCGGACCCAAGTTGGCGCAACAGCTCAAGGCAGTGAAGAAAAGCCTCACCCCGCTGCGCTTTCCCGAAGAAGGATGAACGCCAAGACCCAACGGCGTCTGTGCTAGAATGAGCGCCCATTTTCGACCCGGCAGCGGCCTGTATGGAAGACGTCACGGCGATTCTCGATTCCTTGAACCCCGACCAGCGCGAGGCGGTCAGCGCCCCCCAGGGTAATCTTCTGGTATTGGCCGGTGCAGGCTCGGGCAAGACCCGGGTGCTGGTACATCGCATTGCCTGGTTGATGCAGGCCGAAGGCCTTTCGCCTTATGCGTTGCTGGCGGTGACCTTCACCAACAAGGCCGCCCGCGAGATGCGCACCCGCCTGGAAGTACTTCTCGGCATATCCCTGCGCCATGTATGGGTGGGCACCTTTCACTCCATCGCCCATCGCTTTTTGCGTACTCACTGGCAGGCGGCGCGTCTGCCGCAAAATTTTCAGATCATCGATTCCGACGACCAGCTACGCCTGGTCAAACGGCTGCTCAAGGATTATTCGATCGACGTGGAGAACTTTCCGCCACGCCAGGTGCAGTCGTTCATTTCCGGCTGCAAGGAAGAAGGCCTGCGCGCCCAACAGGTGGACGTTCACGGCGATGCCTATCTGGGCCAGATGGTCGAATTGTACGAACGCTACCAGCTGACCTGTGAGCGGGGTGGGCTGGTCGACTTCGGTGAACTTCTGCTGCGAAGCCTGGAGCTGCTGCGCGATAACCCTACGCTTCTGGCCCACTACCGCGAACGTTTCGGCCATGTGCTGGTGGACGAGTTTCAGGACACCAATACCCTGCAGTACGCCTGGCTCAAGCTGCTTACCGGCCAACAGACGCCGATGACGGTGGTGGGCGACGACGACCAGTCGATCTATGGCTGGCGCGGCGCCAAGGTAGAAAACATCCGCCGCTTCGAGCAGGAATTTCCCGGCACCCATACCGTGCGCCTGGAACAGAATTACCGCTCCACCAGTGCGATTCTGGATGCCGCCAATGCCCTGATCAGCCACAACAGCGAGCGCATGGGCAAGAAGCTGTGGACCGAAGGCGCCCAGGGCGAGCCGATTTCGATCTATGCCGGTTTCAACGACCTGGAAGAAGCGCGTTTCATCGTCGAGACGATCAAGGAAAAAGTCGCCGAAGGTTTCCTGCGCCGCGAGATTGCCATTCTCTACCGTTCCAACGCCCAATCTCGCCTGTTGGAGGAAAGCCTGATCCGCCAAGGGGTGCCTTATCGCATCTATGGCGGCCACCGTTTCTACGAGCGCCTCGAGATCAAGAATGCCCTGGCGTACCTGCGCCTGTTGCTCAACCGCGACGACGATGCCTCGCTGGAGCGAGTGATCAACGTGCCCACCCGGGGTATCGGTACCCGCACGGTGGAAATTCTGCGCTTTCGTGCCCGCACGGAAAATGTCTCGTTATGGCAGGCGCTTCACGATGCCTTGGCCGACGCCACCCTCAAGGGCCGCGCCGCCAATGCCATCCAGGCCTTCGCCAATCTGATCGAACGCCTGGACAACGACTGTGCCGGACTCTCCCTGCATGAAATCATCGATCATGTGATCACCCATACCGGCTTGATCGAACATCACAAGAGCGAGCGCGGTGAGAAAGGCCAGGCCCGGGTGGAAAACCTCGAAGAGCTGGTCACCGCCGGTCGGGCCTTCACCCAGGGCGATATCTTCGAACCACCGGTGGCGGGGGAAGGCATGGCCGCCCTGGAAGCCTTCCTGTCGGAAGCGGCACTCAATGCCGGCGATCATGAAGCCGATGAGTTCGAGGACAGTGTCCAGCTGATGACACTGCATTCGGCGAAAGGCCTGGAGTTTCCCGTGGTGTTCATCGCCGGCGTCGAGGAAGGCTTATTTCCTCACAAGATGTCGCTGGAGGAACCCGGCCGCCTCGAAGAGGAACGACGCCTGTGTTACGTGGGTGTGACCCGCGCCATGCATAAGCTTTACCTGACTCATGCTGAAACGCGCCGCCTGCACGGTAAGGAGATTTTTCCGCGGCCCTCGCGTTTTTTGCGCGAACTTCCCGAGCATCTTTTGGAGGAAGTACGCCTGCGCGGCCAGATCTCTCGGCCGGTCACCGCCTCCCGCCCGTCGCCTTTTGCCCAGCAAGGCGTGGATGGCGGTGATGACTTGCCCAGCCTGCACGTGGGGCAACGGGTCAGCCATCCCCTGTTCGGGGAAGGCGTGATTCTCAATGCCGAAGGCGAAGGGGCGCGAGCGCGGGTTCACGTCAGTTTCGAAGGCGAAGGCGATAAGTGGCTGGTGCTGGGCTTTGCCAAGCTGACGCCTCTTTAAACGGGGCAACCCGCTTGCCCGACAAAACCACCATGACGCATACTGACCGCCGGACATAGGCATGCCACCTTATGCATATGTATAAAAAATCAGACAATTTCCGGAGTCACTCTGCCATGATGCAACGTCGCAATTTCCTCAAGACCGTCGGCATCGGCGCCGCCGGCGTCGCTGCCGCGCCCTTTGTTTCCACTGCCAGTGCCCAGGAAACCATCACCTGGGATATGGTCACTTCCTGGCCCAAGAACTTTCCGGCGCTCGGCACCGGTGCCAATGATTTCGCTGCACGTATCGAAGCGCTTTCAGGCGGACGCATGCGTATTCGCGTACACGGCGCCGGTGAACTGGTGCCTGCGATGGAAGTCTTTGACGCCGTGGCGGCGGGCACCGCTGAAATGGGGCACTCGGCTTCTTATTACTGGCGCGGCAAGGTCGCCGCTTCCCAGTTCTTCACCGCCGTGCCTTTCGGGATGAATACCACCGAAACCAACTCCTGGTTGTACCATGGCGATGGGCAGGATCTGTGGGACATGATCTACGCCAAGCACAACCTCAAACCCTTTGCGGTCGGCAATACCGGTGCCCAGATGGCGGGCTGGTTCAAGAAGGAAATCAACTCGCTCGACGATATGCAGGGACTCAAGCTCCGCCTGCCCGGGCTTGCCGGCGAAGCCATGAACGGCATCGGCGTTACCACCGTGAATATGCCGGGCTCGGAAATATTCACCTCCATGCAGACCGGGGTACTGGATGCTGCCGACTGGGTAGGTCCGTATAATGACCTGGCCTTCGGCCTGCACCAGGTGGCGGATTATTACTATACGTCGGCATGGAACGAACCCAGCGCAATTCTGGAAGGCACCGTCAATCTGGATGCCTGGAACGCCTTACCCGACGATCTCAAGGCGATTGTCACTGAAGCCGCTCGCGCGTCCAACTTGGCAATGATCAGTGAATTTGCCTTCCGCAATGCGCAGGCCCTGGACGCCTTGGTCAACAAACACAACGTCCAGCTGCGCACTTTCCCGGAAGACGTCATGCAGGCCCTGTATGAATCATCGCAGGAGGCGATTCAACAGCAGGTCGAGGCCGACGAGGAATCACGCATGGTCTACGAGTCCTACGCAGCATTCCAGAAGCTGGTGCGTCCGTTCACCGACATAAGTGAATACGCTTACCTGAAAAACCGCGATAACGTCATTTCCTGACACTAGCGAGACAGTCAGTAGAGGCTCCGCCATGGCAGAGCATCCAAGGGCGCCTTCCGGGCGCCCTTATTGGTGGCTCAAGCGTTGTCATCCTGTACAGCGCGAATCCGACCATTATCATCCAGCGCCACCATCACGAAGCGGGCTTCGGTGACTTTCTGGCGTTCGTCCAGGCTGCATCCATGAGGCGGACGCACCCACACTTCTACGTCTATCTTGATTGAACTGCGGCCAATCTCACGTACTGCCGTATAAACACTTACCATTGACCCTGCCCGCACCGGGCTCAGGAAATCCATGGCTTCGATAGCCACCGTTGCGGTACGCCCACCGGCTTTGCGTCCCGCGGCAAGCTCTGCGGCCTGATCCATGTGGCTGACAAGCCAGCCCCCGGAAATATCGCCGTATAAATTGGTATCCTGGCGCGCTGCCAGAAGCTTCAAGGTGAGCTGCCCTTGGGGAGCCGGTGCATCATCCAGATCGGTTTCAAGAACGTTCATGGTCGCTTCGCTTTACAAGGTTATTGTTATAAAAGAGAAAAAGGGTAATCCAAATCGGGCGCGAGACTATCACAACCTCTGGCAACATGGCGTAAAAGTGTGGCGAGACGCCTCTTGGCTCGATTTGCTGCATTGCAGTAAGCTGAGTCTTCAGTAAAGCACAGGATCCAGATGTGGTGAAGACCTTCCATCCCACACGGCTAGTGCTCGATGTATTTATATTGCTCATCTTCTGGGACACCACCCATGCTGAATGCTTCCACCGCCCTGCTTAGGGGAACCCGCCTGGTCTATAGTCGGGGGCTACGCCGTTACGTCTTCATTCCCATCCTGGTCAATCTGCTGGTCTACGTGAGTATGCTGCACTATGTCATCACTCACTTCAGCGGCTGGCTCGAAGGATGGATGGCCATGGTGCCCGCTTGGCTCGACTGGCTATCCTGGCTGATCTGGCCGTTATTCATGCTGAGCCTGGTGGTGGTGGTGTTCTTCACCTTTACCTTGGTCACGCATTTTATCGCCGCCCCTTTTTACGGTTTCCTGGCCGCCAAGGTAGAAATTCAGGCGACCGGGCGTCAGCCTCTGGATGATCGCGGTCTAGCCAGAACGGCCGTGGATGCCTTGGGGCGCGAACTGGTCAAGCTGGCGTATATTTTACCAAGGGCCGTCCTGCTGTTCATTATTAGCTGGATTCCCGGCCTCAACCTGTTCGCCCCCTTGCTCTGGGCACTGTTTTCCGCCTGGGTCATGGCGATCACCTACCTTGACTATCCGATGGATAACAACAAGGTTACCTTCGCCGAGATGCGCAAACGTTTAAACGCCCATTGGTGGCAGAGCCTAAGCTACGGCGGGCTGGTCATCCTGATTACCTGGCTACCCTTGGCCAACCTCTTTCTGATTCCCGGCGCCGTGGCTGGTGCGGTATTGATGTGGGATCGCCATTATCGTGAGCAACGCGACATGGTGACCCAGTAACGCCTTTTTCTGGATGGCAGCGCTATGATGTCGTCTGGCAATTCACTGCTCACTTGCTCAAGCTCACTTACCCAGGACAATTCATGATGCGCTTTTCTCTTGTGACTCTTGTCACCGCAGGCCTGCTCGCCGCGGGTGGCGCGCAGGCTCAGGATGTAAGCCCTGAAGGGCTACATCTGTTGCACCCGTTTGCCACCCCTACGCCACCCAGCGTGCCTCATGGTGCGGCGTACCTGTCCATTAGCGTGGAAGACGATACCCCGGCGGTCCTCGTCGGTGCCCGTACCCCCGTCAGTGAGAGCGTGGAAATACACGACATGAGCATGGACGATGGCATCATGCGCATGCGCCGTATCGAGCAGCTCGAAGTGGAACCCGGCACGACCCAAGTTATGCGCCCCGGCGGCGGCTATCATCTGATGTTGATGAACCTGGTCAGCCCACTCCAGGCAGGCGAGCGCTTTCCGCTGACGCTTGAGTTTGCTCACCGCGGCGATATTGAAGTGGAGGTTGACGTACAGGCCCCACCGGAAGATAGCTCAATGAGTATGGAACACGCTCAGCACTGAGGCATACCAGGCCCGAGCGGTTGTTATGCGCCGCTCGGCCACAGGCTCAGAGCGATGCCGGCAAAGACCAGCAGACCCGACCAGTGGTTGTTCAAGAACGCCTGAAAGCAATGGTCGCGCTGACGATCACGAATCAGGTACTGCTGATAGACAAAGGTCGCCGCCATGGCGGCCAGCCCCAGCCAGAAGAAACCGCCCAGCGCCAGGCGAACACCCACCCAACCCAGCAATAGCAAGGTGACTAACTGCAGTACGCCGATCATCAAGCGATCGGCCCGGCCGAACAGTACCGCCGTCGACTTGATGCCGATTTTCAGGTCGTCCTCACGATCGACCATGGCGTACTGGGTATCGTAAGCCACCGTCCAGGCGACGTTGGCGGCAAACAACAGCCAGGCTTCAAGAGGCACGTGCCCCAGAACGGCGCCGAAGGCCATGGGAATCGCCCAGGAGAACGCCGCCCCCAGAAATGCCTGAGGAAAATGCGTATAGCGCTTCATGAACGGGTAGATGAACGCCAGCACCACCCCTACCAGCGACAGCATGACGGTAAACAGGTTGGTGAACCACACCAGCACGAAGGCCGCCAGCACCAGCATGACGAACAATGCCTGCGCCTCACCTTCTCCGATACGCCCGGTCGCCAGGGGGCGATGCTTGGTGCGTTTGACGTGGCCATCGAAGTGTCGGTCGGCGTAATCATTGATCACGCAACCGGCGGCACGCATCAGATAAACCCCAACGATAAAGATCAGCAATACATCGCGACCTGGAATCCCCTCGGCGGCCACCCACAGCGCCCAGAGCGTCGGCCACATCAAAAGCCAGGTGCCGATCGGGCGATCCAGGCGCATCAGGTGCAAGAAATCGGGCACGCGCGCCAGTCCCAAAGGCCGCAGCAGGGAACGATCCATGATTACCTCGTGAATAAAAACCATTGAGCGTGAATAGAAAAACCCATCGAGAGAGTAGCCTAGCGCGAAGGCAGCGCCAGTTCATCCGCCATTTCGGTCAAAAAATATTCCTGCACCAGTAACGACAGAGCGCCATGGCGAAACACCGAACGCCGTGCCCAAGGGCCTTTTGCCTGAACAAGCTCCGCCTGAGCAAAGCGGGCCGAGTGATTGCTGACCTCCAGGGGGCCGCGCACCAGATCCGGCTGCTGGAACAACCAGCTGCCCAGCGAACGCTCCCCAAGCCGCTCCAGGCGTTGCCCGCGCAATTGGGAAAGCGGCGCCACCGAGCGAGCCACCACCCAAGGCGTCTCGTCCAGGCACAGCGCCACTTCACGCAACCAGGCATGCCGGCCCAGGGGAATTCCCAGCGCCCGAGCCTCATCGGGTAAAGGGCGCCCCACTTCCTGGCGCAGCAGCTTGACGCGAAAAGCTCGTTCTTTGCCCGCTCGGGTCAAGCGTGTGGTCAGCGAATCGGTGGATGCAACCCACTGCCACCAAGCATGACTCATGGCCGGTCGCGCCGCTGCCACCGGACGCCAGACAGGAAAAATAACATCAAGCGTCACTGCGCTCTCCGCAAAAAATAGCCGTGCGCCTAGTGTAACATGGTGGCCAAACAGGTTTTTCAGGTGAAACTATGCACGCTTCCAACCACCCCGTGGTGATAGTCGGCAGTGGTATGGCCGGTGTCGGCCTGGTACGCGCCCTCAGGAAACTGGATACCCAGCGTCCGATCACTTTGGTCAGCCGGGACAGCGGCAGCGAATATTCCAAACCGCTGCTCTCTACCGGTTTCGCCAAAGGGCTTTCGCCTGAAAGCCTCGCAGTACGTTCAGCCACCGACCTCGCGGCACAACTCGATATCAACGTACTCACCCATACCTCGGTCAGCGCGATCGATGTTGCGCGGCGTGAACTGCTTTTCGCCGATAATACGCACCAAGCCTATAGCGACCTGGTGCTGGCCACCGGTGCCGCACCGCGGGTGCCTTTTGTGATTCCTGAAACGCTAACCTCGCGCCTGTTCACGATCAACGACCTTGACGACTACCATCGATTTCACACAGCCCTGAGCCAAATCAACGGTTCAGTGCGGGTGGCGATCATCGGGGCCGGCTTGGTGGGCTGTGAATTCGCCAACGACTTGCATGCCGGTGGGCATCAGGTACGTATTATCGCCCCGGAGGCCGCGCCCTTACCTCGTTTATTGCCACCTCCGTTAGGCAAGGCACTGGGCAGTGCCTTCGTCGAGGCCGGTATTCATCTTGAATTGGGACGCACCATCACCGAGCTGGCCCTCTCCGGCAACGACGTCAGCATTCACCTGGATAATGCGGCCATCGTTACGGCGGATATCGTGCTCATGGCCACCGGCCTTGCACCGCGCAGCGAGCTTGCGCAACGTGCCGGCATCCATGCCGATACCAGCGGCATTCACGTGGATCGTACTCTACAAACCTCCCAGCCCGGGATTTATGCGTTAGGCGATGCAGCCTGCGTGGATAGCCTCAATGCCATGTACGTTCAGCCGCTACAAGCCAGCGCCAAGGCACTGGCAGCCACCCTGAGCGGCACGCCCACCGAGGTAAGTTTCGGCGCCTGGCCGGTCATCGTGAAAACGCCGCTGCTACCGGTAGTTGCCTTGCCACCACTTCAGACGCCTGCGCACTGGCGAATCGAAGGCGAAGAACGCAATTTCAGTGCCTTGGCCGAAGACAAAGACGGACGTTTGATTGGTTTTGCGTTGACAGGCAGCTGCGTGAGAAGGAAAGTGGAGCTTTCCAGAGCGGCACCAGCACTGCTAGGCTGATTTTCGTTACATTCAAGGCTAGGCTGGGTAAGCCTGTTACGCTCGACTTGCTGTTACCGGGTTGTCGTTCCAACGCCTCGTTAGCAACAAGCATTTTATTTAACCACTGCCATCGCTACAACGGAGTCCCCCATGCGCAAACCCGAACTCGCTGCTGCCATTGCCGAAGGTGCCGATCTGTCCAAGGATAAAGCCGGCCAGGTACTTAACGTGATCCTCGACGAAATCACCAACAGTGTCGCCCAGGGCGATGACGTGGCCTTGATCGGCTTTGGTACTTTCACCGTGCGTGAACGTGCCGCTCGTACCGGCAAGAATCCGCAAACCGGCGAGCCATTGCAGATCCCCGCCAGCAAGAACGTAGCGTTCAAGCCCGGCAAAGCGCTCAAGGACGCGGTTTCCTGATGAAGCTGAAACTGACGCTGTGGTTCCTGGGCTTTCTGCTCAAGCGAGCCCTGCGCCGCAAGCCGCGCTTTCGCGAGCAACTTGAGCGCATGCGCGGCCTGGATTGGGGCATTGCTACGGAAGATCTGACGATCGCCCGTTATTACCGCATGACGCCCAGAGGTATTATCACCGGCAAAGGACTGCCGGTGGATCTTGATCTCGAGCTACGCTTCGATGACCAGGACACCGCACTAGAAATTCTCAAGAAACCCACCCAAAAAGCCTTTCTCGATGGCATGATGACAGGCAAGGTCCGCCTAGTCGGCGATTCATCCGACATGACCAAGCTACAGAAACTACTCAAGCACTTGTGAACGTTCAAGCAGTTGTGAATGCTCGAGTCGTCCATACCCGTCCTCAAGGGCTATACGTAAGTGCCACTTAACTAGCATGTCGATTTCGCTCTCATTGTCCTTGCGGCGTCTCTGGACGCTCGACAAGTTCGCCTACAGCCTGCGGGTTTTCCTGGCGTTTAGCGGTATCATCACGCTGGGCTGGGCGTTGGACGAGGCAGCACTGGTGATTCCACTATTTCTGGGGATCAGCGCCAGTGCCCTTTCGGAAACTGACGACAGCTGGCAAGGGCGGCTCCAGGCATTATTGGTGACACTTGGATGCTTTGCGATTGCCTCGCTAAGCGTGCAATGGCTCTACCCTTGGCCCTGGTTATTCGCCCTTGGGTTGGGAGCGGCAACGTTCACTCTGATCATGCTGGGGGCGATTGGGCAACGCTTCGCCACCATCGCCGCCGGCACCCTGATTCTCTCCATCTATTCGATGATCAATATCGAACATCATGGCGGCGTGCCCGAGGAAACTCCCTGGCGTCAGCCATTGCTGCTGCTTGCCGGCGCGGCCTGGTATGGCGTGATTTCGGTAGTGTGGTGTGCGCTGTTCGAACGCCAGCCCCTCAAGCAAAGCATGGCGCGGGTCTATAAGGAACTGGGCAAGTATCTGATCCTCAAATCGGCGCTGCTCGAACCACTCCGCGATGTGGATATCGAAGGGCGACGCCTGGCCCTGGCGCGCCAGAACGGCCAGGTGGTCGAGGCACTCAACCAGGCCAAGGAGATGATCTTTCGCCGTCTCGAAGGCCAGCGCGGTGACCACAAGCTCAACCGTTATCTGCGCATTTACTTCGCCGCCCAGGACATTCACGAACGGGCAAGCTCAACCCACTACCCTTACGCCGCCCTGACCGAAGCCTTTTTTCATCACGACGTTCTGTTTCGCTGCCAGCGGCTGCTCGACCAACAAGGGCTGGCCTGCAAGCGTCTGGGCAAGGCGCTGCTGCTCAACCGCCCTTTCGATCATCGCCAGAGCGAACAAGCCCTCCTGGATCTGCGCGCTTCGATCGACAATCTGCATGCCATGCGTGAGCCACGCTGGCGCGAGCTGCTGTTTCCGCTGGAGGCACTGGCCGATAACCTCGCCACCCTCGAAGAACAGCTGGCCACCGCGCATAACCCCGATGTCAGCGACACCCGACGTAATGAGGGCCTGTTCGACCGTTCACCTTCCAGCCTGAGCGATGCTTGGGAGCGCATTCGGCTGAACCTGACGCTGAGTTCGCCGACCTTCCGCCACGCGCTGCGCCTTTCAATCGCTCTGTTGGCAGGCTACGGCTTGATGCGCCTGATCGATCCCGAACAAGGCTTCTGGATACTGCTGACCACCCTGTTCGTGTGCCGACCTAATTTCGCCGCCACCCGGCGTTTTTTCACTCAACGCATCATCGGCACCGTGCTCGGGCTGGTCGCCGGCTGGGCCTCGATCACGCTGTTTCCCCATCCGCTGGCCCAGAGCTTGATTGCATTGATCGCCGGTGTCGCGTTTTTCGCCAACCGCGAGGAACACTACATCATCGCGACGGCTTCGATCACCCTGCTGGTACTGTGCAGTTTCAATCAGGTAGGCAGCGGTTTCGATCTGATCTGGCCGCGTTTGTTCGACACCCTGCTGGGCGCCGCGATCGCTGGTCTTGCGGTGTTCTTCATCCTTCCCGATTGGCAGGGGCGGCGCCTGTATCGTCAGGCGGCGGATGCCTTGAACGCCAACCGGCGTTATCTGGAAGAGATCATTCATCAATACGAAGCCGGCAAGCAGGATGATCTGGCCTATCGGTTGGCGCGACGTGACGCCCATAACGCCGATGCCGCCCTGTCTACCATGCTCACCAATATGCTGCATGAACCCGGGCATTATCGTAAACACGATGCCGACGACGGCCTTCGTTTTCTGGTGTTGGATCATACCCTGCTGAGTTATCTCTCAGCGCTGGGCGCCCACCGTCATCGTCTTACCCAAGAGGAAGACAAGGCCACCCTGATACCGGTGGCACGGCGCATCGACGAGCTACTGGCGTACTGCGCCGATCAGCTGTTGCATCGTCAACCCATCAGAACGCTGGAAGGAGATGTGGAAACGTTGCTGGTACAGCTGGATGGCGAGCCGCCCCGGACGCCTTCTCCAGACAAGAACCAGGCAGTTGTCGCCTATCGACCGGTGCAGAGCCAACTCCGCTTGATTTGCCGCCAACTGATCCCGCTAAGCGATGCGGCAAATCGCTTGATTCTCAAGCCAGAAGCCAACCCCTCACCCGACCTCGACACCTCTCACACCTGACCGTAGCGCCCTGCTTCCTCTCCCAGCCAGCGGCGAATCAGCACCGGGGCAGCCTCCGGCGCCTGCGCCTGCATTGCCCGGGCCAGCGCGCTCACCTGATCCAGGAGGTCAGCATCGCGTTCCAGGTCGGCGACTTTCATCTGGGCAAGGCCTGTCTGACGGGTACCCAGCACTTCGCCGGGGCCGCGTATTTCCAGGTCCTTTTCGGCGATACGAAAACCATCGGTGGTTTCGCGCATCACCCCTAGCCGCTTGCGGGTACCGTTGGTGAGGGGCGGATGATAAAGCAGCACACAGAAGCTTTCGGTACTTCCCCGGCCCACTCGGCCACGCAACTGATGCAGCTGGGAAAGCCCCAGCCGCTCGGGATTTTCGATGATCATCAAGCTGGCATTGGGCACGTCCACCCCCACTTCGATCACGGTGGTCGCCACCAGCAGATCCACCTCGCCCACCTTGAACGCTTCCATCACCGCGGCTTTTTCGGCCGCCTTCATGCGCCCATGCACCAAGCCGATGACAAGCTCGGGAAGGCCCTGGGTCAGTTCCTCAAGCGTGGCTTCCGCAGCCTGGCATTGCAGAACCTCGGATTCTTCGATCAGGGTACACACCCAGTACGCCTGGCGACCTTCGCTGCAAGCGTTGCGAATGCGCTCGACCACGTCAGGGCGGCGTTCATCCGGCACCACCACGGTTTTGACCGGGGTACGCCCCGGCGGTAGTTCATCGATCACCGAGACATCCAGATCGGCGTAGGCGCTCATCGCCAGGGTGCGCGGAATGGGCGTGGCGGTCATGATCAATTGATGCGGCGTCAGCCCCCCGGCTTCACCCTTTTCGCGCAACGCCAGGCGCTGGTGAACGCCGAAGCGGTGTTGCTCGTCGATAATCGCCAGACCCAGACGGTGGAAATGCACATCGCCCTGAAACAACGCATGGGTGCCCACCACCATTCGGGCGCGCCCGTCGGCAATCGCCGCCTTGGCGTCCAGCCGCGCCTTGCCCTTGAGCTTGCCGGCAAGCCAGGCAACGTCGATCCCCAGGGGCTCGAACCAGGCACAAAAGTTGCGGTAATGCTGCTCGGCGAGAATTTCCGTGGGGGCCATGATCGCCGCCTGGCAGTTGCCTGACAGCGCGGAAAGCGCCGCCATCGCCGCCACCACGGTCTTGCCCGACCCCACATCGCCTTGCACCAGGCGCAGCATGGGCGCAGGACATGCCAGGTCATGGGCGATTTCATCCAGGACGCGACGCTGGGCACCGGTCAGCGAAAAAGGCAATTGCGTCAGAAAGCGCGCCTGAAGATTACGCCCCGACGGCAATACCGGGGCGCCATCCGCCTGGATACGCCGCCTTACCTCTCGCAGGCTGAGTTGATGGGCCAGCAACTCTTCCAGTGCCAGGCGCCGGGTCGCGGGGTGATGGCCGCTGGCGAGTCTCGAAAGGTCGGTATCCGGCGGCGGCTGATGCAGAAGATGCAAACATCGCTGCAGTTCAGGCAGGCGAAAACGCTCGCGAAGCGGCTCGGGAATCATGTCCGGCAAGGCCTGAGGCTCAGCTTCCAGCAGTGCCAATGCTTGTTGAACCAAGGCCCGCAACCGTGGTTGATTCAATCCTTCGGTGGTGGGATAGACCGGCGTGAAATATTCCTCCACCGGCGGTTCGGCATTGCCCGTCAGGCGATATTCCGGGTGATACATTTCCAGCCCCGTGGCACCGGCGCGGGCTTCACCGAAGGCCCGCACCTGAGCACCCGGGCGCAACTGCTGCTGCTGGGCGGGGGAAAAGTGAAAGAACCGCAGACTGAGAATACCGGCGCCATCGCGCAGGCGCACCAGGAGGCTGCGCCTGCGCCCCTTGACCACATCGCAGGCGGTCACCTCCCCTTCCACCACCGCCTCCTGCCCGGCCTTCAACATACCGATTGGCGTAATACGCGTACGGTCCTGATAACGCAGCGGCAGATGAAACAGCAGGTCGGCGACCGTTTCCAGGCGCAGGCGCGCCAGTTTCAGCGCCAGGGCGTCACCAACGCCCTTGAGTGAGGTGACCGGCGCCTGAAGGGAATTCATGCCAGCGCCGAGGTGGTGGTCTTTTTGGGTTGACGACAATGCGCAATCGCATTGGCCAAGGCATCAATGGCCTTGGGCCGGGGAAAGCTCGCTCGCCAGGCGATCGCCACGGTACGCGACGGTGAAGGCTCGGCAAACGGCCGGCTCACCAGCATGGCGTTTTCATACTGCTCGGTGCCCAATGCCGATTGCGGCAGCACGGTAATACCCAGACCGGAGGCCACCATATGGCGAATGGTTTCAAGCGATCCCCCTTCGGCAATCAGGGTGTTGGTGGGGCTATTGAGCTTTTGGGTAATCGCCGGACAGGCCTCGAGTATCTGATCGCGAAAGCAATGACCCTCTCCCAGCAACAACAGGCGATCTTCCAGCAGGTTTTCCTTGTTAATGGTCTGGCGTTCCACCCAGCGATGATTGGCAGGCATCAGCACTTCGAAAGTTTCATCGTAAATCGGCTTGGTCACCACATCGGTCTCGGTGAACGGCAAGGCAATGATGATCACATCCAGCTCGCCACTTCTCAGCTTGCGCCGCAGGTTTCCGGTCATGCCTTCTTCGATGTAAAGCGGCATTTGCGGAGCGGCTCTGGCCAGCGCCGGGATCAAATGGGGGAAAAGATACGGGCCGATGGTATAAATCGCACCGATGCGCAGCGGGTTGGCCAGTTGGTCCTTGCCCGCACTGGCCAGCTCATAGATGGCGCTGCTTTCCTCCAGCACCCGTTGCGCCTGAATAATGATTTTTTCACCCAAAGGGGTGACTTGCACCGTGGACTTGGAACGCTCAAAAAGCGGGGTGCCCAGCTCTTCTTCAAGCTTTTTCACCGCCACCGACAGGGTAGGCTGCGAGACATGACAACGTTCCGCCGCACGGCCGAAATGCTGTTCTTGAGCTAAGGTTACGATATAGCGGAGTTCTGTTAGAGTCATAGCAGTGCCAAATGGCGTCCTCGCTTAGCAAGCACCGACGTTAGCAGGTCAAGCCTGATGAAGACATGATGTCTGATACAGACTTTGCATCTGATAGGGAATATTTATCAAGGGAGCAAGTAAGGTGAAGCTAACCACATTAATTATCGGCTGTGGCGATATCGGTACCCACTTGGGTAAACAACTGGTGGCGCAAGGCCATCGCGTCATCGGGGTACGCCGTAATACCCAAGCCTTGCAGAAGACCGGGATCAAGCCCCTAGCGCTGGATCTCGATGCGCTGGATACCAGCAAGCCCACCGCCTTGCCCCACGCCGATTATGTGATTTACGCCGTGAGTGCCGACCGCTTCGAGGAAAGCGCTTATCAGAGCGCCTATCCAGAAGGGTTGAAACGCGTCCTCTCCATCCTCGAGCAACAGGCTACGCCACCTAAGCGCGTGTTCTTCGTCTCCTCGACCAGTGTTTACGGCCAGCAGGAAGGCGAAGTGGTCAACGAGGAGAGCCCCACGGACCCCACCAGCTTTTCCGGCAACTTGATGTGTCAGGCCGAGCAGGCCTTGTTGAACCATTCGTTGCCCGGCACGGTGGTGCGCTTTTCCGGGATTTACGGGCCGGGTCGTGACCGTTTGATTCATCAGGTAGCGGAAGGCCGGCTCTCGCCGGTCACGCCGGTGATCTACTCCAACCGTATTCATCGCGACGACTGCGCCGGTATTCTCGCGCACTTGATCGAGCGCCAGGAAAACCACCAGGATGTGGCCTCGCTTTATCTGGGCAGTGACAACGAGCCCGTTACCCTGCACAACGTCATGCTCTGGCTGGCGCAACAACTCAAGGTGGAAGCGTCCGACACCATGCAGTCGCCCTTGCGTCGGCGAGTCAGCAAGCGCTGTGACAACCGCCGTATTCGTGAATCCGGTTATACATTCAGCTACCCGACGTTTCGCGAAGGCTATCGCCAGGTGCTTGAGAAAGGCGATTTCCTGACTTCCGAAAAAGCCTGACGACAGCCCAACGCCACTCAATCAATAGTCGATTTCGAGTGGGCCAGGGTCGAATAGCAAGCGCCCCGTTCATCGGTAACCGAGTGCACAAGCTCAAGCCGGTGATAGTGCCACTCAAGCTCGAATTCGGGCAGTGGCGTGGTTTCCAGAGAGTTGGCTCGCCGCAACAGTGTGACATGCGGTAGATAGTCGACGGGACGTCCTTGGATACCGCGGCTTTCAAGCGCATCCCATAGCCGTTGGTGCAAGTGTGTCAACGCAGAATCAGGGCGTTGGCCACCCACCCAAACAATGCGAGGCCCTCGAAAGCTGCCCCAACTGTCCAGACGCCAGCGGCCCGGTTCAATCGAAAGTCCCTGAACCCAGAACCCAAGTTCCACAGCGCGTGCCTTTTCCACCTCACCGATAAAAGCCAGCGTAAGGTGCATACTCGGCTCAGGAATACGCCGCCCGCCGCAACGGGCGTGGGCGATACCGGCAAGTTGCTTGAACCGCTTACGCAGCTCGGGCGGAGGCACCAAGGCCAGAAACAGTCGCATCCTGATTAGTCACCGATGACCATGACGGCTTCCGCCTCAACCTGGCTGCCCTTGGGCAGTGCCTTGATGCCCACCGCCGCACGCGCCGGAAAAGGTGAGGAGAAAAACTCCTCCATAACGCGATTGACGATGGCGAAGTTGTCCAGATCGACCAGATAGAGGTTGAGCTTGACGATGTCACTCAATGAACCGGCGGCTTCTTCACAGACCGCCTGCATATTCATGAACACTTGACGTGCCTGAGCTTCGAAGTCCTCGGAAACCAGTTCCATCGTGGCGGGATCAAGCGGAATCTGGCCAGACAGATAGACGGTGTTACCGGCCTTGATGGCCTGAGAATAAGGACCAATGGCCGCAGGGGCTTTGGCAGTATTGATAACAGCCTTGTTGCTCATGTTAACTCCTTGAAAGTCTTTGAGAAGGTCTTTGAAATAGCGCCTAATTCACAACGCGAGTAATCTTTTCCACGTTAGGCATATTACGGATACGCTTGATGATCCTCGCCAAATGCACACGACCTTTTACTGCCAAGGTAAGATGAACCGTGGACAAGCGCACGTCGCGTTCCTCGATACCGATATGCTCGATATTGGCATCGGCATCGGTCACCAGCCCCGCCAGTTCAGCCACCAGGCCGCGACGACTCTCGATTTCAATGCGCAGCCCTACCGGGAAGTCCTCATTGATCTCATCGGACCATTCAAGAGTAAACAGCTTGTCGGGATCATTCTTGTGCTCGGCAATATTGCGGCATTCCGCACGGTGAACGACGATTCCCTTACCCACCGAAAGATGGCCGACCACAGGATCGCCCGGCAACGGATGACAACAACGCGCGAAGTTGATCACCATGCCTTCACTGCCACTGATGACGAACGGTCGCAGTCCTTCACGCATATCCGAACCCTGTCCGGAAGGCATGCCTTGCTCCATATTCAACAGGCGTCTGGCCACCACCTTAGACACACGAGTACCGAGGCCGATCGACTCCAGCAACGCCTCTTCGTTGGGAAGCTCCAGCTCGGCCAGAAGCCGGGGCACGACGTCATCGCTCAGCTCTTCCAGACTGGTATCAAACTCCGCCAACGCCTTGTTGAGCAAACGGCGGCCCAGTTGCCCGGCTTCTGCCTGGCGTTGGTGCTTGAGCGCATGACGGATGGCGGAACGCGCCTTGGCGGTGGTGACGAAATTAAGCCAGGCCAGGTTAGGCCGTGCCCCGGGCGCGGTAATGATTTCCAGTGTCTGGCCGCTTTCCAGACGCGTGGAAAGCGGTGCCAGGTGGCGGTCGATACGACAAGCAATGCAGTTGTTGCCGATATCGGTATGCACGCTGTAGGCGAAGTCGATCACCGTGGCGCCCTGAGGCAGTTCCATGATGTCGCCCTTAGGCGTGAATACGTAGATATCGTCTGGGAAAAGATCGTTCTTGACGTGCTCGATGAACTCCAGCGAATCCCCCGCATGGCGCTGCATTTCCAACAGCCCCTTGACCCAGGCCCGCGCCCGGGCGCGGCTGCCTTCGGCGATAGGATGGGTGGTCTGTCCGGCTTTGTAGAGCCAATGCGCAGCAATCCCATTGTTGGCCATGGCTTCCATTTCACGGGTGCGTATCTGTACCTCGATAGGCATGCCGCCTGAGCCGAACAGAGTGGTATGCAGGCTCTGATAGCCGTTGGCCTTGGGAATGGCGATATAATCCTTGAACCGCCCCGGCACCGGCTTGTAACGATTGTGCACGATGCCGAGAATGCGATAACAGCTGGCCACGTCTTGGGTAATGATACGAAAGCCGAACACATCCATGATCTCGGCGAACGGCTTGCGTTGGTCGCGCATCTTCTTGTAGATCGACAACAGATGCTTCTGCCGCCCGATCACGGTCCCCGCAAGCTGTTCGTCATCCAGGCTTTTCTGCAAGGTGCTCTGTACTTCGCGAATGGCGCTGCGACGGTTGCCACGCGCACTGGATACCGCCCGCTTGATGCGCTCGGCACGCATCGGGTGAATGGCCTGGAACGACAGGTCTTCCAGTTCCACGCGAATGGTATTGATGCCCAATCGCCCGGCGATACGTGCATAGATTTCCAGCGTTTCCCGGGCAATGCGGCGTTTTTTGTCGGGGCGCAAGGCGCCCAGGGTGCGCATGTTGTGTAGGCGGTCGGCAAGCTTGACGATGATCACGCGAATATCGCGAGACATCGCCAGTACCATTTTCTGAAAATTTTCTGCCTGGGCGACGGCCTTGTCCTCGAAGGTGATCTGGGTCAGCTTGGAAACGCCGTCGACCAGCTCCGCCACTGGCTTGCCGAATTGTTCGGCCAAGGCCTCCTTGGAAATCCCGGTATCTTCAATCACGTCATGCAGCATGGCAGCCATCAGGCTCTGATGGTCCATGTGCATGTTGGCGAGGATGTTGGCGACTGCCAGGGGATGGGTGACATAGGGCTCACCCGAGCGCCTGCGCTGGCCATCATGAGCCTGCTCGGCGTAATAGAAGGCGCGCTTGACCTGCTGGATCTCTTCCTGGGGAAGATAGCCACCGAGACGATCACCCAGGTCATCAATGGTAAACATTCACCGCGCCTCTGTCGTAAGGTTACTCGTCGATGTGCGCGCTGGGGGCCAACGCCGGGCGTGTACGTACCGGTGCTTCGACGGGTTCGTCGAGAATAGTGTGATTCACCAGTCCCGCTGCGATTTCGCGCAGAGCCATCACCGTGGCCTTGTCGTTTTCCCAAGGCAGCATGGCATCGCGTGAGCCACGCGCCAGTTGACGGGCACGGTGAGTGGAAATCATCACCAGTTTAAAGCGGTTTTCAACGTTCTCAAGACAATCTTCGACGGTAACACGTGCCATGGGGACCTTCCTGTAATGACGAAACCGGGCTGGCCCGATAGGCCAGCCCAGTAAACAATGGGGTAGTTAACTGACTAGATTACTCGACCCCGGGCTCGGGTGACAAGAGCGCAGCCAGTAAAGGAGCGTGATGACATTGCATGCACGCCAGCGTCAAGCGGCGGCTGATCACCAAGGACTGAAGTTCTTGCAGTGCCGTGGTGAAGTCATCGTTAACCACCAGATAGGCGTACTCATCATAGTGCGCCATTTCATTGACGGCTTCACGCATGCGCTGGGCAATCACCGCGTGCTCGTCGGTGCCCCGGCTGGCCAAGCGGCGTTCCAACTCACTGCGCGAAGGCGGCAGAATAAAGATGGACACCGCTTCGGGCATCTGGGCACGTACCTGGCGTGCTCCCTGCCAGTCGATTTCCAGAATCACATCCTGACCGGCATCCAGGATGGTCTGCACGGCGCGGCGCGAGGTGCCGTAATAGTTGTCGAACACCTTGGCATACTCGAAAAACTCACCGCGCTCGATCATCGCCTCAAAGCCTGGCACGTCAACGAAATGATAATTCACCCCGTTCACTTCGCCTTGCCGTTGCGCACGGGTGGTATGGGACACGGAAACCTGTATCCCGTCCAGGCTTTCGATCAATTCACGTACCAGGCTGGTCTTGCCGGCACCCGAAGGGGCTGAAACGATAAAAAGCGTACCTTGAGACATGAAGCGCTTCCCTGGTATTGGCGAAGGTATTTGTGAAAATATTGGCGACGAAAAGCAGATCAGCTGCGGGAAAGCCCGCAGTATCGCACATTATTCCCCTCAAGCTGTAGGGCTTGTCTTTCCCGTGATACCTCCATACCGTCCAAGGATAAACGATGCGTAACGTTCATTCTCCTTCATTTTTCAAACCGGAAAGGTTATGCACACAGTAGCTATCGAACGCGGCATGCAGGCGCTGGTACTCGCCGACCCGGATATCGCCCGCGCCTATCCGCTGGTGGGCGCACCGTCACCTCGCCAGCGCGACCCAGGCTTTGCGACGTTTTTCTCGACTATCGTCAGCCAGCAGATTTCCACGCAAGCCGCCCGTGCCATCATGGGCCGCGTAAAACTGCTGATCCCGGAAATAACTACCTCAGCAGTGCTCGAAGTCGACGGTCAAGCCCTGCGTGATGCGGGGTTATCCTGGCGCAAGGTGGAATACGTCAAAGGCCTGGCCGACGCCGTGCATACAAAGGTGTTTGATGCCGAGGGACTGGACATACTGAATGATGACGAGGTGATTGCGGCCATTACCCAGCTACGCGGCTTCGGTCGCTGGAGTGCGGAAATCTACCTGATGTTCTCGCTCAGGCGCACCGATATCTTCCCCGCCGATGACCTTGCCCTGCGAGTGGCGCTGGGCCGCCTGAAAGGCATGGACGATAAACCCACCCCCCAACAGGCACGCCAGCTGGTGGAACACTGGGCCCCCTGGCGCAGCGTGGGCTCGCTGTTTCTGTGGCACTACTACCGCGGTGAGCCGCTGTAAGGATCAATAGCATTTCGTGAAGCCTTGTGCCCCACACCTCTGTTTCAGTATCTGAAAACCCGGACTGTCATTGGTCTGACCGATTGGACCTAAACAGTCCGAATGCCCTGCTGGCGTTGCAGCCAAGGATCCGCCGGATGCTGACTCACAACCCATAAGAACATCAGTTCTGTGTTAGGGTAGCTGCTCTGAATTACTGAAGCATATCAAAAAGCAGCAACGCGCTGCCTTTCCCGACGACTTCGAGCGCTTCCCCTACTGGCGACGCTTCGACATCTTGCAGTACAGCCAACACGGCTAGAACGATGATTTTCTACCCTGAAGCGAATTGCCTGAATTTCTTGGCAAACGGAGCCTCTGGTTTATTTTTACGCCCGCAGTTAATCCTGTATTTGGCGCGCGCCTGCGTGGACCTCTTTTGCGTGGACCTCTTTCAAGGGGTTATCGGGTCCTGTTCTTAGCAAGGCGGTGACCAGCCACGACTATTTTTTCGTCGAACCAGCCAAGCGCTCGCTCGTTCAGACGATCAACAGAGAAACACTATGAGTTTTCGAATTGCCATCCTTGGGGCCGGCCCCAGCGGACTTGCCCAACTCCGTGCCTTTGAAGCGGCACGCCTCGCCGGCACCGAGATTCCCGAGATCGTCTGTTATGAAAAACAGAGTGACCTAGGAGGAATGTGGAACTACACCTGGCGCACCGGCCTTGATGCCTACGGTGAGCCCGTGCACGGCAGCATGTATCGCTACCTCTGGTCCAATGGACCCAAAGAATGCCTGGAATTTGCCGACTACAGCTTCGAAGAGCATTTCGGCCGGCCCATTCCCTCCTACCCGCCCCGGGCGGTGCTCCGTGACTACATCATGGGGCGAGTCGAGAAGAGTGGTGCGCGACAGTACATTCGCTTCAACACCGCGGTGCACTGGGTAGATTACGCGGAAGAAACCGGAAAGTTTGCGGTCACCGTAAGGGACCTCAAGCAGGATGAGCTATGTACCGAAGAGTTCGATTATGTGGTGGTGGCCACTGGCCATTTCTCTACGCCTAACGCACCTTATTTTGAAGGGCTCAACCAGTTTCCGGGCCGCGTCATGCATGCCCATGACTTTCGCGACGCCTGCGAATTCGCCGGCAAGGACCTGCTGCTGATCGGTAGCAGCTACTCCGCCGAGGACATCGGCACCCAGTGCCACAAATACGGCGCGGAATCGGTCACCTTCAGCTACCGCAGCCAGGCTATGGGCTTCGACTGGCCAGACTCTTTTACCGAAAAGCCACTGCTCATTAAAGTGGTCGGCAAGACGGCCTATTTCAAGGACGGCAGTAGCCAAGAGGTGGATGCCATCATTCTCTGCACCGGCTACCAACACCACTTCCCGTTCCTGCCGGACGAACTAACCCTGAACACCCATAACCGGCTCTATCCAGAAGGCCTGTACAAGGGCATCTTTCTGGAGAAAAACCCAAAGCTGGTATTCCTGGGCATGCAGGACCAGTACTACACCTTCAATATGTTCGATGCCCAGGCCTGGTACGCGCGGGACGTCATGCTGGACCGCATCATCTTGCCGGATGAAACCGCCATGGCCGCCGACAGCACGGACTGGATCAGCCGGGAACAGAAAGTCGACAATCCATTCCAGGCAATCGACTTCCAGGCCGCCTATATCCGTGATCTGTTGCAGCCTACCGATTACCCCGCCTTCGATGTCGAGGGCGTGGCAGAAATCTTCAAGCAATGGGAGCACGATAAAGAAGCTGACATTCTGGGTTATCGCAATAAAAGCTACCGCTCAACCCTCACTGGCACCCTGGCCCCGGTCCACCACACACCGTGGATGCAGGCGATGGACGATTCCCTGGAAACCTTCCTCAGCGAAGAGCCGGAAGTCGAGAATCTGGCCCTGGACGCGGTGCGCTAGGAAGGCCGTTCGCCACCGCAGCGCTGTAGTTTCTGTCGCGCACGCCATTTAATGTTATTGAAAGGAAACGTCCATGACGGATACAAGCCTGACTCAGGCTCGTTCACGCTTTACCGCCAGCAGCATCCGATGGGGCTTTATGTGGGCCCTCTGGTGCGCCGTGCTCTGGGGCGCCTGGTACATTCCCGGTTCCGCCGTCTGGTTTGAAGCGCCTTACGTCAACCTGAGCTATGACACCAATGCAGAGTTTCTGCTGGCGGCAGCGGTGCTTACGACGTTCAATGCCATCGCCGTCCTGTTCTTTCTCTTTGTCTGGAATGGGGTACTGGGTAAATGGGGCGAATACGGCCGCACCATTCGGCAGATGCGCAACATCTCCAAGTGGTTCTTTATCGGCGCCATCTTTGGTGGTCCTATGGCCATATTCGGCTCCTATCTGGCCATCGGTTACATTGGCGGGGCCTTCGCTGCTATCGCCGCGCTGATGTATCCAATCATCGGTGCCACTCTGGCACGCCTCTGGTATCAGGAAAAAATTACCAAGCGGGCCGCCATCGGTATCTTCATTATTCTCGCCGGCGGTGTAACAGTCTATGCGCCGGGCATCATAGGCGAACTGACCGGTACCGGTCAGAGCGGCTGGCTCGGCTACGTCGGCGGCGCCATGGCAGCCCTGGGTTGGGGCGTTGAGGGAGCCATTGCCGGACGGGGCCTGGATGTTGCCGACCCGGATGTGGGCATCACCGTGCGCTTTTCCGCCGAGGTATTCTACTGGGTAGCGCTCATTCTGCCCGCTATCTACCTGTTCACCGACCAGCCCGTTGTCGAGTTGGTCGTCGCCACATTCAATTGGGCCGCCATTGGCTGGCTTATGTTGGCCGGGATCACCTTCGCTTTCTGCTATGTCTCCTGGTACAAGTCCTTCCCGCTCATCGGGGTGGGTCGCGGACAGGCGATTGCCTCGTTATACGGTCTTTTCGCCGTGATCTTCCTGGCGGCCTTTACCCTGCAGCTTCCAGAGTGGAATTTTCTGGCTGGGCTGGCGCTGTTCGTGATCGGCGGCTTCGTGATGTTTACCGAGAACGACGAGGTTCTTGAAGTCGTTCGTGCCGTCTCGAAAAACGCCGACACCGAGACGGCCCCCTCTCCCACCCATTGATCAACTGGAGTGCCAACAGATGAAAAGATTGCACATGAAAGGCCGAATTCTCCAGCTAATCAACGCCAGACGCGATGAAGGCATCTGGGATTGGGAACTGACTGACGCCCTGATGAGTGAGTACGGTCTCACCGGTCGTTACTGGAGAGGCAATACGCGGGTGACCCTGACGGACCTATTTTCCACCGGCATTATCGAAAGCGTTGAAGAGCAACTGGACGATCAGGGCTACTTCGGGGTAGGCCGGGTCCTGTTCAAGTTCCGGCTCAATGCCTTTGGCCGACAGCGTATGCTGGACACCGAACTGGCCTGACGACTGGGCTTTACCTAATTATTCAACTTCATGAGGAAATAATATGTCTGAGTTCTGGGGATTTCCGGGTGCCGATATCCTGGCAGTGGCGGTAATCATTGCTTTGAGTGGCCTAGCTTTATACCAGGCCCGCACTTTCGTCACCAAGATCTAAAGTATTAACCGGGGCATTCACTTCAGCCGGATGGCACTGCTGACCATGCACCGCCTATTCAGTAATAAGCGGGCGAAAGCACGCAGGCAATTTATATCAAAAAAATAAATAAAAACATTAACTAATGAATAATCCTGGACACCATTGGGAGTCACTCAATATTTTGAATCTGCTCGCGCATCTGCTCGATCAGCACCTTGAGCTCCACTGCGCAGCGGGTGGTGTCGGCAACCACGGATTTTGACGAGAGGGTGTTGGCTTCGCGGTTGAGTTCCTGCATCAGAAAATCCAGTCGACGACCCTTGGGGCCCTTCTGACCAAGTTGATGCTCCACCTCGATGGCATGCGCTTCCAGGCGGTCGAGTTCTTCGTCCACGTCGGCTTTCTGGGCGACCAGTACCAACTCGGCTTCCAGGCGCTGAGGGTCGAGTTCGGTCTTGGCGACCTCTAGGCGCTCCAGCAGCTGGGCACGCTGACGCTCGAGAATCTCCGGCAGCAACCGGCGCACGACAACCACTTGCTCACGCACCCCCTTCAGGCGGGCATGAATCATCTCGGCGAGCTTTTCACCTTCGCGGGCACGGGCGTCGAGCAGTTCGTTCAGCGCCTGGTCAAACTGCGTTTTTGCAGCGGCTTTGATGGCTTCTTGATCAAGATGCTGGCTTTCCATGACACCAGGCTGGTTTAACAGCTCAAGGGTGGTGGGCGCCACGGCACTGGGCACCTGCGCTTGCACGGCGCTCAGGGCATCAGCCAGCGCCGCCAGCCGCGCTTGGTTGACCGCTGGGGCTTGGGCGGTCTCGGCGGGCTCGAAGCGCAGGCTGCATTCCAGCTTGCCGCGCGCCAGGCGAGTACGTAGTGCTTCGCGCAGCGTGGGTTCCAGGTCACGCAGGCTTTCGTGAAGACGAAAATGCGGCTCCAGATAGCGCTGGTTGACCGAGCGTAGCTCGACTTGCAGGGTGCCCCACGGTGCCGCCTGCTCGGTGCGGGAAAATGCCGTCATGCTGTGTACTGGGAAGGTGTGCTTCATGTGGTTCCTTGTTCAGTCAACGGTTTGCGCCAGTCTATCCGATAAGGCCGGCCCAAGGTGTGTAGAATGGCGCTCCTTTGTTTTCCGCTATTCTCCCTGCAAATCATGAGAGGTTCCATGCGCTCTGACGTTGTACGCCCCAGTGGGCGCCAGCCCGACCAGGCTCGTGAAATTACCCTGATCCGCGAATACACCCGTCATGCCGAAGGCTCGGTGCTGGTGGAGTTCGGTGATACCAAAGTGCTGTGCAATGCCAGCGTGGAAGCCGGAGTACCGCGCTGGTTGCGCGGCAAGAACCAGGGGTGGGTAACCGCCGAATACGGCATGCTGCCGCGCGCGACGCACTCCAGAAGCGGGCGTGAAGCCACACGTGGCAAGCAAGGCGGGCGCACCCTGGAAATCCAGCGGCTGATCGGACGCTCGCTGCGCGCAGCGGTGAACCTGAAGAAGCTGGGCGAGTTCACCATTACCATCGATTGTGACGTGATCCAGGCCGATGGCGGTACCCGTACCGCGGCGATTACCGGTGGCTGCGTGGCACTGGTGGATGCCCTGCGCTATCTGCAGCGCGAAAAGAAGATCAAGAGCGACCCCTTCAAGCAGCTGATCAGCTCGGTCTCCGTGGGTATCTACAAGGGCGTGCCGGTGGTCGATCTCGACTACCCGGAAGACAGCAGCGCGGGTACCGACATGAACGTGGTAATGGCGGAAGACGGCTCGTTGATCGAGGTCCAGGGTACTGCCGAGGCGGGTACCTTCTCGCGGGCGGAACTCAACGCCATGCTTGACCTGGCCGAGCAGACAGGCAGCCAGCTACGCGACCATCAGCGGGAAGCCCTGGGCATTCGCCACTAGAACACCACCCCACTGTTGTGCCTATCATGCTGCACGCCGGCTGTCAGCCGGCGTGCAGAGCGACGCAAGGTGTTTCGTGCCTTTACAAGCTCAAAGGCTCAGGTCGTACTCGACGATCAGCGGAGCATATTCCGAGAAAGTGGCGTCGTAGTCGATCCAGGCATCCACCACATGGCGGCGGAAATTGGGGCCGACCATTTGATAATCGATCCGCCAGCCTTCCTGGCGTTCGCGCGGTACTTCCTGATCCAGCTTCGGCCACCAGGTATATTCATCGGCATCGCGATTGATCTCGCGAAAGGTGTCGATGAAACCGGTAGGGCCGAGCACCTGATCCATCCAGGCACGCTCTTCCGGACGAAAGCCCGAGGTCAACTGGTTATCGGACCAGTTGGCCAGGTCAATGGTCTTGTGAGCCACATGCCAGGTGCCGCAGATAATGTACTCGCGACGTTTTCTGGCCATCTTGCTCAAATATTCCTGGTACTGCTCCATGAACGCCTGCTTGGCTTTTTGATCGCTACCGTCGGGCATCAGGAAAGTGGCGATGCTGAAACGGTCGTAATCGGCCTGCAGAAAGCGGCCTTCATGGTCACACTGAGAAAATCCCAGGCCGTACATGATGGCCTTGGGGATCTTGCGGCAATACAGTGCCACTCCGGAGAAGCCGTCTTTCTCGGCATCCAGAAAGTAACCTTCGTAGCCTTCTGGATAGAGAATATAGTCTTCCAGTTCGAAGCTCTTGGCCTTGATGTTCTGCACGCAGATCACGTCGGCATCCTGCTGAGCCAGCCAGTCCAGGAAGCCTCGCTCGACGGCGTCACGAATACCATTGACGTTGATACTGGCAATTTTCATAGATCGTCCCTTTTGCGTCGCTGCTGTATGATACCCGACGTTTAGACGTTTGGGTAAACGCCCGCCGCAAAACTTGCCCAGTCTCCAGCCCTTATTATTTCCAGCCCTCCTCATCAGTGAGGACAGCCATCAGTGAGGACAGCCGTGGTCAAGCCGTTACAGCCTTATCAGCGTGAGTTCATCGAGTTCGCCATTGCACAGGGCGTACTCTCATTTGGCGAATTTACCTTGAAATCCGGGCGTGTCAGCCCGTATTTCTTCAATGCCGGCCTGTTTCAGACCGGTTCCGCCCTGGCGCGCCTGGGACGCTTTTATGCCCAGGCTATCATCGAGAGCGGCATTCAGGCCGATGTTCTGTTCGGCCCGGCCTATAAGGGCATCCCCCTCGCTGCCACGACAGCGATCGCCCTGGCCGACCATCACGCCCACGATATGCCTTATGCCTTCAATCGCAAGGAAGCCAAGACTCATGGCGAGGGCGGCAATATCGTCGGCGCACCGCTTGAAGGCGATATCCTGATTATCGACGATGTAATCACCGCCGGTACCGCGATCGGCGAAGTCATGCACCTGATCAAGACAAGCGGCGCACGCGCGGCCGGGGTGGTGATCGCCCTGGATCGCCAGGAACGCGCTCAGGGCAATGAAGGCCTTCTTCAGCGTAGTGCCATTCAGGAAGTCGAAGCCACTTATGCCATGCCGGTGGTCAGCATCGTCACCCTGGCGCAGGTGTTGGCTTATCTGGAAAGCCAGGGCGGGAGTGACATGCAACCCCACGCCGAGGCCATCCGCGCTTATCGCGAGCGTTACGGCATCGAGTGATCCATCGCGCCGGCAAACCCTTGCTGGCGCCAAGCTTCATAACTGACGATGGCCACCGCATTGGACAAGTTCAGGCTACGATTATTGGGCTGCATGGGGATGCGCAGACGCTGCTGCTCCGGCAGGCTTTGATGCACATGCGCCGGCAACCCGGCGGTTTCCGAGCCGAACAGCAACACATCCCCGGCTTCGAACCGACAGTCGCTATACGCCCGGGTGCCATGGGTGGTCAGCGCCAGGATACGCCGCCCGGCCATTGCCTCGATAAAACTCGCATAATCTAAATGACGTGTCACATTGTCCAGATCACGATAGTCCAGGCCGGCGCGGCGCAGCTTCTTTTCTTCCAGGTCGAAACCCAGGGGTTCAATCAGATGCAAACGGCAGCCATTATTGGCCACCAGGCGCATGATGTTGCCGGTATTGGGCGCAACCCGGGGTTCAAACAACGCTATCTCGAACATGCCACTCGCCTGTGTCAATAAGCCCTTGGGCTTTCGCATTAATCGCCGTCGATTGTAGAGGAAAACCGCCGCCATGACGCTCAGCATCAACCAGCGAATCAAGGGACTCAATCCCCGCCAGCAACAAGCGGTGCGCTATATCGACGGCCCTTGCCTGGTATTGGCCGGCGCGGGCTCGGGAAAGACCAGCGTGATCACCACCAAGATCGCCTACCTGGTGCAGGAATGCGGCATGAGTGCCCGGCGGATCACCGCGGTAACCTTCACCAACAAGGCCGCTCGAGAAATGAAAGAGCGGGTGGGACAGCTGCTCAAGGGCAAGGAAGGTCACGGCCTGACCGTTTCCACCTTCCATACCCTGGGGCTCAATATCATCCGCGGTGAATTGAAGGCGCTGGGCTACAAGCCGGGGTTTTCGTTGTTCGACCCTGAAGACGCCAAGGCGCTGCTGCGCGACCTGATGAACAAGGACGCCCAGGTCGACGCTGAACAGATCAACGCCGTACAGCACCAGATTTCTCAGTGGAAGAACGACCTGATATTGCCGGCTGACGCCCTTTCGCATGCCGAAGATGACGCCAGCCACTTTGCCGCCCGGGTCTATGAAGCCTATGTGCGGCATCTGAAGGCCTATAATGCCGTGGACTTCGATGACCTGATTCTGCTGCCGGTGGTGTTATTGCAACGCGACCCGGACGCCCTGGCTCGCTGGCGACGCAAGATTCATTACATGCTGGTCGACGAGTATCAGGACACCAATGTCTCGCAATACCTGCTGGTCAAGCTGCTGATGGCCGAGCGTTCGACCTTCACCGTGGTGGGCGATGATGACCAGTCGATCTACGCCTGGCGCGGTGCTCGTCCGGAGAACTTGGTCACCCTGGGCGAAGACTTTCCCGGCTTGAAGCTGATCAAGCTGGAGCAGAACTACCGTTCTACCGGCACCATCTTGCGTGCGGCCAACACCTTGATTGCCAACAACCCCCACGTCTACGAGAAAACCCTGTGGTCGGACATGGGCCAGGGAGCGGCGATTCGCGTGGTAGTGAGCCGCCACGAGGAGGCCGAAGCCGAACGCGTCGCCGGGGAAATCCTCACCCGCCGCATCAAGGAGCGTGCCGAATGGCGTGATTTCGCGGTGCTTTACCGCGGCAATTTTCAGGCACGGCTTCTGGAGCTGAAACTGCAGCACTACCAGATTCCCTACAAGCTCTCCGGCGGCACCTCGTTTTTCTCCCGGGGCGAAATCAAGGACGCCATGGCGTACCTGCGCCTTCTGATCAATCCGGCGGACGATAACGCCTTCTTGCGCATCGTCAATGTGCCGCGCCGGGAGATCGGCCCCGGCACCTTGGAAAAGCTCGCCAATTATGCCAACGACCAGGCCACCGGACGCGGCATCTCGCTGTTTGCCGCCTGCCATGAGCTGGGCCTCGAACAACAGCTACCCACGCGGGCGGTGGAACGCCTGGGGCGCTTCACTCATTTCATCGACGGCGTGCGCAAACGCATGGATCAGGGCGACGCCATCGCCGCCATTCGCGACATGCTGCGCGACATGGACTACGAAGCCTGGCTGCACCAGAACGCCAGCGCTCCCACCGTGGCCGAACGCCGCATGGCCAATGTATGGATTCTGATCGACCAACTGGAAAAATCCATGCAGCGCGACCCCGAAGACATCAACGCCAGCGATGACACCGAAACCGAGGGTGTGGAAGCCGCCATTTCGCGGCTGGTATTGCGCGATATTCTCGAACAGCAGGCCGAGGAAGACGATTCCGATCGCGTTCAGCTACTTACCATGCATGCTTCCAAGGGGCTGGAATTTCCGCATGTCTATCTGATGGGACTGGAAGAGGATTTGCTTCCCCACCGCAATGCCGTCGAAGCCGGCACCGTGGAAGAGGAACGGCGCCTGGCGTATGTGGGTATCACCCGTGCCCGACGCACCCTGACCTTGACGCTCGCTCGCCAGCGCAAGACCTATGGCGAGCTGATGGACTGCGCGCCCAGCCGCTTTCTCGAAGAACTGCCGGCGGATGACCTGGAATGGGAAGGACGTCTCGATAAAGAAGACCCGGAGAAAAAACAGGCGCGGGGAAAGGATGCCATCGCCGGGCTACGCTCGTTATTGGGGTGACATTGCCGATTGATAAAACACGACGGGGTGCCCTTTTCAGGGCACCCCGTCATAGTTAAGGCGCGTCTTACTGTGCTTCAGCCACCATGTAGTCAACGATCGCCTGCACTTCTTCATCCGCCAGGTTGGGATTACCCCCCTTGGCCGGCATCGCATTGAAGCCGTTAATCGCATGGTCATAGAGGGTTGCCGAGCCTTTTTCCAGACGTGCCGCCCAGGCATCGGCATCACCCAAAATCGGCGCCCCGGCCACGCCGTTGTCATGGCAGACGTTACAGCCGCTGCTGGCATACAACAGTTCGCCATCCAGACCATTATCTTTTTCCGCGTTTACCGCTTCAGGTTCAACCTCAGCCTCTTCAACCCCTTCCTCATCGACCAGGGTAACGTCAGTCGTCGCTTCTTCTTCCGCCATCACTTCTTCGACGGCCTCACTTTCCTCGGGCACGTCCATTACCGGTTCCACCAGGTAAGCCACGGATGCACGCATTTCTTCATCGGAAAGGTTGGGATTACCCCCACGCGGCGGCATGGCACCGATACCGTTGATCGCGTGATCGAGTAGGGTGGCGAAACCTTGAACTTTTCGGTCCATCCAGGCTTCTTCAACGCCACGAATCGGCGCGCCGGCGGCACCGGTTTCGTGACACGCCATGCAGACGCTGTTGTAGATGCCGGCACCGTCGATTTCATCGCCGGCGCCGCTAGCGGCTTGCGCCGGCGCGGAAGTCGTGCCGCAATCCTGTCCTTCGACACATACTTCGCCTACCGGTTTGAGTCGCTCGGCAATCGCTTCACGATTCACTTCCGCCTGCGCGGTAGAGATCCCCGCGACGAAGCCCAACGCCGCCAGACCGCTCATTATCAGCTTGAATTCCACTCTCATCACCTCTTGAGTTTTTCTCATCAAATTGTGCGCGTGGCGGCGCCGTAATCGGCAGTGTCTGACCGAGACGCCATGACGTGCAAAGTCGGTAGTATACCGACAACGCAAACCGCTGGAAAATGCCCACTAAGGTCTCTTACGTCGCAAGGCGCTAATCTTCGGCCAATAGTGGCAGCAGGCCAGCTAAATACACACACGAATCCTTATCTAAGTACTCCTATTCCACCGTGACACTCTTGGCCAAGTTGCGTGGCTGATCCACATCGGTGCCCTTGAGTACCGCCACATGATAGCTGAGTAGCTGTAGCGGCAGGGTGTAGAGCAGCGGGGCCAGGGCTTCATGCACATAAGGTAATGTCAGCACCTGAACCTCGGGCTCTTCGGCTATGCCGACGCTTTCGTCGGCAAAGACGTACAAGAGCCCGCCCCGGGCCCGCACTTCCTGAAGGTTGGATTTTAGCTTTTCCAGCAGGTCATCGTTGGGTGCCACGGCAATCACCGGCATTTCGCTGTCGACCAGCGCCAGGGGGCCGTGCTTTAGCTCACCGGCGGGGTAGGCTTCAGCGTGAATGTAGGAAATCTCCTTGAGCTTGAGTGCGCCTTCCAAGGCGATGGGAAAATGCGCGCCACGTCCCAGAAACAGGGCATGGTGCTTTTCGGCAAAGGATTGGGCGAGGTTTTCAATCGCCGAATCCAGTGCCAGCACCTCTTGGCATAACTTTGGCAGGCCGCGCAGGGCGGTAATGATCTCGCGGTCGACCTTGCCTCCCTGTGCCCGGGCGATGGCCAGGGTCAGCAGCATCAGGGCCACCAGTTGCGTGGTGAATGCCTTGGTCGAGGCAACCCCGATTTCCGGCCCGGCGCGAGTCATCAGGCAAAGATCGGATTCGCGTACCAGCGAGCTTCCTGGCACATTGCAGATGGCAAGGCTGCCCACGTAACCGCGCGCCTTGGCAAAACGCAGCGCGGCCAGGGTATCGGCAGTTTCTCCGGACTGGGAGAGCGTGACGAATAGCGTACCTTCGGGTACTACCACCTGCCGATAGCGATATTCGGAGGCCACTTCCACCTGCACCGGTACGCCGGCGTAGCGCTCCAGCCAATAGCGTGCCACCAGGCCCGCATGGTAGCTGGTGCCGCAGGCGACGATATGAATTTGCTTGAGCGTCTGGAAATGCGCCACAGCTTCGGGACCGAAGCTTTCCACCAGCACCCCCTCATCACTCAATCGGCCTTCCAGAGCGGCAGCTATCACCTCCGGCTGCTCGAAAATTTCCTTGAGCATATAGTGGCGGTAGTCACCCTTGCTGGCCGCACCATCGCCGTGTTCGAACGTATGCACCGGGCGCTCGACAACGTCACCCCGGCTATCAAACAGAGAAATTTTTCCACCTTCACGCAGCTCCACCACATCGCCTTCTTCCAGGTAGATGAAGCGGTCGGTGACCTGCAGCAGCGCTAAGGGGTCCGAGGCCAGAAAAGCTTCGTCGATTCCCACCCCCACCACCAAGGGGCTGCCTTGACGTGCCCCCACCACCACGCCGGGTTCACGGGTACTCATCACACCCAGCGCATAGGCCCCTTGCAGGGTCGCCAGGCACTGCTGCACGGCGGCCAGCAGCGACATACCTTGCTGCTGAATATCGGCCAGAAGATGCGCCAACACTTCAGTGTCGGTTTCCGAGGTGAAGAGGTAACCCTTGTCGCCTAGCGATTGTTTGAGCGATTCGTAATTCTCGATGATGCCGTTGTGCACCACGGCAATCTGCTCACTCGACTGATGCGGATGGGCATTGGCTTCGCTGGGGCGACCATGGGTGGCCCAGCGTGTATGGGCAATGCCACAGATGCCTGGCAGGGCCTGTTCGGTCAGGCAGGCTTCGAGCATCGCCACCTTGCCTTGAGCCCGATGGCGAGTCAGCTGATCTTCATGCAATACGGTCATGCCGGCGGAATCGTATCCACGGTATTCCAGGCGCTTCAGGCCTTCCAACAAGATGCCTTGTACATTGCGTTGCGCCACAGCAGCGACGATGCCACACATACCCTTCTCCTTGTTCAATGAGTATTAACGGGCAGTGAACCCTGTTTAGGTGAATAAAGCTCTGAAATATCAGAGTTCTTCCTTGCTGGGGCGTGGCCAATCGGGCTTGTTGATCTGGCGGCCACGGGTGACTGCCAGGGAGTGGTCGGCGACATCCTTGGCAATGGTGGAACCCGCGCCTATGGTCGCGCCACGGCCGATACTCACTGGCGCCACCAGCGCGGTGTTGGAACCGATAAAAGCACCGTCACCCATCCAGGTATGATGCTTGTTGGCCCCATCGTAATTGCAGGTAATGGTACCTGCGCCGACATTGACTTCTCGCCCCAGACTGGCGTCACCTACATAGCTCAAGTGATTGATCTTGCTGCCCTCTCCTACATCGACGTTCTTGGTTTCGACGAAATTGCCGACCTTTGCCTTGACCGCCAGGCGCGTGCCGGGGCGCAGCCGGGCAAAGGGGCCGATCTGATTGAGCCCTGCCGCCACGGCGCCATCGATCACACTATGGGCCTCGATCACGCTTTCAGCGCCCAGGGTGCTGTTACGGATCACGCAGTAAGGGCCGATACGCACGCCCTCTCCCAACTCCACGTCGCCTTCGAACACACAGCCGATATCGATCTCGACATCATGACCGCAGGTCAGTTTGCCGCGTACATCCAGCCGCGCCGGATCGGCCAGCGCCACGCCTTGCTCCATCAAGGTTTCAGCCACGCCGAGTTGATAGGCCCGTTCCAGGCGCGCCATCTGGGCACGGTTGTTGACCCCTTCCACTTCCACTGCCGTTGCCGGCTGGGCAGTGGCCACCTTGACGCCATCGGCGGCGGCCATGGCAATCACATCGGTCAGGTAATATTCCCCTTGGGCATTCTCGGCGGAAAGCCGTGGCAACCAGCGCTTGAGCTGCTTGGTAGTCATCGCCATGATGCCGGTGTTGCATTCCTTCACGGCGCGCTCACTTTCCGAGGCATCCTTGTGCTCGACGATCGCCACCGCCTCGCCTTCGGCATTACGCAAAATTCGCCCGTAGCCGGAGGGGTCTGGCAAGGTGACCGTCAACAGTCCCATGTGCTGTTCATCGACTTGATCCAGCAGTGCCGCCAGGGTGTCGCGGCGAATCAAGGGTACATCCCCGTAGAGCACCAGTACCTTGCCGCTCCCCAGGCCGTCGAGTGCCTGAGCCACGGCATGACCGGTGCCTTTCTGTTCCGCTTGCAGCACGAAGCGCGCCTGAGTGTCGGCCAATGCTTCGCGAAGTTGCTCGGCGCCGTGGCCGATCACCACGTGCAAGCGCTCGGGGATAAGCTTGTCGGCAGTGTCCAGTACATGGCGCACCATGGGTTTTCCCGCCAAGGTATGCAGCACCTTGGGACAATTGGAACGCATCCGTGTGCCCTTTCCCGCTGCCAGTATCACCACATCGAGTTCGCGCATGTTACTCCTCATTTTCAGTGCCGAGTGATTCGCCGTCGCCATGCCCGATTTCCAGTTCATTGAGCAATTCAGCCCCGAAGTGCTCGGCAAAGGCAGGGCTGGCCACACTTTTCCAGTCATCCTTGTCACGTAACAGCATCAATACCTTGAGTTCCTGTTCCTGTGCCAGTGCCATGCCCTCGTTTTCCCCCAATACCATCAAGGCCGTGGCCCAGGCGTCCGCCCAGGCATTGGAAGGATGCACCACCGACACCGAGGCTAGCCGATGATCGATCGGTTTCCCGGTACGCGGATCGATGGTGTGTGAAAAACGCTGACCGTCCTGTTCAAAATAGTTGCGATAGTCTCCCGACGTCGCCACCGAGACCTCGTGCAGCGGTAAAATATGCTGGGCTTGCTGCGGGCCGTCTTCGGGCACTTCGATACCGATTCGCCAAGGTGCCTGTTGCTGAGGATCGCGATAGCCACGCACCACCAGTTCACCCCCGATATTGATCAGGTAATGCTGGATATCCTGGCTATCCAGATAAGCTGCGCCGCGGTCGGTACCATGCCCTTTGGCGACAGCGGAAAGATCAATGAACACATCCCGGGTGCGCCGCGCCTGCATGTTCTGGGTATCGACTTCCAGGGCGTCATAGCCGACTTTCTCCAGGCGTTGCTGCAATACGGCCTCGTCAGGCGCCTCCCTTGGGCGCGCTTCGGGACCGAAACTCCACAGGTTGACCAGGCCCCCGACAGTGACATCAAAGGCTCCTTGGCTGGCCTCGGCCACCGTCTGGCTGATCGCCATGACATCGATCAGTTCATTGGAAAGCGGCTGCCATTCATTCAGCGGCGCCTGGTTGAAAATGACCAGTTCGGAATCATCGCGATAGGTGGACATGGCCTGATCCACACGTTCCAGTTCTTCCTTCAGGCCTGCCTCGAGTTCGCCTGCCTCGCCTTGTGTCAGCGGGTCGGCGATCGTCAGCTGATAGAAGCTACCGAAAATACTCCCTTCCAGACGTACCGGTGACTCCAGCGGCCGGTCATTTTCCGAGCAGCCGGCAAGCCCGAACAAGACCACACAGAGAAAACCTGCCAATAACGTCCGAAGCCCATCATGCTTCATGATATTTACCTTGCCATTGGAAACTAAGAATATTTAAATCAAAACTTAAAAATGGAAGAACCAAAGCAACCAGGCCCCGAATACCACGCGATAGACAACGAAAGGCTGCATGCCGAGTTTTTTGATCAGCACCAGAAAGTAATGAATACACAGATAAGCGCTTAGTCCAGATAATACCGCACCCCAAATCATAGCGGGCCAATCGATCAGCTGGGGTTGGCGAAATAGACCGATCGCCTCCAAGCCGCCAGCCAACACAATCACCGGGATCGACATCAGAAATGAAAAACGTGCGGCGCCTTCCCGGCTCATTCCCAACAGTAGTGCAGCGGTAATGGTAATGCCCGAACGAGAGGTGCCGGGAATCAAGGCCAGCACCTGAGCACCTCCGATCCACACGGCATCCTTCCATCCCAACTGATACTCTGTACGTGTTCCTCGCTTGCGAAAATCGGCATAGCCCAGCAACAGGCCAAAGCCGATCAGACTGATGCCGATAATCAGCGTGGCGCGCATGCTCGAGGAAATCAGATCATGAAACATCAGCCCGACGATACACACCGGTAGGGTGGCCAAGGCCACCCAGAACCCTAGCCGGGCATCTTCATCCACGCCCTTGCCGCTCACCGCCGCCAAGCTGCTTTGCAGCATGCGCCACAGTTCGTGGCGAAAATATACCACCACCGCCGTCAGACTGCCGATGTGCAGCGCGACATCAAATGCTAGCCCTTGATCATCCCAGGGAGTCAGTACCGGCACCAGAATCAAGTGAGCGGAACTGGAAATAGGCAGGAACTCGGTGAGGCCTTGAATCACCGCCAAGACAACAATCTGAAGCCAATCCATAAATCTTCCCAAAGAAAAGAGACGCTGGTGATTCACATTAAGCAATTGGAAAAAACCAAAAGGATACACTTCCTTGGCAGCTTTGTCCGTCGGCGTTGAACAAAACCCTGCCGCATTCTGCGATTCGATTCTTTGAATGAATCGGCAGTTAAGGCAGGACAAGACGTTAGCCTTGCTTGTTCTTATAACTGGTTAGATATATAGTTTTCTTATGCCGATCATCCGTTCCGACTCCTTGGCGCTACACGTCACCAGTGCCGACCAACAGACCGCTCTGGCGGATACGCTGGCACTGTATCGGCGATTGGTGCGCGATCTGATGACCGTGGCCTATACCCACTGGCCGGTGGTGGGGACTGGCAAAGGCAATGACGTCGTTAAGGTGATCGAAGGGCTTATTCATCCGACCCGCCAGCGGCCACAAGTACGCTATCCCTATTTCGCCAAACGTTACTACAAATTCCCTTCGTACCTTCGCCGCGTGGCCATCATGGATGCGGTGGGACAGGTGCGCTCTTTTGTCACCCGGTTCGATACGTGGCTGCGGGGTGAGCGCAAGCACCCCCACGCCAAACCACCGCGCCTGACATCCAGCACTAAGACCTTTCCGAGCCTTTACGGGAG